>CAVSTA010000031.1:0-186150 GCA_963730745.1 uncultured Alphaproteobacteria bacterium
TTCGGCAGTAGCGGCCATGCGGCGCCGCTATCGGGAACTGCGCCTGCCCGTAGTGATCATGGCCGGCACGGAGGATCGCGTCGTCAATCATCGCAAACAAGCTGTCCGGCTCCATCAAGACATTGCGCAGAGCGCGCTGCGCCTGGTTCCGGGTGTCGGACACATGGTCCATCATGCCGTGCCCCAGCAAGTCGTCGGCGCGATCGAAGCTTCTGCTAACAGCCCAACGAATGCTGCGCCACTACGGCGGGCGAAGTTGAGCCGGTCCCGTCCGAGGCCGTTCGTTTGAAATCAGGACGAGGATCCAAAACCGCACCTTCGAAACAGCTTTAATCAAGAGTGGAAGTTCGGGTCGGTCAGGCGTGGTCATCGCAAGGAATAGGCTAGATTCCCGGCCGTTCGGCTCCCTCATGAGCCAATGATGTGCCCGATGGGCTTCAGCGGCTCGATACGGTCCGCGACAATCTTGAAGATCGCCAGGAGAGGCACGGCAAGGAGCGCGCCGGGGATGCCCCAACTTGTGTGCCAAAAGAACAAGGAGATGATCACCAGCACCGGGTTCAAGGTGAAGCGTTTGGCCAGCAGCATCGGCGTGATCGTCTCGCCCTCGGCGATATGGATCAGGAGATAGATGCCGGCCGGCACAAAAGCATACCAGGGCCAGTCGAAGGTCACGATGCCGACCAGAAAGAAGATCACCACGCCGGTCATCGGCCCGAGGATGGGGATGTAGTTCAGCAGGAATGCCATTGCGCCCCAGAGTATCGGGTCGCCGAGGCCGCAAAGCTTCATCGCAATCCCGGTAGCGACGCCGACCAGGGCGTTCATCATCGTGATCGTGAGCAGGTACCCGCTGATGTTTTCCTCAATCTCGCTGGCAATCTCCACAGCTGTGCGTTTGTCCTTGAAGCGAGGCAGCACCTCGACGAAACCGCGCAGCAAACGGTCTCCCGAGGCCAGAAGGAAAAACAGGATGATCATGGTTGTGAAGCTGCGGGAGAGCGTCGTCGCGGTGCCTGTAGCGAGGGAACCCGCGAGCCCGCTCCCTTGCTTCACGGTCACGGTTTGCCCGGCAACCTCCGCTCCACCAGTCGTACCCGTTAGGTTCTCAAGCTCCTTCAGCCCGTTCTGCAGGTAGTCGAGAGGCTGCCGTAGTATCGCCAGCTTCTCTTTCAGCAGCGGCAGGCTCTCAGGGGCCTTTTGAATCCAGCCGGATGCGGGGACCGAGATGGTGAAACCGACGGCCGCGATCGCACCGAAGACTGCGATAATGAGCAGGAGAGCCGCGAGTGCTCCGGGGAGCCGAAGCCGCTCGTGTAGCAAGCGCATCGCAGGTTGCAATAGCAGCTTGAGCACGAGCGCAAGCGCGATCGGGAGTAAGATCTCCTTGCCGAAGTACAGGGTGTAGACGATGGCGAGCACCGCGAGGATGAGAATGCCGGCCGAGCCGATATCGTGTGGCAGTGCGTTGCCCCGCGCGACCGCCTCTTGGGCCCCCCGGATCCGTTCAGGCTCGATCTGCTGCTCAGGCGACGAGGGCACCACCGCCGGCCAGTCTTTCACGATAAGTTTCCTCACTACGGAACGTAGTCGCTAAGCCCGGGCCGAAACGGCTTCCCGTGCCGATCGTCCCCCTGGCCGCGACGATATCATCATTGTGACCCGCGGAATGCGAGGCCGCGGCTCTGGGAGCCGGCGTGTGGCGCAAAGGCCGCTTGAGCGTCGCGATCACCGGCTTGCTCGTTGGTATTCGACCCTGAGTTTTTGAAGGTCTGTCCGCATCGCCGTAAGCCGGCGCTCGAGGATATTGACGATTTGGTCGCCGATCTCGGCGGCCGTGACGGTTGTTTGGTTTATAAGGCCCCTCCTACTATAGATTTGATCCTGGGTGCCGACGATCACCTCATTGGCATTGCGATATACCGTTATGAGGCGCTCGGTTTCCTCGATTTGTTTCGTCAGATCATCGATGGTCATGGGCTTAGGCTCTCTAACTCACACCGCGCAGCAGAATCCGGCGGATGATTTAGTGGACAAGACCCTGGACATCACGGTAAATAGGACGATGTCCCTCACGCTTCTTAAGTAGCTGAACGGAATAGGATTTTTAGCCAGATCGCGGGTCTGGTGTCGTCATGCCGCGCCTTTTATAGACGGTAAATTGCCTACGTCCTCAATGCCGATGGCGAAAGAGGTTCAATCATAACAAGTGCTTAAAGCCGCTGGCGGCGCGGACCGCCAGGACCAGAGAAATGCGTTTTCCGGCGCATTTCAGCCGAGATAGGCGTTTTTACGATCCCGGAATGATCCAGAAACCGATCGGAATCAGGGCTTTGAATTTCCCAAGTCTCCGGAGCTGCATTTCAGAGACGGGTTCGCAGCGGACTGCCTCCTCCACCGGAGAGTCCGTGCGAACTCCGGCACAGATTTTTGGGAGGGACGAGGTGCGCGCCTTTGATCTCGCACCGCACAAACTCCGAGTGACCTCGGTGCACCCTGGTCCGATCGACACCGAGATGCCAAAAGTCCGTACTCCCGAACAGAACCAGCAGCGTCTGCAGTTAGTCCCAATGAAACGCATGGGGACGGCGGAGGAGGTCGCGATCGACCTCCAGTCTTGACGTTACCGGCGTGGTTCGCGTTATCTCCCGCAGGATCCCTCGCGGCGGGGAGATTGCATGAGAAATGACGACGGATCGGTCTTGGTCGAGGCCGCAATTGTGCTCCCGGTCATGCTGACTGTAATCATCGGTGGGCTGGACCTTGGCCTTGGGATGCTGGCGGCCACCCGGCTTAACTTCGCGACGGAAAGCGCAGCAAAATGTGGCGCTTTAGCCGTCCCCGGAGTCTGCCCAGACGCCGCCAGCACGGCCGCCTTCGCGGCAACACAGAGTAGCGCACCAGCCTCGGCGTTCAGGGTCAGTCAGGCCGGCGGCTTGGAGCAAGTGTCTGCGTCGTACGCCTACAACCTAGTGTTTCTGCCGTGGACTATAACCCTGCAATCCGCGGCCAGCTACCCGACGAATCCTCCGCCGTCATAATCTTTGAACGCCCTGACCGGGACAGAAATTATTTGGGCCGTGATTTCAGCAGTAGCCGTTTTCCTCGCGCAGGCTGTTCCGCCTGCCACGGACTCGAGACCCGCGCCCAAAGCGACGCGCCCTGGAGTGGGGCCGGCATGAGAAGGTCGGTCAGGCGCGTCTCGGCGACCTTGTCGCCGTGCAGCACGCTGCGCTCGCCACCCCCCTCATAGTTGACGACGAAATTGAGGGCGAGGCGCGCCCCACCGGGCCAACGCGGGTCCGGCGGCTGGTCGGCATAGCCGACGAGATCGCTCGGATAGCCGGTCATCGACGCCTTGTTGCCATCATGCCGATGAGCTTCATGGTATCGTCAATCGCACGCAATCAGCCAGTAGCGCCTGACGAAAGGGTTACCTGACGCTCAAGCAGTATGGCGACAAGGCCATCGAGCAAAGCGCCGTACGCGCTGATGAACTGGCTGCGCAGGACGATTACAACGGCCAGGCAACATGGCGCCGCATCACCGAAGCGGTGAGCCACACATGACGCCGCCTGGACCGCTGCATTGACGACGCGGAATTTCGTTCCGCGGTTAGATCGATCCCGACCCCTCAGCCCGGGGCCTTTATTTTTGATAACAGATTTTTTCGAGAATACAGCGGCAGGGTGGGGCAGGGGCCTCGCAAACGGTAGAAGGTCCGATCGACAGCAGAGGCCGAGGTTTAAAGGACGCGGGCCGTTAAGTCGACCCATTCCCGACCATCGTGACCGCGCCTGCGGATGATCGGGTCGACCAGGAAGCGGCCATTCCGATATGATCGCGAGCCCAAGCTGCGTCAATCCGAGATCGAGCGAGCAATCCGCAAGCCAACCGGAAGCCTTGATGCATATGACCTATATCTGCGCGCGCTCGCGTTACGCGACCAACACACCGATGAGAGCGTGCGCGAGGCGATCGCGTTGCTGAAGCGGGCGCTGGCGATCGACCCCGGTTACGCCCCCGCAGCCGCGTTGATCGGCGCCCGCATGAGGCAGAGTCTTCGCAGAGACTAGCCCGGATTTCTCAAACGGGGTAGGTGCATCGGGCTCCTGGATCTGAGAAAATCGTGTTGCACCAACGGTTTGTCTCAGGGCCAGGGGGAGACCCGATGCCGACAGAGTGTAGCGCGGATCGATTTGGATTTGCACCCGTCCGCGGGGCGCGCGGTGGTGGCAGGATTTGCCGGCGGCAAGATGACCTCGGATGCTGGAGGGTTGCTGCTGGGAGCGAGGGACCGGGCGGTCCGGCTGGTCGATCGGTTTGCCGAGTGTTTTGCCGACAGCCGCGCGCCGGAACTGATTGAGCACACCGTCAGGACATTGGTCGGGCAGCGGGTTTTTGCGCTGGCACCGGGCTATGAAGATGTGGTCGATCATGACGAGCTGCGCCACGACCCGGCATTGGCGGTGCTCGCCGGCAAGCTGGCGGCGCGCCGCAAGGATTGTGCGCCGCTGGCCGGCAAATCGACGCTCAACCGACTGGAACGGGGCGGTCCGGAGCTGACCCGCTATCACCGGATCGCCTGGGACGGGGCCAAGATCGAGGCGTTGTTTGTCGATCTGTTCCTGGAAGCGCACCAGCTGCCGCCGCAGCGGATCTTTCTCGACCTCGACGCCACCGACGATCCACTGCACGGGCACCAAGAGGGGCGCTTCTTTCACGGCTACTACGACTGCTATTGCTATCTGCCGCTGTATATTTTCTGCGGGACGCATCTGCTGGCGGCCAAACAGCGGTGCGCCAACATCGACGCCGCGGCGGGCGCAGTCGAGGAGGTGGCGCGCATCGTCGCGCAGATCCGCGCCCGCTGGCCTGAGGTGCGCGTCGTGCTGCGCGCCGATGCGGGGTTTGCCCGCGAGGCGCTGATGAACTGGTGCGAGCCAATGGCTTCGATTTCTGTTTGGCCTGGCCAAGAACGAGCGTCTCGTCGCCGAGATTGCATCTGAGCTCACCGCCGCCGAAGAGGAGAGCAAACTCACCGAAAAGCCGGCGCGCCGCTTCAAGGCGTTCTCCTGGTCGACGCGCGACAGCTGGAGCCGCCAGCGCCGCGTCATTGGCAAGCCTCCCCTCAAAGGGGGCGGAATGGACCGCGGGCGCCGCCAACCCGCGCTTTGTCGTCACCTCGCTGAGCCCCGAGGAGGCCGCGCCGCAACCGCTTTATGAGGAGACCTATTGTGCCCGCGGCGATATGGAAAACCGCATCAAGAGCCTCTCCGAAAGCGGGGGAATGCCAGCTCGATCTGTTTGCCGACCGCACCTCGGCGGCGACAATGCGCGCCAACCAGCTGCGGCTGTGGTTTGCCTCGATGGCTTATGTGCTGCTCTGCGCGCTGCGCCGCCTGGCTCTGCAGCACACCCAATTCGCCAAAGCGACCTGCGGCATGATCCGCCTGAAGCTCTTGAAGATCGGGGCGCTGGTTCGCACCAGCGTACGTCGCGTCAAATTCGCCATGGCCTCAGGCTACCCCTATCAGCGCGACTTCGCTCCGCCCACGCCGGGTCATCTTGACCCAACCCGGTTCTTCAACCGCCCGGCTCTGGACAGCGCGCTTCAACCGAAGGATGATCCGTTCGGGCCCGTGGAGTGCGGCCATGGATGTCGGGGGTTGGCTCAGAAGTCTCGGCCTCGGACAGTACGAGGCGCTCTTTCGCGCGAGTGAAATCGACGCCGATATCCTGCCGGAGCTGACGGACGTCGATCTCGAGAAGCTCGGTGTGCCGCTCGGGCACCGCAAGCGTCTCCTCAGAGCCATCTCCGGTTTGGCCGCCGCCGAGACATCGGCGGCGCCCTCCGCATCGACCGGTGCGAAGCCGCACGACGCCGCCGAGCGGCGGCAGCTGACGGTGATGTTCTGCGATCTCGTCGGCTCGACGGCCTTGTCGGCGCGGTTCGACCCCGAGGAATTGCGCGAGGAGATCCGCGCCTATCAGAACGCCGTTTCCGGCGTCGTCGCGCGCTACGACGGCTTTGTCGCCAAATTCATGGGCGACGGGGTGCTGGCCTATTTCGGCTATCCGCGGGCGCATGAGGACGACGCCGAGCGGGCGGTGCGGGCCGGGCTGGAAATAGCAGCGGCGGTGACGCAGCCTGGAGACCCGTGGAACGGAGCGGCTCGCCGTCCGCATCGGCATCGCCACCGGGCTAGTCGTCGTCGGCGATATGGTCGGCGAGGGCTCGGCGCAGGAGCAGGCGGTGGTCGGCGAGACCCCCAACCTCGCGGCGCGCCTGCAGGCTCTGGCGGAACCCGGGCAGATCGTCCTCGCCGGCGCCACCCGCCGCCTGATCGGCGACCTGTTCCGGCTGCGCGACCTCGGCCGCGCAGACGGTGAAGGGCTTCGCCGAGCCGGTCGAGGCCTTCGCGGTCGAAGGCGTCGCCGTGACGGAGAGCCGCTTCGAGGCGGCGCGCCGCGGGCTCACCGACCTCGTCGGCCGGGCGGCGGAGAGCGCCCTGTTGCGCGATCGCCTGCGCGAGGCCTGGGCCGGTGCCGGCCAGATCGTCTTGCTCTCGGGCGAGGCCGGCATCGGCAAGTCGCGGCTCGCCGCTCAGCTCGCTGCCGAGGTCGCGAACGAGCCGCACACGCGGCTGCGCTATCAATGCTCGCCCTATCACCGCGACAGCGTCTTGCACCCTTTTGTCGTGCAGCTGGGGCGCGCCGCCCGCCTCGCCGCCGAGGACCCGGCCGAGACGCAGCTCGACAAGCTCGAAGCCATATTGGCGCCGGCGCGCATCGCGGAAACGGCACCGCTCTTCGCTTCCCTGCTGTCGATCCCGACCGGCGAGCGCTATCCGCCGCTCGCACTGAGCGCGGCGCAGCAGCGGCGGCTGACCCTGGCGGCCTTGCTCGACCAGCTCGAAGCACTGGCGCGGCAGAAGCCGGTATTGATGCTGTTCGAGGACGTCCACTGGGCCGATGCGACCTCGCTCGAAGTGCTCGATCTGACGGTCGAGCGCGTCCGCGCCTTGCCGGTATTGGTGCTGATCACCTTCCGGCCGGAATACGAGGCGCCCTGGACCGGCCTCTCGCACGTCACCAGCATCGCGCTCGACCGCCTGGCACCCGCCGAGGTCGAGACCCTGGCCGAGCATGTCGCCGGCCGGCCGCTGCCGCCCGAGGTGACGGCGCAGATCGTCGCCAAGACCGACGGGGTGCCGCTCTTTGTCGAGGAATTGACCAAGGCGGTGCTCGAAGGGGGCCTGCTCGTCGCGGGGCCGCAGGGCTGGCGCCTCGACGGGCCATTGCCGCCCTTCGCCATTCCGGCGACGTTGCAGGATTCATTGGCGGCGCGTCTCGATCGGCTGGCGCCGGTCAAGGAGATCGCACAGATCGGCGCCGCGATCGGCCGCGAATTCTCCTACCCGCTGTTGCGCGCGGTCGCCGGCCGCGACGAGCCGGCGTTGCGCGCGGCATTGGCGCAGCTCGAAGAGGCGGAATTGCTGTTCCGCTCGGGCGCGCCGCCCGATGCGCGCTACACCTTCAAGCATGCGCTGGTCCAGGACACCGCCTACGAAACCCTGCTCAAGAGCCGGCGGCAGATCCTGCACCGGCAGATCGCCGATGTCTTGCGCGGAGAGTTCCCGGCGGTCGCAGCGGCCGAGCCGGAACTCGTCGCCCATCATCTGACCCAGGCCGGGCTCGACGAGCCGGCGATCGAATGGTGGGGCAAGGCCGGCGACCAGGCCTTGCGCCGCTCGGCATTCAAGGAGGCCGCCGCCCATCTCGGCAAGGCGATCGAATTGGCCGACAAACTCGCCGCGACGGCGCCGAGCGCCGCGCCGGGCAGCAACCGGCTGCAATTACAGACAAGCCTCGGCAATGCGCTGATCTGGGCCAAGGGACATCAGGCGCCGGAAACGAGCGCGGCCTTTGCGCGCGCCCGCGAATTGGCGAGCCGGGTGGAAGACGCCTCGGAACGGTTCTCCGCCTATTACGGTCTTTGGGCGGGGCATCTGACCCGCTGCGAACCCGCACCGGTGCGCGAAATGGCCGAGCTTTTCCTGCGCGAGGCCACGGCCCGGCCGAATTGCCCCGAGACTTTGATCGCGCACCGCATTTCCGGCGTCACCTGCTTTTATTTCGGCGACTTTGCCGGCGCCCATGAGCATTTTCAGAAGACCATCGAACTCTACGACCAGGCGCGGCATGGCGATTTCGCCAACCGGTTCGGTCAGGATCCCCGCGCCGCGGCGGAAGATTTGACGCCCTCACACTATGGGTGCTCGGTCGAATCGATGAGGCTTTGCGGCTTGCCGACCGCGCCCTCGCCGACGCCGAGTCGGCAGCGCATGCTCCGACGATGGGTCATGCGCTCGTATTCGCGGCGTTGCTGGGGCTTTTCGGTGCAACCCCGAAGCAGTCGCGACCTACGGCCAGGCGTTGGCCGATATCGTCTCTCGATACGATCTCCCAGCCATTGGGTAGGCTTCGCGGTATTTTTTCAGGGCTGGGCAAAGTGGTCCGACGGCGCCGAAGAGTCGAGACTTCGCCGAGATGCGACGCGGCATCGCCATCCAACGGGAGCAAGGTCGGATTTGGCTCTTGCCCGGTCTCGAAGCGGCCTGGCCGAAGCCGAAGCGAGTGCCGGCGAGACTGATGCCGGGCTCCGGCGCCTGGACGACGCGCTCGCCGAACAGAGCGCACGAGCAGCGCTGGTACGAAGCGGAGATACACCGCATCCGCGCCGAGATCCTGCTGAAGCGCGACCCGACCAGTACCGCGGCGGCCGAGCAGTCTTTACAGGCCGCGATCGCGATCGCGCAGTCGCAAAAAGCGCGGAGCTTCGAACTGCGCGCCGCGCTGTCTCTGGCGAAGCTCTATCGCGCGGCCAATCGCGACGCCGATGCGCACGCCGTGCTGGCGCCGGCGGTCGAGGGTTTCCCGCCGACCCGACAATTCCCCGAACTCACCGAGGCGCAAACCCTTCTCTCTGCGCTAAACCATTAGATTCAATTGGCTCCGGCGAGCCAATCGTGCCCTCCGCGGCGTTCGTTATTGGCCACCGAGCCGACCCCACCCGAAAGGACCGGCCTCGCTATCTCGTCATCTCGTCCCACGTCAGCTCGGGCTTTGACTGCTGCCCGAGTCCGGAGCCACTTCGATCGATCGCTCACGCCTAAAGCGGCGGCGAGTTATGCGCTTGGCGAACGTACCGACCTTAAGGTCGATCCCTGACAAACTCACGCCTGTGCCGCTAGGACCCGCGGATTGGCTGGAGGGACCGCTTTCGGCGCAACCCCGCCGTTGGCTGATCACCACCTGAAGGGCCGGAATCCACACCCATCTCGGCCGTTCGCCGCAGTCGTCGCGATGGGCAGCTTCGGGTGGAGATGGGCTGAAGGCTTTCCGCCGAGGGCTTCCAGTCTTCCAGTCAACCTCTACAACCAGAAAAGCTACGTGCTGTTCGCCGCAATGTGTGCCACGTCGGAATCTCGGTAACGCGGTTTCAAAGTTTCAAATCAACCGGGATCGCAATAAGCTTTCTTGAATCGGCTGTGTAGTTGAGAGGAATCATGAACTTTCATGCCAACTACGTATCCACTTCTGTCTTCGGCGATGGCGACTACTACCAAGCCACGTTCGAAGCCGAGCAAGATACGGATGACCCTGACAGCCCTCATCTCTTGATCCAACGGCAATTCGAAGATCCAGATGACAATCGGTGCTACATCGAATGCATGACGAAAAATACTGCGGTCATTTTCTATTACGCCGCGTGGGTTTCACGCCGCAGAAGTTGTCAATCGAGCTCGATCGTCAGAGGGAAAATCTTGTCAGCGTCACCTTTGTGATGGCGGCCATTGAGTTCGCGGAAGCATCGCTGGTGGTAAAGATCATTAGCGGCGAGATCGAGCCTCCCTGATGCGCGCAATGCCGATGTCCGAATCGGGTCAAGGGCGGCCGTCGTCGCGTGGTCTATGGTACGGCCGGTCTGCCCTCAGCTCCGGAAATGTCGTGTGCGCCCGAACAGTCACGCTCGGTGCCAAAAGCGGAAATAGGGAACTCGATTGTTTGCTCAGCTGAATCCAAGACAATTAAACCAGCGTTATAACGGACCCGTCGATCAAGGGTCACTGCGTGAAACTTACCCAAAAAATCGACGGGCGGCGCTGGTCGGCGAAAAGGCAGTAATCGGACAGGGGGCAGAGGCCGCCGCCACCGCTGTCGCCAGGCCGCCCGCCATCGCCGGGAACAGAAACCTGCTGATCAGCAGCCCACGTTCCGGTCAGGGCGTGCGATCACGCTCGGAAAAATTAGCGCGGTGAACTGCGGAAATTGTCGGACCATCATCATCCGCGCCGCAACCTCATTTAAAGGAGGCCGAGGCCGCCTAGAATTCCGCCAGCTAGCAGCATCCACATGGGATTGAACCGCGTCGCCAACGTGATCGCGGCCGTGGCAATAGTGACGGCGACGGCTTGCCAACTATTATCTGCAGTATGCGCCATCACAGTTCCGCTAGCGATGACCAACCCCATAACTACTGGCGCCAGGCCCAGCCGGACGACCTGTTGCCATGGAGCGGCGCGGAAGCGGTCCCACAACCGGTAGGCAGCGAAATACATCGCACAGGGGGGGCCGAAGGTGGCGAACGCGCTCGCTAGGGCTCCTGGAAATCCCCACACTTTCCAGCCGACGAAACTCATCATCAGGATCATATTTGGCCCGGGGATTGACTGCGCCATCGCGAAAAGGTTCGCAAACTCTTGATTTGTCATCCACCGATTTGTGCCGACGACGAAATTGCGCACATCCGGCAGGACCGTTGGGAAGCCGCCAAAGCTGATCGACGAAACCCAGGCGAGATGCACCGTTAGTGCCAGGGGTGCGGAAGGGCCGGTCATCGGGCCCTCGTGTTTTCGATGCCGGCGACGAGAATGCTAATCGGCACAACAGAAAATAAAACCGCAAAGAGCGGCAGCTTGCCTACGGTGATCAAAATAAAGGCGAGCACAGCAAAGAGCAAGGCCGCCGGTCGGTGATGGTACGGCTTCAAGAGCCTTGTGCCCGTCGCGATAAGAAGCCCGGCTGCCGATGTGGCAATCCCGCCGACGATATTTCGGACGGCGGTCAGGTTAGCGTATTGAAGGTATAAAAGGCCGAGCGCGAGGCCTACTGTCCAAGGAATTACAAGAAAACCACATATAGAAGCGATTGCCCCGATCGCGCCCCGCAGCTTCGCGCCGACGCACACCGCTATCCCGATAATGTTCGGCCCGGGCATGAATTGGCAAAGGCTGACGATATCAGAAAATTCCTCGTCAGTGACCCAGCGGCGGGTCTCGACCGTTATGCGGCGCGCCCAAATAATTCCACTGCCGCCACCGACACCGCAGAGCGAGATTGTAAGGAACGCGGTGAAGAGGATTCCGAGGTGGACCTGCTCCACCTTCTGTCCTTGCTCCAAGTCGGTCATTCGCGACCTCTGGTGGGTGTCATAACGCGGGGGCAGATCCCGCCGACCGTCCAGCACGGCCTGCTGTGCTCGTCGAGCAGAAAGTACCGCCCCCGTCAATCGAGTGACCAAGTCTCGCCTATCAGGGCGCCAATTGAGGCGAACTCGTCAAGATTTCTTCGGCATTCCGTGCCGGTTTCTGCCGAGGGCCTTGCAATCTGGCTCTAATCGCGGCTGATGTTACAACCTATTCTTTCTGCGGTTCTCGAGCACCACTAAAAACGCTCAACTGTCTCCTCGCACGACGTTGCGGCGGCTGCGGTCCGGCGGCACCAGAATGGCTGGTTTGGCCAGCGCTTTTCCTGAGCGTAGTAGTCGCGCAGCACTTCCCGGTAGGCGGCGAATTCGCAACTCAGCATCAGGTCGTAGCGCGAGAGCCCGCGCACGTCACCGTTTCGCAGGAAGTCGCCGATGGCATAAGAGGCAAAGATGCCTGATCTTAAGGCCTTGATGATACCCTGACCGGACACCGGATCGTAGCACATGGCGGCGTCGCCGACGCACAAGAGGGGCAGCGTCGTCTTGCCTTGAAGCCGGCGGGAGCCCGCCGGAGAGATCGTCGGCCGGTCGATTGGTCGGCTGATGTCGACGACGTGCCGTACGTGTTTCGTTTCGGCAAGTAGGCGCTCGAGACCTTCCCCGCAGAACAGCCCGAGCGGCCGCACACGATCCGCGTCGGTCATACAGGCAATCACACGGCCGCCACGGGGGACTGCTGCTGTGTACCACCACCCCTCAGCGCAGGTCTCAATCATCAGTCCTTCGGTACCGTCGCTGCGTGATGCCGTGTGGAGGCAACAGCCAACCAGAGTATCTAGGTTTACGGCCCGAAAGCTACACCTGCGCGCCACCGTCGCTGCGCGCCCAGTCGCGTCCACCACAAACCGCGCCGTATGTGCAGTCCGGTCGGACAGCGAAACGCGCCACCCAAACTCATGATGGGTGAGTGCGACAACCTTACTTCTGAGGTGCACCGCGCGGCGAGACATCGCGGCCTCAACCAGCATGGCATCGAAGACCGCCCGATCGAGCCGCCACCCCGCCTGCTGGGCGTGGAATACGAACTCGTTGCTCGTAAGCCGAGAATCTCCCCATGCCGCCACGGTGCGATAGGAAGGGCAATGCCCCGCGGCGATGAAAGCGTCCCAAACCCCGAGATGGACGAGGACGGGTCGGATCGGCGGCGGGACCACCTCTCCGATGGCCGTATGGCCAGCTGCGGAGCCATCGACCAAACCAACCCGAAGATTCGGAGCGAAATTGGCCAAAGAAAGCGCGGTGGCACAACCAGCGGGTCCGGCGCCGGCGATCAGGACGTCGAAACTAGCCACCGACCGCTCACTCCGGGCCAACCGCGGCTGGTCCCGCAAACACGGCATAGAATGAGCATACTACCCCAGCGGGAGAGATCGTTCCGGGCTGGTTGCCTGAATGCGGGATTGTTCGCACGACAGAGCCAATAATCGCCGGAATCTGGTCCACGCCGTTCGGCCATCGTGACACGAGATAGCCTTCGTAGTCGTAGACCCACTTCTCTCCGTTGACGATGCCTACTCCTTGGAACCGTGCGTGCATCGGGTCGCCGTATTGGCGTGCGCCCTTCAGAACCAGCGACCAGCCGCTGCCGCCGATCGTGCCCTTTAGGGTCTGCATTGGCGCCTCCTCGATGACGATGGTGCCGACACCGAATTCCAAATCGTTGAAACTTTTGTTGATATCGGGATCGTTAAGGAAGCTGCGGTAGATCCAATTGCCGAGAAATGGATTGTCGCTCATGGCTCGCTCCTTCGCAGTGGCCGCCTAGTGCTTTTGCGGTCTGCTAGCGCTGCTGCGGCTCGACCGAGACGTAAATGTAATCGGCGCCAGTTGCCGCCGTATCGTAGATGGAGGACGGCAGGAACGGATTGCGGGTAATGAAGCCGAGCTTAGCCCACTCGGTCACCATTTTGAGGTCGCCCGCATCGGTCTGCGGCACGCCTTTCGCCCAGGTGGTCCACACATAAGTGGGATCGTTCTTGCCCGTCGTCCTTACCTCAGCGTATTGCAGGGGCCGATGCGCGGGCCACCACATGGTAGTCCATATCTTGGTCCCCTTGCGTAAATCAGCGTCGTTCTCGCTATCCGGATAGGTGACGTTCCAGTCGGCGTAAGTGACATCGTTGGGATTCGTGGTGCATTCGTTGAAGTCGGTCTGCCACGGCAGCGCGGAATATTTGGTGATATCGCCGGGCTGCAGACCAGTGACAAAGTCACTGTCTTGGCTCAGTGGATTCTCGACGTTGAACGTGTAGTCAGCCTCGATGCCGGTCCCGGTATTCTGCTGTGCCGCGGTCTGGAGGAAATCGGACAACGAGCGGTCGGCTTTAAATCGGTAGGGCTCCCAGTAGATCGATGGATTGCGCATGATCCAAGTCGCTTCGCCGCCTGGGCAGAATGCGCCGCCAAGGACGTTGCTGAGCACGCTGCGGTCGAGCTCGCGTCCTGTTTTCGGCGGGATGCTCGGATAGGGCAAGTAGGGCGTATAGGGCGGGCTCTTGAGCCATCCCTCGTCGATTTCGTTGATGAAACGCCCATCGGCCCATTGCTTGAGGATAAACAGCATGTAATCCGTGAGCCGTAGGAATTTGGACGGCGCGGTGTTGGTTAGGGGATTGTCCCCGCAGAGCAGCGGCATCAGGGGTAGATTGTGCAACCGGCTGCTTACCTCGTCCTCGATTTTGAATTCGTTTTCCTCACCCGGCATGCGCAGCAACCCGAACAAATAGAGCCGCAGTGCCTCATAAGGATCATGCCGCGCCTCCTCGGCCTGTACCGTCGCCAGGCCTGTGGGTGTGAAGCGCGAAAGGTTGGTAAATTCGATCTTCCTTCTAACCGACGGCGCCGCGGCCTCGGTCTGCGTTGCCGCTATCTCCCTTGCCTTCGGGCTACCGGGCACAACCGACAACTTGGCAGGATCGAAAAGGCCGCGCTGCTCCTGGTCGTGGGGGAAGTTCGACTGGGCGAGAATATCGCAGAGGAAGCGAAACTGGTCTGGCCGGTAGAGGATCGGCCAAATGTCGCGGTAGAACAGGGGCCTGAATTCGGTGTTCCAAGTGAGCCGCCCGCTGGCGCGCCATTGGCGGAGCTGGGCCTCATTATGGAAATCAATATCCTCCGGGTTCTCGAAGCTGCCCAGCCGTCCGTACAGGCTGGTGTCACTCGCCAAATTTCGCAGAAACAGGTCGTACAGCGCCTCGTCCATCGTCACCATATCGAGCACCTGCGGCACGTAGCGCGGATAACCGACGATGATCCAGGCGGGATATTCAACGTCGATGTACCGGGTTCTCGTGACCTCCTGCGAATACATCACGAGCCGCGCCATAACGGGCCCGTCGGATGTGTCGTCGTACCAGCCGTCGTTGTTGGCATAATTCTCGGTATGCGGCTCGCCCGGCCCGCTCCTCTCCGAGCCCGAGCATCCGTAGCCACCGAGCACGAGTAAGCGGCCTGCCTCATCCATCATCATCTCGCCTAGGGTGTCGATCGAACAGGGTGACAACGGGGACGGCGGAAAGGTTGTGGCGTAGCCGCCTTCGCCGATGCGGTCGAACGACGCGCGGCGCTTGTTGCCGGTTACCGTACGCGGGCCGGGGTCAATTATCAGCCGACTGCGGTCGGTGACGTCGCGGTTGCGACGAGGATGTCCCGGCGGGTAACCGTGCTCGCCGACGGTAGTGTCGAACTCGTACCAGCACGCCTTTTTGTTGGCGATGTAGACCTGCCAGTGGATCTCGGTCAGCGTGCCGTTGTTGCCGCCCCCTTCGATCCGATCGCCGATCTTGAGCGGTCGTCCCTCTGGAGATTGCTCGTCGTAGACGAACACCTGAAACCGCGCCGCTTGGCGCTTGATGCGACCCTGCGCGTCGCGAAACGTGGTGACAAGCAAGGGCGTAGTGCCGTCTGGTCCGAAGCGTTGATTGCCGTTGCTGTCGCATTCCAACGGCAGACCAGCCGGCGTTTCCGGCGCGATATAGAATTCTGTGTCGCTGTTGCCGAGCCGTGCGATGCCGATGCCCGGATGGATCTTATAGGTGGCCATGATCCCCTCCGTCCAGCCGCCGTGATTCAGTCGAGCAGGTTGAGAGAGACGCCCTCGAGTCGCAAAAGGTCACGCTCCTCCCGATAGTCGACGCCAATCACCAGCAGCGTGATCTGCAATTCATCGCCGGTTTGCAGCATACGATGAGCAGCGGCCGTGATATCGAGGCGATGGTTGCGCGGCGTATTGTGACTGCGCAGTCGCTGGTCGAACCGCCGCGCGCGGGGCGGCGGCAGCTCGCAATGGCCGGGGCCGCCGTAGCACTCGCCATGACCAAAGATGGCAAGGTAGCCGGCATAGTGCGGATTTTCGTGTATCGGTGTCGATGCATCTGCACCATGGTCGTTCAGAAAGGCACGCACGAAGCACGAGCGTACCAGCTGCGGCACCCAATGCATCCGAAGCTCCGCCTTCTTAAAATCTTTCGCCTTAGGATCGATCTTGATCGGGGCCGAGACAAAGCGAGCGATCGGTGCCTCAATGCCGACTGGCATGAAGAACGAGCAGCGCACGTATTCATAACCGAACCGAGAAATGTCGAGCATGTCGCGGATTGTGTAGCTCCACGGCGACAACACCAATTCGAGATCGTACGGTGCTCCGGTGGGGTTGTGCGTCTGCCATTCCCACCATAACCGATCAACATTGACATGCACGGGCCAAAATATCGGATCGTACGACGCAGTGAGGTTGGAGAACATGTCGCCGACTGGAGGCTGCGAGTATAGGTCGCTTTTTGAATGGAACTTTCGGTCCTTTACGGTGGCAGCGAAGTTGCGTCGCTCGGCGAACGCCTGCCCGGGCGGCGCCGACGCGTTCACCGGCGCCGGTTTGTCACAAACATAGGATGGCAGAAACGTGTTGGAGCCGAACTCTGGGTTCTGCCCGCCGGTCCAGATATGCATTGTGTTGTGGGGGTTCTGGTCGAGAAATCCGAATGAGGCATTATAAATATTTCCGCCACCGAAATCTCGGAAATTGTTGAGGTTCAGGATCTGTTCGATGTCTTCGGCGGTCGGATAATGATAATGGATGCGTTGGTTGATGGTCTGCCCGCCCTCGTATTCAGCCGGGTAACGTAGCGGGTACCACAGCGAATTCGACATCAGCAGGGCATAGATCATTGCCTGACGATTGGCGTCATTGGGATCGGGTGTAATTTCGGTGTAGCCGATCGTATTGATCGCGTAGCAAAAAAACTCATGCTGAGAGACGAAATACTTGCGCGGCTCCACCAATGCTTGGAATGCTCTCGCTTGGGTCGGCGTCGGCTTGGGGCGCAACGCCGCGATCAAGTCCTCCGCCGGCTTCTCGCGAAGGAAAGCCTGGAACGCCTTGGGAATGATCCAGCCCTTCTCAGGCTCATTCGGCCGGTATTGTGGCATTGTCCAGTCCCAGTAGGGGACTGTGATGTCTTTGACAAAGTCCTGCAAGTTCTGCTCGAACTCATAGAGATAGGCGCGATGCCACGGCAGAAACCGCTCCCAGCCGTGCTGGCAGTGGTTCTGATGGATCAGCGCCTGGTTATTGTAGTTGCGGCGGTCTTCCACGTAGCTGTTGAGGTCGTAGATCTGTCGGAACGCGTCACGTAGCGCGTCGACCTCTGGCTCTGAGAGGCAATCGAGGTTGGCGCGCTGCCGCGGCTCCCCGTCGCGATACGTATAGCGTGGCGCCCCCACATTCGAGACCGGGAACTCCCCGACCTCCATTACTTGCGCCCGCAAAAGCTCGGGGGTGCTGATGTCGAGCGGGGTGCGACCCTCATCGTCGGGGGGGCAGCCGTCGTCGATCCAATCGGCAATGAGGGCGATGTCGTCCTCCGCCACACGATGTCCGCCCCACATCAATGGAGGAAAGCGGCTTCCGTCGAACGGCGGCAACCCACGAAGGCCCCGAATCAATCCGGAACTCGCGCTGAGGCCCTGCGGTTCGCAACAGGGTGGCGTGGCTACTGCCGGCGCAATCAGGCGCACGCCGTAGATTTTGGCTTCCTTGAGCTCGTCGAGTGGCAAATTCCAAAACTGCCCGAGCCCGCCGTAATCAGAACGGCTGCCGGCCGCAGCTGCACCGAGAATGGCTTTAACGCGGGCGTAACGACTTTCGGGAGCGGGTGTCGGGGGGGTAGACGACTTCGCCATAACCGTAACCTTCGCTGGTGTCGCGAATGAGGTAGGGCGCTCACCTATGGATCAGTGTTCCGATCAATTCTCCATTGAGCGCGCGGGTGAGATTGCCGGGTACCAGGCCGTTGACGATCCGGACACTCTTGGCGAGCTTGGCCCTAACCAGCAGCTCCAGAACCACTGGCTCGATCGGTAATGTTGGCAGCTGACGGGCGATCAGTTCCGCCGCGCCGATCTCGGCGATGAGTTCGGCATCGGGGTTGGTCTTCGGGTCGGCGGTGTAGAGCCCATCGACGTCCTTCAGCAGGATGACCGAGCGCGCGCCGAACACCTCGCCGACGAGGTAGGACCCGGCATCGCTGCCGTGCGGCGGGATCTTGCCGACGGCCGGAGGATGCTCCCATAGATCGTAGGGTGGAATGCCGTTGAATACCGCGCCCCGCGCGGCCGCTAGCATCGCCGGGAGAAGTTGCACGATGAAGGGCGCCTCGAGATAGACAAAGCCGCTGTCGGCGAGCAAGCACGCGACCATATAGGCGTTCTGCGCCGACGACTTGGCTGCGAGTGTCGCCAACGCTCCGGTCGGCAGACCGAGGTCGAGGCCGACCGAAAAGATGTGCCGCGCTCGCACGCCGGGGCCGGCGCCGACCACAAGCGTATAGTCGTTCTGATTTGCCACGACTTCGTCAAGCAGGGGCAACACCGCGCGGCGCCCGCGATCCATAATTGAAAGACCGCCGATCTGGATGACGTTGATCTTCGGCAAAATCGCGTGAACAGGTGCCTCGGTGCTGGCAATCACCTTCTTGTCGACAAGCGATTCGCGCATCAGACGTGAGACTACATGCTGCGTGTCTGCGCGGTTCGATTTCATGGCGCGGCTGCCGCGAATGTAGCTTTAGGTTCGGCGTTAAAGATAATCGTGCCCACGGGCTCGCCGGCGAGGGCCGCGCTCAATTGCCCGGACTTGAGCCCATTGACGAACTGGATTTCGCGAATGTGCCGTGCGGTCAACATTAGGCCGAGGACCGCGCGTTCGACCACGAGGTCGTCCTGATCCTGCGACAGCAGCTCCTGCACGCTAATGCGCGGAATGTGGCGAGCAGCCGGGTCCTTCTTTGGATCGGCGGTGTAGAGCCCGTCCTCATCCTTCACATAGATCATCTTGCGTGCGCCAAAGACCTCCGCGATCAGGAAACAGCCGGTGTCGGTGCGCTGCGGCGGGATACGGCCGATCTCGGGGTTCTCCTCCCACAATTTGTATGGCGGCATGCCCTGGCAGATTACGGCTCCCCGCTCCATCAGGTAATGCGGCAGCGAGGCGAAACCTTCCGGCTCAAGAAAGGCGATGCCGTGCTTGGCGAGGAGGTATTGCAGCATCTGTGCGTTCTGCCAGGCGACCGCTGTGCCGAGCACCGTGAGGACGCCAACGGGTAGACCGAGGTCGATGGCCAGGCTGTAAATGTGGCGCGCCCTGGTGCCGGCGCCGGTGCCGAGGATCATCTTATGGTGTGCGAGGTTGGCGACAATCTCGTCGATCAGCGGCATCACAGCACTGCGTCCGCGGTCCATGATGCTCTGGCCGCCGATCTTGACGACGTTCACCCAAGGGAGGATGGCGAAATCCGGAGATGCCTCGGTCGCGCGCTGCAACCTCGCTTCGCTGAGGGATCCGTTGACGAGTCTTTTGCCGAGCTCCGTGAGCACGGAATTATCGGCGCTCTGCACGTGGCTTATTCTCCTGAGAACCTGAAGACGCGCATCTCGAAGCGGTGCGTCTCCGGGAACATCGTGTCGAGACCGCCGAACTGTGTCTGGGCCCATGCTGCGAGCGTGCGCAACGCGTCCTCCCGGGTCGCCCGCGGCAGCTGGGAAAACCGCGCAGCGGTAGCATGGCGATCGAGGAACGCGCGAGGACTGCGCTCAGCCCGCCAGATAGCCCCGACGAGATGGCTAGCGGCGGAGGCCTTTGAAGTGAGATATCTTTCCGCTTCCTCGCGCGCGTTCTGTCGCTCGTGCCTCGTGTCGAGCAGCGCGAGGAGATGCTGCCTCATTCGCGCGTCGACGCCCTCGCCGGGTGTCACCGTTCGGCCGAGCACCAGCGCCCCGTCCGGTCGCAGCACCCGTCGTCCTTCATCGACAAGCCGGCGCCAACCTCGCAGCCCGCCGAAAATCTGCACCAGCAGTATCGCGTCGAAGACTGCATCGGCGAACGGCAGCGCACAGCCGTCCCCTTGTACCAGCGCCGCCCGATGACCGTGGTCGCAGCGGCCGGCAAGGACTCGAAGCATACCGTAGGAAAGATCGATACCAACATAATCGTCGCCGGCCGCGACGAACGGCCAGCCGATCCGCCCGGTACCCGCGCCGAGGTCGAGCAAGCGCGGCCTCTCGCGGGCGGCAGCATTCCGCCCCGAAGCAAGAGCGCTGAGTATTGTGGTCCGCACTGTCGCGGCGACGCCATTGGGGAGCGCCCGATCACGATCGAACGAGTGGGCCATCGCATCGAACGGCGAGGTCAAAAAACGGTCTCCATTCGCCGCGCGAAGTGCATTAGTCCCGTGCCCGATATGTTGAGTGCGGCAAGCGCTATTGATGCGCGTAGGGCAGTTGGAGAGGCCGCACCTCCACCACCATCATCATGCCGCGGTCCTCATGCGCGAGAATGTGGCAATGGATGACGAAGAGGCCGGGGTAGTCGACAAACCGGCTGCGCATCTTGAAATAACCAGGGATAACCACGTCGCGGCCGAACCTGCTGATCTGGCGGCCGCTTGGGATCGGGAACACGTCATACCAGATTCGATGCGGCTCCCGATTCTTGACGCAAGGCTTCCAGGTATCCGGGTCATTGGGGTCGAGCACGCACTGTCCGGGCAACGTCTTCTGCGTCGGGTCGAACACGTATTTGGGTAGCGGTTGGTTGGTCAACGGGTCGGTGACCGTCTCGTTGGGATCGAACACCTCCGTCACCTGAAACGGGTTGATGTGGATATGAAAAGGATGGTCGATCGGCGGTGACACAGTGGTATTGCGGATTGTCCACTCCTCCGCCTTGTTAAGCAGAACCACCTGGCCGACATCGCCGTTGTACTGCCTGCCGTCGATCGTGTGCTGCATCGGATTCCCAAACGGCGGGAGCGAGTTGAACACGATCGACTTTGTGCCCTGGATCTCGTCATCCGTGATGTCGTCGAGATCCGCCGGAAATCTCGGCGCTTGTTTGATGAACTGCATCGCAGGGCCAGTCCCTTCGATGTCGATTGTGATCAGCGGCACCGGGACGGCAGTCGTGAGATCGGCCTTGGCGACCGCATGCTGCACAAGCAGGTCGAAAGACTTTCTCGTCGGCTGAGTCGGTGCTTTGATCAGCAAGTCGACCCGGTTGCCCGCCGCCATCAGGAAACTCTTGTCAAGGCTTTTCTGGTAATTCGAGTCGAAGAATTGCACGCCATCCTGGGCGAGCTGTTTCCATTCGAAGTCTTTTGCCGGGTCGACCGCCTTGGCCGTGGGATCAGACTTCGGCGGCCCGGCGAAGAACGCGCCGCTGCGACCCGAGGTGTTGATGATGCGCCACATCTGCACTTCCCCCGGGTACATCTTGATGTGCGGTTGAAGGCGGCCGTTGACCGAGAAATCGGGCCCCTTGTCGATGCGCCCGGGGCCAACCCGCTCCAGGTTGGGGGTTACACCGAGCTGGTTGATTACCAGCACCGGCTGGGTGCGCGTCCAGGCCGCACCGTAGAATTTATTGAGGTCGTCATCGTATTGGCCTTCGATGATGAAGGCGCCGGTCATGCCGTTGGCAACGTTGATCGCGGTCGAACCGTGCTTGTGCGCGTGGTACCAGAAGGTTCCCGGCGATTGGCCCATAACGAGGCTGGCGGTGTGGCCAATCGGCCCCATCTGCATACCCGCGTGCACAGCAGGCGGTGCAGGCGGCCAGACGTGCGAAGTGTATTCCGGTAGGCGGAAGCAATAGGGATATGCACCGATATAATATTGCGGCCACCGGCCCTGGTCGTATTGCGCCTTGTCGACAGGCCAGAGCTGTTGTGACGGCGGCCGACCGTTGTCATAGGCTTGCAGCAACTTAATCTGCATGCCGATGTAGCTGTTGGGATCGCTTGGCGGGCCGAGCGGCGCATCATTCCAAGATTGCGGCCATTCGTCCAGAGGATCGGCCTTCAGGCGCTTCTCGCATTCGACAAAGAATTTGTCGAACTGGTCCTTGAATGTTTGCTCTGTGATGGTCGGCTGGTTATTGGCGCGTGGCGACGGCCGCACCTCGGCGAGCACATTGTCGCCGGTACCGTTTGGATTGGTATGGGTGCCGTGGTAGTGGATGTTGCCGGTGCTCGAGCCGTGGAAGCAGTCGGGGAATACATCTCCGGCGTTGGTCGGGTAGCCCTGGTTGCCACCGCTGCCCGTGCTCTGGTCACAGCCATTGCCGATGCCGTTCTCGGCGCGATCGATCGAGTCGCCGAAATCGGCCGGGTTGATTTGATTGAGGAAAGTGAGCTCGATGATGTCGCCAACCCGTGCGCGCAATGTCGGCCCGGGCAGCGGATTTGGATAGTCCCCGGGGGGAACCACCGGGATCAGCTCTGCCGGGTCCGAGAAATACCGGACATATTGCGGCTGGCATACCTGATGCTTCATCTCGTCGGGGCCTGGCGCATTTGGCGGCGTGCGGAACGCCATCCGCTCCTGATGGTCGGAGAGCAGGATTGTGCCGCGCAACACGCCATTGGTTGACACTATCTCGTGTATCTTGACGAGCGGTTGACCAATGATCGGGTCGCAGCTTAGCAGCCCTTGCGGCGGCGCGGACCCCGCAGCGGGGGCCGCCGTCGGGGGCGCTTGAGCGTGTGCCGGCAGGAACTGAAGTAGAAGGGCGAGGCCACCCACACCGCTTTTGAGGCACTGCCGAGCGCGTCGGCGCCATCGATGCGCGCATAGGCTGTCCATTGCTTCCTCCCCACGATTTCGCCCTGAAAGTCGCCTCGGGAACGTCGCTTGGCGCGGAGGCGGGCCGCGCGCAAGCGCGTGCCTTATCCGCTCGGGATTAGCGTGACCTTAATCTGGCCGAGCATCTTCGGGTGCAGCTTGCAGCAATAATTGATCGTCGTGCCCGAGAACGGCACGCTGGGTACGTTATAGCTCGGGCGCGACGACATGCCGGCGGCAACCTTCTCTGAGAAGAAGTTTCCGAATTGAATCGACACCTGAGCGTCGGGCAAAGGGTTGCCATTGTAATCGACCGGCCACGGCCAGTGGTCTTCGTTCGTCGTGTTGTTCCAGGTGACGATGTCGTCAACTTGGGCGGTCAGAGGCGTGCCGGGTTGTGCGCTGCTCAAGTCGGGGACGAAAGCGCCGGGAACATCCGTCGTCGGGTTCTCGGCAGGTACGATCTTGATCGACCAATCCGGCATGATCCCTCCCTTTGCCGCCGGTTAACGTTAGCAGGACAGGTCCAGCACGACAAGGCCGATATCTCGCCTGCCCGGCTTCTCAACTATGCTCGCAGGCGGATCGCCACCCTAGACTAGTGCCCGTCCGTAAACGCACGTTTTTAGCGGTGTAGAAGGCGGCGGGTTGGTCGGTTGCCGGCGGGGGGCTCGCCGCTTTCGCGTTGGAGTAGCAGCGGCGCTTGAAAGAATCGTTTTACGAGTGCGGATGGACAGGCGGAATAGATGGTCGGCCGTCATCGAAGCTGCCGGTCGGGCCCGAGGGCTACGGTGGTTTGAGGCGGGCGAGCACCACTAGGCTGTGCGCCACCACCGCGGACCAGATGTAGGTCTTGAAATGATCGAGCCCGCGCCAGGTACAGCGCGCCAAACCGTAGGCTCGCTTGAGGCAGGAGATCCCGGCCTCGATCCCGGCGCGGATGTTACGCAGCTTGCGATAGACCCAGCGGCTCTTGACCATGTCTTCGACCGTCAGGCCGCGCTTCTTGTGGAAGGCGACATCGTTGACTCCGCGCGCCTTGGCCGCTGTGAGATTGTGCTGGCTGGCATAACCGCCATCAGCGGCGACCTGCCGCGGCGGCACGCGGCGACGCGAATCGCCGGCCATCAGGCTCACACGCGGCAATGCACGCTTTCGGTCTGGCAGCTCTCTCAGCTTCTTGAGAACGTGCCCGACAGCGATACGGATTATAGCGGTCTGGCATTCCACTTGTCGCACTCGCGACAGCGGAATCCACTGCACTGTTTCATCCACCCATAGAATGCATCGCAATATAGGCAGATTACCTTGCGCAAGGGCAAATCGTGCCCGACGAGAATTCGGATCATTCGCCGATTTTCTGCCTCCAGACGATCGGAATTCGACAACCCACTTGATGTCCGTTATCGAGTCGCGATCGCAGTATGATCTCTGACATGATGATTAAGGTGCCCACTCACCAATCAATAGCTGGTTTTTGCGACTTCCCCTTTGCCTTGGCCTCTGACGGCCTGGTGCGCCTAGTGCTTATCGGCAAATCAACGACATGTCGAATTGTTGGAGGAGATCTGCCGACCTGTCCGATCTCTCCCCAGATGACGCAACGGGCTTGCTCTGGCACTCCCACGGTAGAGCTGCCACTGCTGATCGCCGCCAGAGTTTGAGAACCGGCCAGTCAGTGGGTCGATATCGTTTTCTCTAGCGGGAGTCTGGAAGATAATTGCCGACGCGCTGGGAAACGCTGTCGCCTACCAGGATCTCGTCATCAGGATCAACTTGAACCCAGACGCTCGGCTTAATGCTCTTGTGGCGGGGCATCGCAAAGAAGCAATGTACCCCATTTGTTCCAAAAAGTCAATGCCCAGCTGTTTCCTCGAATAGATGACGAAAAGTTGTGCTTGAAGCGGCATCGGGTGCCGCCCAACTGCCGCTGCTGCGGCGCCATGATCATCATCGAGACCTTCGCGGCGGGTTGGCAGCCAAACACGGCCCCGCACCCGCGACAACGGCGGTCACCATCGTCACGTCATGGTGCCGTCGTCAGCTATCTACCAACCCAGTGACGCTCGCCAGTGGGTCAATCGGGCCGCAGTCGCACCGCCAATCGTCCTCGGCCGTTTCGCGATCGCAACCAGCAACGCCAATGCGCGTGATGCCACGGGCGGATGTGCAGCAAGCCTGTCCACATCGTGGCGCTGGACAGCGAGGAGTGGCGCAGCGCATGAATAATTCCGCCCGCCTCCTGACAGTGCTCGATGAGCTAGCGGCCAGCGACCGTCGCAATCTTCTTACTGCAGACCTCTGCGCCGCTGCCAAAACGGGGCGGAAGGCCAGCAAGTCTCGCTAGCATAGAAAAAATCCAGCCGTCGGCGATACGCTCGGTATATCGAATTCATGAGCCGGCGATACCGGGGGATTGCATCGTCATCACCCGCGAGGCTGGAGTGGGTTACCTCCGCTGCAGCGAGTCCGCTAAAGAGAGCGTGCAACAATCCCTGCGCTGACAGCGGGTCGAAACTGATGCTGGCATCGCCGGCGGCGAGCCAGCCCGGCGCGCCGCAAGGGTTCAACGCCCAACTGTGCGCGGCTGTGAACCCGCCGCTGATCGGAACGAATTCGCTTTCTATCACGATGGCGCGGATCTCCGGTGCGGTGACAGTGCTGTCGATAAGGCTGGCGGTGTTATAAGCAATCCGTGCCGCGGGCAAATCGGCATCTGTTAAAAACGCTAGGACGCGCCTGCCATCAGGCAAGGGTGCGGTATACCACCACCCATCCTCGACCGCCTCGACTACAGTGAGACCGCTGCCGCGTCCCATCGGACAAGCGAAACCGTGAATCCAGCCGCAGACCAGCCGATCACTCACCCGGCGCTGGGCACCAATCTGGCGCGCAAGCGGCGCCGACCGGCCTCCGGCATCAATTGCAAATGCTGCCGATACAATCTGCTCTCCGCCCGATGTCGTGATCCGCACCTGCCAACCCTCGTCACCGCGTCTAATAGAAAGAAGCCGAGCGGGCATCAGCGGCATGGCGCCGCGCGCAACGGCCGTGTGACGCAGCCATGCGTCAAACCGTGCGCGATCGAGATGCCAACCGTGGCCATCTGGGTCGCGCAAGAAATCAGTCTCCGCCGGAGCTGTTCGCCCCCAGATCGAACGGTTGCCGTAGCAAGGAACGTGACCTTGCGCGATGAACTCGTCGATCAGGCCCATGTCATTCAGCAGCCGCCGCGCAGCCGGCGGCAGCGCCTCTCCAATCCGAGGGGGCGACTGTCTTTGTCTCTCGACCAGCACCACCCGCCGCATCGGGGCCAAGTTTAGAGCCGCGGTCGCGCCAGCGGGCCCGCCACCTAAGATCAATACATCGGCGTGGATCAATCGCGTCGGCCGCGGCGCAGGCCGTGCGGGAAGCGACGCACTTTGTCGATGCCCGAGAGGTCGAGTTCTTCCGCCGCGCGTGGGCCGACTGCTGCAGCGAGCGCGTGAGCCGCCGGGTGCAGATCTTCGACCTCGACCATTCTCGGGAAGGGCCCGCTGGTCGGGCCTCGCCGCAATTCGACCACGCCCATGTGGTCGAAATGCGCAATCATGTTGTTGATCTGATCGGTATAGCTTCTGCTGCCAAGCGGACGCAGCCAGGAGGCGCGGCGGGCAAACGCCGCCAGCCGGTCGGCGAGCGGCTGCTCGGGATCGAGCACGATCTCGTAGTCCGCCTGGGTCAAAACTTGGTTCGGAACACGGGCAGGCCAGAAAGTCGGCAGGTAAGGGTCGTAGGATTTGAGGTAGCCCGAGCGGCAGCTGGCGGTGTCGGTTTGCCACGGCACCGCCATCCAGCGCGTGATGCCGCCTGGTAGTTGGCCGCCGAGCAACGGTCCATTCGGCAGATTGATCAGATCAGCCCCGAGCACCGGCCCATAAACCGGCTCTATCCAGCCGGCTGGCGCGTGGCGAAGGCGAAAAGGCGCCATGTAAAATCCGGCGATGCGCATCGGCCACGTCATCTCACAGCCTGGATGAAACGCGTCAGCGAGGCAGAATTCGAGCGAGGCGCGATCGAGCATGTCTGGTTGTTCGGCGAGTGGAATGTCCTCAATGCGGCGCGGCGTAATGCGATCTGGCTCATAATCGTCGTCGAAATCTCCGGCCGACCATTGCTGCAGCATCGCCAGTTGCGTGGAGGTTAATGCCACATTTTGCCGCGGCGTTTCAGGCGGCGGGAGGGTCATCGCATCGCCATAGAGCCAAGGCCACGGCACTGGCGACCAGGCGTCTCGATCGAAAACCCGGAATTGATTGGCGATGACGTGCCGCATCTCCGCCATATCATCGACGTTCCGCGACAGCTTTTCGAGTTGCTCTCGCAACGAGAAGTCATTCGGCGCGCCCCAGCCGAACGCTGCGGCGAAGCCCGCATTTACCCATTGCAGCTCCGCCAGCCGCTCAAAGATTGGCCGAATGTCGTGCTCGAATGACGGCCGCGCCGGTTTTGGCAGCATGCCCGCACTGATTGCCACATCGCGCATCAGGTCCCACATCGTGCGCACAGATTTCTGCTGCGGGGCATAGTTCGGCGGAGCGACGACAACCCAGGCCGGATCAATTTCGAGCCTTTGGCCGGCATAGATGACTTCGGCCGTTAGCGGGCCGTCTGAGGTATCATCGTGCCAGCCTTCGTTGTTGGCAAAGGTTACCGCCCGCGCCCCGTTGTAAGACGCTGATGTCCCGCGGCCGCCGAAGACGATCAGCCGACCCTGCCCATCCGTCCGGAGCTCGCCGAGATAGACGCTCGCACCGAGGAATTTGCCGGTATCGAATGTGTGCTCCGGGCCGCCGCCGGCATTGCAGCCAACGATCTGCCGCGCGCCGGGGTCGATGATCAAGCTTGCCCGGTCGCTGATCGTCATATTGCGCAGCCAGGATGGAGGCGCCGAATCGGCTTCGGGAATGTCGAGCGCGATTTGAAACTGGTACCAGGCGGATTTTTTGTTAGCGAGGTGTACGGTCCAGCGAATCTCAGCGTTCTCTGCGGTGAGTTCTGCGATCGGAACGCCCGCGGCGTTTAAACCGTACACTCGAAATCGCACCGCCTGGCGTTTCAGTGCGCCGGTCGGGTCGCGGTAGAAGCCCGGCACCTCCGGCGGTGGGTCGGCGACTTCGGGTGCAAGAAAATATTCTCTCTCGCTGTTGCCGACCCGGGCAATGCCGATCGCCGGATAGATCGCCGCTCGCACGATCGTCGTTTCGCTGGTTTGCGCCCGCTCGCTCATTTGCTTTCCCCTTCCTAGTCGAGCTAAAGCTTATACATACCGTTTTGATTGGCTAAGCCGAATAGCGACACTAGGTCTTTCTTTGGCCGCGTCCGCAACCGGCTCCATGCTCTCAATTCCTTTAGCCATCGCAACCTTTAGGATCGGCGTGACTGGGATGCAATATCGGGGAAGCAGCCGGCCAGGCGGCGGTCCCGGCGCTGAAATCCTAGCCCTCTCCACCTTATCGTACGGACCAAACCACTCGGTACCGCAAGGCTCGCCCAGCTCACATTGGGCGCGGATCAATGAGGTGTCGACGTGGACGACCTCCTCAGTCGCAATTTTAGCGACGATAAATGCCCCTGACTGTCCGCTCGAAGATGTGTTGAAATCGGGCGGTACCCCAGCGCATTCGAATGCGGCTCAGCGACGACAGTCCCATTCACACAACACGCGATGTCCGAGTTGGGTCAACCGCGTCGGTGTCGGCGTCGGACTTCTGGCAACCTCACGACGGGAGTGCATGGAAAGCCGATATGCCTGCTCGTTTAGGGGTAAGCGGGTTCGGCATTCTGGTCACCTTCACCAACCCAGGAGGATGACCATGGAAACGCAAGCGCAAACGACGTCCTCAATGCCGACGCGAAAGCCCTGGAACAAGGGCAAGCTCATTGGCCAGAAGCCACCGCTGCGGCCAAAACACGTTTGGTCAATCCGTACCCGATTGCAGATGGAGGGACGGACGCGCGACTTGGCGATGTTCAATCTGGCAATTGACAGCAAGCTGCGGGGCTGCGATTTCGTCGCAATTCGGGTGGAGGACAGTTGCGCCGAGCGGGTACGCGGTCGATCGCGCCACAGTGCGGCAGAAGAAGACGGGTCGGCCCGTCAGGTTTGAGTTGACCGAACAGACGCGGCAGGCAGTCAATGATTATATCATATCCGCGGGCAAGAAACCCTGCGAATTTCTGTTCAGTGGCCATGGTGATCACAACCGCTCCATGACGACCCGGCAATATGCTCGGCTCGTCTCAAGCTGGGTTGCAATGATCGGCCTCGACCCGCACTTTTTCGGCACGCACTCTCTTCGACGTACGAAAGCGACACTCATTTACCGTCGAACCGGCAACTTACGTGCCGTCCAGCTGCTGTTGGGACATACGAAGATCGAGAGCACCGTCAGGTACCTCGGCATCGAAGTCGATGATGCCCTCTCCATAGCTGAACAGGTTGACGTCTGAACTACAGGGGCAAAGCCGAACTGGCTTTGCCCCTCCTTCAGCTTCGCCGTCGTGCCAATTCCGGACCCTTTGCTGCCGATGAGGTTATGATGGTGTCAGCCGACGCGGCTACCGCTGCCGCTGCTGAGGCCTGTTCCCGGCACCACGTTCATCCGTCTTGAAACTGGATTGGCTCGACGCGAGCATGCGGCACCGCCATCAGGTCCTTGGCGCGCGCGATATTGGCTTTGCAGCCGGCGCTGGCCAGCAGCCCGTAGTGGCGGATGCGATGAAACCCCTTCGGCGGAACGTGGAGCAGGAAGCGCGTCGAGAGCAATGAGACGACTGTTCGAGATGGCGACGCGATGGGTGTAGCGGGCGAGAAAGGCGAGCACTGTTTCCGGCCCGGAGAAGGGCGGCCGCGCGGTGACCAACCACACTGCAGACGGGAGCACCATCTCGCCGCCGGTCGCGTGGTTTGAAGGCCTCGGTCATCTCTGGCCTGATCGCGTACGGACGGCTGCATCTGGTTTCTTCTCGCCGATCAGCCGGTCCCAGGGTCCCATGCAAGCATGCTCGGCCTCCTCTCCCGGCGAAGAGCCGATCATGACGATCGAGGGGTCTTATGTCGGCACCCTTGACGATTTGCGCGAACTGCTCGCCCTCGGCCAAGCGGGTAAGGTGCCGCCAATCCCGATCGAGACCCGGTCCGCCGAAGAGGCCACTGCGGCGTTGAGCGATTTGAAGAGCGGTGGGAAGGTGCCGGGGCGCGTCGTGCTGCAGCACCAGCATGGGGAACAATTATGAGCAATCCGGCATTCAAATTCGACCATGTCCATATCATCAGCGAAAATCCCCGCGCATCGGCCAATTGGTATGTCGAGATGTTCGGCGCCACGATTGCTGCCGATACGTTTGCCCGCGGCGCGCCGCAGATTTTTGTCGAGCTCGGCGGCATGACCATCCTTATCCGCGGTCAGCGACCCGGAGAGGCCCCCGTCGCCGCCAGGCCGATCCGGCAATTCGCTGACTTTTCCAGCCATGACGCGAACGGGATCGACCATTTTGGCTTCATATACGACGGCGATCTTGCAGCATTCTGCACCGAGCTGCGGGCAAAGGGTGTCACCTTTCCGGTCGAACTGAAGAAGGGCGTGGGTGGCAATCTCTTGTGCTATGTTGCCGCCCCCGATGGCGTCAGTATCGAACTGATGCAATATAACTGCGATAGAGTACCAGGGAGCCGATAATCGGGGCGATGCGGGGCGAACGCCTCGGTTAACCCCGAACGGGTGCGTTCGCCACTGTGCTCGAAAGGCGGAATTTGCCCCGTAGCTGACCTTGGCGATCACCTGACGATCGGGCGAGGCGGGGTGGATTCCCGACGTTCGGCGGCCCGGTGCACTCTGCAAGATCGTCGATCGAAGGCTCCCGCTGCTCCGTTAATCGAGATTTCGCACCATCGGTGCGTGATCAGTTTGAAACGCTTGAATCCGCGGCATCTCGCATCTCGTGCTGCGTGGTAACGACGTCGGAACGCGATTGTCCAGCCGATGAAATAGCCAACGGAAGTGCCCGAGACCGCGTGCCCGGCAATGGCGAGGCTCGCCGTGGCTTCCGGGTGACGGAAGAGGGTGACGGCGATCCCATACTGCGTGCCGAAAATTAGAAGATTGCGCACTAGCGGCACAGGGCTCCCCGCCTGTGTCACCCGACCGCTCGTGCGATCAACCGCCAAAATGCGAGGCCCGGTTACAATTCCCAGCGGAGCGAACCCGGCAAGCCCGGCGAGCCACGCCGCCATGGGCAGAGTACCACCTAATGGCCGCAAGACGAGCAGGGATAGGCCTGTGGCTGTGAAGAGAACCGGAACAATCAACAGCCGCCAGACCGATCGCTGACGCGTCCGCAGCGCCAGCGCGCCCTGCCAGATGAGGTAGGCGAGCAGGACGAAGACATAGGGCGGTGTATGTGCCAGCATTTGGACGACAAAAGTCACCGCCCCACACCTCCGCCTTTTCGCGAGAGCTTACCACAGATACGCGACGACCCGACGACGGGAGGCGTATGAGTCTCGGTATCCGCGAATTCAAGATATCCGGCACTCGCGTGCGACTTGGTTTTCGATGAAGAGTGGTTTCGATGAAACTGTGTTCCAGTCTTATTATCTCCATGGTGCTGTGCTGGGCGGCAAGCGGAGCAGCAGGGCAGGTTTTCGACCCGGCTAAGGTAGGCGCGCCGCTGAGCGGCGCGCTGGCCGAGCTATATCTTCCGGCTGGGGCCGCTCCGGTGGGGGCTGTCGTCGTGCTGCATGGCTGCGACGGGATCGAGCCGCACTATCGCCAGTGGGCGCAGCGCCTTGCCGATTGGGCGTACGCCGCGTTGCTGATCGACAGCTTTGGTCCGCGTGGCTTTCAGGAGATATGTAATCGGGGCCTGCTGGTGCCGCCAGAAGCGCAGGCGCGCGACGCCTTCGACGGTGCCGCCTATCTGCGCGCCGCGCCCCAGGTGCATGCTCAGCGAGTCGGGGCGATCGGCTTCTCGCATGGCGGGTGGGCGGTGCTGAAGGCAGTGCTTGCCGGGCTCGTCCGCCGGCCGAACGAACCGGCTTTCGCTGCCGCCGTCGCCTTTTACCCCGGTTGTGACCCACGCGACCCGCCCGGCCGGCCGCTCGAAACCGACACGCTGATCCTAATCGGCGATGCCGACGATTGGACCCCGGCGGCCCGTTGTGCCAAATGGCGCGATGCAGTTCAGACACACGGGCACGTGCTGCAGATGAAGACCTATCCCGGCGCCCGACACGGCTTTGATGCGCCCCGCCCGCCGCACGTGTACGCCGGACACTATGTCGGGCAAGACCCGGCAGCGCTGGCCGATTCCCTGACTGAGACCCGCCGGTTCTTCGACCAGCGGCTCATCGCAAAAGATTGACGCGTCTCGGATGCACGAGGGCCATCGGCGGACCAATGGGCTTCGCTTTTGCGGCGGTCGGAAATCCCGATCGAGAAAGGCCGACCGTTGTAGGTTTGCCCCTAAGCCCGCGTTCACGAGAGCCTCCAAGGCCTGATCGGGTCGGTGAATATCGGACCTTCGGTCGGGTCAACCGGCATCGGTCGTACCCGGTCGAGCGCCGTCAACGCAGCATCGCGGGCCCCGTCGGCTGCTCAGTCTCACTTTACGGGATCTCCGGCACCTCGCGAGAGGCAAAATTCCCCAGACATCGGAGGACTGGGAGGGTCGCGTCTATAGCCGCCTCTCCGTCCTGCCGGACGCGGCCGCGCCGCTACAGCGGCTCGGAGCTCCTGGCAGCGCTGTCGGTCGGTTGCGCGATCATCCGCCTGCTGAACGTTTGTCGCCGCCTCGATCTTGGCTCGGGTCTTGATGAAGCGCTTGAGGCTTTGGCGGAATGCAGCAGTGCAGCGGCGATTGCCAAACTTGCCAATCTTGATGACGCGCTCGCGGCTCGACCGGGCATATCCACTCTGCGGCGCGCGTGCCGGGCTGCTCGCGATCTCGGAGGCGCTTACCGAACACGCCGCGTATTTCGACGCAATAGTGCCCGGATGATGAAATTCCCGACCTTATCCCACCGCTGTATGACGGCTTTAGATGGGAACCTCCCCGGTCCATGGCGTGCGCGGGAAGGTCTGGAATTGACGCATCCTCGTCATTGCCGGACACCCCGGCGAAGGTCTCCTCACCGAACCCACGGCCGCCGCATGCTCGCGGCTGCGGGGACCGCGCCGTCATCGCAACCGGTGCTTGTTGAGTTCAGGGGGCCAGAGTTCGGGTTTTGCAGGTTTTCCAGGTTTTCCGATCAATCGATGACGACCAGAAGCACCGCTCTCCCTAAAGCAGCCGCGTGCCCGGCGTGATGCAGCTAAAGCTTAATCAGATCTATTTTGGCGCGAAGGGGTTCGTTAAAGCACGCCGGCGTTGACGGAGATCGTCTGCTTGGTGATCAGCCGGCTGTCGTCGGAGGCGAGGAACAGCGCGAGATTCGCGATGTCGTCCGGCGCGATCAAGTCGGGCAGGCATTGCGCCGCGCGGGCCGCCTCGACCTGCGCCTCGGTCTGAAACCACAGCTGGCGCTGGCGCTCGGTGAGAACGGTGCCGGGCGCGATCGCGTTGACCCGGATGCGGTGCGGCCCCAGCGCCCGGGCGAGCGTATTAGTGAAGCCGACGATCGCCGCCTTGGCCGCGGCATAGGCTTCGAGCAGCGGGATGCCGCGCATCCACGACACCGACGACATATTGACGATCGAGCCGTAGCCCAGCTCGCGCATCTGCGGCACGATTGCTTGTGCCGCGAAAAATACATGGCGGAAATTGACCGCAATCGTGCGGTCGAATTGCTCCGGTGTGATCTGGTCGAACTCGTAGCGCTGGTCGTTGGCAGCGTTGTTGACCAGCACCGCGGCGGGGCCGAGCGCCGCGCGAATCTCGCCGAGCGCGGCGCGCAGCGCCGCGGTGTCGGTGAGGTCGCAGGGCACGAAGAGTGGACGCGCCGCGCACTCGCCGAGCAATTCGGCGAGTGCGGCGCCGGTTTCGCGCTGCAAGGTCGAGAAACGCGACCTTGGCACCGTTCTCGACAAAAGCGCGGACAAAGGACGCGCCAATGCCACTGGCGCCGCCGGTGATGATCACCGTTCGGCCTTCGAGTGACCCGTATCGGGTAAAGCTCATCGGATCACCTCGCTTATCGAAGTCTATCAAGCGGGATGATCTCGGCCGCTTGTGGGCTCCTTGGCGCTCTCCGGTTCAAGGCCGAGTAGACGCCCCAGCGCGCCCGTTCCCGCAACGATGTTGACCGCGCCCGGATTGCCCGCGATCGCCGGAATCTCGAGGTCTGCGGCGGGCGGGGTTTGGGGGCGCGCCGCGGGAGCGAGCCCGATGAGAAAGGCCGCCGTCAGCGACAGCTTGCAGAGATCGGCTCGAGAACACACCCGGCGTCTCCCGGGCGAGCCATTTGTCATCAGACCTTCGAGAACAGAAACAGCCACATGGCGTAGAGCAGCACGACCACCGCAGCGCCTGTGAGGCTGGTCCGCCCGCCTGCACCGCGCGCCGGCGCGAGCCACCAGCGAAAGGCGCGACTGACCGCGGGCACCAGCCAGCTGAGCAGCAGCACGCCGACGATGTTGCCAATAAACAGGGCGAGCCAAAACGGCAGCCCGGCTTTACCCATCAGGAGTGGCGTCTGCACCGAAGCGCCGAACAGGAACACGACCGGATAGAGCGTCAGCAGGACGATCATGTTCATCTTCCACGGCGGCGGGCGCGGCGCCGCTCCGGCGTGGCACCGCGAACCATTGTTCGAAGCCGCTTTGCGCCATCCGCGCGTGGAACTCCGCCGTCAGCGGCGCGGCCTCGATCGAGCAGGTTGCGCCGCTCCGGCGAATTCAGCCAGGCCCGCAGATTGGCGTCTCGCTGTCGAACCGCAGGATCGCGAGCCAAGTCTCCTGCACGCCCGGCACGGCGGTTCGAAGCGATAGCCCTGCAAGCCCGCTGCCTTCGACTGGGCCGCGGCGACCTTCTGCTCCCAGCCCGATATTCGGCCTCCATGCCGGGCTTGACCCGCGTGCTGATCACCGCGGAGACCGGCGCCGTGCAGGCGCCCACTGGCATCGTCCGTCAGACGATGTGAACATCGTCCCGCCCCACCAGCATCGGTGCGGCGCCTTCGATCGGGACTGCCGCTCGGCGGGAGCCCAGCCACGCCTTCGCCTCTTCCAGGCTGACGAAGCGCTGCAGGATCACCCAGTCGACCTGCAGCGGCGGGTTCGGTGGCATCAGCCGCTGCTCGATGAACCCGGGGAAGCCGGAACCGCCGTGCTGGTTTCGCCCTGCCAGCGGGCGAAGTCGTCCGCTCTCCGGCCGAACGCAGGTCTGCGTGACGATGCTGACGCCGCCGGGCGCTGCGGTCGCGTCACGCTCACGACGCGCCGAGTTTGGCGAAAAGGCGGTCGGGCGTGAACGGCAGATGGGCGAAATCGAACGCCCGTGGCATCGGCCAGCGCATTGGAACGGCCGGCGCGACCGGGTTGATGCCGCACTCGCCCTGGGACTTCGCACCCAGAGGCCCGATCGGGTCATGGGTGTCGGCAAAGAAGATGTCGGTATGCGGCGTGTCGGCAAAGGCGGGATGCGGCAGTTGCGCAACTGCGGATTGACCATGGCCGTCGTCGTCATGCACCATGTTCTCGACCAGCGCCCAGCCGAAGCCCATCGCGACGGCGCCATCGAGCTGGCCGCGGCACTGCATCGGATTGATCGGCCGGCCGATATCGGCCGCATGCACGCTGTGCAGCACGCGGATCTCGCCGGTCACGCGATGCACCGCAAGCCGCACGCCCTGGACGTTGAAGGCGATCGTGCGCGGCGAAAGATAGGCCCGGCGGCTGACCGAGAAGCGATGGTCGACCTTGCGCCTCGGCATGGAGATCGCGCAGCGAAATCCGCTGGTTGCCGCAGATCACGCCGTCGTCGTCGAGGCGGCAGCTGATCGCTGCCACGCCGGCGTGGCGGCTGGCGAAGTCGATGATGTCGTCCGCATGGCTTCGGCGGCCAGGTGAACCGCCTTGCCGCCGACCACGGTGCCCGTGCTCGCGAAGGTGCCGGTGTCATAGGGCGTGCGATCGGTATCGGCGTTGATGATGTCGATCCGATCGGCGCCGCGTGCCCAGAATCGACGCGGCGATCTGCTTGTGCGCCGTGAGTGATGCCGTTGCCCATTTCGGTCGAGCCGCAGGCGAGATGATAGGTGCCGTCCGGCAGCAGCGTCATTCGGCGCCCCGAGCGATGCTCGGTCGGCGGCCCGCATTCCAGCATGGCCAGCGCGACGCCCTGGCCCTCGGCCCATTCCTCGCCTTCGGGCTTGGCGACGCCGTTGCCCTTGCGCAGCTCCCGCTCGACGATATCGAGGCATTCGCCGATGCCATAGCTGCCGAAGCTGGCGTCGGTCGGCTCCTTCCAGATCGATTCGATCTTGTCGCCCGGCCGCACCACGTTCTTGCGCCGCATCTCGAACGGGTCGATGCCGAGCAGCCTCGCCAGATCGTCGATCGCGCATTCCATCGCAAAGGTGGTCTGCGAGGCGCCATAGCCGCGAAAGCCGCCGCCCGGCGTCATGTTGGTGTAGACGGCGTGGCCGATGCCCTTCTTGTTGGCGCAGCGATAGGCCGCGATCGGGCTGCCATCGCGGCCGCCCAGCGTTTCGCCGCCATGGCCGCCATAGGCGCCGGTGTTGGAGAACACCTCGACGTCGAGCGCCGTCAGCGTGCCGTCCCTTGCGCGCCGATCTTGACCCTGGTGGTCATCTGGTGGCGCGTCGTGGCGCCGATGAACTCCTCCTCGCGGGTCCATTCCCACTTCACCGGGCGGCCGAGTTTCATCGTGGCGAACAGCACAGATCTTCCGAGACCATTTCCTGCTTGCCGCCGAATCCGCCGCCGACGCGCTCGGTGAAGACATGCAGGTCGCGCGGCGGAATCCCCATGATATAGGCGAGCTTCTGCCGCGCGGCGAACGGCGCCTGCGAGCTCGTGCGGACGTGCCAGCGGCCGTCCTCACCCTTCCAGGCGATCGATCCGTGGGTCTCCAGATGCACATGCTGCACGCGCGTGGTCGAATAGGTCTGCTCGTGCACCGCGTCGGCTTCCTGCGAAGCCGTCGGCGACGTCGCCGATTTCGCCCTGCAATGTCGCAGAAGATGTTGTTGCTGGCCGTCACCGGCCTTTGTCGTGCAGCAGCGGCGCGCCGGGCTGCATGGCCGGCGATCGGATCGAACACGGCCGGCAGGATCTCGTAGTCGACGTGCAGCGCCCGGCAGCCGGCTTCGGCCGCCGCCTCCGTCTCGGCCACCACGGCGGCGATCCGCTGGCCGACGAAGCGCGCGACGTTGTCGAGCAGTAGGATGTCGTCGGGGTCGACGAGATGGTCTTCGTGCAATGCCGAGCTGAACAGACGCCTGCCGGCACGTCTTCCCAGGTATAGACCGCGACGACGCCGGGCACGGCGAGCGCCGCGTCTCGGTCGATGCGAGACAATGCGCGCATGGGCATGCGGCGAGCGCAGCACCTTCAGGTGAAGCAGCCCGTCGACCGCGAGGTCCATCGTGTAGCGCGCCTTGCCGGTGACGATGCGCATCGGTGAACGGATTGGGCAGGCTCGCGCCGAAGCGCCTTGCCGGCCTCGTCCGCTCGATGTTGCAGCGCCGTGCAGCGCGTCGTTGATCGACCGATAGCCGGTGCAGCGGCAGAGATTGCCCTTCAGCGCATGCGGCAGATCGGCCTTCTGCGCGTCGGTCAGCGTCACCGCCGTCATGATCATGCCGGCGGTGCAATAGCCGCACTGGAAACGCCTGCGCATCGTGAAAGGCCTTCTGCATCGGATGCAGTTCGCCGTTCGTGCGCCAGGCCCTCGATGGTGGTGATCTCGCGACCCTTCGCCGCGAAACGCGGGCACCAGGCAGGAATGGAAGGGCTTGCCGTCGATATGACACCGTGCAGGCGCCGCAATCGCCGGCGTCGCAGCCCTTCTTGACGCCGAACACGCCGAGATCGCGCAGGAAGGTGCGCAGGCACTGGCCGGGCGCCGGCTCGGCCGCATAGAGAGCGGCCGTTGACAGTGATCATGCTGGGTCCCGAGCGAGCTCCGCGCGGATCTGTTCGGCGAGGTAGTGCGTGACGTGGCGCTTGTAGGGGGCCGATCCATGCACATCGTCGAAATAGCCGTCCGGCGGCAATCGGGCGTCGAGGGCACGGCGCAGTTCGTCGGCCGACGGGCAGTTGCGCGAAGCGCAACTGCACCGGCCGCGGCGTGGCCGCCGTGACGGTGAGCAGGAAATCCGCGCCATCGTGCGCGACCACCGTGGCGATGATGAGCGCGGCCGAGCGGCCGAGCTTGGTCAGCGACACCTGCCGCATGGCGGAGCGCTTGGAGAGCGCGGCCGCCGGCAAATGGATGCTGCGCAGCAGCTCGCCCCGCCGCAGCACGTTCTGGTGGTTGCCGGTCACGAAATCGACGACGGGGACCTCGCGCGGCTCGCCGTCGCGCGGCCAGAGCGTGCAGACGCCTCGAGCGCCGCGGTCAGCGAGATCATCGCGCCGGCCGGCAGCGACATGCAGACGTTGCCGCCGACGGTCGCGGCGTTCCAGATCTTGAACGACATCAGGAACGCATCGATGCATTGCGCGGAACAGCGGCACGGCGCGCCATTCGGGCGGCCCTCGAAGTCGTGCAGTTCCGCGATCCGGCAGGTCGCCGCGATGTCGAGCCCGGCTTCGGTCGACGCGTCAGCGGCGCCCAGCCCAGGCTCGTCGAGATCGATCAGCGTGTCGATCCGCCACCTGCGGCTCGGAGAACAGCCAGGTTCCGCCGGCGAGCCACGCATAGCCGTCGCGCCAGGCGGTGATTTCGTCCGCCGAGGCCGGGCGCTTGACCTCGACCACCGTGTTCAGGTTCATGGAAGGTCTGCCAGCGTTTTGGGACCCGACCCCGGTGTGACAATGGTCGGGAATTGATGCGAGCCCCACGACACCAGCGGCGGCAAGGTGGGGTTGATCTTGCGCTTGGCGTCTTCATCGATGATCGCCTGGCGCGCGTCGCCGCCCATCAGCTCGTAGTCCATCATGTAGTAGTTGCCGAAGAACGTCGCGCCCACGGAACGGTCGGCAACAATACGCGTGAGCAACTCCAGCATGTCTTCGGGCGTGGTCGTGAAGGAAGTCGTCTCAGTCAGAAACAGCCGGTCGTTGATCGCTTCGGGTCCCATATACTGGGCGAGCACGCTGAACAGAATATTGTTCTGCCGGGTCACGTAGATGGTATTGCTGGCGGCGTAGGTCTTATCCCAGTCGGCACCCAGGATCGCTTTCCATTCGCCGATCACCTCCATCCAATGGGCGACCTGGGTCTGCGCTGCCCAGGCGATGTTCTTCTTCAACAGCGGCCGCTGCTTCTTCGAGAACTCCTGAAGCGCCTCGATCGAGACGCCCTCTGCCAGGCACCCGTCCATGAACGCGATGTTATTGTGAAGAATGTTGCGATTGTTGGCCCGCCAGTCGTCCTGCATGTCGGTCGCGTCGAGGCTGTCCAGCGCCGTTTGTATGCGGCTGCGATAAGCCGCCATCCCGCCACGCCAGGACTGGTCGTTGGGACTGTTCAAATACGGTTCGACCACCACGGCCAGCGCCATAGTGCTGTGGGCGACGGATTTGAGTAGTGAGTAGACCGCTGGCACCGGCGGTGCGTCGAGCGGCGCCATGCCCGGCCGATAGAGAATGAACCGTCCGCCGGCACCCGAGAACAACGCCAGGATCACCGGGTGCTCGGCCAGGATGTTCTTTTTGAAGGTCAGGCCAGCCTCGGTATACAGGTCAAACATCGATGTATTGAGCTGCAGAATATTCTTGGTCGCCACCTCGTCGGCGCCCAATGTCGAGGTGCCGACGATCCCTTGCAAATAGGCCGGCAGCTCGGCGGCGCGCGGTGGCGAGCCTGATCCTACGAAGACAAGCGACGACAGCAGCGCGCCGGCGCCGGCCATCGTGACCGCAACGGTTCTCATGAATATCTCCCACATCTAAGGATTACCTGCGGCAATCGGCGTGGAGTGCCCTGACCCGCCAGCGTTGACGCGAAGCAGAAGCACAAATCTTCCAACGATCTGGATGGCGGAGCCCGCTCTCAAAAGCCATCAAGGCGATCCGCTGCTTATCCAACCCTTGTCACTAAAACGCTTTCACACTGAGGTTAAAATTGGATAAATTTCCTGGGTCAAAGCAGCGGGGGACGAGCACACGTAACCAGGCGTCAACAAACCGTCAAATGGCGCGAAGTGTACGGCGGAAAGCAGATTGTCCGCATTTGCCTAATACTGTTGCCTGTGGCTCTGCGTGCTTTCATTTCGCAAAGGTCAATTTGCGTCAGACAAAGGGCAAAGCCGGAAGTCGGCTTGGGGTCAAAGCGAGACCAATGTTACCACTGAGCCCTGGTCAGCAGTCGAGTGGATAGCAGACGCCGACCTGACCGGGGCATCGTTCTATTGGGATTTCGGCTCCACATTGGCGAAATCCGCGCAGTGCGTGCCAGTTCGCGGCCGAGCAATTCCATGCTCGGATCGGGCCCAACAACGCCATGACATTATCTGAAAACAGTGGCTTTGCTCGGCGACGAGAGCGTGAGTGTGGTCACCGTCGGCACTGGGCCGGTCAACAGGAGACCCCACCCATGCCCATCTACATCATTGGCAATGACGGAATTACCCGGTGCCGCGAGCCTCCGGCTGCAGTGGACAAGGGCGAGGTTGCTGTTGCCTCACGGGAGGAGTTGCACGCCGCCCGGCTCAGCGGCAAACGGTTGCTGGCGCTGTGGAACGCTCTGCCCGATATCGCGAAGCGAAAAAAAGTCGGTGACCGCGACGCGCTGATCGATCAGCTGTGGTCGGCGATCGAGGCCTTGCCGGACCCGGACCAACCGTCCGACACAAAGCGCCGGTCAAAGCAGGAGGCGGTGATCGCGATGCTGCAACGACCCGAGGGCGCGACCGTCGACGAAGTCGCGAGCGTGATGGGTTGGCAGCGGCACACGGTCCGGGGGCTGTTCTCCGGAACTCTGAAGAAGAAGCTTGGGCTGACCCTCGCCTCAGCGACGGAGGAGCGCGGCCGGGTCTATCGCATCGCCGCCCCGGAGCCGGCATGAGGCGCGCGATCCACGATGCAACGGCTTGCCGGGAGGCGCTCGTGCGCCTCCCCAAGCTCGGCCTCGGCGAACTTCGGCAGCAGTGGCGCGTTCTCTACAAAGCGCAGGCGTCGCCGTGCCTCAGCCGCGAACTGCTGCTGCGAGCTGTCGCATACCGGATGCAGGAGGTCGCTCTCGGCGGCCTCCGCCCGCAGCGCCAGCGTCAGCTCCGTCAATTTGCTCAGCAGCTCAACGGGAGCCAAGAGGTGCGGAGACGTCCTCGTCGCGAGCTGAAGCCTGGAACTCGGCTGGTTCGAGAATGGCAGGGTCGAACCTATGATGTACTGTTTTTGGAGGAAGTAGTGTAAGAAAAAGAGGGAAAGAAAAAAGGAAAGGGTGGTCGGGACCGCTCTTCTTCGGATTGAAGGCGAACCGCACCGCTGCTCTCAGGCCCTCGCGGGGACCACGTTCAGCCGGAGAGGACGGCGGTGCCGCGAGCTGACGCGAGCCGCAGACGTTGCGCGATCTACACCCGCAAATCCTCCGAGGAAGGGCTGGAGCAGGAATTCAATTCGCTCGCGGCGCAGCGCGAAGCCTGCGAGGCCTACATTCGCAGCCAGCAGCACGAGGGGTGGGTATTGGCGAGAAACCGCTATGACGATGGCGGGTTCTCGGGCGGCAATCTCGAGCGACCCGCGGCGCAACGCCTGCTCACCGATATCCGGGCGGGCCGGATCGATATCGTGGTCGTCTACAAGGTCGACCGGCTGACCCGCTCGCTCGCCGATTTTGCCCGGCTGGTCGAGCTCTTCGACGCACAGGGTGTATCATTCGTTTCGGTGACGCAGCAATTCAATACGACGAGCTCGATGGGCCGCCTGACGCTCAATGTGCTGTTGTCCTTTGCCCAGTTCGAGCGGGAGGTCACCGGTGAACGCATCCGCGACAAGATCGCCGCCTCAAAGAAAAAGGGCATGTGGATGGGCGGCAATGTGCCGCTCGGCTATGACGCGAGCGAGCGCACGCTCGTCATCAACCCGGCCGAGGCCGAGACGGTACGCCGCGTCTTCGCGCTCTATCGGGAATTCGGCTGCGTGCGCCGGGTCAAGGAGGAGACCGACCGTCTCGGGCTTCGGACGAAATGCAGCACAACAACGAATGGCACCGAGCGCGGCGGCAAACCCTTCTCGCGCGGTCATCTCTACACACTGCTCTCGAACCCGATTTACACCGGCCACATAGGTCACAAGGGTGAACTCCACCCCGGTCAGCAGGCGGCGCTGATCGACGATGAGAGCTGGTCCACTGTTTCGGGACCAGCTCGCAGCCAATACGAGCAACCGTCGGCGCAAGGCGAAAGCAGCCGAGCCGAGCTTGCTGGCCGGCCTGCTGGTCGATGCTCGGGGGGAGCGGCTCACGCCATCACACGCCGTCAAGAAGGGCCGACACTATCGCTACTCCGTCTCCGCTGCGCTGATCAGCGATGCCGGAACGGATCGCGAAGGCTGGCGGCTCGCCGCCAGGGAGATCGAGGAGGCGGTGATCAGGATCCTGGCCGACGCGCTGACCAGCCCGGCGAGCTTGGTCGAGCGGTTTGCCGCCGCCGGCATGCCGAGCGGCCAGGTTCGGAAACTGCTCGGTCGGGCGGCCCGTATGGCAGCGGCGCTCGGTAGCTCACCGGGGCAACGAGCAAAGCTCGTTCGCGAGCTCGTCGAGAAGATCATCGTCGATGAGAAGACGATCATCATCAAGCTACGGCGCGGGCTTCTGTTGGGCGAGGATGTCTCGTCATCCGCCCGTTTCAGGCCGGCACTTCAAGGTGCGCCCGGATGGCACCTTCGAAATGCGTGATGCCGAGTTTCTGATCCCGGATGGTTGGACCAAAATCGCAGAATGGGACAAGGACGCAGCTTGACGCGTCGCGAAATCGCCCCTCCGGCAGGGTGAAATCGCGCGCGCGGTCGTGCCCCAAGGGGCACGACCTCGAATAGGAGTCACGCCATTGAACGGGCAGGATAGCACGCATCGCGACACGCAACGTGAACACACGGCAGCAAACGTTGCGGCAAGTTCTGAAGAAGGGGACCAGTCTTGCTCGTTCTATTCGCGCCGCCGGCCCCGCTCTCGCGCCTCCCAGGTTGCCGCATTGTTGCAGATAGGTTACACCGCTCGCGATAATGTCCGAGTGCGCCGACGAGGCCTGACGAATGCTACAAAAAGGGAGCAATGCTTCCGCTGCCCCGAGCGCGCCCGCATCAGCTGGGGGAGAGCCGTGCGGGGTCGGGGTCCGGGGGAGGGACCTGAGCTTATCGCGTTCGGGGCAACGACACGTAGATGCGCCTTGGCCACGTAAGTTCAATCAGAGACCTTGCGTCCCAATCCGATTTCCGCGATGCGGAACGGAGAGGTGCTATGGGGCGGGCGGCGAGGAAGGCAAGCGCCAGACTGTCAACTGAGCCACGCAACCGCGGTCTCCGCCCGCCAGATCCTCCGGTCGGCGTAGGTCTGCGGGAAAGAGCCTCATGAGCAGTCGAAGTCACCAGCCGCGTTGGCCTGATCGGAGCCCAGTGGTTCCAGCCCGATGACGAACGCGGTCAAGAGGACCTGCGCCTTGGACAACAGTTCTGCCTGATCCTCCCGATCCTCAATCTCGCGGACCACTCCCAGTAACCGGGTAGCCGTCCAGAGCCCGAGCAACCGGACTTCGTCTGTCCGAAATTCCACTGCCGCTATCCTCAGTTCGCGTTGGCGACGCGCTCCACTATCACCCCCTACTGTCCGACCCGCGCCCCCTCCGGCGTCATAAACGCATCCCGGCGCCGGTTTTTTTGGATGAGGTTTGAAGTGGATTTTGGGAAATTGCCGCGGTATCGCTCAAGCTCACCGCTACCCGATAGTGACCGGATGGCCATCCGGGTCGAACAGCGCTGTTCGCAGAAGCTGGTGACCGCATGATCGACCCCAGCTGGGCACATCCGATGCCGTTAGGGGCCGTCCACCCAGCATTGCGAGCGACAGCGAAGCAATCTCGTAGCCGCAAGAGCGCCTTGCGAGCGCGAGATTGCTTCGCTTCGGCTCGCAATGACAGTTCGCTGAAGGCCGAAGGTTGTTGTCGCCAGCATTCCGCATCGAGTAATTGGACTGCTCAATTTCCGTCCCTAAAAATTAAGAGAGCATGTGATGCCGATAATCGACGCGCAAATTCACCTCTGGGGAACCGGCTTGCCGAGCAACCTCTCGCATCGGCAGGTGACGGCCTTTACCCCCGAGGAGGCCATCACCCTGATGGACGAAGGGGGTGTCGACGCCGCGGTCATTCATCCGCCCGGTTGGGACCCGAATTCGACCAAAATGGCACTTGCGGCGGTTCGGAACTACCCCGGCCGGTTCGCGATCATGGGTGCGGTGCCGCTCGACCGGCCGGAATCTCGCGCCCGTATCGCCAGCTGGAGAGAACAACCGGGAATGCTCGGCCTGCGGTACGGGTTCCTCAATGACCCCGCGCGGCGATGGCTGCACGATGGCACCCTCGACTGGCTGTGGGCGGCTGCTGAAGAGGCAGGCGTCCCGATCGCTGCGTTGGCGACGGATTTGCTGACGGAACTAGGCCGGATCGCCGAGCGGCACCCTGGACTTCGCCTGACGATCGACCATCTCGGCGGCAGAGGCGGCACGAGCACGCTCAAAGACGCGGCGGCGATGACCCACATGCCGGAGCTTCTGGCACTGGCGAAGTTTCCCAATGTCGCGGTCAAAGCGACCGGTGTGCCTCACTACTCGAGCGAAAATTATCCGTTCCCGGCGCTGCACACCTTTCTGCGGCAGGTCTATGATGCATTCGGCCCCAACCGTATGTTCTGGGGCACCGACATCACGAAGATGCCATGCTCCTGGCGCCAATGCGTGACGATGTTCACCGAGGAATTGCCGTGGCTCAGCGGCGAGGACAAGCGGCTCATCATGGGTGAAGCGCTTTGCGCCTGGTGGGGCTGGGACCGGGCAGCTGACATGCGTACCAGCCCACAACCCGAGCCACGTCGGCGAGCGTAGCCTGCTAACCGACATTCCCGAGAGCACTCATCTTTCGCGATCAGGCGTGCCCTCCCCAGGCAACGGCGTTGCGCAGCAATCTAATGAACGCGTCGGTTTCCCACGAGCCGTGAAAGGTCGCCGGCGTCTTGTCCGTCGGGTCTGGGACCCGGGCAGCACGGATGGCTGGGTTATGGCAATGACCGAGAGCGAAGTAGGTCACGCCGCCGTTGCCAACCGCACGCGTGTAGCCGAGCACGCGGGTCCGGCCGTCCGACTGCAGCGAGGTGTCCGAGGCGTAGAGCGTGCCGATAGCCGGCGACACGGCATTCGGGCCGTAATCCGCGGTCAGCAGGATCTGCGTCGAGCCCGGATCTTGCAGCTCGATAAAGTACGGCTCGTCCTCGACGACAAAGGATCTCCCGAGCCCGCGGGTGAGAGGGGAACTCGGTGGCGCTCACCTCGACGCGAAACTCGCAGATCGGGGGATGGGTCAGGAAGTAGCTCCCGAGGAGAGCGTGGTGCTCGGTCTTGACGGTGCGGCGGTGGCGGGCGCCCTCCACCCGCTCGGCGCGGCCGCCGCTCGTCCCATGCAAAGCCAGCCAATGGCCGCCCGTCTCCAGCCAGCGCTCGATGGCGCGGGTCTGCGCGGCGTCCGGGTAGGGGCCGGCCACGTACGTGATCATTAACTGACTGATGGGCAGCCACTTCTCGAGATCCGCGAAGTCGTTGGCGACAGAGGCCGGAATATCCCGTTCGGCCAGCAGCCCTAACAGCCGCAGGCGGGCATAGTCGTGGTCGTGTCCGGCATAGGAGCCGGGTGGAAAACCGCCGGCAATCAGGTGCGCGCGGCCGGGTTTCGTCTCTGTCATCGCATCACCTCGTTCGCTGTTCGGCGCCTGCAAATCCCTGCGCTCAGTCTCTCACCTTCCCCTGCGTTGCGCCATGTGCGAGATTCGGTAAATCGCACCTCACCCGGTTGTGCGCCTGAGAGCATCCAGGAGATCCGTCATGCCGCGTTTGAATTTCGGCGCCTTCCTTGCCCCGCATCATCCGGTCGGCGAGCATCCGATGTTGCAGTTCCGCCGCGATCTCGACCTCGTCGAGCAGCTCGACCGGCTCGGCTACGACGAGTTCTGGTGCGGCGAGCACCATTCGAGCGGCTGGGAGATGATCGGCTCGCCGGAGATGTTCCTCGCCGCGGCGGGCGAGCGGTCGAAGCGCATCAAGCTTGCGACCGGCGTCATCTCATTGCCCTATCACCACCCGTTCAATGTCGCGCAGCGCATGGTGCAGCTCGACTGGATGACCGGCGGGCGGGCGATCTTCGGGTCGGGCCCCGGCGCGCTCGCATCCGACGCCCACACGCTGGGGATCGATCCGATGGTGCAGCGCGACCGCCAGGACGAGGCGATCGGCATCATCCGGCGGCTGTTCAACGGCGAGCGGGTGACCGCGAAAAGCGACTGGTTCACCCTGCAGGACGCGGCACTGCAGCTCCTGCCGTTGCAGGAGGAGATGCCGTTCGCCGTCGCGTCGCAGATCAGCCCATCCGGCATGACATTGGCCGGGAAGCACGGGATCGGCATCATCTCGATCGGCTCGATGTCGAGCGAAGGCCTCAACGCGCTGCCGACGCAATGGGGCTTCGCCGAGGCCGCCGCCGCCAAGCACGGCAAGACGGTCGACCGCAAGAACTGGCGCGTGCTGCTGAGCTGGCACATCGCCGAGACCCGCGAGAAGGCGCGCGCCGAAGCCCGCGAGGGCCTCCTGCGCCATCACAACCAGTACGTCGTCGGGACATTGCAGCGGCCGGATGCGAAGCCGTTCAAAGATCCCGACGAGGCGGTCGACAAGACCGCGTTCTCGGACGGCGCCTCGGCGACAATCGGCACGCCGGACGATCTGGTCGCGCGGATCAAATCCGTGCTCGAGATCAGCGGCGGCTTCGGCACCCTCGTCGGATTTCGTGCACGACTGGGCCAACCCGGAAAACACGATGCGCAGCTGGGACATGGTGGCCCGTTACGTCGTGCCGGAGATCAACGGCTATCTCGCCGGACTGCGCGAGTCGCAGCACTTCGTCGCGACCAATCGCGGCGTCTTCGACCGTGCCAAGGAAGCGATCATGGCAAAGATCACCGAAAACGAAGCCGCGGTCGCCGCCCTCTCGGTGACGAGAGGGTCGCGGCTGGGCGACGTGGCTTCAGCCAGCAACATCCCCGATCTCGATAGGGCGCGCGCGCAGGCCGGGCGGCGCTGACGCGGTGCTGTCCTGCGTCCTTCGAGACGCGCTCTTTGAGCGCTCCTCAGAGCCTGTGAATGTTTCGCGCAATTTTGCAGCATGAAGGGTTGCAGCAAGTTGTGGTGGTGCTATTGCGTGGCGCGGATGACTGGTCTGAGGGGAGCCGGTCGGTGTCGGGCAATAGCGAGTTGTTTGAGGAGTTGCCGGAGCAGCGTGTGCCGGAAGCGCCGGGTCGGGGAACGCCGCGGTTGCGGCAGCCGGAGCGGCATCAGCTGGGCTGGCAGGTGGTGGCAATTGATGATCTGGTGGCGCGCGATCATCCGGTGCGGGCGGTGTGGGCGTTTGTCGAGGGGCTCGATCTGCGCGCGCTGCACGATGCGGTGAAGGCGCGCGAGGGGGTGCCGGGACAGGCGCCGCCAGCACCCGAGCTGATGATGGCGCTGTGGCTGTGGGCGACGGTGGAGGGGATCGGCAGCGCGCGGCAGCTGGCCCGGTTGTGCGAGCAGCATCTCGCCTATCGTTGGCTGTGCGGCGGGGTGTCGATGAACTACCACACGCTGTCGGATTTTCGCGTGGCGCATGCCGCGGTGCTCGACAGCTTGCTGGCCGGTGGGGTGGCGGCGCTGGTCGAACAGGGTCTGGTGGCGCTCGATGTGCTGGCGCAGGACGGGCTCAGGGTGCGCGCGGCGGCGGAGCCGGTTCGTTCCGCCGGCGCGAGCGGTTGGGCAAACTGGCAGCGGCGGCCAAGGCGCGGGTCGAGCGGCTGCGCGCCGAGCTCGAAGCCGATCCGGCGGCGGGCGATCGGCGTCAGCGGGCGGCGCAACAGCGCGCGGCGCGCGAACGCGAGGAGCGGGTGAAGGCGGCGCTCGACCGGATGAGCGAGCTCGAAGCCGAGCGCGCGCGTCGCGAGAAGACCAACAAGGCCGAGGTGAGCCGGCAGAAGGAGCCGCGCGCCTCGACCACCGATGCCGAGGCGCGGGCGATGAAGCTGGCCGATGGCGGGTTTCGGCCGGCCTACAACATGCAGATCGTGTCGGCGCCAAAGGGTCAGGTCATCGTCGCAGTCGACATCGACACCACGGGCTCGGATCGCGGCCTGGTGCGCCCCGCACTGGAACAATTGGAGCGCGGCCGGGAGGAGGCCGTCGGATTACCTGGTGGATGGCGGCTTTACCAAGAACGAGGATATCGAATGGGCGCATGAGAGCGGCATCAAACTGTGGTGCCCGCCGGGGCACAGCAAGCACGGCACCGATCCTACGCGCCGCGGCGCGACGACAAACCGGGGGTGGCGGACTGGCGCCGGCGCATGGCGAGCGAAGCCGGTAAAGCGCTCTACAAGCAGCGCGCGCAGGCCGAATGCCCCAATGCCTGGGCGCGCCGCATGGGGCTCACCGGCTGTCGGTGCGCGGCAAAGCCAAGGCTCGCGCCGTGCTGCTGTGGTTCGCGCTCGCCCACAACATGCTGCGTGCTTTGGCGTTGCGGCGGGCCGCCATGGCTGCGGCGGCCTGAACTAGTAGACCGAGGTACCAACTCAATGACGGATATTCCCGCCCGCTCAACCATCTGTCACCCTTTATCGACCGGTGTGACCGATGAGACCGGCGCGACAGCCAAGCCGTTGTCGAGTACCGTCCTCGATGCCTGCAGCGCCGAACCGCTATGACCGCCGCGACTAAACATTCACAGGCTCTCAGGATGAGGGAAGTCTTTGATGGCCCTAAGGAATTCCTCATCCTGAGGAGGCCGCGGCGCGGCCGCCTCGAAGGACGCACGGCGCCGCTCCCACCACCAAGACTTTTTTACAAGCTCTTTCGCGGGGATGAAAATTATGGCGCTGCTCATCGTCGATCTCGACAAGCGTATCGGCAATGCGAAGGCGTGGCGCGATACCTTCGCCGAAAAGGTCCCCGATCTGGAAATCCGCATTTGGCCCGATCCGGGAGAGCTGGCGGACGTCGAATACCTCGCCTTCATGCACCCCGATTTCGACGCACTACCCAGATTTCCGAATCTGAAAGCGATGTTCAGCCGCTCGGCCGGGGTGGAGGCGTTTGTCAACCACCCCAAGCTGCCGAAGGCCCCGCTCGGCAAGATGGAGCCGCCGGGCGGCGATCCGATGATGACCGAATATGTCGTCATGCACGTGCTGCGCTTTCACCGAGACATGCCCGGGTATCGGGCGGCACAGGCCAATCGGGAGTGGCGCCGGACAAGGATTGTCCGCCCCGAGGAACGGCGGATCGGGTTTCTCGGCTACGGCATGATGGCGAAAGCGCCTGCGCTGGTATTGAAGTCGCTCGGCTTCCCGGTTTCGGCTTGGGTCCGATCGCCGCGCGAGAATGAGGAGGTGCCGATTTTTCACGGGCCCGACCAGCTCGAGCCGTTTCTCAATCAGACCGACATCGCCGTCTGCCTGTTGCCGCTGACGCGGGAAACCGCGGGCATCTTCTGCGCCCGCACCTTCGCAATGATGCCGCGGGGAGCGATGCTGGTGAATGTCGGGCGCGGCAAGCATGTCGTGGCGGAGGATCTGATCCGCGCGCTCGAACTCGGGACAACTGTCCTACGCCGCATTGGACGCGCTGTGGCCCGAGCCCCTGCCGCCGGACAGCCCGCTGTGGCTGCACCCCAAAGTCACGGTGATGCCGCACGTCGCCCGCCGGCCGACCGTCGCCCAACTAGTGACGGAAATCGCCGCGAACATCCGCAGCCTCGAAGCCGGCGGCCGGCTGTTGCAGGAAATCGACAAGAGGATGGGATACTGATCGACTGTATCCGCTGCAAGCCGGCTCTGAACGCAATCTCGACGCGACTCGCGGCCGGCCGCCGGAGCGAGCGGACAACTTTCTTTCGGTAACCGCAACCCACTTAGACCGCTGCAGGGAGCCATCAAGCTAGGCGGTTCCAAGCTCCTCGCACTAAAGGACGAATACCCCTAAAATCGCGTGTTTAGAGCATCGGGCTTGGCACTCGATCCGCTGGATGCAGGAGCAATGGATATGCTGACCGGCTTCAAGAATTTCCTGATGCGCGGCGACGTCATTGTCGTGGCCGTCGGACTGGTCGTGGCATTAGCGTTCAGCAACCTCGTCAAGGCGTTCACCGACAACATCATCAACCCGTTGATCGCCGCCGCCCAGGGCACCGCGAAAGGTCCCGGGTTGGGCTGGCAGCTGGTGAGCGGCGGCGGCGACGGCACATACCTCAACCTCGGCGCGTTCATCTCGGCAATCATCTACTTCATCATCTTCATGGCGGTCGTGTACTTCCTTATCATCCAGCCGTACAAATTTATCATGGCTCGACGCGGTAGGGTGGTGTTCGGCGAGCCGCCCCCGACCAAGACCTGCCCGGCGTGCCTGTCCGACGACCTGAACCCGGCCGCGAGCAAGTGCAAGCATTGCGGATCCGTCCTCACCGTTTGATACAAGATTGGCCGGAAAGACGGAGTGCAGCCGTCTTTTCAATTGGCCCGAGGCACCTTTGAACCTTAGAGCCGTAAGGTGAGCCGAGCTGGGCGAAATCCGCGGTTGCCGGCTGAGGAGATGATGGGGTTCGCTTCGCTCAGCTCATCCCATGGCCCGCCGTTACCGGAACGTCACCTCGCGACCGGCATCCGACGCCTGCTTGATGGCGTCGACAACGCGGTGCAGTTCGACTGCGGTCTCGAAGGTCGGCTGGCGAGTTTCGCCGCCTCGGATCGCCTTCGCGAACAATGTATACATTTGTCCGACGTTGCGGGCTTCGCCTGACGGCGTACCGGGCGCGGCGACGGTGAAGCGCTGCGGCACAGGCGTCGGCGCGAGCGTGTTGTCGCCTTTCGCGCCGTGGAGGGAAACCTCGCTCAATTGCGGCGAATCCTGGCCGGTTGCGACCAAGGTCCCGTCGCGGCCGTAGATTTCCATGCGATAGCCGCTGCCGGCGAATGGAATGGCGCCGATGTGGACCGACGCGACGGGGCCGTTCGCCAGTCGGCCGCTGATGAGCACGTTGTCGGGCGAGGTGACGTCGAGCCATGCGTTGGTGCCGGTGTCGAGCCACTGTTTCGCCTGGGTCGCCACTACAGCGGACAGCCGACGGAAGTCGCCGGTGACGAAGCGCATTGCGTCGACCGTGTGGCCATTGGCTATGGTCAACGTATTCGCGCCGAGCTCGGCGTCGCGCTGCCAGGTGCGGTGCGACGGCCGGGACAAGACGCCCTCGCGCATCAGGCTGACATGGACCGCCATCACCTCGCCCACAAATCCGGCCTCGATTAGTTCTTTCATGTGCATCACAGCGGGATTGACGCGGGCCTGCAGACCGACCGCAGTGACGAGCCCCCTGGCCCTGGCCAATGCCGCAAGTTCCACCGCCTCCGCCGTCGTGCGCCCGAGCGGCCATTCGCAATAGACGTGCTTGCCGGCCTCGAGTGCCGCCTTGGCCGGCGCGTAGTGCGACGGCACGCGTACGACGATTGCGACCGCGTCGATCTCCGGCGAGACGATCATGTTCCGCCAGTCGTCGAAGGCCAGGCGGGCACCCCAAGCCTGGCGCGCCGCCTCGGCGCTGTCGGCTCGGGTGGTGCAGACCGCCGTCAATTCGACATCCGAGCTGGCCTGCAGCGCCGGCAGGTGGGAACGCGCGGACCAGGTGCCCTTGACGCTGGCGCCGATCAGCCCCAGCCGAATCGTGTCCGCCATATCGTTTCCTCCCTGCGCATAGTAATGCCAGCTGGCGGCCGGCAAAATCGCCGGTTCAGTATGATGCGAGGCGGTCCCGTTGCGAAGGCCCGCCGGCATGAAACGAGGAGGGCATTGATGAAGACGACGCGGCGCCGCTACTGGGTCTTTTTCCTCCTCTTTCTGTTCAACCTGATCGCCTATATCGATCGCGTCAACATGTCGGTCGCGGGCAAGCCGATCGCTCAGGAATGCGGATTGTCGCCGGTCGCGCTCGGGTATTTGTTCTCCTCGCTCTGATCCGGCGCCGGCACTCCGCAGAAATGTGCGGTAATCTGCGCACGCCCCGAAAGGTTGGGCTGGAGAACCATGGGAAGAGATCGGCTGACTGCATTCAGCGATGGCGTCATTGCCATCATTATCACGATAATGGTGCTGGAATTGAAGGTGCCGCACGGAGCAGATTGGAACGCGCTCGGCAGCTTGGTTCCGGTGTTTCTGAGCTACGTGCTCAGCTTTGTTTACGTGGCGATCTATTGGAACAACCATCACCACCTGCTCCATACCGTTACGAGGGTCAACGGGCTGATCCTTTGGGCCAATATGCATCTGCTTTTCTGGCTGTCGCTGACGCCGTTTGCGACCGGCTGGATGGGCGAGAATAATTTCGCTCCGTTGCCGACTGCGGTTTATGGGGTGGCGCTGTTGATGCCCGCTATCGCCTATTACCTGCTGCAGAAGGCGATCATGCGGACGCACGGCGCGGCATCGACCCTGGCCAGAGCTCTCGGCAGCGACATCAAAGGAAAGATTTCGCCGCTATTCTACATCGGGGCAATATTGCTGGCGCTCGTCAGCCCCTGGGTCTCGGTGGCGCTTTACACGCTGGTCGCGCTGATCTGGCTGATTCCGGATCGGCGCATCGAGCAAGCGATCAGGCAGGTTTGACGCAGAACCAAGCCATAGTAGGCTGCGGGCGACCAATGCCTCGATGGCTGGAGGAGAACGGAAATGCCGATTTCAGGGGAATTGATCGCCGGCGCGTTGGCCGGCCTCGCGTTTGTCGGATGCAGCCTGTCGAATACTTCGAGGACGCCCGGTCCGAGCCCGGGGCAGGGGAGGCGCCGCGAGGTCGTAGTCAACGGCAAGCGGGTCAAGACCGTCGACATCCACGCCCATACCATCGTTCCCGAAGCGGCGGCCGTCATCAACCACCCGCTGGAGGCGCCGGGGCTGTTGTGGAGCAACGTCGGCGAGCGCATCCACGAGATGGACGCGGAGGGGATCGACGTCGAGGCGCTCAGCATCAACCCCTTTTGGTATCGCGCCGAGCGCGACCCGGCGGCCGAGCTGATCCGAATCCAAAACGAAAAGCTGGCCGAGTTCTGCGCCGCCACACCCGAGCGCTTTGTCGCCTTTGCGACGGTCGCGTTGCAGCATCCCCAACTCGCCGTCGAGCAGCTCGAATACGCCATCAAGACCCTCGGCCTGCGCGGCCTCTCGGTCGGCGGCAGCGTCGCCGGGCAGGAATTGGCCGACCCGAAATTCCACCCGGTCTGGGCCAAGGCCGAAGAGCTCGGCATCCTGATCTTTCTCCATCCCCTCGGCACCCGGGAACTGGAGCCGAGCGGCCGCCTCAAGGGCAGCGGCCTGTTGACTAACACGATCGGCAACCCGCTCGAAACCACGATCGCCTTGTCGCACCTGATCTTCGAAGGCACGCTCGACCGCTTCCCGGGTTTGAAGATCTGCGCCGCGCACGGCGGCGGGTTCCTGCCGTCTTACGCCGCGCGCTCGGACGCGGTCATCACGACCTTCCCGAACCGCGTCGGCCCCTTACCGAAGAAGAAGCCGACCCAATACCTGAAGGACGGTCAGCTCTATTTCGACTCGATCATGTTCACGCCGGAGGGATTGCGGCACCTGATCGCCGAGACCGGCGTCGGTCAGGTCGTCATCGGCACCGACTACCCGTTCCCGTGGAACCGCGTCCCGGTCGACCACATCCTCTCGACGCCGGGCCTCAGCGACGACGATAAGATCGCCATCCTCGGCGGCACCGCCGCAAAGCTGCTCGGGATAAATGCCTGAAGGGGACGCATGCGCCCTCCCGAAACCGAACAAGAATAGGCCGGCGGTCGGATTTTCAGCAGGCAGCGGCAGACCCCATCGGCATCACCAATGCGCGAGCCTTCTCCAACGCCGAGACAAATGCTCGCGCATACGCCTCAGACTGATTCGCTCAGAGTTTCCATCCGTGGCTGTGGCGCCCACCCCGTTTTCCCCATCGTCAAGGATCAATAACCGTTGCGTGCAGAGTTAAATCCGCAAGAGCCGTAAAACCATAGAGCGAGCACGCCCTATAGCTGCCCGCCGGCGTCTGCCGCCGGAAAGCGATCCAGCCGCCCGAACCGGCGGCGCTCGAAGACCTCGGGCGAAGCGGGGAAAATCTCGTCGTCGTCGGCATCGTGCCCTGAACTTGGGCACAGCCGTTCCCCGCGGTTGCCGATGCGCCGGATCGAGGTTATCGGGCCTGCACCTTCTCAGATACCGCGCGCACACCAGTCGCGAGCGCGCAAACGCTCACAAGGGATGACTTGGCCTTCCGGGCGCGGTTATAGTGGCATAGAGGCGTAAAGAGGGTCGGCAACGTTACGGCGCCCGAGATGGCTTCTCACTGTGTCATCCACGACGCTCGGAAAGGGCGAAGGCGGTGAGATCAAATCTTAGCCCGACGGAAGAATACACCGCTCCTGCATACACAGGCGGGTGGGTGCCGCGGGCATTGCCAAGAATTTATCTGGTCGGCACGATGCGGGCCATCGCGTCCGGTGGCGCCGATTTTTTGCCGCGAGGACGAAAAACACGGGGGTTGTTGGCCTGTTTGTGCCTCGCGCAAGGTGAGCGCATCTCGCGAAGTCGTCTTGTCGGCCTCTTGTGGGACCGCTCGGCCGACGCGCAAGCCCGGATGAGCTTGCGTCAATCCCTTTCGGAGCTCAACGGCATCGTTAATCGCCACGTTTCCGGCCTCGTGGAGATTGGCCGCGACAGCGTCCGGATCGATGTCCGGAAATGCTGGATCGACGCGCTTGCGATCCTCGATGCGAGCGCCGACGCGACCGCGGACTCCAGCAACCTCGTCCAGCCCTATAGCGAACGTCTGCTCGAAGATCTCGACGGGATCACGCCCTCGTTCGATCACTGGCTCGCCGGCGAGCGAACGCGCTTCGAGGATCGCGTGCGGAAAATTTTAGAGGCGGAGCTCGACCGCCTGACCGAACAGAACGCGAAACCGGAGGTGCGGGCAGCGGCCGCGCGCCGACTGATCAACTTCGAGCCGACACATGAGGGCGCCGTGCGCAGCCTGATGAAGGCTTTCGCGCAAATGGGCGATCGCGCCCAGGCGATCCGCGAATTCGAGCGTTGTCGGCAGGCGCTGGTGACTGTGCTCGACTTGCCCCCCTGCGAGGAGACCACTGCCGTCTACGAAGCCATACGGGTCGAATCGCCCCAGATGGCTTCCCCGACGGTTTTCGCGGGACCTGCAAGGGCCGAGTTCGAGTGAGACCGCGGCTGCGAGTTTGCTTAATCCGCCTCCGGCGCGCTGGAACGTCGAAAAGCAAAGCGATCCCGCGGTCGCCCAGGGGTACGACCCCGGGCCCGAGCGCCGGCGTGAACCTTCGATCGCAGTGCTGCCGTTTCGCAACATCACCGGCGATCCCGCGCACGACTTCGTTGCCGAAGGGCTCGTCGAGGATCTCATTGAAGCGTTGTCCCGCGTCCCGAATTTCTTCGTGATCTCCCGCTTGTCGACGCTGGCATTCAGGAACCAGGATCGCCACCCGCGCGAGATCGGCAATGTGCTGGGGGTCCGCTACGTCCTCTCGGGCAGCTTGCGGGTCCTCGGAGACCGGCTTCGTCTGACGATCGAACTGACCGACACGCAGCTGGAGGCGGCGCTGTGGCTCTCGAAGCTGGATGAAAGATTTCTCGACCTCTTCGAGGTCCAGGACCGCTTGTGCGAGATGATTGTCCAAAAGGTCGCGCCGCACCTGCATGCAGCCGAGATGAAACGCATCCGGGTCAAGCGGCCTGACAGCCTCGAAGCTTATGACCTCTTTCTGCGCGCCCAAGAGAACATGCACAATTCCTCGCGCCTGGTCTTCGAGACCTCGGAAGCGCTGTTCGATGCCGCGCTCGCGAAGGATCCGCATTACGCGGCTGCTCTCGCCTGGCGGGCCTATTGGCATGTGCTGCGCGTCGGACAGGGGTGGTCGCCCGACCCGGCAGACGATGCGGCACAGGCCGATCACTTTGCGCGGTCGGCTATCGAATGCAACGGCATGGAACCGATGGCGTTCGCGGTTCACGGCCACATCGCGTCGTATCTGTACAAGGATTTCGATCTCGCATTCCGCCGTTTCGAGACCGCGTTGAGCATCAACGCGAATGCAGCGTCGGCTTGGCTGTGGAGCGCCGCGGCACATGCCTGGTTGGGCAATGGTTCGCGGGCCGTCGCGGAGATCAACAAGGCGATGGCACTCTCGCCGTACGACCCGCTGATGTATGCTTATAGCGGCAATGCCGCGATCGCCTATCTCGCTGATGCCAGTACGAGCGAGCCATCGAGTGCGCTCTGCGTTCCTTGCGGGAGAACCGCACCTACACGTCATCCTACCGACTGCTTGTAATAGCGCTGATGCTGGCCGGCCGGGAGGACGAAGCCCAGGCGTCCGCGCGCCGGCTGCTCGAGCTCGAGCCGGGACTGACTGTAGCGGGGTTCCGGCGGCGTTACCCGGGCAGCGCCAGCCCGCATGCCGACCTCTTCTGCGATGCCCTCGCGAGGGCCGGGGTTCCGCTTTCTGATCAAAGCGATGTGGTGACGAAGCGCAAATAAAACCCGGTGCTGCGTGCTTAAACTAGTCGGCAAACTCGGCGGAAGTTGGGCAATTTCGTCGCAAAGTCATTGGGCGAGCGAGAATGCGTGAGCCGGCTCAATCTCGCAGAATCCCTCACCGCGCTCGACACTCGAAATGATCTGCGCGACGGTCATAGGTGGCCGCGAGCTGCAGTAGCTCCCGTCGCGCGCCGGGGAAACGACACTGGCGGGCCAGCTTGCGGAGCCCGTGCGCCACCTCTCGATAGTGTGCGCCGTCAAGCGGCGGGACGCTGCCCCGCGGCAAGATCATCGGGAGAGGCGAGGCGCTTTTTCGTGGCCCCCGCATGGCTAAAGCCTCCCGGATATCTGGAGCCGCGCGACGGGCCTCACCCAGCGAGAGATGCTCAGCTAGGGGGGTCAGCGAGGCCGAGAGGGATTCGCGCTCGACGGGACCTGCGATACTGCTGAAGCCGGGTCGTGCGCAAACCAGCGAGGCCATGGCTCTCGAATGCGCGTTCCCATGACAGGAGTTCTTCTTTTGATAGCTGGTAGACACGGCAAGCCTCCTCGATCGTGATCCCACCGCTACGTACCGCGGCGACCACCGCGGCCTTACGACGCACTACCCATCTTTTTGTATCCGGAGGTGGCAGGCTTTCCATGAGCGGCTCCCCGGTCCGTCGTTCACCAGAAAGCGTTTCATCACGCGGCCCCGGAGACGCTGTCGATCCGACCTTCGACGGAAGAGGTCCGCTGATCACCGATCGGGTCGAAAACATGCCGGCATTTTCGCTGGTTCTCGATTCCACCTGCCCAATTCCCCGCGTGGTTCCCTTCCCGGTGGGCTCACGAATTTTTCACGCTTTCGGACATGTTTGTCACCCGATTTTTTCCTTTTCTTTGAAGATTCCGGACGGGCTTTGCAAGTCTGCCATTGAGTTGGATACCGCTGAAAGTCACGGCCCGATGCAGGATGCCGAAGCGCTTTCCTGCCTGATCGCGCAACCCTCATGCCGTGACAGGCTGGCCCAAAGTTGAAGCAAGAATTTTCACGTATTTTTCACGATGAGAAAAAAATTTTTTCACGGCGCGCTCTTGCATCGTTTGGGAATCTCGCTCTCGTTTAACTAGAGCAATTTTGCTCTACGCCCGATAGAGGAGACATCAATGAATTCGACTTCACCGTTAACCCGCGCATCGATGATGACGGGGTTCCCGCCGCTCCCGCCACTGCGGCAGCCTCGGCCCGAGATCGCCGATCGCGGCGCAGTGCGGCTCGGCAGCGGATGCATCACCGCGGCTTCCCGCCATTGCGGCAGCCTCGGCCCGAGATCGCCGATCGCGGCGCGGTGCGGCTCGGCAGCGGATGCATCACCGCCGGCTTCCCGCCATTGCGGCAGCCTCGGCCCGAGACCGCCGATCGCGGCGCGGTGCGGCTCGGCAGCGGATGCATCACCGCGGGCTTCCCGCCATTGCGGCGGCCTCAGCCCGAGATCGCCGATCGCGGCGCGGTGCGGCTCGGCAGCGGATGCATCACCGGCGGCCTTCCCGCCATTGCGGCAGCCTCAGCCCGAGACCGCCGATCGCGGCGCGGTGCGGCTCGGCAGCGGATGCATCACCGCGGCCTTCCCGCCATTGCGGCGGCCTCAGCCCGAGACCGCCGATCGCGGCGCGGTGCGGCTCGGCAGCGGATGCATCACCGCGGCTTCCCGCCGTTGCGGCAGCCTCAGCCCGAGACTGCCGATCGCGGCGCGGTGCGGCTCGGCAGCGGCATGCATCACCGCCGGCTTCCCGCCGTTGCGGCAGCCTCGGCCCGAGATCGCCGATCGCGGCGCGGTGCGGCTCGGCAGCGGCATGCATCACCGCCGGCTTCCCGCCGTTGCGGCAGCCTCGGCCCGAGACCGCCGACCGCGGCGCGGTGCGGCTCGGCAGCGGCATGCATCACCGCCGCCTTCCCGCCGCTGCGTCGTTAGAACCATCGTCGGCTGCCGCGGGAAACGGAGCGTAAGAGATGGCTCAGTCGGCTAAATCGGCCATTTGCAGATTTTACCGGCTCATCCCCGACGCTCCGGTCCCGCGACCGGCCGACCGCTCTGCCGATGGCATGCTTCCGACCCGGGGCTATCGCTATTGCGAAGCCCTAGCGGCCGCCTCGGCATTCGGGTGGTATCTCTATCCACCGCTGAGTTTCAGCCTGGTGTGGGACGGCGTCGAGCTCGCGTGGACTTACGCCGGCGCCGAGGATTGGTACCCATTGCGAGGGGCTCAGTTTCCCGGGTTTCGGCAGTTATTCGCGGACGCAGCTCCCGATTCGGTCAAGCCTCTGGCTCCCCCTTTTCTGGTCGCCGCGCGAGAGCCCGGCGTTGTCCAGATCTGGAGCGGCTACCTGGCGCGGACGGCGCCGGGTTGGGCGTTGCTTTCTCGGGGACCCGCCAACATCCCACGAACCCAAGGTTACGAGCATTTCGAAGGCATCATCGAATCCGAAACCTGGTTCGGTCCTCTCTTTACCAACATCCGGCTGACTCGCACGAACTCGCCCGTCGAGTTCCACGTGCGTTACCCGCTGTTTCAGGTGCAGCCGCTGTTGCGCCAATGCTACTCGGAGACTTTCTTCGAGGTCGTCGGCTTGTCGGAAATGAGTGCGGCCGATTGGCAAGCCTTTGAGGCGACCATGATCCCCAATACCGATCAGATGCGAACGCTGGGACATTACGCGGTGGGTACACGACGGCGCAGCCGAAAGAAGTCATGAAGGCGGTTTGCGGGTGGTTACTACAACTCCGACCACGACAATCCCGGTTCCCAACCATGAGACCGCCCTGACTTGCTCACCGAGGATGGCCCACCCCAACAGGGTTGCCCAGATCGGCTGGAGATAGGCTACGAGCGCCGCCGGAACCGATGCAGCGCGCGCCAAAAGACGCAGATAGAGCGCTGTCGGCACCGCCGAGCAAACCACCCCGACGATCGCAAGCCAAAGCCATACCGAAACCGGCTGGTTCCACTCGCCTCCGGGCTCGAACAGCAAAGCAATGAACACGGCGACCGCAGCGCCGCACGCCTGTTGACCACAGGCCAAAGCGGCAGGATTTGTCGAGGCAATATGCCGGCCATAAATCGGTCCCACAGGCAAGGCAGAATGCCGATATCAGCATCGCGGCTATGCCGAGCAAGGATCCGCGGCCGCCGAAGACCCCAATGGGCCCGACGATCAGCAGGATACCCGTCAGCCCGGTCATGATCCCGATGAATTGGCGGGCCCGGAAAGGCTCTTCGACAAAGAAAAAATGCGCCAACACCGCGACCATCAATGGAACGGACGCCTGTAGCATCGCCACGACGGCGCTGTCGACGCGGCTGACGGCGACGGCGGTCAGAGCATTGGCCAGCCAACCGTTTGTGGTTCCCAAGACGATCATGTGACGGAAGTTCTTCAAACCAGAAGGCCGCAACGAAGCCTGGTGAGGAGCAAGCCGTCGACCCCGCAATGCCAGCCAAACGAGCAGGGCCGACATGGCGATGAAACCTCGTGACGCCGCGAACGCGAAAGGATGCATCAACTCGGTGATAAGTTTGACGAAAACGAAGCTGCTTCCCCATGTTCCGGAGATGACAATCAGATTAAGCCACAGCGTAGAGAGTGGTACCTTCCCCATGCGCCTACCGCAAATTAACTTCGATCGTTTTGATGGAGACAATCACTAAGGGGGGCTTTGGTACGACAAAGCGCCCGATCGCGGCGATACTCAAGGCAGGGCCGCTCAGGAAGGTGTTCCACAATTGATAGCCAGGAGAGTTGATAGATGCCGGCGAATAGCTGCTATTCCTCACGCCGCCTTCCGCATCATATCGCGCAAATCCCCCACGGTACCGTGTTCGGGCGGCAAGCGGCCGGTTGGGAACGGCACGCCAGCCGAAGTCGCTGCCGACCTGTTAATTTACCGTGAAAAAGCGGGCCTCGAGGCCTTTCAGATCAACTCTCACGGCAACCGCAACCTTGAGCAGCTCCTCCAATCGATGGAGTGCTTCATGCAGGATGTCGCACCCAGGTATCCGACGAGCGAAGTGGCTCAAAAAATGACCTTCGGTCCGGCGTTTCACGGCTCTCTGGAGGCTGAGAATCCCGGGAGAAATCGTGGGTAGCGGTTAGCGGAAAACGATTTGGCGTTGTCCGGGCCGGTCGAACGGACGATGCTCCCGTCATAACCAACCGGAATCTCCCGCATTTGGGCGTAAAAGGTTTACCCGCTGCATGAAGCCGTCCCTCCTATCCGTGCTCTGCGTCGCTTTCCTCGTGAGCCAAGCCCATGCTCAGGGCCTGCTCCAGACGAACCGCATTTCCGCGGATCTCGCAAACCAAGCCGTTGCGGCGGTTGTCGCGAAATGCGCCAGCCAGGGTTACGCCGAGACTGGTGTGCTGGTCGATGCCGACGGGGTGCGGCAGGCGGTGCTGCGCGGCAATCGTGCCGGCGCCCACACGCTCGACAGCGCCTTCGCCAAGGCCTACACGGCGGCTTCGTTCAAGACCGACACGACCGCGCTCGTTGAAAGGTCGAAGACGGTACCTGTATTGGTGAACCTGTTCAAATTGCCGCATCTGCTGTTGCTCGGCGGCGGCATCGTGATCAAGGTGGGCGACGAGGTGGTCGGAGCGATCGGCGCCGCCGGGGCACCGGGTGCCGACCTTGACGACGCATGCGCCCGCGCCGGCCTGGACAAGATCAAGGACCAGCTGAAGTAGCGGTCACGCGTCTGTCGGCATGCCGCGTCCAACTTTCAGGCCGCCGCGACAAAGAAGTCGAGGTGCTGGAGTTTTCGGGACCGCAACCGCAATCTATCCTTGGCTTGGAACAGCGGCCTTGGGTCTGCTCGAAGCCTGAGCCGGCGACGAGGATGACAGAATGAGAGTTGGGATCTCGCTGACGAGCAATCACCCGGACGTGAAAGATCCGCGCCAAGGAGCGCACTGGATGATCGAGCGCGCCGCGGCGGCGCACCGTGCTGCGCTCGATTCGCCTGTTCGTCGGCGATCAGCACGTCTCGCCCACGCCGTATTATCAGAACACGCCGATGCTCGGGCGGCTTCTCGCGGAGTGGGGCAGAGGCTCCGGCCGGATGCCTGTTCCTGCTCCCCTTGTGGCACCCGGTGCTGGTGGCTGAGCAGATCGGTACGCTGGCGGCCATCGCTCAAGGCCCCTTCATCATGCAATGCGGGCTCGGCTGGGGCGAGGCTCGGTTCGCCGCCATGGGCGCCAACATCAGGACGCGCCCTTCGGCTTTCGAGGAAGCGCTCGACATTGTCCGGCGCCTGCTGGCGGGAGAAACGGTGAGTTCCTCCCGGCGGTTCCGGATCGCCGAAGCAAGTCTTGCGCTGCGTCCGGCTGAGCCCGTCGAGGTCTGGATCGGCGCCAGCGCGCCGCCGGCAATCGATCGCGCGGCGCGACTGGCGGAGGGCTGGATCGCGAGCCCCGGCCTCACCCCCGAGGAGGCGCGCGCGCAGGCCGATCTCTATCGCGAGCGCTGCGCCGCTTACGGCAGGCAGCCAGGCGCCATCACCTTGCGGCGCGACATTTACGTCGGCGCGTCGTCATCCGAGGCCCAGAGCGTATTGCAGCAGGCGCGGAGCCAAAGCTATCGCGGCATGCCGGCAGAAGCCCTGATCGCGGGATCGGTCGACGACGTCGCGGAACAGTTTCGGGCTTTCGGGAAAATCGGGTACACCGACGTCCTCGTGCGCCATCTGACAAACGATCAGCCGAAGGTCTTGGGCTCCCTGGAGCGGCTGGCAGCGGTGCGTGCGGCGCTCGCCGAACCTTAGACAGAACTCCACTGCGACAATGTGCAGGCGCCGCTGATCTTGATCGCGATGTTGTCGCAGGCGGCCAGCGCCAACGGCTTCGGAAGATTGGCGAACGGCTCCGCGGGCGGCGGCTCGAACGGCTGTTGCAGCCCGAGATGGTCGATCACCGGTTGCGTGTTGGGGTTACGTGCCACCAGCTGTGCGGCCTGCTCCAGGCGCCCCCAACACAACAGGTTGACCGGCAGGGAATGTTGCGCCGCGGCGGCCAACCCTGTTGAGGCTGGGGTCGGCGGGGTCGGCCGAAACCTCGTCACGCACGAACCGTTTCCCTACAATGACATCTGGGATCGGCTCGGCCGCATATTCGACGCCTTTGGGTTGGATCGCTGCATGTGGGGCACCGACTGGACGCGCGCGGTCGCATTGTTGACCTACGAAGAGGGGGTCGAGGCGTTCCGCGTCACCGACCGGCTGTCCGACAACGACCGGGCCTTGCGCATGGGTGACACGCTCCAGCGGGTCTATAACTGGCCGCCGTCGCAGGCGCCTTGAAGGAGGATTCTGATGAAGCCCGAAACGGTAGGCATGTCGTCGGCGCGGCTGGCGCGGTTGGATGAAGTGATGAAGCGCCGCTATGTCGACAGCGGCTATTTGCCGGGCATGCTGACCTACATCTGTCGCAAGGGCCACCTCGTCCATACCGCCCTATGCGGCCAGATGGACATCGAGCGCGGCAAGCCGCTGCGCGAGGATGCGATTTTTCGCATCTACTCGATGAGCAAGCCGATCACCGCGGTTGCGCTGATGATGCTGGTCGAAGAGGGGCTGATCGGCCTCGACGACACCGTCCACAGCCACATTCCCGCGTGGAAGGACCTCGGCGTATACGCCAGCGGCATGCCGTCGCTGCTGGCCGACGCACCGCCCAGCTTTATCTCCACACCCACTCTGCGGCCGATGAAGGTCGTCGACCTGATTACCCACACCTCCGGGCTGACCTACGGCTTCATGATGCGCACCGCCGTGGACGCGGCCTATCGCAAGGCCAAAGTGACCGACCGTCAGACCCCAGGCGGTTTGCCGGAGATGATCGACCAGCTGGCGCAAATCCCGCTCGATTTCTCGCCGGGAACCGCCTGGAACTATTCGGTGTCGATCGACGTCTTGGGTTATCTCGTCGAGAAATTGTCCGGCATCGGCTTTGGCGAGTTCCTGCGCACGCGGTTGTTCGAGCCGCTCGGCATGAATGACACCGCGTTCTGGGTGCCGCCGGACAAGACCGAACGCTTCACTTCCTGCTATCAGCCCGAGGGCAAGGGCCCCGGGCTGAAATTGCAGGACGACGCGCGGGAGAGCACCTATGCCAAGCCGCCGAAGCTGGAATCGGGCGGCGGCGGCCTGGTGTCGACGGCGCACGATTATCTGCGCTTCTGCCGCATGATGCTGAACGGCGGCACCCTCGACGGGGTGCAGATCCTCAGCCCCAAGACGGTCGCGCTCTTCAGCCTCAACTACCTGCCCGAAGGCCGCGAGATCGCCGACATGGCGTTGCCCGGGATGTTCAGCGAATCCGGCTATGCCGGGGTCGGCTTTTCGCTTGGCTGCGGGGTCAATGTAAACGTGGCCAAAACCCGCCTCCCAGGCTCGCTTGGCGAATATTTCTGGGGCGGCGCCGCCGCGACCGCCTTCTGGATCGATCCCAAGGAAGAGCTGACGGTGGTCTTCATGACCCAGGTGATCGGCAGCGAGGCGCGACTGACCCTGCGCCGCGACTTGCGCACCTTGGTCTACTCGGCGATGACCGAGTCGTTCGCGTAAGGAGAAGCACTGATGGACCTCAGGGGCGCGGTCGCACTGGTGACCGGCGGCAATGGCGGGCTCGGGCAGCGCGTCTGTGACGCGCTGGCAAAGGAGGGTGTGCATGTCGCCGTCATGTATGCCCAGAGCCGCGATCAGGCGGAGGGGGTTGCCCGCGAGCTGACCTCGCAGCATCAGATCAACGCCGCCGCCTTCGCCTGCGACATCACCGATGCCGCGGCGGTGGAGCGGGTCGTCGGCGACGTGACCGGGCGTTTCGGCGGTCTCGATATCCTGGTCAACGACGCCGCCTACAATAAAGCGATCCCGTTCCCCGACCTCGACAGTATGACGATGGAGGAGTGGGACAAGATCATCGCCATCAACCTGACGGGGCCGATGCGCCTGATGAAGGCGGTGGCGCCGGTCATGAAGGCGCAGGGCCGCGGCCGCATCGTCAACATCTCCTCCGTATCGGGGATTGGGCCGACGGGCTCGTCGATCGCCTATGCGGTGTCGAAGGCGGGCCTCATCCACCTGACGCGCTGCATGGCGGTGGCCTTGGCGCCAGAGACACTCGTCAATTGCGTCGCGCCGGGCCTCTTGGAAGGTACGCGAGCGACCGCCAATCTCCGGCCCGACCAGATCGAGCGCTCTGCGACCACATCGCTGCTGAAAAAGGCCGCCGACAAAGACGACTGCGCCGACATGGTGGTCACGATGTGCCGCACCGAGACGATGACCGGCCAGACAGTTGTGATCAATTCCGGCCGCTACTTTCATTGACGATCGAAAAGGGTCCTCGCGAATGGACATCTCCGGCAAGACCGCCATCGTAACCGGCGCTGCCTCGGGTATCGGTCGCGGCATCGCGACAGCGCTCGCCGAAGCTGGCGCCAATGTGGTCATGGCCGATATTCAGAAAGCTGCGGTCGAGCAGGCGGCTCATGATCTCTCCGGCACCAACAAACGGGTCATGCCGGTGCGGATCGATGTCACGCAGGAGCAATCCGTGCTCGATGCCCTGGCCGAAGCCGAACGCAATTTCGGCAACCTTCATATCGCCTGCAACAATGCCGGCGTGCCGATGCACGGCACCAGACTGATCGACGTGCCGCGCGACGATTGGGAATTCGTGATCGCCGTCAACATTTGGGGGGTCATTCACGGGATCCGTCATTTCGTCCCCGCCATCCTCAAGCACGGGGGAGAAGGGCACATCGTCAACACCGCCTCGGTAGCCGGCTTCCAGAACCGCCGCGGCACCGACCAGGGGCCGTATTCGATGAGCAAATATGCGGTTCTGTCACTGTCCGAAGCGTTGGAGCACGAGTTGGAGGGCACCAATATTGGCGTCTCGGTGCTGTGCCCGGGCCCGATCGCCACGAACATCGCGCGCGGCGCCCGTAATCGCCCGGACCATATGGGCGGGCCGCAGATCCGCGCCAATGAGGAAGCGGTATTGGCCGAACGCCTCGCCGCCACAGGTCTCGATCCGAAGAGGGTGGGCGAACGCGTCGTGGACGCGATCCGCACCAAGACCTTTTATGCCTTTGTCAGTGCCGTTCCCGCCGAAATCATCAAGGCCCGCCACCGCCGCATCGAGGCTGCCCTCAATAGCCCATGGGTCACCCATTACTGATTATTGCCGGCCCGCGCGGCGGCGCGCCGCGTAATCGTTGCGCCCAGAGCACGATCCGCTGAAATAGATCGTCGTTCCCGCGCAAGGGCAGGGCTGTCCGGGGTCGGAGATCGCTGCGGCATGTTTGTCTAGTGGATGAGGCCCACCTTATCTTGGCCTCAGGATTGCCGGCGCTCGCCAACCTCGTTCCCTGGGGTTCTTGGGAAGGGGATGGCGTCGCGGACGTTGGCGAGGCCGGTGACGTAGGCGAGGGTGCGCTCGAAGCCGAGGCCGAAGCCGGCGTGCGGCACCGTGCCGTAGCGGCGCAGGTCGCGGTACCAGGCGTAGTGCTCCTTGTCGATGCCGCGCTCGGCCATGTTGCGGTCCAATACTTCGAGCCGCTCCTCGCGCTGGCTGCCGCCGATGATCTCGCCGATCCCCGGCGCCAATACGTCCATCGCCGCGACTGTCCGGCCGTCGTCGTTCACCCGCATGTAGAAGGCTTTGATGGCCTTCGGGTAGTTCATCACGATGACCGGCTTCTTCGCGTTCGTGCTCCGACTACAGGTCGATCCGAGGTTTGTGAGCCTTCAGGTGAGGAAACGTCAATATCGAACACGCAATTGCCATAATGGCATTGTATCCTGCGCCTTCATCAGCGTGTCCGGCGTTAGATGCGGTGGGGCGGAGGAGAGCAGCGATGCCTGATCTCGACCTGATAAAACAGGGGAAACAGGAGAGATGCACGACGGCAGCGGGCGATTTTGAATGGGCACACCACGGCCGGCCGGCTCGGAAACCGGCGAGGCGGGCGACGGCGCAAGCCGATGAACACTGACGAGGCGGTTACTCTGTCGCAGTTGGGCGCCGTGAGCCGATGTCCGGCGTCGAGGCGCAAGCGCCGAGGCGGGATGTCTCAATACCGCGCGTTGCCGGGGGTGCGCGGGAAGGGGATGGCGTCGCGGACGTTGGCGAGGCCGGTGACGTAGGCGAGGGTGCGCTCGAAGCCGAGGCCGAAGCCGGCGTGCGGCACCGTGCCGTAGCGGCGCAGGTCGCGGTACCAGGCGTAGTGCTCCCGGTCGATGCCGCGCTCGGCCATGTTGCGGTCCAGTACTTCGAGCCGCTCCTCGCGCTGGCTGCCGCCGATGATCTCGCCGATCCCCGGCGCCAATACGTCCATCGCCGCGACCGTCCGGCCGTCGTCGTTCACCCGCATGTAGAAGGCTTTGATGTCCTTCGGGTAGTTCATCACGATGACCGGCTTCTTCGCGTATTTCTCGGTCAGATAGCGCTCGTGCTCCGACTGCAGGTCGACGCCCCACTTGACCGGGAACTCGAATTTCTCGTTCGCCCGCTCGAGCACCTCGGATCGCCTCGCCATAATCCATATGCACGAATTCCGAGCCGACGATCCCCTCGAGTTTCGCGACCAGCCCCTTCTCGATGCGCTGGTCGAAGAAGGCGAGATCTTCCTCTCTTTCGTTCAGCAGCGCCGCGAAGGTGTATTTCAGCAATGCTTCCGCCAATGCCGCATTGTCCGAGAGGTCGGCGAAGGCGATCTCCGGCTCGATCATCCAGAACTCGGCGAGGTGGCGGCTGGTGTTCGAGTTCTCGGCGCGGAAGGTCGGCCCGAAGGTGTAGACCTTGGTCAATGCCAGGCAATAGGCCTCGACATTGAGCTGCCCCGAGACCGTCAGGAACGCCTCGCGGCCGAAGAAATCCTGCGCGAAATCGACCTTGCCCTCTGGTGTGCGCGGCAGGTTGGCGAGATCCAGGGTCGAGACCCGGAACAATGCCCCCGCCCCCTCCGCGTCGGAGGCGGTGATGATCGGCGTATTGACCCAGAAGAACCCGTGCTCGTCGAAGAACCGGTGGATCGCCTTTGCCAAGGTGTGCCGCACCCGCGTCGCCGCCCCGATGACGTTCGTGCGCGGCCGCAGATGCGCGACCTCGCGCAGGTATTCCAAGGTGTGCGGCTTCGGCTGGATCGGGTAGGTGTCCGGGTCGTCGACCCAGCCGATCACGCGCAGCGCACTCGCCTGCATCTCGAAGGGCTGCCCCTTCGCCGGCGACGGCACGATCATCCCCGTCGCCTCAACCGCGCAGCCGGCCGTCAGCTTCAGGACCTCGCCCTCGTAATTGGGCAAGGTGTTTGGCGCCACGACCTGCACCGGGTGGAAGGCCGATCCGTCCGAGACGTGCACAAACGAAATCCCCGCCCGCGAATCCCGCCGCGTGCGCACCCAGCCTCGGGTCGTGACCGGCGCGTCCTGCGGGGCCTCTCCGGCCAGGATCTCGCGCCCGCTGAACTCTCGCTTGTCCATCGATCCTACCGAATGGGTCACGCTGCGAATGGCGTCCCCGGCAGGACTCGAACCTGCGACCCACAGTTTAGGAAACTGTTGCTCTATCCGCCTGAGCTACGGGGACCGAATACGAAAACGTACCGGGTCCCTGCCAGGTTGGCAAGAAAGCCCGGCAGCTCGCAGCGATCGGACGTCACGGCGCACTTGACAGGTGACCCTCAGCGTTTAGCGTCGGCCCGCTGAGCCCGAAACGGAGAAACCCCGATGATCATCGAAATGCGCACCTACACGTTGCAGCCGGGCACGGTTGCGACTTTCGAAGAACGCTTCGCCGAGGCGTTGCCGGTGCGGGCGAAGGTGTCGCCGCTCGCCGCCTTCTGGCACACCGAAGTGGGGCCCTTGAACCGGGTCATCCATGTCTGGCCTTACGAGAACCTCGAAGAGCGCACCCGGTTGCGGGCCGAGGCGACCAAACTGCAAGGCTGGCCGCCCAACACCCGCGAATTCGTCGTCGAGCAGCAGAGCGAGATCTACCTGCCGGCGCCGTTCTCGCCAAAACTCGAACCGCGCCAGCTCGGCAATCTTTACGAGATCCGCATCTATACCTTCAAACCGGGCGGCATTCCGGCGACGATCGACCGCTGGAGCACGCAGATCGCCGAGCGCACCAAGCTGTCGCCCTTGGCCGGCGCCTGGTACTCGGAGCTCGGCGGGCTCAACAAATGGTGCCACATCTGGGCCTACAAGGATGCCGGCGAGCGTTTCCGTATCCGCGAGGAAGCAAGATCCAAGGGCATCTGGCCGCCCAAGGGAGGTCAGCCCGGCATGATGCTCAAGCAGGAGAACATGCTGGTCGTCCCGGCCGCCTTCTCGCCGCTGCGCTGAGCCGCTAACCTGGGGCGGGGCAGCCCGCCCCAGGCCCCATCCATACGATCAGCTCAGGGAGAAAAGTTCGATGCGCCGCCTGTGGATCGTCGTCGCCTTGCTGGCCTTCGGATATACCCTGCTTCCGACGGTGCCCGCCTCCGCCGGGTACGGGGCGCTCGCCTGGGACAGGGAAACCGGCAAGTACGGCGCGAGCTGGAACCAGCCGACGGGGAAGCGCGCCGAGGAAGCCGCGCTCGGCGAATGCGGCGCCAGCGGCTGCAAGGTCGTGGGAAGAGTGGGTCCGCGGATGTGCGGCGCGCTGGCAACGACCGAGGACGGCAAGCACGCCGGCGCCGCCTGGCGCAGAGATCGTGAGACGGCCCGTCTCGACGCCCTGAAAAGCTGCACCAAGGACCAGGCGGGCGAGTGCATCGTCCGGGCCACCGACTGTAACAAATAGCGGCTGCCCCTCACCCCGGCCCTCTCCCCGCAAGCGGGGCGAGGGAGCAGGGCCGGTGATTCCCTCGCCCCGCTTGCGGGGAGAGGGTTAGGGTGAGGGGCGACCCGGGGCCGTTTCAATAGATGTGCTGTCCGCCGTTGACAAAGATCTCCGTCGCGGTGACGTAGGCGGCGTCGTCGCTGCACAGGAAAAAGATCGTGCCGGCGACGTCTTCGGGCTCGCCGAGCCGGTTGAGCGGAATGCGCGGCAGCAGTGCAGTCGTCTCCGGGGACAGCATCGCGGTCTTGATCTCGCCGGGAGCGACGGCGTTGACCCTGATGCCGAGCCGGGCGAATTCGGCGGCCATCTCGCGCGTCAAAGCCGACAATGCCGCTTTCGATGTGGCATAGGCCGAACCCGCGAAAGGATGCACCACGTGGCCGGCGATCGAGGTGACGTTGACGATTGCACCCTTTCCCTGCGCCAGCGCGCGTCGAGAAGGCGCGCGCCAGGATCAGCGGAACAAAAAAGTTCAGATGAAACACCGCATGCCAAGCTTCGAGATCGCTGTTGAGGCAGCCGAGCCGTTCTTTGGTCGGCGATTTGGGCGATACGCCGGCATTGTTGACGAGCGCGTGCAGAGCCCCGTCGAGCAGCGCGCCCGCCTCGGCCACCAAGTGTTCGAGGTCTTGCGGGTTGCCCAGATCGGCGGTTATGTGATGGGTCCAGTTCGGGTCGCGCTTGCACTCCTCCGGCACCGCCTCCCGCGAGCAGGTGATGATCCGCCAGCCCGCGTCGCTGAAGCGCTTGACCGTGGCGTGCCCGATCCCTCGGCTCGCCCCGGTCAACAGCAACATCTTCCTTTCACTGCTCATCGCGCGCCGACCCGCCGCGGAAATCTGGACCGCGGCTCCTCGACCCCCTCGGGGTCCTGGTGGATGATGACCTCCGCGTTGGGATACGCTGTCCGCAGCTCGGCCTCGACCTCGTCGGAGATTTCGTGCGCCCGAATTAGGCTGAGCCCCCCATCCATTTCGATATGGATCTGGATGAATGCCGTTGGTCCGGCGACCCGGGTGCGCAGATCATGCGCGGCGACCACGTCGGGATGAGATTGCGCAATTCCACGGATCTTCTCGCGCTCCTCGTCGGGCAGCTCATGGTCCATCAGCTGGAACAGCGACAGGCGTGCCAGCCGCACGGCGGAGTAGACGATCCAGATCCCGATCGCGGCGCCGAACAGCGGATCGAGGAGCGGAAAATCGAAGATGCTGCCCAGGACGAGCGCGGCGATCACGCTGAGGTTGAGCACGAGGTCGCTGCGGTAATGCAATTCATCGGCGCTGATGGCAATGGACCCGGTGCGCCGTACAACATGCCGCTGATAGAAGACGAGCGCGATCGTCACCGTAATCGAGAAGACCATTACGGCGACGCCGGCCGGCGCGTTCTCTACCGGGACCGGCGAAATCAACCGCCGCACCGCCTCGGCCAAGAGCAATATGGCGCTGCCGGTGATGAAGGCTGATTGACCGAGGACGGCGAGCGGCTCGGCCTTGCCGTGACCGAAGCGATGCTCGCGGTCGGCCGGGCTCATCGCATGCCGCACCGCGACCAAATTGACGAGCGACGCGACGATGTCGAGCAACGAGTCGACCAGACTCGACAGCAGCGCGACCGATCCCGTTTCCAGCCAAGCCGCGAACTTGACCGCTATCAGGACCGCCGCGACCGCGACCGAGGCATAGGTCGCCATCCGCCGCAGACGATCCGCCGCCGGCCGGTGCATCATGGAAACAGCCGTTCCCGTCGCCATCCGGTGCCTTCGCGAGAGAACAACAGCCTATCATGCAACCGAAACGGCCGTTCCTGCCAGAATTCTAAGCTCTGCGGCACGACCCGAAAGCCGGACCAATGCGACGGGCGCGGCACCGCGCCTTCGGGAAAGCGGCGCGAGCACTCCTCCACCCGCCGTTCGAGCTCGGCGCGGCTGGCGAGCGGCTGCGATTGATCCGAGGCCCAGGCGCCGATCTGACTGTCACGTGGCCGGCTGGCGAAATAGGCGTCGGCCTCCTCGTCGATCACCAATTCGACCGGACCCTCGACGCGGACCTGGCGGTTCAGCGACTTCCAGACGAAACACAGCGCCGCGTGGGGGTTGGTCAGCAGCTCCTTCGCTTTCCGGCTTTCGAGGTTGGTGTAGAACACGAACCCCCGATCATCCACCCCTTTCAACAGCACGGCCCGCGCCGATGGCCTGCCCTCCGAGGTCGTCGTCGCCAAGATCATCGCGTGCGCGTTCGGCTCGCCCTGCCAGGCTTCGTCCATCCATCGCCGAAAAGGCGCGAACGGCTCGCCTTCGGGAAGTTCGTCTAGCATCGCAGGCCCAGCCCGTGAGCCCCTCTCCGCCCTTCAGGGGGGAGAGGGAGGGGCCCGTCGCGAAGCGGCGGGAGGGTGAGGTGGGGGGCGGCGCGACTCGGTGGGCCGACCCCCCTCACCCTACCCTCTCCCCCCGGCCGGCGGGGGGAGAGGAGGAAATGACAGTGGTTGGAAAAAACTGTCGTGGTTTGTAGATACATCCGACCTACTCCGACGTCATCTCTTCGGCGACCGCCTCGGCCGAGCGCCAGCGGCCGCGCCGGCGGGGACCGGGTTCGAGTGTTTCGGCCAGAAGAGAGGCGATCGTCACTTCCATGGCCGCACTCTCCGCCTTGACGATGCGATCCATTGCCGGCGCCACCTGCCGTTGCCACGGCTGGGCCGCCCGTCCCATCCAGCGGCCGGCGAGCGGCAGGTGAAGCGCCTCGTACAGATCGTGCAATGTCGCGGTCTCGGGGGCCCAGGACAATACCCAGCACCCCTCCTGCGTATGAGCCACGAAGCCGGCCTCGGCGAGCGGCCTCATATGCTCGTCGATGACCGTTGTCGCGACGCCGAGCTCCGCGGCGAGCGCCGGTGTGGACCTCGACTCGCCGCGCCGCTGCGCCCGAGCCAGCGACGCGATCAGCGACAAGCTGAAGCCGAGCCGCACGCCGCCCGATGGTATCGTGCCGACCCGCTCGTCGATCCGCCAGTTCGGCAACGCGGCGGCGGCCACCGCGCCGAGCAGGACCGCCATCCACGATATGTACATCCACAACAGAAAGATCGGGATGATGGCGAGCGCGCCGTACACCGTCTGATAAAAGGACGAGACGCCGATATAGAACGAAAAGCCAACCTTCAGGATTTCGATCGCGATCGTCGCGATCAGTGCGCCGAGCGCGCCGTCGCGCCAGCGCACCGCGCAGTTCGGTATCAGGCAATAAAGCAGCGAGAGAGCGACGAATTCGAGCACGGCCGGGACCACACGGGCGAGTGAGTGCAGCCAGCTGCTCGCAAACCAAGCGACCGCTTCTTGCCCGAGACCGACCTGACGCGCGGCGAGCTCGAAATAGGTCGACAGCGAAAAACTGATCCCGATCAGGAGCGGTCCGAGCGTTATCAAGGTCCAGTAGGCGAGAATGCGCTGAACCCAGGGACGCGGCGAGGTCACTCGCCAGATCAGGTTGAGCTGATCCTCGACCGTGACCAGCAGCAGAATGCCGGTCGCAGAAATCCCGGCAATCCCGATTGCCGTGGTCTGCGCCGCCGAATTCGGCGAAGGTGCGGAACCACCACGCCGCCTGCTCGCCGATCGACGGCACCAAGGTACGAAAGACCAGCGCCACCAGCTCGTCATGCACCGGCGCGAAGATCGGAAAGGCAGACAGCGTGCCGAAGGCGATAACGGCGAGCGGGACGAGCGAAACGAGGGTCGTATAGCTGAGCGCGCCCGAAGCGGAAAAACAGCCATCGGCGAGGAAGCGGCGTAGCGAATACATCGCAAAGGCGGCCAATGTCGCGCGGGTCTGCCGCAGCTTTCCGCTTCGCGGCCCGTTCTGTTCCTCGGCAGAGGTCATCACAAAAGCTTAGGTCCTCGCCGCTGTTAAACAAGGAGCGGCCGGCGAAAGTCCCACCCTCGGGGGCGACCCTGATTGGCCGGGGCGCTTTCCTTCGTGTAGGATCGCCGCAAATTGGAAATTGGGGAAGACGATGCCGCTGATGGCGGGTAAGCAAGGCCTCATCATGGGTGTCGCCAACGAGCGGTCGATCGCCTGGGGGATCGCGAAGGCGTTGCACGCTCATGGCGCCGACCTCGCCTTCACATATCAGGGCGAGGCGCTGGGGAAGCGGGTACGGCCGCTCGCCCTTAGTCTCGGCAGCGAACTTCGTTCTGGACGCCGATGTCGCTTCCGCCGAGAGCCTCGAAGCGGTTTTTGCGGCCGTTGGCGCAGCGCTGGGGTCGGCTCGATTTCGTGGTCCACGCGATCGCCTTCTCGGACCAGGACGAGCTGAAAGGAAAATACGTCGAGACGACGCGTGCCAATTTCGCTGCGCACTCTCGATATTTCCTGCTTTTCGTTCACCGATGTCTGCCGTCGCGCCGCGCCATTGATGACGGACGGCGGCAGCTTGCTGACGCTCACCTATTCCGGCGCCGAGCGGGTGATGCCGAATTATAACGTAATGGGCGTCGCAAAGGCGGCGCTCGAAGCCAGCGTGCGGTATCTCGCCGTCGATCTCGGCGGCGACAATATCCGCGTCAACGCGATTTCCGCCGGTCCGATCAGGACGCTCGCCGCCTGGGGCATCGGCGACTTCCATTACATCCTGAAATGGAACCGGCTACAATTCGCCCTTGAAGCGCAACGTCACGATCGAGGATGTCGGCGGCGCCGGCCTTTATTTGTTGAGCGACCTCTCCGCCGGCGTCAGCGGCGAAGTCCATCATGTCGATTGCGGTTATCACGTCGTCGGCATGAAAGCGGTCGACGCTCCCGACATCTCGGTGGTGTGATCGGTGCGGGCGTCATTCTCTCTGATCCGGTGCGTCATCTTGGCGTTTTGTGTCGCCTTGGTGCCCTACGAGGTGGTGAAGCGCGGCTCCGGCCGAGGACGACATGGCGATCGCGCAAAGTCTGGCGGAAATGTTGCGCGATGCCCGCGCGGTCATCTCCGACCAACAGGATTTGATCAACAATCCGCAGCTCGGTGACAAGCATCTGACCGGGGAGGTCGTGCTCGATCAAGCGATCGCGAAATACAAGAAGGACACCGGAGTTGACCCGAAGAAAGCTCGATCCCGCCTCACGTCAGGGGCGGTTGCTGCGGGCGATGATGGCGGCGATCGTCGAGGTCGTCGACGACAATCAGTCGACGATCAACGAGAAGGGAACCGGGTTCAAGGGCTTTATCCCGGCGGTCTTTGCACGGCTGGTCGCCGAAAGCTTTGACCATCTGGCGAAAGGCGAAGCCGAGATCAAGGTTACTGCGCCCTTGGAGCTCGTCCGCAACCGCAAGGCGCGCCCCGACCCGTGGGAGACCGAGGTCATCGAGAAGCGGTTGCTCGATCCGGCTTGGCCCGCAGGCAAACCATTCTCCGCTAAGGTCGAGACCAATGGGCGGCCGGCATTCCGGGTCATGGTACCGGAATATTACGTGGAATCCTGCCTCGCCTGCCACGGTTCGCCAAAGGGCCAGATGGACATCACCGGTTATCCAAAGGAGGGCGGAAAGTTGAACGACCTCGGCGCGGTGATCAGCATCACCCTTTATCACTGAGGCGGCCGCCGACCCGATGGCCCGGCTGACGATTCGTACCCGGCTGATCCTGCTTACCTGCGCCGGCCTGTTCGTCCTGATCGCGACGAATGCCTATTTGACGAAAAAGCTGGCCGAGAACTCGGCGGGGATGATCACCGCAGCCGATCTGCTCAACAGCATCGAGGAAGCCAACAGCGCGCAAATCGCCTTTGGCGAATTCCGCTATTGGATGACCGACCTGGCGGTCAGCCAGCTGACTATGGCAGAACGCAAGGCGAAAGCAGCCCGCGAGCGCGTGGAACAGCACCTCGAGAAATTGCAGTCATGGAACCCGGAGCGGATCACAGCGGTTCGCAACGAAGTCGCGCAATATGCGGATCTGGCTGGAAAGGCGGCCGACGAATACACCGATGATCGCCGGGTAATCGGAAATTCCCTGCTCGCCCAGGCACGACAGCACAGTCTCGTTGCCGACCAGCTTATCGCTTCGGTCGTACAGGAACTGACCGGCGCCGCGATCGCCGCCCGCCAGCGCGTGGTCGCCGAAGCCGAAAGAGCCACGCGACTCTCGCAAATCGTCGTTGCGGCCGCAGTCGTTATCGGATCTCTCCTGACCTTCCTGATCCTGCGCTCGATCGTCGTGCCATTGCGCCGTCTAACGGTGGCGATGGACGGCCTGAACGCCGGCAACGTCGCCGTGACTATACCGGAGGCAGGGCGGGACGAGATCGGTGCGATGGCGCAAACCCTAGCGATCTTTCGCGACACCTTGAGGGAGCTGCGTGAGACATTGGCGCAACTCGAAGCGTTGCGCGCGGTCGGACGGGCTGTCGGCTCGACGCTCGATCTCGAAGGCGTGCTGTCGATCGTCGCCGCACGGGCCGTCGAGTTTTCCCACGCGCAAGCCGGCATGATCTATGAATTCGACGAGGCGGCGCGCGAATTCCGTTTTCGCACGAGCCACGGCGCGGAACCGGCGCTGACCGAGCAGTTGCAGGCAACGCCGATCCGCTTTGGCGAAGGCGCGATCAGCGCCGCGGCAGTCGCCGGCTCATCGGCGCAGATCCGCGACCTCCTCGGGGAGCGAAAGCTCGCCCTGCCCAAATTGTCCGATGCCCTTGCCCGCTTGGGGTACCGTTCGCTGATCGCCGCGCCCCTGTTGCACGAGCAGGATATCCTGGGGGACTCGTCGTCGCTCGGCGCGAGGCGGGCGAATTCTCCAAGGAGGTCGTCAGTCTGATCGAGGCTTTCGCCACCCAGTCGGCGCTCGCCGTGCGCAATGCCAAGCTGTTCGAAGAGCAGCGCCGGCGCGAGCGCGACTTGCGGCTCGCCCACGAGCAACTGAAACAAGCGCAGGCAAATCTGATCCACGCCGAGAAGATGGCGTCCTTGGGCCAGCTCACCGCCGGCATCGCCCACGAGATCAAGAACCCGCTCAATTTTGTAAACAACTTTGCCGAGCTCTCCCGCGAGCTGCTCCAGGAGCTGCGGGACACGATCGCTTCTCCCGGCGCCGAGCAGGACGAGCTGATCGCGACTTTGACTGCCAATTTGGCAAAGATCGTCGAGCACGGGCGGCGCGCCGACGGCATCGTGACCAGCATGCTGTCGCATTCGCGCGGCGGCACCGGCGAGCGCCGTGTAACCGACCTCAACGCGCTGGTCGAGGAGGCGCTGAACTTGGCGTTCCACGGCGCGCGCGCGACGAGACAAAAGCTTCAACATTACGTTGGAGCGAGATCTCGATACCAATCTCCGTCCGATCGAACTCGTCCCACAGGACATCACCCGCGTGCTCCTCAACCTGTTCGGCAACGGCTTTTATGCGGCGAACAAGCGCCTGCAGGAGGGGACCGACCCGGCATTTCAACCGTCATTGCGGGTGGTGACGCGCGATCTCGGCGACCAAGTCGAGATCAGGGTGCGGGACAACGGCGTCGGGATGCCGCCCGAGGTGCAGTCGAAGCTGTTCACGCCGTTCTTCACGACCAAGCCGACCGGCGAAGGCACCGGGCTCGGCCTGTCGATCAGCTACGATATCGTCGTGCAACAGCATGGCGGCACGATCACTGTCGACAGCCGCCCGGGCGAATTCACCGAATTCACGATACGGCTGCCGCGCGGCCTGCAGGCTGCAGAGCCGGCTGCGGCGGCGGGAGCATCGGCTTGAGCGACACGCCGCCGGCGCATCCGGATGTCGAGATCGTCGAGGCGACAAAGGCGTTCGAGCGGTTTCTGCGGGTGGACGTTTTCCGCTTCCGACATCGCCTGTTTTCCGGCGAATGGAGCGCCCTGCGCAATTACGACGTGCTGCGGCGCGGGCAGGCGGCGTCGATCGTGCTCTACGACCCCGACCGGGAGAGTGTCGTGCTGGTCGAGCAGTTCCGCCTGCCGGCGCTGCTCGCCGGCAGCTCGCCGTGGCAGCTCGAGACGGCCGCCGGCCTCATCGACAGCGGCGAGACGCCCGCGGGCGTCGCGATCCGCGAGACGCAGGAGGAAACCGGGCTGGCGCTGATCGGCGAGCCGATCCCGATCCAGCGCTATCTGCCCTCGCCCGGCGGCTCCGACGAGAGCGTTTTCCTGTTCTGCGGCCGCGTCGATGCCACGGCCGCCGGCGGCGTGCACGGCCTGGCCGAAGAGCACGAAGACATCCGCGTCGTCGTCAAAACCCTCGCCGAAATCGAGGCTCTCCTCGACCAAGGCGCAATCGAAAGCGGCCATACCCTGATCGGCCTCTACTGGCTGCTGCGCCACCGCGACCACCTCCGCCAGCTCTGGGCGGCGCATGACTAGTGTTCACGGCTAGCTGTTTTTGCTGTTTTTTGCAGCGAATCATCAGCCATCGAGATCCAGTTTCCGCAGAAATCCTGGGCCGCCGATGGTCCAGCGAACGGAAAAAACAGCAAAACCGACTCGATTACACAACTGTTTGCTGCTGTTTGTGAGAATAGAAAGAATACCGAAGCCGACATGATCGCTCGCAAAAAGGGTCTCAGCGTTTCGTCGTGATATCTTCATGTGGCAGCAATACCACAAGGCTAGAGTTTTGTCAATTTCACAAATACCTTCATAGCAATAAGAAGCACGTTGGCTTCCACCGGTCGCGTGCTCGGGTCCCCGTGATGACCGGGGTGTCTGCCTCGGGCCGCAGCGGGCCGTCGCTCAATTCACCTGCCGCTGGGCGATGGGGAAATCTTCGACCGTCTTCGGCATCGCCATCATCGGCCTCTGATTTCCCGCTCGTCAGCTCCTTCACTCGCCTGGAAACGTAGCCCTGCAGATCCGAGATCATGATCACCGGAACCTCCGGACGCGCCGCGGCGCCGCGCAGCCCCTCCACCAAGCGCTTTGGTGAAAGCGCCGTTGTTCCATTCGTCCTTTTCCTCGACAGCTCGTTGCCGGTGGACGAGGTGAAGACGACAATGCCGTTCTCAGCCGCCTTCAGCTCATTGGCGAACTTGTCCACGTCCGGCTGGACGTCTGTCGCCCTGGTGCCCATCACCGCGCCGGCATAGCAAGTATCGAAGAAGAAGATTTTCTTGCCGCCGATCTTTGTCAGATAGTCCTTGAGCTCAGCATCGGAAATCGTCGTGCGCTCCTTCCGATTGTCGTCATAATCGTAAGGCAGAAAACGGTAATGCTGATCCGGTGTCTTCATCCCGTGACCGGCGAGGAATACCATGGCGACATCGTTGGTGTCGGTAACGGCATGAATGATCCAGTCTAGCCCGTCGAGGATCGCGTCCCTTGTGGCATCAGCGTCCCGCAGGCTCTCATGGCCGGGCGGCAAAATGACTTTTTCATAGAGCCCGCCGCTCTGCGCCTTGGCCAGTGCGACGAAATCATTTGCGTCCTTGGCCGCGAAGTGCAAGTCGACTTTCGGATCCTTGTAGTTGCTGACCCCGATGGCGAGCACATAAAGCGTCAGCTTGGGCTCGGTGCCGGCACCGGTCCACTTCACATGCACCGACGCCGGCACACTCGCGCCATTGTCATTGTAGGCGATCACCGAAACTTTCGAATCGCGACGCGGGATCTTGATGTGCAGGATTCCCGCGCGGACGTCGCCCTTGTCCACGAGCCGATGGTCGTCCGATGATATCTTCACTCCGTCGACCTGAGCCTCTACGCGCAATGTGTCGTTAGCTGAGGGCAGCCGCACCGAATAGCCGAGCTGCACATCTGTGCGTTCTTCGCGCGCGGGATCCTTCGGGTCGTCAATTTCGACAACAGGCGTCAGCAGCGAGCTGACAGGCGCGGCCCTGGCCGCTGGCTGCCCGGCCGCCTGGTCTGCTTCCCTCACCGCCTCGGCAACGTCGAGGTGCGGCGTTTTCAGCACGCGCTGGATTACGTCGGGTCGGTAGAAGCGGTCGTGGAACTGGGAGACGGGGTAGAAGTCGGGAGCGCGATCGTAGCCGTGGTTGATGTGCCAGCCGATCAAATCGTCGGCGCCCAGCGAGGCATCGTAGTAGCCCTGCGGTGTCCAGGCGATCCACTTGCTGCCGTCCGGGTGGATGAACAGCGCCAGCACCGGCTCGCCATCAGAGCATCCGGAACCACCGGATGGTGCCATCATCGAACGCAGCGACAATCAGCCGCCCGTCCGCGGTGACGTTGACCTGCCATCCTGTGCCGGGGACGGGACGGGCCGGCCAGACCTCATGCCCATTACGATCGAATAGCCGTAGCGACCAGTCGGCCCCGAGTACGAAATGCTCTGCGCCCGGTGCAATGGCCAAGCTTCTCGATTGTTCGTACGGATTGAGCTTGAGCGGTGTCCCGTTCACCGCGGGCGCAGTCGAATCCTCCCAATCCGTGACCGACAATCCGGGCGCCTGTGTGGCCGGCGCCAGCAGCGAGGCATCCGCCGGCGGATCGACATCGATCTGCCGTCGGCTGAGGGCGAACCGATAGGTGCGACGGGGCTCCCAGGAATCGACCTGCACGGTCTCGCCATTCGCCGATATCCGCAGCGGCCGGAGGCCGGCCACTAGGTCGATTACCCCAAGACCCTGAAGCGCGAGCGGTTTGGCATCTGCCTGGATCACGCCAAAGTTTTCCCGCAGATGCGAACAGCATGCCGCCGTTATTTCTCAATCCGACGATCTCCATTATCGCTTCAGGTGCTATAGGGATGTCGACGAAAGCGCCGCGCCCGCCATCACTCCAGCGACGAACCTGCCACACGTTATTGATTTTCCACGCGCCGCCCGCGTACAGGAAGCGGCCATCCTCCGACCAACCAACCGCGTGGAGCCCGACCTTGGGAATGCCTGCCGTGCTTGGCTTGAATATTTGTTTCAGATCGGTGCCAGAGAGGACCACAACATCGTTTGTATCCAGATAACTGCTGCGACACGGGTGCCGTCTGGCGAAAAGGCGGCTGAATAAAACTGGTGCCCGGACGCCTCGAAGCGAGCGATCGGCGTCTCATAGCGGTCGGCCGCGTAGAGCCGGACAAACCCGTCGTAGGACGCCGTGACCAGCCGTCCCGTGCGATCGAATGTCGCCCAATAGCTTTGATCGCCGTATTGCGTATCGCTCGGCAGCGGCCGATAGTCGTTGCCGGCATCAAACACACGAATGCCATTGTGCCCGCTCAGCGATGCCGCGAGGCGCCGACCGTCGGGCGAATAGGCCAGGTGATTGACGACGTTCGGGAGGTCCCTCAGGCGCTGCTTCAATTCGCCGGACGCGCGATCGAACAGGAAGATATTAGTGTGTAGCCCGTTCGGTGCGGTCCAACCGCCGACCGCGACGGTGGCCCCGTCCGGAGATATCGCGGCCGCATAGGCTTTGCCGATATTCCCCTGGTCTATAGGCAGCCGTAGCACCCGCATCAGGCGCCCCTCCGGCAGCGACCATACGCGCACGGTTTTATCGTCCGACGCCGTCACCGCGAAGCGGTTCGCCGCATCCGTGTCGATACGGTTGATGTTGGCGCCGTGCTTTCCCGTCTCGATGCGCAGGATCGGCTCGGTCGGGAGTTCGGGGGCGGCATCCTGAGCGTGTCCTCTGCCGCTTGACAGAAGGATCACAGCGAGGGCCGCCAGAACCTTCAGCATGTCCAGCCGATCGGTCATTGCACTCTCTCCCCGCTCGCGGCGGAGTGCCGTCACGGCTTCGCCAGCTCCGCAAACGACCGCCATTCCAGGCGCTCCAGCTCGTTCATTATCGCATCGCGGCGTTCCTTGCCGGCATCATGGTATGCTTTCCAGATCGAAAGCCCGGCGCTCCGTGATCGCCTTCACCAGCTCCGGCACGGCCGTGATCACGTCCGGCAGCCCCGGCCGCGCGCCCCCCAGCTTGTCGACCTCGCCCGAAACGAAGGAGGTAAAGGCCACGCGCTTCTCCGCCGCTCCTTTCAGCGCCTCGTTGAACTTCGCCGACTTGGCGGGATCCTCTCCACTCTGTAGATCGAACCGCAGCTCGGCAATCAACCCGTCGAAATCCGCCTTGGCGTCCGCATAAAGCTTGATCCCGCGGACGTACAGACCCGGATTGTCCTTGGCGACTGTGATCAGGATCACACCGTATTGCTCGGCGGCGGATTTCTCGTGCCCAAGGAAGCGGATCGCATCCGAAAGCGATCCGGGCTCCGTCTGCTGCGCCCTCACCGAGATACACAGCAGCGACAGCAGTGCAGCGGCGGCCAAAAGCCGCCGAGCCACCCGCCTCTCCCTGAGTGGTGTCATATTCTGATGCCAGTCCCTATCTGGGCCTTGCTTTGACTCCAGGATGTGCCGGCTGTTCGTCGCGGGCAAGCAGGATTAACCACTCAACTGATCGAAAGGTCGTTCCGGGGCGTGGGAACAGGCCGTGAGCCCGGGAGCCATGGACACGGGCCTGGGGAAGCTAAGCCGCAGGCCGGTGTTCATCGATTCCGTGCCCGCCCTTGCGGGCATCCCGGAATGACCCAGGGTGGCGTTCAGCGCGGCACGAAGCTGCTTGAAATGCTTCGACAGCGCCAGGCCCTGGTGCTGGTAGGAGGAGCCGATCGGGGTGCCGTAGAGCTTGTCGGGCCGGGCGATCAGGCGCTCGTAGACGAGGCGGCCGACGATCTGGCCGTCCTCGATCAGGAACGGCACTTCGTGCGAGCGCACTTCGAGGACGGCGCGGCTGCCGGCCCCGCCGCTCTCGGGGGCGCCGAAGCCGGGATCGAAAAAGCCGGCGTAATGCACCCGGAACTCGCCGACGAAGGTGTCGTAGGGCAGCATCTCGGCGGCGTGGTCGGGCGGCACGACGACCGCTTCGCGCGACGCCAGGATGTAGAAATCGTTCGGGTCGAGACGATCCCCTCACCCGCGGTGCGAGAAGACCGGCTCCCAGAAGTCGCGCGGGTCGTAATGGAAGCTGCGGTCGATATCGATCACGTCGGTATGCCGCCGCGCCTTGTACCCGACGATCCCGGTCGCCTTGTCGCCGGCTACATCGACGGTAAAGGCCAGCCCGTTGCGGATCGTCTGCGGCCCGGCCGGACCATCCATCAGCCCGACCTCCTCATGCAGCCGGCGCAGCGCCGTATCGCTGAACCCGGGCGAGCCGCGGCGGATGCGCAATTGCACCAGGCGAGAGCCGGTGCGCACCAGGATGCTGAAGGCGCGCGGCGAGATCTCGGCAAAGAGCGGACCCTTGTAGCCCTCGCGGACGCGGTCGAATTCGGTGCCGTAATCGGTGATGACCCGGGCGAAGACATCGAGCCGGCCGGTCGAGCTCTTCGGGTTGGCGGCCGCCGCCGTGCGCTTCCGCAGCGACACATATTCGAGCAGCGGGACGATATAAACGCAGTCCTTTTCGAGAACCGCGCCCGGCGTCAGGTCGATGCGGTGCATCGAGAGGAGATCGAGCTTGTCGCGCACGCTCGCCCGCGCGCCGGGCAGAAAGCTCGCCCGCACCCGGTAGGCGACCTCGCCGAGCCGCAGATCGATGCTGGCGGGCTGGATCTGATCGTCGCCGATCGGCTGCGGCGACAGGATCTCCCGGCCTTGCGCCACCGCCTCGCGCAACAGCTGCGACGGCAACAGGCCGGTCGTCAAATCCCGCTGGCGGTCGGCCTCGACCGAGTCGGGCGCCGGAAACAACTCACTGCCTTGCGGCATTTACCCGCCGATCGGCTGCGTCGCTTCGGCGAGCCAGCGCGCCGTCTCCGCGTCGACGAGCGGGGTCAGGTCCTCGCGGACCCGCGCATGATACGCGTTGAGCCAGGCGATCTCGTCTTCGTCGAGCAGCGACGGCTCGATCAGGTTGCGGTCGATCGGGGCGAGGGTCAGCGTTTCGAAGCCCAGCATCTCGCGCTCGGCCGAGCCGTCGGCCGGCTGCACCAGCACGAGATTTTCGATGCGGATGCCGTAGGCGCCGGTCTTGTAATAGCCGGGCTCGTTCGAGACGATCATGCCGGGCAGCAGAGGCTGCGTGTTCGGCGCCTTGGAGATGCGCTGCGGGCCCTCGTGCACCCCGAGATAGCTGCCGACGCCGTGCCCGGTGCCGTGGTCGTAGTCGAGCCCCTCCTGCCACAGCGCGCGGCGCGCGAAGCCGTCGAGCTGTGTCCCGGTGGTGCCCTTCGGAAAGCGCGCCAGGGCGAGAGCGATATGGCCCTTCAGCACGCGGGTGAAGCGGTCGCGCATCTCCGCCGAAGGCTCGCCGACCGCGATCGTGCGCGTCACGTCGGTGGTGCCGTCGAGATACTGGGCGCCTGAGTTCGAGCAGATAAAGAGTGCCCGGTTCGAGGCGCTTCTCGGTCTCCGGCATCGCCCGGTAATGCACGATCGCGCCGTTCGAGCCGGCGCCCGAAATCGTCGGGAAGCTCAGATCGCGGAAATACTCTCCTTCGCGGCGGAAAGCCTCCAGCCGGTCGCTGGCGGCGATCTCGGAAAGTCGGCCATTCGGCGCCTCGCGCGCGAGCCAGGCGAGGAAGCGCGTCAGCGCCGCGCCGTCGCGGCGATGCGCCGCGCGGGTGCCGTCGATCTCGGCGGCGTTCTTGCAGGCCTTCGGCAACAGACACGGGTCGGCGGCGCGATGGATCTTCGCTCCCGCCGCTGTGAGCCGGTCGAACACCCAGGAGGCGGCGGTCGCCGGATCGGCCTGCACCCTGCCGCCTTCGGCCGCGAGCTCGTCGAGCGCCGGTCCCAGTTGCTCGGGCGGCAGCACGGTGACGGCGTTGCCGAGATGGCGTTCGAGGCCGGGGACGAGCTTGCGCCGGTCGATAAAGAGGCTGACCGAGCCGTCCTGCCGCAGGATCGCGAATGACAGCGGCAGCGGCGTGTGCGGCACGTCGCCGCCGCGGATGTTGAGCAGCCAGGCGATCGATTCCGGCATCGTCAGCACGACCGCCGCGACCCCCTCCTGCTTGCAAGCCACGCCCCAGCCGGGTGCGCTTCGACTCTGCGCTCTCGCCGGAGAATTGCTCGGGATGCGGCACGACAGGTGCGATCGGCGCGGCCGGTTGGCCGGGCCAAACCCTGTCGAGCGGGTTGTCGTGGACCGCGCGGAACTCGGCACCGGCCTTTTCTGCAGCGGCGCGAAACCGTTCGACCTCGTGAGGCGTGTGCAGCCAGGGATCGTAGCCGAGAACCTCGCCCTTTTTGAGCGCCGTGGCGAGCCATTGCGCCGGTGGTTCCTCTACCAGGTGATGGATCTCGAACGAGCCCGTATCGATCTGGGCGGCCGCCTGCAATGTGTACCGCCCATCGACAAACAGCGCTGCGCGGTCGCGCAACACGATCGCGAGGCCGGCCGACCCGGTAAAGCCGGTCAGCCAGGCGAGACGCTGGCCGCGCGGCGGCACATATTCCCCCTGATGCTCGTCGGCGCGCGGCACGATGAACCCGTCGAGTCCGCGCGACGCCAGTTCCTTGCGCAGGCGGGCGAGACGCTCCGATCGCGGCTGCCGAGCGAAATCGTCGCGTGAAAGGCCGTCGTGGTACTCGGCGGCCTTGGCGGCCCGCAGCGCCTCGAGAGAGGCGGCAAGCTGTTGCGGCATCGGGTCGGCGACGAGCACATGCCAGCCGGTCCCGATTTCGGCCGGGGCGGCCAGCACGCCGTCGATCAGGGCCTCGAGCGCTTCCGGGTCGTAGGCAGAACCCGCCGCCGCCAGCAATCGCGCCATCTCGTCCCGGTCGGGTTGCGTTACGCTCAAGCTCATCTACCGTTCCTTTTTCTCTGCATGGCTGAATTGCAGGCCCGCTGTTGCTCTTTTTGCGGTGCAGCACCAAATTCTTGTGCGGCGCAGCATAAGCGGCGCACAGGAGTTCTAGCCATGTCTGTCGTCAATCTTCTCATTTCCGCCGGAAGGCACTTTTCCGAGTGGCGGCATCGGCAGCAAGCCTATGCCGAGCTGATGGCACTCGATGATCACTCGCTCGCCGACATCGGGCTTCACCGCTCGCAAATCGCCGGCCTTGTCGAGGGCTACCGTGTTCCCGATCGATCCTCGGCACCGGTGCCCTTCCGAACCGGAAAGCTCGCCCGGCCAAAGGCGGCCTGACCGGTCTTTCGGCCGAGCCGAATTCACAGATGGGGGCTTCGGCCCCCATCGTCATCTCTGACCCATGCCGGCGGCGCATCACCAGGGTCGACCACCCGTCGATGACCAGCCGATGATCCAGCACGATGCCGCAGCCGCGATGCGGTGCGAGCACGATCGGCTCCTGCCATCGCAACAATCCAGACAACACGGCGCGTCCGCCAGGAGCCAACCGGCGAGAGAGATCGGCGGCCATCACCGCCAACGGGCGCGCGAGGATATTGGACAGGATCAGATCGTAGCGTGATCTGCGGATGAGCCGATCACGGTAGCCCGGCGCTTTGCGGCTTTGCACCAGCCCCGTGACGCCGTTATGGGCGGCGTTGTGTCGGGCGACGCAGATCGCCCTCGGGTCGATGTCGCCGGCCAATACCTTGCGGTGCAGCAGCTTGGCTGCCGCGATCGAGAGAATCCCCGTTCCGGTTCCGATGTCGAGCGGTCTGCGAAACTGCCGTCGGCGCGCCAGGCGCTCGAGAGCCAACAGACAGCCGCGGGTCGACGGATGCTCGCCGGTACCGAACGCGGTCGCCGCGTCTATCGCAATCCCGATCGCTCCCGCCGGAACCTTGCCGTCATGGTGCGAGCCGTAAACAAAGAACCGGCCGACCCGCAAGGGCGGAAAGGACAGCCGGTTCTCCGCGAGCCAGTCGCGCGCCGGCAGCTTTTCCTCGCGGAATTCGGCCAAAGTTCCGCCTGCGGCAGCCGCCGTGAGCGCGAGCTGCGCCCGTAGCTCGGAGTTCAGCAAAGGCGATTGCCGATAGGCCTCGACCCGCCACTCCTCGGGCGCGGTCTCAAACGCCGAGACGGCGTCGGCCTTGTCGTCGAGGAGCACGAACACGGCATTCGCCGCGTCCGCGCCGCGGACCTGCGCGAGCAGGCGCCAGACAGAATCCAAGGGAAGTTGCTCACCCCGCCCCTCGCCCCCACCCTAACCCTCCCCCGCTCGCGGGGGAGGGAAGGGTGGGGGCGAGCGGGGCGAAGGAGTAATCTCGAATTCCCTCGCCCCGCTTGCGGGGAGAGGGCTAGGGTGAGGAGCGAACGTCGGCGGACCATCAAGCGTGCTCGACGAAGGCGTCCATGATCTTCTTGTCGCCGGCGACGTCGAAATGGATCGCGAGCTTGTTGTCTTCGACCGCGGTGATCGTGCCGTAGCCGAATTTCTGGTGAAACACCCGGCCGCCGACGGCAAAGCCGCCGACCCGGCGCAATTCTTCGCCGCGCCGCGGCACCGGGCCCGTATTGGCCAGGAAGGAGCGGCGCGAAGAGGCAGGCGGCCGCCACGGCGCAGCCGGCGGGACCTCGATCGCGCTCGTCCATCCGGCATCCCAGGATGCCGCGGGCTGCAGGCCCAGCTCGGCGACGATCTCGACATGCTCGTTCGGCAGCTCGTCGACAAAGCGGGAGCGAATCGTATTCTGCCACTGGCCGTGGATGCGGCGGTTGGCGGCGAACGACACATAGGCGCGGTGCCGCGCCCGGGTCAGCCCGACATAGGCAAGCCGGCGCTCCTCTTCGAGCGCTGCGAGCCCGTTCTCCTCCATCGCCCGTTGGTTCGGGAACAACCCCTCCTCCCAGCCCGGCAGGAAAACCGAGTCGAATTCGAGCCCCTTGGCGCTGTGCAACGTCATCAGATTGACCATGTCGCCGCCGGCCTCGGCGGCATTGTCCATCACCAGACTGACATGTTCGAGAAAGCCGCCGAGATTCTCGAACTCGGCCATCGCGACGACCAGCTCCTTCAGGTTTTCGAGCCGGCCAGCCGCGTCGGGTGAGCGGTCGGCCTGCCACATCGCGGTGTAGCCCGATTCGTCGAGCACGATCTGCACGAGGTCGGTGTGCGAGAGGTGCTGGGCCCGCGCTCGCCAGCCGTCGACCGCGCCGATGAACGCCGCGAGCGCGTTGCGGGCGGCTGGCCTCATCCGATCGCCGGCGATCAACATGCGCGCCGCTTCGATCAGCGGCAGCCTTTCGGCGCGGGCAAAGCTGTGCAGTTCCTGCACGGTGGCGCTGCCGATGCCGCGCCGCGGGGTGTTCAGAATGCGCTCGAACGCGAGATCGTCGGCCGGCTGATTGAGAAGGCGCAGATAAGCGAGCGCGTCGCGGATCTCCTGCCGCTCGTAAAACCGCGGCCCGCCGATCACGCGATAGGGCAGCGCGAGCGTAATGAACCGGTCTTCGAACTCGCGCGTCTGGAACCCGGCGCGCACCAGGATCGCGATTTCGCTGAGCGCGTGCCGCTTGCGCTGCAGCGCCTCGATCTCGTCGCCGACCCAGCGGGCTTCCTCCTCGGCATCCCACACGGCCCGCACCACGACCTTTTCGCCCTCGTCCGCTTCGGTCCACAAGGTCTTGCCGAGGCGGCCGCGGTTTTGCGCGATCATGCTCCCCGCCGCCCCGAGAATGTGCGGCGTCGAGCGGTAGTTCTGTTCGAGCCGGGCGATCGTCGAGCCCGGGAAATCCTTTTCGAAGCGCAGGATGTTGCCGATCTCGGCGCCGCGCCAGCTGTAGATCGACTGATCGTCGTCGCCGACACAGCACAAATTGCGGCGCTTTTGCGCCAGCAGTCGCAGCCATAGGTACTGGGCGACGTTGGTGTCCTGATACTCGTCGACGAGCACGTATCGGAAGCGCCGCTGGTAATCGGCGAGGATGTCGGGATTGCCGGTGAACAGGCTCAAATTGTGCAGCATCAGGTCGCCAAAATCGACGGCGTTTACCGTCATCAGGCGCTCCTGGTACTGGCGGTAGAGATCCACCGCCCGACCTTGCGCGAAGCCGCCGGCATCGGCGGGCGAAACCTTCTCGGGGCCGAGACCGCGATCCTTCCAGCGCTGAATCTGTGCAAGCAGAAGGCGGGCGGGCCAGCGCCGCTCGTCGATGTTCTCCGCCTGCCAGGATCTGCTTCAACAGCCGGATCTGGTCATCGGTGTCGAGGATCGTGAAGCTCGGCTTGAGCCCGATCGCCTCGGCGTGCCGGCGCAGAATGCGCGCGGCGATTGCATGAAAGGTGCCGAGCCACACGCCTTCGGCAGCGCGGCCGATCATCGCTTCCAGCCGCTCGCGCATCTCGCGCGCCGCCTTGTTGGTGAAGGTGACGGCGAGCAATTCGGACGGGAAAGCGCGGCCTGTGGCGATCGTAAAGGCGAGCCGGGTGGTCAGCACGCGGGTTTTGCCGGTTCCGGCGCCGGCGAGCACCAGCACCGGCCCGTCGATCGCCTCGACGGCCCGGCGTTGCGCATCATTGAGGCCGCCGAGGTCGAACACCTCGGTGTTCTGGCGAGCGAGGACAGCAGGTTCGGACATGCTTTGCATGATATAGCAAGAGTGGCCCGGATGATGCACCCTCACCCGCCGAGGAAGCCGAAGCCAGGGCCTTGATGCACGCCGCGATCGTTCTGCTGATTCTGATCCTGACCTATATCGGCATGGCCGCCGGCCGGATCGCGTGGCTGCAGGTCGATCGCACCGGGATCGCGCTGCTCGCGGTCATCGCGCTCCTCGCCAGCGGCGAGATGACCCTCGACGATTTCGGCAGCGCCGTCGATTTGCCGACCCTCGCCTTCCTGTTCGCGATGATGATCATCTCGGCCCAGTTCGCCGAATCGGGCTTCATCGATTTGTGCGCCCGAACGATTACCGAGACCCGGCACGGCACGGCGACCCTGCTGGCGTTGACGGTCGCAATCGGCGGCGGGCTGTCGGCGATACTCGCAAACGACATTCTGATAATAGCAATCTCGCCCTTGCTGATCGCCGGAGCGCAGAGCCGCGGGCTCGACCCTCGCCCGCTGGTGATCGCGCTCGCTGCCGCAACCAATGCGGGCTCCGCGGCGACCCTGATCGGCAATCCGCAAAACATCCTGATCGGGGCGCTCGGCCGGCTCGACTTCTGGGTATTCCTGGCGATTTGCGCCGTGCCGGCAATGTTCACGCTTGATCGTTGTCTTTCTGGTCGTCTGGCTGCAATGGCGCACGCGCATCAGCCAGACGGTGCTCGCCGCGACACTCGATGCGCCGCCGATAACCGTTCACCCGCTCGACCGCAACCAGACGATCAAGGGGGCTGTCGCCGTCCTGGTGCTGCTCGTGCTGTTTGCGACGCCGCTGCCGCGCGAGACCGGTGCGCTGATCATCGCTGCTCTGTTGCTCGCCAGCCGCAAAATTACCAGCCGCACGATGATTGCGGCGGTCGATTGGCCGCTGCTGCTTCTCGTCGCCTGCCTCTTCGGGATCACTGGAGCGCTCAACCAATCCGGAGTTGCCGCCCAAATCCTCGACTTCCTGACCGAGCACGGCCTGTTGCCGAACAGTCTCGTGCTGTTGACGCCGTATAGCCTCGTGGCGAGCAACACGATCGGCGGCGTCCCCGCCGCGATGCTGTTCCTGCAGCTTTGGCCGAGCGCGCCACCAGGCGTTTTTTATGCTTTGGCCTTGTTGTCGAGCCTCGCCGGCAATCTGCTCCTGACCGGCAGCCTGACCAATGTGCTGATCGCCGAGCGGGCCGATCGGATGGGAGCGAGGCTCACCTTCGCCGAACACGCCCGGGCCGGGGTTCCGATCGCGATCATTTCGATCGGCTTTGCGGTGTTCTGGCTGGCTGTGACGCAAACCTTGCCGGTGCTGCCGGAGAGCTAATCGCAAGCAACGAGGAGAATGCAGCTTGGCCGTCCGCCCTCTCCGCATCGGCACCCGCGGCAGCCCGATGGCGCTGCGCCAAACCGCCATCGTTCGCGATCGCCTGATCGCGGCAGATCCCGAGCTCGCCGAGGCAGGAGCGGTCGAGATCGTGACCATCAGAACGACCGGCGACCGAGTGCAAAATCGACTGCTTGCCGAGATCGGCGGCAAGGGGCTGTTCGCCAAGGAGATCGAGGAGGCGCTGCTCGCGGGCGCGGATCGATCTGGCGGTGCATTCGCTGAAGGATTTGGAGACTTGGCTTCCCGACGGCCTGGTGATCGCCTGCGTGCCGCCGCGTGACGATCCGCGCGATGCGCTTTTATCGAGAAGTAGGGCGAGCCTTGCTTCCTTGCCTCGCGGCGCGAAGGTCGGCACCGCTTCACTCCGCCGCCAAGCCCAATTGCTGCGGCATCGCCCGGACCTATCGATCGTGCCGATCCGCGGGAATGTGAACACGCGGCTGCGCAAGATGGAGGCCGGTGAAGTCGATGCATTGGTTCTGGCGCTGTGCGGCCTCGAACGCCTCGACTTGAGCGGGCATGCGACCGAGATCCTGCCCCGCGAGGTCATGCTGCCGGCGGTCGGCCAAGGTGCGCTCGCCATCGAGTGCCGGACGGCCGACGAGATGGTGCGCCAGCTCGTCCAGTCGCTGCATGATCCGATCAGCGCCGCTTGTGTCGCGGCCGAGCGTGCGATGCTCGCCGCGCTCGACGGATCGTGCCGCACCCCGATCGCCGGGCTTGGCCGAAATCGATGGCGACCGTTTGACAATCGAAGGGCTGTTGCTCAACGAGGACGGGAGCCGAGAGATCCGCGGCCGGCTCGAAGGCGGCATTGACGATGCGGCGGCGCTCGGCGCCGAGCTCGGCAAGGAACTAAGGAGTGGCGCCGGTCCGGATTTCGGGCTCGGCTAACCCGGAACCGTCTTCGGCCCGAGACGGCCGCCGCCTTCGCAGGCCTGCGCGCGCAGCCAATCCTCCGCCGACAGGTGGCCCTGATAGACCTCCGAATACAAGCCGACCGGCCAAGTCAGCACAAAGATGATTTGATTGACGATATCGGTGTTCCGATTCACGCAAGGACCCGGCAGCAAGAACCCAATGGCCACCAGCGCGACCCCGATGGCAAGATAGAGGCCGACCAGCCCCCTCATCGCGTCGCTCAGTCGCCCGGAGCGAATTTGGGCCTAGCTCGAGCTCTAGCCGCTCCCTCACTCCGCCGCCTGGGCGAGAGGGCGTATTGCGGCGCGCAGTTGGTCTTCGTAGGCATCGCGCCAGCCGATTTTTTCGTCAGCCAGAAAATCGCCGCTGCGGACTTGGAAATAGATGTCAGGGTCGTCAACGCAGGGCGGGATTGTTGCGTCCTTCGTGAAGGCGCGGGCGGCGCGCAACAGGCGCCGCCGCGTGCGGGCGACCATCAGATCGCTCGGCCCCAGATTCTCGAAGGCGTGGTCGGTGATCCCGCCCATGCTTTCGGTCACCGCCTGGTCCTGGCCGTGGATGCTGGCGATGCCGGTAAAGATCTCCCCGCTCTTCTGCGCCGCGCGATCGATCATCCAGTCATTTGACGGGTTCTGCGTGAGCCGCCAGCGGCCGTACCAGTCGGTCGTGTTCGGCAGGTACTCGAAGCCCAGCCGCGATCCCGGTACCATCTGCCCGTTCTTCAGCGGGCGCATCGACGGCGGCGAGCCGCGCCAGCTGAGGCTGACGAACATCGTGTGCGTGTCGTCCATCGGCACCCAAGCGCGGGTGTTGACGCGGTCGAACGGGCCTTGCGGCGTCTGCGTCCAGAACGGGAACAGGAAATTGGCGAAGCGCCAATAGGTCTGGCCCGCCTCCGCCGCGCGGTAGGCGCAATACATCGTGCCATAGCTCGTGTCGGTCACGTGGAATTCCGGCGCCCGGTTCGTCACCGTCCAGCGCATCAGGTTGTCGGCCGGCACATCGGCCGGTTGGACGATTGCCGGCATGCAGAAAGCCGAAATGCGAGGTGTCGATGTCGCCTTCGAGCGCCTGCAGCCAGTTGCATTCGCGCTGCACGAACGAAATCTGCAATTCGGCCTCGGGCAGCAGCGAGGCTTCGATCGCCGGCAACGGCGGCGCCTCCTCGCGCGCGCCCATATAGACCCAGACGAGGCCGTTGCGTTCGACGACTTTGTAGGCCTTGGCCTTGACCTTGTGCTTGAAGTCCTGGTGCGGCGGCGCGTTCGGCATGTCGACGCAATTGCCCGCCGCGTCGTATTTCCAGCCGTGATAGACGCAGCGGATGCCGTTCTCCTCGTTGCGGCCGAGGAACAAGGACGCGCAGCGATGCGGGCAGCGGTGATCCATGACCCCGACCCGGCCCGAGCTGTCGCGGAACGCGATCAGCTTTTCGCCGAGCAGCATCAGCCGCATCGGCGCGCCGTCGCGCTCTAGCTCCGACGACATCGCCGCCGGGATCCAGTATTGCCGCATCATTTCGCCCATGACGGTGCCGGGCCCGACGCGGACCAGATCCTCGCTGTCCTTCTGCTTGCTCATCGCTGACCTCACGACCAGAGGGCGAAGCCGAGGCCGGTGCCCGACCCGGCCGGCGTGCGGTATCCCGGGACGTAGCGCGACCAGGCGAAATCGAGATGCTCGACGGCGCCGGCGACGCAAATCCACATGCGGATCTCCGAGCTGCCGGAATTGAGCTTTTGCCGGGGCAAGGATTGCAGCGCATCGGCATCCTTGCGGGCGCAGGCGTCGAGAACGCCGCGGTCGAGATCTTCGTCGACGACGAAGTGGCTGAGCCCGCCAGAGCCGACGATGCCGATCCGCGCGTCGCCAGGATAGCTCTCCACCGCCTCCCGGATGACCTGGCCGAGCTTGTAGCAGCGCCGCGGCGTCGGCTGGTTCGGCGGGAAATAGGTGTTGATGAAGACCGGGACGACCGGCAGGGTCTCGTCTTCCATCAGCCGCTTGCGGACAAATGCAAAGGCATGGCCTTCACCCTTTCCGTCGGGCAACGCGTCGGACGAGACCGGGTCGAACTCGCGATCGACGAGGGACGTGGTCAGGTGCAACGCCAGGCCGCTTTCGACCGGGTAGGAACGCGGCTCCTTTTCCTCGTAGTAGCGCGCCGTCGCCCGCCGCGCCCAATCGGGGCCCGAAAACCCGTTGAGCGGCACGTTGCGGATCGTCTTGCCACGATAGACGACGAAGCTCGGCAGGTTGTCGTCCTGGTAGATTTCCTTGTGATCGTCGCCGATGACGATCAATGCGTCGAGTTCGGCGCGGCGCACGGCATCCCTGAGATGGGCGACCCCGGCCTGCGCCTCGGCGTGACGGGCGGCGAACCGCTCCGGGGTCAATTCGGCCGCGACATGCGGCTGCGCCCGATGCAGCAGCTCTTCATACGTCGCCGGCTGCCCCTCCTTGTCGAGGAAGTCGCGAACCGCGTCGCGGTCGATGAAGCGCGGCCAATCCTCGGCCGGGGCATTTAGCATCGGGTGTGTGTGACGTGCCGATCCCGAGGACGAGCTCAGCCATACCGGTTGCTCCTTCCCGCTTGTGGCCATAGGGCTTGACCAGAGCCTAGGATCGATGGCCAGAGCAGGTCAACAACTGTTGGTCGGGGCGCTGCGCGGTTCTATAAACGGGGATTGGCGGGTGAGCGGGTGCCGAGATGATCGATATCGAGACGACGAGGAAATTCGTCGACCAGCGCTGGGGAGACGAGATCGTTCCGACGCTGGTCGACTACATCCGCATCCCCAACAAGTCGCCGGCCTTCGATCCGGATTGGGCGGCGCACGGCTACATGGAGGAGGCCGTGCGGTTGTTCGAGCGCTGGGCGCGAGCAAGGCTCGCCGATGTCTCGGGCGCGACGCTGGAGGTCGTCCGGCTGCCGGGGCGCACGCCGGTCATCCTGATCGAGATCCCGGGCGAGGTCGACGATACCGTGCTGCTCTACGGCCATCTCGACAAGCAGCCGGAGATGACCGGCTGGGCCGACGGGTACGGCCCGTGGATCCCCGTCTCGAAGGCGACAAGCTCTACGGCCGCGGCGGCGCGGACGACGGCTATGCGATGTTCGGCGCGCTGAGCGCGCTGCTGGCGCTGCGCGAGCAGTCGGTCCCGCACGCCCGCTGCGTCGTGCTGATCGAGGCCTGCGAGGAGTCCGGCAGCTACGACCTGCCGTACTATGTCGACCACCTGGCCGACCGGATCGGCTAGCCGTCGCTGGTGGTCTGCCTCGATTCGGGCTGCGGCAATTACGACCAGCTCTGGCTGACCACCTCGCTGCGCGGTATGGCCGGCGGCACCCTGACGGTGAAGGTGCTCGAGGAGGGGGTCCATTCGGGCGACGCCTCCGGCGTCGTTCCGTCGAGCTTTCGGATGTTGCGCCGCCTGCTGTCGCGGCTCGAGGACGAGGAGACAGGGGCGATCCGCCCGGCCGAGCTCTACGCGCAGATCCCGCCCGAGCGGGTCGCGCAAGCCCGCCGCGCCGCGCGGCGCTTGGGGAGAGCGTCTACGCCAAGTTTCCGTTTCCGGCCGGCACGTCGCCGGTCACGGACGACTTGACCGAGCTGGTGCTGAACCGCACCTGGCGCCCGCAATTGGCGGTGATCGGCATCGACGGCCTGCCGAAGCCGGCCGACGCCGGCAACGTGCTGCTGCCCTACACGACGGCGAAGCTCAGCCTGCGCCTGCCGCCGACGCTCGATGCGGCGGCGGCCGGCGCGACGCTCCGCGCTCTGCTCGAGAAAACCCCGCCTTACGGCGCGGAGGTCAGCTTCGAGGTCGAGTCGAGCGCCGCCGGCTGGAACGCCCCCGCCTTGGCGCCCTGGCTCGAGCAGTCTCTCGCGCGCAGCTCCCAGATCGCCTTCGGGCGCCGCCCGCCTAGATGGGCGAGGGCGGCAGCATCCCGTTCATGGGGATGCTCGGCGAGAAGTTCCCGCAGGCGCAGTTCGTCATCACCGGCGTGCTCGGACCGCATTCCAACGCCCATGGCCCGAACGAATTCCTGCACATTCCGACCGCCCGGCGAGTTTCGCTGGTGATCGCGCAGGTTCTCGCCGACCATGCCGCTCGATCCGAGGCCGCATAGCGGCTGTTTCAGCCGGTTTCCGGCGCCGGGCTCCCGAGCCACGGGCGTAGGGTGGTCGGCGCGCCGATGTGATAGCCTTGCAGATAGCCGATCCCCTCGGCTCGCAGCAGGGCGGCATCCGCGGCGTTTTCTACGCACTCGGCAATCGTGCTCAGCCCGAAGCCCTTGGTGAGACCGAGCAGGTGACGCAGAAAGACCCGATTTTCGGGGCTGTCCGCGAGGTTTCGGATAAAAGAGCCGTCGATCTTGACCGTGTCCACAGCCAAACTTTGCAGGTGTCGCAGCGAAGTATGTCCGGCGCCGAAATCGTCGAGCGCGACACGGCACCCCGCGTCACGCAGGGTATCGACGAACCGCGCGGTCTCCTCGATATCGTCGAGCGCCGCGGTCTCGGTGATTTCGACGATCATGCGCCGGGCGAGATCGGGCCGGTTGCGCACCCGGGAACCCAAGGCACGCAGCCACGGCCGGTCGCAAGCGGTCAGCCCGGACACGTTGAAACCGAGCCGCACCTCGGGATGGGTGCCGAGTTCCTGCACCGCTCTTGCGAGGACGAAGCGATCGATCAAGCCAATCAGACCAAAGTCCTCGACCGCCGTGATGAATTCGGCACCGGGCAAGATGTTCCCCGTCTTGTCACGTATCCGCAGCAGGCACTCGAAATAATCGACGATCCCCGTCGCGGCGGACACCACAGGCTGGTAAGCAAAGAGCAAGCGGTTCTGGCGCAGCGCGGCTTTTACGGTGCCGACTATCGCCGAATTGCGCCGTTGTCGGCCCGTGTGCGTGATATTCCGGTGTTGGTCCACCTGTCCGGCGCCTCGGCTTTCTTGCGCTCTATGAGCGTCCGGTGACGGGGATTGCGCGCCCGACCGGTGCCGGCCTGCACAGCCCGATCCACCGTGCCGGCGGCCCGGTAAGGCGCGCTCACGCGTAAGCTAGCCGTCGAGATCTTGAAGAATTCCTAATCGCGTCTTCCCACCCCAGTAACGAGCGTCGGTGATCCGGAATGAGCGTCGCTCAAGCCGGAGTGTGGGAGGCCAGAAAGGGCAACACGGCATTGCCGAATTCGCGCGCGCGCACGTGCACAAGAAAATGCCCGCCTCGTGGAAAGAGTTTGACCTCCGCCGCCGGAATCAGTCGGGCCAATTCTTCGGAAAAGTAGGCCGGCGTGACGATATCGTCTTCGGCGCCGACCACCAAGGTCGGGGTCTTGATGCGCGCCAGCTCGTTCGATCGGTCGAACGCCAACATCGCGTCGATCCGGCTCGCAACGATCTCGACTGGCGCGAAGTTCGCCAGGTTCTGAGCCTCCAATTGGCGAAGGCGTTCGTTGTTCCGGGCGATCCACCAGCTCGGGTACCAGTAAAGCGTGGCCGATTGCAGATAGGCGCTCGGCCCGAGCCGCAGCAGGACCTCTTTGCGGAACGTAAAAAGCCGGCGGAAGTAGGCGTCGGCCTTGGTCCAGGTGGCGGACAGCACCACGCTCGCCAGCCGACCGGGATGGTCGATCGCCAGGACCTGGGCGATTGCTCCTCCCGTCGAATGTCCGATGACATGGGCACGCTTGATCCGCAGCGCGTCCATTAGGCTGACAACGTCAGCCGCCATCCGCTCGACGGTGTAGCCGAACCGCGCCTGATCGCTCTGCCCGATGCCGCGATGATCAAACGTCACGACCTCGAACCGCTTGGCGAAAGCCGCTGTCTGGTCCTGCCAAAAGGATGCAAACCCGCCTAGTCCGGAAACGAACAGGATCGGGAAGCCCATGCCGTGCCGCTCGTAATAGAGTGAGCAGTCGCCGATTGAGATGCGAGGCATCAATTCGCGGTTCACAGCGGATGAGCGCCCGTCGGTATCATCGGCGGGGGTGACTGTCAACGCGAAGGGCATGCGCGGCACGCAGACGTGAACAGCGTCACCCTATGCTCGTGCCAACAGCCTGCCTAAGTTTTGACACATCAAAACCGTTCACTGCACCGACACCGCCCGGTTGAAGAGGACTGCCCGATTTATCGGGAACCGATTTGGTCGAACCGGGTCGCGGTCCTGTTGATGTGCGGCCAGGCCGGGAAGCGAGTTGAAGAAAATGAGAGAGCAGGAGCAGATCGGAAACTGTCGTCACCTTGGTGGCGACCGAGGCGCCGAAGGCAACCCCGGCGGTTACCGGCGCGGCGATCTTCGAGCCGGACCCAGGACATCGACCGGTATGTCGGAGCGCGCATCCGCGAGCGCCGCATCATGTTAGGCCTGACGCAGCAGCAGCTCGCTGATCTTATCGGGGTGACCTATCAGCAAGCGCACAAATACGAACGCGGTATCAACCGCGTGTCGGCCGGACGGCTGTTTGAGGTCGCGCAGGTCTTGAGCGTGCCGGTCAACTACTTTTTCGATGGGCTGGACCAGGAAAACGAGCGCGGAATCAGCCCGCGCGAAAGGATGTGTCTGGAGCTTGCCCGCAACTTTGCTCACATCCCCAACGAGCGTCACCAGGAGGCACTGAGCCAGCTCGCTCGGGTTCTCGCCACCGACGATTAGAGAGGCACAAGTGAAGGCCCCGACGCGGGACCTTCACCTGGACCGTGGCCTCAGATCGGCGGCCGCCGCCGGCCGGCCACTCCCATGACCAGGGCGATCAGGAAGATTACCAGGAACACAAAGAACAGTATTTGCGCGATGCTGGCGGCGGTCGTCGCCACGCCGCCAAATCCAAAGAAGGCGGCCACAATTGCGATGATGAAGAATACCAGGGCCCAGTAGAGCATGTCGTCCTCCATTGAGGGCCGGTCGAAGATGCGCGGCCTCTGGGTCGATAACAGGGGGGTTCGCGTGCTGGTTCCCGACATCGCAGGCGGACAAGCCAAATGGTCGGGTAGCAAAAATCTTTCGCCTGCTCAGAGTTGCGCGAGAGATCCCATCGAAACGCCGATTTCTGGCCGCCCGGACGGATGAAAGATGCCAGGTTCGGTGGGCGAGTCGATCCACATCTGAAACCACAGCTCCAGCATCAGGAGTGCCCACAGTCGGGTATGATGATCTCGCGTGAACGCGCAGTGCTCTTCGAGCAGCTGGCGGACATAGGCCGGACGGAAAAGGCCGCGTTGTCGCGCGCTCTGCGACAGCAGCGTTTCGTGGGCGAATTCCTTGAGCTCGTTGCGGAACCAGTGATCGACGGGGCAGCTGAACCCCATTTTCGGCCGGTAGAGCAGTTCATTCGGCAGATAGGGTTCCATCGCGGATTTGAACAACGCCTTGGTCTCGCCGCGCGCCATCTTGAGTTGCTCGGGTAGTTCCGCCGCCCACTCCATAAACACGTGGTCGAGAAGCGGTGAGCGAGATTCGAGCCCATGGGCCATGCTGGCGACATCTACCTTCACCATGAGGTCGTCGGGCAGATAGGTGTGGATGTCCGCCCAGTTGGCCCCGGAGGCGAGGCTGTCCGCCTCGGCGAAATAAGGATCGAGGAGATCGAGCGCGCTCCCTGCCAGGTGCTCCTGCATCGCATCGGCATAGCCGACAGCTTTGTCGTCATCGGTAAAATAGACAATCGTAAAGGCATAGCGCCGGCTCGGCCGCTGGTCGGGCGCCTGGAGCAACCCGCGAATCCGAGGGAGTTTAAACCGGCGCTGCAATGCGGGCGGTGCCAGCGCCAGCGACCGTCCCAGGCCGGTCCGGCTCCATCGCGGCAGGCCGTCCAGGCGGGAAAGGTGGTGCATTGCCTTGTAACGGTTGTAACCGAGGAAACACTCGTCACCGCCATCGCCGTTGAGCGCCACCGTTACTTTGCGGCGCGCCATCTTGGAGACGTAGTAGGTCGGAATGGCCGAAGGGTCGGCGAAAGGTTCGCCGTAATGCCAGATCAACTGCGGTAGAACCGCGAGCGCATCGGGTTCGACGACGAGCTCCTCGTGGTCGGTTGCATAACGCTCCGCCACCATCCGGGCATAGCGGGTTTCGTCATATTCCTTGGCGGAGAACCCGATTGAAAACGTCTTTACCCTCCCGCCCCCGACGCGCGCCATTGTCGCAACAACCGCGGAAGAGTCGACACCGCCGGACAGAAAAGCACCGAGCGGCACATCGGATATCAGGCGCAGCCGCACTGCCTCGTCGAGCTGTGCGACGAGCTCACGGCGCAACTCCGCAGCACTGCGATGGCGCCGCACCCCGCGCGGCCCCGGCAAACGCCAATAGCGCACGAGCTCGGGCTCGCCGAGACTGCCGTCCGGCAACGCCTCGAGGACGAGGTAGTGAGCTGCCGGCACCTTATGGATACCGTCGAAAGCGGTCTGCGGGGCTGCCACATACCCAAAGCTCAGATAACCATCGATCGCTGAGAGGTCCGCTGTTCGCGACACGCCTGGCCAGGCGAGCACCGCTTTGATTTCGGAGCCGAACAGAAAGGCCGTTGCGGTGGGAGCGTAATATAGCGGCTTTTTCCCGAGCCGATCGCGCGCCAGAATCAGTTGCCGCGACCGCCGGTCCCAAATCGCGAGAGCGAACATGCCGCGCAGCCTTGAGAAAATTTTCGGTCCCCAGGCCTGCCAACCATTGACGATGACTTCAGTGTCGCTGCGGCTGCGAAACGGGTAGCCCAACGCCTCGAGCTCCCGCCGAATCTCGACGAAATTGTAGATCTCGCCGTTGTAAATAATCCACGCGGTGCCGTCGGCGCTGGCCATCGGTTGATGCCCAGCCGGCGACAAATCGATGACGGACAGCCGGGCGTGCGCGAGACCGGCCCGGCCATCAGTCCAGATGCCTTCGTCATCCGGACCGCGATGCCGCAGCGTCGCGATCATCCTCCATAGCCGCGCCTCCAGTTCATTGTGCGCCGCCCCCGTCCGGGCGACGAGAAAACCGCCAACGCCGCACATTCGATCGTTCTATCGACGGCTCGGCAAGAGAGCGCGCGTCGACGCGGGTTTTTCAGCTTCCCACCCCACCTTTTTGCACATCTTGATCATTCGATACGATAGTGCTTCAACGTAGCGGTGATACGCGATCCTGAACAGACGGGCTTCACGCTCGTCGAGGTCCTGGTTACGCTGGTTCTCTTGAGCATGGTGGTAGCTATAGTGTTCGGCAGCCTCGGGCAAGTGCTCGATGCCCGCGCCCGTCTTAGGCCTTACCTCGACCGGTCCGAGGAAACTGCGCTGGTTGCGAGCTGGTTGCGACAAACAGTTCAGGCCCTCATCGCCGACTACGATACCGGCAAAAACCGCTTTACCGCTTCTGCGAACGCGTTTTCGGGTTTGACCGCCTCGCCATTGCTGGGGCCGGCGGGTACACCGACTGCATTCACCTGGGCCTTGATTTATGATCCCGCCTCGGATCGTACGTTCCTTCGATATAACGAGAAGCCGTCAGAGGCTGTTGAAATTGCCCGTTGGAGTGGTAAAGACGCAGTTTTCAGCTTTTACGGTCAGGATCAGGAATGGAGTCATGTTTGGCCGCCAACCGACGCGGGCACGTCGACGACAGCCGTACAACTTCCTCAGCTCGTCCGATTGGGCGGTCTCCCTGGCGGGCTTTTTCCGACAATCGTAGCTGCGCCGCGGGCGGCGCCCATACCTCGGCCCCTGCTGCCAAGCTTTCTTGGTGCCGCGCTATCACAAAACTAGCGGCAATCGCCCAAACCGCGAGGTAGCTACTGTGACCGGGTGGGGTCGCCAAGCCGGGTACCCTGATCACCGAGCGTCGGGCCCAGGCCACGGACCCGCCGGTAGCCGATCTGGCGAACCGTGAAGTTCGCCAGTACTGAACCAGGCTGATCTTCCACCCGAACGTCCATATTGTACAAACCTATCTGATAGAGGCTGCCCGCACGCTCGATGATCGGGACGATCGCCGCGCTAGTCCAAGTAACCGCGTAGGGGCCAAGATCTATTTTCCCCGATCCTTGCACCATCGGATTGACCGCTGTCATGGTCTCGATAGCGTTCATCGTTATCTGGACCGACGCGTTAGAACGTCCAACGCGAGAGGCGGAATCGAGAACATTTCCGACAAGTGCGAATATCGCGACCATGGTCCCGGCCAACAGCGCGATCGCGACCAAACCCTCGAGGAGCGCAAAACCCTCCTGACCGCTTTTGGAGGGGCGATTAGAGGTATGGCGTGGTTCGGCGGTCACATCGCTTCGGGGCGGCAATACGGAGGCTCAAGTCGGTAATTTTTCTCGCCCGCAGGAAAGCTCAGACGCACCTTGCCGCCGGTGCAGACGCCATCGTATCGGAAGGCAATCGGCGGCTCGACAGTCAGTGACCAACTGGAAGGAAGCTCGATCGGGGACGGTTCGTTGGAGTTAGGCGCGAGATCGCTCGATCGCAGCACAACCGAGCGGCCGCTGCGGCGCGCTCTGGTTCCCAGTTCGGCGAGCGCGTCCTCGAAGCGTTGCTGCCGAGTCGAAAATGCCAGACGATCCACCCATGTCATCATTCTCGGCAGAACAAAGGTCAGCCCTAATCCGATAATCGCCAGCGCGACCACCAGTTCGATGAGCGTGAACCCCTTGTCAACCTGTCGGGAGGTAGCCGACCGCTTCACCGCCGGGCTTTCCTGTCGGGCCGTAGCTGTACAACGTAATCGCGTTTAGTTCACGGCCGGTGGGACTATACTGGTACGGGTTTCCCCAGGGATCTAGCGGCACTTCGCCCTCCAGATATGGTCCGTGCCAACGCGCTCGAAGCGAAGGTTCCGAAGGCGCCCGGACTAGTAGATCCAGCCCCTCTTCAGCGGTCGGATAACGGCCAATATCCAGCCGCATCGTGTCCAGCGAGGTTTTCAGCATTCGAACTTGCGTTTGGGCCGTAGTTACCTTGGAACCTTCGAGCCTCTCGAAAAGTCGCGGTCCGACCAGCGCACCAAGCAGCCCGATTATGGCCAGGACGACCAACAGCTCGAGGAGGGTAAAGCCGGCTTCGCTCCGCCCTCCTCGGTTCCGCGGCTCACGGAGGAGATGAGCCTCAAAGACGAACATTGTTGATGCTCGCGATGGCGGTAAACAACGAGATCACAATCGCACCGATCACGACACCGATCACGAGAATAGCGGCAGGTTCAAGCAGCGCCATCAGCCTTTTGATCCGGTCGCGCCCCTTCTGCTCTGCGAAAACCGCGGCAGATCTCAGCATTTCCGCGAGACGTCCGGACCGCTCCCCGACCCGAACGAGGTTGACGAGGATCTCGTCGAAGATGCCGTAATCCTCCAATGCCGCGGCCAGCGCATTGCCGCCCCGCACTGCCCGCTCCACTTGGACGAGACGCCCCTTGAGACTCTCAACTTGAAGCGAGTTGCGCGCTAAGGCCAGGCTTTGTACAAGCGGGATCCGGTTCTGGAGGAGCGTGGCCAGCATCGAGGTCCAGCGCCCTGCCTCAGCCTCCAAGAAGAATTTTCCCAATATCGGGAGGCGGATAGCGAGTTCTTGGAGCCGCATGCGAAACGACGCCCTCCGCCACAGCAAGTACAAGCCAGCCGCCAGCAGGGCCGCCAGTCCCGTCACAGAATAAAGGTTGTTGTGCAGAAACAATCCCGTCGCAAAAATGGCGTGCGGGAATGCCGGCAAAAGTTCCCATCGCCCTTTCAGCATCCCCGCAAAGCGCGGCACCACGAAAATGAAGATGAAAAGAGTGGAGGTAATGCCCATAAATACAAGGAACATCGGATATATCAGCGCATTGCGGATATCCTTGCGTACCCGGTCGTCAAATTGCATTTGCAGGCCAGCGTCCTTAAGCCCGCTGGTGAGGGAGCCTGTCGCATTCCCGGCTTCGATCAGCTGATAAACATAGGGTGGAAAGGTACTGATGTTGCTGCGCACCGCTTCTGGCAGGCTCACGCCGCGGCGAAGATCGCGGCCCAGGGTGGTGAGCCCATCCCCGAAGATCTGAAAACTTGGCGATCGAGTGGCAATATCCACGGCTTCGTTGAGGTTTACACCGGCCTCGATAAGTATCGCGATCTCGTTTAGAAGACGGATATGGTCTTCGAGATTTGCCCGCCTTTTCAGGATTATGCGACGGCGTCTCGCCTCGGCCGCGATCGCCAACGAGAGGGGTATCAAACCGCGTCGTTTCAGCTCCCGCAGTGCCGCGCGCTCATGCTCGGCAACCAGCTCTCCATCGACGCTGTTTCCGACGCTGGTCAGCGCATTGTACATAAACGTAGGCATCGCCGATCGGCGCTTACAGTCCGGCGGCTCCACCAGTCACTCTGAACACCTCGTCGAGGCTGGTTTCCGCTCGCCAAGCTTTGACCAAGCCATCGTCGCGAAGCGTCCTGACTCCCTGTCGATGAGCCATCTCGCGCATTTCCTGTGCCGAGGCGCGACGCAGGACGGCATCGTGAATATCCGGGCTGACGCTGACCATCTCGTAGAGCCCGAGCCGGCCTCTGAACCCCGACCCGAAACATTCGCGGCAGCCGATCGGGCGCCGCCATCGCGGCAAACCCTCGAAAAGCTGGGGTGTGCGTTGTCGCAGCACTTCGACTTGATCTTTCACCTCGCCGGGGACCTCTTCGGGTTCCGCGCAATGCCGGCACAAACGACGCGCCAACCGCTGCGCCATGACAAGCCGCACGGCGGATGCAACTAGAAACGGCTCGACGCCCATATCGACAAGCCGGGTGAAAGCGCTCAACAAGTCGTTGGTGTGCAAAGTCGAGAATACCATGTGTCCGGTCAGTGCCGCCTGCACGGCGATCTGGGCCGTCTCCAGATCACGGATCTCTCCGACCATGATTTTGTCGGGGTCTTGGCGGAGGATCGCGCGCAAGGCGCGTGCGAAGGTGTACCCGATATCGGGCTGAGCGTGGACTTGGCTGATCCCCTTGACCGAGTATTCGACAGGTTCCTCAACGGTCACGATTTTAGTCGCGCCGTCGTTAATTTCCTCGAGGGTCGCGTAGAGGGTGGTCGATTTGCCGGACCCGGTCGGTCCGGTAATCAGGATGATGCCGTGTGGCTCGCGGATCCAGTGACTGAACAGCGCAAGGTCGCTAGGAGTCATGCCAAGGCGGTCGAGCTGGAATTGCCTCCGTTCCTTCGGCAGTAGGCGCAGCACTAACAACTCGCCCCACGTGCTCGGCAATGACGAGACGCGGATATCGACCATTTCGCCGCTAAGGCGTATGGCCAAGCGGCCATCCTGTGGCAGCCGTCGCTCGGCGATGTCGAGACCGGAAACCAATTTGATGCGCGACGCCACCGCGTCAAATCGATCTCTCGGCAGGGTCAGCCGGGTCTGCAGCACGCCATCGAGGCGAAAGCGTACCCGGAAATCGTACTCAGCCGGTTCTACATGGATATCCGAAGCCCCTTCATCGAAGGCCTGCCCGATCAGATTGTTCACTAGTTCGATGACCGGCGCCTCTTCAGCGAGCTCCCGCAGATGGCCAACTTCATCCGACAGGTTGCGCCCGTCGGCGGCGAGCCGCTGTTGCACACGGTCGAGGGCTCGATCGAGGGTTTGAGCGGCCACGAGGCTCCAGCGGATGGGTGTGCCGGGATAGCCGGCAGAAACAAATTCCTGGAGATCCATCATCAGCGGATCGCGGGCGGCGAGCCACAATTCGCCGTCGCTAAGCCACGGCAAAGCTTCCTGATCGATCCACCAATCGACCGAGTAGCCGGAGGTCTTGATCGCCTCGAAATAGGACGCCGTATCCGCAGGAAGATCATTCTCGCCCAGCAACGGCAGGCGGAGCTGATTGGCCAGGATCGGCATCAGCCGTTCTTCCGACAGGGCACCAAGGCGGACGAGGATGCTCCCCAGCCTACCACCATACCGCTGTTGGAATGCGAGCGCGCGCGCCAGATCGGTCTCACCGATCAACCCGGCCTCGATCAATAATTGGCCGATCGGAGGGGCGGCCCGGGCCTCCTGGTGTACCGGCCACTCCGGTTTGGCTGTCCATATCTCGACTTCGGACACAAAGCCGACCGCTTCCTCCCCATTCATCAGCGCGTCACCAGTGCAGACTCGATGCCGGTTGGGGAAGTGATTCATATTGTTTCTTAAACAATTCAGCAAGCCTTGCCGCGTCTTCGGCGGAGTTGACGATATAGGGGGTGATAAAGACGAAGAGCTCACTGCGGGTTTTCATGACATTCTGGGTTCCGAACAGGAAACCCACCCCCGGAATATCCTTTAATCCCGGAATGCCCGTCGAAGTGCTGCTGGCATTCTCCATGATCAAGCCGCCCAACAACACGGTCGCCCCGTCTTGCAGCGACAGCTGAGTGCTGACCGTGCGCGTGTTGATCACCGGACTGCTGAGCTGTGAAGTGGTGTTCGGAACGGCCTCGCTCACCTCCTGCTTGATCTCGAGATCGATCTGGCTTCCGGCATAGATCGTCGGTTTCACGGTGAGAATAACCCCGGTGTCCTTATACTGAATGCTCTGAAGTATTGCACTAGTCCCCTGCTGCTGAAGCTGTGAGCTGGTTCCTTGACTGGTGACGATCGGAACCTGCGCGCCGACTTGTATTTTGGCCTCGCCGCCACTGCGTGACAAAATCTTTGGTGTCGAGAGCACCTTTACGCGATTATTGTTCGCTAATGCATTGAGTATGAGGCGGGTCGCTCCCGCTCGGTTGAGCACCGTAAATGTGAAGCCGGTAGTGCCAATCCCGGTCATGACGTTCTGGATGATCGCATTGGGCCCGGCACCCAGGCTGGCCATCCACTCGGCGCCGAGTGTATCGTTGTCGGTTAGGGTCACCTCGGCGACAGTTGCTTCGATGATCGCCTCGCGTGGAGCCTGATCCAGGCTCTCGATCAGCGGTCGGAGCTGCGCGAATTCCTCAGCGCTACCCTGAAAGATTATGGCGTTACGCGCCGGATCAGTCACGATTCGCCCAGACGGCGGGGTTCCCGGGGGAAGTCCAGCGGCAGCCGCCGGGGGGGTGCCGGGGGGTGCGGCTGGTGGGGGAGGCTGGCCGGGAGCCAGACCTTTCTCTTCGGGAGGAGCTGTCGCGGCTAGCGCCGCGTATTTTCCCTGCAGCACAGAATTCAGCACGGCCGCCAAACTTTCCGCGGTGGTATTACGCACGCGATAGAAAAACAGGCTCCTTTGCGGATCAACTTGCGATGCGTGATCGAGATCACGAGCCCACGCCTCAACATGGGTTAGCGTCTTCTGATCACTTGCGAAAACGACCAGGGTATTGCTGGGCCTCAACGGGAGTACGACAACCGCGCCGGGATTTTGAAGGCTGGGACCAACGAAATAACCCTCGGCCCGCAGGATATCGATCAGCTTCTCGGATAATTGGGCGGCGGACCAAAAGACGGGCTCGATGCGAAGGCTGCGATGCCCCGCCATACGAGGCTGATCCAAGGTCGCAATAACCTCATTCGCCGCTTGGATGTCCTCAGGCAGCCCGAGAATAAGAACTGCATTCGCCTGCGGAGATGTCGAAATATGAAGCTTCGCGCCTAAGGCAGCCTGCAACCAGCCGGCCATATCGCCCGCCGACACGCCGCGCAGGCTGACGTATTGAAAGATCGGCCTCATGTTTTCGGCAACGTCTGCAGTGCTGCGCCCCCGAACAACGCTGGGCGACTGCGACATCAGAGCCTCGTTGGGAACGACGCGCGCAAGATTGCCCGAAAAAATAATGTCTATCCCATAGTCACGCAGGACGACGCGCGTGAGGGCGAGAATCTCGCTCGGCGACAGCGGCCGCCCGGTGCGCAAGGTTACAAGATCATTCCGCTGGGCAACTCGCGGGTCGACCTCGAAGCTGAGATGAAGCGTCTCCCCGAAAACGGTGTTGATAAAGGCAGGCAACGGCATTTGTTCTATCGTCAGATTTGCGGGCGCGCCCGACAGGGTAAAAGGAGCTTCCGGACGGATCGGAGTCTCGGCCCCGGTCGGCGGAGGCGGGCCGCCGAGGACCGCGGTATGGCGAACCCCGCCCGCCGCGACCAGAGGGCTGCTCGAAACCACGGCAGCCGGTTCCGCGCCTTTCTCCGGCAAGGTCCGCAAATCGGCCCCCGGGTTCCCCACCGGGGATACACAGGCAACGAGCAGCAAAAAACAGAGCAGACAGAAAAAATACGCCGACGACCTAGGCACGCGAGCTTGCCGAACCCTTCAATGTTGGGCGAACATCTTGATCCTGACGATCGCGCCTTGCCGTTCTATCATAACATTGGTGGGTTCGACAGTGCGAACGATGCTGCCGTCGGGCAGTTCTTCTCCCGGATGCCGAATTTCGCTGCGGGTCGCATTTTCCCCGGGCCGGCGAATCAGGATGATCAGATGCCCGCTCGTCTCGGTCATCACTATGCCGCCAAGCCGCCATTCAACGGGAGCAACATGTCCTGGACCTGTCGGCTGGGGCTCGGCCGAGAGGGGGTTTGGAGCCGGAACTCCAAAGGGCGGCTTCTGCGCCAATATTAGGGCGGAGGTGGAAACGTCGGAGGCGATCGGCTTCGGTAATAGCCACTCCGGACCGGCCGGCCGCGTTGCGGCGCGGTGATTGCCGTTGTCACCCTCCCACCAGCCCAGGGCGAACGCCAAAAGCGCGACGCAACTGATGCCGGTGGAAATGGTGATATGGCGGAGTGTGGGCGCCATCCTTGGAAATTTCAACCTCGCGGTCCCGGCCGCAGGAAAGTCCCCAGCAGCATCTCAAAGTGGGGGAAGGGCTCGGTCTGCACCTCCAGCCTATTGACGACCAAAAGACGATCGTAGCTCGCGATCGACCGAAGCAACCCAAACAGGCCGTTTGCTTCAAAACGGCCCGTAATCTGCGCTGTTAGCTGACGTAGTTTCAGAGGATTGTTCGTGTTGGAATTGATGCTGGTGCGAATATCGAGTCGCCCCATACCAGCATGGTTTGCCTCCTCGAGGATCCAGGCTTGGAAATTCGCCTGCGCAAGGCCGTCGCTCTCTGCCTCCCACAGTCGGCCTTCCGCCTGGACCCTTAGCAAATCGGTTTCGGCGCGACGCTGACGCCAGGCATCGCTGTCGCTCAGATGCTCGATCGCCCCGAGTTCGAGCTTGCCCCTCCGCAAGCGTTCGCCGAATTTTGGCGCCGATCCCGTCGAGAACTGTGAGGCCGCCCGCCACAAGCGTGAACGCGAGCGCAACAAGTAAAAACCGAGAACGAAAGGTCGCGAGGTTGTCCCGGAGCCATTTGCTAAGCCAAGGCGGAACAGTGCGCGCGCTCGATAGAGTCAAGTGGTTCATTTTCTGGCGAGGCGCAATTTTATCCGCAAACCACGCTCGCTGTCCGCGCGATCCGCGGCCACTTCAGTGAAGCCTTCGACCGAAGAATACGTCTTGACATAGAACAGGATATCGGGTGTCGCCGGGGAGAGGATGGTGAATTGCAGGTCACCGTCCTGGTAAGTCCACGCGGTTATGCGAGAACCGTTGGGCGGCAGTTTCTCCGCAACCCGCGCGAACAGCGCAAATTGCGAGGGGTAAGGGTTCAGTTTTGCAAAATTGTCCAAGAATTCGCGGTTCGCCAAAGCCCGCTGCGTTCGGCGATGATGGGCGCAGACCGCTGTTCCGCTATGCGTAGTCTCTTCTCGACAGCCGACATCGATATAGCATCGTGCGCCAGCGACCCGCTGAGATAGCCGTAAGCTGCCAGCAGCAAACCTGCTCCTGCCACGAACGCCTGCCGCGCCCGGCGCTCCATACCAACGCCCGAGCCCCCTCCCGAGTTTGTCCATGGCCGGTTCCGCCACGGCGGGCTCTCAGCCGGGGGAGAATCCGTTCCATCACTGGCGAGCCCACTCGCGCGTCGGAACTCGAGCCATTGCTCCAGCGCGGGCATCTCTGGCCACCAGCGGCTGGCCTGCAATTCTCCGCGCAACCACAATTGCCCCTCCACACCCTCGAGACAGGTGACGAGGTGAAGCCCGTCCGAGGCTCGTGCCTGCAATGCCACTTCCGGAAGTGCGGCGACGCGCCCCGGTTTGACACCCGACGCCAACATGGCGTCACGTACCCGCCCCGCGTCCCACACCCAGATCAGTGCCGCATCTCGGGTCAGATGTGCGTGGTAACCGACCTCCGCATAAGGAGCCCATTCCCGAGCCTTGATCGCCGCGAATCCCTTGAGATCGGTCCTTGACGTGCCCGGCAAGCGGAAAACACGAAACCCGCACAAGGCTCTGCTGACGACCCAGTGACGGCGCCCGCGCCACATCGTCGGCCGTTCGGTCCGGTCACGGTACTGCAGGTAACAGCTGCGCAATGGGAAGTTCATCAGGATCCGGGTCGGTGCCGTCACGGCGCGCTCGTGGCATTTCTACGTCGTAGTCGATGGTCCAGGGGTGATCCTGCGACAGTGGCGTTTTGCGGATCGCGATGCGGCGTTCGAGCGGTGAATTCTTTGTCGAAAGCGTGAGAATTACGCCATTCGACGGAAAAGCGACGAAGTGTGATGGTGGGTCGTCGGAGATAGGTATCCCGGTCAAGATCCCGAATTGATAGCCACTCACGATCGGCTGCTCACGCCGCCAATCGATAACTTTTTGGACGGTCTCCGGCGTCATCCCGGGCATTAGAGATAGGAGCATCCGAGGGGCTGTGTTGACGTTGAACGCGCCGACGGGAGCCGTCGAGGTCAACAGCGACCACGGGCTGTCTTCCTTAGCCAGATCGTCGATCTTGTCCCAGTCGAAGATCCGGCGCACTTCCCAGGGCGTGCGCAGCGGCGCATTCGCCGGCGGCTCCATACCGGCCTCTTCGTATTGCGGCGCCTCGGCTCCGTTCAATCGGACAAGAGAGTCCGCATCTATATAGTCCTGCAATTTTGCAATGAGCGGTCCCCTGTCCTCGGCGGCGACACCAAAGGTACCAAGCAGGGCAAAGATGTCGTCAGGCGATCCTAAATTTAGATCGATGAGCCCGCGCATATCCTGAAACCGCAGCACGACCTCACCGAGACGATAGGGATGATCGTTCAAGCGGATATAATTCTCCGCCAATGGGGTGCCCGGAAGCAATCCCGCGGGGGCGGCCGAGCCGATCTGTGCGTCTGCCAACAACTCGACGCCGCGAGCACTGAAAGGACGCGTCTCAAGCAGATACAGCGAGACTGCCTTAGCTTCGGCAATCTGCTGGTTGGCGTCGACTTCCTCTCGGTTAGCTAAAGCCTGATCGAGGGCAGTTGAAACCCAACGTGTCATCACCTCGGTCACAAGAGAAAGCGCCAGGATGACGACAAGCGTAAGCACCAGTGCAAACCCCCCTTCGCCGCTTTCGTCAGCCACCGAGCAAATCCTGGTAGGTATCGCAGTTACCGGCTTAGCCGACCATCTTTTCGACAGCCCGAAGCACGGCAGCACCGAGGAGAAGTAGTCACAAGGCACCCAGCAGATCCCAAAATTCGGCGAACTCGAGAGTTCTTTAACACCACCTCGGGCAAAAAGAGACTGGGTCGCCGCGGTGCGGCGACCCAGCTGGGGCCTTTCCTGCCAGCGGTCGCTGGGCGGGTTCCCCTTACGGCAGAGCAGAAATATCAGTGGTAAACGAGTTCTGCGAGATCGCCGAGAATAGTACACTGGCCGTCGGCGAAAGCAACCTAACCGTATTGTGTAACGATCCCGCCACAATAGTAGTGCTGGCCGCCGCCGCTACGACGTCCGCCGAAAACATCGATGCGTTGTTCCCGGGGACCGCCGTCAAAGAGCCCAGTAAACTGACCAGCGATGCCATCCCTCGTCAGTACCGCAAACACAGGAGCGTTAACGCTGGTCGGATTGGCGACACGGAAGAAGGTCGGATAATTGTTCGCGAAGCCGAAGACGTTCTGGAAATACGCCGCGCTGCCGTTGGCGGCGATCCTGCCAAACCCGTCGTTGTTCGCCACGGTAATGCTGGTCGGCGTCACATTGATGGATGCTGTGATGGTAACCGGAGTCACCGGAATCTGCACCGCCACCCCGCCGATTGTCGCACCACTGATGATGCACACCGCCCAGGTCGTAGTCGCATTCGGGAATGCCGTTGGGAGAGGCGGATTGAAAGTGATCGCGGTGTTTGTGGCATTTATCACGCCGGCGCCGGTGCCGGGGGCCGGCGAGACACAGGAGGCTTGAGGGTTCGCCGGGTTTACCGTGAGATAAGCCTGGGTAATCGAGAAGAAATTTCCCGAAACCGTCGCGCTGACCGTACCCGTCGGAGCCGTAGCTAGCGGCTGACCGGTCGCGGCATTGAGATCCTGACGCGCGCGCGCGGTGAAGGTCCCAAGGAAGCCCGCCGGTGATACGCCGCCCGCTCCATTGTCGAATTGCGTGCCTGGGATTGAGCCGCCGGTGCCCGCCAAGTTGATCGTAAGCGCAGGCGAGAGCGGTAATTCGGAGAACACAAAGGTATTTTGGCTCGTCAGCGTCAGCACGGGGATTGGCGAGTTGTCGGAAGCACCCGCATTGGCGCCCAGGAAAATCCCTTGCGCGGTGATGGTAGCTAATGCAGCGCTGCCTGGACTGGCCAAAACCGACAGGCCCGTCATCACGGCCTGATTAAGCGTCAGCTCCACTGAACCGGTGTCTCTGCTGCAGGGTGAGCCCGCGGCGGTAAACGTGTACGTCAATGAGCCGTTGGCGTTGAGGGCGCCGGTCCACGTGCACTCCGTACTAAACAAGACCGGCTGGAGGGGCGTCGGCACCGGCGCGATGAACTGAGCACCCGTTGGTGGAAAGAACGTTATCGTGTCGCCAGTGGCTGCGGAGCCGGACATCTGATAGACGATCGCCCCGGCGGGTATCGTAACCTGGTTTGTGGCCGATGCTGCGACAGTTTGCGCCGAGTACGTCAGTGAATTGGCAGGGAACGGTCTTGCCTCCCCGGCGAACGCTGCGGGCGCAAGGCATAACCAGGCAACCCCCACCGCGCTTAGTGTTAAACCCGTTCTTTTCTTCATCGGACTCCATCCCCAGAGGTTATAGTTAAAGCTCGGTTACCATGATCGAAGTCAACCGCAACGTCAAGCGCGTTCCGCTCGCACAGAAAGGGAAAACGTGCGGAATGGTTTTGTGTGCTTTTTTTGCCGCGTGTCGGACGTCCGCTCGGGCCGGCTCGATTTTAACTTTTCCTGCCATAGTAAGCGATGGGATCGGCGACCGGCGGTGGCGACACTTCAGGGAGCGCAGACCGTGTGATGGATCGCTGCCATCCGGTCGCGATAGGTGTGCCGTTCCTTGACAAGAGCGTAAGCGGACTCGGCGACCCGTTGCCGCTCGCTCGGATCGCGAAACCGCATTATCGCCTCGCCGCGATTGGCGAGATCGGGGTCGAGAGCGATGTAGTGCTCGTCGGCGGTCAAGATGTCATTGTACCGGCCCCGCACCAGGATTTGGCACGTTCCGGTCCCCGCGGCGTCGAAGTGGCGGGAGGAGATGCATTTGGAATAGACCGGGCAGCGCGGGCGGCCGGCAAAGAAGCGCCCTTCGATATCTGCGAAGCTCACCTCGCCCTCATCGAACGCCTCGTGCCGCAGCGGCGAAACCTTCAAGGTCGCCTTGAGCCAAGTCTTGACTCGATAAGGAAGGCGTCGGCTCAGAGAGTGCAATAAGCCGTCGGCTTTGATGGCGCCACGGCCGGCGCGCTCGCTGAGGAATTCACGGATCTCGAGAATGGTTCGGTCGTCCTGCTCGAGATACCATGATCCGGCTTCCGTCCCGATCGTGCCACGGCAATCGTTTAGAAACCTGGCCCAGCCGCCTCGATCGAGGCGAGTGCCGGTATCTATGTCGACCCGCAGCCCAATGGTCGGGCCGATCCGGGAAAATAAATCATGGACCTGGTTGCGCTCGTCATCGCCGATGAACGCCGGGTAGCGAGCGCTGCGTCCACCGATATCAATCGGGCGAAGCGAATCCGGCTTATCGGGCCGAAAGACGCTGTCGTTCAGAGCGTGCGGCAGGGCGAGCACCCGGGCACCGGTATCGGCGTAAAGCCACTCCCCGGCTTCGAGCGCCAGTTGAGTCCCGATGTAGTCGGCTCCAACCTCGCGCAGGAACTCGCGTTTTTCGCCGAGTCGGACCCAAGGCAGATTATATTCGTTGCCGACCAACATCAAAAAGCGACCGCTACGGCTCATCAGCGCGCTCTTCAGCGGCTTGAGGTACTCCAGAGTGTCGGCCGAGCACGCATGCAACGCAACGACGAGCTCGGCTCCAACGAGCGCCCGCGATGCCGCGCGGCGCTGCTCGCGGCTGAAGAGGTTGAAGGTCGTGACATCGAACAGCGGCGAGCGCTCGATGGCCTCCACCCAATCCAGGTAGTAGGAGGTCCTGGTGCTGTATTTAACCGTCAGCACGACGGTTCGAATAGGGCTTTCCCCCGGCATGCGGCTTTGCGCGTATCAATCGCGGTCGGATATCAGATGATCGACGATTAGCGAAACCGCCTTCTCGGCGGCGTGCCCGCCGCCATACGAGGTGATGTCGCGGCGGGGAACATAACCCGGCCCTTTCCAAAGCCGGTTCCAGCCCGCCTCGATCGTTTCCACCCATTCGGTCTCGCTGCGCAGGGTGACGCAGGGCACCCGGTGGAAATAGGCTTCCTTTTGCAACCCGCCGGAATCGGTAAAGACGGCGACCGCCGATCGCAGCAGGCGGTGCATGTCGAGATAACCGACGGGATCGCAGGTCAGGATTCCCGAGAGATCGAGCCGCCAGGCCTCGATCTCTTTGCGTGTGCGCGGATGTATTGGAAATACAATGATGCACTCGCGCGCCCGCCCACGCAAAAAGGCGAGGATTTCACTTAGCGTCGCCGGGTCCGCGGTGCTCTCGGCGCGGTGGACGGTGGCAACCGCGTAGCGGCGACCGGCGATCCCCAGACGGTCCAGCACTTGTGAGCGCCGCGCGGCGGCAGCTGCGAACAGCGCGGCGTCGTACATCACATCGCCGATGTGGTGCACCCCGGCCTTGATGCCTTCGCGGCGAAGATTGGCGACCGTTCTCTCGGTCGGGCACAGCAACAACGCGCTGACGTTATCGGTCAGCACCCGATTGACCTCCTCGGGCATGCGGCGGTTGAAGGACCGCAATCCGGCTTCGAGATGTGCGACCGGGATTTGCAGTTTGGCCGCCGCCAGAGCTCCGGCGAGCGTCGATGTCGTGTCGCCCGGCACGAGCACCAAATCCGGCTGCTCCTCGATGATGATCTGCTCCAGTGCGACGAGCATTCTGCCGGTCATCTCGCCGTGGCCGCCGCCATGGATGCCGAGGTTGACGCGCGGCGGTGGGATCCCGAGCTCATCAAAGAAGATCTGCGACATCTCGGCGTCGCAATGTTGACCGGTGTGGACCAGAATCTCGCTGACCCCGTCACGCCCGGCGATCGCCCGCGACATCGCAGCCGCCTTGACGAATTGCGGCCGGGCGCCGACGATCGTTAAAATGCGCAACCCGGTCATCCGACCGCGCCGCGCACCTCCGGGAGAAAACGGGCATGCTGCAGCATGCAGCGCCGGATCGTCTCGCGGTTGGCGCGCGTCCATGCAATGGTGCGCGGCAAGCCCTCGCGTAACGGGGTCGCGGCTTCGAAATCGAGCTCCTCGCGCGCCTTTTTCGGCGCTCCGAAACGCCTGCCCGAGCGATCCCAGTCGCGTTCCGGCGCCAGTGCGATCGGGGTCGGGTTGCCGGTCAGCTCGTTGACGAGACGGGCGAGATCGAGGATCGAGGTCTCGACCCCGGAGGCAAGATTGTAGACCTCACCGGGGCGACCGCGCAGCGCGCAGGCGACAAGGCCGTCGACGACATCATCGACGAAGATGAAGTCGCGGGTCGCCACACCCCCATTCTCGACCGGAAGCGCCATGTGGTGTAGCGATTTCCAGACAAAGGTCGGCGTGACGTTGCGCCACACGGTGTGCGGTGTGCCGCGCCACCGTCCCGCACCGAGGATCTCGCCCGGCCCATAGACGTTCTGAAACCGCGCCTTCACAAACGGCAATCCGTGCCGCAGGAAATAGTAGTTGCCATACATTTCGCCGACGAGCTTCGAGATCGCGTATGGGCTGTCATGAAACAACGAGACCGGCGCGTCCTCGGCAGTGGCGGTCGCCTGGTCGAATGTTTTGGCCGCGACGGCGCACCCTGCCGCCGCGTAGACGACTTTTCTCAGCCCGCTAAGGCCCTTTATCCGGTCGAGCAACTTCAGCGTCGTCAATGTGTTGTTCTGATAATCGGCGAGCGGATCGTGGATCGACGATTGATTGCCGTGATAGCAGGCCAGCTGAAACACGAAATCGACGTCGCGCGGCAAGGCTTCGAGCACCTTGTCGTCGGTGATCGAAGCGAAGATGAAGTCGACGGCCGAATGTTCCGGCACGTTGCTGATGTCGGCCGACAACAGATTGTCGACAATGAGCAGGCGCCGCGGCTGCAATTCCAAAAGCCGGCAGACGAGCGCGCTGCCGACGAAACCGGCACCGCCAACGACGAGGACCGTCGAGCCGAGAAAACCCAATTCAGTCATGCCTTTTCAGTTCGCGGCGGTGCAGATGGCTGGAGATCGCTGACACTCCGTAGCTGTCGTACCAGCGAACCATAGCGGCGATCGACTGGGAAAAGCCCTGCTTCGCGCTCCAGCCAAACACCTCCTGAGTGCGAGATGGGTCGAGCACGACGGCGGGGACATCGTCGGCGGCAGGCGGCACCACCGGGACAGGCTCGGGCGGGCTGATGCCAAGGGAAGCGGCAACATTGTCGAAAACCTCGGCGATCGTATAACCCTCGCCGGTAGAGACATTGAATGTCCCGGTCGCAGCGTCCTCGCGCAGCACGATCCTCATCAGCTCCAGGAAATCGGAAATGTCGAGAAAGTCGCGCACCGTATCGGTGCAGAAGCAATTCTGCCCGGCCTTGAGCCGCTGGTAAAAGGTCGGGATCGGCCCGATCGCAAGACGCGGCCCGGTCACATTGGCGAGCCGAAGGGACACCCAGGACAAATCGCTCAGCGCGACATAGGCCTCGCCGGCGGTCTTGGAGATGGCATAGCTGGTGAAAGGGCGGGTCGGATGCTCGACGGGTATGGGCACGCGCTCCGGCCGGCCGTAGCACAGCGCCGTCTGGAAATAGACAAAGCGCTTGACTCCGGCGCGGCGCGCCGCGTCGACGACGTTGATCGTGCCAAGGACGTTGGTCGCGACGTCTTCGCGCCAATCGCTCGGGTCCTGGTAGGCAGCCGCACTGTGGATGACGTGGGTCGGGGCGAACCGGGCAAAGGCGGCATCGACCAGAGCCCGGTCGGCAACGCTGCCGCTGATGACTTCGAGCCCCGCCAGCACAGGCAGAGTTTCGGGCTTCCCGGTGGCGAAATTGTCGATGACCAGGATCTCGTAGTCTAGCGGAAGATATTCCTCCACCAGGTTGGAGCCGAGACAGCCGGCGCCGCCGGTGATCAGTAACCTCACGAATTCTTCTCAGTGTGCAGATGGGTGTAGCCCCCTTGCACCCCAAATTCCCGATAATAAGCGACGGTCTGCGCGACAATTTCGTCGAGTGGCGTGAAAGGCATATCGCCAAAATCGCGCAAGGTGCGGGTGGGATCGAGGAGAATGGTCGGCGCGTCGTCCGGCCCGAGCGGGCGGATCTCCGGCTTCGGGTAATCGTTGAGCTTCATCGCCCGGACGACCGAATCGTAGAGATCCCTGATTGCCACATCGCGTCCCGAGGAGAAATGGTAAATGCCGCTGCCGGTCCCGTCGGCGGCGGTGACAACGATGCGGGCGAGATCATGGACAAAGACGAAATCGCGGCGGGCTTCGGTAACGAAGCAATGTTTCCCGTGCGACAGCCGCTCGAAGAAGATCGGCAATGGCCCGCTGACGTTGCGTGGCCCGACCACGTTGGCGAGCCGAAAAACGATCCAGTCCACGCCGCTCAACTGGATGAAGTGCTCGCCGGCAGTCTTTGAGATTGCGTAGCTGCTGTTCACCGGATCGAGCGGATGGGTCAATGTGATCGGCTGCTCGCGCGGCTTCGTGCCGTAGCACAGCGCCGTCTGGAAGTAGATCAATCGCCCGACTTTGTGATCCTTTGAGGCGCGCGCGACATTGGCGCTGCCCACAGCATTGGTTAAAGCGTCGCCCTGCCAATCGTCGGGGTCTTTGTACGAAGCAGCCGCGTGGACTACGACATCGGGGCGGAAATCGCCAATCAACCCATCTACAAAGCGCCCGTCCGCGATGCTTTCCTCTATCAGGCGCAGACGGGGGTGCGGCGTCAGATTATCCCGTCTTCCGGTCGCAAAATTATCGATCGCCACAACCTCATCGCCCCGAGAGAGCAACAGGTCGACGACGGTCGAGCCGACGAGCCCCGACCCGCCGGTCACCAACACCTTCATGTGAGATGAGTTCTCCTTTGTTGCAGATTGCGGTCGCGTCGGCCGAGCGGCGCGCTAGGCAGTCTCATTGCGCACCGGGGATTTATCCCGCTTGACCAAGGCGAATCCCCGTACTCGTGCCAGGGGCTCCATATCGGGCGGATTGAACCGCCGGGCCACGGTCGCGATTTTATGATGGAACTCGCCCGCGGCGTCGACCTGATGCGGCCCGACTAGGCGCGGATAGATGATGCGGGTCAGAAAATCGAACATGCCGGTATGGAACCGGGCGACCACTTCGAACTGGGAGTCGATAAACGGTTCAAACTCGGCAAAGGCCGAATAGAAATTGATCGCCGCCGGGATAATGTCCGGGAGATCGATGTCGCGGCGCAGGCGATTGAGGGCTGAAAAGCCCTCGCGGAAGCCCTCCACCAAAACCAGTTTGCCCCCAGGCCTGAGCCAGCGGGCGATATTGGCGAGGGCAATCGCCTGCTCTTGCAGGTCGCGCAAATTGATCAATACTCGCGTGCAGACCGCCGCCGCGTAAGTCTCCGGCGCACAGGTGGCTGAGTTGATCACGCTGCCGTGAAAAAACCGGTTGTTGCATTCGCCATAAACGGAACGAGCGCGTTCGATCATATTCTCGGAGAAATCGAAGGCATCGACGTGCTCGATGCGGGCTCTGAGCTGCTGCGTAACGTAACCGTTGCCGCAACCAATCTCCAAGATCCGGCCACTGCGCGGGAGATGTGAGAAGATGAACTCCAGCTCCAGGTCGCGTTGCACCGTGTCGTGAATATTAACCTTCGCATCGTCGCTTTCGGTGATCGCACGTTGATCCCAGTGGAGATCGGTGCTGCTCTTCCTCATTGTGAGCCGTCTACCAGATCGGCTACGGCACGTTCCAGATAGGGCTGAATGTGGTTCGCATAAGATCGGTTGCCCTTGACGCTGAGATGAAGCTGATCCGGATAGGGCTGCAGCATCTCAGCCAGTTGGTGTTCGTCGAGGTGGGAAATGCCCTCTTCGATATCGCACAATGTGACACCGGTGAGAGCTGCGATTTCGCGCACATGGTCGTTGTATCGTCGCCGGCGAGCCTCCAGACTTTCCCCGCCCATTAGGATTTTGTGCCGCAGCGTAGGGTGATTCGTGGACAGGATTATGTGGCCGGCACCGAAGAGCTGCGCCCGCTCGATCATCTCGTAAAGATTGGCCCGGTATGCGGCTTCCGACACCCGAGGCAAACCCCCGTCGGTCACCCAGCAATTGCAATCGTTCAGGCCGAACTGTAGCGTCATGATCTGTGGACGATGTTGCTGAACGTCCGCGGGGAAGCGTTCGAGCGCCTGGCGCGTGGTCTCCCCCGCGATGCCCTGGTTCAGCATGTAAAGATTGATGGGGGTTGCCAAATATTGGCGAGTCAGCGCGTCGCCGACAAGGGAAGTCCAGCGCTGAGCTGGTTCCACGAACTGGCCCGCCGTAATCGAATCTCCCATGAAAACGATGACGACGGCACGAGGTTGCGTTCCATTATCCATCAGTCGAGTTTCCCGGTGTCTACGGGCCGCGGTGGCACGATGCATACACTGTCGCCAGCGAGCATTGCGAAACCCCCTCAAGGTTGCGCCGCGCCTCGTCGCAAAAGGCCATTTTCAGGCAACACGCCGCAAGCGACATCACGGCGAGGCTCAGCGCGCGGCCCAGGAAGCCTCCAACCTCTCCGCATCACGTGCGTCGGCCAGAAGCCGCCGGTAATGGGCGGCACGGTCGTGGAAGATCTGGTGCCACAGCTCAAGGCTCAGGAGCCCCCAAACCTTGCGCGAAAAGCGGCCAGCACTGGCGAAATTCGCGAGCACGGCATCGGCGTTCAGAAATGGCCGTTGCCGGGCGGAGCGACTGCGAAAGGTGTCCTGGACGAGGTCGCGCAATTCGCCCGCAAACCATTCCTTGAGGGGCACCGGGAAACCCATCTTGTCGCGTCGATTGGCGATCGCCGCAGGCAGCTCAGCGGCGTAGGCGAGCCTCAAGAGGTGCTTCATCCGGCCGCCCTCGAACTTCACGTCGGCCGGGACGGTGGCGAGGAACTCGATCAACGGGTGATCGAGAAGCGGCACCCGGCTTTCCAGCCCGTGCGCCATGCTCATCCGGTCCTCGACCTGGAGCAGCGCCGGCAATAGACACTTGAAGTCGAAATGGGACATCTTGTCGAAATACGCTTCCTTGTGAACGTTGCTCTGGTTGTTGAAGATCGCCAGGAAACCTTCAAAGACCCGGCTCTTGTCTAGCGCGGCCCAATCGACCTCCTCCTCCATGTCGGTAGAGCGATCGACGAGGCGAAAGTAGCGCTCGTCGAGGCCACCGAACAGGCCTTCTCTCCAGAACTCCGTCATCAACGGCTTGTATTCACGAAGCAAACCGAGGTTCGGGACGATCAATTCGATCGTGACGACGAAATTGCCGTTCTTGTACGTTCCGTCGAGCGCCGCCTTGATGCACTGCTCGAAATAGGCGAGCAGATAACGGGCGTAGCCGCCGAAGATCTCATCGCCGCCCTGGCCGCCGAGCACCACCTTCACGTGGTGCACGGCGAGTTGCGAGACCATGAATTGCGCGAACGAGCCAGGCCCCGCCGCCGGAAAATCGAGATGGTACAGCACGTCATCGATATGATCGCGGAAGTGCTGGGCGTTGATGTCGATGAGATGCATCCGGGCGCCCGCCTGGTCCGCCGCAGCGGCAGCGTAATCGCTCTCGTCGTAACCCGGAAACTGGGTAAAACGGCCGTGGAAACAGTCGGCAATGCCGCGCCCGCTCCTGCCGGCGAGGATGGCGATCAGGCTCGAATTCGATACCGCCCGAGACATAGGCGCCGACCGGCACATCGCTGCGCAGGTGCATTCTGATAGAATTGTCGAGCAGTTCGCCGAGACGCCGCTCGAAATAGCGCGCATTGTGGTCACCATCAATTTCGTAGTGGACGTCCCAGTAGCGCCAGACGCGGACAGTACCGTTCTCTACGGTCAGCGCATGACCCGGCAAGAGCTGCTTGATGCCGCGGAAGAGAGTGGCCTCGCCGATCGTGTGTTGGAACGTCAAATACTCGGCGAGGGCCGCGGGATCGCTCTCGATCTCGGGCAGGAAGGGGAGCAATGCCTTTGCCTCGGAAGCGAAAACGAACAGGTTTTCGACCAGCGCGTAATAGAACGGCTTGATGCCGAACCGGTCGCGCGCGCAGAACAGGCGCCGGCGCTTGTCGTCCCAAATGGCAAAGGCGAACATACCGCGGAGCCGATCGACACAGCCGGTATCGTAGCGGTCGTAGGCGGCCAGAATGCATTCGGTATCTGAACTCGAGCGAAACCGCCAACCGGCCGCCAGCTCGGCGCGGAGCTCCAAATAATTGTAGATCTCGCCATTATAAGTGATCACCGCGGGGCCCGGTCCGACCATCGGCTGCTGCGCGGCAGCGCTCAAATCAATAATTGCAAGGCGGCGATGGGCGAGCCCGGCTCGGCGCGATTCCGCGATCCACGTACCGTCGCCGTCCGGCCCGCGATGCGCGACCATACGGCTGAGCACCTCGAGCGACCCATCAAGGCCGGAAACCGGCATCCCCGTTATCGAAATGACACCAGCAATGCCGCACATATCTGTTCAACTCACCATTGGGGGATCAGGCTTTCGCGGTCGCGGTTAGCGGAAGCGCCAAGGGTTGCGGCCGGGCGGCTCAGTACATCCTCTATCAATCTCTGCAGCCGGGCGCTTTCGAGCTTCCAGCGCAATTCGTGCGCGAGTGCCGCGCTGTTGCGACGCAGCATCTTCTGATGCTCCGTGCAGCCCAGTATGGCGCGCGCCAACGTCGGTGGATCGCAGCGCTCCAGGCAGATGCCGACGGTGTTGCCCGCAATCGCCGCTTCGATCTCGGGTAGAGGCGCGCGAACCAATGGTAGCCCCGCGGCTACTATTTGGAAGAAGCCGTTGGGCAGAGCGCGACGGTAATTTTCCGAGTAGGGTTCGTAGATCACCAGGCCGAGATCTGCCGAGCGGATAAAGGGAACGATCTTATCAGGCTCCGTAAAGTGGCCAAAATGCACCCGCACCATCGCCGGGTGCTTGAGCAATCTCTGCGCTTGCGCAGCATAGCCGCGCCCGACAAAGGCAAGATGGAACCGCTCCGGCAACAGTGCGATTGCGTCGGCAGCGACCGCAACGGCCATGCCGGGTTTGTGATTGCCGACGACGACGCAGAGGCTATGCTCCGACGTTAGCCCCAATGCTGTCCGCAAATCGGGAATTGCGGCCCGATCCAGCCGCTCGTCGTGACAGTTGCGGATCACTACCGGCCGGCGGCCGAACGCGCACTCAATCAGGTCCGCGATACCGTCGCTGACCGTGACCACCGCGGCCGCTTCGGCGACGAGCCGGTCTTCCAGCCTGTTCAAGAACGGGCGCATCCGGTTGCGATCGAAAGAACGCTGCCGCTCGGCGGGCTCGATGCCGCGGTAGAAGTCGTGCGCGTCATAAATTACCCGAGCGCCGAGCCGGGCTGCCATCGAAGCCACGGCCCGATGCAGCTCAAAGGAATGCAGATAATAGAGTTCCGCCGGCGGCAGCAGACGATTGGGTCGGTGACAATGCTGCCACCAGTCGAAGCCGCGAAATCCGGCATAGAGCGCTAATTCTCCGGCACCGCCAAAGCGACCGGTTCGCAATGCATTGACCATGCGCCCTGCCGATGCGCCGCCGCCACTTGCCGCAGCCGGCGCCGCACCAGGATTTCCGGGCGAGCGCACCTCGATTTCCGCGCCCCAAAACCGCGACGCGCTCGGGCGCCCTTCGATAACCAACGAGCGCAGCCCAACATCAGCAAAGCTGCACGCGATGCGGAAGGCCCGACTGTCGGCGTCCAAGGACACCGGCGTCAACGAAACCGCGGTTCGGCGATAGAGCACACCCGTCATGCTCAAGCCGTCACCGCAAAAACCCGGCCCCAGATGCCGAGGCTGACAATCCGCCACAGCGAGAAGTCGACCGGCCTGCGTCCGCTCAGCATATCGTCGGCGTGAGCCCGCACGCCCGCCGGGTTGAGCAGACCCGGGTAGCGGGTAAGCGTCTGCTCGATGCCGGCTGCGACCGCCTCGCGCAACGGACCACGAAACCACTCACTCTCGGGCGTTGCAAAGCCGAGTTTGTCGCGGCGATTACGGACGAGATCGGGGAGTATTCCGGTCATGGCTCGGCGCAGTACGCGTTTGGTGTCGCCTCCCACCATCTTGTGCCGGTCACCCAGACCGATGGCAAATTCGACAAGACGATGATCGAGAAAGGGGACCCGCGCTTCGACACTGTGCGCCATGCTGTTGCGGTCTTCCCAGTGCAGCAGCATAGCCAGGTTCGCAGAATGGGTCAGGACGACGCACAGGTCGCCGATGCCGCGCACCGCCGGTCGTCCGATGCTCTTTCGCGCGATCTCGAAAGCGCTGCCGCCGAGATAGGGGCGCAACCCGTCACCGGCGAGCCAATCATGGTGCGCCACAGCGAGACGCTTGCGCCGCAGCCAGCGCGCCCAACGCGCCGGCGCGAGCAGCACGAAGAGGCTGCGGATCTGCTCCGCGAGCGAGACGCCATGCCATACCCGACGTTCCAATATCGCCTGCAATAGCGTTGCAAATTGCCGCTGCCTGATCAGACCGGCAAAGTATTGGGGGAAGCAGCTGTGATATCCGGCGAGCTGCTCGTCGGCGCCCTGCCCGTCGAGCATCACTTTGAGCCCCGCTCGGCGGGCCTCCTCGAACACACACCACTGCGCGAAAATGCTGGTGCTGCCATAAGGCTCATCCTGATGCCAGGTAATCCGTTCGGCCAAAGCGAACGCGTCCTCGAAACGCGGGTAGCACCAGTGCGGGATGCACCGCGTGCGCTCGACCACCGCTTCCATAAACGGGCGCTCGTCGACGCTCTGCTCGTCATAGCAGGCGCTGACGCTGTTGACCTTGGCGCGTTGCCCCGCGGCGTCGAGCTCGTGCGCCATCAGGCAGGCGATCGAGGAGCTGTCGAGCCCGCCCGACAGGCAGGTGCCCACCGGCACGTCCGAGCGCAGGTGGATGCGCACGGAATCGGCAAGCAGCGCGCGAAAGCGCTGTCCAGCCTCGCGCTCGCCGATGTCGAGGGTGCCGGGCTCTTGGATCCGATACCATCGGCGGATCGGTAGATCTTCACCGAGGTGCCAGCGCTGCAGGTCGAAGCCAACGCATTCCCCGCCGCGGAGCTGGCGCACACCCTCGAATAGCGTCCCGTCGGTGTGCTCCATGATGCCGGACGACAGGAAATCATAGGCCCGGGCGAGGTTCAGCCGGGCGGAAAACCCAGAGAGCCCGGTGAACTGCTTGATCTCGGAGGCGAGGGCGACACCTTCAGACGTGGCGAAGAGATAGAGCGGCTTGACGCCGAACGAGTCGCGTGCGGCGAAGATCGACTGCGCGGCTGCGTCCCATACGACGAAGGCGAACATGCCGACGAGACGGCCGAGGGCGGCCTGACCCCACTGCGCCAAGGCAGCCAGAAGCACCTCGGTATCGGAGTGGGTGCGGAAGCGATGCCCGGCCGCCTCGAGTTCGTCGCGCAGCTCGATATAGTTGTAGATCTCGCCATTGTAGACGACCCAATAGCGCTCGTCGGCATAGGCCATCGGCTGCTGGGCGGCGTCGGACAGGTCGATGATGCTGAGCCGCCGATGACCGAGCGCCACCGGTCCGGCGACGCTCTTGAACACTTTCCACCCACTCCCATCCGGCCCGCGATGCGCGACCACGTCGATATTGGCGCGATCGGGAGCAAAGCCGAGCGAGAACCAAATGCCGCACACGATCGGCTCCTATGCGGCCCTGGTGCGGGTCCGCAGAAGCATCGTGCGGTAAGCATCGATGAGACGCTTCGACTCCCGCTCCCAACAAAGCTCACATGCCGCCGCGAGCGAATTGCCCTTGTAGCGGTCGAGACTCTCGGGATCGAGAGCGTTGACCGCCGCGGCGATGGCTTCCGGATCTACGCTCGGAAAGGTCACGCCGAGCTCGTAATCGCGGATCAGCCGGGCCATCTCGGGCAGGTCGGTGACGCATAGGGCGAGACCAGCCATGAGGTATTCAAAAAACTTGTTGGGCAGCGCGAACTCATTGTGGCGCGAGCTTCCCGGCAGCGCAAAGAAGCCGAGATCGAATGCAGCCGCCTCGCGCACCAGCGCGGTCATTGGCACCGGCGGCGCCAGCACGACGCGATCGGCGAGCCCCCGCTCTCCGATACGGCGCCGCAACGCGGCGATGATAGTGGGCCTCGCCGGGGCCGCGCAAGGTCAGGTTGAATTCGGGCCGCCAGGCGCCAACGCTGTCGATCGTTGCCTCAAGCCCGCGACCGGGCGTCAGGATGCCGTGATAGAGCACGCGGATTGGGGGTACGGTTGGCCGGAAAGGGGTGCTCTCGAAAGCCGGAGTGTTGCGGATGACGACGGGCAAGCGCGGCAGTGAGTAGAGGTCTTGGAGCCGTTTGGCAATTCCCTCGGACACCGCCGAGATTACCGCCGCGCCGCCGATCGAGTGTCGCTCGATGGCCCGGACCAAGGGTCGTTTCCAAAAACGCCATCGCAAGCGGTCAGCGAACTCTTCGGTGGCCAATTCGTGACTGTCGTAACCGTAGACTCCACCTTTCTCCGCCGCCAACCGGCGAGCAACCGGCAGCATCGTCCAATCATTGGCGAGCCACACGTCAGCATCGATCTGCGTGGCCCTATTATAGATCTCGCAGGCATCCACGGACCGCCGCCAGAAGGTCCGAAACGCCATGCGGTCTCCCAAACGGGCTGCAAGTAGATCGGTGCCGTCGCGGATGCGTGCCAGCGCATATCCGCCGAGCGGACCGGATCTTCGCAAAAAACGTGAGGAACCGCGGTAATCCGCGGTTTTTGCCGTATCGCCTCCTTGTTGCGCCACCGGCCACACCGGTGGCGGCGAGGTGCCGCCAGGCAGGCCGATAGCAATCACCTGCCAGCCAGCGTTCCAGAACGCGTCGCCCTGCCGTCGCGCGCGAGGATCGTCATTGATCCGCGACAGAGCCAGGATGCAGACAACACCGCGAGACACCTGATGCTACGCTCCGTCCATTACCACGCAGGGAGGGCCCTCTTTGCTCCATTCGAGCGGGCGCGTTCAATTCGGATGAGTGGTGCCTCACGCGCCTTCCGAAATCGAGGCCGAGTGAGCCCGCCGGGTCGAACCCTCGGCCCGCGCCGTAGAAGTGACAATTCTCAACAAGCGTTCGACCCGATGGGCGTAGGTGTGCTGCGAAAGCACATAATCATACGTCTCCTCGACCATCCGTGTCCGATAGGCTTCGTCGCGAAACCGCTCGATTGCCTCGTCGATATTTGTCAGATTCTTCTTGACGGCGATGTAATTTCGGTCGGCCTCGAGGATCCCGTTATAGTGCCCTTCCACCAGCATCTGACAGGTCTTGGTGCCGATCGGCTCGAAGTGACGGGACGAGATACACTTGCCGGCCGTAGTCCGTTCCTCGCCCCGGTAAAACCTGTTAAAAACCTCGCTCGAAATCGGCGGCTTGGTTTTCAAGCAGGTTATAGGCGCGGGCGCGCGCCAGCAAACGACCTCGATCGCCTAGATAATAGGTCCCGGATTCGGCGCCAATAATCGCCTTGCAGCCACTGAGGAAGCGGCTCCACGCTTCACGTGGAACCCGCTCCTTGCGGATATCGCACCGGAGGCTGCGGCTTGACCCGTGGTGCTCGAACCATTCGATCAGATCGGTGCGCTCTCGGTCTCCGACAAACGGCCAATAGATATCGCCTATAAAGCCGATATCGACCTGTCGCGGTATGTTCGGAACCGGGAAATATTGCTTAGGGTTGAGCGCGTGCGGCAACTCGAGAATGCGGGTTCCCTCACACTCCTGATAGAGCACGCGCGCGGCGGCAATCGAGAGCTGGCTGCACACGAACTCCGCCTCGATGTCCCGGATGAATCCGATCTTTTCGTCCAATAGGTCGTATTCGTTGCCGATGAACATGACGAGCGGCGCGCGGCGGCGGTGGAATCGGTGTGCGTATCGCAGCAACAGGCTCATGTCGTCTCCTGCCGCGATGTGGGAGATGACGATCAAATCGTATTGGCGCAGCCGCAACAGGCAGAGTTTGAAATGGAGCAGATCGTGGATAAAGCATACCTCGACCGTCAGGTCGGGCGAGTCGATGAAGGCCTCGCGCCAATCGGCACTGTAGGAGAGCGGCGCATAGGGATCGCGCAACTCGGCAAACAGCGCTTGCAGCCGTGCATTGTTGCGCAATAGCCGCGGCATCGGACTGCAATCCTCATAACCCAATACCCCGCGCAGCACAGTGTCGACGAGGAAGTTGGGCGGACCGGCCCGCTTGCAATCAAGATAGAGCGTGGATAATCGCTCCTTCATCGGCAGCTCGCGACATTGTGGTCCGGCTGCGAGTACTGGAAACCAGGCTTTCGCGTCGAGGCGGTGTCCGGCGCGACGCTACACCGGTCGGCGGGCGCCGGCCGGCCGCCGTCTTCACCGCCCAACGCGCGCAATTCCGCCGCGACGCAGGGCGTAGCGTCAGGACCGGCGAGGTTGCGGTAGAACGCGCTGACCCGGCGGGCAATCTGAGTGCGGTCGGCCAGCTCTGCGACCCGAAGAATGTTCGCCGTCGTGATCCGTCGCAGCAGATCGGCGTCGGTCATCGCCGAGACCAAGGCAGCGGCGATCTCATCGGGATAGAGGTTGCGGGCAAAGAGAACATGGACGCCGTCCTCGACGATATCGGTCAGTGTGTCCAGCGGGGAGACGATCGGCAGCGCGCCGCTCGCCATTGCCTCGTAAAGGGTGTTTGGCACGCCATCGACGAGCGACGGCGCGAGCATGACCCGCGCCTCTGCCATCAGCGTCCAAATCTCCTCTCGGCCGAGCCGGCCGTGGACCTCGCAGGCCGATCGCAAGTCCGAGGGTAGCGCCTTGATCCAGGCACGCACGTCGTCCTGAACCATCCATGTCAAGACGATGCGGCAGGGCCGGATTCGATCCCAGGCGAGCTTGAGGGCCTCGAGCACCGGCAGCGCCAGAGCAAAAGCGGTATTGTACGCCTTCGGCCACAGGATCATGCGCCGCTGCTCCGGCGCGATTGGCCGCGTTCTCACGCCGGGCAGCTCCACCCCGCCGGTGCCGGGGACGGGCGAGATCGGCGCGAACCGGCGCTCGTCGATGCCCAAGGAGCGGAGATAGGCAAAATTACGCCGGTTGTCGCTGACGATTTGATCGGCGGCTGCGGCCGCAGCGCAGATCCGAGCGCGTGTCTCGGGCACAAGGCGATTGAGCTCCAGATCCGAGCCTCCCCGCAACTGCATCACCCATCGGGTGAGGCCGAGCAGACCGTGCCGCTGCGCGATCTCGAACCAATACAGCCCGCTGTTGAAGAGTCCGAGCGTGTGCACGGCGTGCGGCCGCCATTGTCGGACGACCTCGACCAGCGCGCTCTCGACCACCTCTCGCGGTTCGGGCGGTGGGGGTGGCGGCGTGGGGGGTGGAGGCGGCGGGAGCGGCGGTGGTGGCGGGGGCGGCGGTGGTGGCGGCTCCCGTCCCATCAGGAACTCTCTAACTCCACCCAGGAGATAGCCGAAGCGGACCCTGACGCGCCGCGCCAAGGTGGGCGGCGGCGGTGGGGGTGGGGGTGGAGGCGGTTCCGGCGGCGGCGGGGGAGGAGGCGGCGGCGGGGGAGGAGGCGGCGGCGGTGGGAACAGAACACGCCGGAGGGGCCCCTCGACGGCGCAGTCCGGCATGGAGAGATAGGTGCGGAATTCGAAGCTGGTCGGGGGTGCGGAATCCTCGGGGTAAGGCGAAAACAGGCGAGCGTTTATTCCGCTGCCCCGCAGCAGGTCGATCCAGGCGATGGAATGCGAGCTGCTCGCGTAACCGATGAAGAGGATGCGCGCACCACCCGGGTATTCGTCTTGCTCGAACAGATCGGGCTCGCTCACCGCGTCCGCATCCAAAAGGCTGTCGGCTCCGATTGTGGGTAAGATTGCTTCATCGTCTGAATTTCAGGAAACACTTCGAGCATGACGTGCGGGTACTTTATCATCATATAGTTACCTGGCCAGATTACCTCGAATTTTGTATTGAATGCCAAGAATGCCTGCAGAAGATATTGTTCGTTCCAATAGAGTTGTCTGTCATAATACGTCTTGGGATAAGCTTCCGGCAGGCTGACGTCATGAATATGGACAAACACGCCGGGACCGAGCCGAGGCAGCACTTCGAGATATTCATACTGGACATCATTACCACTGCGCAGCACGTGGCTGGAGTTGATGAAAAGGATGTCATTGGGGCCGAGCGAGGTGATCAGGCTGCGATCGACGTCCTGAACTTTTTTGGCGATTAGCTCGGTCAGTCCGGGATAGCCTGCCTTGAAGATGTCCCAGGGATAGGGTTCGATCGCGGTGATGCGTGGTGCTAGCCCGGTCTCGCCCTTGTTGAGCTCCCCTGCGGTACAGGCGAGCATTGTCGAATACCCGGCTCCGATCTCGATGATCCGCCTCGGCTTGAACTCGCGGATGAAGGAGAAATAGACATGGGCGTCGACGGCCATATAGCCGCCGTTGATGAGATGAAAATGCGGCGCCTCGTCCTGTCGTTCGGTCGGAACGTGTTGCCGAAACTCGGCCAATCGCCGAGGGAACAGGGTTTTGAGAAAATCGAGAGCGACGATCTCGTTCATGTCGAGCCCGGGCAGGCTCGAGCGCCGCTCCCAAAAACCGTCTGTGATATCTGACTCGTCCGGTATCGGCAGATAGTAGTGCTTCCGCAGCAGGTGGAATCCGTGGCGGTAGAAGGCGTCGTGCGCGATGTTGTCCCTCACCTGCGCCAGCTGCATTGCCATCAGCTCGGCGGCAACATTGAGGTATCTGCCGGCCAGGCGCTTGAGTATTGCCGGAGCGCGGCGGCGCATCCGTGCGGGCAAGCCACTGTTGGTCATCCCGGCTCCCGGGTTTGAGGCGAGGCAATCACGGGGTCGAGGTGTCAGGCGGCCGCGCTGCCGGCGTGCTCTTTGATGGCCTTCCCCGGAATGTTGCCGAGGAGCTGGCTCCAGCGCTCGGCAATGACGGCCAGGTCGAACTGAAACGCCCGGTCCAGACCCAAACGCCGGCGGGTCGAGCCGCGATCGCGGACCGCGACTGCGCTCTCCATCGCATCGGCCAGCGCAGCGGGGTCGCCCGGCGGCACAAGCACACCGAAGTCACCTCCGGCCAGCACCTCGCGCGGCCCGGTCGGGCAATCAACAGCAATTGGGATGGTGCCGCACAACATCGCCTCGACGAGGACGAGCGCAAAGCTCTCGGCCCGCGAGGTCAACACCAATGCGTGCGCAAGAGCCATCAGCGGATAGGGATTGGGGCTCTCGCCCAGCAGCACAACGTGCTCGGAAAGACCGGCAGAGTCGATCTCGCATTGAAGTGTCTCTTTCAGCGGTCCGGTACCGACAATAAAGCTTATGAAATCCCGCTGCCGCCGCCGCAGCTCACCACAGGCCGCGATGAAGGCCGAATGGTCCTTGTCGGGACTGAGGCGGCCAACCGAGACGAAAACCGCCCTGCCCGAGCACAGTCGCTGCAAGTCGTTGCCGAGCGGCTCGGCGCTGCGAAGAAGAATGCCGAGGCAGTCGACCGGATTGTGCAGGACCTCAACATGGGCAGCATCGATGCCGAACGACCCGTTGAGATCATCGCGGCAGCCTTGCGAAGGAACCACCACACGGTCGGCTCCCCGACACGCTCCGGCCAGGGCCCACTGCTCGGCTCGAAGCCGCGCCAGGTCGGGATGCATCAGGGCGAGATTGTAGGACTCGACGCTGTGCAGCCAGGCAATGTGGCGCCGCCGACATTCTGCTTGGAGAAGCCACGCACGAACTGCAGCCTCCTCCATGATGGAGACGATGATCGCCCGCTCGTCGAGCGTCCGTACCAGTTCTGCAAGAGCCTTCAGGTGCTGCGAGGCAGCCGCCAGCGCGCTGAAAAGCGGCTCGGGCGGCGGTGCACGCGACACCGGCGGGAACGGCATCGGCAGGAGCCACCGGAGGGTGCGGCGCATTGGGCAAGACCCGGTAAGGTTGCCGACGCAGAGCGCGGAGCTTGTCGCCAAGTCGGAGCCACTGTCGGACAGATAACGGGAGGCGGTGATAGGCGGCAGCCCCCCGCCGACCCAGCCGACGCCGAACCGATGCCGCTGTGGTGGATGGCAGGCTCGTGGCCGCAGGGCGGCCGTCGAGACGAAGGGCCGACTGTAGCGGCGCCTGGTCGCACGATTGCACAGCCGGCGCGGCCCCGGTGAGGCTGTAGACTGGTACGTGGAATCGGTATGTTGTCGGGCTGTCGAAAAGATAGGCCACCCGCACGTCGATGCCGCGAGCCGCAAGCGCATGGGCAAGGTCATGGGTGACCCGCTCTGCTCCACCGCCTGCGAGCGCCCGCGTTAGGAAGACGACCTGCCCGCGCTCGCCCGCCGCCTGCTCCGGCCGTCTTTGTCCATGTTCGACGCCGGCTTCCTCGAAAGGCAGCGTCAACAACCGGCGGCGCGTGATCCGGGGATCTGTGAGCGCAGCACCCGGATTGCGGCCGAGGTGGCGAGCCAGGTATTGCCGCAACGGAGCTTCGGGTCTCGTCGAACTCGATCAGCCCGGCAACCTCCACCGGCTCGATCCGACGATAGGACACGCGTGGAGCCGGACACCGGCAGGCTCTCGCAGCGGCAGCCCACATATCGCCAAGGGCGGTGCGGGCATGGCGCTCCGCAGCCGCTTGCGTGAACCGGCGGACGAGCGCAACCAGCCGATCACGGCTGGGCCGCTCGAGGGCCGAGCCGCCCTCTGCCGCGAAGACCCATTCGAGGACTTTGACGAGCAGACCGTGATGCGGGCCGAGCCCGTAAATGAAGCTGCTCGGCTCTGCGGCGATCTCCAGCGCGCGGGCGACGGTGCGCAAAGCGGTGACCGGATCGCTGAGGTCGGCAGCGGGAACGAGGGCCGGGAACGAGGTTCGATTGAGATGCTCGATCGCAGCCCGAGCGGTGTCGTAATAGCAGGCTTGCGGAAAGACCTCCGATCCTTGCGCCGCATGGTTGCGATTGATGACGAGCCATTCGGGAACGAACTCAGCGGGATAGAACGACAGCAGCCGCAACCACATGTCGTAGTCCTGAGCATAGCGCAGCGCCGGATCGAACCGACCAATGTTATTCCAGGCGGCGCGCTCGATGCAGATGGTGATACCACTGATATAGTTGCGGTAAAATAACGTCAGAACCTGCCACTCCCGCGGCGGGAGCGGTCCCCAAAGGTCGTGGTCGCTTATCTCGCTGGTAGCATCTCGCAGCAGGCGAAAGTAGGAAAAGAAGAATTTGCAGTCCTGGTATCTGCCGATCCAGCGCCGGTTGATTTCCAGCTTGCGCGGGGCGAACAAGTCATCCGAGCTGAGCCAGCAAACCCATTCGCCCAGTGCATTGTCGAGTGCGGTGTTGAGCGCCGCCGCGACACCCCCATTCGCCTGGTGCAGTACGCGGATCCGGGGATCGCCGTCGGCATAGCGCCGCGCAACTTCTGCGGTATCGTCGGTCGACCCGTCATTGACGACCACTGCCTCCCAATCCTGATCGGTCTGAGCGAGGATGCTGTCCAGTGCCGGCGCGAGATACTGCGCCTGATTGTAAGTAGGGACGAGAATCGAGAAGAAGGGGCTCGCGGCGCGGCTGCCGGACATTTGCGTGGTTTGCTTCACGAACTTCCCCGTAGCCGATATCCCACAATGATACCCCACCGCCTCGGCCAGTCACCCATTTTCCCGGACAGAACCGGGACGATCCACAAACCACCTCTCTCCGTCACGTCACGCTCCTATTTCGCGCGAATTGTCCCTGTGCTACCCAATCGGTCCCCATTATGATGGGACATCACGATGCGTGACGAGTTCGACCGCGATCTTTTTCCTGGCGGTCCCAAGATCCTGTTCATTGGCTTTGGGGAGAGCTCCCACACCCATGCCTGGATCGACCTGTTGCGGAACTCCGAGTTCAACGTTCGGCTGTTCTCGCTGCCGTCGGGTGTGCCGCCGGACAATTGGCTGATCAAGACTTACGTCTCGGGCGGCGCGAGGGGGCCCTTCGACTCTGCTTTCCGTTTGTCAGTGTTTTCGCGGCAGCAGCAATTGACCGAAAGGGTTTGGCGACACGCGGCGGCGCGCTTCTCGCTGGCTCCGCCGCACGTGTTCACGCTGCAACACGCTCTTGCAAAAATCCTGCGCAGCTGGCAGCCAGACATCGTGCACACCTTGGGCTTCGATCCGGCCGCATACCTTTATCTCGAGACCCGCAATATGACCGGAGCCCGCGGCGACCAGCGGTCGATCGGCCGGTGGGTGGCGCAGGCGCGCGGCGGCCCCGATCTCGCGGTCAATTGGTACGATCCGAAATACACCACCCGGATCCAGCAGGTCGTTCGAGCGTGTGACTATTTCGTTGCTGACAATCAGCCCAATTACGATTTTGCGGTGCGCATCGGCCTTGATATGGAAAAGCTCGGCGACCCGCCGCTTGGTCCGGTGCCCGGAACCGGCGGAATGTCGGTTGACGAGCTCCGGGAATGGTGGCGCGGCAGCCCGCCTTCGACCCGCGGGCGCAGCATCGTCTGGCCGAAGGCCTACGAGACCGCCTCGGCGAAGGCGCTTCCCGTATTCGAAGCCATCAAGCTCGCATGGGAGCGCATCAAGCCCTGCGAGATTTCACATGCTTTGGCTCGTGCAGGCCGAAGTCAAATCGTGGTTCTACAAGATGATGCCCGACGAGGTCCAAGCGGCGTCACGCCTTTACGACCGGCTGCCTCGCGAGCAGGCGCTGGACCTGATGCGGCAAGCGCGGGTTCTCCTTGCCCCGTCGCTGACGGACGGCGTCCCCAATTCGATGCTTGAGGCGATGTCCCTCGGCGCCTTTCCGATCGTCTCGCCTCTCGACACGATTACGCCCGTCGTGGAGGCTGAAGCGAACGTGCTGTTTGCGCGAAACCTCTACCCGGATGAGATTGCGGCGGCGCTCGTTCGCGCAATGACCGACGACGGCTTGGTCGACAGCGCCGCCCGCGCGAATTTGGCGCTCGTCAGGAAGCTGGTGGACCGCGGCAGTATCGGACACCGTGTTATCGCCTTCTACGAGGGGATGATCGGGCATCGCGGCGAAGCCCGGGAGCTCGATGCTATCGAGCTGCGGCCTGCACTGTAGCCGGAGAGATTGCTGCGTCCGCCATCCCCGGCAATGCATTGCGCACCGTGCGGCACCACAGCTCGGTGATCATCAGCAGCCAAGGCCCATTCCAAGGCTGCTTTCCGTCCATGAAATCGCGATGCAGCGTCTGGACGGATACCGGGTCGAAGATCCCACGCCGGCGAACTGTTTCTGGTGAGAGCGCGTCGTCGACCACCTCGCGCAGCGGGCCTGTCAACCAGCTGGCGAAGGGCATCCCGAAGCCGCGTTTGGCGCGGCGCGAGAAGAACTCGGCGGGAAGATAGCCGCGCGCGACATCGACGATGACGCGCTTGATTCCCGAGCAATCATAACTCGCCTCCGGCGCCAACGGACGCCCGTCGGGACTGAGCTTCGCCGATTGCGGCAGGGAAAGCGCAAAATCGCTGATCACCGGGTCCAGGAAAGGGACGCGCACCTCGAGCGAATGGATCATCGAGCACGCATCGATGTCACGCAACAGCTGGTTGCGGGTGTATCCGTTCAGGCAGAGCGCGGACACGCGATCGAGGACCGGAGCGTTGGGAAGTTCATCAAGCGGCGCAAGGTCGGTTGGCATCCCTACAAAGCGGCCCGCAGACTTGCGGTAATCCCCGGCGAGGAGCGCGCCGGGCCCCGCCGGTCCAAAGCAATGATAAAACCGGCCGTAGCGATCGAGAAATGCGTCCCGCCGAGCCAAGTTGTCAGCTCGCGTGCCCGAAAGCGTCAAGGCAGCGCTGCGCAACTTTCGGCTCACCCGTTTTAGCCGAGCGTTTGCGGCATCCGACCCGGCTGGCACCATGCCGGCGAACCAAGGATAACCGGCAAAGAGCTCGTCGCCGCCGGTTCCGGACAGCGCCACTTTGACGTCGCGCGCCGCCGCTTGGCTCACGAAATAGCTGTTGAAGCCGTCGACGGATGGCTGGTCGAGACCTAGCGCGAAGCGCTCGATCTCGTTGCGCACGTCGCGCCCAGTGACGACGACGCGGGTATGGTCAGTGCCCAATCGGACTGCAGTCTCGGCTGCTTCGTGGCTCTCGTCGAGGCTTGCGGCGGCGCTCTCGAACCCGACCGAGAAGGTCTTCAGCCGGCCGGGCACGCGTTGAGCCATCAAGGCGGCGATCAGCGAGGAGTTGACGCCACCGCTGAGAAACGCGCCGACCGGCACATCGGCCACCTGCTGCAAACAGACGCTATCCTCCAGAACCGCGCGTGTCCGCCGCACCAGCTCACGATGGGACAAGCGGCGCAATTCGGGTTCAGCGCCCGACCGATACGACCAGTAGCGCTCGATCCGAGTCTCGCCCCGGGTCGCAGTCAGGATATGAGCTGAGGGCAGCATCGCAACATCTGCAAGCAGGGTGCGCGGTTGAAAAACCGATCCGAAGGTGAGAAGAGTGCGCAGTCCCGCCGGATCGATTGCGCTGCTCGCGCGCCCGCTTGCCAGCATCGCCTTGAGCTCGGAGGCGAATATCACTCCGCTCGCACGAGAGGCGTAGAACAGCGGCTTGATGCCGAACTGATCGCGCGCGAGGAGCAGCTTCTCGCGGCCCGGACCGCGGCGGCGATCGTAAATGGCAAAGGCGAACATGCCGCGCAGCCGAGTGACGAAACGGTCACCGTAACGGTGATAGAGAGCCAGCAGCACTTCGGTGTCGCTTTGCGAGCGAAACCGCCAACCCTGCTGCTCGAGCAGCGCGCGCTCGCTCCGCCAATTATAAATCTCGCCGTTGAAGACGATCCACAAATTGCCGGTCTGGTCGGCCATCGGCTGGTGCCCCGACGGCGACAGATCGAGGATAGCAAGGCGGGCGTGGCCGAACGCCGCCGCGCGATCGGCAAGGAACCCCCGGTCATCCGGGCCACGATGAGCGATGGCGGCGATCATGGCCCGAACAGCACGCTCGTCCGCTTCAAGAAAGGTGCCGGCGATCCCGCACAAATCCGTTCAGCCCCTCCTAGCCTGCACGCATAGCTCCCCGAAGTGGTCCGCCTTAACTTGTCGCCGGCCGGCCATCACGGATTCGAAGAATTTGACGGGCAGCCCGGGGATCGCATTCGCGTTCTCCTTGGCCGAGGACAAAATTGATGACCGTCGCCACTTCGATGACAGCTCATTCGGTGCGACCGGGGATCGCCCACGATCACGGAGGCGGACAAGAAAACAGCCGCCCTCGTGCCGCATGCACTGTCGCGCGCGCCTCACCCGGCCCGGCGCGCTACCGTAACTAGCATCGTCAATGATAATAGCCCACCAAGATCTTTGCGACGGTGCGGCTCACCTCAGCGTCCAGGTATTCTCGCGGCGGCATCCACGCGCCTGCCTCGTCCACAGCCGCCGCGACACAAGATAAGATCCGATCCGGATCCGCCCCCGAAAGAATATTACTCCCGCAATCGATCGTTTCTGGCCGTTCGGTTACATCGCGTATGGTCACGGTGGGTGTACCAAAGATGCAGCACTCTTCTTGAACTGTGCCGCTGTCGGATAGGACGCAGAACGCCGATTTTTCGAGGGCGATGAAGTCCGCAAAACCGAACGGATCCAGAAATCGTACAGCGCGGTTACCGCATTCCAGGCCCAACGACGCGAGCCGTGATCGCGTGCGCGGATGGGTGCTAACGATTAACGGCAGGCGATACCTTTGGTGCAGTCGATCAAAGGCTGCCACAAAGGCGCGCAAGCGCGGTTCGAAATCTACATTCTCCGCGCGGTGCATTGTCACCAGGAAATACCCTGTTGCAGCGACCCCGACATCATCGAGCACGGTGGAGGAGGCGATAAGTGGCTCGGAGCGACGGATGACTTCAAGGATCGGGTTGCCCGTGACATGAATGCGCCCGCCGGCGATGCCCTCGCGCAGCAAATTTTGTCGGCTCCTCTCAGTGTAGGGCATCAATACGTCGCTGCTGTGGTCTATGATGCGGCGATTGACTTCCTCGGGCACGCGATCGTCATAGCAGCGGTTGCCCGCCTCCATGTGAAAGACCGGTATGCCGAGCCGCTTGGCGACGATTGCCGACAATCCGCTGTTGGTATCGCCGAGCACCAGCAGGCGATCGGGCTTCTCGCCAGCCAATACCCGCTCAACCCCCGTCAGTATGGCGGCTACCTGCGCGCCGAAAGTTTCGCCCCTCGCCACAAGATTGTGATCCGGCCGCCGCACCTGCAGCTCGTCGAAAAAGATGTCGCTGAGCTTCGCATCAAAATTTTGCCCAGTGTGAACCAGGATATGTCGGCACAGACGATCCAGCCGCTCGATAACAAGGCTTAGTCGAATGATCTCCGGCCGCGTGCCCAGGACCGTCACGATCTTCATCTCAGGAACTCGCCCTCGAGCCGCAGCTCGTTATCGACCATCAAACCTCGACGCACGAGCAGGTCGCGCGTCTCGGCGGAGGTCATCACGTCGTCGGCCGAGCTATAGGGCTTTCCCAGGAAAGGGCCGTCGGGTTCGTGGATCTGCAATTCAGGCAGAATTGGGCGGATGGCGTAGTAGCCGTTGCGCTGAATTGTACGATGGCATTCTTCCTCGGAAACCAAAAGCTCGTGCAGCTTCTCTCCCGGCCGGATGCCCGATATCACAATGTCGATCGGACGCTCGCCGATCAGCGCAGCAGCCACGTCGAGTATTTTCGCAGAGGGTACGCGAGGGATATAGGTTTCGCCCGGACGTGCGTTGGCAACCGCTGCGAGGATGATATCCACCGCTTCCTCGAGGCTGAGCAGGAATCGCGTCATTCTCTGATCGGTAACCGTAACCGGTCCACCGATGCGGATCTGATCGTGGAAGAGCGGTATCACCGAGCCTCGCGACGCGAGGACGTTACCATAGCGCACCAGGACGAACCGGGTATCGGGCGTGTCGAGGTTGGCGCGTGCGAAGATCCGCTCCTGCAGGGATTTGGTCATACCCATGACATTGACGGGCGCAACCGCCTTGTCGGTCGAGATACCGACCACGGTTTCGACCCCGAGCCGCAGGTCGCGGATAGCACGAACGATGTTCTCCGCCCCGCCCACGTTCGTCTGCACCGCTTCGAAGGGAAAATACTCGCAAGTCGGCACTTGCTTCAGCGCGGCGGCGTTGAACACGACATCGACTTTCCGCAGCGCCGAGGTGACCGAATGCAAATCGCGTACATCGCCAATGCAAAATTCGAGCTTCTTTGAAAAATTATGGTAGATCACCTCGTCAGTCGCCGCCAGATCCCGTTGATACTCGACGCGAATGGCATGCTGCTTGGCCTCGTCACGCGACAGCACGATAATTTTCGCAGGATCGCCGGCCCCCCCGCCGAGCAGCCGCCGCAGCAACACCTTGCCAAGCGACCCGGTGCCGCCGGTGATCAATATCCTCTTACCGTCAAGCAAGTGCATTTCACTGACCCGGAACCAAAGCCAACGTCTGTTCAGCCGTGCTCATACGAAGTTTGTTCACGGTGCATCGCTTCTATCATTGACGGCCATGGCATCGGCACAAAGCCGGTCATTGCTCGAAACCGGCTGCTGTCGAGCCGGCGATCGCAAAAGAAGGTGTCGTCGCGTTCTATGGTCACACCGGCATCGTACCGGTCATTCACCATGTTCAGTAGGTCGAATTTGCTGATCGGCTCGCTGGAAACATGCCAGACGCCTTCCAAGGTCGAAAACCGGGTGAGAAGGTCCGCCACCAGGTCGGCCATCACCAAGGTGGTCAGCCCGGTATAGAGTGCATTCGCGAAACCCTTGATCCGCTTGCCCCGCTGCGCGAGAAACCATTCGACAAGGCTGGCTCTGCCGGCGATTTCACGACCGATGACCGACGACCGTATGGTCAGGCAACCGGGGCCGCCGACCTCCCCCAGAAACTTTGTGCGACCGTAGAGATCCTCAGCATCGGGCACGTCGCTCTCGCTATACGGACCCCGTCGTCCTGAGAAGACGCAGTCGGTGCTGAAGTGCACAAGCCGTACCGATCGTTCACGGCAGAGTCGTACCAGCCGGTGCGGAAAGAGCGCGTTGATATCTATCGCGCAGACCGGGTCGTTGGCGTTCTCGCGCTGCTTGACGATGCCAACGCAGTTGATTACGGCGTCCGGCCGGATTTCGTCGAGCATTCGCGCGACCGAGTGGATATTCGCCGCGTCGACCCCGAGGCGAAGCCGCGCTCCAGCGAGGGCGGGGGCGAGCCGATACGGTTCGCCCTCTCCGCGCAACGTGCCGACCGTTTCGCAGCGGCGACCGAGCCGCCGTAGAACCTGGTGCCCAAGCATGCCGCCCGCGCCGAGGACCATGACACGCATCGATCAGGCCGGGAGTAATGCCCTGCCAGGCGTCATCTGCGAGGCAAGGCGGCGGTCGCGGCCCCGGCTTGGGGACGGCGGCGTACGAGGCGCATCGCCCATAGCGTTCGAAGGCCGGCCTGAAGCACCGCCGGATTCCGGCACCGGGGCCGTGGCTTGAGCTCGACAATGGCGCCCTCCGATCCCGGCACCTCCCACCAATGCCCGTCCTCCGACGGTCTTTCCTGTGTCGGATACGGCCCGTTTCCCATCATCCGCGCGCCGATTGGGGTCGGGACCAGATGCGGAAGCTCATCACGCACGGCCTGATCCACCCGTTCGCCGGTCGAGGGATGACGCAGGCTGTAGTCATGGAATGCGGCGGCGTAGGGCAAGACCGGCAATTTGTAGATACTGCAGATGTCGCGGCGGACGGCATCGTACCGGTGATCGCCGTCGAGAACGACGAGCACCGGCTTGCCGATCGGCACCTCGGACTGGACAAATCGGTCGAGGGCTCCGCAGTGGAAGGTGACATTATCGGCGAGCCCCAGCTTATTCAGCAGATTGCTCGCCGTCTCCAGCGCTGAGGGGTCGACATCCATCGTCCACAGCGGCCATCCGTATTCTCGACAAATCAATGAGAGCTGCGCCGTCAGACCGCCCTTATAGGTTCCGACTTCAATGATCCCACTACCGCGGTCGCGGTGGGCGCAGATAAATTCCAGGATATCCCGCTGATATTCTGGCGAGGTCCACGAAAAGCAGCCTTCATCCGCCGATACCCGTCGGGCCTGATCGAGTTTGGCGGCAATGTTGCCATGCATCTAGCGACCACCTTCATCGCAGGGCGCACCGGCCACGATGGAGAGAAAGTCTCGCGCCGCCACCGCCGGGTCAAAATCGGCGCGGGCTCGCTGCAACGCAGCGCGAACGATGCTGCAGCGGAATTGGCGATCCGTCACCACTCTCTCCAAGCCGTCCGCTAGCATCCGCGGATCCGGCTGGTCGACGAGCGCCGCGCACCGATGGAGCCGGCAATATTTGGCGACGAAGCTATCAGGCGGCGCGTGCACCAGCACCGGCCGGCCGCTCGCGAGATATTCAGCAAACTTTCCGGGAAGCGCAGTGCGCACCACGTCGGGCGTCTGAGAGGCGAAGGCGAGCGGCAAGAACAGTATGTCGGCTTCCGACTGCACTACCCCTGCTGCGGCATCCGTGACGTGGGAGTGGTGGCGCACGCGCGCGGCGTCCTGGAACAGCGGATTGCGTGACGTGTCGCCCGAGCTATAGAGATCGAGCGCAAAAGGCCGATTGCCGTGCTCTATAACCTCAGTCAGTCGGGCGAATGCGTCCTCGTGAACGTGATACACGGTGCCGGTATAGACTATGCGAACCTCGCCAGTTGAGAACAACCGGTCGTGGTGCTCGCCATACACGCCCGAGTGCGGATTGTGGATGACCGCAGGCCGGACGCCGTGGCGGACTGCGTATTCGTTCGCCAACAAGTCGTTCGGCACGATGACCCGATCGGTGCGGCGCGCGACGAACCCATCGAAAAACGATGAAAACCGCTGATAACTCGGCAGCATCTTATACTGGGTGCCGTAGTCGTCGAACATATAGGCGACAAAGCGCACGCCAAGGCGTCGCGCGGCGATTGCGCTCGCAGGTAAGTCGATCGGGTCGCCCGAGCACGCGACGATGACCTGGTAGTTTCCCGACCTCACCGCGGTTTCGATCCGGCGCGCTCGGCGACAGAGCGCGACGATGAGGTTGGTGAGAGTATATGCCTCGCGCGCGAAGCGCCTCGCGCCAGGCCACTGCGAGATCGGCCGCAATGGGAACCCATGGTCGATATAGATATACGGCGCTTCGAGCCAAGGACCGTCCTGGTCCTCGGATGGCGCTCGCCGATCATACCGGGTCGTCGACAGCAGGCAGTAACGATCTGCGCGCAGGTGCCGCAAAAGGCGGTAGAGCACGCGCGGTTGCCCATATCGGGACGGAGGAACATAGTGCGACACGACGGCAAATCGCGGCGTGGGCACGGCTTCGTCCCGCGGCCGCGCGTTCGCCGTAGAGACCCGGCGTCGTACCGGCACGCCGGCCTCAAGACCCGGCCCTCGATGTTCCGAACGGGTCAATCCGCCCACTGCATCAACTCTGCATCGGTCGGTCGGGAGACTCTACCGCCCATCGACCGCGGGCGGCGGGCCCGCGCTTCAATTCCATTGCCCCCCGGCGCGGCGTGGAGGATCTCAAGCTCAAGGGCACCCAGGCATGCTCTGATCTCGTCCTCGCTGCGCAAATGCTTGAACACGTCCATCAGTGTGTCGTGCGTATCGAGAACGGCCCATTCGGCCAGCACGCTGCGAGCGAGCTGGGGGTAGGAATCATAGTAGTCGACCAGAGGCGACCAGCGGGCGAGCAAACGGCGGGTTCGACCGGACTTGGCGTCTGCGTGCCAAAACCACTTATGCGCGATCAGCAGCAAGGCCGCCATGGCGACCGCGAGACGACTTGCCAGCGGCCGGGGAAGCCGAAGCAACACGGCGCGCAGCGCGCGTCGTGAGAAGGTGAGTGGATACCCCGTGCTGTAATGGTCGATGATAAGAAGTCCGCCCGGCCGGACATACTCTGCAAGAGCGGCAATCGTCCGTTCCGGATCGGGCGTGTGCTGGATCACCCCCAGGCATAGAACCACGTCGAACGACCGGGCCGCGACGGGGATGGCAAGAATGTCTGATTGGCACACGAAAAATCGGCGGTCGGCACCGAAATTGATGTGAGCCGCCTCGACCGCGGTGGAAATGTCGACGGCAAACACATGGGCTCCAGCGTCGAGCAGGACTTCGCTGAAGCGCCCTGCGCCACACCCGGCGTCGAGCACTCTACGCCCGGCGAGCGCCGCAAGATCGCCGCCGAGACAACGTGACAGCCGGTCCCGCGTAATCGTCGTGCCGGTCCTCGAATCCAGCTGGCTCGTCCGAAACGTCTGCCACTGCCAGCCGAACGCGTCGGCATAATTATCGGAGGTGGTAAATCGCGGAACACCGCGGATCACTGGAAACCGGCAGCCCTCGGCACAGCAGAAGCAGCGGAGATCCTCGACCCGGACCGGGTCGGGACCGCCAGCGAGCGTCGAACGCTGCGGATCGAGGCGATTGCCGTGCGTCGGACAACAGAGCTCCGGCAAGTACACGGTATCTATGCCGCCATGGCTCGGAAACGCGCCAAAACACTGTTGTAGAGAGCGATGTAGCGCGCTGTGACGGCACTCATTCCGAAGCGGCCGACGGCATAGGCACGCAACCGCTCCGGGCGAAAACTTGCCAAGGAGCCGGTAACCTCGAGCAGGGCCGTCGTCAGTGCCTCGGTACTGTCGTCGGTCAGCCGCCCCAACCATGGTTCGACGAGGATGTCTTCCGGGCCACCGCAGCGGGTCGACACTACCGGCACCCCGCTGCTCAACGCCTCGATCGTGACCAGGCTGAACGTCTCCACGGTGCTCGTCACCAACAGCACGCCGGCGCGCGCGATCGTGCCGGCGAGGCTGATGCGGTCCCGATAGCCGTCGATCCGCACACGCGCGGCCAGACCCGAGCGCACAATATCCCGCTGCAGTTCCGCTGCCAGCGGACCTTGACCAATCATGTGGAGGTTGAAATCGGGTCGCCGGGCGGCAATCGCCGCAAAGGCCGACAGGGCGAGGTGTGGCCGCTTGAGCGCGCCGAAAGAGCCGATCCACAGGATGGTTTTCCGGCTGCTGGCGGGCTGCGCTTGCGAAGAATACCGAATAGGCGTTGATCAACACCGTTGGGGATGACATCGACGGTCAGTCGGAGTTCTGGAAATGCTTCTCGGATCGTCTGCGCGAGCGTGTTGCTGACAGCCACAACTCTGTCCGAACCCAAAATCGCCCGGCGGACGCGACGTCGCATGGCGCGCGTTCGCGTGATGACCGAGAAGGGCCCGGTATGTTCGGTCAGCACCATCGGGACGCCGAATTCGTGCTTGAGCCTGACGGCCGCTGCGCCGTCGAGCAGCGCTGTGTGGGCGTGAACGGCTTCGAAGGGAAAGTCACGACGGAGCGCGCGCATGACGCGCCGCAGGCCGGCGGTATAGGAGCACGAGCGAACGGCCTCGCCGAACCGCCCGACAACGACTGTCGGGAATTCTGCAGAGAGGACACCGCCATGCTCGCGCCACTGCAGCCGCGGACGAGCGGTTGCAAAGCGCCGAACCGCGCTCAGCGAGTACAGAGGTCGACTGGGCCCCAGCCAAGCTTCCCTGCCGACGAGCACTCGAGCGTCCACTCCCTCGCGGCGAAGCGCTGCGACCTGCTCCTGGACAAAGATGCCGGAAGTCGGGTTGTCGGCGTGCGGATACTGGGCGGAGAGCACGAGGATTCGCATTATCAGCGCCTGCCCCGCGCCAATGTTATCCGCGAGCATGGCCGAAACCAACGCAGTCCCGAAAGAGGAACGCTGTGTCGCGCGGCCGGATACTCGGTTATAATCGGATCTGGCCGATCCAACTTCCGGCACGTTGCGAATAGCAGTTCGGCGATAAGCCAGCGCTTACTTAGGGCGTGCATGTCAAGCTACCCGACCACCACCACATCGCTTCTGCGCCGCGCCCTTCCTTTTATCTCGCGGCTTGCGAACCGCCGGCGCACGCTCATGCCGCCACCACCTGTGCAGGAGGAGCCGACACCGGATCGGGACATCGATACCGTCAGTGCAGATTATTGGACGCGGTACAATGTGACCCTGCATCATCAATTTACATCGGCCGAGGAGTCACTGGCCTATTTTCGTTGGCGGAACGACCAGTACTACGGATACATCGATCTGATGCCGGTGCATGGGCAGGACGGCCGCGTCGTTCTCGATTTCGGCTGCGGCCCGGGCCACGATCTGGTTGGCTTTGCGACCGCGTCGAAAACCTCTCGGCTGATCGGCATGGACGTTTCCCCCGCCTCGCTTGCGCAAGCCCGGGCTAGAATGGCTCTGCACCAAATTCCTTGCGAGCTGATTCTGCTCGAGCCCGGGGTGATGGAGCTGCCGCTCGAAACGGCAACGGTCGACTATGTGCACGCATCTGGCGTTCTGCACCACCTCCCGGATTTGGTCGGGACACTGCGCCAGCTCCGCCGCATATTGCGGCCGGATGGCTCGATGCGGGTCATGGTCTACAACCGCGACAGCGTATGGCTCCACCTCTACGTCGCCTATCTCAAAAGGATCGTGGAGGGCGCCTATCGAGATCTCAGCCTCGATGCGGCATTTTCTCGAACCACCGATGGTGAGGATTGCCCTATTTCTCGCGTATTTCATTCGAGCGAGTTCATTACGATAGCTGAGGCGGCGGGCTTCGCAGCCGAATTTACCGGCTCCGCAATCTCAATGCACGAGGCCAAGATCCTGTCTCATCGGTTCGATGCCATCCACGACCGCAGGCTGCCGGAGGAGAGCCGCAGATTTCTGCTCGATGTTACCTTTGACGAGCATGGCTTCTGCCGATATCGCGGCAACATCGCCGGCGTCGATGGATGCTATTTTCTCAAGCCTCGGGCTTGACGTAATTCGATTGTAGCGGATCCTTCAGCTCGAACCCGGGCCATTTCTTCCAACCCTCTGCTAGCGGCACCAGGCGTTTGACCTTGCGGGCCGTCGCGCTGATAACAGTCGGCTGCAGAAAAATCTGGCGCAGGCCGTGCGGCTGTAGCGTCACATCGGCCGGATCACGGCCGCTGCGCCGCAAGCCTTGCTCGAACAAGCGATAGAGCTTCCGCTGCAGACCCCCGCGCGACCAGATCGAGCGCGGAATGTCAGACAAATATCCGTCGAACCACATGCGCTCCACGACAAACCCGGCCTCCTGAAGAGCTTGCCGCAGCAACGTCCGGTCAAACGTCCGGAAATGCACGAAACGGTAGGGGCAGCCGAAATGCGGCGAGTAGGAAAGCAGGTTTTCACGATAAGGCACGCGCACATAAAGGCGGCCTCCCGATCGCAGTGCCCGGTTCAGGCAATAGAGGAACGAGCCGATATTGAGCACGTGTTCTAAAACGTCGGTGGTTACGACGACGTCGAAATGTTCGATAAAAGGTAAAGTTTCTGCATTGGCCATTACCGGACAGATACCCGCCTGCCCGGCCAACCGAACGAGATAGGGCAGTGAGATATCCACCGCGGTCACGGTAGCGGCGCCGCGCTCTATCAGCTTGCGGGCCAAGACACCCTGGCCGGCTCCGATATCGCAGACCTCGGCACCGGGTGCGAGATCGATCTGCTCGCAGAAATTGCGCGCGAGATTTTCCCGGAAGCGAGGATGGCTGACTTTTTCTTCCAGATCGTCCTGCGCGATCTGGTCATAGTTGTCGCTATAGGAGCGGGCGATCTGGTCGTTGAGCTCGGGATCCGGCAAAAGCACCGGCAGTGCCTCGCGATACTGCCCGCGCCAGCCGCATGCGGCGCAGATCAGCTCTGGCGTCAGCGCGCCGGAACAGGCGGGGCAGATGAGCATGATCGCGATCGGGACGCTCGGCCCCGCGCATTCGGGCAGGACAATCCTAAACCTTTGCGCCCAGCGCGAAAGGAGATGGCGATTCGCCGCCGATCAGTGTGCCGGCTTCGCCTGGTAGGCCCGTTCCTTCGGGTTCGCCGGAAATCATCGATACGGCCGGCCGCGAGGTCCACTGCGCCGGGTGGTGAAACAGCGTGGCATCGTCCGGCAGCGCATCCCTTACGTAAATTCGAAAGCTACGAGCTAGAATTTCATAAAACTCTGCCGTCGACAGGTCCTTCAGATCACAAAATTTGTAGGTTGCAACGGTCACCAGATAAGAGCCATTACCGAGCATCAGCGCATCATAGCACAGAGTGATCTCGTGCCGTGGGTAGCGGATGAAATCCAGCTGATATTCGGCGCTGACGTGCCGGGTCAACCATCTCCCCTCGAGTGTATTGGTCACAACGCAGACGGTGCAGGGGTAGATCCCGGGTTCGTCGACCGCCAGCTGAACGGTAAACCTCACTGGTCCACCGGTGCTCAGATGGGCTGTCGGCTGCCCGTCCATATCCAAAACCTCGAAGCCGACGATTCTCGGCCCTGGCACGCCGTTCCACTGAGATATACCACCCTCGAATTCGTGCTCGCGCGTCACCTGCGCTTTGGCAATGTGCACCTCGTCGACGAGCTGGCGCAGCACCTTTTCGGTCACCCAGTTACGCTCCGCGAGCGCGGGGCCGGTCCTATTGCGCCGATCCATCGCCATGATGAACCCCTCATAGGCATTGACCACGGTGAGCGCGGCATCCCGCAGCATCACTCGCCCGTTTTCCAGCCAAATTGCTTCGTCGCAGAATTGCAGGACCTGGTGCATCGAGTGCGAGACCAGGAGCAACGTTGCCCCGGAAGCGGTCAGGCGCTGCATGCGATCGGCTGACTTGGCTACAAAATAGGCATCCCCGGCACCGAGGACCTCGTCGATGATCAGAATGTCGGGCCGGATAGCCGTCGCCGTCGCGAAATACAACCGCGACTGCATGCCCAGCGAGTAAGTCTTGATCGGCTGATGCAGGTACTGGTCCAGTTCAACGAAATCGACGATGTCGTCAATCGCTGCGTCGAGCTCGGCCTCGGCGAGACCGTTATAGACCAGCGAAGCGCGGATGTTCTCATAGCCGGTGAATTCGGGGTGGAACCCGAGACCGGTATTGATCAATGCCTGGACGCTGCCGTTTACGACAACGGTGCCGCGGGTCGGTGCAAAATTACCGGTAATCAATTTGAGCAATGTGGTCTTGCCGGCGCCGTTTCGGCCGATGATGCCGATCCGCTCGCCGCGCCGAACAAGCAGTGATATATCCTCCAGGGCGGCTTTCTCGTGATATCTCGGCTTTCGCCAGAAGCGCAGACGCGATAACCCAAAGACATCGAGCGCTTGCGCGGTCGGGCTGTCGTACAGACGATAGACCTTGGCGATACCGTTCAGCACGATCGCAGGCGGCGGATCAAGCATAGTCCCAGAATGCGAGCTTGCCGCGTTGGAACAGGCGGAAGCCGACGACGAAGGCACCAAAGGAAAGCCCCGTCATCACCAGGAGGACCCTCGCCGGCGGTAGGGTTCCAGTCACCACCAGGCTTTGGCAGGTGAGAACGAAGTATGAGACCGGGTTAAGGTAGACGAGCAGTTTCAGCACCCCCGGCGCCGAATCCGCTGCATAGGCGATCGGGCTCACGATCATCAATACAGTGCAGAGGAAGGTTAAGATCTGCTGGACGTCGCGGAGGACGAGGTTGGCGAGCGACAGCGGCCACGCCACCCCGCAGACGAACATGATTTGCAGCGCGAACACAACGGGCAGCAGCAACAATCCTCGGAGCGGATGGCCGGTGGCCAATGCGAGACCCGCGACCAGGACCAATCCGAGCGCGGCTACCGCATGGCCCGAAAGCACCGCGCGCAACGGCACGAGTTCGGCGGGATAGACCGTATTGAGGAGCACCGCTCGGTTGCTCAGGACCGCGCCCGATCCGCTCATAAGGCCCTCGCTGAATGCGAGAAACGGCAACAGTCCGGCGAACAGACGAACCAGGTATGTCGTTGTGTCCATCCCCTGGGGGACGGTTTTGTAAATGTAAATGAAAACGCAGGCGTACAGCGCCAACAGCAAGCCCGGCGCCAGGGCCATCCAGAAGAGCCCCATTGCCGAGCCGGCATAGCGCTGACGAACCTCGCTCACCGTCGTACGCCACAATGGCGTGCGGTAAGCCAGGATCATAATGAACGGGTTACGCCGGCGGCCCGCGGAACCCGCGATTCCGGAGATCACGTCACCTCAACGGTATGTAAGCCAGCATCGCAGGGCTCGACTCGGTGATCCAACTATCCTTGGCGTCCGACAATTTGCTTTGCGGTCCCAGAGCGCCATGCACCATAAGAATAATACAGCATTTGAGTCAGTCGCTCAGTGACGCCCGCAGCGCTGCGATAATGTGGTTTTGCGTGCCTTCGTCTAGATAAGGGTGCATCGGCAGGCTCAGTACCTCGGACGCGAGGCGATCGGAGACCGGCAGACCGTTGCCGGCGGTGGGATAGTGCCGATAGGCCGATTGGCGATGCAGGGGCTTGGCATAATAGACCGCGGTCGGCACGCCGGAAGCCTTGAGGCTTGCCGCCACCGCGTCGCGATCCCGCCCGTCGGGCAGCCGCACCGTATATTGCGCCCAGACGCTGGTGATTCCAGCTGGTATTGTAGGAACAGTTACCACTTCCTCCAACGCGCTCTCATAGCGCGCCGCCACCTGATTGCGAGCTTTGATCTCGTCGGCAAAAACCGTCAGCTTTTCACTCAGTATCGCCGCCTGGATTGTGTCGAGGCGGGCGTTCATACCGATGCGCACATTATCGTATTTGTCGCCGCCTTGACCGTGTACCCGCAGGCTCTTCAGCACCGCAGCGGCGCTGTCGTCGTCGGTCAGCAGGGCGCCGCCGTCGCCGTAGCAGCCGAGCGGCTTCGCCGGGAAGAAGCTCGTTGTCGTAATGTCGCCGATGGTTCCGATATTGCGGCGCTTGTAGGACGCGCCAAAGCTCTGCGCCGCATCGCAGATGACCCACAGCCGATGTGCTGCGGCGATCGCCAGAATCTCATCGTATTCCGCTGGCAGGCCGAACAGGTCGACCGGAATGATGCCGGCCGGCTCGACTCCAAGGCGCTTGGCTGTCGCGATGCCGGCTTCGAGGCTCACCGGGTCCATGTTAAACGTATGTTCGAGTACATCGACGAAGACCGGGACCGCATCGAACCACGCAACAACTTCGGCGGTCGCCGCAAACGTGAAGGATGGCACTAGCACCGCCTGGCCGGGCTTGATGCCCTTCGCCATCAGCGCGAGCCCCAACGCGTCGGTGCCGTTGGCGCAGCTCAGTACGTGCTTGGCGCCGCAGAAGGCGGCGAGCTCCTGCTCGAAGACGGCGACCTCAGGGCCCATGATGTATTTGCCGTGGTCGACGACACGGAGAATCGCCTCGTCGACGCGAGGGCCAAGCCGCCGCCGCTGCGCGCCCAGATCGATGAACTCGATCGGCGCACCGCTGGTCTGGAAGGCGGCGGCGTCGGGCATCAGACGATCTCCTCGATCCAATCGGGGCCAGCTTCCCGATAACGGCGTCCCGAGCGAGGGCAGGCGAGGTCGGGCCCGAGCCGTTCGCCGTCGTGGCTGACCCAGCCGATGCGCCGGGCCGGCACGCCGGCCATCAGCGCGAAGGCTGGGACATCCGCGGTCACCACGGCACCGGCGGCGATGAAGGCGTATTGGCCGATTGTATGGCCGCAGACAATCGTGGCGTTGGCTCCGATCGTCGCGCCGCGCTTGACCAGCGTCGGGCGGAACTCGTCCTTGCGCTCGATGCCGGCACGCGGATTGTTGACATTGGTGAATACCGCGGAAGGTCCGCAGAACACCCCGTCTTCGAGGGCGACACCCTGGTAAATCGAGACATTGTTCTGGATCTTGCAGCCGTCGCCGATCGTCACGTCGGGACCAGCCATGACATTCTGGCCCAGCGAGCAATTCCGGCCGATCCGGGTGCGCGGCAAAATGTGGACGAAGTGCCAAATGCGGGTGCCGGAACCGATCTCGCAGGGCTCGTCGACATAAGCTGACTCGTGGAGCTGCACGCCCGAAAAAGACCGCGTCCGTTCGGCCGGTGCCGGGGTTGTTGCCTGAGCCTTTTTCAGGGCCTCACTCGCCCGCGTCAGCACACGCAGCACCCGCAGCCCTTCCCGGCCATCGGTGCGCGGCTTACTGCCGCTGGCGATACAATCGAGAAAATGTCGGCATTCGAGGTTCAGCGGCTCTCCCTCGTCGAGCGGAACCGGATCAGCCTCGGCCTTTTGCGGCACCGGCATCGTCTCACGCCACTCGATCCGATGCGGATAGAGCAGCAGCTTGCGGCTCCAGGGCTGTGCGTCATCAAAGACCGCCATCGCCCGATCGCCGGTGACCACGAGCTTCTGCTCCTTGAACGGGTGCAGCCAGGACACGAAAACATGCGCCTGCTCGCCGCCCGGGAAGGCGAGAAGGGTCGTCGTCACATCGGCGATCGTCTTGTGCAGGTAATAGCCACCTTGCGCAGTCACGTGCGCAGGCTCCTGCCCGACGAGAGAGAGGATCATCGACAGGTCGTGAGGCGCAAAGGACCACAGGATATCCTCCTCGCGCCGCACCTTTCCCAGGTTCAAGCGGGTCGAGGAGATGTATTCGAGCCGCCCGAGCACTCCGTCGCTCACCAGTTCGCGCAGCTTTATGAACGCCGGGTGGTATTGCAGCAGATGACCGACCATCAGCTTTCGGTCCGCGCGCTCCGCCATGACGCAAAGCTGTTCGGCCTCGGCGATCGTCAGGGCGAGCGGCTTCTCGACAAACACGTGCTTGCCGGCTTCGAGTGCGCGCGATGCGAGCTTCGCATGGAGCGCCGCGGGTGCAGCGATCGCGACACCGGCGATCCCGTCGTCGCGCAATACTGCATCGAATTCGGTGACCCTCGCGTGGTGCCGCTCGGCGAGCTGGCGCGCCGCGTTGCGATCCGGATCGCAGATCGCGGCCAGGGCTCCAAGTTCAGCAAAGTTGCGAACCAGATTCTTGCCCCAATATCCGCAGCCGATCGCCGCCACCCGCACCGGGCAATTCCCCTCCCGGCCGGCCATCAATGCGTCCTTTGGCAATTCGTTCCCCATGCTACCGCAGTTCGGGTGACTGGAACGTCACCCGAGCATACTGCGCCACCCTCCGCGCCGCGACCGGTTCGCGGCGCCCAGTACCCCACAGGGTCAGGCGGGTTCCACTACCTCGGCGCGGAGCTGCGCCCGCACCGCGCGGCCGAGCAGCTCGAGAAGCACGACGATCCGATCTTGATCACGCAACTCGACCAAACTGCCGACCATGTCCTCGAACGCGCCCGTCGTCACACGCACCAGTTCGCCGAGTCTTAGCACCTGCCGCGAATTGACCCGGTCGAAGGCGCCTGTGTTCTCTCGTTCCCGAATCGCCGTGACGATCTCGGCCGGCACCGGCGCCGGCTCGTCTCCGGCGCGCACGACGTCGGTCACCCCGACAGTCGACAAGATCGGACGCCACGGCATTGTCCCACGGTCAATCCCGGCAAAGAGATAGCGCGGGAACAGCGGCCGCAGCACAATCTGCCGGCGGCGCGCATGGCTCACCTTTGTGCGATAGCGCGGCAGATAGGCGCCGTAGCCTTGGCGCAGTAGGTGCTCGAGCGCCTTCGGCTCGGCGTGCGGCTGCGTATAGACGGCGTACCACTGCGTCACAGCGCTGCCTCACTAACAGCCGCGGTGACCGGTGAGATGCGCAAGACGCTCGGGGCGACCACCGAGTGCCGAGACAGACCGCTCATCTCCGCCAGCGAGGACAGGATGTCGAAACTCGCCTGCGGCGATTGCGTGTCAGTCAGCACGATACCGTCGAGGCCACGAGGATTGCCGCACGTCAACGCCGCTGCGAGGTCCGGCACGATTGGCAGACCGCCGGAGCGGCGCCCCACCAGGCGCGAATCGATGACGCAGATCACCTCGATCGCAGTCTCGCTCGCGCTCAGAATGGCGATCTCGGCGAGGTCACCGGCACCGTAGAGCGCAACTTGCCGCCAACCCAGTGCCTCGCATTGCCTAAACAACGCGACGCAGTCGCTGCGCGAGCGGCGGAAGAAATCGAGCGACACCGCCAGGTATTCGGCGGTCAAGCGGCTCTTTTCGGCAAAACCTTGCGGGGTCAGGATAATAGGCATAGCGGTTCAGCGGCACCTGGCTCATCTTGATGAGGCCCTTGCGCGCGCAGCGCCGCAAATAGGCATTGGCCAGCCCGAGCGCGATCCCGAGTTCGTTTGCGAGCTTGCGCTGAGTGATCGAGCTGTCGCGCTCTATCGAGGAGAGCACGCTCAGGACGATACCCGGATCGCCGGTCTCTTGAAGCTGGCTTTCGTCCCCCACACCCACAGCCCTCTCCGACCCGGCGGCCAAGTTACGGCGTTCACGGCATGAACGTCAAGCCTCCGCTGCAGCTAATCTCCACCCCGGCGGTGCTGAACGATTTTGGTGATCGTTGCATTTTCCTGACGCATCTTATCGAGCAGCGCGATCGCCAACGCCCGGATTACCCCGCGCGGCAGCTCGCCGCGCGCGGCGGCATGTATTTCGATTGCCTTGAACTCACCGAAGGCCGGTCGGTCGGACATGTCGCGGATCGCATCGAGCAGTGCACGTGAAGCAGCTCTGTCGAAAATTCTCACGGCAGCGGGCTCGCCGCGCAACAACTCGATCGGCTCGACCCCGACAGATAGAAGCCAAGCCGCCGTCGATGGACGGAATTGCGTGCCCTTCCCGCCGCCCGCCGTGGACAACGCGTCGACGACGTCTTGCAAAGCCGCACCGGCGTTATGATTGGCTACCAGGGCCTCAGACGCTTTCGTGCGTTCGTCGACCTGAAAATCATCCGCAGGCATGAGCGGCTCCAGCGGCGCTCGGGCCTTCGGAGCTCCACCCTCAGGTAATTGCTCGGCTGGCGCCTTGACGCGAATCATCGCCCATTGCCGCAGCGCGCTCGCCGTCATTTCCTTCAAAACGGGGTTCGCCGCTATGGCTTCAGGGCGCAACAGCTCGGCTGCAGGGCGGGCGGGTTCGGCGGTCAGCACGCTGACCGCGCCACGCGGCCCGATGGCATGGGCCAGGGACAACTCACCTGCGGTTGCCGGCAGCCCGACGCTCCGGAGCGTCGCCGCATTAGTCTGAGCGTAGCGGTTAGTCAGGTCTTCGGCGAGCGGCTTGATGTCCCGCAATGCCAGGATCTGGTCACGAGTCATCGTCTGAGCGACCTGCGGATAGGCGCGCTCAAACATTTCGAGCCACGTGCCCGAAAGGAATTGCCCGTATCCGGCTGCGCTCGACAACGGGTTCCGCCCCGGCCCGCCTTCCGCCGCAATGATGCGCGCGCTCAGATCGCCGAGACCATAGGCATCGCCGACCGGCTCGAGCGCGCGGGTTGGCGAAGCTGCAATCGAAGCGCCCAATACAGTTATCGCGATCGTCGCCGCGCGCAGAGCACGCGTCGGGCCAAGCGCCTTCATCCCCCAACCCCCTCGACCCGGCTCGACGCGGCTTTCCGGTCACGCCGGAATACCGCAGAGCACCCCCGGAGCATTCTGCATCGACTTTATGGGCCGAGGCAACGTGCTGGCGATCGACACTGATTTAACCGGCCCGCAGGTACTGCACGGCTTCGTCACGGCGGAACAGATAGAGGAGAGCGCGCATGGCATGGCCGCGTTCGCTTTCGAGGTGGGGGTCGCGTTCGAGCACGAGGCGGGCGTCGTCATGGGCGATCGCGACCAGCTCTTCGTGGATCGCGAGATCGGCCAGGCGCAGGGTCGGGAGCCCGCTCTGCCGGTGCCGAGGACTTCGCCGGCGCCGCGCAACCGCAGATCCTCCTCGGCGATGCGGAACCCGTCCTCGGTCTCGCGCAGGATGCTGAGGCGCCGTTTCGCGACCTCGCCGAGCGGCGATTGGTACAGCAACAGGCAGGTGGAGGGCTTGTCGCCACGCCCGATGCGGCCGCGCAATTGGTGCAATTGCGCGAGACCAAAACGCTCGGCGTGCTCGATGACCATGACCGTCGCCTCGGGCACATCGACCCCGACCTCGATGACCGTCGTTGCGACCAACAGATCGAGCTCGCCGCCCGCGAAACCGGCCATTGCGCGGTCTTTGTCGGCCGGTTTCAAGCGGCCGTGCACCAGGCCGACGCGGCCGGGGAAGAGCGGCGCCAGCGTTTTGTAACGCTCCTCGACGGCGGCGAGGTCGGCGGTCTCGCTTTCCTCGACCATCGGGCAGATCCAATAGACTTTGGCCTTTCGCGCCAAGGCACGGCCGACCGCCGCCACGACGTCCTCGATGCGCTCGAGCGCCACGGTCCGCGTATCGACCGGATGGCGTCCCGGCGGCTTTTCGGTGAGGCGCGAGACGTCGAGATCGCCATAAGCAGTCATCATCAGGGTGCGCGGGATCGGCGTCGCGCTCATCAGCAAGGTGTCGGCGTCGCGGCCCTTGCGCGTAAAGGCCGAGGCGCTGCTCGACGCCGAAGCGGTGCTGCTCGTCGATGACGACAAGGGCCAGGTCGCGAAACTCGACATCCGGCTGTAAGAGGGCGTGCGTGCCGACGACGGCCGGGGTCAGTCCGGAGGCGAGGCTCGCCAGCATCGAGGCGCGCGCCCGGCCTTTTTCGCGCCCGGTCAGAAAGCCGATCTCGACGCGGGCCGCCGCGGCGTGGCGCTGCAATGTCGCGTGGTGCTGGCGGGCGAGGATCTCGGTCGGCGCCATCAATGCCGCCTGGCCGCCGCCCTCGATCACAGTCAGCATCGCGATCAGCGCGACGACCGTCTTGCCGCTGCCGACATCGCCCTGCAGCAGCCGCACCATGCGTCGGGGCTGCGCCATCTCTGCGGTGAGCTCGGCGATTGCGAGACGCTGCGCGCCGGTCAGCGAAAAGCCGAGCGCCGCCTCGATCGGGCGGGTCAAGTCACCAGTACCGATGATCGCCCGCCCCTTTTGCCGATGGCGCCGGGCGCGCACCAGCGCCACCGCGAGCTGGCTGGCAAAGATCTCGTCATAGGCGAGCCGCTCGCGCGCCGGGGTGGTCGGTAAAAGATCGGCTTCGGCCTCCGGGGCATGCGCCCCGCGGACCGCATCGCCCCAGGCGGGCCAGCCGCGCCGTTCGCGGAAGGCCGGATCGATCCATTCCGGCAATACCGGGAGGCGGTCGAGCGCCGCCCCGACCGCCTTCTGCACGACGCGCGGCATCAGGCCCGCGGTCAGCGGATACACCGGCTCAATCGGGCGGAGGCGGTCGAGTTCGTCCGGCCGCAACACAAGGTCGGGATGCGCCATCTGCGGCATGCTGCCGTAGAACTCGACACGGCCGCTGACGACGCGCTCGGCGCCGATCGGGAAAAGACGCGCGAGCTGGTCGCCCTTCACGTTGAAATAGACCAGCGTCAACGTGCCGGTGTTGTCGGTGCACAGCACGCGGTAAGGCCGGCGCCCGAAGCCCGGCTGGTGCGCTTCGACGCGCACAGCAATCGTCGCGATTCGGTCCGGCTCGAGCGCGCGGATCGGCGGCGAGGCGCGCCGGTCGATAATGCCGCTCGGCAGATGCCAGAGAAGATCGAGGACGAGCGGGCCGGCGAGACGCTCGAACAGTTTTGCCGACTGCAAGCCGATGCCGGGAAGCACGGTAACCGGCGCAAACAATTTGTCGAGGATGGCGGGACGCACTAAGCATCTCTATATCCCGGGCGGGCCACCGCCAAGGGGCAACCAACGTGACATCTTCAACCGAAATTCGCCGCAAGCGGCTGTCGTTCCGCTCCTGGCATCGAGGCACGCGCGAGAGCGACCTGATCCTCGGCCGCTTCGCGGACGCATATCTGACCGGCTTTGACGAGGCTCAGCTCGACCGCTTCGAGGCCCTCCTCGACTGCCCGGACGCCGACATCTTCGACTGGGTCTGCGGCCGTGCCGCGGCGCCTCCCGAACACGATCACGACGTCACTCGGCTGCTGCTCGCCCATAGCAAATTCAGCCCCACCCAATGACGCGCTCTGCTTTGGCTCCCTCTCCGCCCCTTTGGGGGGGAGAGGGTTGGGGTGAGGTGGGGTGTCCCGCTCGTGGCGCCCACCTCACCCTCCCCGCAGCTGACGGTGCGGGTCCCCTCCCTCTCCCCCCTAAAGGGCGGAGAGGGCAATGAGCGGGCTGGGGGATCTCGCCCGCTCGCTTGCCGCCCGCCCGCGCGCGGTCACGCTCTTCGGAGCACCCGAGGGCTACGACGCGGCGGCCATCGGCGACCTGGTCAGTGGCCGTTGGCTGCATGTCTGCCGCGACGACGGCCGGATGGCGCGGTTTGCCGCGGCGCTGGCGTTTTTTCACCCTGAGATCGAGGCGCTGACTTTCCCGGCCTGGGACTGCCTGCCCTACGACCGGGTCTCGCCAAACGGCGAAATCGTCAGCCGGCGGATCGATACATTGACGCGGCTCGCGACCGCCCCGCCCGAGAAGCTGGTCGTGCTGACCACAGTCAACGCGCTGGTTCAGCGAGTGCCGCCGCGCCGGCTTTTCGACGGCCGCGTCCTGACGTTGCGGACGGGTGGCCGCGTCGGCCTCGACCGGCTGCAGAGCTTCTTTCGCAACAATGGCTACATTCGCACCGACACGGTGCGCGAGTCGGGCGAATTCGCGATCCGCGGCGGCATCGTCGACCTCTACCCCGCCGGGGCGGCAGAGCCGCTGCGTCTCGACTTCTTTGGCGACACGCTCGAAATCGGTTCGCAGCTTCGACCCGCTGACCCAGCGGTCGACCGGGAAGCTCGACGAGGCGGCATTGCGGCCGGTCAGCGAGGTGTTGCTCGATGAGGACGCGGTGCGCCGCTTCCGCTCGCGTTACCGCGAGCAGTTCGGCGCGACCGGCACCGACGACCCGCTCTACAAATCGGTCAGCGCCGGGCGGCGCTATCCTGGCATGGAGCACTGGCTGCCGCTTTATTACGAGCGGTTGGAGATCTTATTCGACTATCTGCCGGGGGCCGGGATCTCCCTCGACTACCAGGCGGAGGAGGTTCGCGGCCACCGTCTCGAGGCGATCGCGGATTCATACGCAGCGCGCCATAACATCACCCCTGCGGCGCGCGCCGGTGCGCCGATCTATCGCCCGATCCGGCCCGACCAGCTCTACCTCGACCGCCGCGAGTGGCAGGCGGCATTGCATGGACGGCCCGTCGTGCAGCTGTCGCCGTTCGCGGCGGATTCGAGCGACGGCGACGCATTCGATGCCGGCGCCCGCCCGGCGCGCAGCTTCGCGGCCGAGCGCGCCGACCCGAATATCGTGCTTGTTCGAGGCGGTGCGCGACTACCTCGAAGCCGAGCGCAAAACAGGCCGCAAGACCGCGGTTGCCGCGTTCAGCCCGGGCTCGGCCGACCGGCTGCTGACCGTACTCCGCGAGCGCGGCGTTGCCGACCTCCGCCGCATCGCCGATGGCCGGGAGCTCGAAGCATTGCCGAGCTCGGCGGTCGGGCTTGCCGTATTGCCGGTCGAGCAGGGCTTCGCGACCGATGATCTCGTGTTGCTCGGCGAGCAGGACATCCTCGGCGACCGGCTCGCGCGCACCTCGCGCCGCCGGCGCAGCCTCGATCAGTTCATCACCGAGGCGACCGCGCTGACGCCGGGCGACCTCGTCGTCCATGACGATCACGGCATCGGCCGCTACGAGGCATTGGAGACGATCGACGTCGCCGGCGCGCCGCATGATTGCGTGCGCGTGCTCTATGCCAGCGACGACAAACTCTTCGTGCCGGTCGAGAACATCGAAGTCTTGTCGCGCTTCGGCTCGGAAGATGCGGGCGTGCAGCTCGACCGGCTCGGAGGAGTCGCCTGGCAGTCGCGCAAGGCACGGGTCAAGAAGCGCATCCGCGACATTGCCGGGGAATTGATCCGCGTCGCCGCCGAGCGCCAGCTGCAGCCGGGCGACGTGTTGCAGCCGCCCGAGGGGATTTACGAGGAATTCGCCGCCCGGTTCCCGTATCCCGAGACCGAGGACCAGCTGAACGCGATCGCCGACACGTTCGCCGACATGGCCTCGGGCAAGCCAATGGACCGGCTGATCTGCGGCGATGTCGGGTTTGGCAAGACCGAGGTGGCGTTGCGCGCCGCCTTCATCGCGGCGATGGCCGGGTCGCAGGTCGCGATCGTCGTGCCGACGACCCTGCTGTCGCGGCAGCACTACCGCAGCTTCACCGAGCGCTTTGCCGGGCTGCCGCTGCGGATTGCGCAGCTGTCGCGGCTGGTCCCCGCCAAAGTGGCGCGCGAGGTCAAGAAGGAGCTCGCCGACGGACGGCTCGATATCGTGATCGGCACGCACGCATTGCTCGCCAAGGACGTCCGGTTCGCCCATCTGGGCCTCCTGATCGTCGACGAGGAGCAGCATTTCGGCGTCTCACAGAAGGAAAAGCTGAAGCAATTGAAGGCCGATGTGCATGTCCTGACGCTGACCGCGACGCCCATCCCGCGCACCCTGCAATTGGCGCTGTCGGGGGTGCGCGAGATGAGCCTCATCGCGACGCCGCCGGTCGATCGCCTGGCGGTGCGCACCTTCGTCATGCCGTACGATCCGGTGACGATCCGCGAAGCGATCATGCGCGAGCGCGACCGCGGCGGTCAGATCTTCTATGTCGTGCCGCGCATAGCCGATCTCGACGATGTACGCGAGCGGCTGCGCGAGAGCGTGCCCGAGATCAAATACGCGGTGGCGCATGGCCGCATGGCGCCCTCCGAGCTCGAAGACGTGATGACCGCCTTCGACGAGCGCGCCTTCGATCTGCTGCTGTCGACCAACATCATCGAATCAGGGCTCGACATCCCATCGGCCAATACGATGGTCGTGCACCGCGCCGACATGTTCGGGCTGGCGCAACTCTACCAGCTGCGCGGACGCATCGGGCGCAGCAAGGTGCGCGGCTATGCCTATCTGACCCTGCCGGAGAAAAAGAAGCTCGCCCCGACGGCGCAGCGCCGGCTCGAAGTCATGCAGACCCTGGACACGTTGGGCGCCGGCTTCCAGCTGGCGAGCCACGACCTCGACATCCGCGGCGCCGGCAATCTGTTGGGCGACGAGCAATCCGGGCACATCCGCGAGGTCGGCATCGAGCTCTACCAGCACATGCTCGAAGAGGCGGTCGCCGCAGCCCGCACCGACGGCAGCGAGGAGGCGGCCCGCGAGGATTGGAGCCCGCAGATCACGATCGGCACGCCGGTCTTGATCCCGGAGAATTATGTCCCCGATCTCGGCGTGCGGCTCGGGCTCTATCGCCGCATCGCCGGGCTCGCCGACCGCCGCGAGATCGACGGCTTCGCCGCCGAGCTGATCGACCGCTTCGGGACGCTCCCAACCGAAGTCGAGAACCTACTCGAAATCATCGCGATCAAGCGCTATTGCCGCGAAGCCGGCATCGAAAAACTCGAAGCCGGCCCCAAGGGCGCCGTCATCTCATTGCGCGACAACCGTTTCGCCAACCCCGCCGGCCTCGTCGACCTGATCCAGCGCAACGCCGGCACCCTGAAGCTCCGCCCCGACCAGAAGATCCTCTATCAGCGCAATTGGGACGACGCCAAAGCCCGCCTAACCGGCGTCGCCAAACTGGTGCAAGCCCTCGCCAAAATCGCCCGCACCGCCCAACCGGAGGCCGTCGCGCAATTGCCGAAGCCGACGCCGTCAGTGGCCAAGCCGAAGGTGGCGCGAAGGGCGTGACCACGTAGCGTGGGTTGAGCTACCGAGGCTTTGAAAGAATTGAGATGGAGGGTTGCAGAACGGCGTTGCGTCCTTCGAGATGCACCCTCCGGGTGCTCCTCAGGATGACGGTAGGCCTTTGATACAATGAAAATTCCTCATCGTGAGAGCGTGTGAATCTTTGAATTTTGGGCCAAAATGGCACCATATCTTGAACTGTCCGGCGGCTCTGACCCCTATATGATGTGGCCAGGGCGGCATCACGGCAAAAGATTCGCACGCTCTGGAAGGGGCCGCGACAGCGGCCGTCTCGAAGGAGACACAGCACCGATCCCGCGGATGACAATTTCTTGCCCAGCTTTTCACAATCTTAGCCAATGGGTCAGGCAGGTGACGTACTCCCTTTTGGGGGCTTAAAGAAAATAGCCAATCATATAATTGCCATATTAGCATCCTAGTCTGCGGCCGTTCGGCACCCGCGAGCGGGTGGGCGATTGTGATCGAAGGAGCGGGCGCTGCCTGATCTCGACCAGATAAAACAGGGGGAACAGGAGCGCGCGGCGGCTGCGAGCAACTTATCCGCGCTGGCACGTCGACTGCGCCGATGTCCGAAAGAAGTTCTCCAGGTGTGAAGCAGCTCACATGCGTTTTAGGGGAGGCGGAGCAAGATTCGTGTTTGGAGCTGCTATGAGCTGTCCAGGACACGGGGTAGAGCATTACCCGCACCTGTCCTCTTTAGGCGCGGATAAGACCCTCGTTCGGAGGGAGAGGGCCATGAGCATCGCAAGTAGTGAACAGCAGCCTGCGCCAACTGGGCACCGCAGGTTCGGAACGGCGGTTCCGCATTCTCCGCTCACGATCGGTTTGGGGTTTGCCGCAGCCATTGCAGTGGCGTTGCTGATCGCGCCCCGCGACAACAGGGCTCCCGATCAACCGGCTAATCTCGACAGCCCGCACCCTTTTCTGACGCAAGTAAAAGCCTCGGTTGATCCCCTTACTCATTGGCAACCGCGCTCGGGGCAGATCCGGATCACTCTCGAGAGCACCGGAAACGCCAATCTCGCCGACAGCAACCTTTCCGTCTACTTTCGCTGGCGGACGAAGTCCAATACTGGCGAATGGACGCGGACGCCCAATGTCCATGTCGTGGATCTGCAGAACGCTCAAAAGCTCACCGTGGCGGCTGAGGTCCCCGAGCTGCCTCCCGCTCCGTTGAACGGCCTTCTGGGCTGGATTTCCGGCAATGGCGATGGGGTCGGGGAATTTCTGGGTCTGGTTCCGGTCGCGGAGGTCTGGATCTCGGCGCGCGCCAATCGCAATGCCAGCGATGCGGCGTTGGCCGATGTCGTTGAACCGATCGGCATCACGAATACGTGGGGTGCCCTGGGAGCAGCGCTCGGCGCAGTCGTTCTGCTCGCCTGGTTTCTCAAAGGGTTCAGGCCGGCCGGCCTCAAGGGCTCAAATCTTTTGCTGCAGATGATCGAGACCCGAGGCCGCCGGGCCAGCTTGTCCCAATTTCAGATCGTCCTCTGGATGTTCGTGATCGGCGCGGCGACGGCCTACGTGATGGTGCTCTCCGGAAATCTCATTCCGCTCACCGAAGGCACCCTCGCCCTACTCGGCATCAGCGGTCTCGCGACCCTCGGTTCACAGCTCGCGCCCCGCGGCACGGCAGACCAGGAAGAGGCGGTTGCGGCGAGAGAGGCGATTGCGGAGCCGAGCTGGCGAGACCTGATCGCCTCGGATGGCGAGATCGATGTGACCCGACTGCAGATGCTGTTTTTCACCGTTCTGATCGCGGTATTCGTGTCGATTCACGTGATCGACAGCTTCCAGATACCCGAAATTCCCCCAGTTTTCTGGGATTGATGGGCCTTAGCAACGGCGTCTACCTGTTGAGCAAATTCCTCCCCGGCAAGAGCGAAGAAAACCGCGCCGTCCTGGCCGCCATGCTATTCCGCTGCCATAGGCCCACTCACATTTGCTGCGCAGCGGCAGTTGTGCAAGAGGTTTAGCATGCTCAGACGTGATCGTGCTGCGCCGGTACCAGTCGAGGATCTCCTCGCCGGTCCAGAACAGCACGTCGTGATAGGCGCGGATGTGGGCGAGGGCGGTGCGGAAGTATTTGAGGCGGTGCGGCGCGCCCATGATGTAGGGGTGCACCACCAGCGCCATGACTGCGGGCCGAGCGTGCCGCGTCGCGGTAGAGCTGCTCGAACTGGTCGATCGCTCGGTCGTAATATTCCCCGGCCTTGTGGTGCTGGATCAGCATCATCGCGACGTCGTTGCATTCCTGCGTGTAGGGGATGCCGACGATCGGCTTGGTGCGGGTCTTGAGCAGGACAGGCTGGTCGTCGAGCACCCAGTCGCAGACATATTCGTAGCCCTCTTCGACCAACAGATCCGGGCGTTTCCCAGGTCTCGGTGAGGCCGGGGCCCAGCCAGCCGCGCGGGTTCTTGCCGGTGAAATCGCGGATCGCCGCGGCGGTCTTGCGGATGTCGTCGCGCTCGTCGGCGACTTTCTGCATGTTCTTCTGCGTGAAGCCGTGGCCGATGAATTCCCAGCCGCGCTCCAGCGCGGCGCGGGCGATCGGCTCGTAACGCGCGATCGCCGAGCCGTTGACCGCGAGCACGGCGCGGATCCGATGCTCGTCGATCGCCTCGAGCATGCGCCAGAAGCCGACCCGGTTGCCGTATTCGTGCCACGCCCAGTTCGGGATGTCGGGCATCGGCGCGCCGCCGGCCGGCGGGGTCAGCACCGTCCGCGGCATCGGTTGCGTCGGGTCCCATTCCTCGACATTGACGATGACCCAGACCACGAGCCGCGCCCCGTCGGGCAGCGTAAGCTTTGGCCGGTGCGCGATGGCCGAAAAGTCGAGACGTTCGGTCGGCAGCATCACTGGTTTCCCCTCGCGGCCATGTACCAATCGAGGATCTCGGCCCCGTTCCAGTGCAAGACGCCGGCATAGCGGTTGATGTGGTCGTAGACGGCTTCGAGGTATTTGATGCGGTGCGGCTGCCCGCTGATGTAGGGGTGGATCGCGATCGCCATGATCTTCGCCCGCTCGGCGCCTTCGCGGTAGAGCCGCTCGAAGCTGTCGATGCAGCGCTGCGTGAAATAGGCCAATTCATGATGCTGGACGAGCATCATCGGGATGTCGTTGAGCTCGACCGTGTAGGGCAAGGTGACGAGCGGGCCGTGCGCGGTGCGAATTTCCGTCGGCTCGTCGTCATAGACCCAGTCGCCGATGTATTTGACGCCGGCGGCGGCGAGCAGGTCCGGCGTGTCCTCGGTCTCGGTCAAGCCCGGCCCGAGCCAGCCGACCGGCCGCGTGCCGGTGAACCGCTCGAGCACGCCGAGCGATTGATTGATCATCGCAAACTGGTCCTCGACCTGGTGGATCGGCATCTGCTCCCAGGCGTGGCCCATGAACTCCCAGCCGGCATCGCGCGCCGCCCGCGCGACCCGCTCGTATTCCTCGCACACCCGCGCATTGATCGACAGGGTCGGGCGGATCGCGAGCCGCGCGAACAGCTCGAAAAAGCGCCACACGCCGACCCGCATCCCATATTCGTGCCACGCCCAGTTCGGCACGTCCGGCAGCAATACCTGGCCGGTCGGCGCCGGCAAGCACCTGCCGCGCCATCGGCCGCGCGATGTCCCAGAATTCGAGGTTGACGATGGTCCAGACGACGAGCCGGGCCCGGTTCGGCAAGACGAGCGGCGGCCGGTCGACGATTGCCGAATAGGCGCAGCGTTCACGCGGGATCATGATGACCTCCCGATCGTTATCCGATCGAAGCATAACCCTTTTGGGTGGCGCGGCGATTGGCCACCCGGTGCGATCCTGCAAACCAGCGGTGCAAAGTCTACATTCCAGAAATGCTGCGCGCGGCTTCACCTTGCGCGCGCAGCGGTCGCGTCGGGAAAGGCGGGCCAGAACAGGGGAGCCGATGAGATCACAAAATTTCCGTGGCAATGTCTTTGTCGCGAATTTGCCGCCGGAGATTTCCGACGAGCAATTGGCCGAGGCTTTTGACGCTTTCGGGATCGTGTTGAGCGCCACGGTGGCCCGCGATCCGGCGACCGGAAAACGGCTGCGCTACGGATTTGTCGACATCGCGACCGAGCGCGCGGCAAAGCTCGCGGTCGCGTCGATGAACGGCGCGGCAATCGACGGGTACAACCTCGACGTGCGGATCAGCGAGCGTCCGGTAACGGCCAAGAAGCCGCGGGCCGCCGCCCCCCGAGCCGCCGGTGTCCCGCAACGCTCGCCGCGCCGCGTGATGCCGCGGCCCGGTGAGTCGATGGTGACGACGAAAGGCCGGGCACCTTCACTCCGCGCCCGCAACCGAGAAAGCAGCCTTCATTTCAGGTGGAGCGCCGCTCGCTGCCGCGCCGGTCCGGTTAGCCCGACCACCCGCAACACGCCCCGAGGGCACCGGCGTTCGGCTCGCCGTTCAGAGAGCGCTATTGGTTGGACCAGCTAATCGGCGCGTAATGGCCGTTCTTGCCGGAATTGTCCCAGCGCATTCCGTGATCGGTAAAGGTGCTGCCCGGCCCGCCGAGCGCGAGCGCCAGCTTGTCGGGCGCGATCGGATGGCCGGTTGCCGCCCAGATTTCCTCGTTCTCGCGTAGGCTCGGCAGCGGCGCGACCGACATATTCATGACCCCCGGAATCTCGGCCGATCGTGTCTTGCCGGTCATCTGGTAGGTTATCGGCACCTTTTTTACGCCGAGATTGGTAGCGATCAGCGGGGCGAAAGCCGCCATCGGCCCGCCCTCCGCACCGCCGAAGACGGCCCCCAGCGCCGCTGCCTGCTCGTCGCTGGCGCGCTCGTCGATATAGATGGCGATCGTCCAGTTGCCGTCCGCCATCGGCCCGGGAGTGTGCGCGATCAGGGCGAGGTTGAGCCCGTCGAGCGCGAGCGTGCCGTAGCTGCCCTTATCGATGTGAAAGGCGAGCGCGACGTCGCAGACACCCTCGGTCGGGCGCGAGGTCAGCGGCGGCGCCGGCGAAATCAGGCACGGACAGACGACGCTGCAGTTGCAGTTTTCAAAATAATCTCCCGAAAGCTGCCAGTTTGTAGCCATGCGCCCTCCACGCCATGAGCTCAAGCCTGGCAAATAAGGTAGAACCCGAACCCCAGCATCGCAACGCCGCTGGCGCGCGCAATCCACTGTCCGGCCGGGAACAGCTTTTCGACAAAGACGAAGAGCGGTGATCGCGGCCATCCATACGAGGCTCATGATGCCGGCTGCGAACAAGAGCGCCATCAAAAACCAGCAGCAGCCGAGGCAGTAAAGCCCGTGCTCCACGCCCATCCGCATTGCCCCCGCGCCGCCGTCCCGCCAATGGTTAAGGACGAAATCGAAGGGCGAGCGGCAATGCGTCAGGCAGACCGATTTCAATGGGGTGAGCTGGTACACTCCTGCGGCAATGACGACGATGGCGCCCAATACCGGGGCGAGCCTTCCCGTCGTCGGCGCGATCAGGGCAGCGCGTTCGAGCCCCCAATCCGCGAAGGTCGCAAAGACGCCGAACAGCCCCCAGGCGATCAGGTAGCCCGCCGTGAATACCATTGTCGGAACAAAAGGCTGGCCGCGCCGGCGCTTGTGCCGGTTGATCGTCGCAAAGGTCAGGATCATCGGTGCGGCGCTGGGCAGCATCATGCCCGGCATCATCGCCCACCAGATCGCCATGTTAAGGGCGAAGTCGCTGGCGGTCCAGGGTGTGAATATGGCGGGCATGGCGATGTCCGCCATCCCCTCCATCGCACCCATTTGGCGATAGACGTAGAGCCACGAGAGTGCGGTCACGCCGGCGAGAGCCGACCAGATGACGACCCGATCGCGCAACAGCAGCGCCGCGACGTGGCTGCCGCGGTTTGCCGAAGCGGCGGCAGGCGGGCTGGTCAGCGCTCATGCCGCCCAACTGAAGGGCGCGAAATGGCCGTTGTTGCCCTTCCCCACGAGATCGAGGTCGAGGCCAAAGCCATGCACATGCATCTCCTTGGCGCGCGCCAAGGCGAGGCGGCGGCCCGCCGGGTGCGCCGTGTTGTCGATGTAGAACGGCTCGCCGCTGCGGTTGCGCGAGGCGACGCCTTCGATCTCGAAAGACAAAACGTCAGGCGATCACGGTCGAGCGCTTCAGCCCATCCAGATCGAACTCGATGGGCTTGTAGGCGATGCCGCGGAAATCGCTGACCAGATTTTCGCGGATGAAGGCGGGCGGGCCGCCCGCCTGCCCGCCGACGATCGCGGCGAGCGCTCTGGCGCTGCGCCTCATCCGCGCGCTCGTCGACAACGCCGGCGAAGATCCAATTGCCGTCGGCCATGACTTTGCCGGAGCGGATCACCAGCGCGAACTTCAACCCGTCGAGCGCTGATATCTGCCGTAGCTTCCGGCATCGATGCGAAACACCAGCCCCGCCGTACAGTGGTCATACGTCACCGGCGCCTGCGGGTTCGTGTAGATGCACGGGCACAGGTAATCGCAGTTGCAGCTCTCCATATACTCGCCGCGCATCGTCCATTTCTGCTCTGCCATGATGCATCGCTCTCGATCAACGTGTCCTCCGTCATTCCCGCCACACCGGCGAAGGCCGGTCCCCATCGGACATGGGTCTCGGCCTCGCGGGATGACGAACGTAAGCTCGAGCGAGCCTGCTGTTTCTTGTCCAGGATGCGCTGGTGGAGGTTGCGCACGATCATGCCGGTCAGCCTTTCGTCATGGATGAAGAGGCGCTGGCCGATCGGGTAGGGGTCCTGTTTGGTGACCTCGAGCGGCTCCTTCAGGATCTCGTCGGGGCCGAGGCCGCGGTCGACGAACCGCTCGATATAGCCGACCCAGTTCTCGACGATCTGGCCCTGCTCCTTCAGATAGGCCTTGGTGCAGGGCTCGCCGTGCCCGGGGATGATCGTCTCGACATCGAGCGCCTCGATGCTCTGCAACGCCGCGAGCCACTCCCACGGGTCGCATTCCTGCAGCCAGCTGCGGCATTTGTGGAAGACGTTGTCGCCGGTGAACACGACCCCTTCTTCCGGCACATGGACCGAGGTCTGCGGCGCCGTGTGGCCGGGCATATGGATGATGTTGAAGGTGTGATTGCCGACATGCAAGGTCAGCGCGTCGGTAAAGGTCAGGGTCGGCGGGTTCGCCGCCGGGTAGTCCGGATGCCCGACCAGAAAGACGCTGTCGGGGTCGGTTTCCTTGAAGCGCTCGCGTTTCTCCTCGAGCGAGCCGAACGCATAGAGATAGCGCTCGAAGCATTCCTGCAACTTGACCTGCCCGACGACCTTGATGTTCGGGAAATAGGCGTTGCCCGAGATGTGGTCGCCATGCGGCTCGGTGTTGATCAGGTAGCGGATCGGCGCCTTGTCTTCCATGCGCTCGCGCCAGCGCACCGCGTCGATCGGCTGCTGCGGCGAGTCGATCATGACATAGCCGTCGCTGGTCTCGACAAAGCTCGGATTGCAGCCGGCGAAATAGACCTCGGTAAACGAGTGCTGGTCCGACCCTGCGCATCGCCTCTCTCCTCTCTGATGACTATTCCGCGGCCACCGGCACCGGCGCGCGGCGGAACCCGACGCGGGCGCCGCCGGCGCACAGCAGGCTCAATAGCAGCAGCGTGGCGACGACCACCAGCACGAGTTCGGGCCGTCCGGCATCGATGATCATCCCGTACGGCACCGGCATGATCGCACCGCCCAAGGACATGCCGGAGCTGACGAAGCCGAACACCTTGCCGATCTGTCCCGGCGGCGCCGCATCCTTGACCATCACATCGCGCGGCGTGCGGCTCGCCCCGGTCATGATACCCGCGGCGAAAAGAACGCCGATGGTCGGCAATTCGGCGAGCGAGACGATGCCGATCAGCAACAGCAGCACCGCGGCGCCGACGGTCAGGATCACGACGAACGGCAGATGCCGGTCGGTGCGGTCGGCGACCCAGCCGCCGACCAGCACACCGCCGATCATGCCGACCATGTACCCGGTCAAGGCCGAGGAGGCCGCCTCGATCGCCAAGCCCGTGCACCTGGTGCAGGATCGTGATCAGCCAGGATTGGATCCCCGCCCCGGCCATCGACGAAATCATGAAGAACGCGAAGAACATCAGCACCGAGCGGCTCAGCAGCAGCCGCGTGCCGGAAGCCGGTGCTGCGGCGCGGCGGCGCGGCTCGCCGGCCTGATCGGTCAGGATGCGGCTCTGCCACAGGATCGTCGCGACGACCGGAAGACCCAGAAGGCCGACGAACAGCAGCGCGCCGCGCCAGCCCAACAGCAACGCCAGAGCCGCCGTCGCCGGCGGGGCGGCGGCAAACCCGACATGCCCGACAAAGGTATGAAAGGCGAAGGACCGGCCCAATTTCGCCCGATCCACCGAGCCGCTGAGGATCGCGTAATCCGCCGGGTGAATGACCGAATTGCCGACCCCCGACAGCAACGCCAGCCCGACCATCTGCCAATAGGCGGTCGCCAGCCCCATCGCCGCGATCGACAGGGTCATCAACAGGGTCCCGCCGACCAGGAACGGCCGCGCGCCGTAGCGGTCGACGAGAAACCCCATCGGCGTCTGCATCACCGCCGCCGCGCCCGCCATGACCGCCATCGCCAGCCCCAGCTCGGCGAACGACACATCGAACGTCTGCTGCCAGGCGATAAACAGCGGCGGCAGACAGAGCTGGTAGAAATGCGACAGAAAGTGCCCGGCGCCGAGCAGCGCGTTAACCCGGGCATCGCGACCAAAGGTGAACCGGTACGTCATCCGCCCATGTTGCTATAAGAAGCGGCATTCGGTCGAGCACAGAAACCGTCCGTTAGCCCGGCAGCTCCCTCTCCGCCGTCGGGGGCGGAGAGGATTGGCCGCATCCGCGGGGCCAAGGGTGGCGGTTTGTAAAGGGTCCAGTCCGGCAATCCTGCGGCCGCTGCCCGCGGCGTTCCGCGGTCGCTTGACTAGCTCCTTACCCGGTCCTACGGTTCGAAAACGGACGAATTGGGTCATTTTGGCGCAACGCCGAAAGCACTCGGCTGAACGGAGGAGGTCTGTCATGGCAGAGTACAAGCTGATCTCGGCGGATTCGCACATCGTCGAACCGCCGGATATGTATACGAGCCGCTTCGCTGCCGAGCCTGCGTGACCGGGCGCCGCGCATGGAGCGGCGCAAGACGCCGACTGGCCGCGAATATGACGCCTGGATGTTGAACGGCACGCAGGTCGGGACGCTCGGGGCCGTCATGCAGGCCGGCCAGCGCTTCGAAGACCCCTCACAAATCGATTTCCTCGGGCTCTGGGAGGATGTCCGCAAGGGGGCCTACAACGCCGACGCGATGATCGCCGAGAACGAGGAGGACGGCATCTGGGGGTCGGTGCTGCAGCCAAGCCAGGGCCTGTTCTGGTACCGCATCCCGGACAGCGAGCTGCTGACCGAGATCTGCCGCGTTTACAACGACTGGATAGCCGATTTCTGCAAGGCCAATCCCGCGCCGGCTCAAGGGCATCGGCATGCTGAATGTCGATGATCCCGACGCCGGCGCCAAGGAGCTCGAGCGCTGCGTCAAGATGGGGCTGGTCGGGCTCGTTCATCCCGGTGGCGCCACGCCCGGACAAGCCGTACAGTCAGCCCGATCTACGACCGCTTCTGGGCGACGGCCGAGGCGCTCAAGCATGCCGCTGCTGCTGCATATCGCGACCCCGCGCGACGGCGTTCCGGCGAACGAATTCACGATGGACGTGACCGAGATGACCGGCGCCGGCCGCTCGACCACCGATTATTGGGTGCGCTATTCGCTGGGCTCGATGGTATTTGCCGGCGTCTTCGACAAATTCCCCGCGATTGAAGGTCGGCTCGGTCGAGCACGAGGCGGCATGGATCCCGCATTGGCTGAAGCAGATGGACTTCACCTATCTCGAGCGCCCGGTCTTCACCAAGGGCTGGAAGCTCGCAAGCGAAGGGCTGATGCCGAGCGATTATTGGAAGCGCAACATGTTCGTCGAGTTCATGGAAGACGAGCTCGGCATCAAATGCGCGACAATATCGGCGTCGACACCATGCTGTGGGGCAGCGACTTCCCGCACGCCGAGGCGACGTTGCCGCGTCGCAGCAATTCTTGGGGCGCATGTTCGAGGGCGTTCCCGAGGCCGATCGGCGTAAGATCACCTCGGAAAACGCCGCGCAAGATGTTCGGCTTCGAGCTGAACTGCGATCATACGGCTCGCCGCGCGCTAGCCCTCTCGCCCGCGGCGGGTGGCGGGCTGCTGCAGCGGGAGTACCGCTCGTGAGCGCCGTATCCTGCAGGGCTTCGTCGCTGTCGCCCAGGTCAGCGAACTGGCGCCGGGCGAGATGAAATTGGTCTGCCGTCGATGGCGAGCGCATCGTGCTGGCCAATGTCGAGGGTCGCTTTTACGCGCTGCGCGACGTCTGCGGGCATCGCAACGCGCCGCTGTCGCGCGGTCAGGCTCGACGGATCATCTGATCGAATGCCCGTTGCACTTCGCGTTGTTCGACCTGCGCACCGGCGAGCTGGTCGAACGGCCCGATCTCGGCCGACGTACCGGCCTACGAGGTCGGGTCGAGGGGGAGACGGTCTACGTCAAACCGTAGAACCCTCACTCGGCCCGGTCACGAGCGAATGCCCAGTTTGGGCAAAACAGAGCTCTCATAGAAATCGATGACTTTCTTCTGGTCGGGCTGGCCCGAGTGGATGTTGACGATTGTCGCGCCGCTGTCGAACAATTTGTTGATGGCTGCGATATGGATGGCGGGGTCGGTTCCGACCGGCCATTCGCTGACTATCTGTTCGAGCGGCACCTCGCTGTCGGCCTGCTGCTGAATCTCGGCCGGGTCCGCGATGTTGTAATATTTTTTAAAGCCCTTTGGCAGAAAGCGCCAGAATTCGGCCGCTCGCTGCGCCTCGTCTTTATCGCCGACCACGACAAATTGCTCGACCAGGACTGGCATGTCGGCGGGATTTTTTCCGGCATCTCTGGCGCCGCCTTCCCATTCCGATTTGTACTGCTTCCAGGTGCGCGGATCGGTAATGAGCCCGTCCCCATGTTGGCCGGCAAGCCGCATCGATTTCCGGCCGTTTGCGGCGGTCAGAAGGGGGATCGGTTGCGGCGGCGGGTCGTAGAGCTTGGCCTCGACATTGTAGTATTTGCCGTGATGCGCGACCTGCTCGCCGCTCCACAAGCCGCGGATGATGCCGATCGCCTCGACCAGGCGCTCCCAGCGCTCGGGCCATTTCGGCCAGACGCCGGTGGCGGCTTCCTCGTTCAAGCGCTTCCCCCGATCCGACGCCAAGAAAGACCCGGCCGGGGTAGAGCAGGCTCAACGATGCAAATGTCTCGGCAACGACGGCCGGATTGTAGCGCAGGGTGGGGCAGGTCACGGTCGTGCCGATCCATGCGGGGTTGGTCCGTTCCCCGGCTGCCGCGAGGGTAACCCAGGCTTCGCCGCAGTGCCCTTCATTGGCCTGCCAAGGCTGCAGATGGTCGCTCGTCGCCAGCAGATCGAAGCCGGCATGCTTCGCCCAATCGCCGATATTGACCAGTTCCGGTACCGTGAACTGCTCGTGCGCCAACATGTACCCGACCATCCTTTTGTGCTGCAGACTGCCGCTGGGGTTGGTCGCGTTCCCTCTCGGCTGGTTTGCAGCACCGACCGGCTGGGCCGCGGCGGAAGCCGAGACGGCCCCTGCCGCTGCCACGAAAGCGGTCGTCGTTTTCAGTATCTCTCGCCGGCTCGGGGAAAATCACGCCCTCCAGCGGCGCTGATGTCCATGATCATCATAAATCTCATCCTGTCGTCGGAGACCAGCTGCCCGATAGCATGCGACGCGTTACCCCGGCCAACGCGCCGCTTGGAGAGCGGGTTCCGGAAAGCCCTTCAGGCCCGCTTGGCTGGAGTCAGCCCTTACAGAGCCGCGGCGGCGCGGGCGACCCGCTCGGCGCGGTCGCGCTGGCGCGGTTCGGCGCGGGCGAGGACGGCCTCGAGGACCGCCGGGTCGGCCCGCTCCGGCGAGCCCGACGCAAACGGCGGCTGCGGGTCGTATTCGATGCCGAGCTGGATCGCTTCCGCCGCCGCTCTGCCGGCGATCTCGGCGGCGACGGTCAGCGCCACGTCGATGCCGGCGGTGACGCCGCCGCCGGTGAAGAATTTGCCGTCGACGACGACGCGCTGCGCGACCGGCTCGGCGCCGAACGAGCGCAACAGGTCGCGCGACATCCAATGCGTAGTGGCGCGGCGCCCGCGCAACAGCCCCGCGGCGCCGAGCACCAGCGAGCCGGTGCATACCCCGACGACATAGCGCGCCTCGGCTGCGGCGCGGCGCAGGAAGGCGAGAACCTCGGCATCCTCGAGCAACGGATTGATCCCCGCGCCACCCGGGACGAGGATGAGATCGAGGGGCGCGCAGGATTCCAGGGTCGCCATCGGCAGGATCGTCATTCCATGCTCGGACCGCACCGGATCCAGGTTCTTCCACAACAAGAGGGTCTGCGCGCCGGGCAACCGGGCAAGAACCTCGTAGGGGCCGGTCAGGTCGAGCTGGGTCAGGTTGGGGAACACCAGCAGCCCGCTGCGGAAAGCCGTCGTCTCGCTCATCACCCGCTCCTCGTGGAACGCCACACTTCTTATCTCTATCTGGAGAGTGAAATTCGGGCAATGCGGAGACCGCCAAATCCCAGCTTGTCGGCACCTATCGCCGTTAAATCGGATCTTCTCGCCGGCATCGGCGCCCGGCGCCGAATATGTCATGCCGGAGAGGGCGGCCCGCGGCCGGTCGGCCGGCAACAACCTGCCGTTGTTCGCGTTAGCCTGATCGACCTGTTTCTTCTGGACAAGAACAGGCCGGATTCCCGGAATGGTTGTGATCAGAAAGCCCTGCTTCTCAACCCATATAAAGTTCGCCGTCATCTTGCCCGGACCCGATTGTCTGGTTTCAGGGACCGGACATAACATGCGAATGTGGCAATTTATCGGGCGCTTATTGCGCATGAGCGCGGCGGCAAAGCGGCCGGCCACTTCCAGAACGGATAGGCGATTATCCGCGGGTTCAGCACATCCTCGACGGTGATCGGTGTCCTGAAGGCGGCGGGTTTTTCGCGGCCCCTTAGCGCGAAACCCTGAGGCCGGCCATTTGATCCCGGGGAGGAGTGGCGTTCGCAAAAAGGTGGGGTCGTCAGGGCAGGGGCAAGCGAGGCGGGGCCCGCATCATCTATTTCTACGATGATCCAGCAATGCCGCTTTATCTGCTGATGATCTACGCGAAGGCACAGCGCGAGGACCTCTGCGGCCAATGATCCCCATGCTCGGAGTCCTGGAAACGCGCGGGGGGGCCCCGGTCCTTCCAAAACCAATATTGTCACCTGTTCCACCTGTTTTATCAGGTGGACATCAGGGCTCGGTCCACAGGTTGAAGAACCGTGACGCGGCGCGAAGACATCGATATAAACGCGGTAATCGGCCTGCTCACGGCGATAACTCCCAAATTGGTAACCGCCGACGCTAGCAGGCCTTTGCAAAATTGTCAACGAATTCTGATGTGAGTAAAGCAACACAAACGAGCCTCGCATCGGGCTCTGAGAGGGAAAGTGATACCCGGAACCACAGTTCAGATGGGCGGCCAGGACTACGTTGTGCCGCCCTTACGCTGGGCCAGCTGCGGCGGTTCATGCCAAAGGTCAGGCAAATGACCGATGTCGGCGCCGGGATGGGCGATGCCGAGATCGGTACTCTGGTCGAGCTCGTCACGGCGGCGTTGTCGCGCAACTACCCGGATCTGACTGCCGATAACGTCGAGAACCTGTTGGATCTCGGCAATGCCGCCAACGTCCTCAGCATCATCCTGACGGGGTCGGGGCTCAAACCCACGGGGGAAGGTCGGGCGAGGGCGGCGGAGACGATTTCGGCTCCATTTACGGCGTCCTCGCTACCGGCTGCGGATACCGCTACCGCGACATAGACGAGATGACGCTCCTGGATTTCATGGAGCTATGCTCGTATGGGGAGAAGAACCCTCCCGTCAACGTCAGTGTCGCGGCCTATCTGGGGATCGGCAAAGACGATAAGGCGCGGCCGACGCCAGTGAAGGCGACCGCACGACCGGGTTCGGCGGCAGCGCTCGACCGCAAAGTATCGGCCGACGAGGCGGCGATGATCTTCGGCGCAATGGGGCATGCCGGCTGCGGCATGATCGAGTTGAACGTCCACCAAGGCTTTGCCGTCCAGCAAATGCCGACGACGTTTGCCGATCTGAAGCGGCTCAACGGCCTGCAGCGCGGCGGCGTAAGAGCAACGGGTTGGCCCAATCGGCCGCCAGCTGGAGATTGCAAAAGCGGCAGAGTTGGGCGTGAATGCTGATCGACTCCCCGCATGCCGGGCAAGGACGCCGCTCACCCGATGCGTTCCTCGGCGATACCGTGAGCGCCCAGACCAGCGCCGCGACCCAGCCCAGCAATGTCCAGCCGAGTATTAGATCAGCACCGTGATGGCCGTAGCGTTCGGGTGTTTTCGTTCCTTGGCGACGATCGCCGGAAGAAAATAGACCAACAAGCACACGGCAAGGACGAGAAGTAGCGGCAGGACCGAGGTCATTGCGGTGCCCTCCCATCGAGCCGCTCGGCGATGCGGACAACCACCGCAAGCAATGCCGACATGCGCTCTTCCTGTGCGGCCAGGCGTCTCTCGATCGAATCAAGCCGTGTCGACATCGCGTCGAACCGAGCGGTCATCGCTATCTCCAACGCGCTGACGCGACTCTCCAACGCAGTGAAGCGGCTTTCCAACATCGTGAAGCGCTGTTGCAAGTCGCGCACCTCGGCAGTCAATGTCATGACGCGCGTGCCGAGCAATTCCAGACTGATTTTTTCCTCGCTCATTTTCGGGTGCTCCCTGAACACAATGAGGCGGCTCAACGGGCTCATTTGAGCCAAGTCAGCACCGCAGTCAGCACCGCTATGATCGCCAGTGTTAGCGCCGGCGCCGGCGGCAACCGCCATAGCCTTCCATGGCTCCCAATCGGCGAGCCGCCGCTTGTAGAGCGTATCGGCCTCTCGCTCATTTCGTGCGCCGCGTGATCGAGACAATCTTGGCATACACGCCGAATGGGCACCAGCCAGCGCCTTCACAGTCTTTCGGATCGAGCTCAAACACGATAGAGCTGCCATCCTTATAGGTCCATATCACCGACTTGCCCGACGCCGTCGTGTTGTAGGTTTCGCGATCCGGCGCTTTACAGTCCATGGCACCCAGGCTCTTGCCGATATATGGCGGCTCCTTGCAATTAAAGACATCGTCGGCATGCGCGAGACCGGCGCAGCAAATCACGGCGACGGCGCATAAGGCGGCGACAGTAGTGCGTTTCGTTCGACTTCTCATAGCGTCACCGCTCCTACCTTGACCGCGACGCGCAGTAGCAGCCACAAGCTCGGCGCGCCGACGATGGTCAGCACGGCATAGATCCCACAGACCATCCATTGCAATCCGCCGAGTCGGGTTTCGACCCTGGCCACCCGGTTTTCAACTCCAGTCAGGCGGGTCTCAAATCCAGTCATGCGGTTTTCAACCCCGGGCAGGCGAGTTTCAACCCCGGTCAGGCGCCCGTTCATGGTCTCACCGCCCTTTGCCCAATATCCGATTATCGCGCCGTTCTCCCTTATTTTTGCCGTCCACATTATACATGCTTTCATAGTTAAAATATCCCAAAAAGATAGTAAACGCGTGGAATTTGTTCGGAAAATTTGCGCGCGCTTGCTGGCACCGCCAGCTGCCAGCTAGGTCTGTTTGCTCAATCGGCGGATGCCAAATGACGGTGCCGCATTTTGGCGCGTGGCAAACCGTCGGGAGCACCAAAGGGGCAGATTGCCCAAGGCGGCAAGCCCAGCTTCACCTTGCAGGCGGTATCGAGAACGGGCACGCTGGTGCGCCCATTATGAGGAGTCGGCTGCATGAAGAACGAACCCGCGGCTCCGACACAGCCACTCGAGCCGACCTTCGACCGTACGCCGCAGCCCTTCGGCTCCGGACCGCCCGATCCGATCGTTTGCGATGCTTCGGCGCGGTCGCTGCGCCAGCGCACCGTGAATTTCGCCGCCAAGCGCATGGTCGACATGCTTTATGTCAGCGGCTTGGATCGCGAGACGGCCGACCGGCATTTTCGCTGGCGGCCGGCCGCAGCGCCCGGCGACCTCGCCTCGCGCCCCGCGGCTGACGACCCGGCGCCGTTGTTGGCGGCCCATCGCGCCGGGGACATCACGATCGAGACCGACCACGCCGATCGCCGCGTCAAGGTCGTGTGGAACGATCCCGGTTTCGGCGAGCCGGTGCTGGGTGCGGCGATCGCCCGCCCCGGTTACGGCGGCATTCTGCTGGGCCGGCATCCCGCGCCGCTGTTCGATCCGCAGCCGATCGCGCGTCAATTGCCGGATGCCGAGCGCCCGTGGCCATTGGGCGCGGCGGTCGAAACACCGCCGCCGGCGCCCTCTGCGCTGGCCGATGCCCTCGACAATTTCTTCGCCAGCTCGGCCGGTGCTTACGGCATCCTGATCGCGACGCCGGATCGGGTTTTGTGCGAGCGCTACAGCGCCTTCGGCATGCCCGGCTCGCGTCGACGCCGAGCTGGTCGATGACCAAGGCCATCACCTGCACCCTGATCGGCCGCTTGATCCACGAGGGCTGGCTCGCCTCGGTCTATGATCCGGCGCCGGCGCCGCTGTGGCGCGACCCGCGCGCCATCCATCGGCTGATCACATTGGATCACCTCTTGCGCATGCGCTCGGGGCTCGGCTTTCCGGTGCAACACGAAGACGGGCGGACCACGCTCGGGTTCGAGAACAGCTCGGTCTACCAGGACGCGACGGACGCGTTCGAGGCGGCGCAGCGCTCGATCGTTGCGACGATCCCGGGCTCGGTGTTCCGCTACATCAATGCCGGCCCCAATGTGCTGGGCGCCGTTATCCGCGACCAGATCGCGCGCCGCGGTCTGCCGTATCACCAGACCGCTCTATGGCTTGCTCGCCGACCGGCTCGGCATGGCGAGCTATCAGCATTCCGCGGACATCGCCGGCAACCTGATCGCCTCCGGCGCCGGCTTCGCCACGTTGCGCGACTACGCCAAGATAGGGGTTCTCTACCTGCAAGACGGCGTCTGGAATGGCGAGCGCCTGCTGCCGCCCGGGTGGGCTGACTACGCGCTGACCCCGACGCATACCGGCACGCAGCTACGCGGCATGCTTCCGCGCCAACATCGACCGCCTGTTCCCGGATTTGCCGCCGGAGACTGCCTGGGCATCCGGCGCGTCGGACCAGCGCATCTTTATCTTGCGCCGCCACCGCTTGACGGTCGCGGTCGCCAATGAAACCGATTACCCGATGGATTTGGCGGCCCTGAACCGCGTCATCGCCACCGCCATCGCCACATTGACATAAGGGAGCCACCAATGCCCGCCACTGTCCGCAATGCCGCTCGCGAAAAGCTCGATCAAGGCCAGCTGTCACTCGGGGTCGGGGTGCGCATGACGCGCAGCGTCGAGATCGCCAAGGCGATGGCGGTCGCCGGCTTCGATTGGCTGTTTCTCGACATGGAGCATGGCGTCATGTCGCTCGAAGCCTGCGCGCAGATCTCGACCGCCGCGCTCGATGCCGGCATCGCGCCGATCGCGCGCGTGCCCAACGGCGAATATGCGATCGCCACACGGGCGCTCGACAATGGCGCGCTCGGCATCGTAATGCCGCATGTCGACACCGCCGCCGAAGCCCGCGAGGTCGTCAACCGGCTGAAATATCCCGCCGGTCGGCCACCGCTCGATGGGCGGCATCGGGCCGCATTACGGGCTGCGCTCCGCGAGCTCGGGCGAGGCTGCATCGGCGCTCAACGCCGCCAATCTGACCGTCGTCATGCTCGAGACGCCGACCGCGATCGCCAATGCCGAAGAGATCGCTGCCGTGCCCGGGGTCGATGTGCTGCTGATCGGCACCAACGATTTGTGCGCCGAGATGGGCATCCACGGAGATTTCGGCAACGAGCGCGTGGCAGACGCCTATCAGGCGATGATTGCGGCCGCGCGCAAGCACGGAAAGTTTCCGGGCATGGCGGGGGTTTACAACGAGACGATCATGCCGCGCTATATCGAGATGGGCGCGCGTTTCATCCTGTCCGGCCAGGACGCGGCGTTTATGGCGGCCGGCGCGGCCGAGCGCACCGGGTTTCTCCGGAAGCTGTCGCTGAGCTAGTAAGCAGGATGGCTGCGGTGAAAGAGGAAGGTGCAGTCCCCGATTTTCTGCGCATGGCGTGGCGGCCTTATTAAATCGCTGTAATGTGCGATTTGCCGGGTATGCGCCGATCCGCTGGTCCGTAAGTCATGGATGAGGGGCACGAGCCCCGTTCATAACAGAGGTCCAAAATGATCAGGTTGCGTACGCCGTTACTCGCTGCGGCACTCTTTACCGGCGTTGCTGGGGTCGGACTGACTCCCGCCTTGGCGCAAACCGCGCCGGGGCCGGCGAATTCCACTGCGGCGCCAAGCGAGGCGCGCCATCACGAGATGGGCCGGATGATGCCCGGACAATTCGTCGATGGGCGCATCGCGTTCTTGAAGGCCGAGCTCAAGATCACGCCGGCGCAGGAGACGCAATGGCAGCAGGTCGAGGCGGCAATGCGCGAAAATGCTAAGGATCTCGATCAGAATATTAGCACCGCTCGACAAAACCGCAGTGGCATGGACGCGGTCCAGCGCCTCGAGCTGCGCGAGCAATTTGCGAAAATGCGGGCCGACAACGACGCCCGTCTTCTCACTGCATTCAAGCCGCTATACGCCAGCTTGTCGCCCGAACAGCAGCAAACGGCAAACCAGCTGGTCGGGGCCCACCACAATTGGCGCCATCGCGCCTGACCCAGCTGGGTCTCGCCTGGAAAAGCCGCCGAGTCATCTCGGCGGCTTTCATTTCACCGGTAGCGATTTGATCGCGACCCCCGAGGCAAAGCAGCATTGCCAAAACAGGCGCTTGCCGTGGCTCGCTCGACGCCGCATTTTCATGGATCATTTTGGGAGGACAAGGCGCTGATGATGACGGATGCGGCCGCCATACCCGGCGCCAGTGGTGAAAGACGCGCCGAAAAGCGTACCAAAAGAGGCGAAGAATACCGTGCGGTCGCGGTGGTTTCGCTGGCCCATTTCGTCAATCACTTTTACAATATGGTCCTACCGCCGCTGTTTCCCTTTTTAAAGGCGCAGCTCGGCATTGGGTTTGTCGAGCTCGGCTTAGCCCTGACCGTCGCCAACATCCTGTCGGTCGTGGCGCAATTGCCCGTCGGGTACCTCGTCGACCGCGTCGGCTCGCGGCGGATGCTGGTGCTCGGGCTCGTCACCAGCGCGCTGGCCTTCATCAGCTTCGGCGTTTCGCCCTCCTACTCGCGGCTATTGCTGGCGATGGCGTTGCTAGGCCTCGCCAACAGCGTGTTTCACCCGGCCGATTATGCGATCCTCTCTGCCCGGATCGCCCCCGCCCGGGTTGGCCGCGCCTTTTCGGTCCACACCTTTTCGGGCTTTCTCGGCACCGCAATCGCGCCGGTGACGATGCTCGCTGTCGCGGCGAACCTGGGGCTCAATTTTGCGGTGATCGCCGCCGGCAGCATCGCCCTGGTGGCCGCCCTGCCGCTCATGTTGGTACGCGGCATCGACAATATCCCGACGGCGTCGCACCCCAATCACGCGCCGGCCGCCCCGCGCCTCGGGCTCACCGCCGTGCTGACCCCGACAATCATCGGCCTGACCGGGTTTTTCGCCCTGCTCAGCCTCTCGGGAAGCGGGATCAGCAATTTCTCGGTGGTGGCGCTGACCAGCGCCTTTGGCACGCCGCTCTCGGCCGCCAATCTGGCGTTGACGGGGTATCTGGGCGCGCAGGCGCTCGGCGTGCTGCTCGGCGGCTTTATCGCCGACTTGACGCGCCGCCATGCCGAGGTCGCGGCGGTTGGCTACGCCGTCAACGCCTGCATCGTTCTGGCGATCGGCACGATCGGGCTGGGTGTCGTGCCGCTGGTCGCGGCGATGTGCTGCGCCGGGCTGCTCGGCGGCCTGATCATGCCATCGCGCGACATGCTGGTGCGCGCCGCCGCACCACCCGGCGCGATGGGCCGGACCTTTGGCATCGTCACCAGCGGCTTCAGTATCGGCGGCATGGTCGGCCCGTTGATGTTCGGCTTCATCATGGACCGCGGCGCGCCGCAATGGGTCTTCGGCGCCAGCGTCATCGTCATGATCCTGACCGCATCGGTGGCGCTGATCGGCGACCGTCGGTCGGCGCGGCGAAGTGCGATGCGGCGCGCGCCCGCGCCGGCCGAATAGAAGCGCGCCGCCCACACTTGTGGTAGGCTCCCCCCGTTGGCGCCATGGCCGAGGACTCCGGCAGGGATGCTGCCTTTTTGGCTGTGGCCCGGCGAGGGAGGGCAGCAGAAATGAAGCGGCCGATATGCGCGCTCGCGGCGGTGGGAATTTTGGCCGCGGCGATGGGCTGCGGAGAGGCGTTCGCCCAAAAGCAAGGCGGCGTCCTCAGGGAGTACATTATCGACAGCCCGGCGAGCATGTCGATCCACGAGGAAACGACCGTCGTGGCCGAGCGCCCGATGATGGCGGTTTTCAACAACCTCGTGCTGTTCGACCAGCACGTCGCACAGAACAGCCTCTCCGACATTGTGCCCGAGCTCGCCACCGACTGGGCGTGGGATGAGGAGGGCACGAGGCTGGTCTTCCACCTGCACCAAGGTGTGAAATGGCATGACGGCAAGCCGTTCACCGCAGCCGACGTCAAATGCACGTGGGACCTGATCCAAGGCAAGGCCGCGGAGCGGCTGCGCGTCAACCCCCGCAAGTCCTGGTACGCCAACCTGTCCGAGGTCGTCCCCAACGGCGATTACGAAGTGACGTTTATTCTGAAGCGGCCTCAGCCGGCCTTTATCGCGCTGCTCGCCACCGGCATGTCTCCGGTCTATCCGTGCCACGTCTCGCCGGCCCAGATGCGCCAGCATCCGATCGGCACGGGCCCGTTCAAATTCGTGGAGTTCAAGCCCAACGAGTTCATCAAGGTGGTGAGGAACCCGGATTACTGGAAGCCCGGCGTGCCCCATCTCGATGCGATCGAGTACACGCTGCTGCGCAATCGTTCGACCGCCATCCTCGCCTTTGTCGCCGGAAAGTACGAGCTGACCTTCGCCGGTACACTGACTATTCCGCTGACCCGCGACCTGCAGAGGCAGCGGCCCGACGCGGTATGCGAGCTGCCGCCCGGGAGCGTCAGCACCAATCTGATCGTCAACCGGCAGAAGCCGCCCTTCGACGATCCCGAGCTGCGCCGGGCGATGTCATTGGCGATCGACCGACAGGCGTTTATCGACATTCTAACCGAGGGCAAAGGGTTCCGCGCCGCGGCGATGCAGCCCCCACCCGCCGGCCAGTGGGGCATGCCGCCCGACATGCTCGAAAAGCTCCCCGGCTACGAACCGGACGTTGCAGCCAATCGCGCCAAGGCCCGCGAAATCATGAAACAGCTCGGCTACGGGCCCGACAAACCGCTGCACATCAAGGTCAGCACCCGCGATATCCCGCCCTATCGCGACCCGGCGGTGATCCTGATCGACCAGCTGAAGGAGATCTACATCAACGGCGAGCTCGAGCCGGTCGACACCGCACAGTGGTACCCCAAGGTGCAACGCAAGGACTATGCCGTCGCGCTCAACCTAACCGGCACGCTGGTCGACGACCCCGATGCGATGCTCTACGAGAACTATGCCTGCGGTGGGGTCGGCAACTACAACGGCTATTGCAACCCCGAGATCGACAAATTGATTGAGCAGCAATCGATGGAAGTGGACCAGGAAAAGCGCAAGCGGCTCGTCTGGGAGATCGAGCGGCGGCTGACCGAGGATGACGCCAAGCCGCTGATCTACTTTAATCGAGGCGGCATCTGCTGGGACCCCAAGGTCAAAGGACTGACCGTCATGGTCAACAGCATCTACAATGGCTGGCGTATGGAAGACGTCTGGCTCGATCAGTAACGGGCCGGCTGCGGCGGTGGGAGGAAGAATGACCGGAACCTGTCGGATGTACGCGGCGCTCGGCGTGCTCGCCGCTGTCATCGCCGGAGCGGGCGGCGCGTATGCGCAGAAATCGGGCGGCGTGTTGAGGCTCTCGCATTTCGACAGCCCGGCCAGCATGTCGATCCTCGAAGAAGCGACGCGCGCGACCCTGCAGCCGATGATGCACGTCTTCAACAATCTCGTCATGTACAAGCAGGATGTGGCGCAGACCAGTCTGCAAACGGTCATCCCTGATCTGGCGACTGGCTGGACCTGGAACGAGGAGGGCACCGAACTGACCTTCCCGCTGCGCCAGGGCGTCAAATGGCACGACGGCAAACCGTTCACGGCCAACGACGTCAAATGCACCTGGGACCTGCTGATGGGCACCGCCAGCGACAAGCTGCGCATCAACCCGCGCAAATCCTGGTACAGCAATGTCGAGGAGGTGACGACGCGGGGAGACTACGAGGTCACCTTTAAGCTCAGGCGGCCGCAGCCGGCGCTGATCGCATTGCTCGCCTCGGGCTGGGCCCCGATCTATCCCTGCCACGTGCCGGCGCGCGACATGCGCCAGCACCCGATCGGCACTGGCCCGTTCAAATTCGTCGAGTTCAAACCGAACAACTCGATCAAGCTGACCCGCAACCCGGATTATTGGAAGCCGGGCCGGCCGTATCTCGACGGCATCGAATATACGATCATGCGCGAAAGAGCGCCCAGCAATTTGGCATTTTTTGCCGGCAAGTTCGACGTGACCTCGCCCTATGGCGTGACCGTCCCGACGTTCAAGGATTTCAAGGAACAGGCGCCGCAGGCGATCTGCGAGGTGACCGCAGTCAACGTTCCCCGCACGATGCTGATCAATCCCAATGTGGCGCCGTTCGACAATCCGGAACTGCGCCGGGCCATGGCGCTGAGCCTCGACCGCAAGGCGTTCGTCGACATTATCACCGATGGGGTGGGCCATATCGGCGGGACGATGCTGCCGCCGCCGGAGGGCGTCTGGGGCATGCCGCCCGAGGTGCTGAAGACCTTGCCTAGCTACGACCCCGATGTTGCAAAAAATCGCGGCGAAGCCAAGAAGATCATGGAGAAATTGGGTTACGGGCCGAACAACCGCCTCGTCACCAAGGTATCGACGCGGAACATTCCGGCCTGGCGCGATCCGGCCGTACTCCTCAGTTCGCAACTAAAGGAGATCTATATCGACGCCGAGCTCGACATCGTCGATACCACCCAGTGGTACCCGAAGGTCATGCGCAAGGATTACGCGGTTGGCGCTGTGCCGATGGAGACCGGCGTCGATGACCCGGATCAAATGTTCTATGAGAATTTCGTCTGCGGCGCAGCGCGAAATTATGCAGGATACTGCAATCCCGAGTTCGATAAGCTCGTCGATGAACAATCGATGCAAGCCGATCCGGAAAAGCGGAAAAATATCGTCTGGCAGCTCGAACGGATGTTGGCGGAAACTGCAATCCGGCCGGTCATATTTTACCCGGCCGGGGGCACCTGCCGGCAGCCCTGGGTCAAGGGTCTGACGATCATGGTCAACAGCATCTATAACGGCTGGCGCTTCGAAGACGTCTGGCTCGACAAATAGCGAAGAACGCAAGCGAAGGGCCGCACGCGCGGGGTTGGGTTGTCATTGCGAGGAGCGCAGAGACGAAGCAATCTCGAACGAATGAGCACTGAGCGGCCCGAGTTTGCTTCGCTCCGCTCGCAATGAATGGGGCTAGCATGCAGGCTGACCGGCATTCGCTGTATTGACGATGAACAGGGAGGGAGAAAAATGGCGGTTAACCTCCGTGTCACGGCAGCGGCGGTTGTGTTGCTGATCGCACTCTCGAGCGGCGGCACGGTATGCGCGCAAAAGGCCGGGGGCACGCTGAGGATATACAATCCCGAGAGCGTGGCGAGCCTGTCGATGCTCGAGGAGTTTGCCAACGGCGAATTGCCGATCATGGGCATGTTCAACAACCTGGTCGTGTTCGATCAACATGTGCCCCAGAACAGCTTGCAATCGATCGTGCCCGACCTGGCGACGAGCTGGTCGTGGGACGAGGACGGCACCGGTCTGACCTTCCAACTGCGGCGGGGCGTCAAATGGCACGACGGCAAGCCGTTCACCGCCCAGGACGTCAAATGCACTTGGGACCTTCTGATGGAAACGGGCCCGGAGAAGCTGCGCATCAATCCGCGCAAATCCAGTTATTACAACCTCGCTGCGGTCAGTACGAACGGGGATTACGAGGTCACTTTTCGTCTGAAGCAGCCGCAGCCCGCTTTTCCAATGCTGCTCGCCAGCGGGTTCTCGGTAGTCTATCCATGCCATGTGCCGGCGCGCGACATGCGCCAACACCCGATCGGCACCGGCCCGTTCAAATTGATCGAATTCAAGCCAAGGGTATCCGTGAAGGTCGGGCGCAACCCTGATTACTGGAAGCCAGACCGGCCTTATCTCGACGGCATCGAACATATGATCGTCACCGACCCCGCGACCGCGGTGTTGGCCTTCATCGCCGGAAAGTTCGACATGACCGCGCCGTTCCAGCTTACGGTCCCGCTAATGAACGACATCACAGGCCAGGCGCCGCAGGCCATCTGCGACTGGACGCCTGGCGCCGTCAACCGGCATCTGCTCATCAACCGCGACAAGCCTCCCTTCGATAACCCGGATTTGCGGCGAGCGATGGCGCTCTCGATCGATCGCCAGGCCTTCATCGACCTGATCGCCCAAGGACAAGGCCAGATCGGCGGTGTGCTGCAGCCCCCTCCCGCGGGGTTATGGGGCATGCCGCCCGATATACTGAAAGAGCTGCCGGGCTACGACCCCGACATCCAAAAAAATCGTGCCGCGGCACGGCAGATCATGGAAGGGCTCGGCTACGGTTTCGACCACCAGCTGAACCTCAAGGTGACCTCGCAGGACTGGCCCATTTATCGAGATCCAGCCGTTCTGCTGACCGACCAATTAAAGCAGGTCTACATCGATAGCGAACTCGAACTGGTCGAGACCGCGCAATATTACCCGAAAATTCTGCGCAAGGATTACAGCACCGCGCTCAATTTGCAGACCAGCGGGCCCGATCCCGATCCGATCCTCAAGGTATTTTACGGCTGCGGCGCGAGCGTGAATTGGAGCGGCTATTGTAATCCCGAGGTCGACAAACTGATCGACCGGCAATCGCGGGAGGCCAACCCCGATCGCCGCAAAGCCGTGCTGTGGGAGATCGAGCGCAAGCTGGCGGCCGACGACGCCCGGCCGATCATCTTCTACCGCAACGGGGGGACCTGCCGGCAGCCCTACGTCAAAGGGCTGACCTTGATGATCAACAGCGTCTTCAACGGCTGGCGCATGGAAGACGTCTGGCTCGACCAATAGCGCTTATGCGCAAGCTTTCTAGGACGGCGGCGGCGGCTGCACTGCTGATTGCGTCTCTTATCGCCGAGACGGCGCTCGCGCAAAAACCGGGGGGCGTCCTTCAGGTCGCTCATCGCGACACCCCGGCCAGCATGTCGATCCTCGAGGAAGTGACGATTTCGACCGTCGCCCCGATGATGGCGGTGTTCAACAATCTCGTCATCTTCGACCAGCACGTGCCGCAAAACACATTGCAGTCGATCGTGCCGGAACTCGCTACCGGCTGGTCGTGGAACGAGGACGGCACGGAATTGAGCTTCCGCTTGCGCGACGGCGTTCGCTGGCATGACGGGCAGCCGTTTACCGCAAACGACGTCCAATGCACCTGGGACATGCTGCTCGGCAAGTCGGTTGCCAAGTTCCGCATCAACCCGCGCAAATCGTGGTACTGGAACCTCGATCGGGTCACCGCCGACGGAGATCACGAGGCTACATTTCATCTAAAGCAGCCGCAGCCGGCGCTGATCGCGCTCCTCGCCTCCGGGTATTCGCCGGTCTATCCGTGCCATGTTCCGCCGCCGGAGATGCGCCAGCATCCGATCGGCACCGGGCCGTTCAAATTCGTATCGTACAAGCCGGGCGAGTCGATCCGGCTGACCCGCAATCCGGATTACTGGAAGCCGGGCCGGCCCTATCTCGACGGCATCGAATGGACGATCATCCCCAACCGCTCGACGGCGCTGCTGGCTTTCGTCGCGGGAAAGCTCGACATGACCTTTCCCTACGAGGTGACCGTCCCGCTATTGAAGGACATCGAGCGCCAGGACCCTCAGGCGATTTGCGAATTGCGGCCGAGGGGCGTCAGCAGCACATTGATCGTCAATCGCAACGCGCCGCCGTTCGACAATCCCGATCTGCGGCGGGCGATGGCGCTGACCTTGGACCGCCAAGCCTTCATCGATGTGCTGAGCGGCGGCCAGGGCGACATCGGCGCTGCCATGCTGCCCCCGCCGGAGGGGTTGTGGGGCATGCCGCCGGAGCGCCTCAGGACACTGCC
>CAVSTA010000032.1:0-57189 GCA_963730745.1 uncultured Alphaproteobacteria bacterium
GCGCAAGGAGCGGTGCTATTTCATCGCGGTGATGGTGAAGAATACCGCGCGCCTCCAATCATAGGATTTGGGTTCGACCGGACCGCGACAGGTTGGCTTTGAGCGCGCGGTCATGGTCGGGATGGAGCGTTCCCATCATCCGGTCCCACCAGCTGAAATGCGTCGCGTAATTGCAGCGGAAGAACTGATGATGCTGATCATGGTGAGTGACGCCGACGAGCGGCGATGGCGGCCAGCACAATCGGCCGCCATGCTCGTAGCCGGAATGGCCGATGACGCCGGTGATCTGATCATAGATCTTGTGTGCGAACAGCACCGCAGGAGCGATCGGTATCAGGAAATGGGCGATCAACCAATAGGATTGCAGGAAAAGATTGTCGACCAGGCGATCGCTGTTGTTGGACCACACCACCGGCGTAATCGTCAAATGGTGCCACCGATGCACGCGCCGATAAAAAAACCGCGTGTGAATGAGGCGGTGCAACCAATAGAACCAGGTGTCGAACAGTACGAGCGAGGCGACGGCCGACAACACCGTCCCGCCAATGCCGGGCAGCGGCCGCAATCCCCAGCCAAGAGTGGTGTAGCTCCAATGACCGGCGCCGAGCATTCCAGCAATCACCGCCAGCGAAACAACGCTCTGCCTGAAGTCGCGCTTGATATGCGATGTCGGCGTCTGCCGCGAGGATTGGATTTTGACTGCGTGGCGGTTCAGGCGCGTGACAACCACGCAAGTGATCAGATAACAGGCGAGCAAAGCGAAGTAGCACACGACAATAGTCGCCAACAGTGAACCGAACTGTCGAAAGAACATGTCGTGCCCGCCCCCGCTGTTCGCATGTTGATCGATTGTGCGCGACGTCGATGGTAAGTGGCAATGGTAAAATCCCGCTGCCCCAGGAAAACAAAGGCGAAAAATCACCGTCGTTTCAACGGCAAGATCATCATTCCGGGAAGCGCGTGGGGCTCGCAGGCGGAGCCCGCGCCCGGTGTCCATGCTTTGGCGAACCGGCCCCGCCGGTCCCGCACCCCCTGTTCCGCCTGTTTTATCTGGTCGAGATCAGGCATCGGCAACCCCTTCAATCGCAATCTCGCACCCGCTCACGGGTGCCGATGCCCAGGAGATTACAATGCGAATATGGCGATTGCATGATTATCTATTTATCAAATCCCGCCGAGAGCAGCGGGCAACGGGCGGACGGCGGGACTTTTATCAGTCGCGCGGTTTATTCGCTGGGCGAGATTATTGCCGAACTCAATCGAGTTCCGGGGCGCTTTGCGAGAGAAAGCGCATGCGCGGATTATCTTTCGAGCGCGGTTGGCCGGGAGGGTTCAACTGTCCCGGCTGCGGCGATGGCCGAGGCCGGCTTCGCGGAGCCGAAGCCCTCCCGACGCATTTCGCATGTAACTTGTGAACCACAAAAGCTCAACGGTTTCAGCGGCCGAATCATGTTGCATAATTCTTGCAGACCGTGTGGAAACACTGTTTGCAACGGCGCCGGCTTCTCCACCGGCTGGCAGACTGCTATGTGAGTTTTTCTGAGCTGGCAATCCGATGGAGAAGGGTTTGTCCGACGCCGCGTATTCGACAACACCCTGAACTGGATCGAGAGGCGCCTAGGGCACGGTTTTTAGGCCGGGAGCGCGGCAATCAATTTTGGCAGACTTACGATATTGAGAACGCGCCTGAGATTATAGGCGAGCGCGGTCAGGCTGAACTCGGCGCGAACCTTCTCCAACCCTCGCATCAGAAACGCACCCTGGTTCATCCACTGCTTGATCGTGCCAAACGGGTGTTCGACCGTCTCGCGGCGTTGGTCGAGAATGTCTGGCCGCTGCGCGATGCGGGCCTGCATTCGATCCAATACGGCCTCGTTCTCGAGACGAGATACGGCGCGGAATTGATTGCCCGTGCATTGCGACCGGATCGGGCAGTCTCGGCAGGCTTGGCTGTTGCGGTAATCGATCTTCTTCAAGCCCCGCATGAGAGAAGATGAATAGGGATGAAGACGCTGACCTGCCGGGCACAGAAAGCTGTCGCTGGTTGAGTTGTAGCTGAACTCATCTTTCCGGAACAGGCCCGCTCTAACCGAAGGACCACGCTGCGGACGCGGCACATAAGGCTCCATCCCGGCCTTCTCGCAGGCCTCGATGTCCTCGATCTTGAAATAACCCCGATCAGCCACGACCGCGATCCGCTCGACGCCGAGAACCTCTTTTGCCGGTTCGGCGGTCTGTGCCAGCAGACCCATATCGACAACTTGGTTGGTGACCTGCTGCTCGACGATCAGCTTGTGCTTGGCATCAACGGCGATCTGCACATTGTAGCCCACCGCGACATGCGTATGCGCCGCCATCGCTCGGCTGTCGGGGTCGGTGAGCGAGATCTGGCTCTCCCCCGTCTGGTCCAGTTCCGCCAGCATGTCCTTGTGCCGCTCACGCCGCTGCCGAATCGCGGCGATCTTTTCAGCCAGGTTCTTGACCCGCGAGCCGCCTGTTGCGCTCTCCGTGCCGTCGCTCTTGTCGAGGCGCTGAAGGTAGTCCTCGAGCCTAGCGTCGGCGGCTTTGATGAACTGGGTCAGCGACGCCCGGGTGAAATTGCGACCCTTGTTGTTGACCGCCTTGATCCGCGTGCCATCCACTGCGAGCAGCTCCCGGCCAAACAGGTCCAGTTGGCGACACAGCAGCACAAATTCGCGGAACACGTGGCGGAAGGCATTTCGGTTGTCGCGCCGAAAGTCAGCGATCGTCTTGAAGTCCGGCTTCAGATGTCGCAGCAGCCAGATCACCTCGATATTGCGATGGGTCTCAGCCTCCAGCCGACGGCTCGACCGCACCCGGTTCAGATAGCCGTAAATGTACAGCTTCAGCAGATCGGCGGGCGCATAGCCCGGGCGGCCTGTCACCTTCGGCTCAACATGGATAAACGACGCTGCCGCAAGATCCAGTCCATCGACAAAAGCATCGATGAAGCGCACCGGATTGTCCGGGCCGACATAATCGTCAACCGCCTCCGGCAGGAGTAACAACTGGGATCTGTCGGGGCCCGAGAGATGCGTCATGCCATATTCTACCGCGTCATGCGCCGCGCTGAGAATCCACTTGATGCGACTTTTCACACAGTCTGCTCGACTTTTGCGCAGTGCCCGTAAAAGCGGGGGTCAGCGGATGGATTCCTAGCCGATCAGCGACTCAAACCTGGGCGATGTGCCCTAAGAAGCTCGTTGCTGCAATCTCCGCGGATATTGTTCTGCGCTTCGGCAGAAAATGTTCACCGGCTCGAAATATTTGTTCTGCGTGTTCCTAAGAGGCTTACCTTCATATGGCTGCGAAACATCCTGGAAGGCGTTGCACCGCCGAGGGAGAGAGGTGGATTCTCTCTCCCTTTTAGTGCGCCTCCGGGTTAATCAGAAAGCACTGCGAGCAATACAACTACCACTAAATACTGCATCGGTCGGAATTGAAGGATGCAGGCGGAACGAAACGTTGTGAAGGCAGTGCATATTGCGATAAATCCAGAAATCAGTATTTGTAATATTAGCACAATTGGCAGCGACTGATAAACTGTTGTCGCAAATTGGATGTTTGCCGGCAAATCATTAACGCCCGGTAATATCCATTACTCCAATTATTAATACAATTCCCCAAAGGAATACTAATGTTACTCCCAGTATTAGCACTACTGCCATTCGGACAGCCGGTTAGATTTCCGTTTTGCAGGTTAAGAATTATGGTGCCTTCGAGAGCAGTACCACCAGCTGGATCCGGAGGAATTCACTGCAGTATTGGGTGGTAAATCAATTTGCATGAAATTAGCCGCCATCGCGGGGCTGGCGGTCAAACCCAAAAAGCCGACCGCGGCGAGTGTTTTGCTGAAAGCATCCTAGTTCCTCCAATGTTGCTGGCGATTCGCCGGGCTAATCAGAAAGCACTGCGAGCAACGCAACTACCGCCAAATGCTGCATTGGTCGGCGTTGAGGATGCAGGCGGAATAAGATCTGTGATGACGAGTGCATATTGCGGTATATCCGGTAATCAGCATTTGTGATGTTCACCCACGATCCGTTCGATATCGTCACTTGAATGTTTTCAGGTGATTGATTAACCCCGGTAATATCCATTACGCCAATTTCACTACAAAGCCCCCAAAGGAATACCATCGCTATTACTGCCATCGGAATTAGCAGCATTGGGACAACCCGTTAATTTACCGTTTTGCAGGTTAAGAATTACGAGGCCTTGGCAAAAGCTCACCAATGTACTGTTACCGAAAAGGAGCTTTCTTCGATATAGAGCGAGGCACAACTTGCATGAAATTAGCCGCCCTCGCGGGGTTGGCGGTCAAACCCAAAAAGCCGACAGCGGCGAGGGTTTTGCCTGAGCATCCTCAGGTCCTCCATGTTGCTGACGATTAAGTCCGACGTTCCCGGCATTCCCGACTGTAGAAGGCGATTTTCACGTCTAAATCGAGGGCGCGTTGCAAGCGGAGTCATGCTCATGATTTGGCCTGACAAATACCCGCTTCCAGAAGAGCGTAATGAGGCTCTCCATTGTCGTTTAGACGCGCGCCACAATCGCATTTCTGCACAAATTAGGGTTTCGGACGCGAGGAGCGAGATGCGACCCACCGTTGTAACATCACAAACAGGAGAGATATTCTGGTTGTGTTTTCGCCGCCGATCAGCGTCCGCGTTAAAGTCGCATAACGCTCCATTATGGAAAGGGTTTTGAGGTATTCACATAGTCCTAAATTCCAGTTCATAGTTTTCGTTGCTGCGTTGCTGTATAGCTCAGGTGCCCGCCTGCGGGGAAGAGGTTGGGGTAAGCGGGAAGCCGAAGTCAGTTCAGCCGGAGGTCGGTGATGTGGCGGGGGTCCTGTTTTAGTTCGCCGCGCTCGACCTGCTTGACGATGTCGACGAGGCGCTCGTTGGCGCGGGCCTGCGATGCCGACCTGCTCGCCTTCGCGCACGACAAAGCCGTTCAGGAACTCGATCTCGGTGCGCCGGCCCTTGGCCATGTCCTGGCCCATCGACGGCCGCTGGTCCGGCGAGCCGCGCCCGACCCGCGACAGGCGCCGCTCGTCATAGATCTTCAACGCCGCGGCGTCGCCCTCGCCGGCGCGGGCGATCGTCTCGGGCGGCAGATGGTCGATCTCTTCGAGCCGGTAGCCGCGGGCCTCGCCGATGCGGATCGCCTCGCTGCCGAGCCGCGCCTGGAAATGGCGGATCGCCTCGTTCTGTGCGATCTGCGCGCCGGAAAGCCCAGTGCAGGCCGACACCCCGTTCGCCATCGTGTTGGCGACGAGCTTCGACCAGCGCTCGCCCCACAGATTGTCGGTGACCTTGGCGCTGTCCGCGTAGGAGACCAGCCGGCACACCTCGTGCGCCCGCTCGGTGATCGCGCCGTGGACTTCGCCGGTGCGGTAGACCGTGTGCGCCGCGCCGCCCTTGACCCCGCCGCGATGGACATGGCCCGGCTCGACGAGACCGACGCTGATGTTGCTGGCGATGCAGCCCATCGTCTTGCCCCAGCCGACGACACCGGCGATCGTCTCCTCGTTCATGCAGTTCTGCAATGAGACGAGATAGCCGCCGGGCGCCAGATACTGGCGGATCATCATCGCCGCCCATTGCGTGTCGTAGGATTTCGTGCAGACGAAGGCGATGTCGATCGGCGCCTCCTTCGCGAGATGCTGCGCATCGGTCAAATGCAACGCCCGAACCTTGACCGTGAACGGCTCTTCGCCCTCGTGATGCGTGATGCGCAAGCCGTTCTTCTTCATTTCATCGACATGCGCCGGCCACATGTCGATGAACGTCACGTCCTCGCCGGCCCGCACCATATGCGCCCCGGTATAACCGCCGACCGCTCCGACCCCGACGACCGCGATTTTCTTCCCCATCACCAATCTCCTGTCATAATCCGCCGCTCAAATGGAGTCCGGTCTTCATACCGGCTATTGTCGCCCCCGCGAAGGCGCTTAAAGATGCAAATCATCTCCCCCCTGAAGGGCGGTGAGGAATCCGTCTCCACCCTTAAGGGGCGAGAGGAAGCCCAATAGGCTGATGGGTTTCCACCCCATGGTTTTCGCGGTATAGCGTCGAGCATGACAGTAATCACGGACACGGACGCATTGGCCGGCTTTTGCGAGCGTCAAAAGGACGCCAGCTTTATTGCGGTCGACACCGAGTTCATGCGCGAGCGGACCTATTGGCCGATCCTGTGCCTCGTGCAGGTGGCGGGCCCACAGGAAGCGGCGGCCATCGATGCGCTCGCCCCGGGGATTGACCTTACGCCGCTCCTCGCTCTGACGGCCAATCCGGGCACATTGAAGGTATTCCACGCGTCGCGTCAGGATATCGAGATCTTCTTCAACCTGTCCGGCGCGGTGCCGGCGCCGCTTTTCGACACCCAAATCGCCGCCATGGTCTGCGGCTTTGGCGATGCGGCGAGCTATGAGACTTTGGTCGCCAAGCTCGCCCGAGCCTCGCTCGACAAATCCTCCCGGTTTACCGACTGGTCGCATCGGCCGCTGACCGAGCGGCAGATCCGCTATGCCCTCGCCGATGTCGTCCACCTCCGCACCGTCTATGAAAAGCTGCAGCAACAGCTCGCGTCGAACGGCCGGGCGAGCTGGTTCGCCGAGGAAATGGCCGAGCTGTCCAACCCCGAGACCTACCGCGGCGATCCGGGCGAGGCGTGGCGCCGGTTTAGGCTGCGCGGCCGGATCGATGCGCGGTTTTTCGGCGTCTTGCGAGAGTTGGCGGCGTGGCGCGAGACGGCGGCGCGGCAACGCAACCTGCCGCGCGGGCGCATCATGCGGGACGAGGCGGTGATGGAGATCGCCGCCCATGCTCCGCGCTCCATCGAGGCGCTGGCGCGGACCCGCAGCCTCGGCAAGGGCATTGCCGAGGGCAAACTTGGGAGTGAGATCCTGGACGCGGTGCAACGCGGGCAGGCCGACACCGGGGCGCTCGAGCCGCCGGCTGTCGCGAGAGCCGATTCGCCGCCCGGTCTCGGCCCGCTGATCGAGTTGTTGCGCGTCTTATTGAAGCAGCGCTGCGACGACCATCAGGTGGCGCAAAAATTGCTCGCCTCCGCCGATGATCTCGAAGCGATCGCCGCCGATGACGAGGCGCCGGTAAAGCCGCTTTTCGGGTGGCGCCGCGAAATTTTCGGCAAGGACGCGTTGGCCTTGAAGCACGGCAGGCTCGCCCTGACCGTGCGGCGCAACCGGATCAGCCTCGTCCCGCTCCCTGACGAGAACGGCGATCGGCAGTAACGTCACAGGCGTCATCGCGAGGAGCGCTTCGCGCGACAAAGCAATTTCAATCCTACGGTGGCGCTAGAAATTCGCGGTCGGCAGATGATCGGGGGCCATGTAATTGTCGAACTTGGTGGTTTCGGCATCGAAACGGAGTTTGACCGCGCCGATCGGCCCGTGCCGCTGCTTGGCGACGATGATTTCGCCGAGCCCATGCACCTTTTTCAGCTGCTCGTGCCATTCCTGGTAACGATCGCTGAATTTGTTTTCCGGCTCGTCGGGCCGGCGGGTCGGCTCGCGCGACAGGTAGTATTCTTCGCGGAATATGAACATCACGACATCGGCGTCCTGCTCGATCGAGCCGGATTCGCGCAGATCGGCCAGCATCGGGCGCTTGTCTTCACGCTGCTCGACCGCGCGGGACAATTGCGACAATGCCAGCACCGGAACATCCAACTCTTTGGCCAGCGCCTTCAGCCCGCGGGTGATCTCGGAGATTTCCTGTACGCGGTTCTCCTGCGCACGGGTCTGGCTCGAGGGGCGCAGCAGCTGAAGGTAGTCGATGACAATCAGCCCCAGGCCCTGCTGGCGCTTCAGGCGCCGGGCGCGCGTGCGCACCGCCGCCACCGACAATGCCGGCGTGTCGTCGATGAACAATTTCAGTGCCGCCAATTGCTGGCTCGCCTGGACAAACTTGTCGAAATCCTCATGGCCGACATCGCCGCGCCGGATACGGTCTGAGGAGACACCCAACTCCTCGGCGAGTATCCGGGTGGCGAGCTGCTCCGCCGACATTTCGAGCGAAAAGAAGCCGACGACCGCCCCGTCCTCGGCGGCCTTTTTCGGGTCGGGGGCGATCGCCGGCAGGTAAGTTCGCGCCGCGTAAAACGCGATGTTGGTAGCGAGCGCCGTTTTGCCCATCGACGGCCTGCCGGCGAGGACGACCAGATCTGAGGGGTGCAGCCCGCCCAGCTTGCGATCGAGATCGACAAACCCGGTGGCGACCCCGACAGTCTTGCCGCTGCGCTTGAAAGCGGCCTCGGCGTTGAGGATCGCGCTCGTCAGCGCGGTGCCGAACGCGCGAAACCCACCCTCCGTTTCCCCGGTCGTCGCCAGGTCGAACAGCTTTTTTTCGACCCGTTCGATCTGCTCGCGCGCCGGATCGTCGAGATCTTGGCGAAACGCGTCGTTGACCACGTCCTCGCCGAGCGCGATCAGCTCGCGCCGCAAGTAGAGGTCGTGCACGGAGCGGCCGTAGTCCTCGGCATTGATGATCGCCGCTGCCGCCCCCGCCAGACGCGCCAGATACTGCGCCCCGCCGATCTCGGTCAGCGCACCATCCTGATCGAACAAGTTCTTCAGAGTGACCGGGTTGGCGATCTGGCCACGGCCCAAGAGCTTGCCGATAGCCGCGAAGATGCGGCCGTGCACGGCATTGCCGAAGTGCTCGGGCTGGAGGAATTCGCCGACCCGGTAATAGGCCGTGTTGTTGATCAGTATGGCGCCGAGCAAGGCCTGTTCGGCTTCAGTGTTGTAGGGCGGGGTCCGGAGAAGCTCGGGGTTGGGCTCGCGCAGCGGCGCTACCCGGGAGGTCACGTTTGTTTCCATTCACCGGCAGGGTACCACCGGCCGAAAGAGGACCCCGCGCGAAATTCGATCCCCAGCCTGTGTAAGGCGGGGATGGGTTGCGACTAACGCTTGGGAAAATGATGGCCGCGAATCTGCCGCTCAGTTCACGCCGCGCGGTCTGCGGCGCCGCTGTGCTCGCGCTCCCAGTCGAGCATGTAGTCGCGGGTCAGCGGCACCGCGTCGACGGTTTTGGCGAGCTGCATCTGGAAAACCATGTGATCCTGCCGCCGGAACGCGATTTCCGAGCCGACAAGGTACATCTCCCACATCCGGCAGAAGCGCTCGTCATAGAGGGCCTTGACGCGGTCGCGATTTCGCTCGAACCGCCGCCGCCACGCTCTCAGCGTCTCGGCGTAATGCAGGCGCAGAACTTCGATATCCGTGACCCACAGCCGCAACTCTTCGATGATCGGCAGGACTTCGGAAAGGGCCGGCACATATCCGCCGGGGAAGATGTATTTGCGCATCCAAGGACTGGTCGTGCCCGGTCCATCCTTGCGCCCGATCGAGTGCAGCAGCGCCACGCCATCGGGCGCCAGCAGGGATTTCAACTTGGCGAAAAAGGCTCGGTAGTGATTGAGCCCGACATGCTCGAACATGCCGACCGACACGATGCGGTCGTAACGCCCGGCCTCTTCGCGGTAGTCGCGCAGATAGAATTTGACCCGGTCCGAGAGCCCCGCCGCCACGGCACGCCTCGTCGCCAACTTTTGCTGCTCGACCGATAGGGTCAGACCCGTCACCTGGACACCGCATTCGCCGGCGAGGTAGAGCGCGAGGCCACCCCAGCCCGAGCCGATGTCGAGCACCCTTTGACCGGGTTGGACCAGAAGCTTTGCCGCGATGTGCCGCTTTTTGTCGAGCTGTGCGGCATCGAGATCCTCGGCACCGTCGCGGAAATAGCCGCAGGAATACTGCCGGTCTCGGTCGAGGAACAGCTCGTAGAGCTGGTCCGACAAGTCGTAGTGATGCGCTACGTTCTGACGCGCGCGCGGCAGAGGATTATATTGATGAATTCGGCGGAACAGCGTGACGGAGCCGTTAAGCAGCCGCGCCGGCAGCCCCGCCGGCATGGCTTCGAGGTTGATCGTGAACAGATCGATCAGATCGTAGAGGCTGCCCTCCTCGATCGTCAGCTTTCCGTCCATAAAAGCTTCGCCGAAGTAGAGGCGAGGCCGCGCGACAAGTTTCCAATGCAGCGCCGGATCGTGAAGCCGGATGGTTACGCTTGGTCCGCCGGATCCGCGGAATGTGTGGAGTGACCCGCCGGCGTCTATGACCCGCAGGCGGCCGATCGTGATAAATCGCTCGAGCAGACGCGACAGCAGCATCGGTGCGCGACCGAATTGAGAACGGACCTCCCAATATCTTGGCATTTTACCGATTGAATACAAGAGCTTCGATCGCTAGGCGGCAGCGGGACCGGTCTGCGCCGCCGCAGCGCGGGCTTCTTCTTCCTCCTCGTCGCGCAGGCGCAACGGGTCGATCCCTTTGGCCTGCATTTCGGCCTCCTCTGCCGACTGGGCGACATTGGCGGTGATTGTCACCGATAATTCCGGATGGAGCACGACCTTCACCGCATGCAGGCCCAAATTCTTGATCGGCCGATCGAGGACGACCTGGCGCTTCTCGATCGTAAAACCCGCCGCCGTCACCGCATCGGCGATGTCGCGGGCCGAAACCGAGCCGTAGAGCTGCCCGCTTTCGCCGGCCTGGCGGATGATCACGACAGTCAGACCCTCGATCTTGCCGCCGACTTCCGTCGCTTCGGTCCTGCGCTGCAGGTTGTTGGCTTCGAGCTGAGCGCGCTGCGTCTCGAAATACGTCAAATTCTCTTTTGTCGCGCGCATTGCTTTCTTCTGAGGCAACAAATAGTTCCGGGCGTAGCCGGGCTTCACTTTAACGAGTTGGCCCATCTGGCCGAGCTTGTCGACCCTCTCGAGCAGGATCAGTTCGATCATTCAAATTCCTCCAATCTCAAAGGTTAGGCGAAACGCCGCCGTAGACCGAGCGGCGAATTGAGCAACCCCAAAAGGGCAATCAGCAGGAGCGGCCAGCCCAAGATCCCGGCCAGCAAATAGAACGTCACAAGGGCGACCGCCGGACGTGGGAACCGGCGCGCCACCGTATGGAGCACGGCAAGGCCCGCGAGGCAGAACGGCACGCCCAACACGATCAGCACGTTGACGCCGATAAAGCGCGCGGTTCCGCCAAGGAGCGTCGCCCCGGAAGCACAGGCGAGCAGCACCGGGATCCACATCGGGAGGCCGAGCGCCGCGAGATCGGGAGACGGTCGCCAGCTCGCTCCGAAACGGGCCAGCAAGCCTTGGGCAAGGCTTGCGTTGCTCGCTGTCATCACCATCCACGAGGCGGCGACAACACCGGGGAGAATGAAGGCGACGACGGCGAGCAATTCATCCAGCTCGGGAGTAAACTCGCCGAGTTGGCCGTCGAGGGCAGGAGCCATCGCCTCGCGCAACGCCGCCTGCATCCCTTGCAGGCCTGCAAAAAAAACGAACGTGACTGCGGCTGCCGCCAAGCCGAAGCCGGTCAGCCAAGCCGTCATGAGGCCCGGCGGATACCATTCGACCGAATTTCCGGGGCCCGTCCTGGCCAGCAAGGATTGGCGCACCAGCAGGACGACCGGAACGACATTCAGCGCCGCAAAAAGGGCGGCCGCCCACAGGTTGCCGGCACCCGCCAGGATCAGCGCCGCGACGAACCCGGCCGACGCCGAAGCGCCCGTCCCGAGCCACAGCCCGGCGGCAAAAAGCGGCAGCTGCGCGAGATAGACTAGGATCATCGACCCGGTCGAACCAGTCAGCACCAGCAGATACGGTCCGGCTGCGAGCGCTCCGCAGACCACCGACACTCCGGCGAACCCCCGTCGGCTCACGGCGATGCCCGCCCAGGGCTACGCTGACTCGGAACTGCTATTTCACCAGATACGGCAGCAGACCCAGAAAGCGCGCCCGCTTGATCGCCTGGGCCAGCTCGCGCTGTCGCTTGGTCGAGACCGCGGTGATGCGGCTCGGCACGATCTTGCCGCGCTCCGAGATGAAGCGCTGCAACAGCTTGACGTCCTTGTAATCGATCTTGGGGGCATTGGGTCCGGAGAACGGACAGGATTTCCGCCGGCGGAAAAACGGACGGCGCGCCGCCGCGCCGCGCCCCGAGCCGCCGGGCGATTGGCTTTCCACTTACGCCTCCGCCGTTTCGGGGACCGGGTGCTCGGGGACCGGCTGCTCGGGGACCGCCTGCTCGGGGACCGCCTGCTCGGGGACCGCCTGCTCGGGAACCGCCTGCTCGGGAACCGCCTGCTCGGGAACCGGGTGCTCGGGGACCGCCTGCTGAGGGACGGGACGCTCGGCGGCAGGCCGCTCCATCTCGCGTCCATCACCCGATCTCTCCCGATCGCCGCGCCGCTGGCGATCGTCGCGGCTGCCGCGGCTCTGCATGACAACCGAAGGCCCGTCCTCCAACTCGTCGACGCGGATCGTCATATAGCGGATCACATCCTCGTTGATCCGCATGGTCCGCTCGAGCTCGGCCACAGCAGCGGGTGGCGCCGAGAGATTCAGCAGCACGTAGTGACCTTTGCGGTTTTTGCGCATGCGATACATCAAGTTGCGCAGCCCCCAGTACTCGCGCTTCTTCACCTCGCCGCCATTGTCGGCGACGAGCTGAGTGAAAGTGTCGGCGAGCGCATCAACCTGGGCGCCGGAAATGTCCTGGCGCGCGATGAACACGTTCTCGTACAGTGGCATTGTGGAGCGTATCCCTTATGGCTAGTGAGGATTCGGGGCGCGAGCGCGCGCCGAATCGAGCCGGCCGAGCCGGCAAGGGTTGAATCTCCGCATTATATGGGAGGCCGGCGCTGGCGCAACATGAGGACGCAACGCCTCCTTGACAACGGGCGTGGCGCCGCTATCACCACGCGGCCCGCATCGACCAGTGCGGGGAGGCCGGCGAAGGGGGACCGCGGTTCCGCATGAAGCGGGCATTCGTATTTCCGGGACAGGGCTCGCAGGCGGTCGGCATGGGGCGCGTGCTGGCGACGTTTGCGCCGGCGCGCCAGGTCTTCGAGGAAGTGGACGACGCCTTGTCGCAAAACCTGTCGCGACTCATGTTCGAAGGACCGGAAAGCGAGCTTACCCTCACCGAAAACGCCCAGCCGGCGTTGCTTGCGGCGAGCCTAGCGGTCATTCGCATCCTCGAGGCGGAAGGCGGTTTCGTCCTCACCCGGCACGCCGCTTTCGTGGCGGGGCATTCGCTTGGTGAATATTCGGCACTCGCTGCAGCAGGTACCCTCACCATCGGGAATGGGGCGCGCCTGCTCAAGCTGCGCGGCCGGGCAATGCAGGAGGCCGTCCCGGTCGGCGAGGGAGCGATGGCGGCGCTGCTCGGCCTCGACCTGGAGCAAGGGCAGGCGGTTGCGGCGGAAGCTGCCGGCCCGGACCAGGTATGTGCGGTGGGAAACGACAATGCTCCGGGCCAAGTCGTCGTGAGCGGGCACCGACAAGCGGTCGAACGCGCGATTGCGATCGGTCGGGCGAATGGGGCGAGGCGGTCGATCTCGCTTCCGGTCAGTGCGCCGTTTCATTCGCCGCTGATGGCCCCGGCGGCCGAAGTCATGGCGGAAGCGCTCGGCGGGGTTACGCTGCAGCCGCCCGCGGTGCCGCTCGTCGCCAATGTGTCGGCCACCGCAACGCGCGATCCGACAAGGATAAAGCGCGGCCTCGTCGAACAGGTGACGGCGATGGTGCGGTGGCGCGAGAGCATGCTCTTTCTCAAGCAGGAGGAGGTCGAAGAGATCGTCGAGATTGGAACCGGCCGCGTGCTCACCGGGCTCGTCAAGCGGATCGACCCGGATCTCTCGGCATGCTCCGTCGAGACGCCCTCAGAAATCGCGAGTTTGATCGAAGAGCTATAAGCTGGGTTGGGTCATTCCCGGGCGCGGGCTCCGCCCGCGAGCCCGGAACCCATGAGCACGGGCCTCCGCGAAAGGCTTCAGGAGCCGGTGTTCATTGCTTCCCGGCCCGGCCTATGGGCCGTCCCGGAATGACGATCTTGCCTTTGAAATGGCAGCGCTTTTCAACTCTGTTTTGATACAAGGGGTGTGGCTAACGGGATCACTGGTAGAGGTTTCGCGAGTGTTCGATCTGTCTGGCCAGACCGGGTTGGTGACCGGAGCCTCCGGCGGGATCGGCGGGGCGATCGCCAAGGCGCTGCATTGTCAAGGCGCGGAGATCATGGTGGCGGGAACACGTTCCGCCGCGCTCGAAGCACTGGCGGGCGAGCTTGGCGCGCGAGTTCATGTCGGCGTGGCCGACCTCACGGATCCGACCGCGCCGGAACGACTGGCCAAGGAGGCCGAGGCGGCAATGGGCCGGGTCGACATTCTCGTCAACAACGCGGGGATCACGCGTGACGCGCTGGCGCTGCGGATGAAGGAGGAGGACTGGCACTCGGTTCTGGAGGTCAACTTGACGGCCCAGTTCCGCCTCACCCGCACGGTGCTGCACGGCATGGTTCGTCGCCGCCACGGACGCGTCATCGGGATCAGCTCGGTCGTCGGGGTCAGCGGCAATGCCGGGCAGGCGAACTATGCCGCGGCCAAGGCCGCGATGATCGGCATGTCTAAATCGATCGCTGCCGAAATTGCCGGGCGCGGGATTACCGTGAATTGCGTCGCACCGGGCCTGATCGTGACGGCGATGACCGACAAATTGACGGTGCAGCAACGCGCGCGGCTCGTCGAAGCGATTCCCGCCGGCCGGTTCGGCGCCCCGGAGGAGGTGGCTGCGGCAGTCGTTTACCTGGCGAGTGCCGAAGCGGCGTATGTCACGGGCCAGACCTTGCACATCAATGGCGGTATGGTCATGGTATGAAGCGATCGAACCGCTCCCCGGAGCAGCCGATTTGCAGTGCCGGGGAAACATGCTATGTGACCGCGCCGTGACTCTGATGTCTAGGCGGTCCCTGAGGGCGGTCCCTGAGGGCGGTCCCTAAAGGCGATCCGGGGAGGGCGGCGCCCATCGCGGCCTACAGCGCCAAGGCATTTGGTGCGTCAACGATTTCCAGCAAGCCACTGAGGATAAGAACGGATGAGTGACGTCGCTGATCGGGTCAAGAAGATCGTCGTCGAGCATCTGGGCGTCGACGAATCGAAGGTGACCGAAAACGCCAGCTTCATCGACGATCTCGGCGCCGACAGCCTCGACACCGTCGAGCTGGTGATGGCCTTCGAGGAGGAGTTCGGGTGCGAGATCCCGGATGACGCGGCCGAGAAGATCGTGACGGTGAAGGATGCGGTCAGCTTCATCGAAACGCACAGCTGAGCCGCCCGCTGCCGAACTTTCCCACTCCAGGTCGCATGCCGGCATTCCCACCTCGCGCAGGTGAGGAGAAGACCATGCGACGCGTCGTCGTGACCGGCATGGGGCTGGTGACCCCCCTCGGGATCGGCCTCGAACGGAACTGGAACAATTTGGTCGAGGGAATGTCGGGCGTTCGAACGATCCAGTCGTTCGACGTTTCCGACCTGCCGGTCAAGATCGCCGCACAGGTGCCGCGCGGCGAGACCGCCTCGGGCCTCTTCAACGCCGATGATTGGGTGCCGCCCAAGGACCAGCGCAAAATGGACGGGTTCATCGTCTATGCGCTCGCCGCAGCCGCCCAAGCGGTCGAAGATGCCGGCTGGACCCCGCAAGCCGAGGAGGCGCGCGAGCGCACCGGCGTGATGATCGGCTCCGGCATCGGCGGGCTGCCCGGAATAACCGATGGTGCGTTGACCTTGCACGAACGCGGCCCGCGCCGTCTTACGCCATTTTTCATTCCCGCCAATCTGATCAACCTCGCCTCCGGCCATGTCTCGATTCGCTACGGCTTCACCGGACCCAACCACGCCGTGGTGACCGCTTGCTCGACCGGGGCGCATGCGATCGGCGATGCGGCGCGGCTGATCATGCTCGATGACGCCGATGTCATGGTTTGCGGCGGAACCGAGGCGGCAATCTGCCGCCTCGGTCTCGCCGGCTTTGCAGCGGCGCGCGCGCTGTCTACCGGGTTCAACCACGACCCGCCGCGGGCATCGCGTCCGTGGGACCGGGAACGCGACGGCTTCGTCATGGGCGAGGGCGCCGGAATCCTCGTCCTCGAAGAACACGAGCACGCCAGGCGGCGAGGAGCGAAGATCTACGCCGAGGTGATCGGATACGGCATGTCCGGCGACGCATTTCACCTGACCGCTCCAGCGGAGGATGGCAACGGCGCGTTTCGGTCGATGCGCAACGCCTTGCGGCGCGCGGGCATTGCGCCGGACAAGATCGATTACATCAATGCCCACGGCACATCGACCCCGCTCGGCGACGAGATCGAGCTCGGCGCGGTGAAGCGGCTGTTCGGCGGCCATGCCTATGAGCTGTCGATGTCGTCGACAAAATCGGCGATCGGACACCTGCTCGGAGCGGCTGGCAGCGTCGAGGCGATCTTCGCGATCCTGGCGATCCGCGATAGGGTCGTTCCGCCGACGCTCAATCTCGACAATCCCTCGCCGTCCTGCGATATCGACCTGGTGCCAAAGCAGGCCAAGGAGCGCCGGGTGAACTACGCGCTCTCTAATTCCTTCGGCTTCGGCGGCACCAATGCCTCGCTGATCTTTGTCGGGCCGCCCTGAACGATCGAGACGCGCGGCCGCGGGAAACGGGCTCGACTGATGCGGGGATTTTTTCGCGTCTTGGCCTGGGCGGCGGTTACCGTGTCGCTCGTCCTCCTCGTCGTGGGAGGAGCCGGCTATTGGCTCTACCGCGATGTCGCCGCGCCGGGCCCGCTGACGCAACCACGCACTACCGTGATCCCGCCGCATACCGGCCTCTCCGATATCGCCTCGCTGTTGGCGGAGCAGGGCATCATCCGGCACCGGCGCTCCTTTGAACTGGGCGCCACTTTGTCTGGCCGCAGCTCTGCGCTCCTGGCCGGCGAATACGAGTTTCCAGCCGGAACGAGCTCGCTTCAGGCGATGGAAATCATCGCCGGCGGCAAGACGGTCAAGCACCGGCTGACCATCCCGGAAGGCCTGACGAGCGCGGAAATCTTAGCGATGGTGCAAGCCGCGCCTGCGCTCGACGGGGATCCCGGCCCGCCGCCTAGCGAAGGCGAGTTGCTGCCGGAAACCTATCTTTACGAGTACGGCGACCGTCGAAAGGATATGATCGACCGCATGCAGCGGGCGATGGCGCGTGCCCTCGCCGAGGTCTGGGCGGAGCGCCGATTTCGACTTACCGTTCACGACACCGCGAGAGCTGTTGACCCTTGCCTCACTGGTCGAGAAGGAAGCTTCGCGGGAGGACGAGCAGGCCCGTATCGCGGCGGTGTTCGTGAACCGGCTGCGCTTGGGGATGCGCCTGCAATCGGACCCTACGGTGATCTATGCCTTGAGCGATCGGGGCTCGAAACGGCTCGAACGTCCGCTGACCCGCACCGACCTGGCAACTCTCTCGCCCTACAACACCTATGTAACCAAAGGGCTTCCACCAGGCCCGATCGACAATCCCGGCATATCGGCGCTGCGAGCCGCCGCACGCCCGGCTTTCACCGATGAGCTTTATTTCGTAGCCGACGGAGCGGGCGGCCATGTCTTTGCCACGACGCTCGCCGAACACACGCGAAACATCTCGCAATACCGCCACAGCGCCGCGGTCGAACCGGAGCGCGACATGCCGGTTCACGCAATCCCCGACGAAAAGCCGGGTCCGCCCGTCCGGTAACATCGTATAACCGAAGCGCTGATCAGCGGGAGAACGCTCGACGTGGGTATTGTCAGCATGACCGGCTTTGCGCGGGCGCAGGGTGACGAGCTCGGTGTCAGCTGGGTTTGGGAGATCAAGAGCGTCAACGGCAAGTCACTCGATTTGCGGCTTCGGCTGGCGCCGGGTTTCGATTCGCTGGAGCCTCAGCTTCGCGCGCTGCTGGCGCAGCGTTTCCGCCGAGGCAACTTTTCCGCCACCCTCGCCGTGGTTCGCACCCAGCCCGCGGTAGTGCGGGTCAATCGCGAGACATTGACCCAGCTGGTTGCGCTGATGAACGAGCTGGCGAGGGAGATCGAGGCGGCGCCGCCGCGCATCGACGGGCTGCTGGCGCTGCGCGGCGTAGTGGAGACGGTCGACGACGAACCGGATGCTGTGCTCGAGCAACGCCGCCATGCCGTTCGCGACAGCTGGGTGAGAGCGCTCGACGCGCTGGCCGGCGCCAGGGCGGAGGAAGGCGCGCGTCTCGCCGCCGTGCTGCACAGCCAGGTCGCGGAGATGGCGGCCCTGGTGGATGCGGCGGCGGGATGCGCGGCGGCCCAGCCGGCGGCGATTCGCGAAAGGCTGCAGACAATGTTGGCGAATGTCGCCGATCTCGCCCCGGGCCTGCCCGAGGAGCGGGTCGCGCAGGAAATGGCCCTCCTCATCGCCCGCTCGGATATCCGCGAGGAGCTGGAGCGCCTGCGGGCGCATCTCGATCAGACTGCCGATCTGCTCCGGCAGGACGAGGCGGTGGGGCGCCGTCTCGATTTCCTCTGCCAGGAGCTGAACCGCGAAGCCAATACGTTGTGCTCGAAATCAGCCGACATCGAGCTGACCCGAGTGGGGCTATCCTTGAAGGCGGCGATCGAACAATTCCGCGAGCAGGTGCAAAACATCGAATGAACTCGGCAGGCTAGACGTCGTTTTCCGCCGCTCTCCACGCCCGGTACGCCGCCAATACGATCGATGTTACCGTTTTCAAATCGTTGCGCCGCGTGTTTATCACGATGTCGAAATTCAAAGGATCAGTCGGGTTGAGCCCGTAGAGCCGGGCATACCGCTTCTGTTCGCTCGCAAATCTCCGATCGATGCTGTTGCGCACCTCTTCGAGCGATCCCGCATCTTCGCTGGTTCGCCCCCCTCCCTGCAAATCGTTGAAAATGCGTTCGGCAGCGGTGTCGCGATCGAGCACCAAAAACACCTTGAACGAGCCAGGCATCCAATGCCACGCCATCCGCGAGTTGATGGTCAGTTTTTCTTCTTTGCGGTACATGTCTTGCAGCAGGTTGTCGACCTTGAGGTCTATATCTCGTTGCACTTCCGCTGAAATATTCATCGCTTCTATCGACTCACCGCGCTCGGCCGCGATCCGTCTGAACAGATCGCCGGACGAAAAATGCCGAAACCCGAGCGCAGAAGCCACCGCCTTCGCTGTTGAAGATTTCCCTGATCCGAGCGAGCCGGCGATCGTTATGATGTGCTTTTTCATCCAACAATACCTGTCGATTCGCGGCCGCGGGTCAAGCATCAACCTAAAGTCGATTCGTAATTATTCGATGGACTACCCGGATCAAGAGCCCGATCAATTTTGCCTAGAACGCGCGCGAGCGCGCAGAATTCGAGGACCGTGAGCTCCTCGGCGCGCGCAGTCGGCACAATGCCGGCCCGCGCGAGGAGCGGCTCGACTGGCACGCCGAGGGATTTCAGACTGGAGCGCAGCATCTTGCGGCGCTGGCCGAATGCGGCGGCGGTGACGCGTTCGAGAGCAGGCTGATCGGCAGGGGCGAGCGGTTCCGGGCGCGGAACGATGCGGACGACGCTCGAGGTTACCTTGGGCGGCGGCACAAAGGCGCGCGGCGGGATATCGAACAGAATTTGCGGCTCGGCCAGCCACTGAACCAGAACCGAGAGCCGTCCGTAGGATTTGCTGCGCGGGACCGCCGTCAGGCGTTCGGCGACCTCGCGCTGGAACATCAATGTCAGGCTCTCGTATTCGCCGATCCGATCGAGCCAGCCGATGAGCAACGGGGTAGCGATATTGTAAGGCAGGTTGGCGACGATCTTGCGGGGCATATCCGACAGCTCGACCGGGTCGAGCCGCAGCGCGTCCCCGGCGACCAGCTCGAGGCGGCCGGGATGCGCCGTAGCAATCTCGCCGAGGGCGGCGAGACAGCGCGGGTCGCGCTCGATCGCCAAAATGCGGCGCGCCCCGGCGGCGAGCAGAGCCCGCGTCAAAGCCCCCGGACCGGGTCCGATCTCGACGACCGTCGCGTGCTCGAGCGGCCCCGCGGCGCGAGCGATCCGGCCGGTCAGATTGAGATCGAGAAGAAAATTCTGCCCGAGGCTCTTGCGTGCAACGATGCCGTGCCGAGCGATCACCTCGCGCAGCGGCGGCAAGGAGGGCGGAGGTGGATCGCCCTTCAGCTGTTGGCCCGAGCGCCTGGCAGCCATTTCAGCGGCCAGCCGCAGCGCGGCGATCAGGCTATCGGGCCGCGCAGTACCGCGGCCGGCGATCGCCAGCGCCGTTCCATGATCGGGCGACGTCCGCACAAAGGGCAGACCCAACGTCACGTTGACGCCGCCATGGAAGTCGATCGTCTTGATCGGGATCAGCGCCTGGTCGTGATACATGCACAGCGCCGCGTCATAGGAGCTGCGCGCCTCGGCATGAAACATCGTGTCGGGAGGCAACGGGCCGCGCGCATCTATCCCGGCGGCACGCAATTCGGCTACAGCCGGCTCGACGATCTCGATCTCCTCGCGGCCGAGACTGCCGGCCTCTCCGGCGTGCGGGTTGAGCCCGGCGACCGCGAGGACCGGGGAGCCGACACCGAAATCGCGGCGCAGCGCCGCGTCCGTGATGCGTCCGGCGTGGACGATGGCCGCCGAGGACAGGGTTTCAATTGCCCGGCGCAGCGCGAGATGGATGGTAACCGGGACAACGCGCAGTCCCGGACACGCCAGCATCATCACCGGAGCCGCACCAGCCCCCGCGAGCTCGGCGAGGTACTCGGTGTGTCCGGGATGGCGAAAGCCGCCTCGATACAGGCTGTCCTTGTGGATCGGGTTGGTGACGATCGCCGCGGCGCGCCCGTTGCGCACGTCGCTGACGGCGGTTTGGATCGCGCCAAGGATCGCCGGCGCATCTCCAGGGTCCGGGCGGCCTGGCTGGGCACGAATAGGTGTGTGGATCGGTACGACCGGAAGCGCGTCCGCGAAGACGGAGGACGCCCGATCCGGCGCGTCGATCGACCGAATCGGCACTGGCCAGTCGAGCCGCCGAGCCAGCGCCGCGAGCCGATCGGGATCGTCGATCAAGTAGAAGGGAGGAAGGTCGTCGCGCAGGTCGCGCCAAGCCCTGAGGGCGATCTCACCGCCGATGCCGGCCGGCTCGCCCATCGTCAAGGCGAGCGGCAGCTCCATCGCGCTCATACCCTAACGTCGACAAAGGCGGTACGCCGCAGATCGCGCATATAGCGCCGCGCCAAGGTCTCGAGGCGCTGCCGCATCAAGGTCTCGCCGATTTCTTCACGCGACGGCACGGTCGGGGCACTGGGGGGCGCCGCCTTCTCGCACATCATGATCACCCCAACCCCGTTTTTTTGCACAATCGGGGGAGAGGTCTGCCCCACCTCCAGCCCGAGCACGATGTTGCGCATGGCGGGGGTCACCTGGTCGATGCGCAGCCGACCCTCACTGGACAGCTGTGCCGATCCTTTCTCCTTGCCGATCTTCAGCAGCTCTTCGCAATTCTTGGCGCTCGTCTTGGCGTTTTGCGCCTCCGCAATCGCGGCGCGGCGCATCGGCTCGGTGGCCTGAGCCGGCAATGGGAAGACGATCTGGACGAGGTGCACCAGGCTGTCCTCCGGGCCGGCGGCACGACCCGAGCGGCGATCGAGGACGAGCAGCAAATAGTAGCCCGCCGCAGCGCGGATCGGCGGCGACAATTCACCCGGCCGCATCTGGGCTACCGCTTTGCCGAGTTCGGGGCTCAACTGATCGGCGCGCACCCAGCCGATGTCGCCACCGACGGCAGCCGTCGCGGATTGCGAGAATTGCTGCGCCACCGCGGAGAACCGGGCACCCTGCTTCATCTGCTCGGTGAGCCGCTCGGCGAGCCGCCGCACTTCGTCGTCCTGCTGCGGGTTGTCGACGGCAAGAAAGATCTCGGCGACGCGGCTCTGCGGTTCGTTCGCGGTTTCCTTTGCGCGCTTCAGCGCGTAATCGATCTCCTCGTCGGACACCACATTGGTCTGCGACACCAGTCGGCGCACCAGCTTTGCCCAGACGATCGACGCGGTCAGCTGATCGACCAGCGCGCTGCGCTCGATGCCGTGCGACTTCAGGACCTGGTCGAGCTGCCCGGGCTGCATGTTGTTCTGTTTTTCGATCTGCGCGAGGGCTTTGTTGATCTCTTCGTCGGTAGCCGTGACGTTTTGACGTTTGGCTTCCTGCAATTGCAGCTTCTCATCGACGATAGTGCGGAGCACCTGGTTGGCGATGCGCTGCCGTGTTTCGGGTGAGTCCGTCAGGTTTGACGACAGCATCACCATTCTGAGCCGCGACGTGACGTCGGCGACCGAGATCACCTCGTCGTTGACGACCGCGGCGATCCGGGTCTCGGTCACTTGACCGTCCGGCGACGGCGCCGAGGGGCGCTGCGTGGCCGGTGCGCCGGGTGGCGATCCCGTTCCGGAGAGCGCACGGGCAGCGCTCGCCGGGCCGGAGAAGCAGGTCAATCCCGCCAGTCCTACGCAAAGCCAACGGAGTATCGCCATCGCTTTGAACCTTGCCGCTTGATCGTGTGCCGCCAAGATCTTACACCGCGCTGATAACAATGTCCCCGATTGCGCGACGATGCCTCACAAGGCACTACCGGAGATAGTGGCGACCGTGCCGCCAATCTCGCCGAGGTTCTTGAAGACGACGCTGAACAGCACGGAATATCCTGGCGTCACGTCGCCACTGCGGATTCCCGATTGGGTCAATGCGCCGATAAACGCCATGCATTCGTCTTGGTAGATGGCAGACAACGATCCGTAAAGACTGGCGCTCGACGCCATTGGCGACGGCACGTTGTTGACGAGGGCGGTGCTGTTCGTAAGGCTGATCGTTTCGGAGGCCTGCATCGACCAATAGCGGGTGAGCTTTGCGGTGACGCTAAACGAGAGTTGCTCGCGTTTTCCATAAATAACATTCTGGCCGGAGCTTGGAATCGTTACTACCTCGCTTTGCAGTTGCGCCGGAAGGTAAACAAAATTGCCGGAGACCCGCAAACTCGGCGGCCCGAGGCTGACACCGACCTGCTGGTTGCGATTGATCAGAGGGCCGGCGTCGAATCGGAACCGATAAATCAGGTCCAGATAGGAGTTGGGGGACAACACCATCCGCCCCACCACATCGGAGAGCCTTTTCTCAGCCCCCGAACCAGGCGGCAGAAAAGGGTTGGGCTGTGCGCGGTAACTCTGCCCGATCAGCAGCCGATAGCTGCCGCCCTCCTTTTCGTAGAGCCCGAGCTTGGTTCCGTAATCGACCCGCTGACCGGTGTCGAGAATGTCGTAGCCCGCCAGGCGGTCGCGCCGGAACAAATCGGTGTCGGTGAACTCATAAGAAAGGCTGTCCTCGTCGGGAATGTTCCGCCGGTTGCCGCTGCTGGGCGCCGCAAAACCGCCGACGATCGGCTCGATCAGCTCCGTCGTGCTTTCTCCCCGGTGGACCAGCGGGTAGCTCCACACCAGACCGACTTGCGGGAAGGTGCGGCCGGTCACGAAACTGGTCGGCGTCGGCGCCAATGCCGGTTGCCCGTTCGCGGGAAAGAAGGCCGATGGCAGCTCGGGGTTCGAGACCGCGCTCAGATTGGCGATCGAATACCCGTCGCCGCGTACGCTCGCTGAAAAGTGGTATTGCCCGCCGAGAGGGTCGGAAAAGCTCCGGTCCCACTCCGAGCCGAGTGACAGTCGGCGGGTCTGCGTCCCGACCTCGCGAAGGATGTCGAGAAGATTGGCGTTCAGGTTCCAGCGCCCGCCGAGGGCGTCCGGCGGACTCTGCCAGTTGCGGTTGGCGACCGGCAGCACGATCGGCTGGGTCGAATCGCCGAGGCCGGGCAGCAGCGGCTGAAAGAGGTACGCGTTGACGTCGGTCGATGCCCGCGGCTCGAAGCCTTCGAGATAGGCGCGGCTGATCATCGCGTTGAGCAGCGGATTGCCGAAACCAAAGCGCAGCAGATAGGTCTGATCCGAGACGCGCTGGACATCCAGGCCCGTGCGGTAGGTCTCGTCCAGGTCGAAGACGCTGTGCTCATTGATATGCCCGCGCCATTGCTCCCCTTCGCTCGACGTGCTGTTGCCGGAACCGACATTGCTGTGATTGAGACTGGCGGTCGCGTCGAGCGTCCCATTGCTAAACCGTTCGCGGTATTCCGCATCCAGCAGCGGACCGGCCTTGGTGTAGAAGCGCGGCTCGAACGTCACATCCTTGTCCGGTCCGAGCACCAGGTAATAGGGGATCGTCACATGCGCGCCGAGGGTGTTGGAACTCCCGATCGAGGGCGCCAAAAACCCGCTTGCGCGCTTTACGGACGGGTCCGGCGTCGACATGTAGGGAGTATAAAAGACCGGCCAGCCGTCGATCTCCATGACCGCGTCATGAAACTCGACCAGCTGCAACTCCTGGTCATGATCGATCTCGCGCGCCTTGAGCTGCCACAGAGGCGGCGCGCTCGGGTCGTCCTTGCACAGGTCGCACGGGGAGTAGACGCCGCGCGCCAGCTCGGTGTGATTGGCGTTAGTGCGGCGCATTGCATTGGCCGCCAGCCGCGAGCGGTCGGCGAGCAGCATCCGGACGTTCTTCGCAAACGCCTCGCTCATCGAATCGCGCAGCTCCATGAAATCGGCAAACACGATTTCGCCGGTCGGCTGCGTGAGGCTGACATTGCCCGAGGCGGTTACGGTATCGGTGCGCTGATTGTAGGTAACCGTGTCGGCGAGCAGAACCTGACCGTTCTGCGAGATTTCGACGTGACCGCGGGCGATCGTCAGGGCCAGCTGTTCGTCGTACTGGATCTCATCGGCGCGAAACAGGATCGGGGCGTTTTTGTCGTCTTGGGCAGCCGCCGCCAAAGGTGAATTGGGCGGCCGCTGGAGTTGCCGCGCTCACCATCACGAGCACGCCAAAGAAGCTCCTCACGAGCCAAGAGGCAAAGCCGCGGCAACTCGGGGTCGATCGGCCGCCCATCAGCCATCTTCCAGATGGAGCAGCATCGAGGTGCCGAAAATCAGGCTCACTCCGGTCGGCGTCCAGGCCGCCAACGTGACCGGGATCTTGGTGGAAAGCCCCAGCGCAAAAACGATGTCGGAGACGAAATACAAGAGGAACCCGCTGGCGACGCCGCCGACGATCATCAACGTGGCGCCGCCGCGCCGCTGCATGCGCAGGCTGAAGGTCGCCGCCACCAAGACCATCGCGCACAACAGAAACGGACGGGCGAGCAGCACGTTGAAATGCAGCCGGTGGCGCTGCGCCGGAAAGCCCGACTGTTCGAGCAACTCGATGAACCCGGGCAAGTCCCAGAACGACATCGTGTCCGGCGAGGCGAAGCTCTCCTCGATCTTGCGCGGCGTCAGGGTGGTCGGCAGGTGGATTTCGTCGAATGGCTGGGGAGGCTCGTCGGCGTCCCAGCGAATACCGTTCTCGATCACCCAATCGCCGCTTTCGAGCCGCGCCGTCTGCGCGTCGATGCGCGAGGTGAACTGGGTCGAGTCGTTGAAAAAGAAGAGTGTGACGGCATCGAGGACCAGTTGCTGAGAAGCAATTTTGCCGGCGTGGATCACGATTTGATTGCCGGCCTGGTCGCTTTGCCGGAGCCACAAGCCCGAGTTGGAAAGGGCCAGCTGGTCGGAGCCCTGGCGGAGAATGTGACCTTCGAGCTTCTCGTAGACCGCTTCGGTCAGCGAAGCGATCGGGTTGAATATCGTTACCGCGACGAGACCGATCAGAAACGCGACGAGCACGGCCGGGGTCAGAAACTGCCAAACCGAAACACCCGCCGCCCGAGCGACGACGAGTTCGTTGTTGCGGGTCAGACGCCAGAAGGCGAGCATCGTCCCGAACAGGATGGCGAAGGGCAGGACCTCTTGCGCCGTGTGCGGCAGCTTCAAGGCCGCCATTTCGAGCAGCAGCCCCAAAGTCGCCTGGATTTTGGCGCCGCCGCGGCGGATCAGCTCGATGTAATCGAGCAGAAAGGTGATGATGACCATCGCCGCGAAGACGCCGCCGAACCACGCCGAGAATTGGCGGGCGATATAGGCGGAGAAGGTCTTCGCGACGTGCAACGGCCCCCTCCCGATCGCCGCAGGTTGTCAGTGCGCCGGGTGGGGCGCCGTCCGGATCGCGAGCAGCGGCCGGCGGAAACCGAGCTTTATGCCCCCGCGCAGCAGGATTCCAAACCCGAGCGCGAACGGCAAGAGGTCGGCCATATACATCAACGGGATTGCCGCCGGTGACCGGAACGCGAGGTTGTTGACGCCGATATCGAGCAACTCGAATGCAAAGGCGAGGCCTATCGCCAGAAGAACGCGTTTCAATTGTCCGCGGCGGTTGAGCTCGCCAGGCAATAGGCAGGCCAGCGGGATCACACAAAAGCTGAAAGCGGAGAGCGGGACGAGAATGCGCTGATGCGCCTCGGCAAGGAAAGTAGCGCGAAGCGAGGCGTCGGCATCCGCAGGCGGAGTGAACAGTTCGCCCAGAAAGCGCTCCTGAGCTTCGCGGAAGCGAACCACCGGCGCATCGCGCCAGGCATTGAGATCGAGCGTGTAGCTATCGAAGGTCAACAGCGAGAGCTTGCGGCTTTCGGGGTCGAATTGCTGCCGGTTGCCGTTGACCATGACAATGCGCGCGCCGGTCGGCGAATCGACGAAGACACCGCGCTCGGCAAGAATCGTAACCGGCTTCTGCGGGTCGCGGCTGTCACTGATCAAGAGGCCGGTGACCTCGCCCCGATCGTCTCGGCTGCGGATGTAGATCGTCAGCTTGTCCGAGATCGTCGTGAACGTGCCTTCCTGGAGCAGGCTCGAAACAAAGCGGTTGCGGATCTCGAATTGCAGGTCTTTGAAGGCCCGGTTCGAAGCCGGCAAAAAATAGGTGGACAGGCTCATCAGCACGCAGAAAGGCGATCCCGGCGAGCAGCAATACGGGCTTGGCCAGCGCAAGGTGGCTGAGGCCCGCCGATCGCATCACGACGAGCTCGCTCTCGCCGGTCAGCCGGTTGAAGGTGAAGAGCACCGCGATAAAGACGCCGATCGGCAGCACGATGTCGAGAAAGCGAGGCAGGATCAGCGCCGCCAGGTAGAGGAAGATCTCGATCGACAGGCCGCGGTTGACGATCAAATCGATCAGCCGCAGCGACTGGGCAAGCCAGATCGCAGCGCTGAGTGCGGCGGTGACAAAGATCATCACGCCGAAGCACTGGCGCAGAATGTAGCGGTCGAGCCTTTTCATCGCAATCGATCATAGGGAGCGGGTCGCGACCCGGCCAGATCGATCTCCCGAAAGCCGTCGATTTCTGACCCTTACCCTCCCGCCGCTCTCGGCGCGCGCGGGCGCACGCCTGTCGGGCTGGCATCTAAGATGCGCGAGGGGTCTCACTCCCGCATGCGGGGAGAGGGCCGGGGTGAGGGGCGTTCGCTGATGCATGACCAGGGTTCGGGCATCCTGGCGTCCGCTCCGGCTCTCGACTATTTAACACCAACTCCGTTGCCGGAAGGCCGAGCACCTGCCGCTCCTCCCGCCCATCTATCGAGGTCGCCCGATGAAGATCAGCTTTACCGAGCCCGACTTGCCCCGCTCCGGCGCCGTGGTGGTCGGGGTATGGGAAGGGAAAGTGTTGACGCCCGCCGCAAGACGGCTCGACGAGGCGGCGGCAGGCGCGATCACCCGTGCGCTCTCCGCCGCATCTCGGTTCAGCGGCAAAAAGGACGAGCTGCTGCCGATTGTCGGCCCTCCCAATCTCTCGGCGAGCCGGATTGTTCTTGCCGGTCTCGGCAAACCCGAATCGCCCGACTCCCGATCGTTCCAGCAACTCGGCGGAAATCTGGTCGCGCATCTGAACGGTGCCGGAGAGGAGGAGGCGACGTTGATGATCGACGTTGCCGAGGGGGCGTCGATCGGTTCCAACCGATGCAGCCGCCGAACTCGCCTTTGGCGCGCAGCTCAGATCCTATCGGTTCGACAAATACAAGACGAAGCAGAAGCCCGAGCAGAAGCCCTCGCTCAATCGCCTGACGATCGCGACCAGCGGCGCGAAGGCAGCCAAACGTGCCTATCAGCCGCTGGAGAAGACCGCGACGGCGGTGTTTCTGACCCGCGATTTGGTTTCGGAGCCGGCAAACGTGATCTATCCGGAGACGCTGGCGGCAGAGGCCGGGCGGCTCGCCGAACTCGGCGTCGAGGTCGAAATCCTCGACGAGCACAAGATGCGAGAGCTCGGGATGAACGCGCTGCTCGGGGTGGGACAGGGCAGCGCCCGGCCGCCCCGCCTCGTCGTCATGCAGTGGCACGGCGCCAAAGGCTCGGCCGGGGCAGAGCAGCCAGCCGCTCGCCTTTGTCGGCAAGGGCGTCACCTTCGATACCGGCGGCATCTCGATCAAGCCGGCCGCCGGCATGGGCGACATGAAATGGGACATGGCGGGCTCCGCCGTGGTCATCGGCCTGATGCGGCTGCTTCGCCGCGCGCAACGCCCCCGTGAATGCGGTCGGGGTCGTCGGCCTGGTCGAGAACATGCCGTCGGGCACCGCGCAGCGTCCGGGCGACATCGTCACCTCGATGTCCGGTCAGACGATCGAGGTCTTGAACACCGACGCCGAGGGCCGGTTGGTGCTCGCCGACGCGCTGTGGTATTGCCAGGATCGCTTCAAGCCGCGCCTGATCATCGACTTGGCGACCTTGACGGGTGCCGTCATCGTCGCGCTCGGCCACCATCGGGCGGGCCTCTTCTCAAACAATGACGAGCTCGCCGACCGGCTGATCGAGGCCGGCAAAGCGGTTGGCGAGCAAGTCTGGCGGCTGCCGCTCGCCGAAAGCTATGACCGCGAAATCGACAGCGATGCCGCCGATGTCAAGAACATCGGCGGCGGCCGCGCTGCGGGGAGCATCATCGGGGCGCAGTTTCTGCAGCGCTTCGTCAACGAGGTGCCGTGGGCGCATCTCGACATCGCCGGGACGGCGTGGTCGACAAAGGACGCGCCGACCGTGCCGAAGGGCGCCACCGCGTTCGGCGTCAGGCTGCTCGATCGGTTCGTCTCCCAATATTACGAGAAGGACTAGATTACGAGAAACAGTAGCGGCCCCGCCCATCGTCTCGGGAGGCCGGCCTTGGCCGAAATCGGCTTCTACCACCTGCTGTCGATGCCGCTGGAACGAGCCTTGCCGAAGCTCCTCGAGCGGGCCTGCGCGCACGGCCATCGAGTGGTGGTCCGGGCCGCTTCTCCCGAGCGGGTCGAACACCTCAATGCGGCGCTGTGGACCTACGAGGAGGCCGCGTTCCTGCCGCACGGTTCGGCGCGCGACGGCAACCCGGCGATGCAGCCGATCTGGCTGACCCATCACGCCGAGAACCCGAACGGCGCTTCGATGATCGTTCTGGTCGACGGGCTCGAAGTCGAGGATTTCGAGGCGTTCACCCGCTGCGCCGACGTCTTCGACGGCAACGACGCGGACGCGGTCGAGGCGGCGCGCGGCCGTTGGCGGCGTGCCCGCGAAGCCGGGCACAATTTGACCTATTGGCAGCAGACGGCATCGGGCTGGGAGCAAAAGAGCCTGAAGAGGCGTCGTTTTACCCTCGGGTTTTACCGGCGGGTTTTACCGGCGGGTTTGCCGGTCGCCCCAACGCTCGCTATAACCCGCGGCTCTCCCCGCAACGCGAGACGCGGATGACCATCGAACGGACTTTGTCGATCATCAAACCGGACGCGACCCGGCGCAATCTTACCGGCGCGATCAACGACCGGTTCGAGAGGGGCGGGCTGCGCATCATCGCTCAGAAGCGCATCCAGCTTTCGCAGACCCAGGCGGAGCGGTTCTACGAAGTGCATGCCGGGCGTCCGTTCTACCGCGATCTGGTCGCGTTTATGAGTTCGGGCCCGGTTTTGGTCCAGGTGCTCGAAGGGGAGAATGCGGTGGCGCTGAACCGCGAAATCATGGGCGCGACAAACCCGGCGAACGCCGCGCCCGGCACCATCCGGAAGGATTTCGCCGAGTCGATCGAAGCAAATTCGGTCCACGGGTCCGACTCGCCCGAGAATGCGGCGCAGGAGATCGCCTTCTTTTTCTCCATGATCGAAATCTGTCCGTAGTGAGGGCGGCAGATCCTTCTGGAGCCCGTGTCTTTGACCGCGGGCATCTTGCCCGCAGTGCGGGCGGAAGCTTCGCGACCTCAACTTGTTGCATTCTTGCGAAACCGCTTCGCCGGGCGCATCGCGGCGTGGTCCGAGGCCGGTCTCGGCACCGCTGCTCTGTTATTTTTTCCGCTGCTCGTCGTGCTGCCCCGCGGCGTGGCCGCGCTCGTCTCGGCCGCGGGGCTGTGCGCGGCCGGTTTGGTGCTGTCGGCAAGTGGAATGAGGCTCACCCGCATCCTTCCGGTTGCCGCCACGCTGCTCGGGGGTCTCCTGCTATGGGGGACGGCCTCGGCCTTGTGGTCGATCAATCCGGTGCGGAGCTTGGTCGTGGCGGCCCGACTCGCCGGTCTATTTGCTGTTGGGCTCGCGCTTGCCGCCGGCGCCGGCCTGGTCGCGGCACCGCGCCGCCTGACGTTTCTGTTGCTCATCGGAATGGCGCTCGGGATCGCGATGGTGGCGATCGAACTGTCTACTGCGGGCGGCTTGAGCTCGCTTGTCTCCGACCGCGCTTACCGACCAACCCATCTCAACCAGGCTTCGATATCCTTTGCGCTCTTGGTCTTGCCGGCGAGCGCCTTATTGATTTCTCTCGGCCAGGCGATCTTCGCGACATTCCTCGCGGCCGTGACGGCGGCGACGGTTTACGCGTTGGCGGGAACCGCAGCGAAAGCGGTGCTGCTCGCCGGCCTGGCGGTTGGTTTGCTGCTCTACCGGGCGCGCCCGGTTGTCGCCGGGGTTGCCCTGGCGGTGTCGGTTGCCGCGATCATCGCGGCACCGTTAACCTTTGCGCGGCTCGAGCGGCTGCCCGGTCTCGGCGAGACGGCAGACAGCTTCAAAATTTCCGCCGGGCACCGTCTGCTGATCTGGTCCTTTGCCGGCGATCGGATTGCCGAGCGGCCGGTTACCGGCTGGGGCTTGGACTCGTCGCGCGCCATCCCGGGCGGCGACGATCCGATCAGACCCCGCGAGACCTGGATGCCCTTGCATCCGCACAATGCGGCCCTACAGGTGTGGCTGGAACTCGGTGCGCCCGGCGCCGCGCTGTTTGCGTTGGCCGCGGCGATCGCCTGGGGCGCACTTGCGCGCGTCGAGTGGCCGCCTTTGTTCGCGGCCGCGGCTGGCGCCAGCCTCACGATCGCGTTTCTCGGCTGCTTTGCCACTTACGGCATATGGCAGGAGTGGTGGATCGGCACTTTGTCGTTCTCGCTTTTTTTGGTCTTGGTCATGGCGCGCGTGGCCGGTCGTGCCGGCTTACCTGCAATCGCGAGCGCATCCAAGGCCCTCTCGTTGGCGCGCCGCCGGGTCACAAAGTAGCCGGGCTACAAAGTAAAGATCGCCAGCCCGATCAGGATGAGAATGATCACGGCCAACGCGTATCTCACCACTCGGGTGAACCCGATCCACGTCCGACGATGCTGCTCAAAATTGGGGTCGACTACCGCCATCGCCTTACTATTCGCAACGAGCACTAAGCTGCAGCATAGCCTATCCTAATCCGCGTGCGAGGCAAGCGGGTCGCCGAGGCATTCCTGCGGGTTGAGCGACAGCATATCCGGGATACGGGCGTTGATGATCTCGACCCGCTCGGCGGCGACCCCGGGGACGACCCGGACCCGTCCTTCCGCAATCAACCGGACGGCGAGTGGGTAGAGCCGGTGCTCGGTCGCAAGAATTCGCTCCGACAGCCGCGCCTCATCGTCGTCGGGATGAACCGGCACGACCGCCTGAGCGATGATCGGCCCGCAGTCGAGTTCCGGGCGGACGAAATGAACCGTGCAGCCGGCAAAGCGGACGCCGGCTGCGAGCGCCTGCCGCTGCGCATGCAGGCCGCGGAAGGAGGGGAGCAGCGAGGGATGAATATTGACCATCCGGTCGCGCCATGCCTCCACGAAATTCGCGTCCAATATGCGCATGAAGCCGGCGAGGCAGACGAGCTCGACCTGGCGCTCGCAAAGCCGCGGCTGCGCCTCAGCCGCGAAGGCGCGCCGGTCGCGATGCGGGATGACCGCCAAGGGAATGCCGGCCGCGGCCGCGATCCCGAGGCCCGGCGCTTCGGCTCGGCTGCTGATTACGAGAGCGATCTCGGCCGGGTAGGTCTCAGCCGAACATGCCGCGATCAGGGCCCGCAAATTGGATCCCCGGCCTGAGATCAGCACACCGACCCTCAGCCGAGCCATCGCGGTTTTCCGGCTTTGAGGCGCCTTACCGGGTCGACCGCCCGGCGGGTCCGGCTGTTGATGGCGTCCTCGCAAAAACTGCTGTATGACCGCTTCGCGGCGGCGGCCGACAGCCGCGAAGATATCGGGTCGGAGGCGGTTTGCAATGGCTCTGCGGCTGATGAGCGCGTGCGCCCTCCTGCTGCTGGGCGCAGTCGCAATGCGGGCGGGTCCGGCCCTTGCGCAGGAATCTGACGAGGCCTATTCGGCGACGGTGAAGGTGGATGCGACGGCCGACAGCGCCGCGGCGGCGCGAGACGTGGCCCGCATCGATGGGCAAAGGCGTGCCCTCGCCGCCGTCATCGAGCATCTCTCCGGCGCGTCGGAACCTGCCAAGCCGCCGAAGCTTGACGACAAGGCGATCACCGACATGGTCGTCAGTTTCGAGGTGGCAAACGAACACATGTCCGCCGTGCGTTATGTTGCTGACTACACCTTTCACTTCCGCCCGTCGAAGGTGCGGCGGCTGGTCCGTGTCGTCGAGACGCCGCCGGCGGACAGCGGCGGCAAAAGCCCCTCGGAGAAAAGCCCCGGACAAAAGCCCCGGACAAAAGCCCTGCGGACAACGGGGGCAAGAGCCCCGCGGAAGCCGCCAGCAAGCCGTCCGTCGAGAGCGGCAATCGAGCCGTCGTCGTTCTTCCGGTCTACCAAGACGGGTCGAATCTCGTCCTGTGGGGCGATCCCAATGCGTGGCGCGAGGCCTGGTCGCAGCGGCCGGCCGGGTCCGGACCCGGTCGCCTAATGCTGCCGCTGGGCGATGCCGGAGATCTCGCGGCGATCGATGCGGAGAAGGCCGGATCCGGCAAATCTGAGGCTCTGACTGCGATCGCACAACGAAATCAAGGGTCCGAAGCGGTCGTCGCGTTGGCGACGGCGCGGCGTCAAGGCGATAAGCTTGCCGGGCTCGACATCAGCGTGAAGCGATACCGCTCCGGGCGCCTCGTCGATACGCAAGCAACTTCGTTCGAGGCCGATCCCGGAGAAAGCGAAGCCGACCTTCTGAAGAGGGCGGCGGAATCAACCGCCGCGGAGATCGAGAGCGGCACCAAACGGAATGCCGGCGAGCATTCCGATCAGCCGGCGAGCCTTGCGGTCACTGTTCCCATCAGCAGTCTCGGGGAGTGGGTGCAGGTGCGGGGCCGGCTCGCTTCGGTCAGCGCGATCCGGAAAATCGACCTGTTGTCGCTCAGCCGCCAGGAAGCGAGAATCGAGGTCAAGTATGTCGGCAGTCAGGATCAGCTGAAATCCAGCCTGGCCGAGGTCAACCTCGATCTCGGCGGCGGCGATCCGGTTTGGCGGATTCAGCCCTCGGACGCAGCGAGTGCGCGCTAGCAACGGCTGCGGGAATGCTGATCTCGCATTCCGGCAGCCATGATGCGTGGGCTCGGGCTCAATCTCCCGAATTTGATTTCGCTGGGGCGGTTGCTGCTGGTCCCGCTGGCGATCTCACTCATTCTCGACGGGAGATACTGGGCCGCCTTCTGGGTTTTTGTTGTCGCGGGGGTATCGGACGCGCTCGACGGCTTCATTGCGAAGCGCTTCGACCGGCGCACGCGATTGGGCGCGCTGTTGGATCCCCTCGCCGACAAGGTGCTCCTCGTCAGCGTTTATGTCACTCTCGGCGTTGCCGGCCAGATCTGGGCTTGGCTGGTCGTCCTCGTCGTCTTTCGCGATATCATGATTATCGGCGGCTATTTGTTGATCCAGGCGCTCGCCGCGCTGCCGAAACCCACCCACCCGCTCTTCATCAGCAAAGTCAATACGGGCATGCAGGTCGCGATGGTCGCCTACGTGTTGGCTCGACGCGGCCTTGGCGCCGAAGCCGGCCTGGTTGACGAGCTGTTGGCATTGCGGTCGCTGTGACAACGGTCGCTTCGGGATTGATCTATCTTGTGCGGTGGGCGCGGATCCTCGCGCGCTCGGAGGAGGCCTGGTGAGCCCGCGCGGTCGGCCGGCGTTCCCGGCTACCGGTCCGTTTCGAGCTCTGGAGCCATGATGCAGCTCACCTTCGACCTGCCCCGCCGCATAGCCTTGAGCCGCTCCGATTTCCTGATTTCAGACAGCAACGCTGGAGCGGTTGGCTGGATCGACCGGTGGCCCGATTGGCTCTCCCGAGCCCTGGCGCTGCATGGGCCAGCGGGCTGTGGCAAGACGCATCTCGTCCATGTCTGGTGTTCCCAGGACAGCGGGTGTCATCGTGCCTGGCGAAACGCTCAGCGAGGAGATGGTGGCTCGTCTCGTCTCCGAGCGCCGGCATCGCATCGCGATCGATGATGCCGATCGCGCGCCCGAGCTCGCGCTGCTCCACCTTTACAATTTCTGTATGGAAACCCGGGGCGGCCTTTTATTGGCCGCTCGCCAGCCGCCAGCCGCCTGGACCGTCGTGCTGCCCGATCTCGATTCGCGGTTGCGCGCGGTCATGCCCATCGGGATCGGGTTGCCAGATGACGCGCTCCTCGGGGCGGTTCTCGTCAAGCACTTTGCCGACCGGCAGCTGCGCGTCGCGCCGGAGGTGATCGCGTATTTGCTGACGCACATGGAGCGGTCTTTCGCGGCCGCCGCCGAAATGGCGGCCCGGCTCGACGTGGTTTCGCTGAGCGACCGCCGCGCGATCACCGTGGCGCTGGCGCGCCAACTCATCTAAGAAGCCGGCGATCACTCGTCTTCGTCGGCCAGAGATTCGGGCGTGACGTAACCGATCAACTCGTGTCGCGAGGAGCCCAAAACCGACCAATCGGCCGGAACCCGGAAGCTGACATAGGCGGCCGTCGGAAACTTTCCGGAGGCGAGCGCCCGGAACGCCGGCGAAGCCTTGTCGGCGAGCGCGACCGCGAGCTCATAAAGCCCTGGATTATGGCCGATCAGCAGTACATTGACATCGCGTGCGTCGAGGCGGCAGAGGCGCGCCGCCAGTTTTTCTCGCGAGGCGAGATACAGTTCGTCCTCGATCGAGGTGCGCGGCAAGGTGCGCGAACCGGGCGAAAGCTCGTCGAGAAGCAGATCGAGCGTCTCGCGTGTCCGCCGGGCGCTCGAGCAGAGAACAAGGTCGATTGCCCCGAGCTTGGCCGCGAGATTTTTGCCGATGCGGCGCGCCGTCTTGCGGCCGCGCCGGCTCAATGGCCGCTGGTGATCCTCGACATCCTCTTTGGCGCTCGACTTCGCGTGGCGGAGCAAGTGCAGCATGTTCATCTCAGGCCTCATCGCCGAGCGCTGACCCAATCAACCTGCGCAGCAACATTGCACGAATCAATTGCATGCGCAGTTATGCTCGACCGCATGCGCTTTCGGTCATGTGCACAAGCGCAAGGACATGACACTCTTTCACCCGAAAGATAGAGTCCGCGTCTATCAGTTACCCTCAGCCCCATCGGGAGAGCGGTAGTGAGCACCAGCGCCCAGCCCGTCGAGATCGCGTCGGTCGATTTCCATTCCGCAGCACGCTTTATCAATCGCGAGCTCTCTTGGCTCGCCTTCAACGAGCGAGTGCTTGCCGAGGCCGACAATTTGCGCCATCCGCTGCTGGAACGGCTCCGCTTCGTGTCGATCTCGGCAAACAATCTCGACGAATTCTATATGGTGCGGGTGGCCGGGCTGAAAGGCCAGCATCTTGCCGGAATCAAGACTCTGAGCCAGGACGGGCTCACCCCGGCGCAACAGCTCGAAGCGATCAGGCGGCGGGCCGGCAAGCTGATGGCCGACCAGCAGATCACTTGGCTGGCGTTGCGCCGGCAGCTCGACGAAGCCGGGATCAGCCTCATCGATCCGAGCGATCTGAAACCGGGTGATCGCGACTGGCTCGAAGACCGTTTTATGGCCGAGGTCTTTCCGGTCCTGACGCCGTTGGCCCTCGACCCGGCTCATCCATTTCCGTTTGTCGCCAATCGCGGCTTTGGCTTGGCGCTCGAGCTCGAGCGGGTCAGCGACAATATTCGCCTTCAGGCGTTGACCCTGATCCCATCCTCTATCGACCAATTCGTTCGGCTGCCGGGCAGCCGAATCCGGTTTCTGCCGATCGAGCAGATGATCGCGCTCTTCCTCGATCATCTGTTCCCTGGTTTTGCCGTCGTGGCGCAAGGCGTTTTTCGGCTATTGCGCGACAGTGAGGTCGAGATCGAAGAGGAAGCCGAGGATCTGGTCCGTCTCTTCGAGACGGCGCTGAAACGGCGGCGGCGCGGTCATGCCATCCTGCTCGCGGTCGATTCGACAATGCCGGCCGACCTGCGGCGGTACCTGATGGAAAAGCTCGATGCCGCGCCGGCGGACGTATTTGCGACCGATGGCATTCTTGGCCTCAATGACACCGAGCAGCTGATCGTCGACGAGCGGCCCGACCTCGTCTTCACGCCCTATAATGCGCGCTTTCCCGAACGCATCCGAGATTTCGGCGGGGATTGCTTTGCGGCGATTCGACAGAAGGACATCGTTGTCCACCATCCCTACGAGAGCTTCGACGTCGTCGTTCAGTTCATAAGGCAGGCGGCGCGCGACCCGGCGGTCGTGGCGATCAAGCAGACCCTCTATCGCACGAGCGAGGACAGTCCGATCGTGCGCGAGCTCGCGGCAGCTGCCGAAGCCGGGAAGTCAGTGACGGCGCTGATCGAACTGAAGGCCCGTTTCGACGAGGAGGCCAATATCCGTTGGGCCCGCGATCTCGAACGGGCGGGCGTACAGGTCGTCTACGGCTTCTTGGAACTCAAGACGCACGCCAAAGTTTCCTTGGTCGTGCGTCGCGAGAGTGGCCAGCTTTGCTCGTATGTTCATCTCGGGACCGGCAATTACCATCCCTACACAGCCAAGGTTTACACCGATCTGTCGTTTTTCACCTGTGATCCGGCATTGTGCCGCGACGCCGCGCGTCTGTTCAATTTCATGACGGGCTATGCCAGCCCCGCCAGTCTCGAGAAGATCGCGGTCGCTCCGCTCACGCTCAGGGCGCGCCTCGGAGAGTTGATCGAAACCGAGATCGAGAACGCAAAGCAGGGCGAGCCGGCGCAGATCTGGGCGAAAATGAACGCTCTCGTCGACCCGGCCATAATCGACCTTCTCTACGAGGCCTCACAGGCAGGGGTGAGCATCGACCTGGTGGTGCGCGGCATCTGCTGTTTGCGGCCAAGCATTCCTGGCCTTTCCGAAAACATCCGCGTGAAGAGCATCATCGGGCGGTTTCTTGAGCATAGTCGCATTCTTTGCTTCGGTAACGGCAGCAAGCTGCCGTCCGATCGGGCCAAGGTGTTCATCAGTTCGGCCGATTGGATGCCGCGCAATTTCGACGGGCGCGTCGAAGCATCGGTGCCGATTGAAAACCCGACGGTTCACCGCCAAGTGCTCGACGAAATCATGGTGGCGAATCTCCGCGATACGCTGCAGAGCTGGAGCCTGTTGCCTACGGGGGATTACGAACGCGTGCCGGCCGATGAAGAAGGATTTTCCGCCCATACTTACTTCATGACGAATCCGAGCCTGTCGGGGCGCGGCAAGGCGCTGAGGCGAGGGCACCCAAGGCTTGTCGTGCGCTGACCGGATGTCCGATCTCGATCCGCTTGCGGCGGCAGAGCGCGTCGGCGTCATCGATCTCGGCTCGAACTCGCTGCGCCTCGTCGTCTTCGAGCGGCTCGGCGCCGCGGTGTTCCCGCTCTTCAACGAGAAGGTCATGTGCGGCCTCGGGCGCGGCATCTCGTCCACCGGCCGCTTGAATCCGGAAGGGGTCGCGCTCGCGCTGGTCAATCTGCGCCGCTTCGTCGCTTTCGCGCGCGCCATTGCCGTCGATCATCTCGCGGTGCTGGCAACCGCCGCCGTGCGCGACGCCAGCGATGGAGAGGCTTTTGCCGCCGAGGTCGAACGCCAGTGCGGCGTGCCGGTCAAGATAATCGACGGGGCGGAGGAGGCGCGGCTCTCTGCGGCCGGAGTGCTCGCCGGGATCCCGGACGCGGATGGAATTGTGGCCGATCTCGGCGGCGGCAGTGTGGAGGTGGTTCGTGTTGGACCCGGCACACTGTCCAGCGGCGGCAACGGTCAAATTGACGAGGGCGTCAGTCTCCCGCTGGGGCCGCTTCGCCTTGCCGAATTCGGCGATCGCGGGAAAGGTTTGTCCGAAGCCATCGACCGGGCGCTCGCCGGCGTTTCGGTTTTGCGCGCGGCGGCCGGAAGGAAGTTGTATTTGGTCGGCGGAGCGGCGCGCGCCATTGCCCGGCTGCACATGGAGCACACGCAATATCCGCTCCACATCATTCACCGGTACACGATCTCCCGAAGGGAAGCCGAAGGTTTTCTCGATATCATCGGTCGGCAGTCCCGCAAATCACTCGAGCGAATCACCACGATCTCGCGCAGGCGCCTCGACGTGGTGCCGCTCGCGGCGTTGGTCCTGCGCAAGCTGATCACGCTGGCGGGACCGCGAAGCGTCGTTTTTTCGGCGCTTGGGCTGCGAGAAGGCTATGCCTACGGCCTCGTTCCTGCCGAGGAGCGGATTCCGGATCCGTTGATCGCGAGTTATATGGTCGTCGGCCGCCGCCAGAGCCGGTTTCGCCTCGACGGCGATCTGCTGCAGCGATGGACGTCGCCGCTCTTTGGCGATCCCTCGGGAGTCGTTCAACGTCGCCATCGGGCCTCATGCTGGCTCAGCGATCTGGCGTGGAGCGAGCACCCGGACTACCGCGCCAAGCAGGCCTTCATTCGAAGCTTGACGCTGCCGTTCACCGGCAGCACGCACGCGGATCGGGTTTTCGTCGCGACCGCCTTGCATGCCCGCTACGGCGGCTCGGCCGAGGACCCGGTGAAAGAGCCAACTCAGCGATTGCTCGACGAAGGCGCGGCCAACGAGGCCCGGACGCTCGGTCTCGCGCTGCGTCTCGCCTACACATTGTGCGCTGGCTCGATAGAACTTCTGGCCGAACTCGGGCTCGGCCGCTCAGGCAACACTCTTACGCTCGATGTGCCGTCGGGGAGCAGCTTGTTTGTCGGCGAAACGGTCCAGCGCCGCCTCGATGCCGTTGCCCGCTCGTTGAGCATGAACCCGGTGATCAGACACCGCAAGACTAGCGCGGCGGCCGGGGCATAGCGCGATAGGCGACCGCGGATCGGGTGGACATGACAGGCAATCCCGCCGACCGCGCGGGCGCCATCCTCGAAATCGATCTCGCAGGCACAGCGGCGAATTGGCGCCTCTTGGCACGGCGGGTTGAACCGGCGGGATGTGCAGCCGTGGTCAAGGCCGATGCCTACGGCTTGGGCGCCCCGCTGGTGGCGCCCGCCTTGGCCGCGGCGGGATGCCGGCAATTTTTCGTCGCAACCATCGATGAAGGGATCGCGCTACGCAGGGTATTGCCCGAATCAGCCGAGATCGCCGTCCTGAACGGTCTGCTGCCCGGTTGCGCAGATGACTTTATCGAATTCCGCCTCGTCCCGGTCCTCAATGATCCCGGGCAGATCGCCGACTGGCGATCCACCGTCTCGCGACACGGGAAATGGCCGGCAATTCTGCATGTCGACACGGGTATGGCACGCCTCGGCTTGACCCTCCGAGAGTTCGACCGGCTGGCCGATGAGTTGTGCCAGCCCGATCCGATCCGATGGCGCGCCCTCATCAGCCATCTCGCCTGTTCCGACCAACCAGGGCATCCGCTGAATCACCTCCAGCTCGAGCGCTTTGCGGCTGCGCGCCGGCGTCTCCCCCACCTGCCGGCCAGCCTCGCCGCGTCATCCGGCATTTTCCTCGGGCCTCAGTTTCACTTTGACCTCGCGCGTCCGGGTGCCGCTCTCTACGGGGTCAATCCGCAACCCGGCTCCCCCAACCCGATGCGCCAGATCGTCCGGCTGAAGGGCAGAATTTTGCAAATCCGCGAAGTTGACCGGGATCAGTCGGTTGGCTACGGTGCCTCGCATGTCATGGCCGCACCGGGACGCCTCGCAACCGTCGCGGTCGGCTATGCGGATGGCTGGCTGCGCTCTGTGAGCCATCGCGGCTCGGGCCGCGTTGGCGGCGGGCGAGTGCCGCTCCTCGGTCGAGTTTCGATGGATCTGGTGGTGTTCGACGTATCCGGCGTCGACCCGGCGCTCGCGCGGCCCGGCGGGTTCATCGAGTTGCTGCACGAGGATTACGGCGTCGATGCGGCCGCCGCCGCCGCCGGCACGATCGGCTACGAGATCCTGACCGCCCTCGGCCGGCGATATCACAGGGTCTATCGCGGCGCCCCAGGGCAATGCTGAGCCGATGCTGAGGTTTCTCGCCGCAGTTGGGGCGGCCTTTCTCACCTTTCTCGCGACCACCGGCCGGCTCGCGGTGTTCGCGGGTATGTCCCTGGCGACCGCGTTTACGCCGCCCTTCTATCCCGGCGTGATCCTGCGCGAGATGGTCTATATCGGATATTTCTCGCTGCCGGTCGTCGGGCTGACGGCAGTCTTTACCGGAATGGTGCTGGCACTCCAATCCTACACCGGCTTCAGCCGATTCTCCGCAGAGGGGGCGGTAGCGACGGTGGTGGTGCTGTCGGTGACCCGGGAACTCGGCCCGGTCATCAGCGGGCTGATGGTGGCTGGCCGTGTCGGGGCCGCCATCGCGGCGGAGATCGGCACGATGCGCGTCACCGATCAAATCGACGCGCTCACCACGCTGTCCACCGACCCGTTGCGCTATCTGGTGCTCCCGCGCCTGCTCGCCGGAGTGATCACCCTTCCAATGCTGGTCCTGGTCGCCGACATAATCGGCGTTTTCGGCGGCTATCTCGTTGCCGTATATAAGCTCGGCTTCAACCCCCAGGCTTATCTCAATGGCACGTGGGAACACCTCGAGACGATGGATCTCGTCTCGGGTCTCGTCAAGGCGGCGGTATTCGGCTTTATCGTTGCCCTGATGGGCTGTTATCAGGGCTACTATTCGCGCGGCGGAGCCCAGGGTGTCGGGCGGGCTACCACCCATGCCGTCGTCTCCGCCTCCATTTTGATTCTCCTCGTCGACTACCTGATAACCGCAGCCTTTTTTAGCCGATGAGCACTACTCACGCAGTACCGAAGATCTCCGTCCGGGGATTGCGCAAATCGTTCGGCCGCAAGCAGGTACTCGATGGCCTCGACATAGACTGCGCCAGCGGTGAGAGCCTCGTCGTCATCGGCGGTTCGGGCACTGGAAAATCGGTTCTGGTCAAGTGCATCCTCGGCCTGCTGCATCCCGAAGCGGGTTCGATCCGCATCGACGGCGCCGAAACGGTCGGGCTGCCGCACGCCGCCCGTGAGCGGCTGCTGCAGAAATTCGGCATGCTCTTCCAGGGCAGCGCGCTGTTTGATTCGCTCAACGTATGGGAGAATGTCGCGTTCGGTCTGGTTCAGGGGCGGGGCATGGAGCGGCCGGCGGCCAGAGAGATCGCGCTGGCAAAGCTCGCGGCCGTCGGGCTCGGGCCGGAAGTCTCGCTGCTGCGCACCGCCGAACTTTCCGGCGGAATGCAAAAGCGGGTGGCGCTGGCGCGCGCGGTCGCGGCCGAGCCGGAAATTGTGTTTTTCGACGAGCCGACCACCGGACTCGATCCGATCATGGCGGATGTGATCAATGATCTGATCGTCAAATGCGTGCGCGAGGTGGGCACGAGCGCGGTGTCGATCACCCACGACATGGTCAGCGCCCGCAAGATAGCCGACCGCATCGCCATGCTGCATGGCGGGCGCATTGTCTGGCACGGGCCGACCGCCGAGATCGACCAATCCGGCAACCCTTACGTCGACCAGTTCATCCACGGACGCGCTGACGGGCCGATCAAGATGCAGGTCCGGGCGGCATGAGGCGCCCGATGCCTGGTCCAACCCAGGATAACCGTCATTCCGGGGCGGGGGGACAGTCCGCGAGCCCGGAATCCAAGAACACAGACCTCAACCACAAGGGAGAGGACCGTGTTCATAGGCTCCGGGCCTGCCCCCATGGGGCATCCCGGAACGACACTCACTGCGGTTGAGCGGATGCCGCGATCGCCGGCGCGTTTTGTTTGCCAGCAATGCGGTTCGGTCCATGCCAAATGGATCGGCCGGTGCGAGGGTTGCGGCGCCTGGAACAGCATGATCGAAGAGCTGCCGCGGGAGGCGCCGCCACAGGGGCTATCCAAAGACCGCCGCGGCGGGCGCCCGCTCGGCTTTGTCGGCCTGACCGGGCCGAGCATGCTGCCGCCCCGCCGGCGAACCGGCATCGCCGAGCTCGACCGCGTCTGCGGCGGCGGGTTTGTTCCAGGCTCGGCGATCCTGGTGGGCGGCGATCCGGGGATCGGGAAATCGACCCTGTTGCTGCAGGCCGCGGCGGCGATGGCGGCGCCTCCGGGAAAGCCCGAGGCAGCGCCGCCAAGCGCCGCGTACATCACCGGCGAGGAGGCGATCGATCAGGTTCGGCTGCGCGCCGAGCGCCTTGGTGTCGCCGAGAGCCCGGTGTTGCTGGCCGCCGCCAGCAGCGTGCGCGACATCGTCGCCTCGCTCGACCGGGACGACGCGCCCGGTCTGGTGGTCGTCGATTCGATCCAGACCATGTATCTCGACACCTTGGACAGCGCCCCCGGTACGGTGAGCCAAGTGCGTGGCGCCGCGCACGAGCTGATACGCCTCGCCAAACGGCGCGGCTTTGTGCTGATCCTCGTCGGCCATGTGACAAAGGAAGGCGTCATCGCCGGCCCGCGGGTGCTCGAGCATATGGTCGATACGGTGCTTTATTTCGAAGGCGAACGCGGCCATCAGTTCCGCATTCTACGCGCAGTGAAGAACCGCTTTGGCGCGACCGACGAGATCGGCGTATTCGAGATGAGCGATCGCGGGCTGGCCGAAGTCCCGAACCCGTCGGCGCTGTTCCTCGCCGGGCGCGCAATGCCTGACGCCGATTCGGAAATAGATGAGCCGGCCGGCTCCAATATCGGGCAGCTCAGCGGCTCGGCGGTGTTCGCGGGCATCGAAGGGACGCGCCCGGTGCTCGTCGAGGTGCAGGCGCTGATTGCCCCGGCCCTGCTCGGCACGCCGCGGCGCGCCGTGGTCGGCTGGGATGGAACCCGGCTCGCCATGATCATTGCCGTTCTCGATGCCCGCTGCGGCCTGTCGGTCGGAGCCAACGACATCTACCTGAACGTCGCGGGCGGGCTGCGGATCGTCGAACCGGCCGCGGATCTGGCGGTCGCCGCCGCGCTCGTGTCTGCACTGACCGAGACCCCGGTTCCTGCCGACACCGTGGTCTTTGGCGAAATCGCCCTCTCGGGCGATGTGCGTCCGGTCGGCCACACCGAGGCGCGCCTCAAGGAAGCCGCCAAGCTCGGCTTCGGCACGGCCTGGATGCCGCTCCGCCGTGGTCCCGGCGTCGGACGCTTGCGGGCCGTCGAAACGGGACCGAAGACCATCGCCATTGGACATTTGATCGAGCTGGCGACGCGGCTGTCTTCCCAGCACGCGCCGCGGCGAAGCAGCGTCAGAGAGATCGCACAGTGAACGCCCTCGACCTCGCGATTATCGCAGTCATCGCACTCTCGGCAATCTTCGCTTTCGCCCGCGGTTTTGTGCGCGAGGCGTTGTCGATCATCGCCTGGGTCGGTGCGGCGGCGATCACGCTTTATGGGTTCAACAGCGTCTACGCGTTCGCCGTGCGGTTCGTGACGACGCCGCTCCTCGCCGACCTGATCGCCGGGGCCGGACTGTTCGTGATCAGTCTGATCATGCTGACGATCATAACCGGCTACGTGGCGCGCTTTGCCGATTCGGGCGCCCTGTCGCCGATCAATCGGACGCTCGGATTGATTTTCGGGTTGGCCCGCGGGGTCGTGCTCGTCTGCCTCGCCTATCTGGTGGTCGATGTCAGCCTGCCGCTGAACGACCGGCCGCCATGGATCAAAGAGGCAAAGAGCGAACGCTTCCTTGCAAAAGGGGCGGATTTGCTGCGGACCGCCTTGCCCAATTCGCTCCAGGTCAAGAGTGCCGGCGTCGCCGACGACACCCACCGGGCGGTCGAGCGTGCGCAGGAGGCGCAAAAAGCCATGCGCGCCTATTCCAGCCCCGCCACGCCCTCCACGGCCAAACCCGGCCAGGAAGCGGCGCCGAGCTACAAGCCCGGTGACCGAAGCGATATGGATCGGCTGATCAAGAACACGCGATAGCAGGGTTGCGCAGGCCCAACTCGCATTTGATTTGTGAACCAATTATCTACGGGTTCCGAGGCGAGGATCGCGGGATGCCCCCTGTTGACTCACCAGGGACCGATCCCCTGGACACCGATCATTTCCACGAAGAATGCGGCGTATTCGGGGTCTATAGCCATCCCGATGCCGCGGCGCTGGCGGCGCTCGGGATGCACGCGCTCCAACATCGCGGTCAGGAGGCGGCCGGGATCGTCGCCTATGACGGCGAGCAGTTCAACGCACATCGCGGACAGGGCCTCGTCAGCGACAATTTCAGCTCCAAGGAGGTGATTGGACGCCTGCGCGGCAGTGCCGCTATCGGCCATGTCCGCTACGCGACAACCGGTGAGATCGCGCTGCGCAACGTGCAGCCGCTGTTTGCCGATTTCGAGTTTGGCGGGCTCGCCATCTGCCACAACGGCAATCTGACAAACTCTTACCAGCTGCGGCGGCAGCTGGTGCGCCGCGGCAGTCTGTTCCAATCGACGAGCGACACCGAGGTCATCGTCCATCTGATCGCGACGAGCCTCAAGGACACCGTCGTCGATCGACTGACCGATGCGTTGCGGCAGGTCCAGGGCGCCTATTCCCTCGTGGCGCTTTCGCAGAACGAGGTTATCGGGGTGCGCGACCCGCTCGGCGTGCGGCCGCTGGTCTTGGGACGGCTCGGCCAGTCCCGGATCCTGGCTTCGGAAACCTGCGCGCTCGACATCATCGGCGCCGAGTTCGAGCGCGACATCGAGCCGGGAGAAATCGTCATCATCGGGGAAGGCGGGGTGCGCAGCGTGATGCCGTTCGAGCACCGCGACAGCCGCTTCTGCGTCTTCGAGCACATTTACTTTGCGCGGCCCGATAGCGTCGTCGAAGGGACCAGCGTCTACGAGGCGCGCAAACGGATCGGCAGAGAACTCGCCCGCGAAAGCCATATCGACGCCGACATCGTCGTCCCGGTCCCGGATTCTGGCGTGCCGGCGGCGATCGGTTACGCCCAGGAATCGGGATTGCCTTTCGAGCTCGGGATCATCCGCAACCACTACGTCGGGCGGACCTTCATCGAGCCGACCGATCAGATCCGCCACCTGGGCGTGCGGTTGAAGCACAATGCCAGTCGAGCGAATCTGAAGGGGAAGCGGGTTATTCTCGTCGATGATTCGATCATACGCGGCACGACCTCGATCAAGATCGTCGAGATGGTGCGGCGTGCCGGGGCCACGGCTGTCCATATGCGGATCTCGAGCCCGCCGACCACGCATCCCTGTTTTTACGGGATTGCCACGCCGGAGCGCAGTCAGTTGCTTGCCGCGCGCTTCGATGTCGCGGGGATGGCCAAATTCATCGGTGTCGACAGTCTCGCCTTCCTGTCGATCGACGGGCTCTACCGGGCGATGGGAGAACCCCGGCGCGACCGCCTCGCGCCGCGTTTCTGCGACGCCTGCTTAAGCGGCGATTATCCGATCCCGCCGACGGATGCCGATAACGGCAAGGCTTCCGTGCAGCTTTCGCTGCTCGCCGCACCCGCTTGAATTCTTCTGATGAGCGCTTCCCGCCTTGGCTCAGCAGGCTCGCCGCCGCTGTACCGGGTGATTCTCGCGGCCTCGATCGGCAATACGCTCGAATGGTTTGATTTTCTGATCTACGGCTATTTCGCCGTAACGATCTCAAAGCTGTTCTTTCCGACCAGCAACGAGACGGTCTCCTTGTTGCTTACGCTCGGCACGTTCGGCGCCTCCTACCTGATGCGGCCGCTCGGGGCGATCGTCATCGGCGCCGTCACCGACCGCGCCGGCCGCAAGGCCGGGTTGACCCTGTCGATCCTGCTGATGATGATCGGCACGACAATGACCGCGGCGACGCCGACCTACGCGACGATCGGCATTGCCGCCCCGATCCTTATTCTGTTCGCGCGCCTCTTGCAGGGCTTTTCGGTGGGCGGCGAGTTCGGCAGCGCCGTCGCGTTTGTCGTCGAGCAGTCAAAGGATCGCAAAGGGTTTGCGGCCAGCTGGCAATGGGCCAGCCAAGGCGTAACGGCGCTGCTGGCATCGGCGTTCGGGGTTCTGCTGACCGGTGTCTTGCCCCCGGATCAGCTATTGGCTTGGGGCTGGCGCGTGCCGTTCTTCTTCGGTCTCTTGATCGGGCCGGTCGGTCTCTACATCCGGCGCCGCATGATCGAGACGCCGGAATTTGCCGCCGTCAAGCCGACCGGCACGCCGGTGCGCGACCTGCTGCGCCGCTACCCGGGTCGGGTGCTGCTGGCGCTCGGCGCCTCGATCATCTCGAACAGCGCGAATTACTTGATCCTTTACATCCCGACCTATGCGGTGAAACAGCTCGGCCTGCCGCAGGCGACCGGCTTCACCGCGACAATGGTCGGCGCAGCGATCCTCGCCGCCGTGTCGCCGCTATCCGGCCATTGGTCCGACAAGGTCGGCCGGTCCGGCATCATGCTGGCGATGGCCTGGCTGTTCCTCATCACGGCCTACCCGGTGTTTTATTTCATGGTGGCCTACCCCTCGCTGGCGAGCGCAATCTTTGCCGCCAGCTGGCTCAGCCTCGTCAAAGCCGGGTACAGCGGCGTGTTGCCGTCGTTGATGTCGGAGTTGTTCCCGACCGAGACCCGCGGCGTCGGCGTGTCGCTCAGCTATAGCATCTCGGTAACGATCTTCGGCGGCTTTGCGCCGTTCGTCGCGACCTGGCTTATCGCCGTGACGGGGGACAGCCTGTCGCCGAGCTTTTATCTGATGTTCACCGCCGGCCTCAGCATCATCGCCTTGATGGTGGTGCGCCAATGGGAGGTCCGGGGGGAGCTTCGGCGGCCTGAAACGGCCGCCGAGGCGACGTAATGACCGGGGATCAGCATCAATCCGGACATCAGCGGCTTCTCGCGGACAAAATCGCACTGATCACCGGTGCGTCGCGCGGCATCGGCGCGGCGGTGGCTGAGCGGTTTGCGCGAGAGGGCGCCCATGTGGTGCTGGCGGCACGTACGGTTGGCGGGCTCGAAGAGGTCGATGACGCGGTCCGCGCGGCCGGCGGCAGCGCCACGCTCGTCCCGGTCGACCTGCGCGATTTCATCAAGATCGACGAACTCGCCGCGCGAATTCTGGACCGCTGGGGCCGGCTCGATATCCTCGTCGGCAACGCCGCCGAATTCGGCGTCTTCTCGCCGCTCGGCCATATTGACCCCGGGACATGGTCGGAGGTCATGGACCTCAACCTTACCGCAAATTGGCGCCTGATCCGGGCGATGGACCCCCTCCTGCGCGCCGCCCCGGCCGGCCGCGCCATCTTTGTCACCTCAGTGGTGGCCCACGGTACTCACCCCTATTGGGGCCCTTACGCAATCAGCAAGGCCGGCCTCGAAATGCTCGTCAAAATCTACGCCGGCGAAATCACCAAGACCCGCGTGCGCGCCAACCTGATCGACCCCGGCATCGTGCGCACCCGACTGCGCGCCCGCGCGTTCCCCGGCGAAGACCCGGCGCACCTGTCCCCGCCCGAAAGCGTCGCCGAGGCCTTCCTCTCTCTCGCCATACCAGAATGCATCCGCAACGGCGAGATCCTCGATGTGGGGGATCGCGCTCAGCTCGCGTGATGTGTTCGGCCCCTCACAGCGCCCTCCGGATCGGCGCACTGGGTGATTATGAGGATCGTGATGGCGACCATCGACGCTGAGACATCTGCTTCGCGATCCAAAGGTTAGCGCCAAATGAGAGGTCGAGAAAGCCGCGCGCGCAGACCCTGACGCGCGTCCAATGACGGCGGAACAGTTGGCGAAGACACGCCGCATTCCGCGCGTCAAGACACTCCGCCGCGCGCTCGGCCTCACACAGGAAGAATTTGCCGCGCGCTACAAGATCCCGCTGGGCAGCCTGCGCGACTGGGAGCAAGGCCGCTCGGAGCCCGACCAACCCGCCCGCGCCTATCTCACGGTCATTGCCGACGACCCCGAGGGCGTACGCCGGGCATTGGATAGCGGACCTAGCTAGTGCTCAGATCCATTCAGACGATTGATTGGTCGACGCTGGACCAATGCTACCACCAAAAAACTCCGTCACACCGGCGAAGGCCGGTGCCCATCCCGAATATAACCAATTAAAGAAGTTCGGAGATCGCAATTTTCGTGACCCTCGTTCGCTTCTTTTGCCTGGCGACGATCGCATTTGAGGAGAACAAACATGACGACGGTATATGTGTTGTGGCACAGATGCCTCGACGAAGAGCGCAGGGACCACGAACTGATGCTCGGCATCTATTCAACCCAGGAAAGGGCCGAACAGGCTCTCGCTCTGCTGCGTGATAAGCCAGGATTCCGGGACCACCCCGATGGATTCGAAATCCAGGATGCCACCATCGATCGAACCTACATGACCAAAGGATTCGTATTCGCGTGGGGAGACGAGGAGCCCGCTGAAGATAACGACGGCCCTTCAAACCGGTAGAAGGGATGGTTGCTGTCGTGGGAAGCCGCCTGTCGTTAGTGAGGGGAGCGGAATTGTGTTATTCTTCGCGCGGCCCGCGTTAGCTCCGGGCTCGCGAAGGTGAGCGTCTTCTCAGTACCCAAGGGCGTCTCATTAGATGGTGGGATCGCATAAGCGCTCGCGGCAGCTTTGTGCGAACCCAGGTGCCGCCCCGGCATGAGAGGTATGGACGTTGACAGAGTGCGATGGCAGCCATCCGGCTTTCGCGAATTACGCCGCGAGGCAATGCTTTCGGATCAATGACAGGACCTCTGCGGCGGCTTGGGGGATGTTGGTTCCGGGGCCGTAGATCGCGCTGACGCCGGCGCGTTTTAGGAAATCGTAGTCTTTGGGGGGGATGACCCCGCCGCAGACGAGGAGGATGTCGGCGGCGCCTTCGCGCTTCAGGGCTTCGATCAAGGCCGGGACGAGGGTCTTGTGGCCGGCGGCGTGGGTCGACACGCCGACGATGTGGACGTCGTTCTCGACCGCCTGGCGGGCGGCCTCTTCCGGGGTCTGGAACAGGGGTCCGATATCGACGTCGAAGCCGATATCGGCGAAGGCGGTGGCGATGATCTTGGCGCCGCGGTCGTGGCCGTCCTGGCCCAATTTGGCGACGAGCATGCGCGGCCGCCGCCCCTCCTCGCGCGCAAAAACCTCGATCTCGCGCTGCACGCGGCGGAAACCTTCGTCCTCATGGTATTGACCGCCATAAACCCCTGATATCGCGCGGATCTGCGCGCGGTGTCGGGTAAACACTTTTTCGAGCGCATCGGAGATCTCGCCGACCGTCGCCCGCGCGCGGGTCGCCTCGATCGCCGACGCCAGCAGATTCCCGTGGCCGCTCTGGGCCGCCTCGCTCAGTGCGGCAAGCGCGGCATCGACCCGATCCTTGTCGCGCAGGCGGCGGATCCTCTCGAGCCGCTCGACCTGCCGATCCCGCACTGCCGTGTTGTCGACGTCGAGCAGCTCGACCGAGGTCGCCTCGGCCGAGCGGTATTTGTTGACCCCGACGATCGTCTCTTCGCCGCGGTCGATGCGCGCCTGGCGCCGTGCGGCGGATTCCTCGATGCGCAGTTTGGGCATGCCGGCCTCGACCGCCCTGGTCATGCCGCCCATCGCCTCGACTTCGTCGATCAGCGCAGTCGCTGCGGCGACGATCGAATGTGTCAGACTTTCGACGTAATAGCTGCCGCCGAGCGGATCAATTACATGCGGGATGCCGGTTTCCTCGGCGAGGATCAGCTGAGTGTTGCGGGCGACCCGCGCCGAGGCGGGCGTCGGCAATGCCAATGCCTCGTCGAAGGAATTGGTGTGCAATGACTGGGTGCCGCCGAGCACCGCGGCCAGCGCCTCCAGTGTGGTCCGGATTATGTTGTTTTGCGGGTCCTGCTCGGTGAGGCTCACCCCCGAGGTCTGACAATGCGTGCGCAAGGCCAGGCTCGCCGGGTTTTTGGGCGTGAACTGCCGCATCAGCTGGGCCCACAACACCCGAGCGGCACGCAGTTTCGCGATCTCCATAAAGAAATTCATGCCGATCCCGAAGAAGAACGACAGCCGCGGGGCGAAATCGTCGATCTCGAGGCCGCGCGACAAGGCCGCCCGCACGTATTCGAGCCCGTCGGCCAAAGTAAAGGCGAGCTCCTGCACTGAAGTCGCGCCGGCCTCTTCCATGTGATAGCCGGAGATCGAGATCGAGTTGAACTTCGGCATATGCCGGGCGGTGTATTCGATGATGTCCGCGACGATCCGCATCGACGGCCCGGGCGGGTAGATGTAAGTGTTGCGGACCATGAACTCCTTGAGGATGTCGTTCTGTATTGTGCCGGTGAGCTGCTCCTGCGGCACGCCCTGCTCCTCGGCGGCGACAATGTAGCCGGCCAGCACCGGCAGGACCGCGCCATTCATCGTCATCGACACGCTCATGCGCTCGAGCGGGATGCCGTCGAACAGGATCTTCATGTCCTCGACCGAGTCGATCGCGACCCCGGCCTTCCCGACATCTCCGACGACGCGCGGATGATCGCTGTCGTAGCCGCGGTGGGTCGCGAGATCGAAAGCGATCGACAGCCCCATCTGACCGGCCGCGAGATTATCGCGGTAGAAGCGGTTCGACTCCTCGGCGGTCGAAAAGCCGGAATATTGCCGGATCGTCCACGGCCGATTGGCGTACATCGTCGCCCGCGGTCCGCGCAGATAAGGCGGGAACCCCGGCATTATGTCGCGCAGGCCCAGGCCTGCGTACTCGATCCCTTCGAAATCCGCGTCGGTATAGATCGGCTTGACACGGATGCCTTCCGGTGTTGCCCAATGGAGGCTGTCGACGGGTTTGCCCCGCAATTCGGTGCGCGCCAGCCGCGTCCATTCATCGAGGGTCTTTGCCGGAAATGGGCCGTCCTCTGCCATTGTATTCTCCCGCGCCTAGCGAGGACTATATGGTCGCCCGCGCTGGCGCGTCCATGACAACGGCTGCGCGCAAGGTGTGCCGGAGAACGATCGCGGCGGTCAGCAGGAGCACGGCTCCGGCCTGATGAGCCGCGGCGAGCGGGATCGGAACGACCAATAGCAAGGTCGAGATACCGAGAGCCGCCTGCAACACCGCGGTCGCCAGCAGCGCGTGCAGTGCTATGCGAGCCGGTCTCGGCTGGTTCGCGCGCAGACCGGCGGTCCACAGCACGACAATAGCCGCGGCGGTGCCGATCGCGAGCACGCGGTGGTCGAACTGCACGGCGGCGATGTTTTCAAACCAGTTCACGTAAAACGGCTGGAGCTCGCCATACCCGGCCGGCACGAGCCTGCCGTCCATTAGCGGAAAGGTGTTGTAGGTCAACCCGGCGCGGGTCCCGGCGACAAACCCGCCTGCGACGATCGTCACTGCGACCAGCGCGAGCACGCCGTTGGCAGCCCGACGCCAGCCTGCCCCCACCCTTCCCTCCCCCGCGTGCGGGGGAGGGTTAGGGAGGGGGTGCCGCACCGAGGAACGTAGCACGCCGAGCGCGGTCCACAGCATCGCGGCGTAGATCGCGAGAGCGAGAGCGAGGTGGGCGACGAGCCGGTATTGGCTGACCTCGACCCGGTCGGCAAGGCCGCTCTCGACCATGTACCAGCCGAGCGCGCCCTGCAGAAACCCGAGGAGCAGGATGCCGGCGAGCGGCGGCGCGAGCCGCCGCGGCAACCGCCGGCGCGCCAGAAACCAGAGAAACGGCACCGCGAATGCGATGCCGATCAGCCGGCCCAGCAGCCGGTGAAAGTACTCCCAATAGTATATGCTTTTGAACTCGTCCAAGCCCATCGTGAAGTGAATGGCCCGGTATTCGGGGATCTGCCGGTATCTCGCGAATTCAGCGGCCCAGTCGGCGGCCGATAATGGCGGCACGATGCCGATGAGCGGCTTCCATTCGGTGATCGACAGGCCCGAAAGAGTGAGCCGCGTGATGCCCCCGACCACGACCATCAGGAAGATCAATCCGCAGCAGAAGAAGAGCCATGCCGCCACCGGACGGAGCCCCTCCTTCGCAGCGGCCCTTGGCCCCACTCCTGAATTCGCAGTGCTGAGTCCCGAGAACGCCAAGATCCAACCTGATAGTCACTCGGCGGCGCCGCGGCGGTGCGAGAAGCCCTGCTCCTGGCTGGTGATGAATTCGAGCAGCGCCGCGCGCCCGTCTTCGGTCTGGCGGCGGGCGCGCAGGATTGCGTCGCCGATCTGCGCCGGGTCTTCGACCCGCTCGCTCCAGCCACCCAGGTCGCGGGCGATATTCGCATAATTGCCGCCGAGATCGCGCGCCCGGTAGCGCTCGTGCGACAACGCCATCGCATGGGTCTCGATCGCCATCGTTGAGTTGTTCAAGACGATCGTCAAGATCGGGATCCCACACCGCGCTGCGGTCTCGAAATCGAGACCGGTCATGCCGAACGCCGCGTCGCCCATGAAGTTGACGCAGAATTTGTCGGGTGCTGCGACCTTGGCGCCGATCGCGAGGCCAAGCCCGGTGCCGAGCTGGTGCGACTTGCCCCAGCCGAGATAACCGCGCGGCCGGGTCGCCCGGTAGAACGGATTGAGCTGCTCGCGCGGGCTGCCGGAATCGTGGGTGACAATCGCCTCGGCAGGGTCGACGACGCGCATAAACTCCGAGATGACGCGGTAGGGGTTGATCGGCCGCTCGTCCGAACGCAATTTCCCTTGCCAGCGGGCCAACCATTCCTCGCGCTTGCCGGCGAGTTCCTGAGCGATCGCGTTCGATCGGGTCTTGCCGTTCAGCCGATCGCGCACCGCGCCGATCAACTGCCCGAGCACGAGCTTGGCGTCGCCGAGGATCCCGAGATCGGCGGCAAAGGCCTTGTGCAGATCGCGCGTGTCGTTGGTCGCATGGATGATCCTCTTGCCCGGCGGCAAAACCGGGGTCGCGATGCCGTGCCGCGTAAAGCTGCAGCCGATGCCGAATACCAGATCCGATTTGTGCAGGATATGGCGGCCGGGGCCGGTGAAGGTGCCGCCGCCGGGCCCGAGGGCGAGCGCATGATCCTCCGGGAACGCGCTCTTGCCGTCAAACGTCGTCATGACCGGCGCCTGCAGCAGTTCGGCCAGCCGCCGCAATTCCTCGGTTGCCTCGGCATAGAACACGCCCTGGCCGGCGAGGATCATCGGGCAGGCGGCGTCGAGCAGCATGCGCGCCGCCTCGTCGATGTCGCGCTCGTCGCCGGCCGACCGGGTGATCGGAACCTGCCGGTACTCGCTCGGATCGACACGCACGTCGATGCGTGGACATCAGCCGGCACTTCCACCATGACCGGGCCCTGCCGGCCGTTCTTGACTTGGGCAAAGGCGCGCCGCATGACGTTCGCGATCTGCTCCGGCAGGATCACTTCTTCGACCGATTTGGTGATCGCGGCATAGGAGCGGCTCGATTTGAACATCGGGAACAGTTGCGCGGTCTCGCGCGGGTGACCGAGCGGCAGAAACACCACCGGGCTCGAATCCGAAAAGGCCGTCGCGACGCCGGCGAAGGCGTTCTCCGCGCCCGGCCCGTATTGCATCGCGAACACGCCCGGCGGCCGGCCATTGGAGACGCGGGCGAACCCGTCGGCCATATGGACGCCGACCCGCTCCTGGCGGCAGATGACCGGCTTGATGCCGACCGCCGCGGCGGCCTCGATGATCGGGGTGGTCGGAAAGCAGAAGAGCGTCGAGATGCCTTCGCGCTTCAAGATCTCGGCAATCACGTCCATGACGAGCATCGATGGTTCCTCCCAACGGTCATTCGGGGGCCAGCGACTGCGCCGGCAGACAGCCGAAGTTTAGCTTTGGCGAGGGCCAATGCCAACCGGCGGCCGCAGACCAGACTCTGCTCCATTAAAACGTCATGCTCAGAGTGAGCCGCACCGAGAGTGGGTCGACCGGTTTGAAATGGACGTCGTAGACGGGCGCTGTCTCGTTCGCCAATTGGGAGGGGTAGAAATAGTCGATCTGGTGAGCGCCGGTGTTGTTGAACAGGTTGAAGATGTCCAGCCATACCCGGGCCTGCTCGGAAAATTTGTAGCCGACACGTAAATCGACAAGCGTCGTGGGCCGCGAGGTCACGCTGTCGTCCTCGATCAGCGGCCGCCGGCCGAAATAGCGAAATTTAAGCGCGCCAAACCAGGGACCGAGATCCTCAATGGTAGCGCCCGCCGTGGCGATCACATTGGCAGCATTCGGGATGTAGCTGCCGGGGTGGCCGGGCTCGGTATCACCAGTGCCGGGGTCTCCGTCGGCATAGCGTGCATGCGTGGCAGCAAAGTCGCCATCGAGACGAAGCCAAGGGAGCGGCTTGTAAGAGGCGCTGAGCTCGATGCCCTTGCGTTGGCTCGGCCGGCCTGGCGTGGTCATGGCCTCGTCGCCGTCAAAGGTCGCCTCGCTGGCGAGATTGAGCACGAAGAGCGCCCCCTCGAGTTTAAGATTGGGCAAGGGTTCCGATCGCACCCCGAGTTCATAGCCGGTCGCCTTGGTCAATAAAGGCGTCTTTCCTTGGGTCACAACTGTGGGGTTGCCCTGCTGGAAGTTGATCTCGGTCGCCAGCGCATCGACATTGGTCAGCGCGCCGCGCAAATCGTTGCTGTGAAAGCCCTGGCCGACGCTGAGGTAATATTCGGTCTGATTCCAGGGACCGAAGATCAAATTGCCCTTAGGGCTGGTGATGCCTTGGACGATCTTGCCGGAATTGGCCTGGAGCGTGCTCTCGTCCGAACCGTAATAGAGATCCTCGCGCAAACCGGTGACGGTGCGAAATTTGTCCAGCCACTGGACCCGATTTTCGATAAAGAGGCCGCCGCTCGCTTCGATCACATGGTCGTCGCGCACGGTGAACCGCACGACCCGGCCGGTGGTTTCTGCGAGATCGATATGAATGTCGTCAGTGCGCGTCTGGAAGCCTACCGTGTTCTGCGCATCGAAACCGAAGATATTGCCCGGCATCATATAGCTGACGTTTCCGCCGTAGATCTTGCGCCGGTCCTGCTGCACGAACTGATCGCCGATCGGCGGCGGAAATGTCACGAAGCCGTCGAAATTATTGAACAGCTGGAGTTGGTAGCCGATGAAATAAGCGGTTGCCTTGAGCTGACCGGTCTCGGTCGTCGCGGCGTATTTGGTGGAGAAGCTGTAGCGTTCGGAGCTGCCCCCGTCGGTCGGGTCGAGCGGGCAGTAGAGACAGATCAATCCCTCGGTGACGGCGCGCTGCGGGATCTGATTGGTGGCATGCCAGGCGTCGTTCATGTACATGCCGGTGAACGAGAACCCGTTGTCCGCATTCCCTTGGCTGTAGTTGAGCACCAGATTTCCCTTGTTGTAATTGTCCGGAATCGTCCACGGGCCGTCGGCGTGCACATATTCAGCTGCCGCCAGCAGGTTGCCGGCACCTACGGGACGAGACATCGCGCCGAGCCCACGGTAGTAGCCGAACGTGCCGGCGCTGACCAAGGCAAGGTCGTGAGGCAAGGCATCGACATAATTTATCTGCACCGCTCCGGCGGTGTCGAAGTCGCCTAGGGCTGGGAAATACGGGCCCTTGCTGTATTGCAACGTGCTAATCAGCTCGGGGATCATGAAATTGAGATCGGCATAGCCTTGGCCGTGCGCGTGGGTGCGCATGTTGACCGGCATGTCGTCGAGCGAGATGTCGATATCGGTGCCGTGATCGAGGTTGAAGCCGCGCAGGAAATACTGGTTGGCCTTGCCCTCGCCGCTGTGCTGGGTGGCGATCAAACCCGGCACCACCTCGAGCGTTTCACCGACCCGATAAGCCGGCTGCTGCTGGATCTCTTTGCCGGTGACCACCCCCTGCGACGCGGTATCCGGCGCGAAGAACGCCCCTTCCGCCGGAGCGGATACGCTTACTTCCGGCAATGTCGTCAACGTCTCGCCGGCGTCCTGAGCTCGCGCGGCGGATGTCACACCTAGAAATATGACGAAGTTGGCGGCAAAGCCGCCCCAAAGCTGTGTTCCGCCGCGCCGCATCTTCCCTCCAGCGCAAAGCGGTCACGCGAGCTGACGAGGGCCTGTGCAGAGCTTGCGCGGACACCGGCCATCTACCCGTCGGCTCACCCCGGCCGACGCGCCCGCGATTGACCACGGCGATGGCAGGTCTCCTGGCTTGCGGGTCAGTGCCTCGCGTCGCCTTCCCGGTTACCCAGTGGCTCTGATGACGCTCGGCTCGCCGCTCACAGTTGCGGGGGCAGCCACGGCGTTGGCCCCCACCTCTTCAAAGACAGCGGCCTCACCGTGTTCCCTTTTGATCCCGCGATCGGGAACCATCACCCGCACGATAGACATAGAGGTCGTATGACGTCCACATCACAGTTGCATGGAGGCAGCGTGGACCCGGCGCAGATGACGGGTGGCCTTGCGCTGAGCGCACGGCTCGGCGGCGATCGGTTGTGGCGCGGCGATCGCGTTGCCCGCACAATCCGTAATGTTCGAGCCGCCACTTTACGGAGCAGATCATGAGCGCGCATATGACCCCTGAACAGGTCCGGTCGAAGATCGACCATCCGATCGTCGATGGCGACGGGCATTGGGTCGAATACGATCCGGTGTTCAGCGACAAGATGCGCAAGGTCGGCGGCGACCTCGCCGCGGACGGCTTTTTGGAGGCGATGGGGAGAACCCGCAACGCGCTCTCGATGTCAGTCGCCGAGCGGCGGGAGAAGCGCATCGCTCAGCAGGCCTTTTGGGCCCGCCAAGCCGAAAACACGATCGATCGCGCCACCGCGATGATGCCGAAGCTGCTGTACGACCGCCTCGACGAGATCGGCCTCGACTTTGCGATCATCTATCCGACCGCCGGGCTG
>CAVSTA010000033.1:0-172266 GCA_963730745.1 uncultured Alphaproteobacteria bacterium
CGGCTTGGTCGTGAAGAACGGCTGGAACAGCTTGTCCTTGATCTCCGGCGGGATACCGGTGCCGTTGTCGCGGACGCTGATCTCGACCACCTCGCCGAGATCGCGCGTCGCGACCTTTAGCGCCGGTCGAAATCGTCGCTCGCCATCTTCGCGCTGCCGCTTGTTGGCGGCGTAGAAGCCGTTGCCGAACAGGTTGAGGAAGACGCGGGTGATCTCCTGCGGCGCCAGCTCGATCGGCGCGAGGGCGCGGTCGAAATCGCGCTCCAGGGTGATGTTGAAGCTCTGATCCTGGGCGCGGGCGCCGTGATAGGCGAGGTTGAGCGCTTCCTCGACCAGGCCGTTGAGGTCGACCTCGCGGCGCTCGCCGCTGCCGCCGCGCGAATGCTCCAGCATGCTCTTGACGATGTCGTCGGCGCGCCTGCCGTGCTCGGCGATCTTTTCGAGATTGCCGGTCAGCATCCCGACGATTTCGTCGATTTCGGCGCGTTCGTCCTCGTCGAGCGCCGCAATCGCCGGCGCCGCGGTCTCCTTCAATTCGTCCAGCAACTCAACCGAGAGCCCGGCGAAATTGTTGACGAAGTTGAGCGGGTTCTTGATCTCGTGGGCGATGCCGGCGGTCAGTTGGCCGAGGGAGGCCATCTTCTCGGCCTGGATCAGGTTGGCCTGCGCGGCTTTCAGCTCGCGTAGGCGCGCCTCCGCCGCGTCGCGCGCGGCGCGGATTTCCTCCTCCGCGCGTTTGCGCTCGGTAATGTCGCTGTAGATCAGCACGAACCCGCCGCCCGGCACCGCGTTGCGCCGCACCTCGATGGACTCGGCCGTCGGGCCGCGTGCGCTCGAAGCGCAATTCCGGCCGGCGTTCTGCGAGGCGGCGGCTCAGCTCCGCCTCGACATCGCCCGCGCCGAATTCGCCGCGCTCGGCGAGGATGCGGAGTAGTCGGTATAGGTCTGGCGCTCCTCCAGAACTGCGTCGGGCAGGTCGAGCGATCTCCTGGAAATTCTGGTTCCACGCGGCGAGGCGCAGGTCGCCGTCGAACATCACGACGCCATCGCCCATGTTGTCGAAGGTGACGCGCAGTTCGGCCTGGCGCTGGCGGATTTCGTCCAGCAGCCGCGCGTTCTCGATCGCGATCACCGCCTGCGTCGGCGAAGTTCTGCAACAGCGCGATCTGCTTCTCGGTGAATGGCCGAACCTCTTGTCGGTAGATCGTGAAAAACGCCGACGGTGGCGCCGTCCTTGCGCAGCGGCGCGACCAGAGCCGTGCGGATCTGCAGCTCGATCGTGGCGACGAGGTCGCGGCTCCGCGCGCCGTCGGTTACGCTTCGTGATGTCTTGGATCTGGATGACCGCTCGCGTGGCGCAACCGCGCCACGCTAGTCCCGGGAACAGCCGCGACCGGCGGATCTCCGCGAACTCGTCCATCTCGCCGGCACGTGCGAAACGATCGGTAAAGGTCGCCTTGTCGAAGCCGACAACCGCCCGACGCGGCATCGCAGAGGTGCAGCGCCTTTTCGACCATCGCGTCGAACACCGGGGCAAGGTCGCCCGGCGAGGAATTGATGACCGCAAGCACCTCGGCGGTCGCGGTTTGCTGGTCGAGCGCTTCCTGTGTCTCGGTGATTAGGCGCGTGTTCTCGATAGCAATCACCGCTTGCGCGGCGAAATTCTGCAAGAGGGCGATCTGCTTGTCGGTGAAGGGACGCACTTCCCGGCGATAGATCATGATCAACGCCGAGCAGCGCCGACCTTGCCGGAGCGCGACCCCGCGGTGTGCGAACGCCACCGTCGTCGACCAGCGCGCGATAACCCGAATTTCGCTGGTAGGGGTCGGTCTCGGCGATATCCGCGATATGAACAATCCGCGCTCGCCATTCGACGAGCCACGCGTGTACGCCACCGGGCGACAATGGAAGCCTGCGCGCAAAAGCTCGACCGCGCTCACGGGGATATTGCGCATTGGCGATGATATGGAACAACTCGCCGTCGTACCGCACGATGACCCACCGATACGAGGCTTCGCACAGCTGCATCGCCTTGTCGAGCATCGCGTCGAACACCGGGGTGAGATCGCCGGGCGAGGAATTGATGACCTGGAGAACCTCGGCGGTCGCAGTCTGACTGATCCGAGCGCCTCGCGGGTCTCGGTGATCAGGCGAGCGTTCTCCATCGCGATCACCGCCTGATCGGCGAAGGTGGTGACCAGGTCGATCTCTCGGTCCGAGAAACGCTCGACCGCTCGCGTGCGAGCGCAATCACTCCGATAGGCTCGCCCTCGCGCAGCAGTGGCACACCGATCATCGAGCGCGCCCTGCCGATCTGCGCTGCTTCGCCTCGTACAACGGGTCGGACACGGCATCGACAATCTGGACGACCGCGCGTTTCGCAGCGCCGCCCGGCCGCATGAACGCGTCCCCGGATAGATCGGGTCTCGCGCCGATCGCGCTCGTATGCGGGTACGTTGGAGTAGCGGCGGCATAGCGATAGGCGTCATCCTCGTGGCGATAAATCGCCTATCTCGGCCTTGCACAGCCGCGCCGCGCTCTCGACCACGGCATCGAGCACCGGCTGAAGGTCGAAGGTCGAGCGGCTGATGACCTTCAGCACCTCGGCGGTTGCGGTCTGCTGATCGAGCGACCTTCGCGGTGGTCAATTCGGTGATGAGCCGCGCGTTCTCCATCGCGATCACCGCCTGCGCGGCGAAATTCTCGAAGAGCGCGATCTGCTTGTCGGTGAACGGCCGACTTCCGGCCGATGCAGAGCGATGCAAGCCGAGAAACACATCGCCCTGCGCAGCGGCGGCACGTAAAGGATCGGTGCGACACCTTGCGAGCGGCAACGGCGCGGGCACCGGATCGTCGGGCTCGGCTAGAGAAATCGAGGAAGTGAACGACACGCTCGCCTGCGAGCGCACGCGCTGGCGCGATGGCGGTCGTCCGGGACAGCTGTCGCAGGCGCATGATCACCGACATTCTGCGGTCGCCGTGAAAGCCGTGCATCGCCGCGACGCGGAAATACTCGCCGTCGCAGAATCGCAGATCGCCAGACGATCGGCATCGCAAAGCGTGTCGCCTTTCTCCACGATCGTGTCGAAAACCGGCTGCGAGGTCGAAGGGCGAGCAATTGATGACCTGCAGCACTTCGGCGGTCGCGGTCTGGTATTCGAGCAATGCTCAGATCGCGGCGCGGTCTCAGATCATTGAGAGCCGCGCATTCTCGATCGCGATCACCGCCTGCGCGGCGAAATTCTGCAAAAGTGCGATCTGCTTGTCGGTGAACGGCCGACCTCCTGGCGATAGCTGAAATGGCGCCGAGCAACGTCGTCTTTGCGCAGCGGCAACCCCAGATAGGTGCGCACGCCGCCGCAGCTCGGACCGGCCGCGGCGATCGGTCGTCGATCGCGTCAGTCGGCGATGTGCACACAACGGACTCGCCGACCAGCAGCCGGCCGATGGCGTCTCGGAGGCGCGATCCCGCTGGCGCAGCTCTCGAGCTAATCTTCCGGATACCGCGCGTCGCGCACCGCGCGAAAAGCTCTCCTTCGTATAGCGACAGGCGCCGAGCGTGGCGCCGCACAGCGTGTGCGCCTTATCCAGCATCGCGTCGAACACCGGGGCGAGATCGCCGGGCGAGCGAATTGATGACCTGCAATACCTCGGCGGTCGCGGTCTGCTGCTCCAGCGCTTCGCGCGTCTCGGTCAAGAGCCGCGCATTCTCCATCGCGATGACCGCCTGCGCCGCGAAGTTCTGCAACAGCGCGATCTGCTTGTCGCTGAACGGCCGCACTTCGTGCCGGTAGGCCTCGATGGCGCCGAGCAGCACGCCGTCCTTGCGCAGCGCCACCAGCGAGCCGTGCGCGCGCCGCCCATCTCGAGCCGCCCCGCGCCCGGGGCGTCGCCGATCGGTCGGTCTTGCGGCGCAGGTCGGCGATGTGGAAGACGAATCGCCCCCGCAATCAAACTGCCAGAACGCCCCTTGCGTGTTCGGCGGCGGGACGATTGCCTGCCGGCGAGATACTCGGCGAAGGGCGGCGGCACCCCGTGCATAGCCACGGCACGGAACGCCTTGCCGTCATAGGTCCACAGGATGCTGAACGCGAAGTCGCAGAGCCGGGTCGCCTTGTCGAGCATCGCCTCGAACACCGGCGCGAGATCGCCGGGCGACGTATTGATAACCTGCAATACCTCGGCGGTCGCGGTCTGCTGCTCCAGCGCCTCGCTGACCTCGCGTTGCGGGTCTCCAGCTCGCCGAACAGACGGACGTTCTCGATCGCGATCGCGGCCTGGTCGGCGAAGGTCTTGACGAGCGCGATCTGGGTCGGCGGTGAAGGGCTTGACCTCGCGTCGGCCGCAGCCGATAACGCCGATCGGCCGTCCCTCGCGAAAGATCGGTACCCCGAGAAACGAGCGGTATTTCGCCACCGATTGGAGCGTTTCGAGCGTGCGGGCGTCGTAATCCAGCTCGGCCAGCACGTCCTCGAAATGCACCGGCCGCGCGTCGACAAAGGCGCCGGCCCATCGCGAAATTCCGCTCGGGCGATCGCGGGAAGAGGCTCGTGAAACGCCGCGGTCTCCTCCGGCGACAGGCTGTGGACCGCGACAAGGTGGAGCAGCCCGTCTTCGAGCCTGGCCACCGCGCTGAACTCCGCCTCGCACAGCGCGCCGCGCGCGCGACGATGGCCTCGAAGACCGGCTGGATGTCGGCCGGCGAGCGCGAGATCACGCCCAGGATCTCGCCGGTCGCGGCCTGCTGCGCCAACGCCTCGTCGCGCTCGGCGGTGCGCTCGTCGAGCTCGCGCCGGAGCGCGGCAATTGTCTGCCGCAGATCGGTCGCCGCGTCGTCGAGCGCTGCCATGCGGTCGCCTCGCCTATCCGCCAGTGCCCGCGACCTGACGGTACACACGTATTAGGCGCGAGGATACCCGTCTCCCGTTCGCGCTGCCAGCGACCTCGTCATGCGTCAGGAATGGCTCCGCTGTTCCGCCTGATTTATCTGGTCGAGATCAGGCATCGGGCAACTCTTTAATCGCGATCTCGCAACTGCTCACGCGTGGCGATGCCCGGACAGTACAATGCAAATGACGGCAATTGCGTGTTCTCTATCGTACGACCCCGCCGGGTGCGATGGGAGAAAGGTTTGCTTCTTTAAAGCCCCAGATAGAATTTGCGGACGAGCTCGTTGTTGTTGAGCTCGTCGGCGGAGCCGCCTTCGAAGGCGATCTTGCCGTGGACGATGACGTAGCCGCGGTCGGCGATGCGGACGGCCTGGATGAAGTTCTGCTCGGCCATCAGCACGGTCAGCTGGTGACGGTCCTTCAATTCCTTGATCTTCTCGATCGTGCGCTTGACGAGGACCGGCGCGAGGCCGACCGACGGCTCGTCGATCAGCAGGATCTTGGGCGCCGACATCAGCGCACGCGCCAAGGCCAGCATCTGCTGCTCGCCGCCGCTGAGGCTGCCTGCCAATTGGCGCCGCCGCTCGCGGAGCACCGGGAAGGTCTCGTAGGAGGAGTCGAGATTGTGCGCGATCGCCGTGCGGGCGAGCGGGCGGAAGGCGCCCAGCAGCAGGTTTTCCTCGACGGTCAGCTTTGGGAAGAGGCGCCGGCCTTCCGGCACCAGGCTGATCCCGAGATCGACGATCGCCTCGGTCGAGCGGCCGACCAGATCGTGCCGCTCGCCGTCGATCTCGGCGACGATCGTCCCGGCGGTGGGCGGCACGATCCCCATCACGCATTTCATCAGGGTGCTCTTGCCGTTGCCGTTGGTGCCGAGCAGCACGACGGTCTGCCCGGGTTCGACCGACAACGACACGTCCTCGAGCACCCGCACCGCGCCGTAGCCGGCGTCGAGGCCGGTTACCGAAAGGCTACTCGCCAAGATAGGCCCTCTCGACCTCGGGGTTGCGGATCGCCTCCTGCGGCGAGCCGTCGGCGATCTTCTGCCCGGCGACCAGCACGACCAGCCGGGTCGAAAAGCTCATCACGGCGCGCATGATGTGCTCGATCAAGACGATCGTGATGCCCTGCTCGTTGAGGCGGAACAGCACGAGGAGGATCTCCTCGACCTCGGAAGGCGAGAGGCCGGCCATCGCCTCGTCGGCAAACAAGAGGCGCGGCGCGCTGGCGACGGCGCGGGCGAGCTCGAGCTTGCGCATCTCGACCTGGGTCAGGTCGCGCGGCAGATGCAGCGCCTTGTCGGCGAGCCCGACATCGGCGAGCAGCGCGCGGCAGCGCTCATCGATCGCGGCGCCGGAGAGATGCGCGCCATGACGGGCATTGACCGTGTAGAGCAGCGGAATTCGCAGATTGTCGACGAGATTGAGGCTGCGGAACGGCTTTGGCAGTTGGAAGCTGCGGGCGAGCCCCAATCGGGTGCGCCGGTAGGCCGGCATGCCGTCGATGGCGTGCCCGTCAAATACCGCGCTCCCGCTGTCGTGATGCAATGTGCCGGAGAGGCAGTTGACGAGCGTGCTCTTGCCGGAGCCGTTGGGCCCGATCAAGCCGAGCCGCTCGCCGGCGGCGACGGTGAGGTTGATGTCCTCGAGCGCGACAAAACCGCCGAAGCGCTTGCCGAGCCCGCGGACTTCGAGAATCGAGGCGGCCATCAGCGGAGCCTGGCGCGCCGGCGGCTCTGCACCAAACCGACGATGCCATTGGGCGCAATGACCACAAAGACGATCAGCAGAACGCCGACGATCAACAGGTTGAGCGCCGAGGAGATCGTCACTGTGGCGAGCTGCTGGATCGTGCCGAGCAATACCGCGCCGATCACCGGGCCGATCCAGCTGGTCATGCCGCCGATCATCGGCATTGCGACGCTGTTGACGGCGTAGGAGAGGTTGAAGCTCGATGCCGGGTCGAGATAGGTCACGTAGTAGGGCAGGGGGGCGCCGGACATGCCCATCAGCGCGCCGCTCAATGTCGTGGAAATGAGCTTCAGCCGCAGGGTCGGCACCCCCGCCGCCTCGGCCGCCTGCTCGTCGTCGCGGATCGCGTTGAAGCCGAGGCCGAGCGTCGAGCGCTCGATGGTCCGCGCGATCGCCACCGAGATCCAGGTCAGCGCCAGCATCAGCGAATAGAGATACTGGATGTAGCTGCCGTAGATCGGCGAGTTGCTGCGGCCGAATGACATAAATGCCGCGCGATCCGCCGACAAAATCCCAGTTGACGATCAGGGTCTGTGCGACGATCGCCAATGCCAGTGTGGCGATCGCGAAAAACACGCCCTTGAGCCGCAGGGTCAGATACCCCATGCCGAAACCGATAATGCCGGAAGTCACACCGCCAACCAGCATCATGACCGGAAGCGGCAGGGAGGTGAGCTTGTGCAGGACGACTGCACTGTAGGCGCCGACGGCAAAAAACGCGCCGGTGCCGAAATTGGTGTAGCCGGTGTAGCCGCCGAGAATGTTCCACGCCGTCGCCAACACGATGAACTGCAGCACCTGGTAGGCGGCGAAGAAATAATACTCGTTGCCGATCAGCCCGCGGGTCAGCAGCAGGAACGCGATGGCGACTGCGAACGAGATCGCCCAGAATCTCCCGGTGGCCATGGCGGCTTTACCGCAACGCCAAGCCCCTCTCCCGCACTGCGGGAGAGGGAGGGGCCCAGCCCGCAGGGCTGGGAGGGTGAGGGTCTATGCGGCTTCGAGCGCTCGCAAAATAGTCTCGATCACACCATTGGTATTGGCGAGAACATCGTTGTTCCAAAACCGGATCACCCTCCAACCCTGACTTTCGAGCCAGGCTGTTCGGCGAGGGTCGGTCGGACTGTCCGCATGCTGACCGCCGTCTAATTCGATGACGAGTTGGTGCTCGGTGCATGCGAAATCGACGATGTAACGGCCTATCGGATGCTGGCGGCGAAACTTGAACTTCAACAAACGCCGATCGCGCAAGGCCGACCACATGCGGCGCTCGGCATCGGTCGAGGACTGCCGTATTTGGCGGGCTTTCTGGTTGGGCATTTATCGATGGTATCGGCCATTTGTAAATGAACTGCCGAGGTACCCTCACCCGCCTCGCTGCGCTCGGCACCCTCTCCCGCGGTGCGGGAGAGGGGCTAGGTAGGCCGTTGCCGCTCATCATCAACGGCCCAAAATGCCGGCGGGGCGCACGGCGAGGGTGAGGAGCAGGAAGCCGAACGCGACGGCCGGCGCCCAGGAGGGGCCGTAGAAGGTCGCGGTGATGCTTTCGACGACGCCGATCAGAACGGCGCCGGCGAGCATGCCGGGAAAGCTGGTCATGCCGCCGAGCACGCAGATCGCAAAGATGCGTCCGATATAATCGCGGCCGATCGACGGCTCGACCGGCTGGATGATGATCAGCAGGGCGCCGGCGACCGAGGCGGTGGCGATCGAGAGGCCAAAGGCGATGCGTTTGACGCGGCTGGGGTTGGCCGCCATCAGCTGCAGGGCCAGCCTGTCTTGCGACACGGCAAGGATGGCGCGGCCGATAAAGGTGCGCCCCAAGAAGACTTGCAATACCGCGAGCATCAGCAGCGAGACGAGGAACGGGACCAGCATGCGCAACGGCAGGTCGACAAAGCCGAGATGCAGGCTCGGCCCGATATAGGGGGCTTCGACAAACCGATAATCGACGCCGAATACCAGGATCAGCCCGACCTCGCCGACAAACAATAGACCGAAGAAGAAGGCCAGACCCTGGATCAACTCCTCGCCGCGCCGTTCGAAGGCGTAGTAATAGATCTGGTAGACCGCCATGCCGACGAGAAAGAATGCGGGGGCCATGACGACGCCGATCAGGATCGGGTCGACGCCGAAATTGGAATTGATGATGTACGCGACAAAGGACCCGAGCATGATGAAGGCCGGGTGGGCGATGTTGACGATGTCGAGCATGCCGAAGGAGATCGTCACCCCGACCGTGACCGCGGCATAAAACCCGCCGAGCAGGAGGCCCGCGACGATCGCGTTGACCGCGAGATCGAGCGAAACCATCCGGGTCAGCGTCCGTCTCGCGCGGGCGATCGTGGCATCTGCGCGTTTCCCCCAAAGGTAGTGTCCGTGCTCCCGACCCATTAGAGCAGCAACGGCAGCCGTCGTTAAGGCCTGACGCGGGAAGTCGTTCGAAACGGGGAGCATTCCGGCAAAAAGAACCCCTCACCCCAGAGGGGGTGAGGGGTACAAAACGTCAGTGAGCGTTCGATCTAGTCGATATCTGGGTCGTCTCTCCCATAGATCGTGACGCACCCGGTCAAGCAAAACGGGACGGCGTTGTTCGCGGGGATCGGCACGAACACGTGATTTGTTCCCTCAAATGCGGCCACCGAATGTGCCGTCCCAGCAGGGTGAGAACCAGCGGGGTCCGCCGGAACATTAAATGTCGGTACCCGCTGATCCAAGCTTCGGCTCAATGCGTCGATCACGTCTAGAGTGGCGGCACCCTGCGAAACGTTGACCGGTGCTGTCGTGGCTGTACCCACAGGGGGACGCGCCGGGAAGAGGGCGTTGGGAGCGAGATTGCTGCCCGAGGAGGCGGCGTAGTAGTGCTTATCACCCGCGTTGAACCAGGCTTCATCCCCAACGCCTGCGCCCAGAACGTTAGCCAGGACCAACCCCGTTTTTGCACTAAGGATCACCAATTGCGGTGCTGCGGTGTCAGTATTCTTGTCCGCATTCCCGGTCCATAAGCTGCCGTTCTCAGCCCAGATCGTGTTGCAGTTGGCGAGCAGCTCCTGTGTGCGCGGGTCCAGTGCGAGGCCGGCCGGCGAGCAGAATGTGAAGGTCGAAATTACCGTGACCTTGCCCGTGGTCGTGATGCTGATGATACCGCCGACCGTCGGGTTCGACCCGATTTGCGGGATCGACTCGTAGAACAACTTGGTGACCGGATCCCATACCGGCTGTTCGGCACCGTTTTGCGCATCGACGCCGTTGGCCGCAGTATAGGGAATATTCATTCCGCAGGTCAGAGCGCCGGTGGTCTTGTTGACCTAATCAAGGTGCCGAACGGCGGAGATGCGGCGTTATTGACCGCCAGGATCAGCCCGTCTGCCGGGTCGTATGCCAGTTCGTCCGCACGAGTAGGCTCGCCGGCCTTGGTCGTGCATTCGCTGACGGTCTGCGGCGGGTTCACGTTGAGGTTGAAACTGAGAACCCGGCTCGGCGCGTCGGTGACAAAGAGCCACGGGAACGCCGCGACGACCCCGTTGGGGCCGGCGCAATCATTGGCGCCATGGCCATCGACAGGAACGCAAGGTGTAAACCCGGCGAAGGGCGCGTGACCGTTGTTCGGGACGATCTGCGTAACGATCAACTCGGCTGCGACGCTGTCGACGGCCTTGTTGGATCGATCGGAGAGGTAATAGACCCCGGTCGACTGGTCGACGAAGCTGATATCGAAACGAGTACATGCCGCCGGTCGTATTGCCTGCGGCTACCGGCACCGGCAGGCTGTTGAGCAGACGGAGGGCCTTCTCCGCCGCCCACGAAGGATTGCCGGCGAGCAACAGGCCCACCGCAGCCAAAGCTGTGCACCAGAGGGATTTCCTGAGCATATTTCCTCCCTTCGCTTCGCGGCTCAACCAAAACAGGCACAATTGCCATTCAGCGGTAGAAAAAATATCAAGTCATGTGGACGGGTCAACACATTTTTGACGATGTTTTGACTTATTTTGCCAGCAGGATGCCGGTTAGGTTGTGGCTACATTTCCGTTACATTGGTATTTTGTAACTTAACCGCTTATAATCGCGTGTTCGTCTGTCGAGACGTCGAACGGCTGGAACCGATCTGAGGAAGCGAGCCCGCCGCTTGAAGATCCTGCTGATTGAGGATGATGAAGAGAACGCCGACTACGTCGCGAACGGTCTTCGCGAAGAGGGCCACCTGGTCGCGCAGGCCGCAAGCGGTTCCGAGGGGCTCATTTGCGCGATGGGCAATAGCTTCGATCTACTCATCGTCGATCGGATGGTACCCGGTCTCGATGGGCTAAACCTCGTCAAGAGCTTGCGCGCGGCTGGCCATCACACGCCGGTTCTGTTCCTAACCGCGCTCGACGGCGTCGAGGATCGGGTCTCGGGGCTCAACGCTGGTGGCGACGATTATCTGGTGAAGCCTTTCGCTTTCTCCGAGCTCGTCGCGCGGGTCGCCGCGTTGGGGCGAAGACCGCGCACAACCACGGCGGAGACCAGGCTGCACTTGCTCGATCTCGAAATCGATCTACTGTCGCGCACGGTGCGGCGTCGCGGGGAACTGATCGAGCTGCAGCCAAGGGAATTCCGCCTGCTCGAATACCTGATGCGCCACGCTGGTCAAGTGGTCACGCGCACGATGCTGCTCGAGCACGTCTGGGACATTCATTTCGACCCTCGCTCGAACATTGTCGAAACCCATATCAGCCGCTTGCGCAGCAAAGTCGATAAAGGCTTCGAGGCGCAGCTGATCCATACGGTTAGAGGGGCAGGTTATTGTGTCCGCAGCCCTGCCTAGGGTCCTGCGCACCTCGAGCTTTCGCCTTACCTTGCTCTACGCGGGGCTGTTCGGCTGCTCAGCCTTCATCCTGCTTGGGGTGATCTATGGGTGGACCGGTAGGTACATGGCGAGCTCGCTGGATACAGCGATCGACAGTGATATCACTGAGCTTGAGGACAGTCTGCGGACCGGGGGCCATGAAGCGCTGACCGCGCAAGTGAAGGAACGGCTGCAGGAAGCACCGAACGGTCCAATGTTTATTTTGCTTCAGGATCCGGAGGGAAAAGTCATTGCCGGAAATATTCCGCCCTCCCATGGCGGAGAAGGTCGCTTCGATTTGAAAGTGCCGAGACCCAATTCACCGAGTGTGGCTATCCACGCCCACGGCATTACCTTAACGGACGGCGAGTATTTGATGGTGGGGGTCGATGCGCTTCCGCGCCGTGAAATGCACAAGCTCATTGTGCGGGTGTTCGGGTGGAGCTCTGCCATCAGCCTCGTGCTGGCGTTCGGCGGCGGGGCGCTGATGAGCGGCAGCTTGCTTCGGCGCATTGAAACGATCAGCGGGGCAGCGCGCGACATTATGGCCGGCGACTTCTCCAAAAGGATCCCTGTCCGCGGCACCGGCGACGAACTCGATCATCTGGTCGCGAGCCTCAACGCCATGCTCGAGCGCAATGAACTCGCGATGGAGAGCGTGCGCCAAGTGTCAAACGACATCGCGCACGATTTGCGCACGCCGCTGACCCGGCTGCGTCAACGGCTCGAGCTCGCACAGCGACGGGCGCGATCGGTGGAAGAGTGGCGTCGCGCTTCGGAGGGGTGCATCTCCGACATGGATGCGATCCTGGAGACCTTCGGTGGATTGCTGCGCATCGCGCAAATCGAGAGCGGCATGCCGGCGCGCCGTTTCGCCAAGGTCGACCTCTCGGAGACTTTGCGCACGGTGATCGAGGTCTATCAGCCGATGGCTGAAGAAAAAGAACAGCCGTTTACCGCCGATATCGCCTCCGGCCTCACGGTTTGGGGCGACCGCGAGCTACTGGCGCAGATGATTGCAAACCTAATCGAGAATGCAATGAAGCATTCGCCGAAAAGAGCATCCATCAGCGTTGTAACTAGCGGGTCGGCAAGCACGATAGCCGTCGCCGTGAACGATAGCGGGCCTGGAATCCCGGCCGAAGAACGCGTTCGTGTGTTCGAGCGCTTTTACCGGCTGGAGCGCAGCCGCAGTACGCCGGGAAATGGACTTGGCCTCAGCCTGGTCGAAGCGATCGCGGCGCTCCATCAGATCGACATCGAGCTGACCGACAACGCCCCCGGCTTGCGCGTCACGCTGCGGTTTCATGCGCCTGATCAACGCGCATATGCCGGAGATCGCCTCGCTAGGCCCCAGACGAAGGAAGTCGCCATTCCGGCATCAGGTTGGCCTCCGGCCCGAAGACCATGACAAACCTGGGGGATTGAGGGGGCTCCCCGCTGGCGACTGCCGCCGCGTCAGGTCAGGATGAGCGGCTCGCCGCGCAGGTACTTGCCGCGGCAAAAAAGCAAAGTCGGCTTGTTTGTGTAGGCGTAACGCTCGACGTGGCCAATGAAGATGATGTGGTCGCCGCCGTAATGGCGATATTCGTTGCGGCACTCGAAATGTGCGGCGGAGCCGATCAGCACCGGCGCGCCGCATTCCGGATCATATGGTCTTGGTGCCGTTGGCATGTGCGGCCTTCTCGATCGCACGCTGTTTACCTTTGAGGTTCATCGGGATCAGGGGGGTCGTTTCGCAACCCTCGCCGGCGCTTCCCCTGTTTTGTCAGGAATCTTCGCAATCAGAGTTGTTACGTCGTGACTGTCGAATTCGATATGAACGCGATAGGTGCCGTCCGGATCTTGGCCCCGGTATTCCCAAACAACAGGGCCCGGCTCATCGGCGTCGTCGGAGAAAGTCGTCCGCCAGGGCTCGCCGAGCAACGCCTCGACCTGTGTTTTGGTGGTTTCGCCTGGGTTCACCTCAGCAAGTGTTGCGGCGCTGAAGTCCCGAGCCGTCCCAGGATCAGGCGTGTCAGTTCCACAGTAGCCATTCCAAGCTGCCATCCAACACAGAGCGAATCCCATTGCCGGCAAGAACCACTTGGCAATCATAGCCTTTGCTCCTTCCGGATTCACGTTTGACGGCGTGACCTCAATACCGCCGCTCGCGCCGGACGAGAGACGTCCCGAACTGCACGAAGCGATAGACGAAACCCGACCAAACACCCAAAAGCAAGCTTGGCGGCGGGTTCCGTCAAGGAGCGAAGTTCTACTCCTCTTTCAGCGGTTTCGGCATAGCTACTGGCGGCGATACCGGCGTTCCTGTGACCGGAGGCGACGTCACCACTTGCAAGGCGGCGCCCGTTAGTTTCAACACAGTCATGCCGGAACCGGCGCGGTCGAGATTGTAAATATAGCCTCGGTCATCTACTTCTCCCAGGTCGGAAAAGATCGCATTCCGGCAGTAATTCGTATTACCCTGGTATGTCCCACAAGTGGATATGGTGTTGTTGTTCGGCGCCTGAATGAAGTATCCAACTCGTCTCGGGTTGTATGGGTCGCGAACGTCCCAAACCTGCAGTCCCGCATTGAACATGGCCGCGACGACGATCTTGCCATAATAGGGGGCGAAAATCTGCCGGTTGAGCTCATGGGAACCGAAGCGCGCTCCCTTGGCGCAGAAATCTCCTGGAAACTGACTGACAGTCATCGAGGAAATCGGCCATATCGCTAGATCGTTGGTTATATCGAGTAGCTGCGGATTTTTCCACGGTTGCCCAAGGCAGTCGTTCGTGGTGTCTTCGGAGGTGACCGCTAGGAGATCGTACTTTTGCGGTGTCCCGTCGAGAAAATTCTCCTGCGATTGAGGGATCGGCACCCCGAAAATCGGGATAGAGGTATGTCCGCCCTGGTTCGGATTCGTCGTGGTATAGCTGATCTGTGGGTAGAGCAAATCCGCCTGCGACGGATTGTTCGGACAGCTCGACGAGTTAGCCGACACGGTGCAGCCGGTCAGCAGCTTCTGCCGGTCGACGATTTGAAAGACGCCAGTGCTGCTCACTCCATAGGGGAGATACACTCGATTATTGTATAATCCCGCCGAGTAAACCTGGTGAACCATTTCAGGCGTGTTGGGCCCGGCGGGATTGGTAACCCCTTCGTAGCACGGCCCGTTGACCCCCGTAGGATCGTTGTAACAGCTTTGGGCCGTCGCGGACGCGGTGGGTTGTTGACCAACCAGCCCCCACTGACGGATGAAAACCGGGTTATTCGGATTGCTGATGTCATAGATATAAACATGCTGCCCCGAGTACCAACCATCGGACGCGCTGCCCGCGATCAGGTATGCGATCCCGGTGTCGCATTCCCACCAATCGTGATGCGTGAAGTTGAGCCCGCTCAGGATTACCTTGATCCGGAACGGCGCCGATGGATTGGTGACATCCCAGACCTCCTGATTGATCGATCCGTCATGCCGAAGCATGTACCAACGCCCCGGCGTTCCGTTCGGCAAGGTATTACCGCCGCATACAGCCACATGCGAAGAGCTGCCGGTCGTTGATGGAATGTGATATACGAAAACCGGGTGATAGGGGTTGGTGACATCGATGAGCGAAGTCCCGTTTGGCTCCACCTGGCCTGTCAGCGGATTGAAAGCGCTGCCGCCACTGTCGGTCATGTAGAGGATATACCGGCCGTTTTCGTTTTCGATCCAACCATCGTCCGAACTCGGGCGCCCCTGGTTGTCGTTGAACCCCGCTACTTCCATGTTCCAGATCGATTGTTGGTTCCAGTCATTGGGTGGAGGCGTTCGTAGCGGTGCGAGGCCGGCAGCGCCCTCTGGGCCTTCGTTGAGTGTGATGACCGGGACGTTTGGCCCGTCTGGCAGATAGCCTTGAGCCGAAGCGACGCCGCTCAAGCCCATCACGACACCGGAAAAACCAACAACAAATGACAGTCCGAGGCCCCGGGCCATTTCACGCAGATCACGCATGGCGTATCCTCCCTAGGCTTTGCCACATTTGCAGGATTTGGAGTTCACTCTTCGAATAAATTTCAGACGAGTTTTTGACATATTTTCCCTCATGTCAATGATTTACGACAGTTTGTATATCGGGTATTCAATTCTTGATTATGATCAAAAATTGAGAAATACTCTGGTGCAGGAAGTGTTGTGACCGAAGAACAACCATTAGGCGCTGATTGGCTGTCTCTTATTGAAAGAGGCATTAAAGCCGCAAAGATGGAAAACTTCTCGAGCGAGGCCGCGCCCCAATCAAGAGGATCGCCGGCGAGAACCCCGGTCTGCCGTCGCGCCAGCCGCCTCAGGTCGGGATCAGCGGCTCGCCGCGCATGTATTTGCCGCGGCAGAACAGCAACGTCGGCTTCGGGGTGTAGGCGTAGCGCTCGACGTGGCCAATGAAGATGATGTGGTCGCCGCCGTAATGGCGATATTCGTTGCGGCACTCGAAATGTGCGGCGGAGCCGATCAGCACCGGCGCGCCGCATTCCGGGATCACATGGTCGATTTCGGCGAATTTGTTCTCGTGCGTCCGGGCGAATTTGTTCGACAGCTCGATCTGGTCGTGCGCCAGGATGTTGACGACAAAATGGGAGCCCTCCTGGAAGGCGGGAAGGCTCTGCGCGTAGAGCGAAGCGCTCCACAGGACGAGCGGGGGTGTCAGCGATACCGAGGTGAAGGAATTGGCGGTTAGTCCATAGAGCCCGCCCGCCTTGCTGCGCGCCGTGATGATTGTCACGCCGGTTGCAAAGGTGCCGAGCGCGCTGCGGAAATCGCGCAGGTCGAACCCTTCGCCGGAGGTGCTCTGCACCGGCGCCGCGTGGCTGCCGGGGATCTCGTTGTGGAGGGTCTCGTCAGACACTGTCGCCCCCGCGAAGAGCCATCACAGCGGCGCGTCGGGCGGCAGCCCGAGCGCCACCCTGCCGTATATCGCGCCGTTCACGTCCCAGTTCAGATGATAATGGGCGTTGGCCGCGTGGACGTCGCGGAACGCGCGTTGGATCGGGTTCCTCTGATAGATCGCTGCGCCGCCGGTTGCGGTAAACAGAAGGTCGACCGCCTTAGTGCACAAGGTCGCGGCAAAGGCGCCGTCGCGCCGGTACCGCGCCCGCTGCTCGATGCTCGGCACGACCCCGGCCTCGGTGATCCGCATTGCCTCGTCGCAATCGCGCCATGCGATCGAACTCGGCGGCATCGCTCAGTGCCGCCGCCTCGGCAAGGTGGACCTGAATATTGGTGAAATCGGCGAGATTCTTGCCGGTATAGGCGCTGAGACGGTTGCGGGTCGTCTCGGCGAAATGCTGGATCGCGCCGCGCGCGATGCCGAGCGAGACGCCGGCAAGGGCATAAGCGAACAGACTGACAGCCGGCAGCTTGTACAGCGCGCCGGGGTTCAACTCGCTGCCACAATTCGGGCCGCCCTTGATCCGCTCGGTAGCGAGGGTGCGATAGGCCGGAACGAAGACATCGGCGACCTCGACATCCTTGCTGCCGGTGCCGGCCAGGCCGATCACCTGCCAGGTGTCGATGACCGTGTAATCGCTCGCCGGCACCAGGAACATGCGCGGCTCATTAAGCCCGGTCTCCTCATCGCTGACGACGGCGCCGAATATGTTCCAGGCCGAGGGATCGATCCCACTCGAAAACGGCCAGCGGCCGCTGAGCCGATAACCGCCCTCTACACGCCGCGCGCGGCCGCGCGCGAAAATCAACGCGGAACTGATCAGGCTGTCGGGCAATTCGCCCCAGATTTCCTCCTGCGCCTCGGGATGCCACATGCCGAGCAGCCAATGATGCGCCGCGAGGTTGGCCAGCACCCAGGAGGTCGAGCCGCAACCCCGCCCGATCACCGCGGTCAGCTCGTACAACGCGCGATAGGGCAGCTCGCTGCCGCCGACGCGGGCCGGCTGCAATATGCGGAAGAGACCGCTCGAATGCAGATCGGCGATCGTCTCGTCGGGCAGCCGGCGAAGCTGCTCGGCCCGCGGGGCGCGCTCGCGCAGAACCGGGATCAGCGCCTCGGCGCGCGCCAGCAGCTCTTCGAAGCGCGGCGGCGCCGCGCGCCGGTCGGTCGTTGCCTCGGGCATTGCGCTCCTCTCCCGATTGGGCCAGCCTGTGCTATCCTACTCCTCGCATCGCAACTCGGCGATATTCTATTCACCTGGGGTGTGGTCAAGCTTTTCGCCAGCAGGGAAGGGGAGGGGCCCGCGGAGTGGGCGCGCGCCCGGATTGCGAACCATAAAGGGGGATGAATTCTGATGCACAAATCGCTCAGTTTGGCCGCCGGGACGCTCGGTTTGGCGATCGGCATGGTCGGGATCGGAACGCCGGCGCTCGCCCAGGCCAATGTGCAGGTCGGCACCCTGAGCTGCAACGTGGCCGGCGGCTGGGGGTTTGTGTTCGGCTCGTCGAAGTCCGTGCGCTGTAGCTTCGCGCGGGCCGGGGGCCGGCCGGAGCACTATGCCGGCACGATCAACAAATTCGGCGTCGATATCGGCTATACGCAAGGCGGCGTGTTGGTTTGGGGCGTCTTCGCGCCGAGCGGCGGCCTCGCACCCGGAGCGCTGTCAGGCAATTATGTCGGTGCGACCGGAAGCGCCACGGTTGGGGTCGGCGCCGGCGCCAATGTGTTGGTCGGCGGGTCCAACCGCACGATTTCGCTGCAACCGGTCAGCGTCGAAGGCAACACCGGCCTGAATGTCGCCGCCGGGATCGGATCGATCAGCCTGCGTTATCAGCCCCAAGTCGGCCACCGAGGCCGGTAGCAACAATGCCGACCGGTGACGCTTCCTATGCATAATGATCACAGGTTGGCTTCATCTCTCGGTCATCCGTCGGCGCTACTGTTGGCGAATGATCCGTGGGCGACCGGAACCGGGCGAGGACGCCCGAAATACGGCACCCGCGGCGACGTTCTCTTGGCGCCGATGTTCCGCCTCATCTATTACATCTACGCCCAGCGGCTGGTCCGCGATGTCGGGAGCCGGCCAATGCCGCGCCATGTCGGCATCATCCTCGACGGCAACCGCCGCCACGGTCGTTCACGCGGCATCACCGAGCCGAGGGAGGTGTACGACCTCGGTGCGAACAAGCTCGACGAGATCCTCGAATGGTGCGCCGAGCTCGATATCCCGACGGTCACGCTTTGGGTCTTTTCGACCGACAACTTTCAGCGGCCGGCAGCCGAAGTCTCCGGCATCCTAGCTTCGATCGAGGCCAAATTGACGGCGCTGGCCTGCGACCCCGACATCCACCGCCGGCGCGTGAGGGTTCGCGCGATCGGTTGCCTTACGATGCTTCCCGAGCCGGTGCTCGCCGCGATCAGGGCAGCCGAATGTGCCACTTCGAGCTATGACGGGCTGGAGCTCAACATTGCCGTCGCCTATGGGGGACGCCAGGAAATCACCGACGCGGTGCGTGCCTTGCTCTGCTGCGTGGCTGAGAAGCAGGCAACCTTGGCCGAGGCGATTGATGAAGTCACCCCCGAAGCGATTGCCAGCCACCTATACACCGCGGGCCTGCCCGACCCCGATCTGATCATCCGGACGAGCGGGGAGATCCGCCTCTCGGGCTTCCTGCTTTGGCAGAGTGCCCATAGCGAATTCTATTTTACCGACGTGCTGTGGCCCGCCTTCCGCAAGATCGATTTCCTGCGCGCCATCCGCTCCTTCCAGCAGCGCCGCCGCCGCTTCGGCTGTTGAGCCGATTGACGCCGCGGCCTCGACGCGAGTAGGCCTTTTCTGGATCAGCGATCCCCACGGAGATCCCCAATGCCTGTAGCGGCAATGAACCACTTTACGGTGTTGAGCGACGACCTCGAGGCCACGCGGCGCTTCTATTGCGATCTGTTCGGCTTCAAGGTGGGTTGGCGGCCGCCCTTCCAGTTTCCGGGATGGTGGCTCTATGCCGACGACGACACCCCGATCTTGCACGTGATCCACAGCAAGGATCTGCCGCACGACCGCGGCGGCGTCCTCGACCATATGGCGTTCTCCGCCAAGGATCTGCCCGCCACCGTCGCGACCCTCAAACGCGAGGGTATCGATTACGAGCTGCGGCGCCTGCCCGGCGGCGGCATCTGGCAGCTGTTCTTCCACGACCCGTGCGGCGCCAAGGTCGAGTTCGATTTCGAGAAGACCGAACCGGCGCCCGAAGGCCACGTCGGGGCCTGACTCGGCGAACTGTCACCCACCAAGCCCCCACCTAAGGGGGGCTCCCGTTACTCCGCTGCTCGAGCGCCGAGCGCGGCGAGCCGCTGTTGCGCGTCGAGCACGCTGATGTCTTGCCTCGACGCTTGCTTGAGGCGGAAATCGAACTCGGCGGTGTAGTAGGGCGGTTCGATGCCGAGCCGGGCCGCTTCGCCGCCGGGGGTGTCGTGCTGGACAAAGTCGCAGATCAGCGAATCCTTGACCGCGAATACCGCATCGCTGCCGAGATACTCGTCGCGCCGGTCGAAGATGTGGGTCGTGACCGGTTCATAGCCGTCGGCTGAGACCACGAAGTGAATGTGCGCCGGGCGCCACGGATGGCGGCCGGTCGCGCGCAACATTCGTCCGACCGGGCCGTCGGAGGGAATCGGATAATTCACCGGCAGCACGGTGCGGATCAAATAGCGCCCGTCGGCGTCGGTGTGGAACCTGCCGCGCATGTGCAGCTCGCCCTCGAGGCTCTCGTCCTGCAAGTCGTAGAGCCCGCTCGACTGGGTCTGCCACACGTCGAGGAGGGCGCCCTCGATCGGCTGGCCGTCGAGGTTGAGAACCCGGCCGCTGACGAGGGTCGGGGTGCCGGTCTTGTCGAGCTGGGCGATGTTGCCGCCGGCCGGCAATTCGGGCGCACCCTGCCGATGAAATGGGCCGAACACCGTAGATTCGGTCGCCCCGTCGGGTTTGCGGTGGTTGATCAGGTCGACCACCATCGAAACCCCGAGGGTGTCGGAGAACAGGATAAATTCCTGGCGCTTGTCGCTGCACATGCGGCCGGCTTCGGTCAGGGTTTCGATCGCCTGAAACCACTCCGCCTCGGTCAGCTCGACCTCTTTGACGAAGGCGTGCAAGTGCCCCACAAGGCCGAGCATGATCTGCCGCAGGCGCGGGTCAGGCGTCTGCGAGAAACGCTGCAGCGCCTCGGCCGTGATGGCGTCTTCGGTTTTGTTGCGCTGGACCGGCATCGCCATTCTCCTCATGCGGTTTGAGGAGAGATATAGCGGAAAAGAGGCGGGCGTCGCAGCGAAAGCGCACTCCCTTACCTCTCCCCGCCGGCGGGGAGAGGCAAGGTGAGGTCGAATGGCCGGGGTCAGACCGCGTCGGCGACTTTCTGGCCGTTGGGACTGCCGAGGCCGGTGCAGGCATCCCACCCCGTGGTGGCTGCGAAGTCCCCGTTATTGCCCTGCGTTACATCATGCAAGGCTGTCGCATTTACGTAGAGATGGGGATTGATGAACCCGGCGCGCTGGGCCTTTGCCGCATTGATCCGGGCGAGCAGGCCCGCCCACAGCGGTGCCACGGCGCTCGTTCCGCCAATCACCGTGTTCTGGCCGTCGACCCGCACATCGTAGCCGGTTTGCGGGTCGGCGTCGCCGCTGACATCGGGTACGCCCCGCATCGCCAGCGCCTGTGTCCCGCCCTGGGTGCGTGTGACGCGCAGCCCCTCCTGGTATGGCGGCAGCGCAAAAAAGCCGCTGACACCGCCGCCGGTCGCGCCGCTGCCGGGGCCGTCGTTCCACACCGTCTCCTGTGTGATCGAGGTGCCGGAGGCCTGCAGATTGGTGCCGCCGCAAGCCAGGGCAAACGGGCTCGACGCCGGGAAATCGACGTGATCGGCGCCGTCGCCGACGCCGTCATCCGAGCCGCCGTCGCCCGCCGCTACGCAAACCGTTATGCCCATTGTGGCGGCAGCCTGAAACGCCTGGTCGAATGCCGTCATCGCCTGTGGGGTCCAATTCGATTCGGGTCCGCCCCAGCTGATCGAGATGACCGACGGCTTGTTTGCGGTGTCGTGGATTGCCGAGGTGATCGCGTCGAGGAACCCGGCATCGGTGTTCGGCGCGAAATAGACGACGATCTTGGCACCGGGCGCGATTGCACCGGCGACCTCGATATCGAGCATCACCTCGCCATCCGGTCCATTGCCGGAGCCAGTCGGATGGTTTTTCGCATGGTCCACCGATGCGGCGAGCACATTCGGCTGGCTGACCGGCAATCCCGAGAAATACCGTTGCAGGTCGGTGGTGCGATAGCCGCCGCCGAGCTCGATGATGGCAATGCACTCGCCTTGCCCAGTGCCGGCGGGAAACCCGTACAGTGCCGCCAGTTGGGCCGGTGTAAAGGAAGCGGAGGCAGCAGCGGCGGCATGCCACTGCACATTGCCGTGCGTCGGGCGGGTGCGAAAATGCGGGCGCGCCTGAGGCCGATTGTCGAGGCCGAGCACCGCCGTAACCGCCCCGTGCAGCTCATCGGGCAGATGGATCGCTCCGGTCCTGCCGCGATAGGAGCCGCCGGCATGTTCGAACTGCTGCAAATCCACGCCAAAAGCGTCATTGAACTGCGCCACGGTGCCGGAAAGCACGACCGCCCGCCGGCCCGGGTGCTCGTCGACGACGGCAAGACCGTGCTGGTTCGCGAACTGCTTGACGGCTTGGATATCGGTGGAGTCCGCCCCGAATTGCTGGTCGTACTCCTCATGCGTCAGGTGCCGCTCGGACTTGTCCCCGGCGGCGATTTTCCTGATCCTTCTCTGTAATGCGTCATGCTGATGGTGGCGCAGGACCAAGGTGACTTCCAACCGTTCCGTTGGATTGGCCTTACCGATCGAACGCGCGCCTGGCAGCGGTTGCCTCTCGCTGCCGATCAGCGGATTCTTTGGCATAGCTCCACACTCCCTAGGTTGTTGACATGTGCCGCGCAGGATCTGCGAACGGCTCTGCAACGGCACGAAGCGGCAGCCGGACCGAGTTGAATTTTACTGTAACAGCTGGTTTGTCAGGCCGGGATCACCAAACGACCTAACGCATTAACTATGCCACAAATATTCGTTAAAATCAAGCGTCATCATTAAAGGAGTTCAGGCGGCCGCAGCAAAAGCCGTCTTGAGGCGGTCGTACTCGGCGCGCACGATTTCGGCGCCATACACACGTTCGAGCCGCCGCACCGTGAAATGACCGCGCGCGACATCCTGGAAATGCTCGATAAAGGCGAGGTTAACCGCCCCGCCGCCGACAGCACCAACGACCGCGACGGTTTGTGCGGCGATTTTCTGAGAGACAACGACGCCGAAGCGCGAGGCGATCTGCGTCAGGAAACGGACGAGAAACGGCGCGCCCTCGCGGATCGCGCCTTTGTCCAAGGCGAAGTCGGCAACCTCGATCAGCCCGCGGGCGAGCATCGCGCGGACCGCGAAATAATCGGCCTGGGCGCCCGTCTCGCCGGTCGGGGGACCGCCGAGCGCGAACACTTCCAGGCACGCGAGCCCCGTCCGCCGGTCTGTCAGGTCCTCGCCTTCCTCCTGCGCGATCGCCGCGATGGCGCGCAGCATGATCGTCGTTGAAACCGGCAGCTCGACCGTGAGGGCGGCGAGACCGAACGCGCCGCCGATCGCTCCCGAGGTGCAGGCAAGCCCGGAATGAAGCTTACGGCCGCCGGTGAAGCGGCGGTTCCGCAGACTGTACAAAGCGACGTCGAGCGCCCGCTCAAGAGCGTGCTTTGCCACCTTGGCGACCGCGGTCGAGGCGGCCACCGGCAATGCCCGTTGCACAAAGCCGACCGGCTTCCCGGCGAGCCGCGCAAGCCGCCCGGCGAGGTTCGGGCTTTCGAGCCGCCGCACCGCTGCGGCGAGGGCTTCTCGATCCGCTCGCGAAAAATTCATGCCCTGTAGCTGAGCCTGCGCCCGAGTTCGCACAAGAGCGCACCCTATTGTGTCCGATGCCCCTTGCGAAAATTCCGCAGAACCATGGATGTCTCATCATGAGCAGCGCATCGGCCCGACCGCCTGCGGTTTACGGTTATCACGCTCATGTCTATTACGTTGCCGAGACGTTCCCGGTTGCCGAGATGCCGCGCGAGACGCTCGCGGCGGCTATCAGCCGGTGCTGTTGCCGACGAACTGACGGGACAACATTCCGGACATTGGCCGATGAACGATACAACCATCCATCCGGTCAAGATCGACGGCTACCACGCACATGTCTACTATAAACCCACGACCCGGGCGCGCCGAGCAATTGCGCGAAACGATCGCTTCTGTAATCGGAGCCCTGCCGTCAAGCTCCTTCGAATTTCAGCTTCCGCGTCCCTGACCGGTCATTTACGAAGGAGGGATCGCCCGGCGGCCTCTGCCCCATAGGCGACCTTGCCGCCCGATGCGTTGGTGCGTTTCTTTTGGGGCAGCAATCGAGAACCGAAAGCGGTTATATCGGTATGGTCGCTTCCGGAAAGTAGTGCTCGCCCCTCCCCCGTACAAAACCGGTGGCTCCGTTGCCCGAACGAAGGCCGCACTGCAATCAGATCGTACCGGCTAGACAGGCCGGGTCGTCTCTCGCGCCATCTCCACACGGGCAGCCGCGCCTCCGCTAGCACCAACGCTGTGCCGAGAACGATCTGCGCCGCATTCAGTCGCCCCACATAGGCTCCGCGAGCAATCGCACCTTCCAGTGCATCCGCCGCACGGTTCACTCGCGCAAACTCACGCGCGATCGGCTCGTCAGCACGTTGCGGTTCCGGCGGCATCAGCGCTCTCATCCAGGTGACTATGCCCTCTAGCAGACCCAAGGCCTGTCCCATCTCGGCCAGCGTCCGCCAGCCATCCGAACCGCCCCGCGGCAGCAGCTTCGGACCCGGGTTGAGTGCGTCGATATAATGAGGGATCAGCTTGCTCTCGGTCAGGATCATGCTGTCGTCCAGTTCCAGCGTCGGCACACGCCCAACTGGGTTCAGCGCCAGCACGTCCAACTCCGCCGAATAGAGCCGCGCGCGCGTCAACTCCTGCATGGTTACGCGTCCGTCCAACCCGGTCTCCAGCAGGGCGATCCGCATCAGACGCGCGAAGGGCGACGCGACAGAATACAGTAGGCGCATCGATGTGTTTGTCGCTCGCGGCGGTTATTTCCTCGGCCCGTTTGTAACCCGTTCGCTTCGAAACGGCTACCAAGCCACTATCTCGTGGAGCAGTTGCATCTAATCGAGAGCCAGGCGGCCCGCTCATTGCCTGGTGCCTCAGATTCGGTCCTTGACTAGCGCGGCGCGGACGCTCACATCAGCGTCTTCGCCAACAGGCTGACACCGGAAACAAACAATAGGATCAGCACCGCGCAGCGAAAATTGACTTCGCTTATCCGGCGGTAGAGGGCAACGCCCGCCGACGAGCCGAGCAGCACCGCCGGGAGGGTCAGCACCCAAAGCAGCCAAAACTGCGCATTGAAGATGGCGGAATGGGTGAGCGCCAGGATACCCAGCGAACTCAGTTGCAGTGCTAGAATGTAGGGTTGGGTGATGCCGCGGGTGTTGGCCTTACTCACTCCGCGCAGCCCCAGATAGACCACCGGCATCGACCCGGGGAAAGCGGAAAACCCGCCGATTATGCCTCCGGCGGCGCCCACGGCCACAGCTGGCTTCCAGCCCGACACCTTGATCCGCAGCCTGTGGGGCTTGAGCAGAACGAACACGCTGTAGACGATCAGGAAGAGGCCGAGCCCACCGGCGAAGGCGCGGGGTGGCAGTGTTTGGAGCAGCCCAAGCCCGATCGGCGCACCGACGATACCGCCAACGATGTAGGCGAGTGCCCCTTCGCGCTCGGCCGTGCCGCGCAGCACCACCTCCTTCCTCAACGTGCCAAGGGACAGCAGCTGGTTGCAGGCAGACAACAGCATAATCAGCGGGATTGCCTGCAGCGGTGGTAACAGCCATAGAACGCAGGCTGCTACCGCCGAAAATGCAAAGCCCGAGAGCCCGCTGACGACGCCAGCCAGGAACAACACGGCCGCGATAGCACCCGCCGCGGCCGGAGTGAAACCGCCGCCGAAGGGTAAGGTCGAGACAAATGCGGAGCCATTACGCAGCAGCGCCAGCGCGTTGTCTCCGACCGCGCGCTGCGCGATGGCAATGCCGACGATTGCCAAGGTTGCAGTGGGAACGGCTATGCTGGCAATCCATTCTTTCCTGAGCGCAGTCGTCGTCGTTTCTTTCTCCCCGATCGCCCCACTGTGGTCGCCGATATTGCTGCCAGCGAACATGCCGCGAGCGGATCCCATGATCTCGTAGAAATGGCTCATGAAATGCGCCAAGCTGGCGAAGCCGATGACCTTGATGTCCCGCGCCGCGACGGGGCCAATCGTAACGCGGCTTTCCTTCCACTCGCCGAAGCGGTCTCCGCACGCAGCCTCGAGGTTCGCGCGGGCGGCGGTCACCTCTTCCGGATTGCGCTCGCGGGTCCAGACCAGCAAGGCATTCTCGAAAGCGGCGATGGCCCGCTCTCGGTTCTTCGACCGATTTCCGGCCAGGTTTTCCCGATAGGCCATGCCCAACTTCATCTGAGCGGCGGCCCATTCTTGCGGATTGGCCTCGCGCGTCAGAACCGATAGGGCGTCCTCTAAGGCGGCTATCGCCCGCTCCAGGTTTCCCTTCCGGTCGCCGGCCGAATTCTCCAGATAGGCGCCGCCTAGTTGCATCCGAGCGGCCGCCCACGCTGTTGGCTGGGAGTCGCGGGTCCAGACCGACAGAGCCTCCTCAAAAGCCTCGATGGCTCGGTCTCGGCTGTCTGAACCCTCTTCAGCGGCACACTCCCGGTAGGCGATGCCGAGATTCATCGTAGCGGCCGCCCACCCTTCCGGGTTCGTTTCGCGGGTCAAGACCGAAAGGGCATCCTGGAAGGCGGCAACCGCCCGTTCACGGTTCTCCGACCGATGGCCGGCGACACGCTGCCAATAAAGTGCGCCGAGGTTCATACGAGCGGCCGCCCACTGTTCGGCATGGCTCTCGCGTGACCAGACTGAGAGGGCGTCGGCAAAGGCGGCGATCGCCCGCTCCTGGTTTTCCCATATCTCGCCGACGCCGCGCTCGCGGCAAGCGACACCCAGGTTCATTTGAACGGTGGCCCAGTCTTCCGGGTAGTGCTTAGCCGTCCACACCGAGAGGCTGTCTTCAAAGGCCCGAATGGCCTGCTCGCGATTTTTCAACGGGTCGCCAGCAAGACGCTCCCCGTACGCGATGCCGAGGTTCATCCGGGCGACCGCCCACCGCTGCAGGTAGCGCTCGCGCGTCCAGACCGAAAGGCAGTGCTCGAACGCTCGGATGGCCCGCTCCTGGTTATCCGAACGGCCGCCGGCGAGGCGATCTCTATAGGCAACGCCGAGATGCATGTGTGCCTCGGCCCACTCTTCCGGATTGTGCTGCCTCGTCAGGCCCGAGAGCGCATCTTCGAACGCGGCGATCGCCAATTCCCAGTTCTGCGACCGGTCGCCTTCAACGCGTTGCGCGTAAACAAGGCCGAGGTTCACCTGAGCATTGACGCGCTCCCCGGTTTTCTCGAGCGGTTCTTCCCGACCAGGCGAAGCTTCACGATCGCCGTGCGGCTCGAGCAGCCTCGTGAGCTCTCGAAGGGAGCCACGCAGTTCCGCGAGCACTTGGTTTTCGACGTTCTCCCCGAAAGCGGTCGATGTCAGCAAAACGGCACCGCGGGTCGTGGGTTCCCCCGGTGTGCGCATCGGCAGCTCCTGGCCGGTGGGAGTTAACTCGAGCCAGGGTATCATCCGTCGGGCTGCTCTGCAGCGCGCGTTTCGGTGAGTGTGGGGTGTCCCAGATCACCGCGAGGTAGCGGTTTAACTGTGTCGCTCACGCGAGCGTCGAGGCCGAGTGGCGAGCGCGGCATATCCTTCCCGCTCGGCGGTCGCGCACGGTTAAGACCTCGCACCGGGCTGGCCGACTATATCGGCCCACACAGGATCATGTGCGGGACCCGATTATCCGCATCAGCAGGGCTTCTTCCTGGAAGCCCTCGCAGATGATCCGCGAGCGGGTCGGTTCGATGTACCTCGAAGCGAGGCACTAGGTGGTGGCCGGCTGATTCTAGCCCTTGCAGTGAAGCCTGCCGCCTTGTCCGGAGTGCAGTTGGAGCAAGGCGGCGGTCGACCGGACGGAGTCAGCCAGGCGGCGAAAAGAATACCAGCGTGCGCACCTCGATGCTCTCCCGCGGCGGCGCGTCGGGGGTCAGCGGGTTTTCAAAGGAGGTGTGGAATGACAGCCGGGCGCGGCCATCCTTGGCGCTGTCGTGCACCCGAATGAACAACACCTCGTCGGGCTGCATGTCAGAAAAATAGTACCAGCGGTGCGCCGGGTTGTACGCGACCCGCGAGGTCTCGCCGCGCACATGGGCATAGACGAGGTCGCTGGCGATCAAATCGTCGTCGGTAAAGCTACGTGCGTCGCACAGCGCCAGCGGTGAATCCTGGACCGGCCCACGGATCGGGCGCCATACATTGACAATGCCGAACCGGTGCTGCAATAGCTCCTCCGCGTCGGCGCCCATATGGTCGCGCACCCGGCGCGGCGCCGAGTTAACCGTATGGTCGTTGTGCACCTGCCGCGAGGGCTTGGCCAGGCCCCCCCGCGTGGCGTTGCGCACGTTGTGGTCGAAGACGTGGACACGGCTGGCGCCCAGCTTGTCGCGCAGCAGGCGCTCGACTTCCGGGTAGTAGACCCGCTTAATCTCCTCGGGTGAATAGAAATCGCCGACCGCGGTCGGCGCCTTGACCAGGGCGAAGCCGTTGCGGTCGAGCGTGAACTCCGCTTCACGGCTGCGCGCGTCCTCAATTGTGACGGCGTGCGGATCGTCGGTGCCGTTCCAGCGCGGCACGCCAGGCGGCGGCTCGATGCGATAGGCGGCCGGCTTTTCGGTGCCGCGTTTGAGGTAATGGAGCGTCGAGGTGAGGGTTTTAGGGGCTACGGCGACATCGAGCGGCATGATTGGACTCCTGCGATGTTGAACTCGCGTTTTGCAGCGCGTGACCATTTGGAGCGCACCGAGACATTACGATCGTTTACTACTTTACGTCTTGGAGTGGGCCCCATCAAGAAGTGCGGCCTCCGACGACCTCGTCGTCGAGGTTTTGGACAGCTCGGCCGTGAGTGGGACCAGAGGTTCGGAATGCGGCGCGGCTTCGCGGATCGCCTGCTCGCGGCGCGATGAGATGTGGAATTGGTAGCCGAGCGCCAGCCGCCTTCAGTGCCGCATCCTCATAGGCCGGTCGGCCGAGAGGCGGCGGCGACAAAGGCGGACATCAAACCTTCCTCTTAACGTCGCGACCGCTCGTAGCGTCCGACGATCTTCGCGGTGGCCAGTGTGTTGGAGCGCAACTGGGAGCTGACTTGCGCACCCGATGCGGTGTTGTCCAACGGCAATTGAGCGAGTTTTACTGCATATACGGTGATTTCGTAATGGTGCGCGTGGTCGCCGACTGGCGGGCACGGACCGCTGTATTGCGAAAGCCCGAAATCGTTCCGCCCCTGGCGCGCGCCCGCCGGTAAATCTCTTGAGCCTTCGCTGCCGGCGCCGGCCGCTAAGCTATGCACCGTTGCCGGTACATTGAACACTGTCCAATGCCACCAACCACTGCCGCCGCGCGCATCTGGATCGTACATCGTCAGCGCGAAGCTTTGGGTCCCGCTCGGCTCGCCCGACCAGGAGAGCGCCGGCGAGATGTTTTGCCCCTTGCAGGCGGTCAAAGCTTGAGCGAGCGCCATCGGACTGCCGCTCTTGACCTCCGTCGAAGACAGCATGAATTCCGCGGCGAGCGTCGGCGCCGCGACGGCGGACAATGCGGCTGCCAGAATCAGCCAGCGCATTCCCTCCTCCCCTTGTTTGCCGGTTATTGACCTACCTACACCGACCGCAATCGGACCGCCAGCTCCGATGACCAACACCCCCACGGGATCGAGTGAGGGGTAAAGATATAACAATCAAGCTGGGCCGCCCTGACAACCCCTCGGCTGCACCCGCGAATTTCCGGTGGTTCATGTGGTTCCCCGAGTGCACTCGAGGTCGCTAAGAGACCGGGCTTCCGGTCATGGCGCATCTCGACAACCCGCCACCGAGCCGGCTCGAAGTATTCGCGCGCCTGCGCCGGAGGCAGACATCTTGACGTATTGCTTCCGCCCGTTTCCCAATGCGCCGGTAGAGGAGTGGGCAGTTCCGCGAAGAGGTGCTCGAAGCGCGGCGGCGTGGAGTAATTTTTGACATCGGACACGGCAGCGGGTCGTTCGGCTTTCGGCGCGGTGGAGGCGATGCTCACCGCGGGGTTTCTACCGGACGTGATCAGCAGCGACGTACACGCGCTCAGCGTCAAGGGGCCGGCTTCGACCAGCTGATGACATGGTCGAAGTTCCTATGCCTCGGAATGGAGTTGATCATGATTCTCGCGCGGGCACAGCCGCCCCGGCAGCGGGCCTCGGCCGCACCAATATCAAGGTTGGAAATCGGCCCGGTCGGCGATGCAAGCGTGCTCGAACTCGGCCGAAGGTAATTTCGAATACCGTGATGTCCTGGGCGAGGTTCGCGCAGGACGGCAACGGCTCAAAGCGCGCGGACTTGTGCTAGCCGGGCGCTGGTGGCACCCGCCGCATCGAGATCGGTACCAAGCCTAGCTCACCGAGCAGGATCGAGAGGGTGTTCTGTTCCGGCGCGTGGAGCGCACTTGTCGAGCGTCGTCAACTGCGCCGTCATCGGCAACAAAGACCGCCAGCAGGCTCGCCGGTTCAGTAGCGCTCGCATTCTCGGTGACGAGATGGCCGATGGCCGAGGCTGGTCGCTTATTTTGCGTTCCTTCCTGCACTTCTGCGGGACAAGGTGCCGCCTTCGCGGCGACCGAGCAATCGGACGCTTGCTGCGCCAACCCGCTCGAGACATCGCGTGACAGAGACGCGCCGCCAGGGCGCATCGCGACAGATCGTTACGCTGGAAACGGCGATCGGGTGATACTAGCGCATTCCTCAAAATCCACGGATCGCTCCACCGGCATGAACGCTTCTCGCTCCCGGTCCCTGACATCGCTCTATGTCGTCGGACCGTTCAGCATGGGTTATGTCGACTTCTATACCTTCCTGATCCCACTTTACGGCCTGTCGCTTGGGTTCGATGCCTCCGAGGTCGGTATCCTCGTCGGTGCCCGCTCGGTCGTCGCCATGTTCCTGGCGATCCATATCGGCGTTTTGATGGACCGGTTCGGCACGCGCAAAGTCACGCTGTTCTTTGTCTGGACGGGGATGGCCTTGGCGCCGCTGTTTCCGCTGGTGCCGTGGTTCTGGCCCTTGTTGCTGCTGCAACTGATCAACGGCGCCGCCGTCTCTTTCGCCTGGTCGGGCGCGCAGACGCTGATCGCCCAGCTCACCGACGGCGACGCGCGATATCTCGGCCGGTTCACCTTCTTCGCTCGGCTCGGTTCGACCACGGCGCCGATTCTTGCCGGCGCCGTCTGGGATTTCGGCGGCGCCTGGCCGGCCTACCTCGTTGGCACCGCGTGGGGCGGCGTGCTGACCATCGCGCTGCTGCGCGCCCCGGAGGCGGAAGTCTTCGCGCCGCCGCGATACGATGGAACGGGCCAAGCGAGATTCCGCGCCCGCGATGCCTGGCCTCGAGTATCGGACTACCTCAACTCGATCATGCTGATCGCGATTCCGGCCATTGCGCTGTCGATGGCGATCATGGCGATGCGAAACACGACCTACAGCATTCAGACGTCAGTCTACGTCGTGTATCTGAAGCAAGCGGGACTCGTCGGCACGACCATCGGCATCCTGTTCGCTGCCGCCGAGATTGCAAGCGGGTTCGGCGCCCTCTTCGCCGGGCGGGCGATGCGTCTTGGTGATGCGCAGCGCACGATGCTCAGCGGCACCGCGTTGTCGATCCTTCTGATCGCAATGACACCGCTTTTGGGCGGCATATTAGCGCTCCTACTGTTGTCCCAGGTCATCCGCGGCTGGCTGGAAGGGGTGATCCAGCCGCTCGTCTTATCGGTGCAAGCGCGGGCAGTCGGCCGCCATCAGCAGGGCGCAGTCGTAGGCCTGCGTCAGACCGGCCAGCGGCTTACCTCGATCGCGATCCCGCCGATTATGGGCGGCATTGCCGATCGCTGGGGCGTGAGCGAAAGCTTCTTTATTCTCGGCGCGCTCATGTTGCTGCTGTGCGGGCCGCTTGCGCTCATCGTCCGCCGCGTCGGGCGGCTTCGATCCTCGGGCGAGCGAGCGATCGGCGGTGCGACCGACTGAACTCCGCCCCTTGCTTCTCATGCGGCAATCACCGAGCAAAGGCCTGACGATCACCGGTCGTCCTGAAAGCCAGGTCATCTGGAATCGGATGATGGTCGCCGAGGGGCCTTGGGGGCCCAGTCGATAGGGTCCGTCGCCGCCTGCCTGGTGTTTCGCATTTTTAGAGGGGTGGTTGCAGCTTGGTATCGTTCGGATGAGCAACGGGCTACAGCTTTTTGCGATATTCTTTCCGGTGAGACCCTTCTGTCGACAGGCACAGATCGATGAGCGAAACACCGTCGTCCAAATCGGCAAACCTTCAGATTTTGATACATCGCCGAGATAAGGTTTTGGCTGTCTTGCACCCGCCGACTGCGGCGCATGCCCGGATCATGGAGAAGGCGGGTTGCGAGGCATTGTTTGTCGGCACCGGCGGAGTAGTGGGAGCCTATACCGGCCTTTCCGATGTCGGCACCGCGACGATGACCGAGTGCGTGACGATCGCCGGCTGGATTGCCGACAGTGTGTCGATCCCGGTAATCATGGACGGCGACACCGGTCACGGCGGCATCATGGCGGTGCGCCGCATGGTGCGGGAATGCATCCGTGCCGGCATTTCCGGAATCCGCATCGACGACCAGCCGATCGAGGGCAAGCGAAAAACCCAGAGTGCGGGGGTCGAGGTCGTGCCACTCGACCAGGCAATCGCCCGATACCGAGCGGCGGTCGACATGAAGAACGAGCTCGACCCGAATTTCGTGGTGATGGCGCAGTGCTACGCCCGCGACGCTTCGGACGGCACGCTTGAGGACACGATCGCACGATTGCGCGCTTACCGCGAAGAGGCCGGCGTCGACTGGGTGCAGTTCGAATCGCCCCATTCGGTAGACGAAATCAGAGCGGCACGTACCGCGGTAACCGGGCCGTTTTCCTTCATGAAAGGCAAACTCGGCCGCTATCTCGATCTCGACGAGCATCTGGCGCTCGGCGTCACCATCGCCTGGTATCCCGGTTTCACGCACCACGTCACCTGGGCGGCGCTGTGGGACTTCACGACCGCGTTCCAGTCCGGCGGCGTGAAGGCGTGGGATGCCTTTATCCAGAGCCGCAGAGATCGGCCCTATCCCCTGCCTGAGGTGCCCGATGATGGCGAAAGCGGAGCGAAACAGCAGGCTCTCGAGCAACGCTATTTCCTGTCGGGCGATCGCCGCTGATCGATCTTAACGCCTAACCGAAGGGGGGAACGATGGCACGCAATGGCTACAGGATCTTCGACTCGGACACGCATGTCGGCCCGGATGCGCGCATTCTAGCCAATTATCTCAGCGGGGCCGAAAAGGACCGGCTGCGGGGCTGGGACGCATACAAGTCGCAGGACCGTTCCGGGCATGTGACCTACACCAAAGGTCAGCGCCGCTATCGTCGCCGTCTCGGCATGGCTGAAGCCGACGAAGCACCTGGTGGCTATATGGCGGGTTTCACCGGCGTGAAGCGGACGCGCCAGCCATCGCCGCTCGTCGACGCCGATCCCGGCGAACGCATCAAGGACATGGATTTGGAGGGTGTCGACGTGAACCTGACGCTTCCCTCGGGCTGGTTCGGCACCTGGACCGCCGGCGACGACATGGTCCTCGAAATGGCGATGTACCGCGCTTATCACCACTGGATGGCCGATTACTGCGGCGCTTATCCGAACCGGCTCGGCGGTGTGATCCTGGCTGGCGCCCGGGACATAGAAGGTGCACTCGCCGAGATTCGCCGATGGGGTCAAGCGAGCTGGGCCTGGGGGCTGATGGTCTACGCGCCGGTCGGCATGCCTCTCGACCACCCCGCGCTGGAGCCGCTCTACGCCGAAGCCGCCGACCTCGATCTCGCCGTCGTGCTGCACACCTTCACGGTGATGCCGCCATATGCGCCCGGTGGGCAGGACACGTGGGAGAATCTGTGGCTCCAGCGCTCGGCGGCTCACCCTTGGTGCGGCATGCGCAACATGGCGGCGATGATCGGCAGCGGCGTAATGGACCGCTACCCGACCTTGCGCATCGGGACGTTGGAGGCCGGTCACGGGTGGCTGCCGTTCTGGATGGCACGGCTCGACGAACACGCGGAAACGATCAAAGCCGCGCTACCTGAGCTAGGTCACAAGCCCAGCGAGTACGTCACCGGCGGGCGCTATTTTCAGAGTATCGAGATTCCCGAAGGTTCCAGGCTGACTAACACCGTCATGGATCTGGTCGGCGACCACGTGCTGATGTACGCGTCGGATTATCCGCATGGCGAGAGCCATTTCCCCGAGTCGGCCTCGCTCGTGCTGGACTGGAAGATGGAAACCGAGCGGAAGCGAAAGCTCCTCTGGGACAATGCCATACGGTTCTATGCACGTGCTCCGGTCCGATAATTGGAGTTAGAGTTCCGCTTCGTGCGAGCACTGCGGCATGTCGGCCGGCGCCAAACCTCGATGGAGTTGAACTGAGATGCGCTGGCCGGGGCGTGCCACGATCTATGAAGCGCGAGTTTAGCGGAATATTCCATAGTAATATATCTATGGGAGATTGAACGAACCCGCTGGCCGGCGGTAGCGAGCTTGGCGTGATGCGGCTCCTGTCTGAGAGGATTGTGGTTGTCCCGACCCAATCATCAGACAGGAGATCCTGCGTTGGCTCAGATGACGCCGCTCGTTGAGGATCTTCCCTTCGATGACGATTTCCGCACCTTCGGGCACGTCAAGATCAGCGGTGCCGCAGCGCGCGACGCGGTAAGACTGATTGAACAAGGCGCCGATGATTTCGTATTTCCGTACATTCGGCGGATAATGATAGGCCATCGAGCCCATGTAATGGATCGGGTGGATGCCAAGCTGGACGACCGCCGACAGGGATTCGCCACGTGCTTCGGCGCGGCGATGGAACTCGTACATGCGGCGGCGTGAGTGCAATGAAATACCGAGACGATTAGGTCCCTTCAACATCAGACGATGGAACCCCGTGGTGTCGACCCCGGTCTCTGGATCGCGCGCGCAGATTTGGCCAGCAGTGATATAAGGGGCGGCGTCGACGGCAAAATGCACCGGGATCGGCAATTTGGTGAGGTCCAGAGCGTCGCCTTCGATGATCACCTCTTGCCAGGGCGCATGATCGATGCGTTCGACCGGGCGATAGTTTTGACACCGCTGGCGGAAGGCAGTGGCAAGCGCGCTCGGCTCCACTTCGATTGCGGCGGCAATTAGCCGTCGGTTGCCGGCGAGATTGGTAACGACCGGCATCTGGCAGCCTTCGACGCGTTCAAAGATGACAATGGGGCTTCGGCCGGCGCGCTCGAGTTCAAAGACGGTCGAAGTGATGTCGAGCTCGCGCTTGACCGGCTCGCGGATGCGCACGATCTCGTCCGGAAAATCACGCTCGACCATCGCCAGGAAGCCGCGCATGCTTTGCTTGTCCATGGGCCTTGCTCTTTTCACTGCACCATCACCTGTGATTGACCGACCAACATATTCCGATAAGGCACCGTCAAGTTAGCAGCGCGCCGGCTTGCGGTAGCGTAGCACCGCCAGCGGGGTACCGGCCGGGAGATCCGAATCCCAGGGCTTTAGGTTGATGATGACGGCAAGGGCAACGCGGGCGTTGTCCGGCCATCTGAGAATAGGGCGCGTAACTGTAGGGGACCACGGGTAGAAGTCCTGGTCCATGCCGTAGGCGCGCGTTGCGGGCATCGGTCGCTCCGGCTCCTCTTGTTCGACCATCATACGCAAGAAGCCGTCTCGACCGGCTGCCCAATTTGCAAGGCCGCCTATGCTCTCAACCACCTTCAGATAAGGGTCAGCTCTTTATAATATATTGCCCGTAAATCGATGGGCTTATTCATGGAACACCGCAGATTTGGCAATACTGATCTCACGGTATCGACCATCGGTCTCGGCTGTTACGGCATGTCGGGTGCCTATGGGCCGGCCGACGATGCCGAGTCAATCGCCACAATTCGCTCACGCACTCGATCTCGGAGTCAATTTTCTCGACACATCGGCCAGCTATGGCAATGGCCACAATCATCGCTTGATCGGCGAAGCGATCCGCGGCCGCAGGCATGATGTGGTCATTCATTCGAAGAGCGGCAGCCCTCGCGACGGCAGCTCAGACGCCGCGCGCGGAGGGGGCGATCCGCGCTATCTGCGTCAAACCTGCGAGCAGAGCTTGAAAAATCTTGGCATCGAGACGCTCGACGTCTTTTGCATGTCGCGCGTCGATCCGAACGTCCCGATCGAGGAAAGCATCGGGGGAATGGCCGAACTCGTCAAGGAGGGCAAGACACGGTTCATCTCGCTCTCAGAGTGCTCGGCCCACTCGCTCAGGCGTGGCAATGCCGTGCATCCGCTCGTTTCGCTTCAGATGGAGTATTCGTTGTTCTCGCGTGATGCGGAAGAGCAGGGCCAAATCGCCACCTGCAAGGAACTTGGCATGACGATAATGGCCTATGCCGTGCTCGGGCGCGGGATGCTGAGCGCGGAGGTACCCAAGGTGGAGGAAATGGCTTCGGACGACATTCGCGCGCGGCTGCCTCGCTTTCACAGCGCCAATGTCGAGAAAAACCTCCGACTGCGCTCGGCGCTTGAGGCTATCGCGCGGGCGGAAAAACGCCACGTTGCCCAGCTCTCCATCGCTTGGCCAATGGCCCAGGGCTCGCGCACGGGAGCCTTCATCGTACCGATACCGGGCGCGAAATCGCGCAAGCACCTTGAGGAGAATGTGCGCGCCGCGGACATTGTGCTCACGGCAGACGATCTCGCCGAAATCGACCGCATCGTACCGCCCGGTGTCGCGTCCGGCACTCGCTATCCGGTAGAACAAATGCACCGAGTGAACCTATAAGCGTGAAGCCTCTAGTCTAACCCTGCTGCCGTAAATAAAGCGCGGTTCCGAAATCGCAGCTATGGCTCGACCGTGACGCTCCCGCGATGTCCGGGAGGCGGCTGGCTTTGCTTGGCAAATAGTTGCGCTCGTGCAGCCGAGGTCTGGCGATCAGAACGTCGTCCATACGATCAATCTGCCGCAAACCGCTCCTCTTCAGCGCAAACACCTAACCGAAAGCCTTCGTAGCCCTTGCCCGCGATCTCATCACATTTCTTCTTGTATGCGGCGACGCCACCCACATACGGCATGAATACTCGGGGCTTCCCCGGAATATTGGCGCCTACATACCATGAGTTCGCCAACGGATAGAGTGTACGATCCGCGACCGCGTTGTTATGCTGTACCCAAGCTTCCTCGGCATTCTTCTGCGCTTCGATGCGCGAGAATCCATGATCGTGCAAGTACTGCACGCAATCCGCGATCCAATCGACGTGCTGCTCGCAAGCCAGTATCATCTGGCTTTTGACGCCGGGGCTCTGCGGGCCAGTAATCATAAATAGATTTGGAAACCCGGCGATCATGATCCCGAGGTAGGTATGTGGACCGTGTTCCCACTTCTCGCGAATTGACATTCCCGCATCCGTGTAAATGTCGATCTCTTTCATGGCCCCCGTCACGGCATCAAAGCCGGTTGCAAAAACGATCGCATCGAGCACGTAATCGGCATCGGCGGTACGCAACCCGGTGGGCGTAATTTCGTTGATCGGATCGCTTCTGATATCTACCAATGTGACGTTGTCGCGATTGTAGGTCTCATAGTAATCGGTATCGAGAATAAGCCGCTTGGTGCCGATTGGATGATCACTGGGGCACAGCAGCTCCGCCGTCTTGGCGTCCTTGACTGTGGCGCGGATTTTTCGGCGCACGAACTCTGATGCCGTTTCGTTGGACTCTCTGTTGATCAGCAGATCTGTAAACGAATACAGGAAGCTGATGCTGCCGCCCTCGGCCCATTTAGCTTCGTAGGCACCCAGCCGCTCCTCTTCTGTTGCATCAAGCGCGGACTTCACGGGTGGCGGATAGCCGGCGATCCCGAATGGCGTGTCGAAGGCGGCGCGGCGGCGCTCGGGATAGTGCGCTTTGTGAGCGCTTTCTTTGTCGCGATCCATTGGCGCGTTGCGCGCCGGCAGGCTGAAATTCGCCCTCCGCTGAAAGACATAAAGATGTTTCGCCTGCCTTGCGATGATGGGGATCGATTGGACGCCCGACGAGCCGGTTCCTATCACACCTACTCGCAATCCGGTGAAATTGACCTCGTCATGCGGCCATAGACCGGTATGATACCGCTTTCCCTTGAAACTCTCCAAACCACGGAAGCTTGGCGTCCGAGGTGTCGAAAGATTGCCCGTCGCCATGATACAGAAGCGCGCGGTCGCGGCAGAATCTTTGTCTGTCTTCACCGTCCATGTGTCTGTCTTGCTGTCGAAGACCGCCTCTTTAATCCGGGTGTTGAACTCGATATCGCGTCTGAGGTCGAAGCGATCGGCCACGTGGTTGATGTAACGCAAGATCTCAGGTTGCGTACCGTAACGCTCGGGCCAACGCCATTCCTGCTGCAGCTCGTCCGAGAAGGAGTACGAGTACTCCATGCTTTCGACGTCGCAGCGACACCCGGGGTAGCGGTTCCAGTACCAGGTGCCGCCAACCCCGTCAGCGGCCTCGAAGGCTCGGACTTTGAGGCCGAGTTTACGCAGGCGATGGATCGCATAGAGACCGCCAACTCCGGCGCCCACGACGATCGCATCAAATTTTGCCGGTTCTGACGAGGACAACGACATGTCCGAGCTCCTACCGCCAGCCAGGGCTGGCAACCACCCTAATAATGTCGAGATTCATCGAACGCTTTACTGTGGCAACTAAGCCAGCGAGAGCTCGCGATATCCGTCGGCGGCGACCCCATCACACCGCTCGCGGAACTTGGGGTGGCCGCCGCTGTAGCGCATGATGCGCCGGACCTGCTTGCCTTCGACGTTGCGGTTGATGCCGGTCATCCACGAATCGACTTCGGTGAACAGCAAACCTTCGCTTGCTTCAATGACGTGCTCGGTCCATTGGGCGGCACCCGAGGCGGTGGCCTCGATGAGGGTCAGGCGGCGGTCGCGCGCGAAGCGGATCAGCCCGGTCACCCAATCGGCGGTGTATTCGACGGCGCGCGGGAAGTTGCCGAGCCCGGCATGTGGGCCCATCACCATCAGCAGGTTCGGGAAGCCGTCCACCAGGATGCCGAGAAAGGTCTGCGGCCCGTCTTTCCACTTGTCCTTTAGTGACGCTCCGTCGACCCCACGGATATCGATGCGGTCGAAGGCGCCGGTGATCGCATCGAAACCGGTCGCGTAGATGATGATGTCGAACTCGTATTCGCGATCGCTGGTCTTGACGCCGGCCGGAGTGATGCGCTCGATCGGCGTCTCGCTGATGTCGACGAGCTTCACATTGGGCTGGTTGTAGACCTCGAAGTAGCCGCTCTCGAGCGGCACGCGGCGAGTGCCGAAGCCATGGTTTTTCGGGATCAGCTTCTCGGCGACGACCGGATCCTTGACCCGCTGGCGGATCTTGCGCGCGACGAAATCGGAGATCAGCGCATTGGCCTCGCGGTCGACCAGGATGTCCTTGAAATTGCCCATCCAGATGCCGAAACCGGGCTCGCTGTAGAGCTTCTCCCAGAACGCCTCGCGCTCCTCCGCAGTCACCTCCAAGGCGGCGCGCGGGTCGGTCGCATGGATGAAGCAGCCGTAGGTCTCCTGGCAGCGTGCGAAGATCTCGGAATAATTGGCCCGGATCCGGCGCATCTCCTCCTTGCCGATCTTCGCGTTGTGCAATGGCGCGCACCACTGCGGCGTGCGCTGGAACACGGTCAGGTGACCGGCGGTCTTGGCCACTTCCGTGATCGTCTGCACGCCGGTCGCGCCGGTGCCGATCACCGCAACGCGCTTGCCTTCGAGACGAACCGGCTCTTCCGGCCAGTAATGAGTGTGGCAGGACTGGCCCCGGAACGTCTCGACCCCGGGGATCGTCGGCATCGTCGCCGCCGAGAGCACGCCGACCGCAGTGATCAGAAGGCGCGTAGAATAGTGCCGGCCGTCCTCCAAAACGACGTCCCAGCTGCGCGTGTCTTCCTGATAGTGCGCGGCGGCGACCCGGCTCCGGAACTGGATGTCGCGCCGCAGGTCGAACTTGTCGGCGACGTAGTTCAAATAGCGCTCGGTCTCGGGCTGCGCGGCGAAGTGTTCCTCCCACTCCCATTCGTCGAGCAGCTCCTGGGAAAACGAATACCCGTAGGTCCAGCTCTCCGAATCGAAGCGCGCGCCCGGGTAGCGGTTCCAATACCAAGTCCCGCCGACGCCGGTGCCGGCTTCAAACACACGCGCCCTCAGACCGAGCTCGCGCAGCCGGTAGAGTTGGTAGAGCCCGGAGACCCCGGCGCCGATGACGATCGCGTCAAAATCCAAGCCCGTCTCGGTTGAACTTCCGTCGGGAACCGCTGGCAATCCGTCCATGCTGTCTTCCCTCCTCCAATTAATCGATCAAATCACCCAAGACGCAGCAAGCGCGCGCTCTCCGAAAGCCGCGCCGCTGCCGATTGCATCGCACGGCTGAGCGCCCCCAGCGCCTCTGCATCCAGATCATGCGAATGTCCCGCCGCCGTCAGGATCAGCAGCAGCTCCCATGACGGCGACAGAACCGGCACGGAGACCAGCGTAATTCCCTGAAACATCGCGCCGCGATCGACCGCGGAACCGAATTTTTTCGCTTCTCTGACGCGCGCCAGGAAATCGGCGAAAGACGGCTTTTGGTACCACGCGACTTTCGAGAACAGCGCTTCGAGCTCAGATTCGCTGCCGGTTCCGAACGCGGCCATGATGACGCCCGATGCGCCCGCCGGGACGGGGGACGGGCGCCCCACGGTGACATAGAGGTCAGTGCGGAACGCAACGCCGACCCAGTCCAACAGCAACAGAGACGAGGGACCCAGTACCTTCGACAGATAAACCGACACGCCGTGCGCATCCGAGATCGCGTGCATCAGCGGCCGCGCCAGATCCATCAGCCCGCTGCGACGCAAGACGCCATAAGCGAGTTCAAGAATATGCAGGCTGACCGAATAGCTGCGGGTCGCCTCGTCGTACCCGGCAAATCCTTCGGCGTGCAGCGTCCGCAGGATGTTGTAGGCGGTGCCACGGTGGAGTCCCGCGGCGCGGGCGACCTCGCTCGCATTCAGCGGCCGCTCCGAATCATGCAAGATGCGCAGCACTTTTGCCGCCGCGACAACCGCGCCCACTGGTTTGCCCGGGTTGCCCCGGCCGAGATCGCCGGCACCGAGTCCTTGTCGGATTGCACCGCTCGGCCCGATTTCGCTTCCCTTTGCCTGGAGGGAGCCGGACGTTGAAAGCGGCGGTGGCGGTTGATCCATATCTCGTCTGATCAGCGGATTGACCCATGGCGACACGGCATGTTAGGGCGCTCGCCCGATTGCTGCAATACAAATCATGCGTCTTCTATAGAAGACGAAAGTCGCCCCGCGCGGCTCCGACCGCGAGCGCGGCCTACGCGGAATAGATAACTATCTGCCGGTAATCCTCTTTCACTAGCCGCTCGTCTCTCGTGCCGCACGATCGATGCAAACCTTTCGCGCCGCGGTCGGCTGACGCGCCTCGCAAGCGATCGTTGGGCATTCCCGAAACCAAGCCGCTACCCCGTCGGCCGCTCTTGTGCGCCAAATGCTGCCCGCATGGTGCGAACCTGACCAGGAGAGCAGAATGGTTCTAAAGATCGAGCGGTTTCAACCGGAAGGCATGAATGTCAGAATGTCGGGCGGAAAGCCGTCCTACTCGCACGTGGTAACGGTGAGCGGCAGCGGCAAGATCGTGTACACCGCCGGCCAATTGGCCCGCGACGTCGACGGCAACTGCGTCGGAAAAGGCGACATGCGGGCGCAGATGGAACAGACGTTCCAGAACCTCGACCGGTGTCTCAAAGCGGCCGGCGCCACCTGGGCCGACGTCGTCAAGACCAACACCTTTGTTACCGATTTCGACGAGTTCCAGAAATGCGCCGACATCCGCATGCGCTATCTGGGGGTGGCGACCCCGACCAGCACGACCGTCGGCGTCACCCGTCTCGCCGGGGCCGATTTCATGATCGAGATCGAAGCCGTCGCCGTAGTCAATTCCTGAGAAGCGGGTCCGGGCCGACGCCGATGCGGCGGCCCGGCGACCCCGAAAGATTTCGATTGGCACGGCGGGGCGATCACACGCGCTACATCCGTTGCCCCGAGTTACCGCAGCCCGCAGAAGGTTCGCCGCTTGCTGGACGCCGAGTGCGGCGGCGGCTTCAAATTCGACCGGCCCTTCCTGCAGTGGATCAAGGACGGCACGCCAAAGACGATGGGAGCGGTCGCCGACGAATGGCGCCGGCGCCAGGGTGATGCGCGGTGATGGACGGCGCCAGCACGGTGTCGCTGCCGATCGGCGCCGAGATTGCTCCCGCCCGAGAGTTAGGCGGCGGCGTGTGATCGGCGGAAATTGGGCCGAAACGGTCAATAACCTGAAACGATAGCTTTTGGGTAGTGTGCCGTTGCTAGATCTTCCCGTAATCCGGACTGGGCCCGCCAACAGGCGCAAGACCGGTTCCCTTGACCGGGGCCAAAGGAAGTCCGCAATCTTGTTGAACTGAGGAGCGTGGCTCCCGAAACGGCATGGAGGGGAAATGGCCAATCGTTCAGCGGCAGGAAGCAGGCTTATCGACCGGCGAACCGTGCTGCAAGCCGGGACGGCGCTCGCCGCGGCTGGACCGGCGCTGATGCGCGAAGGGCATGCCGCCGCGCGGCCGCCAGTGGTCATCGATGCCCAGGTCCACGCCTATGCCGCGAACACGCCCGAGCGGCCGTGGCACAGCGTTCCGAACTGGCCCGCGCACGTCACCGGCGACGAGATGGTGGCGGCGATGGACAAGGTCGGCGTCGACGGCGCCATCTACATCTCGCCGTTCTCGATGTACCAGTACGACGGCAGCTATGCGGTCTCGGTGCAACAGGCCCACCCCGACAAGTTCGCCCTGGTCAAACCGGTCAACCCAGATGATCCGGCGGTGGCCGATGTCATTGTCGACTGGAAGAAGACGCCGGGCACGGTCGGCATCCGCATCATCCTGACGAAAGAGTCAAAGCGCGCGCCGGACGATCCTGGGTTCGATCGCATCCTGCGCGCGGCCGTCAACAACGACTTCCCGGTCAACGTCCTGTTCTGGGGCAACCTCGACGCGGGCACGGCGCTGATCGACCGCCACCCTGACGCGCGGTTCATCATCGACCATATGGGCATTCAGCAGCCGAGCGTACCGCCGGCTCCGCCGCAGCCCTGGGCCGATCTTCCGAAAGTGGTGGAACTCGCCAAGCGCAAGAATGCAGTGATCAAGATCACCGGCGCCTGCACTCTGTCGAAGGAGCCGTATCCGTTCCCGGATATCTGGGACCCGCTCTTCCGCATATTCGACGCCTGGGGGTTTGAGCGCTGCTTGTGGGGCACGGACTGGACGCGCGCGTTTGCGGTCGTCAACTACGAGCAGGCCGTCGAACCTTTCCTGAAGACTGACCGCCTCAGCGATACCGAGCGGGCGATGCTGATGGGCGGCGCCTGCGCCAAGGCTTACGGCTGGTCGCCGAAAAAAGCCTAGTGACAGATCTCTTTTGTCCGACAGCACGGAAGCCCAAAAGGTCCCCGGTTTGGTGTCCCGGCGTATAGGTGGGTGATCGCGTCATTCACCCGATAGCGGTCCTTGAACGACGCGCGCTAACCGGCAGGCGTTGACCAACAACGCGCGCATAGCGGCTGCATCGGGTTCGGAGCGGCGCGCAACGAAAGAAAGGGATCGGAGAAAAGCGCCCCGCCAGTCCATTTTGGTTGGCTGTGAAGTTGATGTGTTATGGTGATGGGCGGCGATGTGGAGGCAGCACGATGGCGACGGCATCCGCCACGGCGATCGAAGCTTGGGACAAAAGATGGATATCCGCCGAGGGCCGGGCCGACTGGCTTGATCCTGATCCCGACGTCATGGCGCTGTTACCCGAGCTGAAGGCGCGCGGTGCCCGTACAGCGCTCGATCTCGGCTGCGGTGTTGGGCGTCACGCGCTATTTCTCGCCGAGCGTGGGCTGACGGTCGAGGCGATCGACGGCAGCGCCGCTGGTCTAGCGGTCGCGCGCGAGACGGCGCAAGCTCGCGGTGTCTCGTTGGATCTACGACAGGGAACCGCCGATACGCTGCCGTTCGATGACGGAAGCTTCGACTTCGTGCTGTCGTGGAATGTGGTTTACCACGGAACCCTGGGAGATGTCGGGCGCCGGCTCGCAGAAATTTGGCGCGTGCTGAAGCCCGGTGCACTGTACCAGGGCACGATGCTACCAACTCGCAACATCAATTACGGAAGAGGCCGGACTGTCGCCCCCGACACCTTTGTCGTCGATGGGGCCGAGGAACGCGGGCACCCTCATTTCTATTGCGACGCCGCCACCCTCGTCGCGCTGTTCGCCGGTTTCGAGTTGCTTTCTCTCAAGCTGCAACTACAGCGTAAGCCCGGTTCCTGGCATTGGCACATTATCGCCGAGCGTCGGCCGCAGTAGGAAGCTAGTCTGCGCGACTAACAATGCTCGGGTTTCTCACTGTCGGATGAAATCGGCCGGTAACGCACTTTTCCGGGGAAAGGTGGATTGCCGGAAGGCAGCCCGACATTGAGTACCGTTCGATCATCGTCTTGTGGGTCAAGCTTCCCGTGGAGCGGCCATCCCGGACCGAACGCGGCTGTAGGCGTCGAGTGGGGCGATTGCTCTAGAAGTTGGAGGCGACGGGACCATGGGTCCCGCCGGGATGACAGAAGATCCGGGGATCAGAACTGCACTCGCTGGGTCAGCGCGCCGTCGACGATCAGGTTGGTGCCGGTAATGAAGCTCGCGCGCGGGCTCGCGAGGAAGACGACGGCGTTTGCCACCTCCTCGGGCGTCCCCATGCGGCCCATCGGGTTGCGTCCGACCATCGTCTGAAACAATTGCGGGTTGTTCTCTTCGACGACATTCCACACGCCGCCGGTGAAATAGACGTTACCAGGCGAGACCATGTTGGCGCGGACGTTTTTGAAGGCGAGGTTGCGGGCGAGCGCTTTGACATAGGGCACCAGCGCCGCCTTTGCCGACGCATAGGGGCGCGGTGGACCGGCGATCTCGATGGCGCCGGTCGTGCCGACGACGACGATCGCGCCGGCGCTCGATTGCTCGAGAAAAGGAATGGCCGCCTCGACCCCGGCGACGGTGCCCATGATGTCGATTTCCAGACTGCGCCGCCAGGAATCGTCGTCCATGCTCTGCGCCAGCGCGCTGACATTGGCAACGAAGATGTCTAGACCGCCAAGCTCTGCCGCAGCCTTGGCGACCCAGGCGCGCAGCGCCGTGATGTCGGCGACATCGGCGACCCTGCCCCAGCTCCTCACCCCTTTGCCGGCGAGCGCCGCCACCGTTTCCTCCACCGCCGCCTTGCGGCGGGCACAGAGCGCCACGTTGCAACCCTCGTCCGCCAACAGCTCGGCGATGGCGCGGCCGATGCCGCGCGTGCCGCCGGTGACGATCGCATTCTTGCCCTCGAGGTCGAGATCCACACTCCGCTCCTTTTGCCTGACGCGTGAGTACTATAATGCTGGAGGGCTAATGCACAGGAGGGTTCGCCATGGCTCTCGCAAACGAGCGCGTCGCATGGTTCAACGGCAAGATCGTCCGCGAGAGCGAAGTCTTGATCCCGTTCCGCGACCAGGGCTTTCTGCGCGGCGATGCGGTGTTCGACATGACCCGCAGCTTTAACGGCAAGGCATTCCGGCTCGCGGAGCACATCGCGCGGCTCTACCGCTCGCTCAGATACCTCGACATCGACCCGGGTCTGTCACCCGCTCAGATGGCAGCCATCAGCGAGGACGTGCTGGCGCGGAACCGCCACTTGCTCGGACCCGGTGAGGACTACTGGCTCGCCCAACGCATCAGCCGCGGCATCAACCGCGTGCCCGGCGACAACTGGGACCATTACGGGCCGAATGTGATCGTCGAATGCGTTCCGCTGCCATTGCGCGAGCGCGCCAAGCATTTCCGCGACGGCATCGAAATCGTCACGCCTTCGCTGCGGCGCACCCCGCCCAACTCGCTGTCGCCGCGCGCCAAGATGCACCAGTATCTGAACCTGGTCCTCGCCGACCGCGAGGTGAAGGCGCAAAAGCCGGACGTCTGGGCGGTACTGCTCGACGTCAACGGCAACCTCTCGGAAGGTCAGGGGAGCAACATCTTCCTGGTCCGTGACGGCCGCCTGCTGACGCCGAGAGAGCGCTACGTTCTGCCCGGCGTCAGCCGTCAGGCGGTGATCGACCTCGCCCGCAGTCTCGAAATCCCGTTCGAGGAACAAGACATCGATCTCTACGACGCCTACACCGCCGCCGAGTGCTTTCTGACCTCGACCAGCCTGTGCATCTGCGGCGTGCGGAGCCTCAATGGCCGCGCCTTCGCGGCCGGGCGGGTTCCGGGGCCAATCACTGAGCGACTGATCGAGGCCTACAAAGAGCTGGTCGGCTGCGACTTTATCGCGCAATACCTCCAGCGGCTCGACGGCTGAATGATTGCTCCAATACGGGGTTCGGCCCTCGCATTACTTGCATTGTTGGTGCTGCCTGCCCCGGCGCGAGCGCAAACGGCGACCCCGATCGAGCATCTGATCGTGGTCGTCGGCGAGAATCTGAGCTTTGACCATCTCTTCGGCACCTACCGGCCCCGATCAGATGCCAAAATTCGCAATCTGCTGTCCCAGGGCATCGTCAACTCCGACGGCGACCCGGGACCGGAATTCAACAAGGCGACTCAGCGCCGCGCCGAGGTGCGCCACACCTACCAGATAATGCCGCACGTTGTCGGCACCTATGGCGAATTGCCGCGGCCCGGTACGACCTACGCACCCGGGCTGCCGCGTTTTACGCCGGACGCACGATTTCCGGCATTGCTGCCAAACGGGCCGTTCCAGATCACGAAATACGTCGATTACACGGCGGCGGTCGGCGACCCAGTGCACCGTTTCTTCCAGATGTGGCAACAGGTAGACGGCGGCAGGCGCGATCTCTTCGTGTGGGTGGACGAGAGCTCGGGCGAAGGCTCGCAAAACCGCGCGGATCCGGATTCCGGTACCAACCAGGGCGCCGTCGCGATGGGCTTCTACAACATGGCCGCGGGCGACGCGCCCTATTTCCGCCAGCTCGGCGACAGTTATGCGCTCAGTGACAATCACCACCAGCCGGTAATGGGCGGCACCGGCGCGAATTTTCAGGCGCTCGCGACCGGGCACGCCATCGCCTACCGGAGGGACGGTGTTCTGGCAGAGCCGCCGCCTAACCAGGTCGAGAACCCCAACCCCAGGCCCGAAACCAACAATTGGTACATGCATTCGGGCTACCGGAGCGGCTCCTACACCGAATGTGCGGACCCGAGCCAGCCTGGTGTCGCGTCGATCCGGAGCTATCTCGGCAGCCTGCCTTACAGGACCTTCAACGACGGAAATTGTGAGAAAGGCGCCTATTATCTGGTCAACAACTACAACCCCGGCTTTTTGGCCAGCGGCGAGCCGGCGCCGCTGGGGCCGACGGTGTATCGCGTTCCGCCCCAGGCACAGACAACCATCGCCGAGGCGCTCTCAGCAAAAGGGGTGACTTGGAAATGGTATTCCGGCGGGCGGGACGGCGCAGCACTGACCAAGGAGTATAGCGGCGTCGCCGATCCACTGACGTATTCCAGCGCGATCATGACCACTGCGCTTATGTCAAATCTGCAAGACCATGCGGCGCTGTTCCACGACATCGAAGCCGCCGACAATATGCCTGCGGTTGCTTTTGTGATCCCGCCCAACTCCGAATCCGGCCACCCGGCGTCATCGACCGTATCTCGCTATGAGGAATTCATCCGCAAACTGATCGACAAGGTGCAGTCGAGCCCGGCATTGTGGGCGAAGTCAGCAATCCTGGTAACCGTTGACGAGGGCGGCGGCTATTGGGATAGCGGCTACATCCAGATCCTCGATGCCTTTGGCGACGGGACCCGCATTCCGCTGATCGCCGTCTCACCCTTCGCCCGAAAGGGCGTGGTCGACCACACCTACACCGACCACGTCTCGATCCTGAAATTCATCGAGGCGAATTGGGGGCTGTCACCCTTGTCGGCGCGGAGCCGCGACCAGCTCCCCAACCCCATCGAAGACAGCGCCGATCCCTACGTCCCGGCCAATCGCCCGGCAATCGGCGACCTCAGAAGCCTTTTCAGTTTTAAGCAGGAGCAGTGAATGAGGAAGAGCGTCAAAGCGAGCACGACGATCCGGGCAAACAAGCGCAAGGCCAAGCTGAAGGCGAAACACCGCCGACAGCGAGCGCGGGCGACCGGCTAACCGTTAGATGCGCTTTCTGCGGGTTTCTGAGAAAGTGCAGGGGCTCTCACGTTGGATGTCGGCGATGTTCTGCAACCCTATCGGGCCGGGTCGGGCGGCGTTCTGCACGGTGCTGCTGCTCTGGATGCGCGCGCTATGCGACAGTCGCCATCGCGCTCGCGCTTGCGGCGGTCGGATTGCGCTTCGTACAGCAGCAATTCTTCCCGGCTTCAGACCGGCTGGAGCTGGTCGTAGTCTGTCATTGCCGCAAAGCGCGAGATCAGAGCGACCAAAGCCGCTGCCGAAGCTTCCGAAGAGCTCCTCGCGGGTGATCCGAACATAGACCGCTACTGCGTTTACGTCGGTCAAGGCGCGGTGCACTTCTGCCCGCTGCTGAACGTGCAGCCGGCGCACGATTATTTCGCGCAGGCTGTGATAGTAAGCTGCGGTCTCGCGCGAACGCGGTCTCAGATCTGGCTACCCCCCTTCGAGTTTGGGGATGAAGAAAATTTCGCAGCCTTCGCCGATCGGCTGGAAATAGGCAGTCTCGTGGATCGCGCCGTCGATCGCGACAGTGGTTTCTTCTTCGAGATGGAGGCCAAGGCCGGGGAAGAGGCGGTCCATCTCCTTGATGACGCCGCGCAGGTTCTTGGCTTCGACCTCGAATTCGCGCACGCCGCCGGTGTAGCGGCGGCTGAACCCGGCGGTAAAGACGACGCGCGCGGTCATCCCTTTTGCCCTCTCTGTGGTCTATCGCAGCAAATGAGATCGTCGTTCCCGCGAAGGCGGGAACCCAAGGCGAGCGACGAGCAGTGGCCCCCCGTTCAAGCCACGGCCAAGCTTTGGACCCCCGATTCCGCGGGAGCGACGAGAGGGCGTTAGACGTAGGTCGCACCATGCGCTAGTCGTCCGCCTGGCCCTGGTCGAGGGCGGCGCGGATCTTGGGCGGCGACATCGGCAACTCGGTCAGGCGGCGGTGGATCGCGCTGTCGATCGCGTTGGCGATCGCCGCCATCGGCGGCACGATGTTAACCTCGCCGACCCCCTTGGCGCCGTAGGGATGCGCCGGGTTTGGCACCTCGACCAGCACCGCGTCGATCATCGGGATATCGGGAGCCACCGGCACGCGGTAATCGAGAAAGCCCGGGTTATCGAGCCGGCCGCTCTTGTCGTAGATGTATTCCTCGTTCAACGCCCAGCCGATGCCCTGGGCGACGCCGCCCTGGATCTGGCCTTCGACATAGGAGGGATGGATCGCTTTGCCGACGTCCTGGGCGGCGACATAGCGCAGGATCGTCACCTTGCCGGTTTCCGGATCGACCTCGACATCGCAGAACTGCGTCGAAAAGCCCGGCGCCTGGCCGCCGGCGTTCACCGACGCCGCGGCCGTCAGCGGGCCGCCGGTCAACGCCTTTTTGGCGGCGATCTCTTTGAGCGACAAAGGCGGGAAATCGCCGACATTGCTGGAGGCAGGCCTCGCGTGGCCGTCTTCCCAGACGACCCCGTCGACATCGACATCCCAGATCATCGCGGCGCGTCCGCGCAATTCGTCGACGATCTTCTTGCTGGCCTCGACCACCGCCATGCCGGTCGCAAAGGTGACGCGCGAGCCGCCCGTCGGGTTGGTGAAGCCGACCGCGGCCGTATCGGCGACGACCGAGCGCACCTGATTGTAATCGACACCCAAAGTTTCGGCCGCCATCAATGCCATCGAGGCGCGCGAGCCGCCGATATCGACACTGCCGGTGGAGACGATGACGGTGCCGTCCTCGTTGACTTGGACGGTCGCGCTCGAACTCACCGCCGCCGTTGAACCAGTAACCCGAAGCAACGCCGCGCCCCTGATTGGGACCCAGCGGAGTCTTGTAGGCCGGATGGTTAATCAGCGCTTCCACGGTCTCGGCGTAGCCGGCATGGCTCATCTTCGGCCCGTAGATCATCGTGGTTCCCGGGCGCACCGCGTTTTTGAGCCGCAATTGCAGCGGATCCATGCCGAGCTTCTTGGCCAGGATGTCGAGCACGCTCTCAACCGCGAACGCTGAAATCGGCGAACCCGGCGCGCGATAGGCCGATGCCTTCGGGCGATTGCTGACGACATCATAGCCGACTGTGCGCGCATTGGCGATGTTGTACGGGGAGAAGGCGCAAAGGCACCCATTCATGACCGGCGAGCCGGGGAAGGCACCGGCCTGGAATTTGAAGACGCCTTCGGCCGCGGTGATCGTGCCGTCCTTCTTGGCGCCGATCTTGACCCGCATCGACGAGCCCGAGGTCGGCCCGGTCGCCTTGAAGGTCTCCTCGCAACTCATCACGATCTTGACCGCACGCCCGGTCTTTTTCGACAACGCGGCGGCGATCGGTTCGAGATAGACCGGAATCTTACCGCCAAAGCCGCCACCGATCTCGGACGGCGTCACCCGCACCTGGCCGACCCCCATGCCGAGCAGTTTCGCGGTCAGCGCGCGCACCCCGAAATGGCCCTGGGTCGCGGTCCAGATCTCGGCCAGGCCGTCGGCATCGACGCGCGCGGCGCAGGCGTGCGGCTCGATATAGGCCTGGTGCACGGCGGCGGTCTTGAACTCCTTCTCGACGACGACATCGGCCTCAGCGAAGCCCGCGTCGAGGTCGCCGATGTGAAATTCGAGCTTTTTCGAGATATTCGACGGCTTGGTCGGCGCCGGCTCGATGCCGCGGGTGATCATGTCTTCAAACAGCAGCGGCGCATCGGGCTTCATCGCCTCATCGACATCGATGACGTGCGGCAGGACCTCGTAATCAATCTCGAGCAATGCCGCCGCCTCTTCGGCAACCGATTTGCTGACCGCGGCGATGGCGGCCACGGGGTGGCCTTCATAGAGCGCCTTTTCGCGGGCTATGATGTTGCGCGTGATGTGCCAGAAATTCTGCGCCACCCGCTCCGGACCCACATATTCGAATTTCTGATCGGGAAAATCGGCTGCGGTCACCACCGCTTTGACACCGGGCGATGCCAGCGCCTTCGACGCATCGATCGAGCGGATACGGGCATGTGCATGCGGCGAGCGGATGACTTTCCCGTAGAGAGTCCCCGCTGTCGCAAAATCGGCGCCGTACATCGCGCGGCCCGTCACCTTCGGCACCCCGTCCGGACGGATCGGCCGAGTTCCAACCCATTTGAACCGCGTTGGCGCAATATCGTTCACCGTACCCTCCACTCGTCAGGTCGATCTGTTATGCATTACCGTCGCGCGACGCGGCGGCAAATGCAAGACCGGAGGAAAACCATGGCACTGGAAGTAAGGCGGATCGTCACCGGGCACGACGCGAATGGGAAGGCGGTCGTCAAGACCGACGAGCGGCTGCAGGGCGTCAGCCGGTTGGGACGTCCGCACATTGCCGGCTGCGAAATCTGGTCGACCGACAGGATGCCGGTCGACAATTCGGAAGAAAGCGACGCGGCGCAGCGTGCAGGCTTCGTCAAACGCTACAATTACGTCGGTACCGGTCAGGGCACCGTGATCCGCATCACCGAATTCGCGCCCGGCGCGCCCAAATTCATGCACCGCACCGAAACACTCGACTATGCGCTGTTGCTTTCGGGCCAATGCGACCTCGAACTCGACAGCGGCGAAGTCGTGCATATGAAGCCCGGCGACATCGTCGTGCAGCGCGGCACGATGCACGCCTGGGTCAACAACGGCACGGCGCCGGCCGTCTTCGCTTTCATACTGAACGACGCCGATCCGGCCAAAGTCGCCGGCCAAGAGCTGCGCACGCACTTCCCAGCGCCTTGAGCCAGGTAAGGTTCCTCGCTCATCGCGATTATTGTGTGTTCGCGACAGTCGCTTTGCAATATTGCTCTCGCATCCAGCCCTGAACGGGAGATCGGCGCATGGAATTCGGCATGTTCCACCAATTTCCGGCCCTCCCCGGGCGCACCGAGGGTGAAGCGTTTGCGGAGGCGTTCGCACAGATCGACGCGGCCGAGCGCTGGGGTCTTGACACGATGTGGCTGGCCGAGCTGCATTTCGATCCGCAGCGCTCGGTACTGTCGGCTCCGCTCAGCATCGCCGCCGCAGTGGGCGCCCGCACCGAGCGCATCAAGATCGGTATCGCCGTCCAGGTACTACCCTTGTGCCATCCGCTGCGGCTTGCCGAGGAGGCCGCGACGGTTGATCACATCAGCGGCGGCCGGCTGATTTTTGGCGTCGGGCGTAGCGGCCTGCCGCGCACCTATGAAGACTACGGGGTTTCCTATGCGGAAAGCCGCGACCGTTTCACAGAGGTTCTGGACATCGTCGAGCTGGCGTGGTCGCGGCCGGGTTTTTCCTATGAAGGCAAGTACTACAATTTCAAGAACATCACCGTGGCGCCAAAGCCGCTGCAGCATCCTTATCCGCCGATCCGGGTCGCCGCAGCGAGCCCGGACACCTATCCCGCCGTCGGTGAGCGCGGGCTGCCGATCTTCATCAACGCGCGCTACGGCTCCTTTGCGGAATTCGCCCCGGAGATCCGGGCCTATCGCCAGGCCTATGCGGCGGCAGGCCACGCGGGGAGGGGACAGGTCTATCTGCGGGTCCCGGCCTATCTCGCCGAAACCGAGGAGCGGGCCCGCGAGGAGCCCAGGGAAAGCCTGATGCACTTTTACCGGGAGCAGGCCCAGAGGCTCAGGGATTCATTGAGTCGCGCCGGCACCCGCGCGATCGAAGGCCGCGCCGAGCGGCTGAAGCGGATCGAGAACCTGACCTACGAGGAGGCGCTGACGGGGCAAGTCCTGGTCGGCACGCCGGACGAAGTGACCGAACGACTGCGTGGCTTGCAGGACGAGCTCGGCATCGACGGCATCCTGGCGGAGCTCAATTGCGGCGGCCTCGTTCCTCACCGGCAGGTGATGACCGCACTGCAACTGCTCTGCCAAGAGGTCATGCCGCGCTTTCATTAGGAAAGGCAGATCCCATGCCGGGTCCACTGCACGGGTACCGCGTCGTCGATCTGACCTCGAATGTGGCGGGGCCGCTGGCGACGATGATCCTCGCCGACCAGGGCGCCGATGTGATCAAGGTCGAGGCTCCGGACGGCGGTGACGCCACGCGGGCTGGCAGCAACCGGCGCGCCGGCTTCACGGCGTCGTTCCTCAACAACAACCGCAACAAGCGCTCAGTTGTCCTTGATCTGAAAACGGAGGCTGGGCGAAGAGCCTTGCTGCGGCTCGCCGGCGGCGCCGATGTGTTCGTGCAGAATTTTCGCCCCGGGGTCGCCGAGCGGCTCGGCGTAGGCGAAGAGCCCGTCCGCGCAGTCGCGCCGAAGATCGTGTATGTCTCGATCAGCGGCTTCGGCGAGAAGGGGCCGTATGCGGAAAAGCCCGCCTACGATCCGGTCATCCAGGGATTTTCTGGTCTGGCGACGGTGCAGGCGGGCTCCGACGAGGCGCGCCCGCGGCTGCTGCGGACGATCCTTCCGGACAAATTAACCGCGATCACCGCCTCGCAGGCGATCACCGCAGCGCTATTGGCGCGCGAGCGCACCGGTCAAGGTCAGCATGTACGGCTATCGATGCTCGAAGCCGTGCTCTCCTTTCTGTGGGCCTCCGATATGAGCGGTCAGACTTTCATCGGCGACGAACCGGCGCGGCAGGAGCCGGCCAGCCCGTTCGACCTGATCTACGAGACCGCGGACGGGTACATGACCGTGGCGGCCTTGACAGACCGGCAATGGGCCGGCCTGGCGCGCGTCGCAGGCCGGCCGGATTGGCTCGAGGACGAGCGATTCAAAACTCCGGCATTACGACAGAAGAACATCGATGCGCGGCTGGAGCTGACCCAAGCGGCGCTGATGACCTGTCCGGCAACCGAATGGCTGGAACGCCTGACCGCGGCGGGTGTGCCTTGCGGTCCGGTATTGACCCGCAATCAAGTCATACGGCATCCGCAAGTGGCGGCGCTCGGCCTGGTCGTCGAAACCGAGCATCCGCAGGCCGGCCGCCTGCGCCAGACGCGGCCGGCGGCGCGCTTCTCGCACACCCCGGCGGAGATCCGCCGCGGCGCCCCGGCGCTCGGCGCGCACACGCAGGAGGTTCTGGCCGAGCTCGGCTACTCCGCCGCGGAGATCGCCGGGCTACGGCCGCACGGCGTCCTCGATGGCACTAACTGACGGCCCGTCATTGCGAGCGCAGCGAAGCAATCTGGCGCCGGATTGCTTCGTGCTGCGCTCCTGACAGAAACAAGACGGTTCGCGATGGCAGCCAATGGTGCACGCTTCCGCGGTGGAAGCCGGGGTCCACCTGTCCTCGGCACGAGCGGCGGAGATATGGGTCCCGGCTTTCGCCGGGACAGCGGTCCAGGCAGTGTTTCATCCGGAGGGTTCGGCCGCCGGCCGGTGTGGAACTCGCAATGACAAGATGAGAGTAAGTTTGCCGGAGATGGGTCCATGATCGATTTTTATTATTGGCCGACGCCGAACGGCTGGAAGGTCGCGATCATGCTCGAGGAATGCGGCCTCGAATATCGGGTGGTCCCGATCAATATCGGGCGCGGCGACCAGTTCAAGCCGGAATTCCTGGCAATCAGCCCCAATAACCGCATGCCGGCGATCGTAGACAACGACGCGCCAAGGGAGTTTGGCGTCGGAAAGGTGCCGGTATTCGAATCCGGCGCCATCCTCATTCATTTGGCCGAGCGCACCGGACGTTTCATGCCGCAAACCAAAAGCGGCCGCAAAGAATGTCTGGAATGGCTGTTCTGGCAGGTCGGCAATCTCGGCCCGATGGCCGGCCAGCTGAGCCACTTTGTCAACTACGCGCCGGGCGAGCATCCCTATTCGCACAAACGCTATGCCGACGAATACAATCGGTGCCTCGGCGTCTTGGAGCGGCGGCTCGACGCGCGCGAGTTCATCCTCGACGACTACTCTATCGCCGACATGGCGAGCTGGCCGTGGGTGCTGATCGCCAAGCCGCTCGGCCAGCCGCTCGATGACTTCCCGAACGTCGCCCGCTGGCGTGAGACGATAAAGCAGCGCCCCGCCGTCCAGAGAGGAGTCGATTTGAGCAAAGACCTGCGTCGCTCGGCCCCGCCGAGCGACGAGGAGCGCCGGGTCCTATTCAATCAAAGTTCGCGGAATGTGCCACGGCAGCGGTGAGGGATTGCTGGCTGGTCGCGGAGCGTCTCAAATTACTTCGCGGTCGCTGCGTCGGCGCCGGCCTTGGCCACCTGCCCATCCTGGGGAGCAGTCCCGCCGGAAGCTCCGATGGCCCCAATGATTTTGTTGTCGAGAACAAGCGGAAAGCCACCCTCAATTGGGGTTGCTCCATGAAGGCCGAGCGTGCGCAAGCCAATGCCGCCCTGCGCGACCAAATCTTCGAAAACTTTACTCGGCCGGCGAAAATCCAGCGCGGTATGCGCCTTGTCTTCCGCGACGCGAATTGAGCCATATTGCGTGTTGTCGAGCTTGTGCAGCATCACCGTATGGCCGCTGCTGTCGAGAATGACTATCGCCATGGACCAATTGTTCTTCATAGCCTCCGCTTCTGCGGCCGCCATCACCTTCTTGGCCGCATCGAGACCGATCGGCGAGCCGTAAGGCATTGTCGGGGGCGGCGATGGTGCAGCGGGCTGCTGCGCGCTGCCAGGAAGCGCACTGACGACGAAGATTGCTGTCGCGACTACGAGAGGCCTGAGCCTGTCCATGGCGTTTCCTCCTGAGTTTCGATTTGTCCTTGCCCATGCAGAAGCAGCCGCGCCTCAAATAGAGGTTTCTCAATGATCCACCAGCCGGGAGCGTTCAGGAGACTACCTGACAACCCCCGGCGGCAGGATCTCCTTCTCGCCCAGCATTTCCGAGCGATAGAGCTCGGAGATCGAGGCCCAGCGCAATTCGCAGATCTCCTCGGCCACCTGCTCGGCGCGCGCTTGGAGCTGAGGGGTGTCGAGATAGCGGCCGCACAATGCGATTTGGCGGCGGCTGTGCTCGACATCGGCGGCGTCGTGCTCGGTGAAGAACTCGATCTCCGGCGAGTTGAGCCTGAACCCGTAATGCTTCTCGAAGGCCGGCAGCAAGACCTCGCCGATGAGGCCGGGCATCTGGCCCTCCTGGGTCGTCTGCATCGCCAGGATCACGCCGACCGGCTCATTGGCGGTCGTATGGTACATGTAGAGCGAGCGCGCCCACCAAGCGGGGGGCATTTTCGTATTGCGGACCTCGTCGTCGCTGAGGCCGGCCGCGCGGCAGAAGCGTAGGATCAGCTCATTGTGGTCGTGCGGCTCGTGACCGGGCTCGGGGATCGCCTTCAGCCCTTCTTCCTCGGCGATATTCTCGGCGATCATCTTGCGCACGTCCTCGAAGTGATAGCCGCGCGCATAGAGCATCCCGAAGCTCGCCAAGGCCCGCGACACGAAATGGTAATGCAGTGCCTGATAGCGGCCCAGCGCCCTCAACGGCAATTTGCCTTCGCCAAAGGCGAGAAAGAACGGATGCCGCTTCGTATGCCAGCGCTCGCGTATTGCCAATATGCGATCGCTGATCGGAACACCGTCGTTGCGTGCCATTGCTGTTACCTCCCGGAACGAGACCGCCTCCGGCAGCATAACGGCAGAGCCAATACTTCGCCACATCGGCGGCCGGGATCGTGGCGGGCGAAGATGCGTTCCAGTTCCTGCTGATAGATCTCGTCGTTGACGAAGATCTCGCGGCTGATCTGCCCCGCCGCCAAATCGACGAGCCCGGGATGATGACCCGATATCCGTGCGGTCGCTCTACGCATCTTTCCGCCCTTAAGGAAAAGATCAGGTTCTTGCTCACCAGGATGTTCTGGCCGAGCATAATCGTGCGCTGCGCGGTCTGCCAATCCGATCCGACGTGCCGCAATAAATCCACGCGGTCGCGGTAGACCAGAAACCGGCATCCGACAGGTTCCTTCGCGACAGGAACCGACGGTTCGGATCCGTCTCCCTCCAAAGAATAATCAGACGAAACAAGCTGCCCGATAACCGAAAAGTGATCATCGGCGGGTCATCCAAGAAGGCTGCTGTTGCCTAATAATTTAGAGATTGTGCGGGAAATCGGGACCTTTTGCTATGTTCCGACACCCGAGCGCAAGCTTCACGGAGATGGCGCCCATGAGTACGAGCCCGACCCGGGTGATAGCTAGTGTCGTCGCTGTCGCGATTCTCGCCTTCCCGGCGGTTCACGCATTACCAGACCCCGTGCCGGTCCCTACGGCTGAAGCACCCGCCCGCTCGACGGAAGCTCCGCTCTCGGCACCGTCAGCGGAAAAGGCGCCACCGGCGTCCCTATCGGAAAATCCTGCGGGGGCGCCCGAAGCAAAAGAACCGGCGCCGCCCCCTGCGACTGAAACCTTGTCACTCTTCAAAGCCGAACGGCTCGACCAGCTGCTCGCCCCGATCGCGCTTTATCCGGACGCCCTGCTCGCACAAATCTTGATGGCGGCGACCTATCCACTCGAGATCGTCAAAGCGGATCGTTGGCTCCAAGATCCCGCTCATGCGAACTTGCGCGGAGACCAACTTGCCGCAGCGATCGAGGTAGAGGCGTGGGATCCAAGCGTCAAGTCGCTGGTGCCCTTTCCTCGGATCTTGCGGATGATGGACGAGGCGCTCGACTGGACGGAGGAGCTGGGCAACGCGGTCGCGGCACAGCAGGGAGACGTCATGGATGCGATCCAACGTCTTCGCCACCAAGCCGCGGCTGCGGGGACGCTGTGGTCCAACGCCGAGCAGCAGGTAACAACCGAACGCCAAGGCATTGTTATTGAACCGGCCAATCCTGAATTCATCTATCCGCCTGTCTACAGCCCGGCCGTCTACGGCCCGTGGCCGTACCCAGACTACCCGCCACTCGATATTTCTCCACCAGATTACGGCTCCGGTTTCCCGCTGCCTTTTGGTATAGGGTTCAGTATGGGGTTTGCGGTCGTCCAACCGCTGTGGCGCTGGTGCGCTTTCGATTGGGGTCAGCGTCGAATTCAACTCGACATCGAGAAGTTCAATACCCTCAATCACCACGGCGCCGGAATCGGAAAAGACACTTGGCGGCGCGACCTGGGCCACCCTCCCAGTGCCCTCTATAATGATCTCGCCTCGCGCACGCGGTTCCGACCCACCATCTCAGCCGCGTCGATCCCGCGAGTGAATATGCCGAGCGCTGGAGCACCGGCAGCGACGGCGGTCATACGCTCGGCGCCGCCAGCTTTCGCAGCCGCCGGGCCACTGTCGACCACCGTGTTGCGGTCGCCGCCGCCGGGATTCGCACCCGGCGGGCGAGGGTTGCAGGCTCACATCAAAGCGCAACCCGACCTCGCCGGTCCTCGGATCATCGCGCCGCCGATGATGCCGCCGGGGTTCTCTCGGCTGATGATGCCTAGAACCGCCGCCCGCTCAACGGCGTCGGCTCCGGGAAGCCGTGCTCCCGTAGAGGGCGTGCCTCGGCGGTGACCGATGGCACGAAGACCTGTTCCGGCGTCTAGTTCCGTATCGGTTTAGCGCGTCGAGACGGTCGAACCTAGGGGCCTGGCCTCCACCGACCCGGGGCACTCAAGCGAAAGTCAACCGATGTCGGCCAGACCGCGAGAGGGCAGGCAGGCGGCAGCTGAGGCGCGGCGGGCGATCGCGTTGCGGACCGTCACGGCGGTTGTCACCGGGCGATCATCGGGTTCCAATCGCCGTAAATAAACCTGCGCGCGGGTTTGCCCCCGGGCCACACTTTACCAGCAAAACCGGCCTGCCGCACTTTTAGGGGTACCGTCCTAGTTTTAAGCGCCGGAAGTGAAGAGTTAATTAACAAATAAATCCACCGTCTCATACAAAGTAAGCTTGGTAATTCGGCCCGTATTGGCCCTGTTGCCTGAATACCGCAGCTGGCTTCCGATGTGCAGAAAAAAAGAATGGCAGGGTTGACACCGGGATTTTAGCCTGTTTAGCCTCGCACCTGTCCTACCTGTCCTACCCGGTTTGTCGGGGACAATCCGGGAAGACACCGATCTGCATTCCCTCGTCCATGTCAATACGGTTGACATGGCGGCTGGATTTCTATTGCCAGCGGCGAGGGGGTGCCCAGCAAAAGGGGGCAAACGCAATGCCAATGCGTCAAACGATCGGCATTTCGCTCGCATTTCTGATGATCTCCGCCGGCGCGATCGCAAGGAGTCCGAGCAAAAACTCACCGTCCGATTCCGACCGACTTCAAGGGGAATCCGAAAGAGCCGAAATACGAAAAGGCAAAGCGCAGTTACTGTCGTGTGGCGCGCATACTCGTCATAACGCTCGTGCGCAGTCGCGCGACCTCGACCCCGATTCTCCCGACCCGGCCGGGAAACCGCCCAATTCGTACCTGGATCCTATGCATACGATCGGAAAAGGCGAGATCGGTAGAGCGGCTTGGTACAACTGGGTGGGCTCTCGTACGGCGAGCGGCGAGATTCTCGATTGGGTCACCCCTACGGCTGCCCATCGTTCGCTGCCTCTCGCTTCCTACGCAAAAGTCACAAACCTCGACACCGGACGCGCGGTGGTCGTAAAGATCAACGATCGCGGGCCCTACCGGCGACGCTTCATTATCGATCTTTCGCCCCGTGCCGCTGAAGAGATCGGTGTCGTTCGAAGCGGCGTCGCGGCGGTCAGCGTCGAACCCCTGGGCCGTGGGCGAGGGCCGGACCACGAAACTCATCCAATCCAAGACACCCAAATCGCGCGGTCCGATTCGGAGGCAATCCCTTACAATGAACCAGCCTGGGTCGATCCACGCCTCGAACGGCCCGCGTCGAACAATAGCGCTGCCCCGAACACCGAGACGCACGTCGCGCGCGCCAGTTCCGAGGCAATCCTCTACAACCAGCCGGCCTGGACCGATCCACGCCTCGAACGGGCCGCGTCGAACAATGGCACTGCCCCGGACACTGAGACGCACGTCGCGCCCTCCAGTTCCGAGGCAATCCTCTACAACCAGCCGGCCTGGATCGATCCACGGCTTGAACAGCGCTAAATCGAGGTTGGCAGCCAGGCCGAGCGGAGGAACAAATACCGCGCCGGTGCGATCCTACACCCCCGGCTCACGCCCAAAATACTCGAGGTCTTCGGGGCGCTGTTTCCAATCCGGGTTGCTCGGCCATTCTTTGGTGCGGCCGGACATGTCGTCCCCGTAGCGCACGCGGAACAGCAGAGTGCGCTGCGGACCGTTGGCGTATTCGTGTAATTCACCTCGCGAATGAACAACGAGAAGTCGCGGGTCCGATCTCGATAGTTTCCGTCGGGGTACGCATCCGGCCCCCACCCTCGAAGCAAAAGTAGATCTCGGTCGCGTTGGGGTGGCAGTGATAGGGGCTCGTCTGACCCGGCTCCCAACAGGCAATCGTGATGTCGCCTTCGTCGATCCTGCCGAGCACTCTTTCCATGTGTTTCTTGGGGTCGAACGCCTGCTCGGCCTTCAGATTGAACACGTGCATTAGCCCCTCCTTGGATCGTACTCTGGTGATTACCTCAGGGCATGATGGGAGGCTGCGATGACCCAGGCGAGAGGCTTTCGAGATCTGCTGCGGCGGGAGCGGCTGGTGGTGGCGCCCGGGGCCTATGATTGCATCACCGCCAAGCTCATCGAACAGGCGGGGTTCTCCGCGGTTTATATGACCGGAGCCGGCACCGCGGCGACCCTGGGGTACCCCGATTTCGGCCTCGTCACGATGTCCGAGATGGTGGCCAATGCCAAGCGTATCGCGGCCGCCGTCGAGCTCCCCGTCATCGCCGATGCCGATACCGGCTACGGCAACGAGCTCAACGTCTTCCGCACGGTTCGCGAATTCGAGCGCAGCGGCGTTGCCGGGATTCACATCGAGGATCAGGAATTCCCGAAGAAATGCGGCCATCTCGATGGCAAGCAGGTCATCCCGCGCGAGGATTACATCGCCAAGATCCGCGCCGCGGCCGCCGCCCGCCGCGATACGGATTTCATGATCATCGCACGCACCAACTCGCGTGCCGTCGCCGGCTTGGACGAGGCCGTCGCGCGCGCCAATGCGGCGTTGGCCGCCGGGGCCGATATGGCGTTTGTCGAGGCGCCGCAGACCGAGGCCGAGGTCGCAGCGGTGCCGCGCCTGGTCAACGGACCGTGCCTCCTCAATGTCGTATGGGGCGGCAAGACGCCCGATCTCGATCTGCGGGAGGCCGAGGCGATCGGCTACAAGCTCGCGATCGTGCCGGGACTCCTGATCAAGAGCGTGGTCGGCATTTGCGACCGGATGCTGGCCGAGTTGAAGACCACCCATCGCTACCCGACACCGATAAAGGAGATAACCGTGCCGGAGATGTTCCGGCGTTTCGGCGCGGACGAATGGGACGCGCTGCGCGACCGCTTCCGCACCGGCCCTACGGCGCGTGAGGCGGCGGAATAATTGATCGATGCGGCCCGGAGTCGCCCCTCACCCTCCTGCTTCGCGGGCCCCTCCCGCTCCCCGCTCTGGCGGGGCGAGGGGTTGCGGCGCAACTCCCTCGCCCCGTTTGCGGGGAGAGGGCTGGGGTGAGGGGCAACTCGCAGACCGGATCCTTTATCGCGACGGTCTGATCCTGGTCATCGACAAGCCGGCGGGGATTGCCGTGCATTCCGGCCCCGGCAGGGGCCCCAATCTCGAAAGTGGGTTCAACGAGCTTCGCTTCGGCCTGCCGCGCCCGCCGGCTCTCGCCCATCGGCTCGACCGCGACACCAGCGGCTGCCTGGTATTGGGGCGGCACGCGAAGGCGTTGCGGCGGCTGGGGGCGCTGTTCGCCGGCGGGAAGGTCGAGAAAGTCTATTGGGCCGTTGTCGAAGGCTGCCCACACGAGACCGAGGGACGGATAGAGAGCGGGCTTAGAAAGCTCAATCGAGGCAGCGGCTGGCGCATTATCGTCGATCCCGCAGGACAAAGGGCAACCACCGACTATCAAGTTTTCGGCGCTGCGGAGGGACGTGCCTGGCTCGAATTGCGGCCGCGCACCGGCCGCACCCACCAGCTTCGGGTCCATTGCGCCGAACTCGGCTGCGCTGTGGTCGACGACCCCGTGTATGGACGTGGCGGGAGCGGAGAACCGCTGATGCTTTACGCGCGCTCGATCTCTTTGCCGCTCTACCCGGCGCGGCCCCGGCTCGAAATCACCGCTCCGGTCCCATCCCATATGCTCGCCGCGCTGCGCCAATTGGGCTACGAAGAGGTTCGCACGGTATGATCCCGCGCTACAGCCGCCCCGAGATGACCAGGATCTGGTCGCCGGAGAACCGCTACCGGATCTGGTTCGAGATCGAGGCATATGCTTGCGACGCGCAGGCGGCGCTCGGGATCATCCCCGAGAGCGCCGCTCGCGCCGTCTGGGAGCGTGGCGGCTTCGAGGCCGAGCGCATCGACGAGATCGAGCGCGAGACCCGCCACGACGTGATCGCCTTTCTGACCAACCTCGCCGAGCATGTCGGCCCCGAGGCGCGTTTTGTCCATCAGGGAATGACCTCCAGCGATGTGGTCGACACCTCCTTTGCGGTGCAGCTGACGCAGGCGGCCGATTTCCTGTTGGCCGATCTGGATGCACTGCTCGCGGTACTGAAGCGCCGCAGCTTCGAGCACAAACTGACGCCCACGGTGGGGCGCAGCCACGGCATTCACGCCGAACCTACTACCTTCGGATTGAAGCTTGCCGGCCATTACGCCGAGTTTGCCCGCGACCGCGCCCGCCTCGCCGCGGCACGTAAGGAGGTCGCGACCTGCGCGATATCGGGCGCCGTCGGGACCTTCGCCAATATTGATCCGCGGGTCGAGGAATACGTCGCGGAGAAGCTCGGGCTCGAACCCGAGCCGATCTCGACGCAGGTCATCCCACGCGACCGCCATGCCCAGTTCTTCATGACTCTGGCGCTGGTCGCCGCGGCGGTCGAGCGGCTCGCCACCGAGATCCGCCACCTGCAGCGCACCGAAGTTCGCGAAGCCGAAGAGTATTTCGCGCCGGGGCAGAAAGGTTCCTCGGCGATGCCACACAAGCGCAATCCGGTCCTCGCCGAGAATCTGACCGGCCTCGCCCGCCTCGTCCGATCCGCCGTCATCCCGGCGCTCGAAAACGTCGCGCTATGGCACGAGCGCGACATTTCCCATTCCTCTGTCGAGCGGGTCATAGCGCCGGATGCGACAATCGCTCTCGACTTCGCGCTGGCCCGCCTGACCGACCTGATTGACCGGCTCGTCGTCTATCCCGAGCGCATGCGCCAGAACCTCGAAATCTTCGGGCGGACTCGTCAATTCACAGCGCGTGCTGCTGGCACTGACTCAGGCGGGAATAAGCCGCGATGACGCCTACCGCGCAGTACAGCGGAATTCGATGGCGGCGTGGGGCGGTGAGGGGCGCTTCTCGGATCTGTTGAAGGAAGACCCGGAGATCACGCGGCTTCTCTCTGCCCAGACTATCGATGCGCTGTTCGACCCCGCGCATCACCTCAAGCACGTCGACACAATCTTTGCGCGCGTGTTCGGTCAGCAGGCGTAATAACGCCGGTAATACGGGTCCCAACAGCTCCGCTGCGGATAATACGGCGTCGGCGGGTAATAGGCCGGGGCCGGCGGGTAATAGGACCCGTGCGGATAATAGTAGGGGTTGTAGTACGGGTTCGCCGCGGCGCCCAGCGCGGTCCCTGCCGCGAAGGCGCCTAGCCCGATCCCTACCCCGGCAGCGGGGCTGAGAGAATGCGCGGGCCGCGGCACGGTGGTCAATCCGATCGCCGCAAGAGCCGCTGCTCCAATCGCCACGCCGCGACCCGTTCGGGTAAAGTGTTTACCAAGAGCCATTTGGCACTCCTGCAGTTGACTCGGGCACTGGCAAGTCTACGGCCAGATGCCCGGTGCTCTATTGATGACAACAGTCACCGCCGCAGAGAATTCCAATCCCGATTGCTGAAGGGTGTTATTGGCACCGTATGCGTCGGCACTCGAAAACGCCGGAAAAACACCGAGTTTATCTCGCCCCAAGCTGTTGACTGCCTGCTCGATCTCAGCTACCATCGGCAGGCAGATGCAATTTTCGATTGCGGGTCGCCGACCCTCGACCAGCATAGTCCTCGTGTCTTCTCGGTCGAGCTAATTGCGGCCGGCGACGAGGCCGCGGGCGATGATCTGGGCCTGGATCTCGGCGGCGCCTTCGAAGATGTTGAGGATGCGGGCGTCGCACAGCACCCGGCTGATCGGGTATTCGAGCGCGTAGCCGTTGCCGCCGTGGATTTGCAGGGCGTTGTCGGCGTTCGACCAGGCGACCCGCGCGGCGAGCAATTTGGCCATGCCGGCCTCGATGTCGCAGCGCCGGCCGCCGTCTTTTTCGCGCGCCGCGAAATAGGTCAGCTGGCGGGCCGCCATCGTCTCGGCCGCCATCAGGGCGAGCTTGCCGGCGACGCGCGGAAAGGCGATCAGCTTCTCGCCGAATTGCACGCGCTCGAGCGCATAGGCGAGCCCGAGCTCGAGCGCGTTCTGCGCCACCCCGACGGCGCGGGCCGCGGTCTGCACGCGGGCGCTCTCGAAGGTCGCCATCAGTTGCTTGAAGCCCTGGCCCTCGACGCCGCCGAGCAATCCCTCGGCCGGCACCGCGAAACCGTCGAAGGCGATCTCGTATTCCTTCATGCCGCGATAGCCGAGCACCGGGATTTCGGTGCCGCTCATCCCCGCCGCCGGAAACGGGTCCTCGTCACTGCCGCGCGGCTTCTCGGCGAGGAACATGCTGAGCCCGGCATAGCCGCGCTCGTCCGGATCGGTGCGCGCCAGCAAGGTCATCAGGTCGGAGCGGGCGCCGTGGGTGATCCAGGTCTTGGCGCCGTGGATGCGGTAGACTTCGCCGTCGCGCACCGCGCGGGTCTGCAGGCTGGCGAGATCGGAGCCGGTGTTCGGCTCGGTAAAGACGGCGGTCGGCAGTACCGCGCCGGACGCGATTGCCGGCAGCCAGCGCGCCTTCTGCGCGTCGGTGCCGTTGAGGCGGATCAGCTCGCCGGCGATTTCCGAGCGGGTGCCGAGCGAGCCGACCCCGATATAGGCGCGCGACAACTCCTCGGAGACGATGCTCATCGCCGTCTTGCCGAGCCCGAGCCCGCCATGCTCCTCGGGGATCGTCATCCCGAAGACGCCGATCCGGGCGAGCTCTTCGATGACCGGCAACGGGATCAGCTCGTCGCGGCGATGCCATTCCTGGGCATGGGGCGCGACCTCCCGCTCCGCGAAGCGGCGCACCTGATCGCGAACCATCTCCAGCGTCGGATCGTCGATGCCGATATCCCCGAATGCGCCCTCTCCGAACTTCGGCGAGCCGGGCGCCGAGCTGCAAACGGGCTCGCCGTCGCGCCGGCGGACAGGCTTCCCGCCGCTCCGGTGCGCAATGGCGCGATCTCGCCGTCGTCGAGGCCGAGATCCTGGGGCCGCGCGAATTCTCCCTGCGCCATGGCGATGCCGCCGGCGAGCTGGGCGAGATATTCGCCATAGGCGGTTTCGAGGATCAGCGCCTCGATCTCGCCGAGCTTTCCGCCTTCGTCGAGCCGCACCGCCCAGTTCCGCATCTGGCGCAGCGCCTCGACATAGCTCGCCATCCAGGCCAGCGCATGGGCGGCCAATTGTTCGGTGGCGAAGCGCTCGGGTTCGACGTTGCCCCCGGGCGCCACCCGCACGACGAGCCGTGCCCGGCCGGCCGCCAGGAACAGCTCTGCCGCGCCGAGCGCCCGCCCGGTTTGGGCCAGCAGCGCTGTGCGCTCGGTCGGCACGGCTACGGGGTGCGAAGCCCGATCAGTCCTGCGGCAATTGGTAGTGGTGGGGGAAGACGGTGCGGGCCATCGGGTCGGCGGCGTGCATCACGTCCGAATGGGTCATCGACAGCGCCGCGATGTCGTCCGAGATCCCGTTCAGGTTCTGAGTATCGCTGGCTCGCTCCGGCGCGCCGATGAAGGCGCAACCCACTGCATCGCGAGCGAAAGTACGACGAAGCCGAGCCGGATGGGAGTCATCAATCTCTCCGATCAGGAAAATAGCTCGTACGCTACTATGAATAGAACCACGACAAGCACCAGCGACGCCAGCAAAACATAGCGCACGACGCCTTCCTTGCTGCCTGCGCGGGCCTCGGTACCGGTCGCTACCGGGCGTTCGGCCATCTGACTTCTCCCGAAAATGCTGCGTCTCTCTTCGAAAACGTAAGAGCGGGGGTTTTCGATCCGCACATGCACAGGAATCGCAAATCGAGTTGACCGCGCCGGCCGACCGGCCTAAATCTCGCAACGTGGCTGAGATGACGATCCATGGCCGGATTGGCCGGCGAATTACGATCCCGAACCCGCCGAGGGTTCGGGCTCGACCGATTCGCCCTCTTCCTGCCGAGGACCAAGCTCATGCCGCCTCTTCTCGCGACCGTCGCTGACGACGATCCTTCCGTCACCGCCTGCTTTTCCGTTCACGCGCACGCCGAGCCCGGCGTGATGCCGCGCGTGCTGGAGCTGTTCGCCAAACGCGGTCTGGTGCCCTCCGCCTGGCACAGCACGGTTTGTGGAACCGATCAGGCCGAGCTGACGATCGACATTCAAATGCGCGGGCTCGGGCGCGATCTGATGGACTACATCGCCGCCTGTCTGCGGCAGATCGCCTATGTCGAGGTCGTGCTGACCTCGGAGAAGCTCGGCGCATCCGGCTGATCGGAGCTCTGGGCTGTCATGTCGTTCCGCGACCATATCGCTGCCTGCAACAACTACGACCCGGCGCGCGCGGTGCCGCTCTTTGCCGGCGAAAGACCGGGTGGGGCTGCTGCGGCGTGACAATGCCGCAGCGCTGCGGCGATTTCCGGATGTCTTCGCGGTCGCCGACGACCGGGTAAGCCTGCTCGCCCGCGGCGATGTTGCGGCGGTCAGCCGCGCGGTCGACGCCGTGGTCGATGCGCTGGTTGCCGAAAAGCGGGTCCCGAAGTGGCGCAACGAGACTTTTGATGTCGCGCCGCGCTGGGGTGCGCCTGCGGTGTTCCGCCTCGACCGCGGCGCCGTGCCGTTCTTTGGAACGCGCGCCTATGGCGTCCACCTGAACGGCTACCTTTGGGAGTCGGGCACGCTCCATTTGTGGGTCGGCCGGCGCGCCCCCGACAAACGGGTCGCGCCCGACAAGCTCGACAACCTCGTCGCCGGCGGCATCGGCAACGGCCACGGGCTCGAGGAAACCTTGCTGAAGGAGGGCGAGGAAGAAGCGTCGATCCCGCGGAGCCTGACCAGCCACGCGGTTCCGGCCGGCGCCGTCTCCTACCGCATGGAAACCGAGCTCGGCATCCGCGACGACGTGCTGTTCGTCTTCGATCTCGAAATGCCCGCCGATTTCGTGCCGAAGAACCAGGACGGCGAAATCGTCCATTTCGAGCTGATGCCGGCCTCGGCGGTCCTCGACCGCGTCCGCACGAGCGACGACTTCAAGTTCAACGTCAATCTGGTGATCCTCGATTTCGCGCTGCGCCACGGGGTCCTGCGGCCGGACGACCCGGAATATCTCGACGTCGCCACCGGCCTCCACCGCCCGCTGGATTAAGTCTGCAGCCTGCGGCCATAGCGATAATCTCTGCCGGGTTCATCCCCTGTTCCCGCATGGACCGGATCGTCGGCGCGCCTTCGCGCTTGGCGAGGCGGCGGCCGGCCGCGTCGGTCAACAGCGGGTGATGGCGGTAGCGCGGGGTCGGCAGGCCGAGCAGCGCCTGCAGAACCCGATGGATATGCGTCGCGATCGCGAGATCCTCGCCGCGGGTCACCAGGGTTACGCCTTGGATCGCGTCGTCGACCGTGACCGCGAGGTGATAGCTCGCCGGGAACTCCTTGCGGGCGAGCACGACATCGCCGAGCAGAGCGGGGTCGGCCTGCCGACGGCATTCTCCCTCGATCCAGTCGAGCGGGCCGGTCAGCGCGAGCGCGCGTGCCAGGTCGAGCCGCAACGCATAGTCGGTTCCCGAACGCAGCTTTGCGGCGACCTCTCCGGCTCCGAGCCTGCGGCAGGTGCCGGGATATGGCGGCCCGGCATCGCCGTGCGGGGCGCCGCCGGCGCGCGCGATCTCGGCCTGGATCTCGCGCCGCGTGCAAAAGCATGGGTAGAGCACACCCAACGCATCGAGCCTGTCGAGCGCGCGCCGGTAGTCGTCGAAATGCTCCGACTGCTTGCGCACCGGCCCGTCCCAGTCGATGCCGAGCCAGGCGAGGTCCTCGAGGATCGCTGCGGCATATTCGTCGCGGCAGCGGGTCCGGTCGATATCCTCGAGGCGGAGCAGAAAGCGGCCCCCGTCGCGCCGCGCCGCGCGCCACCCCTCGAGCGCCGAGCGGACATGGCCGAGATGCAGATAGCCGGTCGGGCTCGGGGCAAAGCGTGTCACGATCGGGCCGCAGCGCCGCCGCTGCGGGTGACATCGGGGTCCCGTCTGGGCTAGGTTGCCGGGCCGCGCCTGCCATTCGAAGGACCGCGTCGATGATGCCTCGCCTGTCCGGACCGTCGCGCCCGCCCGCTTCGGGCGGCAAGCCGCGCCGTCTGGTCATCCTGCTGCATGGGCTCGGCGCGGACGGCAACGACCTGATCGGGCTCGCACCCTATTGGGCGAGGCTGCTGCCCGAGGCCGAATTCCTGTCGCCGAACGCCCCGTTCCCGTGCGACACGGCGCCCTACGGCTATCAATGGTTCAGCTCGCAGGATCGCAGCCCGGAGGCGGTGTTGGGCGGGGTGCGGGCGGCCGCGCCGATCCTCGACGCGTTCATCGACGAGGCGCTCGAAGAACGGGGGCTCAGCAGCAGCGAACTGGCGCTGGTCGGGTTCTCGCAGGGCACGATGATGTCGCTGTTTGTCGGCCTGCGCCGCGCCGAGCCGGTCGCCGGCATCGTCGGCTTCTCGGGGCGGCTGCTCGCCCCGGAATTGCTGGCTAGCGAGCTGCGCTCGCGCCCGCCCATCCTCTTGGTCCACGGCACCGAAGACCCGCTCGTTCCGTACGGCTCGCTGGCCGCGGCGGAGACCACGCTCAAGGCGGCCGGCGTGCCGGTGGAGACGGTAACCTCGGTCGGCATCGGCCACTCGATCGACGACCAAGGCTTGCGGCGCGGCGGCCAGTTTCTCAAAAACGTGCTCAGCGGGACGACGCCTTGACCACGCCGTCGCCGGACAGGAGGGGTTCGAGGACGCCGAGGATCTTGGGTGAATCCCATTCCGCTGCGCCTTCGACGCGGCCGAGCACCTTGCCTTCGCGGTCGATCAGAAAGCTGGTCGGCAAGCCCCGCGCCCCGAAGGCGTGCCCGACCTCGCTCTTGGGATCGAGATAGATCTTGACCGATTTGAGCCCGAGTTTGGCGATGAAAGGCTCGACGGTCTTGTCGCCGCCGCGGTCTTCGGATACCGCGAGCACCGCGATCCGCTCGCCGAGCCGCGACTGCAACCGCTCGAGCGAGGGCATCTCGCGCAGGCACGGCTCGCACCAGGTGGCCCAGAGATTGACGATGACGAGCTTGCCTTGCAGCTCCGAGAGTTCGACGCTGTGGCCGGCGGTGTCGGCAAGCGAGATCGCGGGCGCCGGATACGGTTGCGAGGAGGGCACGAACTCGCCGAGCTTGGTTCGGTCGGGCATGTCCGCCTCGCCCTCGGCCGCCGCGCCGAGGGCAGGTGCGACGAGCAGGAACACCAAAGCGGCAGCGACAGCCCATTTCATCGTTTCGTCCTCTCGCTGCGCCGGGAAGCGCGGCCGATGACCGGCGCGAGCAAACCGGCGAACTCGCTGTGGGGCGGCCGCTTTGCCGGCGGTCCGGCCGAGATCATGCGCCGCATCAATGCCTCGATCGATTTCGACAAACGCCTCTACGCCGAAGACATCGCCGGCTCGAAGGCGCATTGCGCGATGCTCGTCGCGCAGAACATCCTGTCGCCGGAAGATGGCGCGGCGATCACCGCCGGTCTAGAGCAAATCAGGTCGGAAATCGAAGGCGGCAGCTTTGTGTTCAGCGCCGAACTCGAAGACATTCACATGAATATCGAAGCGCGGCTCGCCGAGCTGATCGGGCCGGCGGCGGGGCGCCTCCATACCGCGCGGTCGCGCAACGACCAGGTCGCGACCGATCTGCGGCTGTGGCTGCGCGGCGCGATCGACCGCCTCGACCTGGCGATGCGCGACTTGCAGCAGGCGCTGATCGACCGCGCCGAGGCGGAAGCCGCCACGGTGATGCCGGGCTACACGCATCTGCAGATCGCCCAGCCGGTGACCCTCGGTCATCACCTGCTGGCCTATGTCGAGATGCTCGGGCGCGACCGCGGCCGGCTCGCCGATTGCCGGCGCCGGCTCAACGAGATGCCCGCTCGGCGCCGCGGCGCTCGCCGGCACCTCCTTTCCGATCGACCGTCACGCAACCGCCGCCGCGCTCGGCTTTGACCGCCCGGCGGCAAATTCGCTCGACGCGGTTTCCGACCGGGACTTTGCGATCGAGTTTCTCGCCGCGGCGGCGATCACCGGCATGCATCTGTCGCGCTTCGCCGAGGAGATCGTGACCTGGTGCAGCAGCGAATTCGGTTTCATCGGGCTGAGCGATGCGTTCACGACCGGCAGCTCGATCATGCCGCAAAAGCGCAACCCCGATGCCGCCGAGCTGGTGCGCGCCAAGACCGGCCGGCTGAACGGGTCCCTCGTCGCATTGCTGACGGTGATGAAAGGCCTGCCGCTCGCCTATGGCAAGGATATGCAGGAGGACAAGGTCCCGGTGTTCGAGGCTGCCGACGCGCTCGAACTCTGCCTCGCGGCGACGGCCGGCATGGTGCGCGACATGCGGCCCCGCCGCGAGCGCCTGCGCGCCGCCGCCGAGCACGGCTTTGCGACGGCGACCGATCTCGCCGACTGGCTGGTGCGCGCCGCCGGCCTGCCCTTCCGCCGCGCCCATCATGCGACGGGACAGATCGTCAAGCGCGCGGAGGCGCTGGGCTGCACGCTCGCCGAGCTGCCGCTCGCCGAATTGCAGGCTGTGGAGCCGGCGATCACCGCCGCGGTCTATGACGTGCTCGACGCCGCCCGGTCGGTGGCGAGCCGAACCAGCTTTGGCGGCACCGCTCCGGAGCAGGTCCGCGCCGCCGCCCGAGAAGCGCGCAAGAGATTTTTGGAATGAGCCGGCGCACGCCCCTCACCCCGACCCTCTCCCCGCAAGCGGGGCGAGGGAGCAACGAGCCTAATCCCCTCGCCCCGCTTGCGGGGAGAGGGAGGGGCCCGCGCCAGCGGGAGGGTGAGGGGCGGCCGCGCGTTACGACTCGGCGTGCTTATGCTTCTCAGTCTATCCGTGGCGCTGGCGGGGTGCGGCAAGCGGAATGCGCCGACCGCGCCGCCAGACGAACCCAACACCTATCCGCGGCCGTATCCGAGTGAATGATTTTTTTCACTATCGCGGCGGCGAGCTCTACGCCGAAGAGCTGCCGGTGGCCCACATCGCGGCGGCCGTCGGCACCCCCTTCTACCTCTATTCGGCTGCCGGGTTCACCGCGCAATACCGGCGGTTTGCCGACGCGTTCTTACCCGAGCGGCCGCTGATCTGCTATGCCGTCAAGGCAAACTCGAACCTCGCCGTGCTCCGGCTCCTCGCCGGCCTCGGCGCGGGGGCCGACGTCGTCTCGGAGGGGGAGCTGCGCCGCGCGCTCGCCGCCGGCGTGCCGCCCGAGCGGATCATCTTCTCCGGGGTCGGCAAAACGGCGGCCGAGATGGAGGCGGCGCTCGATGCCGGCATTCATCAGATCAATGTCGAGTTGGTGCCGGAGCTGCGCCGGCTCAGCGAAGTCGCCAGCGCGCAAGGCCGGATCGCGCGCGATCGCGATCCGGGTAAACCCGGATGTCGATGCGCATACCCACGCCAAGATCTCGACCGGCCGGAAGGAGAACAAATTCGGCATCGAAATTGACGAGGCGGTTGCCGCATACCGAGCTCGCCGGCGAGCTTCCCGGCATCGAGCCGGTCGGCCTCGCCGTGCATATCGGCTCGCAGCTGACCGATCTCGAGCCCTATCGGCGCGCCTTCGAGCGGGTCGCCGAGCTGGTCCTCGAATTGCGCGCTCTCGGGCTTTCCGTCGCGCGTCTGGATCTCGGCGGCGGCATCGGCGTCCGCTACCATGCCGAGCGCCCGCTGGAGCCGGCAAGCTATGCGAAACTCGTGCGCGACATCTTCGGCTCGCTCGGGCTCACTCTGGCGTTCGAGCCGGGTCGGGTGCTGACGGCGCCGGCCGGGCTGCTCGTCTCGCAGGTGCTCTACGTCAAGGAGGGCAGCACCAGGCGTTTCGTCATCGTGGACGCGGCGATGAACGATCTGATCCGCCCCGCGCTTTACGATGCGTGGCACGACATCGTCCCGGTTCGCCTCCCCACGGCCGGCGCCTCGCTCGCGCCGGCGGACGTTGTCGGGCCGGTGTGCGAAACCGGCGACACCTTTGCGGTCGACCGCGAGCTGCCGCCGTTTGCCGAGGGCGACCTCCTCGCCTTCACTGCAGCGGGAGCCTATGGCGCGGTCATGAGCACGACCTACAACAGCCGGCTGCTGGTGCCCGGAGGTGCTGGTTTCGGGCGAGCGTTTTGCCGTCATCCGGGCGCGGCCGAGCTATGATGCGCTCCTTTCTCTCGATACCATTCCCCAATGGCTTTCCGACTGGCTCCCCGATGGGACCGAGGAGCCCGTGCGAAAGCGAGGTGCCGCATGACCGACCGCTCGTCGCTATCCGGTGGCCGCTTCGCGATGCGGCTGCGGCTCGCCCGCTTTGCACTGCTGTGGGAGCGGGTCTGGCCGCCTTGCTGGCCGGCGCTCGCCGCGCTGGGTGCGTTTCTCGTGCTCGGCCTGTTCGATCTCCTGCCGAATTTGCCGGGCCTGCTGCACGCCGCAGTTCTGATCGGCCTCGGCGCCGCTTTCGCGATCGGCTTGGCTGCGGCATTCGGCAAGACCGTCATTCCGGATGCCATCTCCGCGCGCCGCCGCATCGAGCAGGCGAGCGGGCTGCAGCACCGGCCGCTGCAGGCGCTCGCCGATCGGCCGAGCGGGCCGCTCGATGTCGCCGCGGCCGGTCTGTGGGAGGCCCACCGGCGGCGCATGGAAGCGGCGGCGCGCCGACTGCGGATCGGACTGCCGCATGCCGGGTTTGCCGCACGTGATCCGTGGGGATTGCGCGCTGTCCTGGCGATCCTGCTGCTGCTCGGCGCGATCGATGCCGGGAGCGACTGGCGGGATCGTCTCGTCCGGTCGTTGCGACCGGATATCGCCGGCAGGTCGGGCGATGGCCGCCGCGAGCCTCGACATCTGGGTGACGCCGCCCGAATATACCGGGCTGGCGCCGCAATTCCTGCGCCCGGGAACTGCGGAAACGCTGCGCATCCCGACCGGCAGCAAACTGCTCGCCCAGGTGCATGGCGGGTCAGGCGGTGCCGCGCCTCGCGATCGACGCGGAGAGCCGCGATTTCGATGCGGTCGACAAGCAGAATTTCCGGGCCGCGGCGACCTTGACGACCGGCAAGCAGCTCGCGGTGACGCAGGCTGGCACGGCGCTCGGCAAGCTGGCAGATCGAGATCATCCCGGACAACCCGCCCACGAATCGCCTTCGCAAAAGCCCCGGAAGGCACGCCGCATGCCGCGTTGCGCATCGATTACCAGGCGAGCGACGATTACGGGGTCGAATCGGCCAAGGCGGTGATCCGGCGCGAGGGCGGCAATCCCGAAGAGACGATCGAGCTCGAGATGCCGTTGCCGGGGCTGCACCTGAAAGAAGCGCAGGCCACCAGCTATCACGATCTGTCGCCGCATCCCTGGGCCGGCCTGCCGGTCGAGATCCGGCTCGTCGCTACCGACGCGCTGGGCCAGACGGGCGAAAGCGAGCCGGTCCGGATGAAACTGCCGGAGCGCAAATTCGAGCATCCGGTCGCCCGCGCGATCATCGACCAGCGCAAGGAGCTGGCGACGGATCCCGGGTCGCGCGTGGCGGTGGCCGATACGCTCAGCGATCTGCGCGAGCGGCCGCAGCTTTACCGCGACGATACCGTCGCCTTCCTCGGCGATGCGCCTCGCCGAGGAGCGTCTGCGGATCAACGACGACGCGAATTCCATAGCCGAAGTCCAGCAACTCCTGTGGGACACCGCTCTGCGCATCGAGGATGGACGCATGTCGCTCGCCGAGCGCGAGATGCGGCGGCTGCAGCAGGAGCTCCAAGACGCGCTCGCAAAAAATGCGCCGGACGCGGAGATCGATCGCCTGATGAAGGAGCTGCAGCAGGCGCTCGACCGCTATCTGCAGGCGCTCGCCGAAAACATGGCGCGCAATCCGGACCAGTACCAGCAGCCGGTCGATCCGTCGAAGGTGATCAGCAGCCGCGATCTGCAGCGCATGCTCGACCGGGCGCGTGATCTGGCCCGCAACGGCGCGCGCGACCAGGCGCGCGAGCTGTTGTCGCAGCTGCAGAACATGCTCGAAAACCTGCGCATGGCGAGACCCGGGCAGATGCCGCAGCAGGGGTCGAGCGAGGCGCAGCAGATGATGCGCGACATGCGCGAACTGATGCAGCGCCAGCAGCAGCTGCTCGACCGCAGCTTCCGCGCCCAGCAGCAGCAAGGCCAGCAGGGTCAGCAGGGCCGCATGGGGCAGCGCGGCCAGCAGCAGGGGCAGCAGCCCGGGCAGCAGCAAGGAGGGGCGACCAGCCGGATGCCAACGGCCAGCTGGGCGATGCCGCCGGGCAGCAGGAAGGGCTGCGCCGCATGCTCGGCGATATGATGCGCCGGCTCGGCGACGGGCTCGGCGACATCCCCGAGCCTTTGGGCCGTGCCGAACGGGCGATGCGCGACGCCACCGAGGCATTGCAGCGCCGGCAGCCCGGCGAGGCGATCGGCCCGCAGACCGAGGCGCTCGACCAGTTGCAGCAGGCGGCGCGCGACTTTGCCCAGCAGATGCAGCGCCGCATGCAGGGCCAATGGGGCAACCCGAATGACGACGAGGTCGGCGCCACCGACGGGACGCCGCGCGACCGGGTCGAGCGGGATCCCTTAGGTCGGCCGTTGTCGAATAACGGAACCTACGATCAGGGGGACGTCAAAATCCCCGACCAGAATACTCTGCAAAAAGCCCGCGAGATTCTGGACGAACTGCGCCGCCGTGCGGGCGAGCGCTCTCGTCCGGAAATCGAGCTCGACTACATCGATCGACTGCTGAAGAGATTTTAAGCTTGACCGAAGACAAGTCTGCGCCTTCAATCCGCTGACCTTTCTCCTCGTCATGTCCGGCTCGCGCCGGGCATCCAGCAGACCCTCCCGTTTACGGAATTTCCGGTGATGCCGGCGATAACGTTTTCAGGTGATTGCACGAGAACCGAAAAGGCGATGGATCGTCGACTGTTTCTATCCCTGGTGACCGGATTTGCCGCAGCGTGGCCGTCGATGGCGCGCGCGGTTGCCCGTCCGCCAATGGCGCTGCGCCGGTTGCGCCTCGTCAACTGCCATACCGGCGAGACATTCGATGGGGCGTACCGCAACGACCAAGGCCCGATCCCCCGGGTCATCGACGAGCTTTGTGTTTTCTTGCGCGACCACCATTCCGGCGAAAAGACGCAGATCGATGTCGGGGTCATCGATTTCCTGGCCGATGTTCTGGATTCGGTGGGCCAGACCAAAGCCACGGTATTGTCGGCTTATCGCACGGCCGAAACCAACGCGATGCTCGCCCGCACCATGTTCGGCGTCGCCGAGCACAGCCAGCACATCGTCGGCCGCGCGCTCGATATAAGGGTCGATTCGAACCTCTCCGAGGCGATGACGAAGGCCCGCGCGATGGAGCGCGGGGGCGTCGGGTGGTATCCGCACTCCGGCTTTATCCACATCGATACCGGACCGGTGCGGAATTGGACTCTCGACGAACGCGGGCTCGACGGCCTCCTGGTGTTTGACGGCCAGCGCCTGCGGATGGTCGGCAGAGCTGGCGAGGGGAATAATCGGATGCTGCTCGGCGGAGGTGCATGGCAGCCTCTGACCGTGAACGAGCGGCTCGGGCTGCAGCGCCAGCTCGCCCGCGCAGAATTCCTCGCCCGCACCAGGAGCCTGCGCCTCACCCCGTGACGGCGACGCCGATCAGTTTGCCGACGCCATAGGTCACGCCGGCGGCGGCGAAGCCGATCAGCAATTGGCGCAGTCCCGAGAACCATACCCCGAGCCCGGTGAACAAGGTCGTGCCGGCGCCGATCAGGAACAATGCCAACCCGCTCGCCGCGAGGCTGGCGATTACCGCCGGTAACCCGGCCAGCACAAAATAAGGCGCGACCGGAAAGATCGCGCCGATTGCAAACAGCAGGAAGGAGGTCCCGGCGGCGGCCCATGCCGAACCGCCGAGCTCATCGGGGTCGATCCCGAGCTCCTCGCGCACCAGCGTGTCGAGAGCGGTTTCCTTGTTGGCGATCAGCCGTTGCGCCAGCGCTTTGGCCTGGTCCTCGGGGAGACCTTTGGCCTGATAGATCAGCGCCAGCTCTTCCTCCTCCTCTTCGGGCACCTGCTCGAGCTCGTCGGCCTCGGTCTTGATTTGCCGCTGATAGGATTCGCGGGTCGTGCTGACCGACAGCCATTCTCCCAACGCCATCGAGAAGGCGCCGGCCAACAGGCCCGCCAGACCGGTCACCAGGATCGCGTGCGGGGCAAGATCGGCGCCGGCCACGCCCATGACGAGGCTCAGATTGGAGCACAGCCCGTCATTGGCGCCGAGCACGGCGGCACGCAATGCATTGCCGCCGAGGGCGCGATGTCGGCCCTCCAGCCGCGCGATCGTCGCGCCGCTGAACGCGCCCGGCGACGGCGCCGCCAGCGCCTCGATGATGCGGGCGTGCGAGCGCTCGGCCGCGGGCAGCCCGCCGGCGACGGCCTCCGGCTGCGCATCGTAAATGCCGCTGTCCATATGCTCGAGCGTGTTGATGGTCGGCAGTACGAAGGCCGGACCGAAACGGCGCGCCAGCCACGCGAGCGCCCGCGTCCGGAAGCTCGGCCGTAGGCTGGGCACGCGGTGGCCGACCGCGCCGATTTTGCGTTTCCAGAACTCGGCATGCGCCTCTTCGACCGCGCCGAGGCGAGCGTAAACCTGCGCCAGCTCGGGGTTCTTCTCGGTCTGCGACAGCGTTCGGTAGAGCGAGGCGCTGTCGACCTCCCCCTGCAGATTGGCCCGGTATCGCTGCCGTGGATCTTCGGCCATCCCTAAACCTCGTCATTCCCGCGAAAGCGGGAATCCAGGGAGGCAGGGCCGGTACAGCTGCTCTGGACCCCCGCTTTCGCGGGGGCGACGAAAGAAGGCGGCGTCATTTCAGACGATTTTACACGCTCACAAGCTTGCCGGGATTCATTATGTTGGCGGGATCGAGGGCGCGCTTGACCCGGCGCATCAGTTCCATTTCGACCGGCGATTTGTAATGAGTGATCTCGTCACGCTTCAGGCGGCCGACGCCGTGCTCGGCGCTGATCGACCCGTGAAGCTGGCGCACGACACCGTGGACGATGTCGTTGAACTCCTGCCAGCGCGCGAGATAGGCCGCGGTGTCGGCGCCTTCCGGCTGGGTCAGGTTGAAGTGGATGTTGCCGTCGCCGACATGGCCGAAGGCCATTGGCCTGATGCCGGGCAGTCTTTCGCTGACGCCGGCGGTAGCGCGGATGACAAAATCGGCGACCCGGCTGACCGGTACCGAGACGTCGTGCTTTATCGAGCCCGCAAAAAGCTGCGCCTCGACAATCGCCTCGCGGATCTTCCAAAGTTCCTTGGCTTGCGGCCCGCTTTCGGCGATGGCGCCGTCAGCGACCAGATTCTCTTCGAGCGCTGTTTCGAGCAGCCTCTCCAAAAGCGCGCGGATGCCGCTCTCGGTCTGGCTGGACGACATTTCGAGCAAGACGTACCAGGGATGGGGGGTGACCAGCGGATCGATGGTTCCGGGCACGTGGACCAGCGCCAGCTCGAGCGCGGCGCGCGGTATCAGCTCGAAGGCGGTCAGCTGATCGGCGGAGGCGCCGCGGGCGTGAGCGAAGAGCGTCATGACGTCTTCGACCCTGGCAAGCCCGAGAAACGCGGTCTCGACTTCGCGCGGTTTCGGAAAGAGCTTCAGGATCGCGGCCGTGATGATCCCGAGCGTGCCTTCGCCGCCGATGAAAAGCTGCTTCAGGTCGTAGCCGGTATTGTCCTTGCGCAGGCCGCGCAGCCCGTCCCAGATCCGCCCATCCGGGAGCACGACTTCGAGGCCTAAGGTCAGCTCGCGCGTATTGCCGTAACGCAATACCGCAATGCCGCCGGCATTGGTCGACAGATTGCCGCCGATTTGGCAGCTGCCCTCGGCGCCGAGGCTGAGGGGGAACAGCCGGTCGGCCTCGGCGGCCGCCTGCTGTATATGCGCCAGTATGCAGCCGGCTTCGACAGTCATCGTGAAATTGACCGGGTCGATCGCGCGGATGCGGTTCATGCGGCCGAGCGCGAGAACGATGTTCTGTCCGTCCTCGGGCGGAACACCGCCTCCGACGAGGCCGGTATTCCCGCCTTGCGGCACAACCGGCAGCCCGGCTTCGGCGCAGATCCGCACCACCGAAGCAACTTCTGCGGTCGAGGCTGGCCGAACCACCAGACGGGCGGCGCCGTGCCAAAGGCGCCGTGCCTCGACGAGGTAGGGTTCCTGCTCGGCAGGATCCGCGATCCAACCTCGCGGCCCGACCGCCTCTTTGATCCGTTCCAAAGCCGTCTCGATGTCCATCGCCGCTCCTAACCCTGCAGCCGCCATCGAAGGGTTTCCCCGGCACGAAAGGGAACCACGGCATTATCGCGTTCTCCGATCAGTGGCGGTACCACCAAGGGCTCCCGCCGCAACGTGATCCGCGCCTCGTTTGGTGGGAGCCGATAAAATTGCGGTCCGTTCAGCGAAGCGAACGCTTCGAGCCGGTCGAGCGCTGCTTCCTCCTCGAAAACCTCGGTATAGATCTCCAGCGCGCACGGGGCGGTGAAGATGCCAGCGCAACCGCACGCCGTTTCCTTGGTGGTAAACGCGTGCGGTGCGCTGTCCGTGCCGAGAAAGAATCTCTCGTTCCCCGATGCCGCGGCTCGGCGCAGCGCCAATCGATGCTTCTCGCGTTTGGCGATCGGCAGGCAGTAGAGGTGTGGGCGGATCCCGCCGGCAAAGATCGCGTTTCGGTTGATCATCAGGTGATGCGCCGTGATCGTCGCCGCCAGGTTCGGCCCGCCCGAAGTCACGTAATTCACCGCCTCTTCGGTCGTGATGTGCTCGAGCACGATGCGCAGTTCGGGCACCCGTCGGCGAAGCGGGTCGAGCACCCGGTCGATGAACACCGCCTCGCGGTCGAATACGTCGACTTCCGGATCGGTCACCTCGCCATGGATCAAGAGCGGCATGCCGAGCCCTGCCATGCATTCGAGCACCGGCGTGATTCGGTCGTAATCGGTCACGCCGAAGGCCGAATTGGTGGTCGCCTGCGCGGGGTAGAGCTTGACCGCGGTGAACACTCCTTCTCGAAAGCCAACGGCGACCTCCTCCGGGTCGGTCGTGTCGGCCAGATAACAGGTCATCAGCGGCACGAAATCGCTACCCTTCGGGACAGCCGCGATGATCCGCGCATGGTAAGCCCGCGCCGCCGATACGCCCGTCACCGGCGGCACCAAGTTGGGCATTACCATCGCGCGGGCGAACTGGCGGGCGGTGTAGTGAATTACCGTCGTGAGCATGTCGCCGTCGCGGAGATGGACGTGCCAATCGTCCGGACAGCGCAATGTGAAAGCTTCTATGCTTGGTGGCATCTATTCTCTCCCCCGGACGCCTCCGGAACCCAACATCAGCTTCGTCGCCCCGATTTTAATAGCACTCTGCCACAGAGAGTGCTAAACCCTCCATGAGGGCGAGGCACTGTACGCCTCATCGACAGCAACGCCGCCCCTGCGTAAATCGACTGAAAAGGAAAGATTCATGGCTGCTAAGGATGTAAGGCTCGGCACGGATGCGCGCGAACGGATGCTGCGCGGCATCGACACTCTCACCGATGCGGTCAGGGTGACTTTGGGGCCGAAGGGGCGCAACGTCGTTCTCGACAAAAGCTACGGCGCGCCGCGGATTACCAAGGACGGGGTTACCGTCGCAAAGGAAATCGAGCTCTCCGACAAATTCGAAAACATGGGCGCGCAGATGGTGCGCGAGGTGGCCAGCAAGACCAGCTCGGTCGCCGGTGACGGCACGACGACTGCGACCATTCTCGCCCACGCGATGGTGCGCGAGGGCGTCAAAGCGGTAGCGGCCGGGATGAACCCGATGGATCTCAAGCGCGGCGTCGACATGGCCGTCAACGCGGTCGTCAAGGATATCGAGAAGCGCTCGAAAAAGGTCTCGACCAACGACGAGATCGCGCAGGTCGGCACAATCTCGGCCAATGGCGACCCCGAAATCGGTCGCATGCTCGCCGAGGCGATGAAGAAGGTCGGCAATGAGGGGGTGATCACGGTCGAGGAGGCCAAGTCGCTCGAAACCGAGCTCGACGTTGTCGAAGGAATGCAATTCGACCGCGGCTATCTGAGCCCGTATTTCATCACCAATGCAGAAAAGATGCTCGCCGAACTCGAAGACCCCCACATCCTCTTGCACGAGAAGAAGCTCTCCAGCCTGCAATCGCTCTTGCCGATCCTTGAAGCCGTCGTGCAGAGCGGCCGGCCCTTGCTGATCGTCGCCGAGGATATCGAAGGCGAGGCGCTCGCCACGCTCGTCGTCAACAAATTGCGCGGCGGCCTCAAGGTGGCGGCAGTGAAGGCGCCTGGCTTTGGCGATCGCCGCAAGGCGATGCTTGAGGACATCGCGGCGCTGACTGGCGGTCAGGTGATCTCCGAGGATCTCGGCATCAAGCTCGAGAACGTTACTCTCGACATGCTAGGCCGCGCCAAGCGCGTGCGCATCGACAAGGAGAACACGACGATCATCGACGGCGCCGGAAAGAAAGAAGACATCACCGCGCGGATCAACCAGATCAAGGCTCAGATCGAGGAGACGACCTCGGATTACGACCGCGAGAAGCTGCAGGAACGACTGGCCAAGCTTGCGGGCGGCGTAGCGATCATCCGGGTCGGCGGCGGCACTGAGGTCGAGGTGAAAGAGCGCAAGGACCGCGTTGACGACGCCATGCACGCCACCAAAGCCGCGGTCGAGGAAGGTATAGTCGCTGGCGGCGGAGTTGCACTGCTCTTTGCCAGCAAGATTCTGGGCGCGCTCAACCCCGCCAACAACGACCAGAAGGTCGGCATCGAGATCGTCCGCAAGGCCATCCAGTCGCCGGTGCGGCAGATCGCCGAGAATTCGGGAGTTGAGGGTTCTATCGTCGTCGGCAAGCTGACCGACAAGGACGACTCGAATTTCGGCTTCGACGCTCAGTCGGGCGAATATAAGGACATGGTCGCGGCCGGGATCATCGATCCGACCAAGGTGGTGCGGGTAGCACTCCAGGATGCTGCCTCGGTTGCGGGGCTGTTGATCACCACCGAGGCGATGGTCGGCGACCGGCCGGAGCCGAAGAGCGCGGCCGGCATGCCCCCTGGCGGCATGGGTGGCATGGGCGGCATGGATTACTGAGCCCCAGCTTCCGGGCTCCCGGCCAGGTGCTGGCGATGAATGATGGTTGCGACAACGACAAGCTCGCCGGCGACATGATCGACGTTCATGGGAGGGAGGCGGCCACCGTGGCGCGGGAGAATGCCCGTGCCGCGGCGCTCGCCGGGCAACCCACGCAAGCAAAATACTGGATCCGGGTGCTCGGGATCATTCAGCGGCAGCAAGCCGGCAAAGCGTCGGTTATTCGGACCTTACTGTCATGATCTCCTCGGTCACTACAGTAAAGCTGCTGAGCGTGTTCGGACAAAGGTCGTGCTGATCGCGACATCTGCCGCGTCCCGCCCGCGGGCGATCAGCACCCGGCCGATGCGCGGGATGTTGTGGCGAGCGTCAAACGTGTACCACTGACCGCCGACATAGGCTTCGAACCAGGCCGAGAAATCCATGGGCGCATCCGAGACTGGCACCCCGATATCGCCCAGATAGCCGGTGCAGTACCGCGCCGGGATGTTCATGCAGCGACAGAACGCGACCGCCAAATGAGCGAAATCCCGGCAGACGCCGGTCCGATCGCAGTAAGCCTCCCAAGCCGTCCTGGTAGGCCGGGCGTGTTCGTAGCCGAATGCAATGTGCCGGTGAACGTAATCGCAGATGGCCTGAACGCGGGCCCAGCCGAGCGGCGTATTGCCGAACAGCGACCATGCGATGTCGGACAGCCGGTCGGTCTCGCAATAGCGGCTGCCGAGCAGGAACACCAAGGCTTCGTCGGGCAAATCCTCCACTGCGTGCTGCCGTGCCTCGCCGGCGACCACATCGGGTTCGCCCGTGTCTTTAACAATCCCGCGGGCAGAGAGCTTGGTTTCTCCGACCGGCGCCACAATCCGATTGCACCAGTTACCAAAGCCGTCTCGATAGGCGCGGATCGGGATCGAGGGGATGGTCACGAGGTGATCCGGCCCCACCATATCCGATATGCGCGAGTAGTGGACGTTCAACATCAGCAGCATCGGCGTCGGCTGCGGACAATCATAGACCAGTTCGTATCCGACTCTGATCTGCATCATGGGTATTTCCCTCCGGTTCGTTAGTCGCCGGGCGACCCACCGACGATGGCGAGCCGCGGCCCTGGTGCGAATAAGAGCGCAAGAGGGATGACATCGGGAACCCCGTTTCGAGTGGCTATGTTCCCGGAGGATCTTTCTAGATCGCAGCGCTGTTAAAACACACTGGCAAAACCGCTAAGCAGCGGGTGGCCAGGAGAACCCGATGGCAAATCGCGCCGGCAACAATGCGACTTCGACCGAGGTCATCCCGGCGGGGCATGCGGCGTTGACCGCAGAAGAGGAGCTTGGGGAGACAGCGCCGGATCTATCCACCGGGCGCGCCGCGCTGAGCCTTGCCGCACTCGGCGTCGTGTTCGGCGATATCGGGACGAGCCCGGTCTACACCTTTCGGGAGTGCTTCAACCCCGAGCACGGCCTTCCTCTCGACGCACAACACGTGCTTGGCGTTCTGTCGCTGATTTTCTGGGCGCTGATCATCGTCGTCACGATCAAATACGTCCTTTTGATCATGCGTGCCGACAATCAAGGCGAGGGCGGCATTCTTGCTTTATTGGCCCTCGCCTTGGAGCAGGCGACAGGCGAGCGCTCCCGCAATCTCTTGGTGTTGCTTGCCCTCGGCGGCGCCGCGCTATTCTACGGCGACAGCATGATCACGCCCGCAATTTCCGTGCTCAGCGCGGTCGAAGGCATTGGCGTTGCGACACCGGCATTGAACCGATTCGTGCTGCCGCTGACGATTATTGTGCTGCTAGCGCTTTTTCTTTTTCAGAAGGGTGGCACCGGACGCGTCGGCCGCATCTTCGGCCCGGTGATGGTCTTATGGTTCGCCGTCATCGCAATAATCGGAGTGATGCAAATAGCCGAAACGCCGCGCGTGCTCGAAGCTCTGAACCCCGGGCACGCAGCTCACATCTTCATCGCCACGCCGGGCGCCGGCTTCGTCGTGCTCGGAGCCGTCGCACTGGCTATTACGGGCGGCGAGGCGCTCTACGCCGATATGGGCCATTTTGGCCGTTTTCCGATCAGGCTGGCATGGTTCGCCGTAGTGCTTCCCGCTCTCGTGCTGAATTATTTCGGACAAGGCGCGCTGATCCTCGGGGACAAAACGGCAATCGACAATCCGTTCTTTCGCTTGGCGCCCGCTTGGGGCTTGTTCCCGCTGGTGCTGTTGTCGACCGCGGCGACGGTCATCGCATCGCAGGCCGTGATATCCGGCGCGTTCTCGCTGTCGCGGCAGGCAATTCAACTCGGTCTGATGCCGCCCCTCGATATCTTTCAGACCTCGACCCGTGCGCACGGTCAGATCTATATCGCGCAGATCAATTGGCTGCTGCTGATTGCGGTTGTCGCTCTGGTTCTCGGGTTCCAAAGCTCGAGCGCGCTTGCTTCGGCCTATGGCTTTGCAGTCACCGGGACGATGACGATCACGACGGTTCTCATGGCGGCCGTCATGCGCGGCGTGTGGCGTTGGCAATGGCCGACAATCGCCTTCGTGCTGGTGCCGATCATGACCGTGGATCTTGCGCTATTCGGGGCCAATACCCTGAAAATCCCGAGCGGCGGCTGGTTCCCGCTGGTGATCGGGGTCGCCGTATTTACGATCCTGACCACCTGGCGCACGGGAAGGCGGTTGGTGCGGATGCAGTTGGCGAGTGAGGCTGTGCCGCTCCCCGCATTTCTCACCACCTGCGACACGGCGCCCGAGGCCCGAGTTTCCGGGACCGCCGTCTTTCTCACCACTCAGACCCAACACGTGCCCTTAACACTGGTGCGCAACCTCAAGCACAACAAGGTGCTGCACCGGACGGTGCTGCTGGTTCACGTCGTCACCGAGAACATCCCCCGAGTGGCCGGCGCAGACCGGATCAAGGCACGCGAACTCGGCAGCGGCTTTTGGCAGATCGAAGCGCACTTCGGCTTTGCCCAGACGCCAAACGTCCCACGGGAATTGCAGCGGGCGGAGATCCCGGGGCTGAAGCTCGATCCGAGCCAGATTTCCTTCTTTGTCGGGCGCGCCAACGTCAAATCAAGCCCGCGGCCCGGGATGGCCCGGTGGCGCGAGCGCCTCTATTCCGCCCTCGCACGCGTCGCCACGCGGTCGCCCGAGTTTTTCCGCATCCCGCCGGACCGCGCGATCGAACTCGGCACCGAGGTCGAGATATGACCGCTTGATGCTCAAGATGGCGCTCCCAGCGCCGGTGTTAGCGCCCATGTAATGCTGACCCAAGTCACCGACCGAAATCTGACTAAGGTCCGAAATCTGGTGCGGCTGACCGCCGGGGGAGGGGCTGTCGTCACCCGCGAAGCGCTGTTGCGGCAGGACTGAGAAGAGACGCAATCTGCTCGGAGGTATAGCCAATTTCGCTGAGCAGCTCCTCGGTATGCTCACCGAGCGAGGCTACACAAGGTGCCACAGCCGCAGGCGTCGCGGACATCTGGAACGGTGGGTTAAGCGCCAGAAACGTGCCGCCTGCATCGTGCACCTCGGCAAAGGCACGGCGGTGCGCAATTTGCGGATGGGTCATCGCCTGCTTGACTGTTCGGTAGGGCGAGGACGGCACGCCGTGTCGGTCGAACAGGGCCTGGACTTCCTCTGTCGTGCGGCTCGTCGACCAGCTCTCGAGTTCATCGATCAGTTCGCCCCAATTCCTTCGCCGGTCATTGTACTGAGCAAAGCGCGGGTCGGTGACCCACTGCGGATGCTCGGAGGCGATCGCCAGGTTTCGGAACGTTCTCTCGCTGGCGATGGACAGATTGATATAACCGTCCTTGCTGGCCACCGGGCCAAAGATCGGCCTGCCTGTCGGCGGCAGTGAAAACTGAGCCGCCTGAATTTCACTCAATGTCAGGCTCAGCATGCTTTCGAGCATCGACACGTCGATCATCTGTCCCCGGCCGGTCAGTTGGCGGTGGTAGAGCGCCGTCATGATCGCGCCGAATGCATAGGTGCCGGTCAGCACGTCGGCGATGTAGATGCCGCAGTAATCCGGCCGGCGTTCCTCGCCCTGATAAGCCATATGCGCCAGATCGTAGCCCGAGGCGGCGTGGATCACCGGGGCATAGGCGGGTAATTGCGAGGAGGGGCCGGTCTGTCCATAGCCGGAGATCGCGCAATAGATCAGCTCGGGCTTGATCGGCGCGAGAGCTTCGTAATCGAGGCCGAAGCGGCGCATGACCCCCGGCCGAAAATTCTCGGCGACGATATCGGCGGTGGCGACGAGCCGGCGGACTGCCTCGACAGCCGGCGGCGCCTTGAGATCGAGTACGATGCTCTTCTTCCCGGCATTGAGTTGTCCAAAGCTGGTGCTGGCGCCGTTGCGCAGCGGGGGGCGCGTGCGCATCATGTCGCCTTCCGGCGCCTCGATCTTTATCACCTCGGCGCCGAGATCGGCCAACAGCCGCGTGCAGTGCGGACCCGCGATCGTGGTCGTGAAATCGAGCACGCGAACGCGCTCCAGCGCTCCGGTCATTATCGTCTCCTAATCGCTCAGCCAATCGCGGAAGGTCGGGACAGCGCGCGGGCAATGTCAAGTCGCGAGCGACCGTGCCGCTGGATATCCGCTTGCTTTTGGCGGGGTTCGGTGCCAAGAGAGCCGCCGGCATTTTGAGGGAGGATCAACATGGCGTTTCGGAACGTACAAGCGGGGATGGCGACCTATCGCGGGCATGGCGGCGACCGCGGCGACGCCTATTACGCGCACCCGACCAATGCCGGGCCGCATCCCGGCGTCGTCGTGATCCACCACATGCCTGGCTGGGATGAATGGACCTGCGAGGTCGCCCGCAAATTCGCCCATCACGGCTATGCCGCCGTGGCGCCGAGCCTCTATTTCCGGGTCGGCGACGGCGCCGACGAGGCGGTCGTCGCCAAGGTGCGTGAGGCCGGCGGCGTTCCTGACGAGCAGATGCTCGGCGATGTGACGGGAGCGATCGACTTTCTGCGCTCGCAACCGCATGCCAGCGGCAAGGTCGGCGTAATCGGCTTCTGCTCGGGTGGCCGGCAGACCTATCTGGTGGCGTGCAAGCTGTCGCATCTCGTCCAGGCGGCGGTCGATTGCTGGGGCGGCAATGTCGTCGTCGACGACAAGTCGCGGCTGACCAAGGCCCAGCCGGTGGCGCCGATCGACCTGACCGAAGGGATCAATTGCCCGCTATTGGGCCTGTTCGGGAATGAAGACCCCAACCCGACGCCCGAACATGTCAATAAGACCGAGGTGGAACTGAAGAAGCACGGCAAAAACTATGAGTTCCACCGCTATGACGGCGCCGGCCATGCTTTTTTTGCGCACTATCGCCCGAATTACCGTCCCGAGCAGGCGGTTGACGGCTGGCACAAAGTCTTTAGTTTCTTTCACCGGCATCTCGGCGCTCCCCGCACCTAGCCGCCGGCCTGCGCGGATCGAGAAATTCCTGTCAGTCCGGGTAGCGGGCGTCGCCCGCGGGCCCGGAATCCAAGAACACGGGCCTCCGGGAATCAGGCACCCCTGCGAATCAGGCAAAGGCAGGTGTTCATAGGTTCCGGGGCCGGCCTTACGGGCCGTCCCGGAACGACAAACTGAGCGTCTTGGCGGGCGTGCCGGGATGCGCCACATAGGCGGGGTAATGATACCGGGGAAGGTGATGACGGAAGAAACTGCGGCGGAGCAGCCGGGTCGCGATTTTATCCGCGACATCATCGACGCCGATATTGCTGCGGGGCGCAACACCCAGATAATTACCCGCTTTCCCCCGGAGCCCAATGGCTATCTCCACATCGGGCATGCCAAGGCGATCTGCCTGAATTTCGGCGTGGCGCAGGAATACGGCGGTCGCTGCCATCTGCGGTTCGACGATACCAACCCGACCAAGGAGGAGCAGGAGTACATCGATTCGATCAAGCGCGACGTGCGCTGGCTCGGCTTCGAGTGGGGCCCACACCTTTACTACGCATCCGATTATTTCGAGCAACTCTATGACTGGGCCGAGCACCTGATCCGCGCCGGCAAGGCCTACGTCGATGATCTGCCCGCAGAAGAGATGCGGGCGATGCGGGGCAGCCTGACCGAGCCCGGGCGCAACAGCCCCTACCGGGACAGGTCAATAGACGAAAATCTCGATCTTTTTCGCCGTATGCGGGAAGGCGAATTTCCCAACGGGGCGCGTGTGCTGCGGGCGAAGATCGACATGGCGGCCGGCAACATCAATCTGCGCGACCCGGTGCTCTACCGCATCCTGCATGCGGAACATCCGCGCACCGGAACCAAATGGCGCATTTACCCGACTTATGACTTCGCTCATGGCCAGTCGGATGCGATCGAGGGTGTGACGCATTCCCTGTGTACGCTCGAATTCGAGGACCATCGTCCGCTCTACGAGTGGCTGATCGAACATCTGCCGGTGCCGTCGCGGCCGCGGCAGTACGAATTCGCCCGGCTCAACCTGAATTTCACGGTGCTGTCGAAACGTTTTCTGACGGAGCTGGTGCGGCAGGGCCGGGTGAGCGGCTGGGACGATCCGCGGATGCCGACATTGGCGGCGCTCCGGCGCCGCGGCGTGCCCCCGGCGGCGATTCGTGATTTCGTCCGCTCGGTGGGGGTCGCGCGGGCGAGCAGCGTTGTCGACGTTGCAATGTTCGAGCACGCGATCCGCGAGTGCCTGAACAAGACCTCCCAGCGCCGGATGGCGGTGCTGCGCCCATTGAGGCTTGTAATCGAGAATTATCCCGTAGGGGTCATCGAGGAGCTGACTGCAGTCAACAATCCCGAGGACCCGACTGCCGGTACGCGCCACATTCCCTTCGCGCGCGAGCTCTACGTCGAGACCGAGGATTTTATGGAATACCCGTCCCGGAGTTTCTACCGGCTCTCGCCGGGGCGGGAAGTAAGACTGCGGTATGGCTATTTGATCACCTGCCGTGAGGCCGTGAAAAATGCGGCAGGCGAGATCGTGGAGCTGATATGCACCTATGATCCGGCGACGCGCGGCGGCAATGCTCCCGACGGACGCAAGGTCAGAGCCACTTTGCATTGGGTTTCGGCAGCCCATGCCATGCCGGCGGAAATCCGGCTCTACAACCCGCTTTTCAATGCGTCTAACCCCGGCGCCGGCGGCGATCTTCTTGCCGATCTCAATCCGCACTCACTGGAGATCTTGATCCAGAGCCGAGTGGAGCCCGCACTGGCTGCTGCGGTGCGGGGAGAGGCGGTTCAGTTCGAGCGCCAAGGCTATTTCTGCGCCGATCTCGACAGCACCCCGAGCCGCCTCATCTTCAACCGCACCGTCGGGCTGCGCGATAGTTGGGCCAAGGCGCGAGCGAGCGGTGGTTGACGCCAGTGACAGAGGCGTGCGGAGCGAATGCCGCTGAATAGAGGATTTTTGCCGGTCGTTTGATACACTGCTAGTCGCTCGGCAAGTGTAGTATGCCTCGTGGCCCTCCCGCCGGGACCCGAAACGCTGGCTCCGAACCGGCAAAGCCGGTGCGAGAATGGTTATACAATACGCCTGCGGATCGGCCCGATGGCCAGCTGCGGAAGGAGTGTCGATGCCAACATGGATCATAGTTTTGTCGAGTGCGATCGGCGCGATCGTTCTGGCGACCGCCTTGGCGGTCGCCGAGGTGGTGAACGCCCAGCGCTCCGACATCGGAACGATCCTGGTGCCGCATTTGCCGGTACTCGCGGTCGGCGCCGTTGGCGTGTACGGCCTTGGCGCGATGTTGCTGACGACCACAAATTTGGTCGCCAATATTATTTGGATGCGCCACCATCTGGGGCGCGCCGCACCTGGCCGAACGCCCGCCTGGCACGACTGGATAGCCGTGCTTGGCACAAACGGGTTCAGGCGACTTGCAACGCGCTCAGCGCAGGCAGGTCCGGAGACCGCGGATGATTGCGTCGTCCTTCCGGTCCGGTTCACCGCGGAGGAGGCGAGGCGCGAGATTGCCCGGCGTAACTATATCTGCTTGGCACGCAGCCATTTCCTTAGTGTCCTGATCGTGCTCGTCGGAATAGTCGGGCTGGGCGTAGCGCAAAACCATGGAGCCTTGCCATTTCAAACCGGCGTGATCCCGACGGTATCCGCGATTTTAATAGTGGCCGGCCTGCTTCTCCTCGCTGCTCTCGGCAGGATAGCTATCGATGTCACAGCGGAGCCGTTGCTCGAAACTATTGCCCAGCTAACCGTCGAGCCCGAAGAAATCGGCCTTCTGCGCCGGGTCGTGTCGTTGCTCGAGGCGGGTCGGAACCATCCGGTGGCAGACGACACAATCGGCGAAATGCCGGCTCGATTTCCTGAACGGCTGGCCGTAGCCTTCGAGCAGGGACATCTCCCCTTGCTCAAAGCTGTGAGCCGATTGTCGGAGATTACTCAAGCGCTGCAAGTCTCCATGCGCACATCCGTCGAGGCGCTCGAAACAACAATTCGGTCGGCTGCCGCGCAGCAGCGACCCGTCGACGACGATAAAATGGTCGGTGCCATATCGTTTCCCGAACTGCAAACCGCGGTCGAGGAGCTGACGGCCGTGCTCCGCCAGTTGAGCGCGGCGCAGGAGAATATGGAGCAGGCAACTCCTCTCGACGGCTATGCCGCCGTGCCCGCTCGCCGCAAAGCGCCCGCACCCGGGCTCGCTCGCGAGCTGCGGGGGCTGCTGCAGGAAATCGATGCCGCTCGGTAGCGCAGCAATTCAGCTCCGCTTCAGCTCCTGCAACAGCTTTTCCGCCTCGGCCTTGTCGGAAAACGATGCGCCCGAGCCGAGCAAGTTTTCGAGGGTCGCCTGAGCATCAGCCTGACGGCCGACCCGATGAAGGGCGACCGCCAGGTGATATTGGATATCCGGATTGCCAGGAGCCGACAGGCTGGCGGCGCTCAGATACGTAAGTGCTTTCTGCGCATCGCCTTGAGCCAGCAGGATCCACCCCAGAGTGTCATCGATCTGCGGCACACGCGGAGAGGCTGCAGTGGCGCGTTCGGCCAGTCCGCGCGCTTTCACCAGATCGCCCTTTTGCTGATAAAGCCAAGCCAAATTGTTTAGCGCCGCCGCGTCGGCCGGGCGGTCGACACTGATGTGCGTGTATTCATCGATTGCCTTGTCGTATTTCCTTTGCTCCAGGTAAATCGAGGCCAAAGTGGAGCGAATTGCCAGATCCTTCGGTTCCATCTTCAAGTGGGAATTCAAGACGGCCTCGGCCTTGCCGAGTTCGCCGGTCCGAGAATAGAGACGGGACAGCGCCGCGACGAGATTGTCCTCCGACGGCCGCGCGGCGACCGCTTTCTCGAGCAAAATGACAGCGTCGGCGCTGCGTCCAGCCTTCTCCAATAGCTCCGCCGAAACCATGTCGTAAACGGGGCTTCCCGGGTCTTCCTGGGCAAAAGCGCGCGCTTTTGCGAGACCCGCGTCCACACCGTCGAGATCCCCTTCGACGCGGATCAGGTCGCCCTTCAACTGGGCGTTCTTGGGATCGCGGGCGAGTGCGGTCTGCAGGACGGTTCGTGCCTGAGAAAAGTCCTTCGCCGAATTGAGCAAGGCAAGATAGCGCGACAGGACCGGCAGGGAATTGGGCACGAGTTCGTAAATACGTTTGTAGGTGGCAGTTGCGCCTTCTTTGTCCCCTGTTGCTATTTGAACCCGTCCTTTGGCGTCGAGAGCTTCCGGATTGGCTGGAAATCGCTCGGCCACATCGTTTGCCGTGGCCGCTGCGTCCTTCCAGTTCTGCTGCGACCCGTACAAGTTGACGAGCGCAATCTCGGGAGCCGGATCATTTGGTGCGGCGGCGCGTGCGCGGTTGACGTAATCCATCGCTTCCGACCAGTTTTTTTCCTTAGCTGCGACTTCGGCGAGGCCCAGCAAAGGTGCAGCATCGTTTGGCCGCTGCGAATTGAGCTCGACGTAGATCTTCCTGGCTTCTGCAATTCGCCCGGTGGTCACGTATAGCGACGCCAGCACCGCCCTTATCGCGGTATCCTTCGGATCGGCCTTCAGCCGTCTGGCCAAAACTTCTTCCGCCTTGCCCAGATCTCCCGTACGGCGGTAGAGCTGCGCCAGCGCGCTTATCAATGCATCGTCCGACGGTCTCGCCGCAACGGTCGCATCGAGTACCGCTATCGCATCCGGCGTTCGTCCCGCCTTTTCATAGAGCTCGGCCGCCACGAGATAATAGACGTTGTTATCGGGATCGTCGTTCGCCAAGGTTTGGGCCTTAGCTACTGCAGCGTCCACTCCGTCAATCTCGCCTTCGACCCGGATCAGGTCTGCTTTCAGGGAGGCGTTGCGAGGGTCGCGGGCAATAGCATCTTGCAATACACCGCGCGCCTGGATGAAATATTTATTCTCGTTGAGCAAGGAGAGATATCGAGAGAGGATCGGGATCGAATTCGGCGCCAGATCGTGAGCCCGCTTGTAGCTCGAGACCGCGCCGTCCATATCGCCGGCGCCGTACTGGGCTCTTCCTTGCGCTTCGAGTACGTTGACATCCTCCGGAAATTGCGCCGCGAGTTCTGCGGCCACGCTTTTGGCACTTTTCCAGTCCTGACGAGATTCGTATGCGCCCACCAGCTTGAGCCCGGGTGACGGATCGTTTTTTGCCGCCGAACGCGCCCGGTTGATTGCGTCGGTCGCTTCCGGCCATTTTTTCTCGGAAATGTAGATGTCTGAAAGCCCGAGAAGGGCGGTGACATCATCAGCCTTCTTCGCGAGGAGGCCGGTATATACTTTCTTAGCATCGTCGCTGCGGCCGGTCGCTACGTACAGTTGCGCGAGATCGCGAGTGGCCGCGGGGAACTGTGGGTTGATGGCAAGCGCGGCGCGGAACGAATCTTCGGCGGCCGAATAATCCCGCTGAGTGACGCGGACGATCCCGAGCAAGGTAAAGTAAAGCGGGTTCTTGGCGTCTCTTTTGACCAAAGAGCTGGCCACCTCGGCCGCCTTGTCGAGGTGTTTGGCGCGCAGCTCGGTCAATACGAGCGTCGGACCGGCAACGGGCGCGCCGGCTTCGGTAGCAAACACTTGCTCGAGTGTGCTCAACCCCTGCGGCCCCTGACCGGTATCGATTTCCGAAATGCCGACCCGTGTCTTGATGGCGGGATTGTCGGGATCGAGAGCGGCAGCCTTTTCGAATTGCTGTAAAGCGAGGTCGGGCTTGCCGTCGGACATATAGGCATTGCCGAGAAGGGTCAGAAGTCGCCGCATCCGCCGGAACCTTGTCGACGATGGGTTTCAGATACTCGATTGCCCGAGACGCAGATCGCTGTTGCAGAGCGGCGGTCGCGATCAGCCGGGCCGCCTTCGGATCATCGGGAACGCGGGTGAGATATTTGGCCAACAGCACTTCCGCCTGGGCGGATTGCCCGAGGGCGAGTTTCGTCGCGCCCTGCAGATAATAGCCTGCCCAGAACACCGAGAAGGCAGGGCTGATGCGATCGAATATGCGATCTGCCGCGGCGTAGTCCTGCTTTTTGGCGAGCTCCAATCCCCGGAGATAATTTGCCATGAAATTGTTGGGAGAGGACTTGAGGATGGGATCGAGATCCTCGTCGGCCACCTTGTATTTGCCGAGTGTGATGTTGACGTTGGCACGGCTCAAATGCGCCAGCAGGTTTTTGGGATCAATTTTCAGCGCCTCGTCGAACAGGCGAACGGCGCCGTCTTGGTCACCTCGGCTGCGCCGCATCTCTCCCTTTACTTGAAGCGCTTCGGCCGACCGCGGATTGGCGGCGATCGCTTCGTCGATAAACTTGTCGGCCTCATCGGGTTTCGTTCCCGTCAACAGGCGTGCAAGCTGAATTTTGGGGCGGACGGCGGTGGGATCGAGCTTGACGGCTTCGCGAAGCAGATCTTCGGCCTTGTCCCGATCGCGCAGCCCGGCTTCCGCGGTACCGAGCGCCGTTCTGACCTTGCTCTCGAGCGGCGGAGTGCGATCGCCCGGCTTGACCAGGTCCAGGAGATCCGCAAATTTCTCCTGACGCAACAGAGCGTCCATCAACACCGATATGTAGTCTGCCTCGTCGCCATTGCGTTCGAGGGCGGCCCGTGCTTCGCGCTCCGCCGCTGCGGGGTCCCCGAGCTGTAGATACACGTCAGCCAGTCTGGCATGAGGAACCGGGTCTTGCGGCCCTTCGCGGATGGCGTTGCGCAGCTCGATTTCGGCGGCCTTCAGGTTCCCCTTCGCGGCATATTGTTCGGCGTCCTTGATCGAGGCCGTGGAATCTTTGGCGTAGGCGGCGGGACACCCGAATAGGGCGACGGCGGAGGCGAAAATTACGGAGCGCCATGGACAGCGGCTATGACCCTGGGGCATTGCGTTCCCTTTTTTGCAAACCGCCGTCATGCATCGAGGCCGATCTGGTGTTGCTGCATCAAATCGTAAAGCGTGGGCCGGCTGATGCCGAGCAGCTTTGCCGCTTTCGACAGATTGGAACCGGCCTGGGCGAGAGCGAGTTGCAGCACCTCCCGCTCGGCGCGGGCTCGGGCGGCCCGGATGCCAAGCGATCGCAGCTCTTCTCCTTGCGCCGAAAAACCGAGATCGGAGGGCGAGAGCAGCGCGGCGTCAGCCATTACGATCGCGCGCTTCACCCGATTTTCGAGCTCGCGGACATTGCCCGGCCAGGGGTAGTCGTTGATCGCTGCAAGTGCCGCAGAGGCGAAGCCGCGAACCGGGCGGCCGTATTCCAAGGCGAACCGCCGGAGAAAGAAACTGGCCAAAACCACGGTGTCTCCAAGCCGCTCGCGAAGCGGCGGCACCCGCACCGTGACCTCATTCAGGCGGTAATAGAGGTCCTCGCGAAAGCGGCCCTCGGCCATCATGCGATCGAGGTTCTGGTTTGTTGCACAAACGATCCGAACGTCGACTTGTATCGGCTTTCGACCGCCAACGCGCTCGACGATCTGGTCCTGCAAGAATCGCAGCAATTTTACCTGCATCGGTAACGGGACATCGCCGATTTCGTCCAGGAACAGAGTGCCGCGATCGGCATTTTCGATCCTGCCGATGTTCTGCCTCAGGGCACCGGTGAAGGCGCCTTTTTCGTAACCGAAGAGCTCGCTTTCCAGCAGGGTCTCGGGAATTGCCGCGCAGTTGATCGGCACGAACGGTCCGCTGGACCGGCGGCTCATCTGATGCACCGCCTGAGCCAGCAATTCCTTGCCAGTACCGCTCTCGCCCAGCAGCAATACCGCAACATCGGCCGGCGCTATCTTTTCCAGATTGCGCAGCACGCGCAGCATTTCCGGGCTGCTCGCGATGATGCCGTCGACCGGAGAGGTTTGAGCGACTTCGGCAAGGCGACGGTTCTCGTCCTCAAGCTCGAACATTCGTTCCGCTCGGCTGACGATCAGCTGGAGCACGTCGATGTCGATCGGCTTTTGGTAGAAATCATACGCGCCGAGAGCGATCGCCCGCAATGCGTGTTCGCGAGTTTCGTTGCCAGTCGCGATGACGACCTTTGTCGCAGGCGCAATCGCGAGAATCTCGGTCAACGTCGCCAGCCCCTCGGAGGCTCCGTCCGGATCGGGAGGCAGTCCAAGATCGACGATGGCTACCGGGATCGGTTCTTTTCTGACGAAATCGATCGCTTCCTGGCGCGTTCCGGCCGGGAACACCTTGTGGTCAGAAAAGGCCCAGCGCAACTGGCGCAGTAGCCCCGTGTCATCGTCGACGAGCAGCAAGGGTTTTGGATTGGGCGGCATTTTGTTCAGGTCACGGCGGAGGATCTCGCCGGCTCTCTCTCTGAGACCAGGGGTAAGATGATCCGCATCCTAGTGCCAAACCCTTTTTCAGAAATTACCTCGAGATCACCGCCCGCCATGCGGATGAGCTCGCGGGTTTGAAAAGCTCCGATCCCATAACCGCCCGACTTTGTCGAGCGAAACGGCAGGAACAGCTCCTCACGAACGAACGCATCGTCCATCCCAGGGCCATTGTCAGTGACTTCGATCAGGAGCCGGGTTCCGAAACGGCACGAGGAAATAATCACCCGATCGCCCGGACATGAGACATCAACTGCGTTTTGGACGAGGTGGGTAAGAGCGGATCTGAGGCGCTCCGGGTCTATTGTTACCGCGCAGATGCCGATTTCGTCGCGGGCTTCGACCGCCACCGGAGCATCGGCAAACTCCGCGGCGACCGCGCTGACGACGAGGTTAGGGTTGAGCAGGCGAGGCGGGCGCGGTGCCGCATCGGCCTTCAGCTGGCTGAGAAGGTTGTTCATTCGTGTGACCGAATCTTCAACGGTTCTCAGCATATCTCGCTGAAACTCGGGGTCGCCGATATGCCTCGCCGCGTTCGACACGATCAAATTGAGCTGGCTCGCCAAATTCTTGATATCGTGGACTACGAAAGCGAAGCGCTTGCTGTATTCGGTCAGCAGCTCGGAATCGCGCAAAACCTTTGTCGAGCGCTCCTCGGCGAGATAGCTGGCTGCTTGCCTACCGGCCGCGCGCAACAGATCGAACGCCTCCCAATCAGGGTTGATCTTGTGGGTCGCCCGATCGAGCACAACGAAGCCGATAACTTCCGTGCGATGCGATAAAGGTACGGCCAACCACGCCCTGTCGGAAGCGATCGGGTCGGAAGCGATCGGCCACGTCTTCTCTCCGGCTTCCGAGCTGCGAGCTTGAATCCAGCCGCCGTTCCGGAACCCAAAAACGAACGGGTCATCGATCGGCACCTTGCAATCACCGGGAATGGGCTGCTTCCACGCCGCTGTCGGATAATAGCCGATGCCGCGACTCAACGACCACAACACCCCGGCCGGGCTGTCGACGAATTCGGCCAAGGCGCGGATGATCCTGACCGAGAGTTCCTCTCCGACCTTGGGCTCGGAGACCAACTCGATGAACTTCAGCCACTCGACACGGTAATCATAACGATGCGTATAAAAATTGCGCGAGATCAGAAATTTGAGCCGACGGCGGATGCTCCCCGACGAGAGCACTGTCGCGAGCACAACAATGCTGCCGAACAACATCGCGAGTTGAAGCACCAGCCCCCACTCGCCGCCAAACCCACGCAGCAGTATGGCAACGACGGCCACGGCAACCAGGAAGCAGCCGCTCGCAACCAAAGTCGCCGTGTGCAGCACGACTTGTCGGGACACGTGGATATCAACCCGCCATTCACGATTCCGGGCCATGGCCAAGGCTAGCAGAGGGGCCATGAACGCCGCGACGATCGGCCGGCCAAGGGCAAGACCGGTATCGACGCGGCCGCGGGTGATGAAGGCATCGGAAAACAGGAACAGCTCGTATGCGAACAACCCGCCGATCGCGACGCACAGCGGCCAGACGTGCCATCGCCGTTCAGGTTCTGTATTGCGCCATAAATTCTCGATCGTTAGCAGTCCAGCAACTCCGAACCCGATGCGGATCAGCTGCTGCGAGGTGTAGAGGGCCTTGGCATCCGGACTGACGACCAGCGTCCATAGATCATTACCACTTGCTGCGAGGCAGAAGCTGACTGCCGCCAGGAGATAGGCACGCCCGAGACCGGAACCGTCACTGGCCCGTATAGTGACGAGTGCTGCCGCGAACAATAGCCAAGCGGAAAGCCTCAAGCTGTCCAAGGAGCTCAATACGGCGATCGGTGCGGTGGCGGCGGTCGCGCTCGCCCAGATCAGCGAGGCGATACAGCAACCCAGGATTGCTGCGCCGGTTCTGCTGGTCCGACCCTGCAAAATCATCAGCACGATCAGCGCGAGAAAGGCCAAGGCGCATCCGGAGTATACTGTCTCCTTGACGAAAAGGTCGAGATGCAAGTCCTTATCGCGCTCCCTGATTCCAGAAGATCACTCGGACAGTCTGCAGCAATATCAGAACGTCTAAGAAGAAGCTTCGGTTTTTTATATAATAAAGATCATAGGTCAGCTTGTGACGGGCATCTTCTGTCGAGGCGCCATAGGGGAAGTTAATTTGCGCCCAGCCGGTTATCCCTGGCCTGGCCCAGTGGCGCTCGGCATAATAGGGAATTGATTTGGCGAGATCGGCTACGAAAAAAGGGCGCTCCGGGCGGGGCCCGACAAAACTCATATCTCCGCGCAATACATTCAGGATCTGAGCGAGTTCGTCGATGCGAAGTTTACGGATGATCGCTCCCACTTGTGTAACACGGGGGTCGCCCTTCGCCGCCCAACGCGGACGGCCGTCGGTCTCCGCATCCACCCGCATGCTGCGGAATTTCAGGATCGTGAAAACGCGACCGTGCAATCCTACCCTTTCTTGACGGTAGAGGACCGGCCCAGGGCTCTCGAGCTTGATCAAAAACGCCGTCAAAACCAGCAGCGGCAGTGTCAGAGCCAGTAAGCTCGAGCTCACCACTATATCGAAGGCCCGCTTCAAAAACTCGTCGACCGGACCGCATCGGAAACCGTCCGAGTAAAAGAACCAGCTCGGCTTCAGCGCTTCCAGGTCTACGGTCCTGGTCTCGCGTTCCCAAAAATCGAGAAAATCGGTCACCTTGATGCCGGCAAGTTTGCAATACAGCAGTTCGCGCACCGGCAGTCCGCGTCGATCATCGGCCGCCACTACGATTTCGGTCGCGCCGAGCCGGTAACCCATTTCCAAAAGGCCGTCCGTTTCGGCAGCCGACCAATCGAGGGTTTCGGTTCGATGTTGAGTGGTCCGGTCGGGCACCTCGACGAACGATACCGGTACAAAATGCTCATTGCGCCCGGTTTCGACAAGCTTGGCGATTCGAGACGCCTGGGTGCCATTGCCCAGCACGAGTACGCGCCGTTTCAGCAGACCGCGTCCAAGGGTCACCGAGAACGTTCCGCGCGTTACCGATACGCAGACTAGCCAGATCAACGTCGCCTTCAGCGGAAAATTGACGAAGTCGGTCAGTTGATCAAGGCCCTCACGCCAGTATGTGGCCGAAAGTGAGACAAGCATCCACACAAGTACCGAGGCGACAACTATCTTGCTCAACAGGAGTCGGAGATCCAGAAAACTCTGCTGCCCATACAACCCCACCGAAAGCATCGTGGTCACAGTGGCAACGGATAATCCGGCAGAGAATTGAGCGCTGAAGCTGGAAGCGCCGAGGACTATGGGTGTGCCAACCTCTGAACTGGATAAGAGTTGATAAAATGCGCCAGTAATCAACAAGGTATCCGATGATGCGAGAAGCACGACCGAAACCGGAACGAAATGTCGGAAAAGCCTGAGCTGCATTTCGAACTGGAACGAGTTAACGCTCGGCGCCACTAACCGCCCGCGCGTGCCTAGCGTCATTCCACTAATAATAGCAGGAGCGAGCAAAGCCGTCTAGTAAGACTCGCACAGTTCTCTTGCAACTTTGATGTGATTGCAATGCGCAAATGGGAACAACCATTTGGCGTCGCTCGGGAGGGCAATCCGGCTTTTTATCCTAATTAAAGCGACGGGATTTAACCCTAATCGGGTCGCATGCCAGAGATCATTCGTGGACGAGTTCTACTAACAGGCCGAGCCGCCCTTTGTCCCGGCCAAGCGCGCGACGCTGCCCGGAATGGCGCCGCCGTTCGGTGTCAATGCCGGTCAGCGCGCGTAGCAACGCGGTTTTACCGTGATCGATTTGGCCGGCCGTCCCGACGATGATGCGAGGCCAACCCGCGCGATCTCCGCCACGCACCGGCGAGATTGCCGCCTAGTTAGCGGGTGCTGCCTGCCGTTCCGTTGTTCTCGACCGACAAGCCGACGAACCGGCTCATCCCCTGACGGTTGAGCAGCAAAAGCACGTCGCCTTGAGCCGCCGCCTCTTGTAACTGAGTTGCGGCACTCTCGGGAGTGGTCACCGGTTTTTGATCAACCGATACGATGACGTCACCGGGCTGAATCCCTAGTTCGCCCGCCGGGCTGCCGCTCGCGACCTGGCCGACCACTACCCCGTTCAGGTCCTTTGGCACCTTCAATTCCCTGCGCAGCTGCGGATCGAGCGGGAGGAGCTCCATGCCGAGCGCGTTGGTCGGCCTTGGCGCTGCCAGGCTGCGCAGCCTCGCGTTCTGCAGAAGCCACGTTCTGCGGCATCTCGCCGATCGAGGCCTCGACAGTCTTTTGTCTTCCGTCGCGTACGATCGTCAACTGGAGCTTGCTGCCGACCGGCGTGGACGCGACAAGGCGCGGGAGCTCGTGCACGGTTTTTATGTCGTGACCGCCTGCGGCGGTGATCACGTCGCCTTGCTTGATGCCGGCCTGAGCGGCCGGACTGTCCGGGGTGACCGACGCGACCAGCGCACCGGCCGGGTGATTGGGGTCGAGGCCGAGGCTCTTGGCGATCGCCGGCGTGGTGTTCTGAATGGCTACGCCGAGCCAGCCCCAGGTCATGTGGCCATGCTCCTTGAGCTGCACGACTACGTGCTTGACGATGTTCGAGGGAACGGCGAACCCGATCCCGACCGATCCGCCCGAAGGCGAGTAAATCGCGGTATTGATGCCGATCACCTGGCCATGAAGATTGAATGTCGGTCCGCCGGAGTTGCCGCGATTAATAGGGGCGTCGATTTGCAGGAAATCATCGTAAGGGCCCTCATTGATGTCTCGCCCGAGGGCGGAGATGATCCCGGCGGTCACCGAGCCGCCGAGCCCGAACGGGTTGCCGACCGCGATCACCCAATCGCCGACTTTGGAGTCGTCGCTGTTCCCCCATGTCACGTAGGAAAGCTTCTGGTTGGCATCGATCTTAAGGAGGGCGATGTCGGTCTTCTCGTCGCGGCCGATCACCTTGGCCGTGTGCCGGCTGTTGTCCTGAAAGACTGCCGTAACCTTGTCGGCGTTGGCGACGACGTGGTTGTTGGTTACAATATAGCCGGCGGGGTCGACGATGAACCCGGAGCCGAGCGCCATGACTTTTTCCGCGGGATTGCGGAATTGGAACGGTTGTTCGAAAAAGCGCTTGAGGAACTGATCGAAAGGTGTGCCGTTCGGTCCGAGTGGCGAGGCACTCTCTTTCCCTGTATTTTCGTCGCCCTGGGCTGGCGCCTGTTCCTTCAACTCGACTGAAATGTTGACGACGGCGGGCATGACGCGCTCGACAAGCGGCGCGAGGCTGGGCAGCGCAATGTCGATCTCGTCCTGGGTCTGTCGCGTGAGATTTGAGCCGCCCTTCGGACCGGTCTCGCCCGCCGGTTGGGCACTGCACAATGCGGGAGCGAGGATCAGAGCGGCCCAGACCGCGCCTGTCAGGCTCCATCGGGTACGGCTGACGCTCATTTCCAGCGATCCGAAAGCAATTCACGATTCGCGAAAGAGGACGCGCAACGGCGCCAAAAGGTTCCGGTCGAAACCGCTATTCGCGCCCGCCGGAGGGCGGGGTCGCGATCAATTCCTGCGGAGATGCCTTGAGAGCCTCTCCCGCGCACCCGGCCGTGCCACTATTTGCCAGGCAATAGCGTCGATTGGGCCGGTGGTGATGCACGAAGCCGGACCGCCTCGTCGTGCCAAAGGCTAGAGGGCACCCATGCGATTCCTCCGTACTATCGCGGCGCGCCTGAAATCGCTCCGGCCGCCGCTTCCCTCGTCGGTGCGTCGCCTGCTGCCGCGAAGCGGGACGGACGGGCTCGCTCCCTCGATCTATGGCTACATCCTGCATCACAGCCTGCGAGAGCAGATTTACCTGGTTGTCGTCACGCTGGTTTCTTTTCCGTTCCTCTACTATTCCTTGGATTTACCGAAGCTGATCGTCAATCGTGCCATTTCCGGCAAGGATTTCCCGCAAAAGTTCATGGGATGGGATTTCGATCAGATCCCCTATCTTCTGGTGTTGTGCTGCATATTCTTCGCTCTCGTTTTGATAAATGGGTGGTTCAAACTTCATCTGAACGTGAGGAAGGGACAGGTCGGCGAGCGCATGCTGCGCCGTCTGCGCTATCAGCTTTACGAGCGGGTGCTGCGGTTTCCGCTGCATCATTTCGATCGTACCGCGACCGGCCAGGTCATCGCGATGATGACCGGCGAGCTGGAGCCGGTCGGCGGGTTTATCGGCGACGCTTTCGCGCTGCCGATCTCGCAGGGCGGCACGCTGCTGACGATTTTCGTCTTCATGTTCGTGCAGGACCCAATACTCGGAGCCGCCGCGGTCGCGTTCTATCCGCTGCAGGGTTATCTGATTCCCAAGATGCAGCGAATAATTCGTCGCCTCGGTCGCGAACGGGTGCGCAAAGTTCGCGGGCTCTCGGACCGTATCGCCGAGACGATCGCCGCACGGGCCGAAATTCGCGCCAATGACGCCGCCGTTTACCAACTTGCGGACATCTCTCAGCGCCTGGGTGAAATTTACGACATTCGGTTCGAGATCTATAATCGAAAATTCTTCGTTAAATTCCTTAACAATCTGATCGGAAATCTCACGCCATTCTTGTTCTTTTTGATCGGCGGTTATTTTGTGATCAAGGGCGAGCTCTCGTTCGGCGCGCTGGTCGCGGTGCTCGCTGCTTATAAAGACCTGTCATCGCCGTGGAAGGAGCTGCTCGACTTCTATCAGAACCAGCAGGACGTGGCGATCAAATACGAGCAGGTTGTCGAGCAATTCCAGGTTCCGGATATGCTCGACAAACGCTTGCTGCTCGAAGCGCCGGAAAAGGTCGAGCCGTTGCATGGCGAGGTCACCGCGGCCAATATCGGTTTGGTGGACGATGACGCCATCCCTCTGCTCGAAGGGGTCAATTTCGACTTTTCGCTCGGTACCGATGTAGCAATCGTCGGCCAGAGCAACAGCGGCAGAAATCTCGTCCCGCAGCTCTTTGCCCGCCTCGTCACCCCGACGAGCGGGCGTCTTGTCATCGGCGATACCGACCTCAACAGCGTGCCGCTGGCGGTTTCCGGCCGGCGGATCGGTTACGTCGGCCCGATCACCTATCTTTTTTCGGCGAGCGTGAGGGACAATCTGTTGGTCGGCTTGCGTCACCGGCCGAGCCGGGTGCCGGATGACGGCTCGGCCGGCAGACAGTCGCACGCCCGTGAGATCGAGGAAGCCCGGAAATCGGGCAACATCGACTACGATATCGCCGCCGACTGGATAGACTACCCGCAGGCCGGAGTGGCCAACCAAGCCGAGCTCGAGCTGCGCATGGTCGAGGTCCTGCGTCTCGTCGACCTCGAAGAAGACGTGCACCTCTTCGGCTTGCGTGGCCGGCTCGATCCGGATCGCCAGCCGGATGCGGCGCAGCGCGTCCTCGAAGCGCGCCGCGTGCTCGCCGAGCGCCTCGACGGCAGCGGCCTTGCTCATCTCGTCGAGCGTTTCGACCCGGAAAGCTACAACGCCAATTCCCCGGTTTCCGTCAATTTGCTGTTCGGCACGCCGATCGGACCGGCCTTTGAAGGCGACGGGCTCGCCCGAAACGCCTACGTTCAAAAGGTGCTCGACGAGATCGGGCTTACTCACGACCTCGTCGAGGTCGGCGCCGGGGTCGCCCGGATGATGATCGAGTTGTTCACAGGTTTGCACCCCGAACATGCGTTGTTCGAGGAGTTCTCGTTCATCAGTGCCGACGACCTGCCGGTCTTCGAGGGCATTCTCAAGCGGATGGAAATAGCCGGGGTCGAGAAGCTGCTGCAGCCCCCGCGAGAGCGTCTCTTGTCGCTCGCGTTCAAGTTGGTTGCCGCCCGCGACCCGCTCGATCTGATCGACGAAAAGATGCAGCAGCGGATATTAGAGGCGCGGCGCGCCTTTGCCGCAGGGCTGCCGGAGGCGCTGCGGGGTTCGGTCGAGTTCTTCGAGCCCGAACGCTACAATGCGGCAGCCTCGGTGCAGGAGAATGTCCTGTTCGGTACGATCGTGCGCGGCGAGTCGGGCGGTCGCGAACGCGTCCACGCTGCGATCGCGGAGGTGCTCGACGAGCTCGACTTGCGTCGCGCGCTGATCGAGGTCGGGCTCGACTACCCCGTCGGTACCGGGGGTTCTCGCCTATCGGAGGCGCAGCGGCAGAAGCTGGCCATCGCCGGCGCGGTGCTCAAACGCCCCGATCTGATGGCGCTCAACGATGCGACGGCGGTGCTCGACGGGGCAACGGAGACGGCTCTCCTCGAGCGGCTTAAGGCCGAGTTCGCCGGGCGCAGCTTGCTGTGGAGCCTGCACCGCCCCCGCCTCGCGTCGGCCTTCGACCGAGTGTTGGTAATGGAGCACGGCCGCTTGGTCGACCAGGGGCCTCCCGCCGAGCTGGAAAAACCCGGCAGCCCGCTGGCTCCGCTACTGGCGGCGGAGTGACCTTTGCGCAATGTGCAGGTGGCGAGGTCCGCTCGGTCGCACCGGACGCCACCGCCGCGCTGTCGACCGGAAAATCGCCACGATCTTATGGCTAGATTCCGTGCTTCAGAGTTCGGCACGGTGTTGATGATCGAGATTTTCACCTGCCGCGGCAAACAGATAAATGAATGTGCACCTGTGTAGTTTGCTGTTATTGCGCGATTAACAGCGAATAACAGCGAGAATTTTCGCTGTTGTTCCGCTGCCTCGTTTCTGAAAGATGAGGGATTGCGCGACGGACCGCCATCCCGCCGCTGTTCTTCGCCGGAAATACAGTGGGAACAGCGGCGCGACCATTCCCCCTCAGTAGCCCTTGAGGAACGCGAGGACCTGCGCGGTCCACTCGGCCGGCTTCTCGAAGGGCGGCCAGTGGCCGCAGTTGTTGAGAAGCACGAGGCGCGAGTCGGCGATGTGGTTGAGGATCGCAATCGAGACCTCGAACGGCACCATGCGGTCGTAGCGGCCGTGGATCAGCAGGACCGGCGCCTTGATGCCGGCGAGGTCGGGGCTGTAGTCGTGCGGCAGGCTCACCGATTGCCGGCGCGCCTCGATGAATTCTGGCGACCAGGTGTGCGCCCGGTGGATGTAGTCGATGAGCTCGTCGCTCACCAGGCTCTCGTCGTCGATGTGCACGCGCAGATAGCGCGCGATGTTGTCGCGGCTCGGGTCGGCGATCGCCTGCTGGGTGGCGCGGCTGCCCTCCGACGGGCGATTGGCCAAGAGGTACCGGTCGCCGCCGGTGCCGATATGCGAGCCGCCCATGACGAACTTGCGGACCCGCTCGGGGTAGGTGATGGCCGCCACCATCGCCGACTGCCCGCCCTGCGAGTTGCCGACCCAGTATGCCCGCTGAATGCCGAGCGCGTCGAGCAACGCGACTGCGGTGCGCGCCTGCACCGCGTGCACCCCGTCGCGATAGACGATCGGGCCCGTCTTCGAAAAATTCGGCAGGTCCATCAGGATGCAGCGGAAGTGCTGCGACAGCGAGCCGACAATCTTGTGGAACGTGATCCACGCGGTGGTGCCGGGACCGTAGGAATGGAGGAACAGCACGGGCTCCCCGGCGCCCACATCATGGAAGTGCACATTCATCCCGCCGGCCGCGATGGTCTTGCTGCTGCCCGCCTCGGTGAGGCCATTGGACGCGATGAACGGCATACGCTCCTCCAACGCCGGGGGTCACCGGCGAGGTCGCAAACGCGCGCTTTCCTCAATTTCAGCCGCGGCTATCGCCCTCGCAAGCGCGCCGCATAGCTGTTTGGCCGACTCCAGCGAGATCTCGACCGCGACCCGCGCGCCCGGTCCGAGCGCGGGGTTCACGAAATCGATATTGATGGCATCTTCGTATAGTGCGTGATGCGGGTGGTCGTAGGATACTACCGAATGGGTCAGATCGAACCACCCCTCACCGCCCTTGCCGGCGCCCTCGGCGCCGACGACCTCGACAATCGAGGTGCACATTTTGAGCGTTTATTTGGCCAAGTGCTTGCCAAAAAACGAGAACACCTTTTGCCAGCCGTCCAGCGCTTGCTCGATGCGGTACATCGGCCGGTCGTAATAGAAGAAGCCGTGTCCGGCGCCGTCGTACCGATGAAACTCGTACTGTTTGCCGTGCTTCTTGAGCTCCGCCTCGTGCTGGTCCACCTGCTCCGGGGTCGGGGCACGATCCTCGTTGCCGAAGAGCCCCAGCAGAGGGCAGGAAAGGTTTCTCGTAAACTCGATCGGTGGGGTCGGCTGTTTCGGATTCAGTTCCTCCTTGCTCATCACCACCCGGCCGCCCCAGAGATCGGCCGCGGCGTCTATGCTTTTGGTATGGCAAGCAAACAAGAACGTTTGCCGTCCGCCGGAGCAGGTGCCGATGACACCGACCTTGCCGTTGAGCCAGGGCTGGGCACGCAGCCATTGGACCGCGCCCTCGGTGTCGCCGATGACTTGCGCATCGGGAACGCCGCCCTCCGCGCGCACCTTGGCGGCGACGTCGTCGGCTTTGCCTTCGCCGGCACGGTGATAGAGGTTGTGGCTGATCGCCGCGTAGCCGTGATGCGCGAACTTACGGGTCGCCTCGCGGTACCACTCGTCCCAGCCGGGGGCGTGATGAAGCAGCACCATGCCAGGGAACGGGCCTGCACCCAACGGCCGCGCCACATAGGCCGAGATCGGCTCATTCTTGTCGCCGTTGATCGCAATCGTCTCCGCAATCATTCCTTCATAGGCCATAATCGCTCCCCTTCCCGTTGCAGGTAGGCCGCCCCGATCGGCGACCGTTCGCGACTGTAATGGTTAGCGCAGACCCGTGCCGGGGTCCATCCCCAGCTACACCCGGTCGCCGATCGATGCTGTGGATCGAACCGCTGAGGGACATGGCCCTATTCCGGACCGGCATCGACTAGACTATCGGGTAGTCTAATCTCTGGCCGAGCTGCGGCCATTTCCTGCAGGAAGGGAATGCAAATATCCGTTGCCAATGCCAAGGGGCAGCTGACCGAACTGGTTCGTCGAGCCGAGAAGGGCGACGAGATCATCCTGACCCGCCACGGCCACGCGGCGGTTCGACTAGTTCCAATCAAGGCGCCAGTGGACGGGAAATCCCGCAGGGCGTTTCTCGAAACGGCGCGAGCCGCTGGTGCAGCCAAGGCGAAAGCCGGGCCGAGCGCTGCCCGAAGCCAGGATTTCCTCTATGAAAATGACGGGCTGCCAAGATGATCGCTGTCGACACCTCGGCATTGAGGGCCATTGCGCTCGCCGAGCCGGAGGCTGATGCCTGTATTGCCGCACTTGAAGCCGAGGACGAAATCCCGATTTCGGCAGGCAGGGTTGCCGAGGCGCTGATTGTATCGGCGCGCCGTAGTGTTGAACCCCAGTCCTTGCCTGATTTCTCAGGGTGATGTTTCGGTTCAGGAAGGCGTTGCTATGCCGGTGGAAATGATCGGCTGGATTGCGCCGCGGGTCTCGTCGGAGCTGATCCCGCCGTCTGGACCTCCTTTTGATGCCAACGTGATTGGCGAGACGGCGCGCCTTAACGAGCGGGCCGGCTTCGACCGCGTTCTGATCGGCTACTTCTCGGATGCGCCAGACGGGTTCCTGGTCGGGGCACATGCCGCCTCAGTAACCGAGCGGCTGAATTTCCTGTTGGCCCATAGGCCGGGTTTCGTGGCGCCTCCTCTCGCCGCCCGTAAGCTTGCGACACTGGACCAGCTGAGCGATGGCCGGCTGGCGGTGCACATCATTGCCGGCGGCAGCGACGCCGATCAGGCCAAAGACGGCGACTGGATCGACCATGACGCCCGCTACCGCCGCGCCGCGGAGTACATCTCCCTGTTGCGCCGGACCTGGACCGAGCCGGCCTCGTTCGACCACGCGGGCGAGTTCTACCGGACCCGGGGGACCTATTCTGAAATTCGCTGCCGGCAGCAGCCATGTATCCCGATCTATGGCGGCGGCGGCTCCGACGCGGCGATCCGGGCGCTGGCCCCGCATGTCGATGTCTTCATGCTGTGGGGCGAACCGCTCAAGGAGACCGCCCTGTTCATGGATCGCGTGCGCCGGGAGGCGGCACTCTTCAGCCGCAGCCTGACCTTCAGTCTTTCGACGCGCCCGATCCTGGCGGCAACCGAGCGCGAAGCCTGGGACCGGGCGAGGGCCATCCTCGACCGGGTGCTGGTTAACCGCGGCGGCGCTCCGGCACCAAAACGCCAGAATGTCGGCTCCAACCGGCTTCTGCAGGCCGCCGCGGAAGCCGAGGTGCATGACACATGCTTGTGGACGCCGCTCGCCGTCGCGACGGGCGCCCAAGGGAACTCGACGGCCCTGGTCGGCTCGCCCGAGGCGGTCGCGAAGGCGCTGCTCGAATACTACAAGCTGGGCGCCACCAGCCTCCTGATCAGAGGCTACGATCCCCGGCCAGACGCTATTCAGTATGGCGAGGAACTGATCCCACGCCTCCGCGAGCTGGTGGCGGGCTATGACGCCGCGAGCCGAGCCCGCGTGGGTTGACTAACGCGGCGTTCGGGTTGTCACTGGCTGCGATTCCGACGAGCGACAATGCGCCGTGGCAATCTCGCTCCAGCGGAACCGGCGAACCCGATACGAAACGGCGCTAACTTAGCTGCCCGCGCGGATCTTGCTCTGGACGCGAACCGTTCTGTTGTAGGGCGGATGCGCGGATCGTAATGCGCCACGCGAGCCAACGAGCGAACCGGCGGTTGGCGCGACGCTTATCCACCTACACTCAGCTCGATCCACCCCCGCGGCGGCCGGTGCTCGGGTCAGGACCTGCAGTCGCGTGTCGAAAAGCGCGGCAAGTCCGCAGGCGGAGGTCAGCATCGTGGCTCATCGTGGCAACCATTACGCTCAGCCCGATAATCATCCTCTTCCTCGCCGACTTTGTCAGAGCGGCAGACGCACAGTGGCTACCGCCTGCGCGGCAATGCCCTCGGCGCGGCCGGTAAAGCCGAGCTTCTCGGTGGTCGTCGCCTTGACGCTGACGCGATCGGGCATCATGCCGAGGATGGCGGCGACGCGTTCGACCATCGCCGCGCGATAGGGCGCGATCTTGGGCCGCTCGCAGATGACCGTGACATCGACCGCGGCGACGATGCCGCCTCGCGCCCGAACGAGATCGGCGGCGTGGCTCAGGAACCGGTCGGACGCGGCGCCGCGCCAACGCGGGTCACTCGGCGGAAAATGCATGCCGATGTCGCCGGCGCCGATCGCGCCGAGCACCGCATCAGTCAGCGCGTGCAGCCCGACATCGGCGTCGGAGTGTCCGGCGAGGCTCATGCCGTGTGTGATTCTCACCCCGCATATCCAGAGATGATCGCCTGGGGCGAAGGGATGCACGTCGAAGCCCTGGCCGACGCGGATATCGCCCTGCCGCGCGGAGATCAGGCGTTCCGCGGCGGCGAGATCTTCCGGGGTCGTGACTTTCAGATTTTCTTCGCTGCCGTCGACGATCAGCGGGACCAGGCCCGCGGCCTCTGCAATTGCGGCGTCGTCGGTCAGCTCACGGCCGATGGCGGCGCGGTGGGCGGCGAGGATCGCATCAAAGTGAAAGCCCTGAGGAGTTTGGGCGCGCCACAGTGCGGAACGGTCGATCGTCTCCCTAATGGTTCCGCCCTCGGCGCGCTTGATCGTGTCGCGCAAGGGCAAGCAAGGGATCGCCGCGACCGCCTCGTCCAGACCATCGATGACCCGGCCGACGAGTCGCTGATCCGGAAAGGGTCGCGCCCCATCATGAATGAGTACGCGGTGCGGGCGAAGGGCCGCCAATGCTTCGAGGCCGAGGCGAACGGAATCCTGGCGCGCCGCGCCACCCGCGATCGGCGGCATCACGGCTAGGCCGGAGACGCTCCGATCGAACAGCGCTCTGTCTTCAGGCCTGATCGCGACCAACACATTTGCGACTCTCGGGTGCTCCGCGAGCGCGGCGACGGCATGGCGCAAGATGTTGGCGCCCCCGAGCGGCAGGTATTGTTTGGGAAGTGGGGCGCCAAATCGGCTGCCCTGGCCCGCCGCGACCACGAGCGCATAGACCGACGACATGGCTAAGCTTACCTCACGGCCGGCCTATTTGCCATTACCACCGCTGCGAGGCATTGATTGTTGCGCCGCAAAATGAAAGGAGGTAACATTCTGCACAATCGATAGGCAAACGGTATACTTGCATATTCTATGGGCATCTCGATCGGGGCTGTAACGCTCAATGATCCAGTCATCCTCGCACCGATGTCGGGGGTCAGCGATCTGCCGTTCCGCAGGCTCGTAAAGCGGCTCGGCGCTGGGCTCGTCGTCTCCGAGATGATCGCCAGTGAGGCGATGATCCGCGAGACGCGCCAATCGATGACGATGGCCAAAAGCTGCGTCGACGAGCAGCCGATGGCCGTCCAGCTGGCCGGTTGCGAGCCGCGCGTGATGGGCGAGGCGGCAAAGCTCAACGCCGATCGGGGCGCGAGAATCATCGACATAAATTTCGGTTGCCCGGTGAAAAAGGTGGTCAACGGGCATGCCGGCTCCGCACTGATGCGCGACGAAGCGCATGCGGCTCGAATCCTCGCAGCAACGGTAAAGGCGGTCAACCTGCCGGTGACCTTGAAGATGCGCACGGGGTGGGATGAGCGCAGCCGCAACGCGCCGCGGCTCGCTCGCATTGCCGAAGCCTGCGGCATCCGCATGATCAGTGTGCACGGCCGCACTCGCTGCCAGCTCTACGCTGGCTCAGCCGACTGGAGTTTCATCCGCCAAGTCAAAGAAGCGGTGACGATCCCGGTCATCGCCAACGGCGACATTACGACCCTCGACGATGCCGACCGGGCATTGCGGGAATCCGGCGCCGACGGTCTGATGATCGGCCGCGGCTGCTACGGACGGCCATGGTTCGTGCGTCAAGTGATCGAATGGCTGAAAACCCGCCGGCGGGTTCCGGACCCGCCGCTCGCAGCGCAGCTCGAAATCGTGCTCGGCCATTACGAGGAAATGCTCCTGCATTATGGGTCGGAGCCGGGCTCGCGGATTGCGCGCAAGCACGTCGCCTGGTACTCGAAAGGCCTGCCCGGGTCGGCGGAATTTCGCGCAGAGGTCAACGAGACCATCGACGCCGCGCGTGTTCAAAACCTGATTCGATCCTTTTACGAGCGGCTGCTGGCCCGCGAGACGGCATGATCAAGACGCCGTTTCGGCTCCGCGGAAGCCCGAACCCGAAACGGCGTCCTTTCGGGGTAGCCCAACCCGACGCGGCGGTGATCCTGGCAGCTCTCGTCCTTCCCGTGATCGTCGTCGATCGCGCCGGAGGCATCCGCTTCGTCAACCCGGCCGCCGAGCAGTTTTTCGGATCCAGCGCGGCCGCGCTGTGCGGCAGCGCGCTCGCCGATCTCGTGGCGCCGCATAGCCCCTTGCTTGCGCTCGTCGACTCGGTGTGGCGGATCGGCAACACGATTTCCGAGTACGACATTCTGCTCGAGGGCCCACGGTTCGCGGGCCGCCTGGTCACCATTGAGGGAGCGCTGACAGGCGAGGGTGCGGACATGCTCGTGCTCACACTGCACGAGCGCTCGATGGCGGAGATGATGGACCGCCACCTGACCCATCGGAACGCCGCCCGCTCGATCACCGGGATGGCGGCCATGCTTGCCCATGAGGTCAAGAACCCGCTCTCCGGGATTCGCGGCGCGGCACAATTGCTGGAGCAGGATGCAGACCCAGCCGATCGCGAGCTGACCCAGCTGATCTGCGACGAAACCGACCGCATCGTCGCGCTCGTCGACCGCATGGAAGCGTTCTCCGATCACCGGCCGATCGAACGCGAAGTGGTCAACATCCACGAGGTGCTCGAGCGCGTACGTAGGGCGGCGAAATCCGGTTTTGCCCGCCACGTCCGACTCGTCGAAGAATACGACCCCTCGCTGCCATCGGTTCACGGCAATCGCGACCTGCTCGTTCAAGTCTTTCTAAACCTCGTCAAGAATGCGGCCGAGGCAGTGCCGGGTGTGGAGGGCGAGATCATTCTTTCGACCGCTTATCGGCATGGCCTGCGCCTCACGCGTCCCGGCGGCGAGAGCCGGCAGCACCTGCCCTTGATGGTCTCGGTGACCGACAATGGCGGCGGCATCCCGGATGACCTGCGGCCTTATCTCTTCGAGCCGTTCGTCACGACAAAACGGAACGGCACTGGCCTTGGTCTTGCACTTGTCGCCAAGGTAATCGGCGACCACGGCGGCGTGATCGAATTCGACAGCCGGCCTCGGCGAACCGTGTTCCGGGTGTTTCTGCCGGTGGTCGCGCAAAACGGTGATGCGTGATGGCGTCGACGATTCTGGTGGCAGATGACGACCGCGCGATCCGGATGGTGCTCAATCAGGCGCTGATCCGACTCGGCCACGATGTGCGGATGACCGGCAATGCCGCGACCCTGTGGCGATGGGTTGCCGACGGCGAGGGCGACCTCGTCATTACCGACGTGATCATGCCGGATGAGAACGGCCTCGATCTGATCCCCCGCATCAAAAAAATCCGCCCGGAGCTGCGCGTCATCGTCATGAGCGCGCAGAACACGCTGCTGACCGCCGTGAAGGCGACGGAGCGGGGCGCGTTCGAATATCTCCCCAAGCCGTTCGATCTGCGCGAGCTGGTCAGCGTCGTCGAGCGGGCATTGACCGCTCCCCACGACGCTCCTGCGCCCTATGCCGACGAAGAAACCGAAGACCAGCTGCCCTTGATCGGCCGATCGTCGGCAATGCAGGAGATCTACCGCGTTCTCGCCCGGCTGATGGGGACCGACCTCACGGTCATGATCATGGGCGAGAGCGGCACCGGCAAGGAGCTGGTCGCCCGAGCCTTGCACAATTACGGCAAGCGCCGCAGCGGTCCTTTTGTCGCGATAAACATGGCCGCGATCCCGCGCGAGCTGATCGAGAGCGAACTGTTCGGCCATGAAAAGGGGGCTTTTACCGGCGCGACGTCGCGCGGAATCGGACGGTTTGAACAGGCGCAGGGCGGGACGCTTTTTCTCGACGAAATCGGCGATATGCCGATCGAAGCGCAAACCCGTCTGCTGCGGGTGTTGCAGGAGGGAGAATTCACCGCGGTCGGCGGCCGCGTACCGATCCGCGCCGAGGTGCGGATTATCGCCGCGACGCATCACGAGCTGCGGCAGCTGATCCGGCAGGGTCTGTTTCGCGAAGACCTGTTCTATCGGTTGAACGTGGCGCCTATACGCCTGCCGCCGCTGCGTGAACGCAGCGCCGACATACCCGCGCTGGTCCGCCACTTTGCCAGCCTGGCGGTCCGCGAAGGGCTGCCCCTGAAGCGGCTCGACGATGCCGCAATGGAGCGGCTGCGCACCTATCGCTGGCCCGGCAACGTGCGTGAGCTGGAGAACTTGGTTCGGCGGCTGGCGGCGCTCTATTCGCAGGAGGTAATTGGGGTCGGGATCATCGAAGCCGAACTGGGCGACCCGCCGGCGGCGGGTGATCCCGCGGAGGGACCGAGCGGGGAGGGGCTCGCAGCGGCGGTCGAGCGCCACATCAAGGGTTACTTTGCCGCGCACAAAGGCGATTTGCCGGCGGCCGGACTCTACGATCGGGTTCTGCGGGAAGTGGAGCGGCCGCTGATCCTATTGACCCTCGGGGCGACTCGCGGCAACCAAATCAGGGCCGCGCATCTACTCGGCCTTAATCGCAACACATTGCGCAAGAAGATCCGCGAATTGGACATCCCGGTGGTCCGCGGCTTAAAATAATAAGCGGTTCGACACTACCGCCGCGACGCGACTGAGGCATCGGCCGGAGACAATTTGAGGCGTTTGTATCAAAACCGTCCGCGGCCAACTTCGGGTGGAGGTCTTGAATGAACCCGATGCGGCGGATGGGAATTTGGGCCGGCCGTATCGGCTTGGGCCGCAAGCTGGCGATCGCCCTTGCGATACCGGCCCTCGCTTCGGGGATCGCGACCTACCTTGCGCTGACCGGCGCACCGCCTTTCGGGCCGCATCCCGGCGCCGTCCTGGCCCTCCTGAACCTCGACCTGATCTTGCTGCTGGCGCTCGGTGCGGTGATCGCCAAGCGCCTGATCGAGGTCTGGGCCGAGCGGCGACGCGGCCTCGCCGGCTCGCGGCTGCAAATCCGACTGGTCGTGCTGTTCAGCCTGATCGCGGTAATGCCGACGATCATCGTCGCCGGCTTCTCGTATCTTTTCTTCAGCTTTGGGGTGGAATCTCTGGTTCAGCGACAGAGTGCGTACCGCAATCACCGAATCTCTGGCCGTCGCTGAAGCCTATCTGCACGAGCATCAGCAGGCGATCCGCGCCGATGTCTTGGCGATGGCCAACGACCTCAACCGCGATTCCGTGCAGCTGGCGCTCAATCCCCAGCATCTGCAGCAGGTGGTCTCGGCTCAGGCGGCCCTGCGCGGACTGACCGAGGCCATGGTGTTCGACCGCGCCGGCCATATGCTGGCGCGCTCTAGTCTTTCGTTCACCCTGGGTTTCGAGCCCGTTCCCGACGACGCGATCCACCTCGCGGACACCGGCGATGTGGCGATAATGACCAACGACAGCGATGACCGGGTGCGGGCTCTGGTGCGGCTCAACCAGTTTGGCGACGTCTATCTTTATGTCGGGCGGTTTATCGAGCCGCGGGTGTTAAATCACATGGAGGAGACCCAGCGCGCCGCCGCGCTGTACGAGCAGATGGAAGGCCAACGCTCCGGGTTTCAGATTACCTTCGCGCTGATCTTCATCTTGGTGGCGATGCTGTTCCTGGTGGCGGCGGTGGCCATCGGCATTCATTTTGCCGCCCAATTTGCTGGCCCGATCAGCCGACTGATTACTGCGGCCGAGCAGGTCCGTGGCGGCGATCTCGCGGCTCGTGTGCCGGAAGGGGAGAAGGATGACGAACTGGCTTCGCTGAGCCGCGCCTTCAACCGAATGACCTACCAGATCGAGAGTCAACAGCGCGAGCTCAGGGAGGCCAATCGGCAGCTCGACGAGCGGCGGCGATTTACCGAGACCGTATTGACGGGTGTCTCGGCCGGGGTGATCGGACTCGATAGCTTGGGACGGGTCAATCTGCCCAATCGTTCGGCCTCGGCGCTGCTCGGCGCGGATCTCGAACAAGCGATTGGACAGGATCTCGCCGAAGTCGCGCCGGAAATGGCGGGCTTGCTCGACGAGGCGGAACGCCGTCCAGATCGCCTGGCGCAGTCGCAGGTGGACCTGGTTCGCGGCAACAGCACCCGCACCTTGCTCGTTCGCATCGCCGCCGAGCACAATGGCCGAGTTATGAGCGGCTTTGTCGTGACGTTCGACGATATCACCGAGCTGTTGTCGGCCCAACGCAAGGCGGCCTGGGCCGACATCGCCCGTCGTATCGCCCACGAAATCAAGAATCCGCTGACGCCGATCCAGTTGGCTGCCGAACGATTGCGGCGCAGATACCTGAAAGAGATCAGGAGCGACGTCGAAACCTTTACGATCTGTACGGACACGATCATTCGGCACGTCGGGGATATTGGCCGGATGATCGATGAATTCTCGTCTTTTGCGCGAATGCCGACGCCGGTGTTAAAGCCCGAAAATCTGGTGGAGATCGTGCACCGGGCAGTATTCCTGCAGCGCACCGCCCATCCCGAGATCGTCTTCGAGCCGATGTTCCCGGCGAGCCCGATATCGGTCAACTGCGATGCGCGGTTGGTTGGCCAGGCGCTGATCAATATCGTCAAGAATGCAATCGAATCGATCGAAGCGCGCAGGGCGGAGGATAGCGCGACCCCGGCAGGATGCATCCGCGTGTCGGTTGCGGAGGAGGATGGCCAGGCCGCCGTAATTATCGAAGACGACGGGAAGGGCTTGCCGCAGCATGGGCGCGAGCAATTGACCGAGCCTTATGTCACCACGCGGACAAAGGGCACAGGCTTGGGTCTGGCCATTGTCAAGAAGATCATGGAAGATCATCACGGAGAGCTGGTCCTGGAGGATGGGGAGACGGAGGGCGCCCGCGTCAGTCTCCATTTTGCCGCCTCGGAGGTTCGCGCTGCGCAAAGTCTCGATGCGGCGGATGAGCCCATGGAATTGAGCCCGGTCAGCCATGGCGCATGATATTCTGATCGTCGACGACGAAGCCGATATCCGCATGCTGATTGCGGGTGTCCTCAAGGACGAGGGCTACGCCACCCGCGAAGCCGCCGACACCACGCAAACCTCCGCCGCGATCCAGGCGCGGCAGCCCACCCTCGTCATCCTCGATATCTGGCTGCAGGGAGGCGGGCTCGAAGGGATCGAGATCCTGAAGCAGCTTCGCGTCGAGATGCCGTCGGTGCCGGTGGTCATGATCAGCGGCCATGGGACGATCGAAACAGCCGTCGAGGCGATCAAGCTGGGTGCCTATGATTTTCTTGAAAAACCCTTCAAATCAGACCGCTTGCTCCTGGTTGTCGAGCGCGCCATCGAGGCGGCGCAGTTACGGCGGGAGAACGAGGAGTTGCGACTGCGCGCCGGAGGCGACCTCGACCTGGTCGGCATCTCGTCGGGGGCCAACCAGCTGCGGCAACAGATCGAGCGGGTAGCCCCGACCGGCAGCCGGGTACTGATTACCGGCCCGCCTGGCTCCGGCAAGGAGGTTGTCGGGCGTCTCCTGCATGCGCGGTCGCGGCGCTCGAAGGGGCCTTTTGTTCCGGTCAACTGCGCGACGATGCGGCCCGAACGGCTCGAAATCGAGCTGTTCGGGACTGAGGCGCGGATCGACGGCGCACCGCGCAAGGTGGGCACGTTCGAGCGCGCGCATGGCGGCACATTATTCCTCGACGAAGTGGCGGACATGCCGCTCGAGACGCAGGGCAAGATCGTGCGTGCGCTGCAGGAGCAGACGTTCGAAAGGGTAGGGGGGTCGAGCCGCGTCGAGGTCGATGTCCGGGTGGTCGCCTCGTCGAACCGTGAACTGGGCGGGGAAATCAGCGCCGGGCGGTTCCGCGAGGATCTGTTCTATCGCTTGAGCGTCGTGCCGATTCGCCTGCCGCCGCTGCGCGACCGGCGCGAGGACATCCCGTTGATGGCGCGTCACTTCATGGCTCGAGCGTCCGAAGCGGCACGTCTCACCCCGCGCGAGTTCGGCGAGGATGCGATGGCGGCGCTGCAGGCTTACACATGGCCGGGCAATGTACGGCAGCTACGCAACGTCATCGACTGGCTGTTGATCATGGCCCCGGGCGACGCGCGCGAGCCGCTGCGCGCCGATATGCTCCCGAACGAAATCACGGCGATCGCTCCCACCGTCGTGAAATGGGACAAGGGCAGCGAAATCATGACCTTGCCCCTGCGCGACGCAAGAGAGGTGTTCGAGCGGGAATACCTCATAGCCCAAGTCACCCGATTTGGCGGCAATATCTCGCGGACCGCCGCCTTTGTGGGGATGGAGCGGTCGGCCCTGCACCGTAAGTTGAAATCCTTGGGCGTTTTCGGCAATGATCGGCCGTTGAAGGTCGGGGTTTGAACCTCCGTCCCGGCTCTCGGGGAAGGGCGAGGGCGGGGTGATGGGGGACAGAGATCAATGTCGCGTGTCGTTTACGTCGACGGCCAATATCCGCCGCACCGCTCGGCAGCCGTGCATCGAAGATTGCGGGAGCATTACCTGGCTTATGTCGCGAGAACGGCGTGAGCGCCGCCAGCGTCGCGGCGGCAGCGCCGCAGGGTCTTGCCCGGCCGCGGGCGATCTTGTTCGACTGGGACAACACGCTGGTCGACAGCTGGACGACAATCCACGAAGCGCTCAACGCCGCCATGGCGGCGATGGAGAAGCCGTTGTGGTCGCTACGGGAGACCAAAGAACGGGTCCGGCTCAGTCTGCAGGAGAGCTTTCCGCGTCATTTCGGCGACCGCTGGGAAGAGGCGCGGCGCATCTATCTCGACGCCTTCCGCAGGATACATCTCGACCGGCTGAGCCCGCTGCCGGGCTGCGGTGAATTGCTCCGCGGCCTCTTCGCAGAGGGCATTTTCCTAGGGGTGGTCAGCAACAAGACCGGCGCTCTGCTGCGCCGTGAAGCCGAGCAAATCGGCTGGTCCGAGCTGTTCGGCAGCGTCATCGGGGCAGGCGACGCAGCGCGGGACAAGCCCAACCCCGCCCCGGTCGCGCTGGCTCTCGAGCCGAGCGGAATCGAGCCCGGCGAGCAGGTTTGGCTCGTCGGCGACACCGGTACCGACATGGAGTGCGCATACAACAGCGGTTGCATTCCGGTTTTGCTCGGCAACGGAGCGACCGAGGAGGAGTTTCTCGGTTGCGAGCCGTCTCTTGTCTTCCCCGATGGTGCGTCTTTGTTTCACTTTGTGCGGGGCTTGTGATTCGCCGTCGCGCGCCCATCTGGATTGCAGCAACTCGGCGGTCCCGCCCGGGTCTTCGGTGTGAACTGGCCGGCTCGGTTCCAAGAAGGGAGTGGGGGAAGACCCATGACTCCGGAAAAATCGCAAAACGTTCAAGACGTTTTCTTGAACCATGTCCGGAAAAACAAAACTCCGGTAACCATCTTCCTCGTTAACGGCGTCAAGTTGCAAGGAATCATTACTTGGTTCGATAATTTTTGTGTTTTGCTGCGCCGGGATGCGCATTCCCAACTGGTGTATAAGCACGCAATTTCGACGGTGATGCCCGGGCAGCCGATCCAGCTTTTCGAACCAAAGGAAATGGCCAAATCCTGAACCGGGCGGATACCCAAGCGGCCGTCCACGCGGGCTCGACAGGTCGGGCGCTTGTCGTGCATCCGGTGTCGAAAACGGCACCTGGGCGGCACGTTAGAGAGATCTCCGGGCGCTCGGTCGAAGCGCGGTTGGAAGAGGCGGTCGGTCTCGCCAAGGCGATCCGTCTGGACGTGATCCGTGCCGAAATCACCCGCATTACACGCCCGCGCCCGAGTAGCCTCTTAGGCAGCGGCACTGTCGAAAACCTCGCCGAACTGATCGGCGAAAACGAAATCGGGCTCGTCGTCATCGACGCCGCGTTGAGCCCGGTGCAGCAGCGCAATCTCGAACGGCGCTGGCAAGCCAAGGTCATCGACCGGACGGGGCTTATCCTCGAGATTTTCGGCGAGCGGGCCCGCACCCATGAAGGCCGCTTGCAGGTCGAGCTGGCGGCGCTGACCTATCAACGGTCCCGCCTGGTGCGCTCTTGGACACATCTCGAGCGCCAGCGCGGCGGGTTTGGCTTCCTTGGCGGCCCAGGCGAAAGCCAGCTCGAAATCGACCGGCGGCTGATCGGCGAGCGCATTGCCAGGTTGAAGCGCGACCTCGACGCGACCAGAAGGACGCGGAATTTGCATCGCGAAGCCCGCCGCCGCGTGCCTTATCCGGTGGTGGCGCTGGTCGGCTATACCAATGCAGGAAAATCGACATTGTTCAATCGGTTGACCAACGCGTCGGTGACTGCCGGGGACATGCTGTTCGCGACCCTCGATCCGACGATGCGGCGGCTCGGCTTGCCGTCGGGGCGGCAAGTCATCCTATCCGACACGGTCGGCTTCATCTCGGACCTTCCGACCCATCTTGTCGCCGCCTTCCGCGCCACGCTCGAAGAGGTTACCGAAGCTGATATCATCATCCATGTCCGCGATGCGCATCACCCCGACAGCGAGGCGCAACGCGACGACGTGATGAACGTCCTCGTCGATCTGGGACTCGATCAACCGGTCGAGGAGGGGCCGATCGAGGCGCTGAACAAGATCGACTTGCTCGACCCGGCGGCGCGGCAAAGCCTGCAACAGCAAAGGCTGCGCAATTTACAGAGCATAGCCCTATCGGCCGCGACGGGTGAGGGATGCGACGGGTTGCTCGAACTGATCGAGCGCCGGCTCGAGAGCGATACCCGCGTCGTGCGGCTCGATGTCCCGCTCACCGATGGCAAGACGTTGGCTTGGATATACCAACGCGGCGAGGTGCTGGGCCGGCGCGACGACAATGAGGCGGCGCACATCTCGGCTCGATTGCCTGAAGAGGACATTGCGCGGCTCCGACATCGGCGGCGCCTGCACTAACGCTAACAAGAGGCGTGTCGCGCCGCGCACTCTCGGATGGAACGGCGATAGCCCTCCGGCATTGTTAAACCCGACAGCCCGCCGACTGCAAAGACACCGAATTTCCGGTGCTCCCGACTGACGCGGAACTCTCGCCGGTCGACGCGGCGCACGGCGTAAGTCACGATCAGCACCTCTTTTCCCGGCACCACCTGATAGAGCCAGCAATCGAGGATCCCACCCGCGACAATTTCGGCGCCGAGTTCCTCGGCAAATTCGCGTTTCGAGGCAGGCGACCGGATCTTCGCCGTGTTCCAGCCGACCACCCGGCAATTCCCACTCGTCCCGTTCATTCAAGAGAAGCACGACGCGGCAGTCCTCCAGGAGGACACCCTTCACCGACACCGGAAATGTATCCCGCTTCCGCCTCCGAAGCGCATCTGACGGCCTACTCCTCTTGCTCTTCGCGCTTGACCTGCTGCCACACGGCTTCGAGCGCGTCCAGACCGCTGCCCACCGCACGCTCGGCGGCGAGCGTCTCAACGCGGCGGAAGCGTCGCTCGAATTTGGCGGTGGCATGCCGCAGTGCTGCTTCCGGGTCGATGTCGAGCTTCCGCGCGAGGTTGGCGGCCGCAAAAAGGATGTCGCCCATCTCCTCTTCCAAGGCACGGCACCCCGCTGGCTTCTGGAGCTCGCTCTCGAGTTCGGCGATTTCTTCTTTGAGCTTATCGAACACTGGTCGCGCGTCGGGCCAGTCGAAGCCTATGCGCGCTGCACGTTTTTGTATCTTGTCGGCCCGCAGCAGAGCAGGCAAAGCCAACGCTACTCCATCGAGGACGCTTTCGGCCGCTCCGCTGGCTTGAGCACGGTCCCGGCGCTCGGCCGCTTTGTGTTCCTCCCACGCCCTGTTTTGCGCCGCCGCCGAATTGATTTGGACGGCGCCGAAGACATGCGGATGGCGGCGCTCCATCTTTTCCGCGATCGCCCCGGCGACATCTTCGAAGCCGAAGAGCCCCTTTTCCTCGGCCATCCGCGCATGGAAGACGACTTGAAACAGAAGATCGCCGAGCTCGTCCTTTAGCGCGGCCATGTCGCCGCGAGCGATCGCATCGGCCACCTCGTAGGCCTCCTCGATCGTGTACGGCGCGATCGTCGAGAAGTCCTGCTCGCGATCCCACGGACAACCGCGCTCCGGGTCGCGCAATCGCGCCATAATTTCGAGCAGACGATCGAGAGGTGTCATGCGCGTGTCGCTCATTCATCTCGTTGGACGCGGCGTTCTCCAGCAACATGGTATCACCGGTACCGCAAAGAGCACCGCATGGGGAACTAAGTCCTGCCGTGTCGGTGCAAGATAGATGGGGTCACGGGCCGGCAACCGACCGTGGTTGTGGCGGTGGCCGTCCCTCAGGATGATGTCGTTGGGAAACGGAGTCAGGCTGGGCCTGCTCCAAGCATCATTGGGGGACGACCATGGAGCACTATGCCGGTATCGACGTATCATTGGAAAGTGCAAGCCTGTGCGTTGTCGACGCGACAGGGCGGATCGTGCGCGAGGCCAAGGTGGTCAGCGAGCCCGAGATCCTGATCGGCTGGTTCCACGGCCTAGAGCTTGCGATGACGCGGATTGGGCTGGAAGCCGGACCGCTGTCGCAGTGGCTGTATGCGGGCATGCGGGATGCGGGATTGCCGGTCGAGTTGCTCGAGACCCGGCACGTGCGGGACGCATTCAAGGCAATGCCGGTCAAGACCGATCGCAACGACGCACGCGGCATTGCCCAGCTGATGCGGCTCGGCTGGTTTCGTCCGGTGCACTGCAAGTCACTGGCGGCCCAGGAGACACGAGCGTTGCTGACAGCGCGCAAGCTGCTGCAGACCAAGAACCATGACGTGGAGATGAGCCTGCGCGGGGTGCTGCGCGGTTTCGGGCTGAAGGTCGGCCGAACGACGCCGCGAACCTTCCCAAGCCGGATCCGCGAACGGGTCGCTGACCACCCGACGCTGTCGATGGTTGCCGAGGCGTTGCTGGCGGCGCGCAGCACGCTGTTCGAGCAATGGCAGAAGCTGGAAAAGCGCCTTCGATCACTGGCACGCGAGGACGGCCGCGTGCGGCGGCTGATGACCGCGCCGGGCGTTGGCGCGATCGTCGCCCTCACCGACGTCTCGGCAATCGACGATCCGGGCCGGTTCAGATCCTCCAAGGCCGTCGGAGCGCATTTCGGATTGACCCCCAAGAAGTACCAGTCGGGCGAGACCGATGTAACCGGTCGCATTTCCAAGATCGGGGACGGCGGCGTGCGTACCGCACTCTACGAGGCGGCCAACGTCATCCTGACGCGGCCGGTGAAGGGTTCTGCCTTGAAGAGCTGGGGGATGCGCTTGGCTAATCGCGCCGGTATGCGCAAGGCCAAGGTCGCGCTCGCCCGCAAGCTCGCCGTCGTTCTGCACCGCATGCTGGCCGACGGAACAAACTTCCTGGCCGACAAAGCTGCGGTGGCCGCAGCTCGCTAACCGAAAGGAGATGGCAGGTTCGGGCGGGTCCAGACATCAGCCGCCCGGAGCAAGGTCCCGTCGCCGGGACGATGGATCAAGTCAGGCCGATGACATTTCAGCAGAGCCTCGCTACGGCGCGTTGTTAGATTGGCCGACCTGCTCCTCATCCGACCCCATCAGGTGGCGGCCGAGCGCCGACCCCGGACAGAAGCAAGACACCGGCGACAGGATTATGGCTCAGAGGGATTGACCAACAAGGGCCCGTGACAGAAGAGATGTCAGTGCGCTGGGTTCGGGCGGCGGGCGGGCGCGGAGCCCCAGCGTAGCGCAGCGTCCGACCGCCGCCCGATTGACCGGAGCTCGAAACTGCACCAGTTCTTTACCGGGCCGGCGTCAGCACGCCCGGCTCGTAGAACCGCTCAGCCGACTTTGAACAGACGAGGGTTGTGCTGATCACGGCGCCGCGGTGCGCGATCACTGCGATGCTCGGGCTCGCGGCGAAGCTGCTGGTCGCGGATGAAGGCGAGCGCGGCACCGAGCTGTTTGTTCTCGACGATCGCGGCCTGCGAGACGTGGCGAATCTTGTCGAACGTCCGATACGCGAGTTCGACGCCGGGTAGCGGATCGAGAGCCGCCCATCAGGATAATCGACGACGGTGACCCGTTTGCCGATCGCCGCCTTGGCTTGCTCGCTCGGCTTCAGAATGAACATCACCTTGTCGAATTGCAGGGTCATTGCCTGTGACAGGGCGCGTTCTTCCTTCCAGGCAAAGGCGTCGTCGAGATCATCGCCGGCGCGCAGCGGCCGGTGCACATCCTTGTTGTTCGCCGGCGGTTTGGCAAAGCGCGCGTTATAGTCGGCCATGAAAGCCGGGAGGAGGGCATTGCCTTCCGCCAGGGTTGCGGCACCCGCCAGGCGAGTTCCTTCACCAGACGGTCTTGCAACGTCTTGTTGGCACGTTCGACCCGCCCTTTAGCCGGGCTCGAATTGGCGCAGATGATCTCGATGTTGAGCGCGTGCAGGGCGCGGCCAAACTGGGTCATCCCGTCTCCGCCAAGCGCACCGTGGATGATTGACCCGGAAGACCCCATGCTTGTCGCTGTAGAATGCGACCGGCTTGCCCGGGCCTCCAGATAGGCGCGGGCCGCATGGAAATAGGCGAAGGTCAACTCCGTCTCGACGAATTGCAGATGCATCAGCCGGCTGGTCGCGTCATCAACGAACACCAGCAAGGTGCATTGCGGCCCGCGATCTTCGAACCACCAATGCTCAGAGCCGTCGATCTGCACCAGCTCGCCAACGCAGTCGCGCCGCCGTCGCGGCTGGTGGACCGCTTTTGCGCTGCTTGCGATCGCGCCACAGCCCGTCAGCGATCATCCACTTTCGCAACGTCTCGCTGGAGAACGAAAAGCCGTGCTCGGCGGCGAGCTTTTCGGCGGCCAAGGTCGGCCCGAAATCGCCATAGTTCTGACGCACGATCCACAGCGCCCGGCGCGCACCGCCGCTGCCGTCCGCCGGTTGCTCGGCCGCCCGCGCTTCTTGGGGACCAAACCCGCCGCGCCCGCGGAGCGAAACTCTTTCAGCAACCGCCATACCTGGCGCTCGCTGCGCCCCAACAGCTGCGCCGCCGCACGCACCGGCAGACCACCACGATCGACATCGCGCAGGATCTCGAGACGCCGTAACTCCCCATCGCTCACGCTTAGCACCGCCATCGATGATCGCCCCCCTCAGCCGCCAAAAAGCCGGGGAGACTGACATTTTTAAGTTGGACGGCACTGACATTTGCACGTTGCTGCTACATGAGAATGTCGCATAATATATATTATGGAAAATCTTTCGCCTAGCAACGCGACGCCCTTGCGGCTCGCTGGCCCTTCACCGCCATCAGCCTGGGCGGAGGACTTCCAGCTCCAAGCTGCCAATCACATGTTCGGCACAAAAATAGAGCCGGTGGGAACACCGGCTCTATTTGTAAGAAAGACTATGCGCTGAAGGTTGTGGCGGTCCTTTAGAAGAGCGCGAGACCTCCCAGGCCGGGATGCCACTGCTTGCGGACCTGCTCTTCAACCGAAAGACCGGATGCCGTCATTGGGGGATGCGTCGTCCCTCTTTCATCACCTTTCGAATATACGGCGCGGACCAAGTGATCGATGGTCGCCTTCTCCCGTACGTGCCGTCTCCTCGTGCGCCGTCGAGACGAGGTGGTTTTGGTCATTGCTGACCCTCCCGATCTGTGTAAGCACTGCCTGTGGGTCCAAGTCCACCCGTGGGGGACGGGGGCTGGAGCCGAAGTGGGTGCGACATTCCAACCCACCTGCGGCAAAAACAAGGCAGATTGGGGTGGTTTTTGTCACAATTGGATACATATGGGCGGAAACTGACATAAATTAACCGAGACCGCAGGGATTGCGCCGATCTGTCGTCCTGCCAAATGCGCGGTTGGATGCTGGCCCCCGATAAACTATTTTCGCCAAACCAGCAGCCGGGAGGTCCTGATGCAATACGGCCTATTTACGATGCCATCGCATCCGCCGGAGTGCGGTCTCTTCGATGGTCATCGGTGGGACCTTCAGACCCTACGCTGGGCCGACGAGCTCGGTTTTAGCGAGGGCTGGATCGGCGAGCATCACACCGCGCCGTGGGAACCGCATCCCGCGCCCGATCTCTTGATCGCGCAAGCATTGATGGAGACGCGCTGTATCCGGCTCGCTCCCGGCGGGTTCCTGCTGCCCTATCACCACCCGGCGGAGCTCGCCAATCGGGTCGCGATGCTCGACCACTTGGCTCAGGGCCGGCTCAATTTTGGCGTCGCCGCCAGCGGCCTGCCGAGCGATTGGGCGATGTTCAACGTCGACGGCAACGCCGGGCAGCACCGCGAAATGACACGCGAGGCGCTCGATATCATCCTGAAGCTGTGGACCGAGGAAACGCCGTTCGACTACGTCGGCAAATACTGGAAGGTGACCAAGACGGACCTGATGCTGGAAAGTTTGCGCCCCCATATCCGGCCGTTTCAAAAACCGTATCCGCCGATCGGCGTCGCCGGGGTCAGCAAGGGCTCGGACACCTTGAAGCTGGCCGGCGAGCACGGCTTCTTGCCGATGAGCCTCAACCTCAATCCCGGCTATGTCGCCAGCCACTGGGAGTCGGTCGAGGAAGGCGCCCGCCGCACCGGGCGCCGGCCGAGCCGCGCCGACTGGCGCCTGGTGCGCGAGATCTTTGTCGCCGACAGCGATGCCGAGGCTTGGAGATTGTCGGTCGGGGGAATGATGGGGCGGATGATGCGCGAGTATTTTCTGCCATTACTGACCAATGTCGGCGTGATCCAGTTCCTGAAACACGATCCCGAAATCCCCGACAGCGACGTCACACCGGAGTATTGTGCCCGCCACAATTGGCTGATTGGCTCGCCGGCGACCGTCATCGAGAAGATCGAGCGGATGTACGACGAGGTCGGCGGGTTCGGAGCGCTGCTTCTGTTCTGCTTCGACTACAGCGGGAACGCCGAGGCTTGGCACGAATCAATGCGGCTTCTCGCCCGCGAAGTTATACCCAAAGTTGCGCACCTCACCCCGAAATCCGCGTGACGGATGCCGGGTCTCTCGACCTGAAAGGTCTATTCCGCAGGAATCGGGACGGGCACAGCCGCGTCCCGGCGGCCGATGAACAGCACCATCAGCGAGGCGAGCAGGCAGAGCAGGCCCGACAGCATGAATGCCTCGAGATAACTTCCGAGGTTCACTCTCGACACACCGGCGCCGAAGGCGGCCAGTGCCGCCCCGAGTTGGTGCGCCGCGGCGATCCAGCCGAAGATGATCGGGCCGCGTTCTGGGCCGAAAATCCTCGCTGCGAGCCGCACGGTCGGCGGCACCGTCGCGATCCAGTCGAGCCCGTAGAACACCGCGAACAGCGACAGGCCATAAAACGAAACGCCGAAGGCGAACGGCAGGTAGATCAATGACAGCCCGCGCAGCCCGTAATACCAGGCGAGAAGCCCGCGGTTGCTCCAGCGGTCGCTGAGCCACCCTGACAATGTCGTCCCGACCAGGTCGAAGACCCCCATCGCGGCGAGCAGGCTCGCGCTCGTCACCTGCGGGATGCCGTGATCGAGGCAGGCGGGGATCAGGTGTGTGCCGATCAGGCCGCTAGTCGAAGCGCCGCAGATGAAGAAGCTGCCGGCGAGAAGCCAGAAATCGCGCGACCGCAACCCGTCGCGCAGCACGAGCAGCGCGGTCGCCACCGGGTTGCCGCGTGAGAACGCGACAGGCTGACGATTGTCGGCCGCACCATAGGGCGCGAGCCCGACGTCTCGCGGCCGGTCGCGCATCAGCAGAGCCACAACCGGCAGCAGCGCCAACGCGACCCCGGCCACGGTCAGCGACACCGTGCGCCAGCCGTAATTTTCCACGAGGGCCGCCAATACCGGCAGAAAAATCAGCTGGCCGGTTGCGGTGCTCGCCGTCAACACGCCGATGACCAGCCCGCGCCGGGCGGCGAACCAGCGCGCCACGACGGTCGCCCCGAGCACCAAGGCGGTGGCTCCGCTTCCGGTGCCGACCACCACTCCCCAGAGGATGATCAGCTGCCAGGACCGCGTCATCAGCGGGGTCAGAGCAACCCCCGCCGCAATGCAGGCCAGCGCCGCGAGCATCGTTCGGCGCAGCCCGAACCGGTCCATCACCGCCGCGGCGAACGGTCCGATCAGACCATAAAGAAAAATGTTTAGCCCGATCGCGAAGGAGATCGTCGCGCGCGACCACCCGAACTCGGTTTCGAGCGGCACGATCAGAACGCCGGGGGTGGCGCGCAGCCCGGCCGCCACGAGCAAGGTCAGGAAGGTAACACCGGCGACAATCCAGGCGTAATGCAGCTTCCTTTGCCTTGCCATCCGCCCTGGCCTCCTCTATCTGGAACATGCCGAGGCAAAGTGAGAGACAGGTCTGTCTCTGTCAAGCTGAGCGGGCGCAGGGCAGGAACGCGATATGATCGAGGCGGAGCAGAAAAAGCCGGCGCGGCAGCGCATTCTCGATGCCGCCTCGGAGATGTTTTACCGCAACGGTATTCGAGCGGTCGGTATCGATGCGATAATCGCGCGATCCGGCGTCGCGAAGATGAGCCTGTACCGCAACTTCCCATCAAAGGACGCCCTCGTCACAGCCTGGCTCGAGGACCGCAATGGGTTTTTCTGGCGGCGCTGGGACGAGGCGGAGGCCGCCCGCGACGGCGATCCGCGCAGTCAGCTCGAGGCCGTGCTCGATATGGTCGCGGCAACAGCCTCGCACCCGAAATGGCGCGGCTGCCCGTTCCTCAACACCGGCACCGAATTTCCCGAGCCCGACCACCTCGCGCGCGCCGTAATCCTCGCTCACAAGCGAGCCGTCCACGAGCGCCTCCGCGCGCTGGCCGCCGCAGCGCGAGCCCGCGACCCCGAACTCCTCGCCCAGCAATTGCAGCTGCTGATAGACGGCGCCTACGCGATCGGCCAATCGCTTGGCCCGAGCGGACCGGCAAAAACTGTCGCCAGCGCCGGGCGCGCTCTCATCGCGGCGCAAATCGACGGGCACAAGTCCGCGTCATGGCCGGGCTCGACCCGGCCATCCAGGGCCGGCGGTACCGGCCCGCAGCTGTCGTGGATGCCCGGAACAAGTCCGGGCATGACGGGTGAGAGGCCCAACACTTCAAACGGAGCACCGTTGATGCCGACGATCCGTCTCACTGAAGGGCTTTCCCTCCACTGCGCTGTCGACGATTACCTGTGGCCATGGGAGGCGCCGACGCCCGTGCTGATGATGCACGGCTTCGCCCGCAATGCGAATTTCTGGAACCGCTGGGTCCCGGCGATCGCCGACAAGCGCCGCATTTATCGTCCCGATCTTTTGGGGTGCGGAGAGTCCGACGTTCCGGCCCCGGGCTACGCCTACACTTCGGAAAAGATCGGCGCCCAGATCTTGGCTGTGCTCGATGCCCATTTGCTGTCGCGGGTGCACTGGGTCGGCGAATCCTCGGGCGGGATCATCGGGTTGCTGCTCGCGGCGGCTCATCCCGAAAGGTTTGCTAGCCTCGTTCTTTGCAACACCCCGACGCGCATTCCCGACGAAATCCGCGGGATCTATGCGCTCGGCCTGGAGAGCACCGCCGCGGCAATCCGGGCCCATGGCACCGGCGGGTGGTGCCGGCAAACCCTCAGCTACCGGCTCGACCTCGAGCATGCGAGCCCAGATTTGCAGGAATGGGTCATCGCCGAAATGGACAGGACGCGCCCGGATATCGCCGCTGCCATGCACGAATGCTTCGAATCGATCGATGTGAGGCCGCTTCTTCCTGGGATCAAAGCTCCGGTGCTGATGCTGAGCGGCGACAAGAGCCGGATCGCCTCGGAGCAGCAGAAAATTTTTGCGGAGACCCTGCCGCACGGCCGGCTCGAGCTGTTCGCCGGATACGGGCACGGCATCAACCTGCTCCAGCCGGAGCGCTGCGCGCGGGCGGCTATCGAATTCTGGCGGACGGTCGAAGAGGTGCAGCGGTGAAGGTCGGGGTTCTGCAGTTCTTCAGCTGGCCCGAGCGGCGGGTCGATCTGGCCACGGTCTATGCTCGCGCCTTGGAGCGGATCGAGATCATGGACCGCGCCGGTTATGACGCGGTCTGGCTCGCCGAGCACCACTTCAGCAGCTTCAGCGTGTGCCCCTCGGTGCACATGGTGGGGACATTGGCCGCAGCGCGGACGCAGCGGCTGCGCATCGGCACGGCGGTGTCGCTCGCCCCGTTTTACCATCCCTTGCGGCTCGCCGAGGAGGTCGCACTGCTCGACGTGCTGTCCGGCGGCCGGGTCAATTGGGGCGCCGGCCGCGGCTTCGCGCGGGTCGAGTTCACCGCCTTTGGCGTGCCGCCCGAGGAGAGCGCGTCGCGATTCCGCGAGACGGTCGAGATCGTATTGCGGGCCTGGACCAACGAGCGGCTCAATTTTACCGGCCGGCATTTCCGCTTCGAGGACCTCGAGGTTTTGCCAAAGCCGGCGCAATCGCCGCATCCGCCGGTGTGGATGGCGGCAAGCTCGGAGGGGGCGATCGAATGGGCGGCGGGCCGGGGCTTCTCGATCTTGATGGACCCGCACTCCTCGGCTCCCGAGATAGGCCGCAAACGGCGGTTCTATGCCGAGAAGTTGGCGGCGGGCGGGTTCTCCGAGGCCGGCCGCGACATCCCGATCGCGCGGCTGGTGGCGCTCGCCGACAATGCGGCCGAGGCGGCGGCGGTCGCGCGCGGCGGCGCCGAATGGATCCTCAATTCCTATCTCGGCGCACAGCACCGGCCGGTCATGCAGGGATCATTTACGCCGGCCGGCGTCGATCCGGTCCAGCGTTACCTCGAAGAGGTCATCCTGCACGGCACCCCCGACAAGGTCGGCGGCGAGATCCTGCGATTGCGCGACGAGATCGGCCTCGACTATCTGCTGTGCGCGCCGCTCAGCCACCAATCCTTCATGCTGCTGACCGAAAAGGTGCTGCCCCGCATCGCTTGACGACGTGCGGCTGGCCATTGCCCCTCACCCCCAACCTCTCCCACAAGCGGCAGAGCTGTCCGGGGAGCCTGTTCGATTGTCCCCGCTCAACCAAGAGCACTCCACGCGGACAAAAGGCCCCTCTCCGCCTCAGGGGGGAGAGGGAGGGGCCCGTCGCGCAGCGGCGGGAGGGTGAGGTGGGCGGCGCATCATCTTGCCGGGCGGCCCCCCTCACCCTGCCCTCTCCCCCCGGCCGGCGGGGGGAGAGGGGAAACGGAGCGTCCTTGAGGCCAGATTTCGTCGGCAATCCATTTTTAAAGGCTGGCCTTCAACTTTCTCCGGACAGGCCTGCGCAAGCGGGGCGAGGGAGAAGGCCAATGAACTTCCTCATGCCGTCGCGGCGTCCTCGCGGATCATTGCCGCACCCTTCTCCCCGATCATGATCGTTGGCGCGTTGGTGTTGCCGGTTGTCACGGTCGGCATCACCGAGGCGTCCACGACGCGCAGCCCGGCGAGCCCTCGAACCCGCAGCCGCGAGTTCGACGACGGCCATCGGATCCTCTCCCATCCGGCAGGTGCCGACCGGATGATGCAGGTTCATCCCGGCCCGGTGCATGAAGTCGACCAGCGCGTCATCCGAATTTATGTCGGAACCGGGCATCGTCTCGGCGGCGCTGTGGCGGGCCAATTGCGAGGCGGCGAAGATCCGCCGGGCATGACGGGTCCCGGAGAGCAGGACCTCCTCGTCGCTGGTCGCCGAGAGGTAATTCGGGCGGATCGCCGGTGGCTCGAACGGGTCGGCCGACCGCGCCATGATCGTCCCGCGACTGTCCGGCCGCACGGCGCACACGACGATCGTCATGCCCGGTTCGCGCTCGAGCCGCCCGATGCCGTTCGGATCGTAGCTTCCCGGGGTGAACAGCAACTGCAGATCCGGGCTCGCCAGCCCTTCGCGGCTGCGGCAGAACACCATTGCAGTGGTGACGCCAAAGGTCAGCGCACCGCGGCCGGTCGCGGCGAACCGCCCGACCTCGCGCGCCAGCCGCACGCCTCGAGCCAGCTGATTGACCGACACCTCATCCTGTACGCGGTGCGTCACGCGAACCGCGAAATGGTCGCAAAGATTGGCGCCGACCCCGGGCAATTCATGCACCACCTCGACGCCGATGGATTGCAGATGGCCGGCGGGGCCAATGCCGGAAATTTGCAGCAGATGCGGCGAATTGACAGTGCCGCCGCTGACGATGACCTCGCGCTGCGCGGCGACCCGACGGTCACTGCCGTTCTGGCGAAACGCGATGCCGGTGCAGCGCCTTCCGTCGAACAGCAGCCGCGTCGCGACCGCCTTGGTCTCGACCCGCAGATTTTGGCGCCGCCGCGCCTCGGCCAGAAAAGTGCGCGCAGTCGACCCGCGCAAACGTCCCCGCCGCGTCATCTGCGAATAGCCGACCCCCTCCTGCTGTGCACCATTGTAATCGCGGGTGAACGCAAACCCGGCCTCTTGCGCGGCTTCGACAAAGCGATGGGTCAATGGCAGAATGGTCCGGTAATCTTCGACGAGGAGCGGACCGCCCTTGCCGCGATACTCCGACTCCCCGGACACATAATTTTCCGACTTCTTGAAATAGGGCAGAACGTCCTCATAGCTCCAGCGGCGGCAGCCCATCTGCGCCCAGCCGTCGTAATCGGCCGGGTTGCCGCGGACATAGAGCATGCCGTTGATCGAACTGGTGCCGCCCAGCACTCTGCCGCGCGGCCAATGCAATGACCGGTTGGCAGTGCCCTCCTCCGCCTCGGCATAGTAATTCCAGTTGACCAGCGGATTGGCCCGCAAGTGCAAAGCGCCGGCCGGCACATGGATCATCGGGTGCCAGTCGCGGGGGCCAGCCTCGAGCAATATCACCTGCGCACCGTCCTCGCTCAACCGGTCGGCGAGCACACAACCCGCCGAACCTGCGCCCACAACGACATAATCAGCCTGTAGATCCGTCATTGCCTCCTTCGCCCGCGGCCTCCTCCCCTTCCCTCCCCGCCAGCGCGGCAGAGCTAGGGTGGGGGGCATTCTCCTCGCATCGGCGTGTGGCGGTCGAGGAATTGTGTGACGCAACCGTCAGAACTCACGCTAGCTGCCGGATACCGTTGACGACAACATTAAAATCAGCCCCTCTGCCACGGGAGCGGAACGGCGCGGAGAAGAGCATGAGCTACGAGGCTGAGTGGCGGGCGCGCTTTGGTGAAGAGACGAAGCCCACGCCGGACCCGCCCGATCTGCCATGGCTGCGCCAAGTCCTGATGCGCCGAACCCATCGGCGTTATGCCGAGCACCCCGTTCCCGAGCCGTTGCTGCGCCTATTGCTAGGGACGGCCTTTTCGGCGTCCTCGAAATCGGATTTCCAGCAAGCCACGGTCATCTGGGTCAGGGACCGCCAGAGCCGCGACAGCCTCGCGGCGCTCGTGCCCGACATGCCGTGGGTCGGAAACGCGCCGGAATTTTTGGTCTTTTGCGGCGACGCCCACCGCCTGGAGCGGATCGGCGAGCTGCGCGGTCACAGCAAGGAGAACGGCAGGCTCGAGGGCTTTTTCAACGCCGCCATCGACGCGGCGCTGGTCTTGCAGACCTTCATCCTGGCTGCCGAAACGGCGGGTCTCGGGTGCTGTCCGATCAGCGTCCTGCGCAATCATGCCGACGCGGTTGCCGAGATATTGGGTCTGCCCGACAAGGTATTCCCGGTAGCGGGGCTGTGTGTCGGCTACCCCGCCACCGCCGGATACGTCAGCATGCGCCTTCCGCTCGAGGCGACCGTTCACATCGATCATTATGACGAGCGGCGCCTTGCCGAAGCTGTCGATGCCTATGACCGACGCCGCGATGCGCGATACTCGTTGCCGCGCGAGCAGCAGCGCTCGCCCGATGTCTTTGGCGACGCGTCCTTTTACGGTTGGTCGGAAGACAAGGCGCGGCAGGCCGCCCAACCCGAAGGCCAGAGCTTTCCGACCTTCTTGCGCAGGCGCGGTTTCTCCCTGGATTGACCGAACTCGGCAGGCCCGCCCTGGAAGCGGGCCCACCAGAGATTACATTTTGCGCGGCTGATCCGCGCCAACGCTCCGCGAGACCCCGATGACCAACATTTCACGCCAGCACCACTCGGCAGGCAGAGCCGCTGCCGTCGTTCTGGTCTCGCTGATGCTGTCCGCCTGCGACAGCGCCGGGGCGGGTACCGGCGCCTACCCGGCCGACGCCGGCGATCTCGGCCTGGTCCAGGATGCGATGAAGCAGGTCGAGAAAAATTACGTCGCGCCGGTAACCGGCGGCGAGCTCGCCAAGGATGCTCTCAAGGGCATGCTGACGCGCCTCGATCCCCATTCCGATTACATGGATCAGGAGCAGTATCAGCAGATGACCGCGGTGACCCGCGGCCAATTCGGCGGCATCGGGGTCGAGCTGACCCTCGAAGGCAAGGTGCCGGAGGTGATCTCGCCGATCGACGGCACGCCGGCTGCCGAGGCGGGCATCGAGCCGGGAGACCGCATCGTCAAGATCGACGCTTTTCCGACCACTGGCATGGATGTCGAGGAAGTGGTCAAGCGGCTGCGCGGGCCTGCGGGAAGCAGAGTAACCCTGACTATCGCCCGCAACGACCGCAATCCTTTCGAGGTGATGCTGACGCGCAACGTGATCCGCGTCGTCTCAGTCAAATCGGACCTCAAGCCGAACAACATCGGCTATGCCCGCATTACCACCTTTACTGAGAATACCGCCTCCGAGCTCGCCGGTGCAATCGAGAGAATGAAGGCGCGGACGCAGGGCCGGCTCAACGGCTTCATCCTCGATTTGCGTAACGACCCCGGCGGGTTGCTCGACGCTTCGATCGATGTCGCGGGGGTTTTTCTCGACGGCGGGGTCGTGGTCACGACGCGCGGCCGCAACACGGCGGACGACCATGTCTACCGGGCTCCGGCGACCGGCGACCTGCTGCGCGGGACACCCCTGGTCGCGCTGATCAATAGTGCCTCGGCCTCGGCCGCGGAAATCGTCGCCGGCGCCCTGCAGGACCACCGCCGCGCGACCGTGATGGGAACGCGCAGCTTTGGCAAGGGCTCGGTGCAGACGATCATACCGCTGGAGGGTCGCGGCGCGCTTCGCCTGACGACTGCGCTCTACTACACACCATCCGGCCGTTCAATCCAGGGCCAGGGCATTTCGCCCGACATCGTCGTCAATGTCCCGAAAAGCCAACAGGTGGCAAATGCCGTGATCAGCTTCGAAAGCGATCTCTACGGGGCTTTGAAGAACGGAGGCTCGATCAACTCGCCACCGGCCGCCAGCTCCGCGACCACCGCTCGGACCAACACCGCCGAGGCGGAGCACCCGATCAAGCCGATGATCATCGGGACGGGCAACGACCCGCAGGTCGCCGCCGCTCTCGATTTTCTGCAAAAGGCGGTACGCCGAGAGTCGGGAGCGCAGCACGGCTGACAGCATCGATCCCGGGGGCGGTATGCGTACCGCCGCCTTTATGCTGACGCTGGCTTTCGCCGCCGCCTGCGCCCCCGAGAGCGGGTTGGCGCCATTGCCGACGGATCAGGTCAGTGCCCGCTTCCCTCCCGGCAGCGTCGTCAACAGCATCGAAGTCGATGCGGTCGACCGGCTGCCGCTGCGTACCGCAGAGCTGGTCTCGCCCGACGGCCAGGCGACGCCGGCTTCGTACCTCCATGTCAACCCAGCGCCGAGCGTCGCGTTTTACCAAAGACAGATCGATACCCCTTACGAAGGCACCATCTTCGGCATCGACAAATTCGCGCCGGCTCCTGGCGTGGTGACCGGCGCGCCGCAGGGCGATGCGCAACTTCTGGCGATGGTTTCGACCGCCTCGATCCCGCTGCCCGACGAAATCGAATATCGCCGGGAGTGGCGCAGCTACCGCATCTTTCTCAGTTTCGGCGATCTCGCCGGCGAGGTCGAAAGGCGCGTCCTGCCCGCTCCCGAGCCACCGCCGAAAGGCTAGCGAACTCAGACATTGTCGAGCTTGGCGCCGCCCGGGGTGCCGATCATCGACAGCACCTCGCGCCGGCTCGACGGGTCGTCGCGGAACGCGCCGAGCATCCGGCTTGTCACCATCGTGACGCCGGGCTTGTGCACGCCGCGCGTGGTCATGCATTGATGGGCCGCCTCGATCACCACGGCGACCCCCTTGGGCTGCAACACCTCGTCGAGCGTGTTGGCGATCTGCGCCGTCATTTTTTCCTGAATTTGCAATCGCTTGGCATAGACTTCGACAAGCCGCGCGAGCTTTGAAATGCCGACCACCCGCCTGTTGGGCAGATAGGCGACGTGCACCTTGCCGATGATCGGCGCGATGTGGTGCTCGCAATGCGATTCGAAGCGGATGTCCTTTAGCGCGACGATCTCGTCGTAACCATCGGTTTCCTCGAAGGTGCGCTGCAGCAGCGCTACCGGATCAACGCCATAGCCGCTGAAGAACTCTTCGTAGGAGCGCACGACGCGGTCGGGAGTGCCGAGCAGCCCTTCGCGGCCGGGGTCATCGCCGGCCCAGCGCAGCAGGGTGCGAACCGCGTCCAAGGCTTCCTCGCGGGTCGGCTGCCGCGTCGGGACCGGTTGGAGAGAATTTTCGGACACGGACAAGGACTGGGGGAAAGCTCGCGGCATTAGGTTTCTCTTGTTGGTTGGAAGGGTTACCGGCGGGACGGTTCCCGCCATGCGCTCAATTGAGCCGGACCGGCTGATGGGGGCTGTCGAGTGAGAAGGCGGGGATGCGGACCGAGAAGCTGTCGCCGGCCCTCGTTTCCATTTGATATGTCCCCACCATGATCCCCGACGGTGTCGGCAACGGGGTGCCGCTGGTGTATTCGAAGCTCTCGCCGGGAGCGAGCACCGGCTGCTCGCCGACGACGCCATCGCCGCGCACCTCCTTTATCTGCCCGCGGCTGTCGGTGATTTGCCAGTGCCGGTGGCGCAGCTGAACGGTTTCCTTGCCCCAATTCTCGATGCGGACATGGTAGGCCCAGACATAATGGTTCTCGACCGGCGAGGATTGGTCCTCCAGGTAGAATGGCTTGACCGTGACCTTGATCGATCGGGTGGTTTCTGAATACATGGTCATAGCCCTCTCTCATTCCGATCCGGTACGGCAGAAAGCCGTGCGGCAAGCAGATCGATCTACAATGTCGGCCGCGCGCCGAAACGCGTCAAGATCGGCGCGCCGGCGCCAGCAATCCGAAAATTCTGTCGTCGACGGCCTGCCGCGAGCCCTGGGGACTGATCGGCTGGATGCACACATGATCGGCGCCGGCGTCCCAGTGCTGTTGGACCCGTGCGCGGATCGCACCCTCGTCGCCCCACGCGACCATCGCGTCGAGGAAACGCTCCGAGCCGCCCCCGGCGAGATCGTCATCGCCGAAGCCTTCGCGCCGCCAGCTGTTGACGTAATTCTCGAGTTGCATGTAGCGCGAAATCGCCTCACGCGCGGCACGCCGCGCCGCGGCCGGGTCCGTCTCCAACAGGACCCAGACTTCCGGGCACAACAGCTTGCCCGGGCCGAGGATCGCGCGGGCCTTCGCGGTATGCTCCGGCGTCGTGTTGTACGGGTGCGCGCCATCGGCGAGCTCGGATGACAAGGCCATCATCCGGGGCCCCAACGCCGCGACCACCGTCAGCGGCTTTTCGCGTGGCATCGGCGCCTGATAGGGCGCGTCGCGCATCCCCTCTAGATAGGCCCGCATCGTCGCGACCGGCTTGCCGTAGGTGTGGCCGCGCAGCTGTTGGACCAGCCCGATGCGACACGCCGACGCCGAGCAGGAAGCGCCCGCCCGATTGCTCGTTGAGGCCGCGCTGGCCATTCGCCATCGCCATCGCGTCGCGGGCATAGATATTGGCGATGCCCGTTGCGACGATCAGCCTTTGCGTATTGGCGAGCAGCCAGGAAGAGTGCACCAGCGCATTCCGTCCTCGGCTTTCGGGGATCCACAGCGCGGCATACCCCCAATCTTCGACCCGTTTCGCGAAGGCCGCCGCCGCCGCTGCGGTCATGCTGTCCATCGAAATCCAAACACCGAGTTTTCCCAGTTCCATCGCCGCCTCTCCTGCAGATGACCGCGCGAGTGTCAATCGTCGCACCGGCTGCGTCCAGCCCTGCGATGCCGCACGGGCGAGAACTCATCGGGAACATGAACGCAGTTCCCGACTGAGGCATTCCGGCCCGCCGGTTGGGTTCCTTGCCACGCTGGACCCGCTGAACATCCGGTATGGCGCGCCTGCATTAACGACTTAGCTACTGGTTGTTGGAGATGAATGGGTCAGGGGATCGGGAGAAGGGTTATGGACCACAAAATCACAGAGTATTCGCTCGCCGAACTGGTTGAAGATCCTCTGGTTGGCCTTTTGATGAAGAGTGACGGCGTCGATCGCCGCAGCATCGAGCTGCTGTTCGAGCGCGTCGCACGCAGCGACAGGTACCGCGAGGCCACACCGTGCCCGAACTGCTGATCGCGGCGGGTGGCGTCGGGGTGGTGGCGGCGGCCGCCGCCCTTTGGTTGGAAAGTACGCGCCGGATCGGGCGACCCGGCTTCGCTGGTCTCCTCGCACTTGCCGTAGCCTGGAGTGTGTTTTTCGTCCTTGCTTGGGCGGCGACTGCGATTGCGCGCATCGCGCCTTTGCCGCTTACCTGGGCGTTCGCGGTTGCACCCGCCGTCGTTTTCGCGGTGCGCTTGCATCGAGAATTGCAGGTTTTGCCGGGCGGGGCTCGCTGACCTTCTCGCTGGGCGGGTGATCCCTGCCCTCTCCGAATATCCGGGTTTCCGCGGCCGGGCTCTTGCCGGGCCGCGGCGGGTGCGCGATATCAGGGCGGCACAGATGCCGACCCTCTTCCTCATCGTCTTTGTCGATCTCGTCGGGTTCGGCCTCGTCATCCCGCTGTTGCCGTTCTATGCGCTGCGCTTTGCCGCTTCGCCGCAAGAGGTGACGGTGCTGCTGGCGATCTATTCGCTGATGCAATTGTTCACCGCTCCCTTATGGGGAAGGCTCAGCGACCGCGTCGGCAGGCGGCCGGTGCTGATGGTCAGCATGGCCGCCTCGGTGCTCGCCTATCTCTCGATCGGCGGCGCAACGGCGCTGTGGATGTTGTTCGCGGCGCGCGCCCTCGCCGGCGCCTGCGCCGGCAACATCGCCGCGGCGCAGGCCTATATCGCCGATATCACCAAACCGGAGGACCGCGCCAGAGGGATGGGCCTGATCGGCGCGGCCTTCGGCCTCGGCTTCATCATCGGCCCGGCCTTGGGCGGACTCCTCGCCGGAAACGATCCGGCAACCGCCGATGTAGAGACCCCGGCGTGGGTCGCCGCCGGGCTATCGTTTCTCGCCTTTAGCGGGGTCGCCCTGTTGTTGCGCGAAAGCCGGCCGGCCGACCAGCGTGGCGGCGGCCCCTCGCGCAGCCGCTTGGCGGCGATCCTCGGAGTGCTGGGCCGCCCTGCGCTGTCGCGCCTGATACTGATCTTTTTTCTCGTGATCCTGGCCTTTGCCGGGATGGAGAGCACCTTCGCTCTGTGGGCCGTCGGGCAATTCGGCTGGGGCCCGCGTCAGGTAGGCTACGTCTTCTCCTATGTAGGTATACTCTCCGCGATCCTGCAGGGCGGACTGATCGGGCGGCTAACTCAGCTCTTCGGCGAGGAGCGCCTGCTGTTCTGCGGTCTCGCACTGATCGGCGCCGGGCTCCTCACGTTGCCATTTGCGCGCAGCCTGGCAGTGCTCGCTCCAGCGATCAGCGCACTGGCGCTCGGCATGGGTCTGACGCAGCCGTCTCTCAACAGCCTAATCTCGCGCCGGGCCGGACGCGAGGAACAGGGCGAAGTTTTGGGCGTGTCGCAATCGGTCGGCAGCCTTTCGCGAGTGCTCGGCCCTGCCGCCGCCGGGTTCTTCTTTGGCGAGTTCGGCCGCAATGCGGCTTTTTTCTGGGGAGCGGTGTTGGTCGCCGCCGCCCTGTTGGTCGCGTTGAAACTTGTCCGCGGTCCCGGCGTGGCGCGGCTTACACGCCCCGAACCGGCGGAGCCGACGCGATGAGCCCGCGCGGGCGCCCGGTCGCCGCGGTGGGGCCGCCGCGCCAGAAGGGTCGTCTCAGAGACGAATTGCGCGCGCTCAAATCGTTGGCGCCCTACCTCTGGCCGCGGGAGTCCTTGGGGCTGCGGGTGCGGGTCGTGCTGGCCCTGGTGTTTCTGCTCGCCGGCAAGCTCGTCAATATCTGCGTCCCTCTTCTCTACAAGCATGCCATAGACGCGCTTTCGCCAGCCAACGTCGCGATCGCCGTGCCGGTGGGATTGGTCGTCGCGTACGGCCTCGCCCGGGTAATGTCGCAAGGCTTTAACGAGCTGCGCAACGCCATCTTCGCCAAGGTCAGCCAGCGTGCGATCCGCCGGATGGCGCTGTCGGCCTTTCGCCACATCCATGCTTTGTCGCTGCGTTTCCATCTCGAGCGCCGCACTGGGGGGTTGTCGCGCGCCGTCGAGCGCGGCACGGCGGGGATCGATTTCCTGCTCTCTTTTATGCTGTTCAACGTCGTGCCGACCTTGTTCGAGATCCTACTGGTCTGCGGGATCCTCTGGCGGCTGTTCAATTGGACCTTTGCCGCCGTCACGTTCACGACGATCGTCGTCTACATCGCCTTTACTTTCTCGATCACCGATTGGCGGGTGCGCTTTCGGCGCGAAATGAACGAGCGCAACACCGAATCCAACACGAAGGCGGTCGACAGTTTGCTTAATTACGAGACGGTCAAGTATTTCGCCAATGAAGAACACGAGGCGCGCCGATATGACTCGGCGTTGCGGGCCTATGAACGCGCCGCGGTCAAGAGCGAAACCACCCTGACCCTGCTCAACCTCGGTCAGGGCACGATCATCGCGGTCGGCCTCGTCGCAGTGATGATCCTCGCAGGACAAGGCGTCGCGGCAGCCGAAATGACGGTTGGCGACTTCGTGCTGGTCAACGCCTATCTGATCCAGCTCTATACGCCACTCAATTTCCTCGGCATGGTTTATCGCAACATCAAGCAGTCATTGACCGATCTCGAACAGATGACCGCGCTGCTGGCGGTCAAGCCCGAGATCGTGGACCGGCCCAATGCGACGGAACTGAAGGTCCGGGCGGGTGCGGTTGCGTTTCACGGCGTCGATTTCCATTACGATCTCAGGCGGCCGATACTGTCCGATGTCGATTTCCACGTCGCGCCCGGCGCGACGGTCGCGATCGTCGGCCCGAGCGGAGCCGGCAAATCGACGATCGCGCGGCTTCTCTTTCGTTTCTATGACGTCGAGTGCCGGCTCGATCGAGATCGACGGCCAGGACATCCGCAACATCAGCCAGGACAGCCTGCGGCGCGCAATCGGCGTGGTGCCGCAGGATACGGTGTTGTTCAACGACACGATCTACTACAACATCGCCTATGGGCGCCCCGGGGCGACACAGGTGGAAATCGAAAAAGCCGCCCGGCTGGCTCGCATCCACGACTTCATAACGACACTGCCGGACGGCTACGAGACAATGGTTGGTGAACGCGGTCTGAAGCTTTCGGGTGGCGAGAAACAGCGCGTCGCGATCGCCCGCGTGATCCTGAAGACGCCACAGATCCTCGTCTTCGACGAGGCGACCTCGGCGCTCGACACCAAGACCGAGCGCGAAATCCAGGCGAGCCTCGCTGAGGTCTCCGATGGCCGCACCACCCTCGTGATCGCGCACCGGCTGTCGACAATCGTCGATGCCGACGAGATCCTGGTGCTCGACCGCGGGCACATCGTCGAGCGCGGCCACCATACGGAATTGCTGCTCCGGCGCGGTATCTATGCGACTATGTGGGCCCGCCAGCAGGAGGCGGTTCGACGGGAAGCCGCCCTCGCGGCGGATTGAACCGACAGGCCGGCGCAGAGCCGATAGGACGGGGGATAATGGCGCGGATTTGCAAGGTACTGATCGTTGAAAACGATGACGACGTGCGCGATCTGCTGGGCGATATTTTTCACGACGAAGGTTTCCGTTTCGCGATGGTCAAGACCGGCGCGGAAATGCAAGACGCGCTCGACGAGGATGATTACGACATCGTCGTCATCGACGTGACCCAGGCGGGACACGAGGATGGTTTTGCACTGGCCGAGATTGCGCGTGATCACGGATGCGGCCCGATCCTCGTGACCGGGGATCATCGCCATCGGGAGCGCCTTCAGACCAGCGGCCAGCACTATCTGCTGAAGCCCTTCCGCGTGCAGCATCTGGTCGAGATCGTCGACAAGATCCTGGTGGAGACGGCCGCCAAATGCGTCCGCCGCAAGCGCGGCGACGGGTCCTTTTTTCCCGCCCGGATGGGGTGACCGGCGCAAAGCTGCTCCGGGCTCTGCGGCGGGGTGACCGGCGGGCGCTCGCGCGGGCCATCACCCTTGTCGAGTCGTCACGGCCGGACCATCGCGACCAGGCCGAGAGGCTGATCGAGACGCTTCTTCCCGAAACCGGGAAAGCCGTGCGCATCGGCATTTCCGGACCGCCAGGGGCCGGCAAATCCACTTTCATCGAGGGCTTTGGCCTCGCAGGCATTGCGCTCGGACGGCGCATCGCAGTGCTGGCCGTCGATCCCGCCTCAAAGCGCGGCGGCGGCGCGATCCTCGGCGACAAGACCCGCATGGCCGAGCTGGCGCGCGCGCCGGAAGCCTTCATCCGCCCGTCCTCCGCCGGCGATACCCGTGGGGGTATCGCGCGGCGCACGCGCGAGGCCATCCTGCTGTGTGAAGCGGCGGGGTTTGACGCGATATTGGTCGAGACTGTCGGCGTCGGCCAAGCCGAAACAGCTGTCGCCGAGATCGTCGACATGTTCGTCCTGATCCTGCCGCCGGCGGGGGGTGACGAGCTGCAAGGGGTCAAGCGCGGCATTGTCGAGCTCGCCGATCTGGTGCTGGTCAACAAGGCCGATGGCGAACTCGCCGCCGCAGCGCACCGCACAGCCGCCGATTATGCGAGTGCGATGGGGCTGATCCGGCCGCCCTATCCCGAGTGGCAGGTCTCCGGTCCGCGCCGTCTCCGCGCTGGAGGGGATCGGCATTTGCGAGGTCTGGGACGATGTCGACCGGTTTCGCGCCGCGCTCGAACACACCGGCGCCTGGTCGCGCCGGCGCACCGAGCAGGCCCGCGCCGCGATGTGGTCAGAGATCGGCGACGCGCTCCTCGACCATTTCCGCGCCGCCCCCGGCGTCGCTCCGGGCCTGGCCGCCGTAGAGCAGGAAGTCATGGCCGGTACGCGCACCCCCACCGCGGCCGCGCGGGAACTACTGACGTTGTTTGTCGGCAGGGCTTGCGAAAGCTCGGCTCCTCGCCGACATACCGGCTTGACCAAACGCAGCCCAAGAGCGTAAATGGGCCAGCGCGCGGCCCTCAAGGGAGCCGCGCGTCGCGTATTTGTGTCAGTGATTTGTCGGGGTTGGTATGGCGCGCAAATGTGGGATCACCGGCAAGGGCGTCCAGGTCGGGCACAATGTCAGCCATTCCAACATCAAGACGAAGCGCCGGTTTCTGCCGAACCTGCAGCGGATTTCGGTCCTTTCGGATACTGTGGGGTCGATCCGGTTGCGCATTACTGCAGCGGCGATCCGGACTATCGAGCATAAGGGCGGCATCGACGCGTTTCTGCGCGACACACCCGACCGCAAATTATCGCCGGAGATCCGTCGCCTGAAACGCCGAGTTCGAAAGAGCGGCGGAGCGGAACAGCGGCTAAGGTCCGCTGTCCCACACTCTCGCTAATTCCCGCTTATTGCCGGCGGCGATGTGGATGATGGGTGCGGACGGACGCGCCGGATTGCGTGGTCGGATCGTTCGCTTGGTCGGCTGACGCCTAATTCGATCTGTCGCGGCGACATGCTCTGGGGATCATCCCCGCAGGCGGCGGAGGTTGGGCATCCTCTCCGACCGAGGGCGGGCGGGTATTGCACCGCTCCCCCGACCTGTGCGTTTGCACTTCTCAAACAAATCAGGAGAGCGGACCCGATAACGGCAACGGCCAGCGCTTCACGAGTTGATCTTCGTGATCTGACCCGTGTTGATTACGTAGCCGCCCAGTCTTTGATTTCCTCCTTCTCATGCTGGAGTTCTTTTATTTCCAGCCCAATCTGCTTCGCACGGGCGTCATCGCCTCTTTCGAGTGCTTCCTTTTGTTCTACGTATCGGTCTATCAGAAAGTCTTGGATTTCGGTTATCCTAGCCCTTTCTTCTGGGGTCAACCCCTCGTACTGTCCCATTGCGCAGTCTCCTTTCCTCCCGCAGCACTCTGTCACCTCAAGGTGTCGTCTCGGCAACACCGGATAAAAAGACTGAGTTCCGTTGCTCCGCCGGGTGTTACAAGAGAGATTACTTCTGATAATACAAACATTCAGTTGATATTGGTTCAATCTTGCGTGGTCAAAAGGCTTGGCTCATGCGCTGGGTTTCCCGGTTCCTGCGGGTCTGGTCATGGTGTAGCTCGAGCCTGTCGAATTGCTGGATCACCACGGTGCAGGACGGGAACGCGTCCGGTTCCTGGTTCGGGAGAGCGGCTCGCGACAAAATCTCGGAAAAGCGCAAATCCGCAGCCGCCGCCTCATTCGAATCTTTAGCGGCGGCAGCGATGAAGTCGTGGATCACCTTTCCGGCGCTCTCCACACGCTCAACTGGGACGCCGCAGCGACGAGCATTGCCCAGAAGGAAGCCTCCGGTCTCGGCAAGCTGCGTCGGATCGGCGGCGTCGGCCACGCCCATGCCCAAGAGCAGCAACAAGGGGGTGGTGACGGCAAAAATTGAACGCATGAGAGGCTCCTAACCGATAGGTCCCCCAATGTTGGACAGCCGAGCACACCAGTTCGTCCCGGCAACAGTCCTGTGTGAACTGCAGATTCTAGTCTTCTGCCTGTGTCATTTTTTGCACATTTAGCAGACGCCGATATCACTGACCGGAGCGTGCAGCAGCATCAGCGCCAGGAATTGCGCGACATTGCAGACGGATTGGAGCAGCGAGGCAACGAAATAGTAAATGAAAGTGATCCAGACTCAATTTCCTTCAGCCCGCGCTGGCGGAACCCGGGTGATCAGCTTCAAGTTAACTTGGTGGTGGAGAGCTTTTACGAAATGGCGAACCTCGCTGATGGAGATAGACAATGACACATGATGCAGTGACACACGATGTTGTGCTGACTCGTGGGGACGGTTCTCAGAGGAAGTTTCGCGTTTATGGCCGGTCAATGCCCGGCTGCGGCGACACGATTACACTGCCCGTCGATGGGCAGGTAATCAGAGCGCGGGTAACCGTGAGCTCAGAAAAACCGGAGATGGAGCAATCGGTAGATGCCGAACTGGTCGAGCTCGTTGAATGAGGCTGAGTGAATAGTTGGTAAGACAGACAAGTTGAACTGCTGCTAAACGCGATCGGCCTCGGGGATAACGTGTTTCGGTGCGCCGTTCCCGGTGCGGGGACGGTATGGGGGTCGAAGAAGCGGCGCGATCAAACGTTATTGGTTTTCCGAAACTCGGGAGTAACGACCATGAAGATCAGCGTTGCCGCGTTCTCCGCGCTTTTGCTCACGAGCGCATTCGCCCAGGCGCCAGTCCATGCTCAAACCTCACCCCCCGGGCAGCCCTACATACAAGTTCCGATCCCGGGGATACCCGGAGCCGCCCCGCAGCGCCAGGACGAGCGGGGTTATGATCGGGAGCACTGCGAGCGCCTGAGGGACAGGGAACACGATCTTCGCGACCGGCTGGCCGATGCGCCGCGTTATGGTGAGGAGCGAGAAAGACTGGAGTATCGGCTTCGCGAAGTGCGTGACGAGCGTGAGCGGTGCCGAGATCGCTGAGGGGACCACAAACCATTCGACAACATTTACCCTTTAAGGAGCGGGTTAAGGAGCGGGGCGAACTTTCTCCGGGCGGGGGCGTTTCATCAGTATGCCCCACTCAACCCGCTATCATGCGCAAGCTGACCATGCTCGGCAATTGGCGGACATAACCCTCCAGCCGAACCTGGAGGAGGTGTTGCGCCGGGTTGCGGAAGAATTGGATCATCTCGCCGACGATATCGCGACGGAGGAAGCCGATTTCCGCGATCCCGAGCTGGACCCATAGCCGAGTTGACTTCGCCAGACGGGATCGACCCATACCCTCCGCGCGTGCCGAGCGCGCCGTAAACCGTGCCGCGATCGGCGGCACAGGTATTTTCTTGGAATTCTTGCTCGACTTGGCGATGATCTCGTTTAGGTGCCAGGCGGTGCCGTCCCATTGCCGCGGACGCGGTTCATGATTCGAGAGTTTCTGGTGCATGGCGGCACGAACGGGCTCCTTTACCACCGGCTTCATCCGGCGGGGTCCTCATGCGGATTTTTCCGATCTCGCTTCAAGGATGGGCCAGCTTAGGCCGGACAGCCGTTTACAGCTGGCTCGGCGACCGGGCGCCGACCATGGGCGCAGCGATCGCCTATTACACCGTATTCTCGCTAGCGCCGATTCTGGTGATGGTAATTGCAGTCGCCGGGCTCGCCTTCGGTCAGAAAGCCGCGGAAGGTGCTCTGTTCGGCGAGCTTGCCGACCTCGTCGGTCCGGAAAGCGCCGGAGCCGTGCAAGCTCTGCTGCGGAATGCGAGCAGCACTCGGTCCGGGATCATAGCCACGGCGGTCGGAATCGGCACATTGATCATCGCCGCCACCGCCGTATTCGGTGAATTGCAGTCGGCTCTAAACGTCATCTGGAAGGCTCCGACGACCGGGAGCCTCGGCGTGTGGTATCTTCTCAGGTCTCGCCTACTGAGCCTATCCGTCATCCTCGTGATAGGCTTCCTGCTGCTCGTATCGCTGGTGTTCAGCGCGGTCTTGGCGGTGTTCAGCGACCATCTCGATCGAATCCTACCGCGGCTCACAATCATGCTGCACATCGTGCACCCGACATTCTCGTTTGGTTTTACGACCGTGCTCTTTGCGATGATGTTCAAAATACTCCCTGATAACCCAGTGGAATGGCAGGACGTTTGGCTCGGCGCGGCTGTAACGGCCCTGCTCTTTACGGTTGGCAAGCATCTGATTAGCCTTTATATCGGAAGCAGTAACATGGCGTCGACCTACGGCGCCGCAGGCGCACTCATAATCGTTTTCGTATGGGTCTATTACTCGGCTCAGATCGTTCTACTCGGCGCCGAGTTCGCGAAAGCCTACAGCGATCAGAGGCGAGCGATTCGGTAATATTTGCGCCAAACGATACAACCTCTATCTGTCCTCTTAGCCGGTAGGGTGAATTCGAGTTCCGTAAGCAGACGCATAGCGGAGTCCGGCAGCACCTTGTACCTCGACGAGATGCAACAAATGATGTGTTGCGGCATGCCAGATGGTAAGGGAGGATGAGTGCCATCGGCGTTGGGGAATAAGGTATCTCTGCTCGCCGTTCCCATTTGGGGGTGGGATGCGGGTTCGACGATTTTTCTTGGTTATTGGGCCGATCGCGGTGTTGTTTCTCGGTCCGGTGGCGCGGGCCGATCTGAATTACCGCGCCGAAATCACGGGGGTGGAGGACAGCAATCTTGCGAGCCTGCTGGATAAGGTCTCCGAGCTGAAGACGCTCGAGGACAAGCCGCCGGCGTCCGAAGAAGCGCTTGCGCCGGCGCGCCGACCGCGATCTCGGCCGGCTTGCGGACGCCGCGCACAGCCTCGGCTATTGGGACGCGGAATTTTCTTACGACGTCGACACCTCGGCCGAAACCGCGAAGGTGACCGTCACGGTGAAGCAGGGTCCGCTTTACCACGTCGCCTCGGTTAAGGTGCTGGGATCCGACGGGCAGCCTTTATCGGTCCCCCAGGACGGCGAGAAGCTGCCGCTGAAACCCGGCGACCCCGCGCGCACCGGCCCGGTGGTCGCAACCGAAACGGCGCTCGTCACGGCGCTCGGCGACAGCGGTCATCCCTTTGCCAAGGTGGCGGATCGCCGGGTCGAGCTCGACAAGACCGCGCAAACGATGGACGTGACATACACGCTCGATCCGGGACCGGTGGAACATTTTGGTCCGCTCGCGATCACCGGCCTCGAGCGGCTCGAGCCGGGTTATGTAGAGGGACGGATTCGCTGGCAGCGCGGAGCGGTCTATGACGAGGCCAAGGTCGAAGAGACGCCGCCGTGCGCTGATCGCCAGCGGGTTGTTCAGCACGGTCCGGATCACGCCGCAGGCGGACCCCGACAACCCGGGGGATGTGCGGATGACAGTCGATCTGACGGAGCGGTTGCACCGCTCGATCGGTGTCGGACTTGCCTACAACACCAGCCAGGGCTTCGGCGCCCGGGCTTTTTGGGAAAACCGCAACCTGTTCGGCAACGCCGAAAATTTGCGGCTCTCCGCCGAGGTCGGCCAGCAAATCGATGCGTTCCGGGCGAATTTCCGCCGTCCCGATTTTTTGGCCATCGATCAGGACTTCCTGGCGACCGCCGAGATCGCCAACGACACGCCGGTCGCCTATAATAGCCGGCGCGCGCTCGCCACGGCCGGGATCGAGCGCCGCCTCGACCGCTGGCTGACCGGCGGGCTCTCCCTCTTGGCTGAAAAAGCAAATGTCACCCAGTTGGCGAATGTCCCAGGGATGGGCACCCAGCGTTACGAGCTGGCCGGCCTGCCTGCCTATATCAAGCTCGACCAGACCGACAATCTGCTCAACCCGACAACCGGTTACCGCGCGCAGCTCAGCGTTACGCCGGCGCGCACCTTCTCCGGCTCGCATCTTACGTTCGCGACGAACCTGCTTGCGGGCAGCACCTATTGGGCGCTGGGTGACGAGCAACGGACGGTCCTCGCCGGCAAACTGGCGCTCGGCTCGCTCGACGGCGCCCCGCTGTTTCAGCTGCCCGCCGACCAGCGCATTTATGCCGGCGGCGGCGGATCGATCCGTCCCTATGGTTGGCAACTGGCGGGACCGCTCGCCCCTAATAAAGACCCGATCGGCGGGAGGTCGAGCCTGGTGCTCAACATGGAAGCCCGCATCAAGATCACCGAAACGATCGGTATCGTTCCCTTTGTTGATGCCGGCAGCTATTACGAGAGCCCGGTGCCGCAGCTCGGCCGCACGCTGCTTTACGGCGTAGGCATAGGGGCGCGCTATTACACCGCGTTCGGGCCGTTGCGGCTCGACCTCGCGACGCCGCTGCACAAGCGCAGCGCCGATTCCCCGATCCAGGTCTATATCAGCCTCGGCCAGGCCTTCTGATGCATAGCGCGGCAAAATTCCTTCGTTGGCTGGGCCTTGTGCTCGGTGTGTTGGCGCTATCCTTGGTTGCTGTTTTTGCAGTCTTGCAGACGCAACTCGGAAAGGCCTGGCTGGCTCAAGAAATCGGGCAGACCCTAGGTGATCCCGATTTCACCGTCGCGATCGACGGCATCAAGGGATTTGTGCCGTTCCACATGACCGTCGAACGGATCGACATCGGCGATCGCGACGGCACCTATCTGACTTTGCGTGACGCTGGCCTCGACATCTCGCCGTCGGCGCTGCTGGCCGGGAAGGCGCATATCCGGTCGTTGACCATCGCCGAGGTGGATATGGCGCGACTGAGCACCGCGCCATCGACGACGCCTTTCATCGACTATCTCAGGGTGCCGCGGCTTCCGATACCCGTCGCCCTCGACCGGCTGTCGATCGGCAAGCTCGCGCTCGCACCGCCGGTGTTGGGCGAAAACATCCTCGCGACAGTCGAGGGAAGCGCCGCGTTGGCTAGCGGCAAGGCACATATTGCGCTCGATCTGCACCGCATCGACAACTCCGCCGGCAATATCCTATTGGCGATGGAGATCGCCGGGCAGACCCCGGTGCTGAGCCTCCAACTCGATGCAACCGAGCCCACCGGCGTGGTGCTCGACCGGCTGCTGGGGCGTGTGGACCGCTTACCACTGGCGCTTTCGCTGAACGGCACCGGACCGCTTGCGGATTGGCACGGCCGATTGAATGCCTCGGCCGGCACGTCAGCCCATTTGGCGGCGGATCTGAGGCTCGCTGCAGCGGATGAAACCATTCTCGGGATATCCGGCACAGCCGGGTTTGCTCCATTGCTGCCGTCAGAGGTCGCGCCGCTGATCGGCGACCAGGTCGCGCTCTCAATGCGCGCGAAATTTGGCGACGGGATCGTCGTCGATCCGCTCTCCGTCGAGATCGCAGCGGGCACCTTGACGGGCAACTTCGCGACTAGCGGCCCTGAAAAATCTGTCGCGGCCGATTTGCGCGCCAGTCTCCCGCAGCTCTCGATGCTTTCCGGCTTGCTCGGGCAGCCGCTCTCCGGCTCGGCCGTCCTCACGGCGTCGGTGACTGGCACCGAAAGCCGGCCATCGCTCGAGCTGAATTTGTCGAGCAATGGAACGCGCATCGCCTCCTCCGGAGCGGAGCACATCGAAGCGCATATCCGAGCCAGCCCAATGGGCGCTCTCGACAATCCCGAAACCCGCATCGACTTGGCGGCAACGGGCCGCATCCTCGGGCTGGTCGCACCAGAGGGGGTCGCGGTGCCTCCCGGGGTCGGTCGCGACATCGATTGGTCTCTGGCCGCCACCGCTGTTCGCGATGGACGCGCCATCGACCTGACCCGGCTTTCCGCGGAGGGCGCCGGTATTTCCCTTGCGGGCTCCGGGCAGATGATGGAAACGGGGGCGATCGAGGGACGCGCCGGCCTGACGATCGCCGATCTTCGCCCGTTTTCCGGCTTCGCCGGACATCCGCTGGCCGGCTCGGTCGAGCTCGAAGCAAACGCCGAGCGTAAAGGCGCCGCCGGTTTTGCGGCGACGCTCTCGGGCTCGACGAATGGACTGAGGACGGGGATTGCGGCCGCCGACGCATTGCTCGGCAGCGCGGCTGCAATCGGCGGCTCGATCGAACGCGACAATGCCGATGTCTTGACGCTCGACCGGCTCGCCATCACCGGGACAGCCCTCAGCCTCTCCGGCGGCGCGCAGTTTGTTCCGACGTCGAACGAGCTAACCGCGGCGCTCGCTGTCGAGTTGCCGAATTTGAAGCCGCTCGGAGCGGCATTCGGCACCGACCTGACAGGGGCGGTGTCGGCACAGCTCAATTTCGCGGGGCCGCTCCAGCATTTGCGCATCAGCGGCGACATTGACGGCGCCGAGCTTACTGCTGCCGGCGCCAAACTCGATCGATTGCGGCTCGCCACGCAAATTCCGAACCTCTCCGACCAAAAGGTGTCGGCCGACGGCACTTTCCGCGCCTACGGGCTCGACGGAAAACTGGCGCTCGCCGCGGAGGCCGGCGGGAATTCTGAGGTGGTGCTGCCGCATTTCCGGCTGGCTGCTGCGGACAGCACAATCGACGGCAGTCTTCGGATCGCCCTCGACACCGGCCTGATGCGAGGTTCGGTCGCCGGCCGGTCGGCCGATCTCGCGCCCTTGTCCAAGCTCGCCGGCACACCACTCGGGGGGAGTGTGGAGTTCGGCGTCGGATTGGACGCGCCCGGCGGGCAGCTGGTCGATGTCTCGGTAAACGGAACCAAACTCGACCGTCGGCACCGGATCTTCACGGATCGTGGCGGGCCGCCTCGCGGCGACGGCGCGTTTCGCCGACATATTGCGTGCTCCGTCGGGAAGCGCGCGCCTGTCGCTGACCAGTGCCGGTTTCGGCGCGAGCGAGTTCGCCGCGGCAAGCCTGAGCTTGGATGCGCCGCGGCCGGGCCGCTTTGTGTTCCAGGGGGATGTCAAGGGCGAGCCCCTGACGGTCGCATTGGCGGGTGATGGCGCGCTCGAACCAGGCAGGGTCGACCTGCGCCTCAACCGGCTCGCCGGGTCCCTCGGAAATGACCGGCTGTCGCTCGAGCAGCCGCTCACTCTGTCAAGACATGGCGGAGACCTAGCGTTTTCCGGTCTCGCATTGGACTTTGGCGCGGGTCGGATCACCGGCAGCGGCGGAGTGCGGGGGAACTCGGTGTCGCTCGCGTTGAATGTAGCCAACTTCCCGATCGCATCGGCCGGGCGCCTCGCCGGCTACCGCCAAGTACGCGGCACCCTGAACGCGGCCGCCACCCTCGGCGGAACCCTTCGCGCTCCGCAAGGGCGCATGTCGCTGAATGCCCGCGAACTTACCGTCGCCTCGTCGAGACATTCGCGGCTGAAAGGGCTGGGGCTCGCGATCGACGGCACATGGAACGGCCGCAACGTCGATGTCAAAGGCCAGGTCACCGGTCTCGAGGGGGATCAAGTTGCGCTGACCGGCTCGGTTCCGCTGCTGTTGAACCCGGCGCCGCTCGGGATTTCGGTGCCGTCCGACGGCCGGCTCGCGCTCCAGGTCCAGGGCGCGGGTCAAATCGAGCACCTGGCCGATCTTTTGCCCTTGGGCGAGGACCGGGTCAGCGGTCATTTCGCGGCCGACGCCGCGGTGGGCGGCACGATCGCATCGCCTGCCGCCAGGGGAAGTCTCAAGCTCTCCGACGGACATTACGAGAATTTCGCGACCGGAGCGGTCCTCCGCAACATGCAAGCCGAACTTGTCGGCGACCGCGACCGCTTCACGCTGACCTCGTTCTCGGCGGCGGACAGTGCGAGCGGAAGCCTGAAGGCGCAAGGGAACGTCGTCTTGAGCGGTCCCACAGGCGCGACCGCCCAACTCTCCGCCACACTCGCCAACTTCCGGGTCGCCGCACGCGACGAGGCGGTCGCGACGGCGAGCGGAACCGTCACGATTGCCGGTCCGCTGTCGGCGCCTAAGGTCACCGCGCCGCTCACCGTCGATCGCGCCGACATCAACCTGCCCGAAAGCTTGCCGCCCAACGTGGTGGTGCTGAAGGTCGTCGAAAGAAACGGCAAAGTCGGCAAGGCCCCCCTCCCCGCCCCCGCCGACAATCAACCGGCGCTTCCCGCGACCCTCGATATCACTATCGACATGCCCGGCAACATCTTCGTGCGCGGGCATGGGCTGGAGAGCGAGTGGCGCGGCCGCCTGACGATCACCGGGACGAGCGCGGCTCCGGTGATAGCCGGCTCATCTGGAACAGATCCGCGGCAGCGTCGATCTGCTCGGGCAAGACCTTCACCTTGACCCGAGGCGCGATCACCTTCGACGGCAGCCCGAAGCTCGACCCGGTGCTCGACATCGTCGCCGAGGCGAGCGCCGCCGATATCACGGCGCAAGTCAACATCAGCGGACCCGCCTCGGCGCCGAAGATCACATTGTCTTCGACCCCCTCGGTGCCGCAGGACGAGATCCTGGCGCGCGTCTTGTTCAACCGCGGGGTCGGCCAGATCTCGGCGGGAGAAGGGATCCAGCTCGCCGCGGCGGCCGGTACCCTCGCCGGCGGCGGCCCCGGTGTCCTCGACCGATTGCGCGGCGGCCTCGGGCTCGACTGGTTCAAGCTCGGCTCGGGCCCGAGCGGGCCGGCGAGCACCACCCTGAACCCGCGGGCAGCGGCCGGCTCCACCACCGGCGGCACGACGCTCAGCGCCGGGAAATACGTCGCGCCGGGGGTTTCGGTCGGCGTCAGCCAGGGGCTCTCGCCGCCGACCAGCAAGGTCACCGTGGAGATCGAGCTGCGCCCGCATCTGACGGTGCAAGGCGAGGCCGGCCAATCCGGCAGCACCGGCATCGGCCTCAACTACAATTACGATTACTGACCGGTCACTCTTCGGTGATCGGCCCTTGCTCCGCGGGGCTGAGGCGCAGGAAATTAGTCACGATTGTGAAATTAGAGGGAGGGGCGCCATGGACGGGCCGGAAATCGGATTGGAAGGATTTTCGCCGCGCACGCAATGGAGCCGGCGCGGGTTCGTCATGACCTCGCTGATCACCGGCTTTGCGCTGTCGATGCAGCCGGTCTCGGCCGAGACGATCACGACCGACACGAACGGCCTGGACGCGGGCGAGGTCAAGGTTCCGGTTGCCGACGGATCGATCCCGGCCTATCGCGCGATGCCGGCGCAGGGCGGGCCGTTCCCGACCGTACTCGTCGTGCAGGAGATCTTTGGCGTGCACGAGCACATCAAGGACATCTGCCGCCGGTTGGCCAAGGCCGGCTATTACGCGATCGCCCCGGAGCTTTACGCGCGCCAGGGCGACCCGTCGAAATACACCGACATCCCGACCCTGATTTCCGAGATCGTGGTCAAGGTCCCGACCGATCAGGTGATGTCCGACCTCGACGCCGCGGTCGCCTACGCCAAGGGCACGGGCAAGGCCGATACCGCGAGGCTCGCGGTGACCGGCTTCTGCTGGGGCGGCTGGGCCACGTGGATGTACGCCGCGCACAACCCGGATCTGAAGGCCGCGGTCGCGTGGTACGGGTCCGACCGCAAGCCGAGCGAGCTGACGCCGAAGAACCCGCTCGACATCGCCGCCGATGTGAAATGCCCGGTCCTCGCCCTCTATGGCGGCGCCGATCAGAGCATCCCGCAGGAGACGATCGAAAAGCGCCAGGCCGCCTGCAAGGCGGCCGGCAAAACCTGCGAATTCAAGGTCTATCCCGACGCCCCGCACGGCTTCAACGCGGACTACCGGCCGAGCTATCGCGCCGACGCCGCCAAGGACGGCTGGGCGAGAATGCTGGCCTGGTTCAAGGATCACGGGGCCGCATAGGCCCGGGACCTCACCAGGTTGGCTGTGGGGCAGCACGCGTAGGGCGGAAAAGCGCAGCGCCTTCCGCCTCTCCCCAGAACCGGGCATATTCCCGTCGTGCCGGATTATCGTCGCAATCGGGTTCCGGGTGGGACATTCTTCTTCACGGTGAACCTGCTCGACCGCCGGTCGGATTTGCTGGTGACACAAATCGACGGGTTGCGGGAGGCGGTTCGGCAAGTCCGCGCACGCGCGCCGTTCCACATCGACGCCTGGGTCGTGCTTCCCGACCACATGCACTGCCTGTGGACATTGCCGGAAGGGGACGCCGATTTCCCCGGCCGTTGGCGCGCTATCAAGAAAGGGTTTTCCAAATCCGTTCGCACCGGTGAACCGCGATCACCGGTCATGGTCCGCCGGGGCGAACGCGGCATTTGGCAGCGTCGGTACTGGGAGCATACGATCCGCGACGACCGGGATTTGGCGGCGCATTTGGACTACATTCATTTCAATCCGGTGAAGCACGGTTTGGTCGAGCATCCGGCGGAGTGGCCGCATTCCTCCTTTTGTCGCTGTGTCGCCGCCGGGCTGTACCCGACGGGGTGGATGGGCGGCAGCGGTGAGCCGCCGGATACGGGTGAGCGGGGATGAGATCAAAAACGACCAAGGCAGGCGCGGGCAAAAAACGTATCATTCCAGACCATCATTGTTGGCTGCAGCCCACTACGCAGACGGCAGTTAGCGGCGGAAGGCGCTGCGCTTTTCCGCCCTACGCTTTCTGATCCCATCCTTTGCACGACGCGCCATCAATCACGGAGAGCAGAAAAGGCTCCGGCAGTGACGCGCGAAATGCACAAATTCGTAGTGATTGCCTTTGGATTTGTCTGTGCGCTTATGGATTTCAGCATGGGCGCGAAGGCCGACGCCAAACGCTACGCTATCATCATGGATGCGCTTGGGCTGCATGATGAATTCGTGCCGCAATTGCTGGGCGATCTCGAAGAATTTCTTTCGGGACCGGCTGGATTTCGATGATCACCGGACACGCCAATTCGCGAATTAATCTGCCCTTCGGATAAGCATGCTTATCGCCAATCCGGTATTCAATTCGGCTGACGCCAAACTGGATTCCGACATCCTCGCCACTGTCCTCATCCAGAATCTTCGTCAGATGGTGATGCGCGGTCCCGACAATTCTGAGGGTGCGCTCCTTCCCCCTTGTGTCGGCGGTATCGTGCAACCTGTCTCATAAATCAAGAATTTCGTAGCAACGCGGCAGCGATGACCGCTATGGCTCCAATGATAGCGGCGATAATCGGAAGTTTGGAGTTATCCGGACGATGGTTATAGTAATTCGTAATTTGCTGAATTACCTGTAAGTCGCGTCCGGCCTGAACGTCGCCAATCGATTGCCGCAATGAGGGGGGCCGCCGAGAGGCAGCCATTTCCTCTTTGGCCAAAAGCTCCTTCACCTCGCCGATCCACCTCTTAAGCCGCTCTGCGTTTTGAACAAAAAGGCCGAGACACCGATAACCGCCAGTCCCAGTATAACGCTCGGAAAAAGCAGAGGGTTGATGGTCCTTCTAAGCCGGCGTCTGACATCCACGGCCAAAGCCATGAGACGACAATCCCGTGCTCGTAAATCGAAAGTATAGCGCGCGTGATGAGGTTGTTAGGGACGCGGCCGTCGGCTTGCACGTAGGCGAACAGCAGCCCCTTTAGTAAGGTCACGAGTAGGATCAAGGTGCCCGAGACGAGCGCCAAGCTGCCGATAACAAGATAGGTGCGTCGAGATGTTCGCGCCTCGTTGAATGTCATAACTCGTTTCCTCGCCCAAAGCTTTTCCACGTTGATGTTTGGAAGCGCAAGTGCGGGGGTGCGCGGCGCAGCTTGGCGAGGCGAACGCAGCGCAAATGCTTTTGGACCGTCCCGACGGTCACAAATCGGATAGAGCATAGCTTGGTGGGTGTTGAAAGCCTTGCCACCGGCGGCGTTGTGAACGGTAACCCGGGCCGACTGACTGGCGCGCTCCATCCGCGAGCCGAAATCCGGTCGCGCGCCGAACACGGGCGGATTGGTCGATTGATGCTGACCGTGCTTGCCGAACTCGCCGGAATCAAGCGCGATCTAATCCGCACCCGCCATGATGGGCACCGGAACACAGGAGTACCCAGACCACTTGAACACCAGGCCATGCCTACCTGGCCAGGGGAACAGCCCGCGGGCGCCGGGGGTCGGCAAAAAAACAATCATGTAAATGCCGCAATCGCATCATACACTCCTGACCGGGTGCGAAGTTGCGGTTGAAGAAGTTGCCTCATCCTGATCTCGACCAGATAAAACAGGAGGAACAGGGAGCGCGGGACCGGCGCGGGCGGTTTCCCAAGCGCAGGTCGGGCAATCCCGCCCGGCAGGATCGCCGTGGGATGCCCGGATTCGCACATCTGCTCAGGGGCTGAGCAACCGGAGAGGGCTGGTCCGGGAATGAGGTCCGGATGAGATCCGGCGATCCCGGCCCGGATCGGCCCCGCGCACGCCGCGAAGGCCCGGACCTGATGATCTTCGCTACAAGAACCGTGCCAGCTCGCGGCGGCCGGGATGCAGCGCTATTTCTTCGACTTTTTCCGTCCCGTACTCGCGGCGGCTTGCTTCGGGGCCTTCCCCTTCCTGGGCTTCTCGGCAATATGCACGTCTTCTTCGGCCTCGATCTGCCGCGCCGCGCGGTGCCAATGCTCCTCGTGCCTGCCGTGCGGTTGCCCCTCGGCTTGCCAAAACAAATAGGCGCGCTGCTCGATACGCTTTTGCTTCTCCAAATCCATCAGCAACTCCCCCAAACTTCCCCGCGCGTAACCTAAGCCCCGCCGGTTTGCGCCGCAAAATACCCGCTCCCCGCCTCGGGAGCGCGGCTTGCCGGCCCCGCGCCGGCGCTCGTAGGATGGCGAATCGGCCTGTTCGAAAAGGGGAATCGCGATGCCACACCTGACGACCGACGACGGTATCCGCCTCTACTACGAGGAGACGGGCAGCGGTACCCCTATCGTGTTTGTCCACGAATTCGCCGACGACTACCGCGGTTACGAGGGGCAGATGCGGTATTTCGGGCGGCGCTATCGCGCGCATCGCCTACAATGCCCGCGGCTACCCGCCCTCGGATGTGCCGGAGGACCCGGGGCGCTATTCGCAGGAGCGGGCGCGCGACGACATTCGCGCCGTCCTCGACGCCCTCGCGATCGAGAAAGCCCATATCGTCGGCATTTCGATGGGCGGCTTTGCGACATTGCATTTCGGCCTGGCCTACCCGGACCGCGCGCTGTCGCTCGTCGTCGCCGGCTGCGGCTATGGCGCGGAGCCCGGCAAGCGCCAGCAATTCCATGACGAGACCGCCAAAACCATCGCGCTGATCGAAGGACAGGGCATGGGCGAGGCGAGCAAGGTCTATTCGCAGGGCCCGAGCCGGGTGCAGTTCCAAAACAAGGACCCGCGCGGCTGGGCCGAGTTTGCCGCCCATCTCGCCGAGCATTCGACCCGGGGCTCGGCATTGACGATGCGCGGCGTCCAGGCGCGCCGGCCTTCGCTGTGGGATCTGACCGACCGGATGGCGCGGCTGGAAGTGCCGACCTTGGTCATGACCGGCGACGAGGACGACCCGTGCCTCGAACCGGGGCTCTTGATGAAGCGCACGATCCCGGCCGCGGCGCTCGTCGTCTTCCCGAACACCGGGCACGCGGTCAACCTCGAGGAGCCGGACCTCTTCAACCGCACCTGCGCCGATTTCTTCCACCAGGTCGAGAGCGGGCGCTGGCCGCGCCGCGACCCGCGTGCGGTGACCGGCTCGATCCTCGGGGTCAGGTGACCGCGATGCTGGAACCCGGAATTTACGCTCGGCATCGAGGAGGAATATTTCCTCGTCGATCGGGCGACGCGCGACGTCGTCGGCGACCCGCCCGACGGGATGCTGGCCGAGTTCGAGGCGTTGCTGGGCGCCCAGGTCAGCCCCGAGTTTCTGCGCTCGCAAATTGAGATCGGGACCCGGGTCTGCGCCACCCTCGAAGAGGCGCGGGCCGAGCTGCGGCGATTGCGGGGCGGGATCGCGGCGGTGGCGGCGCGCCACGGCATGGCCCCGATTGCCGTGGGGACGCATCCGTTTGCGCGATGGGAGGCGCAGAAGACCACCGAGCGCGTCCGCTACCAGAGCCTCGAGAGCGATCTGCAGGGTGTCGGGCGGCGGCTCGCGATCTGCGGGATGCACGTCCATATCGGCATCCCGGACGACGAGCTGCGCATCGATTTGTTGAGCCAAGCCTCGTATTTCCTGCCGCATCTGTTGGCATTGTCGACCTCGTCGCCGTTCTGGCAGGGCGAGAACACCGGGCTCAAATCCTACCGGCTCGCCGTCTTCGACGAGATGCCGCGCACCGGCACCCCCGAGCGGTTCGCCAGCTGGGGCGAATACCGGCGCCATGTCGACATCCTCGTCGGCGCCGGGCTGATCGAGGACGCCACGAAATTATGGTGGGATTTGCGGCCGAGCGACCGGTTTCCGACGCTTGAAATGCGCATTACCGATTGCTGCACGACGTTCGAGGACACGCTGTCGATCGCCGCTCTCTTCCGCTGCCTGTTGCGCATGCTGTGGCGTTTGAAGCGCGAGAACCAGCGCTGGCGGCTCTATGCGCGCATGCTGATCGACGAGAACCGCTGGCGCGCGCAGCGCTATGGGTTCGACCAGGGCCTCGTCGATTTCGGCCGCGGCGCAATCGTTCCCTACGCCGAATTGCTCGAAGAGATCCTCGCGCTTGTCGAGCCGGATGCGCGGCATTTCGGCTGCGTCGCCGAGGTATCGCACGCCCGCGACATCCTCGCCCGCGGCACCAGCGCCGATCGCCAGCTCGCCGTCTTCGACCAAGCCCTCTCAGCGGGCGCGGCGCGAGCGGACGCGCTTACCGCCGTGGTCGATTGGCTGATCGCCGAAACTGTCCGCGGAGTGTAGCGGCGCGACCCGCTCCCACTCGGCACGCACCAAAGGATCTTCTTCCCTGGGCAAGCGGCCGGCGCGCTCGATTGCGCTTCGTACCGGTGCCAACCGCATGAATGCCCAGACCGCGGCGGCGCGAACCAGAGACGAATTGTCGTCGAGGCACCGCCGTGCCGCTTCTATCAATTCCGGCTCCCCCGGGGCCGCGTTGCCGATCGCGATCAGCACATTGCGGAGGAACCGGTCGCGGCCGGTGCGCTTTATCGGGGATCTGGCAAACATTTCGCGGAATGCCGCGTCGTCGAGCGCCGCCAACTCGGCCAGCCGCGGCGCCGTCAGCTCCGCGCGCGGCAGAAAATCGGGCTCGGCCGCGGACCGCGCAAATTTGTTCCACGGGCAGACCGCGAGGCAATCGTCGCAACCATAGATGCGGTTGCCGATCAGCGGGCGCAGCTCCAGGGGGATCATCCCCTTGTGCTCGATTGTCAAATACGAGATGCAGCGCCGCGCGTCGAGCCGGTGGGGCGCCGGAAACGCCGCTGTGGGACAGACATCGAGGCAGCGATGACACGAGCCGCAGTGATCACGCTCGGCGGCATCGGGCTCGAGCTCGAGGCTCAGATAGATCTCGCCGAGAAACAGCCACGAGCCGAATTGCCGCGAGACCAAATTGGTGTGCTTGCCCTGCCAACCCAGCCCGGCGCGCTCGGCAAGCGGCTTTTCCATGACCGGCGCCGTATCGACAAAGAGCTTGAGAGCGCCCGGCCAGCGCTCCTCGATCCAATGCGCGAGCGTCTTCAACCGGCTCTTCAGTGTGTCGTGATAATCGCGGCCGCGCGCGTAGACCGAAACGACGCCGCGGTCGCGCATTTCCGCGAGCGCCAGCGGGTCGTCCTCGGGGGCATAATTGACGCCGAGCACGACGACGCTGCGGGCTTCGGGCCACAGCGCCTGCGGAGCGCCGCGCCGCGCCGCGGTGCCGGCCAGCCAGCCCATGTCGCCGTGATAGCCGCGCGCGATGAATTCGCCGAGCCCGGCGCGCGCCTCGGCATCGAGATATGCCTCGGCAAACCCTACGGCATCGAAACCCGACGCGAGCGCCTGGTCGCGAATGGCTTCACGGATCGGGTCGGTCATTTTGCAGCCTTAGAGGGACAGCAGGCTGTCGAGCAGCGGCCTGTCGTGGCGCAGCTCGTCGGCGCCGCCGGCGAAGCGGATGGCGCCCTTCTCTAGGACATAAACGCGATCGGCGAGAGCCAGCGCAAAATCGACGCCTTGCTCGGCGAGAAGGATGGTCAGGCCCTGAGCTTTCAATTCCCCGATCTTGACCCGCAACGTCTCGACAACGAGCGGCGCCAAGCCTTCCGAGGGCTCGTCGAGGAGGAGGAGTTCGGGGTTGCCCATCAAGGTGCGGGCGATTGTCAGCATCTGTTGCTCGCCGCCCGACAAGAAGCCGCCGCGCTGATCGCGCCGCTCGCGCAAGACCGGAAAGAGCTCGCCGACGGTCGCAATCGTCCATCGCCCAGGCCGCCGGGCCGCCCGGGCGCCGACCTCGAGGTTCTCCCGCACCGTGAGCTCGGCAAAGATGCGGCGATCCTCGGGAATAAAGCCGATGCCGGAGCGCGCCATGCGGTGCGGCTTCCAGCCGGTGATGTCGCGTCCTCGCCAATGCACTCGGCCACTGCTTGGTGGCGTCAGCCCCATGATGGAGCGCATCGTCGTGGTTTTGCCGACACCGTTGCGGCCCAGCAGGCACACGCATTCGCCGGCGGCGATCTCCAACGTGATGCCGAACAGCACCCGGCTCGGACCATAGGCGGTATGGATATTCTCGACTGTGAGAAGCGAGCTCATCAGTGCTCGCCGAGATAGACGCGGCGCACCTCGGGATCGCCGCGCACCGTCTCCGGCGTGCCCTCGGCGAGCAGGCGCCCCTGGTGCAGCACCGCGATCTTCTCGGCGATCGAGAAGACCACCTCCATGTCGTGCTCGGTGAACAGAAGGGTGAGGCCCCGCTCGCCGGCGATGCGCTCTAACAGCCGCATCGTCTCATGCGTCTCGCTCGCCGACATGCCGGCCGTCGGCTCGTCGAGCAGCAACACCGCCGGGTCGCTCGCCAGCGCGATACCGAGTTCGAGCTGCTTCTGGTTGCCATAACTGAGCGTGCCGGCCACGGTGCGATCCTGGCCGTCCAGACCGATCGAAGCGAGCAACGATGCCGTCTCGTCGCGGTAAAACATTTCGGAATGCGACCAGAAATTGCGTCCGCGACCGCGATGCGCGAGAAAAGCGGCTTGCAAGTTCTCGAACACCGTGAGCCGCGGGAAAATGTTCGTGCGTTGAAACGACCGACCGATCCCCATCCGGCAGATGCGATAGGGCGGCGCGCCGGTGATGTCATGACCATCGAGCAATACCCGGCCGGCGTCCGGGCTGAGGTGGCCGGTGATCAGGTTGAAGAGGGTCGACTTGCCGGCACCGTTCGGCCCGATTACCGCGACAATCTGGCCCGTGTCTACGGTCAGGCTCACGCCGCCGACCGCGACGAACCCGGCGAATGATTTGCGCAGCTCGCGTATGTCAAGCATCGCGGGGGAGGATGCGATTTCTCACCAGGCGGAGTGCGCCGACGAGGCCCCCGACAATGCCGCCGGGGAAGATAAAAAGCAGCACCAGCAGCAAGCTACCGAGCACGAAAGGCCAATATTCGGTGTAGGCGGTAATTTCTTGGTTAAGCCAGACGAGCGCCAGCGCTCCGACCGGCGGTCCCCAGAAGTAATCTATGCCGCCGAGGATCGTCATGATGATCACCTCGGCCGATTTTGACCAGAAGACATAATCGGCAAAGACGCCCCGGCTGAAGATGCCGTAGAGCGCGCCGGCGAGGCCGGCAAAACCGCCGGCGACGACGAAGGCGGCGAGCTGATAGGCGCGCACGTTGAGGCCGATAAAGGCCGCGCGCTCGGGATTATCGCGGATCGTCGTCAGCATGCGCCCGAACGGCGAGCGCACGATCTGGTGCAGCACCGCGAGCGAGACCGCCACCAGCACGAGGGTCAGAAGATAGAAGCGATCGCCGATGCGCAAATCCCCGAAGCCGGGGATCGCCGCGATCCAGTCAAGATTGGGGTAAGGGATTTCCGGCAGCCCCTGATCGCCGCCGGTGACCTCGTTCCATTTGTAGCAGATCGCCCAAACTATCTGCGAAAAGGCGAGGGTCAACATCGCAAAGTAGAGCTTTTGCAGCCGGACGCAGAAATACCCGGAGATCAGCGCAAAGATCCCGGCGCCGATCCCCGCCGCAGGGAAGGCGAGGGCGAACGGCACGCCGTAGGTCTTCATCAGAATGCCGCAGACATAGGCGCCCACCCCGAAATACGCGACATGGCCAAAGGAGACGAGCCCGGTGGTGCCGAGCAGCAGGTTGAGGCTGACGGCGAACAGCGCGTCGATGACTATTTGGGCGGCGAGGAAGGTGTCATAGCGCGAGCCGAGCCACGGCACCGAAAACATCACGAGAAAAACGACAAAGGTCCACGGGATGCGGCCGGCGATAGCCGAGCGGCGGCGCATCGTCACAGTGGCCGGCCGAACAGGCCCCACGGCCGGACGATCAGGATAACGGCCATCAGCGCGAATACCGAAAACAGCGAGAAGCCAGGGAATATCAGAATGCCGAAGGAGAGCACCTCGCCATAAATGACCGAGCCCCAAAAGGTGCCCCAGAGCGAGCCCATGCCGCCGATCACGACGACAATGAACGCCTGCACGATGATCAGCACGTCCATCCCCGGCACGATACTCTGGATCGGCGTCACCAGCGCGCCGGAGAGGCCGGCGAGGAAAGAGCTGACGACAAACATCCCGGTGTAGATCGCGCCGACATTGGCGCCCAGCGCAGCGAGCATTTCGCGGTCAAAGGATGCTGCGCGCACCATCCTCCCGGCGCCGGTGCGGTTCAAAACCAGCCAGCCGACAACTGCAATGGCGGGGCCCATCGCCAAGATGAACAGGTTGTAGAGAGGCTGTGTGGTGCCGAGGATATTGACGCTTCCGGCGAGCACCGGGGGCGTCGAAACCGAGAGCTGACCGGTCCCCCAAAAGAACTTGGCTGCGTCACCCAGGATCAGCACGAGCGCGTAGGTGAAGAGCAGCTGATAGAGCTCCTCGCGGCCGTAGAGATAGCGCAGCAACAGCCGCTCGACGATCGCGCCCAGGAGGGCGACGCCGAGGGCGGCGGCGAGCACCGCCAACCAGAACGCTCCGGCCGCGGGCCGCAGCCACTGCACCGCCTGCCAGGCGAGATACGCGCCGATCATATAGAACGAGCCGTGCGCGAAATTGATGATGCGCATGACGCCGAAGACCAGCGACAACCCGGAGGCGATCAGGAACAGAAACATCGCTGTCGTCAGTCCGCCCATGAACTGGCTGAACAGGAACGACGCCGACACCGCTGTTGGCCCTCACCCTAACCCTCTCCCCGCGAGCGGGGCGAGGGAATGCGTGGCGTCACTCCCTCTCCCCGCAGCCGCGGGGAGAGGGCCGGGGTGAAGGGCGAATACCGCTGCGTCGCATCAGTTCGTTTCCGTTGCCGGCGGCAGCAATTCCGGGTTCTGCATGACAGCGAACGGATAGGCCGCTTCCTTGACCATGACGCCCCAATACTCCGGCGCGAACGTCTCGTGCGATTTGGCGCTGAAGGTTCGCTTGCCGACCGGCGTGTCAAAGGTCATCCCGAGCATCGCCTTGGCGACGTCGTCGCTCTTGGTGTCGCCGGCTTTCTTGATGGCGTCGAACAAAGCCCAGATCGACTGGTAGCCGACGATCGACCACCCCGAGGCGTATTTCGCCTTGGTGAATGCCTTGAGATCCTCGATGAATTTTTTGTGCGCCGGCGGCTCGTTGCCGGTCCAGATCACCGGGTCATAGGAGTCGGAGGTGATGCCGTACGGATAATCGGCGCCGAGCGCTTGCGCCTCGTCCGTGGTTCCGACCTCGGCCGGGTCGATCATGCGGTTGTCGATCGCCTTGAAGTAGCCGCGCGGCGTCGCTTCCTTGCTCAAGGTAACGAAATCACCGGCGAACAGCGAGCAATAGACCGCATTCGGCTTTTTCCCCATCTGCGCGGTGATGAAGGGCGTGAAATCGGCCTCGCCCAGCTTCGGCCATTCCTGGTCGACAATCTGAATATCGGGGCGCAGCTTTTTCAGGCTGGCGATAAAGGCGTCGATCGAAGTCGCGGCCGTAGGCGTAGTCGGGCGCGATCGTCGCGACGGTTTTGACGTCCTTCCATCGCGCCATCAACGTCGCACCCGCCAGCCCTTCGACATCGGTATTGGAGGACACCCGGAAGATATAGGGGTGCAGGCTCTCCGGGTCGGTCAGCCGCGTGCTCTTCGAGGTCGGGGCGATAAAGACGATCTTGTTTTCCTTCGCGACGGTGGATACCGCCGGCGCCTCCGCCGAGGTCAGGGTGCCGACGAGGAAGTCGACGCCGGTCTTGATGATCAGCTCGCGCGACACGCGCACCGCCTCGTCGGCATTTGCCTTGCTGTCGCGAGGCAAGATCTCGAATTTGCGGCCGAGGACGCCGCCCTTGGCGTTGATCTCCGCCGCCGCCATCTGGGCGCCTTTCAGAACCGGCTCGCCATAGACGGCGGTAGGACCGGACAGCGGGATCGGAAACCCGATCTTGATCGGCTCGGCGGCGAGCACCGCGCCAGGTGCGAGAAATGCGGCGGCGCACGCGAGCGCCACGATTTGGCGGCGAAACATGGCGAAACCTCTCCTCCCAGATGGTCTATTTTTCGCCGGGCTGTTGCAGCATGGCGCCCCGCCTGCTGTCAAGCGCACCCGCAGCTGCTCATCCCGCCGTCGCGCTGGGGCGGTCAGCCTCGTCCCTGATAGGGAGCGACACCGGGATCGGGGAGCCAAAGTCCGGTGGGCGGCGCGCCGGTCTGGTAGAAGATGTCGATCGGGATGCCGCCGCGCGGGTACCAATAGCCGCCGATCCGCAGCCATTGCGGCTTCAATGTTTCAGTCAATCGGCGGGCGATCGTCAACGTGCAGTCTTCGTGAAAGACGCCGTTGTTGCGGAAGGAGCCGAGAAAGAGCTTCAGTGACTTGCTTTCGAGGATCGCCGCGTCGGGCACATAGTCGATGACGAGATGCGCAAAGTCGGGCTGACCTGTCACCGGGCACAGCGATGTGAACTCCGGACAGCTAAAACGCACCGCATAAAGGACTCCGGGATGCGGGTTCGGCACCGTCTCGAGCACCGCCGCGTCCGGCGATTGCGGCAGCGGTGTGCGCTGGCCGAGCTGCGTGAGGCTCATGCCCCGCTCGCGAAAGCCGCGGCAAAAGCGGCGAAAGAACCGGCCTCGATCGCGCTCCGCATGGCCGCCATCAGATCGGCGTAGTACTGCAGGTTGTGGGCGGTCAACAGCATGGCTCCGAGGATCTCGCCGGCGCGGCTCAGATGGTGCAGATAGGCGCGGCTGTAGCCCGTGCAAGCCGGGCACCGGCATTCCGGGTCGAGCGGCGCCGGGTCGTCGGCGTGCCGCGCATTGCGCAGGTTGACGACGCCGCGCCGTGTAAACGCCTGCGCGGTGCGTCCCGAGCGTGTCGGCAACACGCAATCGAACATGTCGATGCCGCGGGCGACCGCGCCGACCAGATCGGCGGGTTTGCCGACACCCATCAGGTAGCGCGGTCGGTCCTGCGGCAGCGCCGGCACCGTCGCGTCGAGCACCGCGAACGTCGTCTCCTGGCCCTCGCCGATCGCGAGCCCTCCCACCGCGTATCCGTCGAACCCGATGCCGATCACCCGCTCGGCGGAACGCAAGCGCAGGTCGGGATGGACCCCGCCCTGGGTGATCCCGAAGATGCCGTGCCCCGGCCGCTCGACAAAGGCGCGGCGCGACCGTTCGGCCCAACGCATCGACAATTCCATCGAGCTCTCGACCGCCTCGCGCGGCGCGGGAAAAGGCGTGCACTCGTCCAACGCCATTGTTATATCCGCGCCGAGCAGATGCTGGATGGCGATCGACCCTTCCGGCGTTAGCTCGTGGAGGCTGCCATCGAGATGCGAGCGAAAGGTGACGCCGGTCTCCGCAATGGTCCGGCGCGCCGCCAGCGACATGACTTGAAAACCGCCGGAATCGGTCAGGATTGCAGATGGCCAGTTCATAAAGCGGTGCAGCCCGCCGAGCGCGGCGATGCGCTCCGCGCCCGGACGCAGCATCAGGTGATACGTGTTGCCGAGGACGATCCGCGCGCCTGTCGCCGACACCCCCTCGGGGGTCATCGCCTTGACCGTGCCGGCGGTGCCGACCGGCATGAATGCCGGCGTTTCGACAGCACCGTGAGCGGTCGTCAGCCGCCCGCGCCGCGCCGCGCCGTCGCGCGCCAGAACCTCGAAGCCGATCATATACCTCCCCGGTTGCCCTCACCCGCCTCGCTGCGCTCGCCACCCTCTCCCGCAACTCGGGAGAGAGGGGACCGGCCTGAAGGGCCTGGTGGGTGAGAGTGGCGCCGGCATGCGATGTCATCCGGCCGCCGTCAAACCGCGCCACTACAGCACGCCCCTCGACGTGTGCAAAACCAAACAGATCCGGCTACACTCTATCTGCATCGGGTCTCCCCCTGGCCCTGAGACAAGCTGTGGGTGCAACACGATTTTTTCAGATCCCGGAGCCCGATTCACCTGCTCTGTGTGAGAAATCCGGGCTAGTTCTTCTCGCGGCCGATCTCAGCGGCCGTGGCGCGGGCGCGGGCGGCGGCGTCGCGCGCCATTTCGGCGCAGAGGCCGGTATAGGCGGTCGGGTCGAGCAAGGCGGCGATCTGCTTTGCATCTAGATGCGCGGTCACGCGCGGGTCGGCCGCCAAGAGCTCGGCGAAGGACCGGCCTTCGACAAAGGCTGACTGCGCGGCGTCGTAGACGACGTCGTGGGCGTGCTGGCGGCCGATCGCCGCGCCGAGATCGAGCATGACGGCTTCGGCCATGATCAGGCCGCCGCCGAGATCGAGGTTGCGCCGCATGCGCGCGGGGTCGAGGCGCAGGCCCCGCAGGACCTCGACGAGGCGGCTCAGCGTGTCGCCCAAGCGCGATCGAGGCGCGCGCCTCGGCGGCATCCATGATGAGGCTCGTCGTGCGGTCGGCCTCGTGCTCGGTCTGCATCGCTTCCAGGGCCACGGGCACGCTGGCGCGGACCTCGGCCGCGGCAGCGATGATGTCCTGGCAGAGCTTCGGGTTGCGCTTTTGCGGCATCGTCGAGCTGCCGACCGTGCCGGGCGGCACCGGCTCCTCGACCTCGCCGAACTCGGTCTTCATCAGGGTGTAGATCTCGCGCGCGATCTTGGCTGAGGTCGCGGCGAGGAGGCCGAACAGGCAGATGTTCTCGGCCAGGTGGTCGCCTAGGGTGCGCGACGGCACCCGCATCGGCAGCCATGCCGAGATGCTTGGCCATCCCCGCCTGCACCGCCGGCCCCTGCGCGCCGAGCGAGGCAAAGGTGCCGGCGCCGCCGCCGAGCATCGCCACGAAAAGGCGCGGCGCCGCCTGCTGCAACCGCTCGACATGGCGGAGCATCTCGTCGATCCACACCGCCGGCTTGTAGCCGAAGGTCGCCGGCAGCGCGTGCTGGCCATGGGTGCGTCCGGCGATCGGCATGTCGGCGCCGCGCTCGGCGAGGTCGGCCATCGCCGAGAGGGCCTCGGCGATCAGCCCCAGAAAGATTCCGATGCGCCTGGCGCAATACCAGTGAGGTCGCCGGTCTGCGTGATGTTCTGCGTCGTCGCGCCCCAATGCACCCAGCCGCCATGGGGCTCGCCGGTGACGCGGCTCAATTCCCAGACCAGCGGCACGATCGTGTGCCCGGTGCGCGCGAACCCCTCGTCGATGCGCGCGGCGGTCGAGCAAGTTCGAGACGCGCGGCGCGCGCGATCGCTTCGGCCGCGCCCGTGGGGATGATGCCGAGCTCCTCCTGCGCCTGGGCGAGCGCCGCCTCGACATCGAGCCAGGCCTGCCAGCGGTTCTCCAGCCGATAGAGGGCGCGGATGCCGGGATCGGACACGCGGGCGGCGGTCGGCAGTTCGTCACTCATGAGCTTTCCTCCGGATGCGCAGCGGATCTTACCCGAACTCTCGGTTCGGAGGTGACCGGACGTTGACCAACCGAGCGTTTGGTTGAGCTTGACGCGCAAGCGGCTCGCGGTCAGTCTGCGGCAACGCCGCCTCAGAGGAAGCACTGCCATGAAGCTGATGTGGTTTCACCTGATGCCCTATACCGAATTGCCGGACGGATTTCCGCGACAAGCATCCCTCGGTGTGGGTCGACATTCATTCCTCGCTGTTCGACCCGCGGCGCGCGCATCACATGTACAACGACTTCATGGACGAGCTCGAATTCGCCGCCGAATGCGGGTTCGACGCGGTCTGCGTCAACGAGCACCATTCCAACGGCTACGGGCTGATGCCGTCGCCCAATCTGATCGCCTCGGCCTTGGCGCGGCGCACCACCGACACGGCGCTCTGCGTGATGGGCAACTCGCTTGGCGCTCTACAACCCGCCGACCCGGGTCGCCGAGGAGTTCGCGATGATCGACGTGCATCTCGGGCGGGCGGCTGATCGCCGGGTTCCCGGTCGGGACGCCGATGGACACGTGTTTTGCCTATGGCCAGAACCCGAGCATGCTGCGCGACGGTATTATGAGGCGCATGACCTGGTAATGCGGGCCTGGACTGAGCAGGACACGTTTGCGTTCAACGGCCGCTTCAACCAGCAACGCTATGTCAACATCTGGCCGCGCCCGGTACAGAAGCCGCATCCGCCGATCTGGATCCCGGGAGGCGGCTCGGTCGAAACCTGGCGCTGGTGCGCCGAAACCGACCACGTCTACGCCTATCTTTCGTATTTTGGCTACCAGGCGGGCCAGGCGACGATGAACGGGTTCTGGGACGAGATGGACCGGCTCGGCAAAGACCGGAACCCCTACCGCGCCGGCTTTCTGCAATTTGTCGGCGTCGCCGAGACCCGCGAGGAAGCGTACAAACTCTACCGCGAACCTGCGGAATACTTCTATGGCCGCTGTCTGCACGTCGATCCGCGTTTCGCCGCCGCGCCAGGCTATACCAGCGAGGCCACACAGCGGGCCGGTGTCGTCGGCCAGGTCGCCCAGGTGGCACGGATGCGCCGGTTCGACACACTGGCGCGCGAGATGGATGCGATCGTCGAGAAAGGCTATGTCATCATCGGCTCGCCGGACGAGGTCGCCGACCAATTGCGCCAAGTGGCGACCGATCTCAACGTCGGCCATTTGATGCTGCTGATGCAGTTCGGCAACATGGGCAAGGATCTGGCGAAGTACAACACGAAGCTGTTTGCCGAAGAAGTCATGCCGCAGCTGACCAATGTGTTTTCGGAATGGGAGGACCGCTGGTGGCCAAAGCCGATGGCACGCGACGCGCGGGCGCCGCTGACGCCGTTCCGGCAATCGGCGATGGCGGCGGAGTAATCGGCCGTGAGCGAGCCGGAGGAGCTGTCCGTCGAGGTCAACGGCTTTTCGTGCCGGGTGTGGCGGAAAGGTCAGGGGCCAAGGCTCGGCTTTCTCGCCGGCTTTGGCGGGCTGCCGCGGTGGATCCCGTTTCTCGACGCCCTGGCGCGCGAGCGCACGGTGATCGTGCCGTCACTTCCGGGTTTCCCTGGCGGCGATCGCGGCCATACGGTGCTCGACAGCCATCTCGACTGGGTGCTGGCGGTGCGGCAATTGCTGCAAAAGGCCGGGCTCGACGGTGCCGATCTTGTCGGCAGTTCGGTCGGCGGCTCGTTTGTCGCCGAGATCGGGGCGATCTGGCCCGCTGCGGTGCGTCGGTTGGCGCTGATCGCGCCATGGGGCCTCTTCGACGAGAAGGACCCGATGACCGACCCTTGGGCGCAGCGGGCGCCGGACGTGCCGGGGCTGCTTTGCGCCGACCCCGAGCGTTGGAACCAGCTCAAAGCCGAGCCGGAAGGCGCCAACTCGCCGGAATGGCCGATCGTGCAGACGCGCGCCAACGAGGCCGCGGCGCGCGCCTTCTGGCCGCTCGGCAATACGCGGCTCGAAAAGCGCCTGCCGCTGATCGAGGCGCCGACCCTGCTCATCCGGGGCGAACAGGACCGCATTATGCCGCGTGGCTACGCCGACCGCTTTGCCGCCGCGATTGCCGGGCGCAGCGAAATCGCCACGATCCCCGGCGCCGGTCATCTCGCGGAACTCGACAAACCCGACGAGGTCGCCGCGGCAATCCTGCGCTGGACGACCTGAAGAGCCCTCACCCACCACCCTTGCGGGCTGGTCCACCCTCTCCCGCACTGCACGGGAGAGGGTGCCGAGCGGAGCGAGGCGGGTGAGGCTACGGATCGCACAAGAGGGGCGCCGCGATGAAATTCGGACTTTTCTACGAGCATCAGCTGCCGCAGCCCTGGGCCGAGGATTCGGAGCTGCGGCTTTATCAGCAGGCGCTCGACCAGGTCGAACTCGCCGACCGGCTCGGCATCGACTATGTCTGGGAAGTCGAGCACCATTTCCTCGAAGAATATTCGCATTCTTCGGCGCCCGAGGTATTCCTCGCCGCCTGCTCGCAACGCACCAAGCGGATCCGCCTCGGCCACGGCATCACCCTGATGCCGCCCAAATACAACCATCCGGCGCGGGTCGCCGAACGCATCGCAACCCTCGACCTGGTGTCGAACGGCCGCGTCGAGTGGGGCACCGGCGAGTCGGCGACGGCGGTCGAGATGGGCGGCTTCGGGGTCGATCCGCAGGAGAAGGAGGCGATGTGGCAGGAGGCGACCGAGCAGGCCGCCAACATGCTCGCGATGCGGCCCTATCCGGGTTTCGAGGGACGCTGGTTCGACATGCCGTGCCGCAACCTGGTGCCGAAACCGGTGCAGAAGCCGCACCCGCCGATGTGGGTGGCGTGCTCGCGGCGCGAGACGATCCACCGCGCTGCCAGGGCCGGGCTCGGGGCGCTGGCCTTTGCTTTTCTCGAACCCGAGCAGGCCGCGAGGTGGGTCGAGGAATATTACGGCATCATCAAATCGCCGGAATGCGTCCCGATCGGCCATAATGTCAATCCCAACCTTGCGATCGTCACCGGCATGTCCTGCCACCCGGACGAGGCCGAAGCGGTCCGCCGCGGCCTCGACGGCTTCCGGTTCTTCGGCTACTCGCTCGGCTATTACGCGGTGTTCGGCGAGCACAGGCCGGGACGGGCCGATCTCTGGGAGCGCTTTCTGCAGGTCAAGGACCAGCTGCCGGAAAACGCCGGGCGCGGCGGCATCGGCACGCCCGCGCAATTGCGCGAGCATTTGAGCCGCTATGAGAAGGCCGGGATCGACCAGGTCATGTTCGTCCAGCAGAGCGGCGCCAATCGGCACGAGCACATCTGCGAGTCGCTCGAAATTTTCGCGTCGCAGGTGATGCCGGAGTTCAAGGAGCGCGAAGAGGCTCGCGCAGCGGAAAAGCAGCGCGAGCTGGCGCCCTATATCGAGGCCGCACTGGCACGCAAGCCGCGCATGCCGCCAGTCGCAGATGCCGACATCCCCCGCGTCGAAGCCTTTGGGCGCAAAGCCGCGTCGCCGATCGTCAGTTCCGACCGCGGCGGCGCGATCTCGATCCCGACCCAGGACCCGCTCGCCGCTCGCGAAGGCGAACGGCCCTAAGCCATACTCTGCTCCCGATCTACTTGTAATAGCCGACACCACAGCCGACGTCGCCGACTCCCGTAACAAAGCTTACCTTCGGAACCGGCGTCTTGTCGGGGCCCGGCTTCGGAAACATGTAGCTGACCTCGGTGATTTGACCCTCCTTCTTCCCCGCGGCGTAGAGGTCCATGCCAAATGGGTTGCCGTTCGCGTCTTTGAGGTTTCTGACATCCGTGCCGATAAATTGCTTTGCTTGAGTGGCTAGGATTTTGCCGTCGCTGGTCTGGAAGCAAAATGGATAGAGGTCGCCGACCAGAAATCCGCCTTCCCCTTTGACGAACATGTCAATTGCCTTGGTCTTGTCTGCTTTCACGGCGGCAACCGCCTTTGTGAGCATGGCTTGGGCCTCTTGGGCCGTGCCTTGCTGCGCGAACGCTTCGGCCGACAAGACGGGAGAAGATAGCAGCGCGGCGATCAGCGTGATTGAAGTGCGTCGTTTCATGATGTCGCTCCTGAAGTGTGTTAACCGATGGGCCGGTCAAATCTCTGACCGGCCTCGAGCGGAGTGACCGGGCCTGACGATTTACTTATCGGGCGGGCTTATAGGTCTTGGCGACGGCCTCCGCTTTCTTCATACCCCCCACGCCTTCCGTCCCCGTCATCAAGACGGTTGTTTTCGCCGCCTTGATGGCGCCGCCTGCGGCTATAGCCAGCGCGATTGCCGACATGCTTTCATTGTCCGGCACATCGGCGACGATGACGAGATCATATTCACCAAAGCAATACCAGCCGCCGACGAGTTTGCCCCCGACGGCCTCGCACGCCGCACGGCCGACGGCTTCAACTCGGTTCTGCGGGTTCTTGAGCTGGGCGGCCCAAAACTCCGGGGTGTAGGCTGCTTGGTACATATAAAGCGGCATGTTCGACCTCCCTTTGCTGGTTGCTCGGTTTGGCTCTGTTCCGCAGCGGCTTGCGCCGACCGCAGCTGCCAGCTCCCCCACAACCTAGGCGATATCTGCGGTTGTGGGCAAGAGGTCAGGAGTTGTTCGGCGGATCTGCCGGGCGATGGCGGCCGATTTCTCGTCGCCGACACGATTGTCCAGGGGGTTCATTGCTACGAAAGCAACGCTAGCAAAGCTGCAAGGTCGTTGGATTGAACGAGTCTACGACGGCTTCTTCTGGCAGGCTCTTGCGCGAGCGGCCATCATGTGGTGGGCCTCGACCTCGGTGGCGTTCTTCGATCGGGTCAAACAAGACTTCGCGCTGCCGGATCCGGCTGCGCCATCGGGCGATCGATGCGGGCATCCGACGCACACTTACGCACAGCTGATCATTTCGAGCTTGACAACATCAGCCCGGTCCAAGTCGTGTCTCGTCCGAAACGGACACACCGGGATGGGGGGGCCGCGGCTGTCCAGCGTGTCGTCGAGGCCTGGCGCGAGGAGACCAGGCGGAAGTGATAGAGCCGGTCATCGAGGGCCGAAGCGCAGTCCGCCATGCCGTCAATCGCGCACCCTTGCAGTGCACGCACCGCAGACGGCTCCCCCAAGCCGCCGCACCCCTAGCGCCGCAGCTTTAGTCTCCAATCTCCACCAGCTTGACGGACGTGATCTTTTTGTTGCGTTAAATTTGATCGCCGGGGAGTTTCGATCCAACCCCTACCTAAAACCGCAGGGTGCTATTAAGGTCCACCCCTAACAAGCGGACGAATTACCAAGGAGCTT
>CAVSTA010000034.1:0-41488 GCA_963730745.1 uncultured Alphaproteobacteria bacterium
GGTTCCGCTCGGCGATGAAGCGGTCAAGCCTTTGGCCTCACCGTGAGCATCATATATTAACTAAGCTCAACCCTCTCGTGGAGGGGACACCACTATGGTGGGTCAGACAATCAGAGAAGGGGGACGTCAATGGCGAAGCAGAGAGTAACGAAGAGCTTGGCGGCGGCAGCGATCATGGGTTTTTTTGCAGTTCACGCTGCGACCGCACAACAGACGCCGAGCCTGCCGCTGCCCGCGGGGTCAACGGCCCATTTTGTTTATTTTGCCACTGGCGGCTACGCGTTAACGCCTGAAGACCAAGACCACATACGCGACGTGGCCGGGATGATGCAAAGCACCCCAGTTTCGTCGCCACGATAATTGGCAAGACAGATTCGGTTGGCTCTGCGGAGTTTAATGAGCACCTAGCCCAGCGGCGCGCCGAAGCGGTATTCGAGGCTCTTGTTTATACCCACAAGGTACCTGAGACCGGGTACGGTTGCACTGGACCGGCGAGCGCCTACCGTACGTATCCACTGCCGATGAACAGGCCGAGGCTCAGAACAGGATGGTTGCGATCATCGTAAGCAATGAGCCGTCGAGCTCTCAGTAGGGTTATGGCGTTTACTCGGCTAACGATCCGCTTACCCCTCTCGCGGCCGTCAGCTGAGCGGCCCGCTACGCCTTCGCGCCCCAGTACGCGCCAGATGCACGGCATGCCGCTCCTCACCGCAATGCCGGACGAACCGGACGAGTGTCGGTGTAAATCCCGTGGCTTGCCCCAAATTTATCGGGCTTTCGTCTAAAAGCGGCATTACCGACGACGACGGCGTTAGAGATAGACGGCGCATGATTAGCTAATCCGTAAAATCCGTTATTTCTGCATAGCCGCCGCACAATTGGCGGTTTAATCTCGTATTAGGGGCAAGCTTGGGCGTCGGGCGATTTGACCCCCTGCTGCGTCTTGCGCTCTCGTCGTCGCACTGCCTGATGCGAATTCTCAGCGCGATAATCCTTCTGGAGCCCTCTTCAGGCGCGCAGGTCAGCCGCGGGGCGGAATGCCGAGGCGTAACAGTGCCTTTGGAGGTTCAAAATGATACGACGTTTTTTGCTGCTGTCGGCTTTCGTCATATTTTCCAGCATCATCGTGGATACCCCGAGAAGCTTGGCCGCCACGAATGATCCGGCGAGCGTTGTCGGCGATCTTGGAAGTCGCGCCATCGCATCCATGCAAAACGGGGATACTGCGGCGGCCAAGCAGGAGCGGTTCCGCCAGCTGTTTCGTCAGTATTTCGACGTGGAAGCCTCCGCCCGTTTTGCTCTTGGGACATATTGGGTTACCGCGACCGCGCCGCAGCGGCAGGAGTTCGTCGAACTTTACGAGGATTACGTCGTCGCCAGCTATTCCACCGCCCTTCGCGCCCTCGGCGGCGCAAGCTTCGAGGTGCTGGGGAGCCATTCCGATAGGGAAGGGGTCATCGTATCGAGCCGCGTCCAGATCAATGGCGGCGCACCGATCAGGATCGATTGGCGGCTCAACCCGACCAATCATGGCTACAAGGTCACCGATGTTATCGTCAACGGCATCAGCACGGCCAGCACGCAGCACTCGGATTTGGTCTCAGTCATCCAGCGTAACAGCGGGCACGTGCAGTCCTTGCTGATTGCCATGCGCGAAAAAAATGTGAGCAACGGCGTCCTCCGATAATCGCCGGGGATTTCGCATCCTCGCGAAATTTGTCGGCTCGCTCTCTCGCCCAGTGGAAAAGGGCCGCTCGCTAACAGCCTGTTTGGAGCAAGACCCAGATGAGACCGATCGCTGAATTCATGAAAACGACGCTGATCGGCGGATTGCTCATTGTTCTGCCGGTCTATATCGCGGTGCTTTTGATCTTGAAGGCGCTACAAGGTCTTGTGGCCGCGGTGAAGCCGATCACGGCTGCAATCCCCGGTTCCGTGAAGTTTGAGGAGATCCTGGCGATTCTGATACTCGCCGCCATTTGCTTCATCGCCGGTTTGATCGTCCGCACCAGGGCGGGTTTACGAGCGAAGAATGTCATTGAACGGAGGGTACTGCAAAGGCTTCCCGGCTACACGCTGCTGCGGGGCCTCACCGGACGCGTCATGGGTCAAGGCGGACGACCCGGCGTTCGCGCGCGCGCTCGCCGAGATTGAGGAGGCACTGGTTCCCGCACTGATTGTTGAGGAATTGAAAAACGGTTCCTTTACGGTGCTGGTGCCTTCGGTGCCGACGCCAATGGCTGGAGCGGTATACATCCTGCCGCCAGAACGAGTGCATCCGGTGGATGTGCCATTTACCGCAGCACTCCGGGTTTTTACGAAATGGGGTGCCGGGTCCGGTGAGTTCGTCCGAGCCCTGGAAGCGGGTAAGCCATCCCAGGCCGCGTCGTCGGCCGCCTGATCAACCATGGTTATTTACAGCCGCGCGGCGGAGTTCCGCAGAAATTTGGTATGGGCCGGAAGGCGTTGCGGAATTCCAGTTGACTCGGCAACAGCAAGCGTCTTTTGTGCGTCGCAACAAGCTCGCTTAGCGGTCGTCCGTGCTTTGATCTAGATCAAGGACCAGCCGCGCCACGCCCGTTATTCCTCCGTTGTACGGGCGGCGAGTTCACAAAACTGTAAAATAAAACTGAAATTCTATCAACACGGCTCATGAGCTGAGAGGCTGACATGAAAGGTAATCCTGGATCTCCAAGTGGCGGAGAAGCCCGCGAACCTGCCATCGCCGTGGCCGATGCCCGGGGCGAACGACCTGCTCGACTACTGGGTCGACGCTTGGCAGCGCTCCATTCTGCTGCTCGACGTGCTGCGGCAGCGCGGCAACAACAGCCGCGAGCACAATGCCCGTACGGCGCCGAATGTGTTGAGCTTTGAAGCCGAACTGGTGCTCGATGGCCGCTCGCTGCCGCGGCCGGTGAATTACGGGTTGGTGCGGATCATCCCGCCTGCAGGGCACCTCGATCGACCCGAACAAGCGGCCGTTCATCGTCTTCGACCCGCGAGCCGGCCACGGCCCAGGCATCGGCGGCATGAAGCACGACAGCGAGATCGGCGTCGCGCTCGCCGCCGGCCATCCCTGCTATTTCGTCGGCTTTCTGCCTGACCCGGTGCCCGGTCAGACGATCGAGGATGTGTGCGAAGCGGAGGCCCGCTTTGTCGAGGAGGTCGTCAAGCGTCACCCGAACGCCGAGGGCAAGCCTTGTCTGATCGGCAACTGCCAGGCCGGCTGGCAGATCATGATGATGGCCGCGATTCACCCGGAACGGGTCGGCCCGCTCATGCTCGCCGGATCGCCGCTCTCCTATTGGGCCGGCGTGCACGGCAAGAACCCGATGCGCTATCTGGGCGGGCTGTTGGGTGGGACCTGGCTGACCTCGCTGGCCGGTGACCTCGGCAACGGCATCTTCGACGGCGCCAATCTCGTCGCGAATTTCGAGTCACTGCACCCCGACAACACCTATTGGAAGAAGATCTACAACGTCTATTCGAAGGTCGACACCGAGCCGCCGCGGTTTCTCGAATTCGAGAAATGGTGGGGCAGCCCGGTGTTGCTCAATGCCGGAGGAAATGCAGGCGATCGCCGACCAGCTGTTCGTCGGCAACAAACTCGTATCGGGCGAACTGCACAGCTCAAACGGTACGCGCATCGACCTGCGCAACATCAAATCGCCGATCATTGTGTTCTGCTCCTGGGGCGACGACATCACGCCACCGCAGCAGGCACTGCGACTGGATTCTCGATCTCTACGATCACGAGGACGAGATCGTCAAAGCCGGCCAGACGATCGTCTATTGCCTGCATCAGAGCATTGGGCATCTCGGCATCTTCGTCTCCGGAAAGGTGGCGACGAAGGAGCACGAGGAATTTGCCAATGCGATGGACATGATCGATTTGATGCCGCCCGGGCTTTACGAGGCGGTGATCACGGGTGTCGACGAAACGGTCGAAAATCCCGAGCTGGTGCAGGGCAACTACCTGTTCAGTCTCGAGACCCGCAAGCTCGACGACATTCGCAAGATCGGCGGCAATAGCCCCGAGGACGACCTTGCTTTCGCTACGGCCGCCCGCGTTTCGGAAGTCACCCAGGGCGTGTACAGCGCTCTGATGCGGCCGGCAGTGCGTGCGATGGTGACGGAAACGAGCGCCGAGCTGATGCGGCGCAGTCATCCGAACCGCCTGCGCTTCGAGGCGTTCGCGGATCAGAACCCGTTTATGCGGCCGATTGCGGATTGGGCGGAGATGGTGCGCAGAGATCGCCGCCCTGTGAGCCCGGACAATCCGTTCCTCGCCTTCGAGCACATGGCATCGGACATGATCACCAGCGGGCTCGAAATGTGGGGCAAGGCGCGAGATGCCGCGACGGAGGCGTTCTTCTTCAACACCTACGGCTCTCCGGCCGTGCAGGCGATGTTCGGCCTGCGCGCCGACAACACCTCCGTGAGCCGCCGCATCGGGACGCGATGTGGCGCGAGAGGCCGCCGCCAAAGAGGCGGCCATCCATCTCGAGCAGCGCATCGATCAAGGCGGCCTGATCGAGGCGGCAGTGCGGGCGCTTGATCTATGTACGCCTTCCGGAGGGCAAGGTCGACGAGCGCGGATTTGCCGCCCTGAAGCAGATCAGCTCCGAGCTTCCGGCTGCCAAACGCGTTGGCTTCGTCCGGTTCAAAGAGATCGTGAAGGAGCAATACTTGATCCTGCTATCGGACGCAGAGCGGGCGATTGCCGCGCTTCCGAAGCTGCTGCCCAAGCAACCGTCGGCAGTGCGATGAGGCGCTGGCATTGGTGCGTCGCGTCCTCGCAGCGCGCGGCGCTCTGCCCGAGGAGGGCCGGCGGAGGCTCGAGCGCATCGAGGCGATGTTCGCTGGTCCGCCGCCGGAGGTCGGCCGGGATAAGGCAGCGTGAATTCGCCGAGCAAAGAGGCAGCCATGAAAACAAAGGCTAACGGGCCACGTGAGCGATACGACCGGCTCGTACACGCAGCGCAGCAACTGCCGCCGGTGACGACGGCGGTTGCCCATCCCTGCGATCGGATCTCGATCGAGGGCGTGGTCGAGGCGGCGCAGCTGGGGCTTATAGCGCCGATCCTGATTGGGCCGCCCGCGCGTATTCGCGAGGCGGCTCAGCAGGCGGAAGCAGACATATCCGGCTTCCCGCAAGAGGAATCGGCGCACAGCCATGATTCGGCGGCCAAGGCGGTCGAACTCATCCGCCAAGGAAAGGCGGAGGCCTTGATGAAGGGCAGCCTTCATACGGACGAGCTGATGGGCGCGGTGGTCGCGCGGGAGACCGGGATTCGTACGGCGCGGCGGATCAGCCATTGTTTTGTGATGGACGTGCCCGGCCACAAGGACCCGCTGATCATCACCGATGCCGCGGTCAACATCGCCCCGAGCCTCGCCGACAAGGTCGACATCGTGCAGAACGCGATCGACCTCGGCCATGCGCTGGGATTTCAGGAGGTGCGCGTGGCGATCATGTCGGCAATGGAAACCGTGAACCCTGCGGTTCCGTCGACGATCGAAGCCGCCGCGCTGTGCAAGATGGCGGACCGCGGACAGATCACCGGCGGGATCCTCGACGGCCCGCTGGCGCTCGACAATGCAATCAACGAGGACGCGGCGGCGATCAAGCACATCGTCTCCCCGGTGGCGGGGCGCGCCAACGTGCTGGTGGTGCCGGACCTCGAAGCCGGCAACATGCTGGCCAAGAGCCTCTCATTCCTCGCCGGCGCGGCAGCCGCAGGCGTCGTTCTCGGTGCACGTGTGCCGATCATCCTGACTAGCCGTGCCGATTCCGTGATCACCCGTCTCGCGTCTTGCGCCGTTGCGAGCCTGGTCGCGGACGCTCGGCGCAAGAGCGCTGCGGCGGCGATCCGATGATGGAGGCGAAGGTGACGCCTCCCGAGTTGACCCATTCCTCGATCCTAAAGGGGCAGAAGGCGCTGATCGTCGGCGTCGCCAATGACCGCTCGATCGCCTGGGGCTGCGCGGAAGCAATGCACCGCGCCGGCGCCGAAATCGCGATGACCTATCTCAACGACAAGGCGCGGCCTCATGTCGAGCCGTTGGCGTCGGCGGTGGAGGCCTCGCTTCTGTTACCTCTGGAGGTCCGAGACTCGGCACAGGTCGATGCGCTGTTCGATGCGATCGCGTCACAGTGGGGCCAGCTCGACATTCTCGTACACTCGATCGCCTTTGCTCCGCGGCAGGCGCTGGAAGGGCGGGTCACCGATTGCCCCCGCGATGGCTTCCTGACCGCAATGGACGTGTCGTGTTGGTCATTGCTAGACCTGACGCGGCGCGCAGAAAAGCTGATGACGTCAAGGGGCACGATTTTCGCAATGAGCTATCACGGCGCCAACGAGGTCATTGAGAATTACGGGATCATGGGCCCGGTCAAGGCCGCGCTCGAATCCGCTGTGCGCTACCTGGCGGCCGAGCTCGGACCCAAGGGCATCCGGGTGCACGCCATCAGTCCGGGCCCGTTGGCGACCCGTGCAGCGTCCGGAATTCCCGATTTCGACGCGCTGATGCAGCGAGTGGCGGAACGTGCGCCAGCCCGGCGTCTGGTCACGATCGAAGAGGTCGGTGCCGCATGCGTGTTTCTGGCGAGCCATTATGCTGGCGCGATGACGGGCGACACTATCTACATCGATGGCGGCTACCACATCCTCGGCTGATAGGACACTCGCCATGAACACAAGAGCCGCAGAGCCGCTGATCGGCGTTATCAATGCCGGATCCTCGTCGCTCAAATTCAGCTTTTACGAAGGCGAGCGTAGAATTCTGAGCGGGCAAGTCGATGGGATCGGCGCGCGTCCTTCGGCGAGCGCCGTCGGGCCCGATGGTGAAAAGCTTTCACCGCCGGATTTGGGTCAGAAATCCGCCGAGCGTACCGAGCGAAGTGCTCCCGACGATATTGCCGTGGGCCAGAGAGCGGCTTGGCGACCGGCGACTAGCGGCGCTCGGCCATCGGGTCGTGCATGGCGGCCTGCATTATTCGCGGCCCGCCCGCGTCACGCCCGAATTGCTGGCCGAGCTGGAGGCGCTGGTGCCGCTGGCGCCATTGCACGAGCCGCACAACTTGGCGCCCATCAAGCTGGCGATGCGCCTCAATCCCGAATTGCCGCAGGTAGCATGCTTCGATACCGCCTTTCACCGCACTGCGCCGGAAGTTGAGCAGGCCTTCGCGCTGCCCTATTCGTTCTATGAAGAAGGTATCCGGCGCTACGGCTTTCACGGGCTCTCCTACGAATACATTGCCTCGGTGCTGCCGCAGTGCGCGCCCGAAATCGCCAATGGCCGCGTCGTCGTAGCGCATCTCGGCAACGGCTGCTCGGCTTGCGCATTGCGGAACCGAGTTTCGCTCGCGACGACAATGGGGTTCACGGCACTCGATGGGTTGCCGATGGGCACCCGCTGCGGCGAACTCGACGCCGGCGTCGTGCTGCATCTCATTCAGCAGAAAGGGATGTCGCCTGAGGAGCTGGTTGACCTCCTCTATAAGCGCTCGGGTATGCTGGGGCTGTCGGGTATCTCATCCGATTTTCGCGAGCTCCTCGCCAGTGACAATCCTCGTGCGCGTTTTGCGATCGAGGTGTTTTGCTATCGCATTGCCGGCCATATCGCCTCGCTCGCGGCGGCGCTCGGCGGCCTTGATGGAATTGTCTTCACGGCCGGCGTGGGCGAGAATGCGGCGCCGGTGCGCAGTGCCGTCTGCCGCGCCTGCGCTTGGCTGGGGGTGGACCTGGACGAAGGGGCCAACAAGGAACATAAGGCGCGCATAAGCACGCCGAGCAGCCGTGTTGCCGCATATGTGATAAAGACCGACGAGAACCTGATGATCGCGCGCCACGCCCGCGCGCTGGTCGGAAGCTGAAGGGTTGGGAAGAGAGGGAGCCATGTCCGAAAATCGCAGCGCTACGAGCGGCAATTTTTCCGCTGCCGATCTCAGGCGCCGGGTGGCCGAGCGCGAAGCCGCCAAGGCCGCCGAGGAAATGCGCCATGTGAAGGAACAGGAGGAAAAACAGAAGGCGGTGATGGAGGAATTTCACAAGCCTCCGGCGAGGACACCCGATCAGCTGATGGAACTCATCATGCAGCTGGTCAGCCGGGCTGCCGAGCGCGGACAAAGCCAGGCTCAGATCTATCGCTTTCCAAATTCCCTTTGTAGCGATGGCGGCCGAAGGATCAACAACTCGCTGCCCGAATGGGAGAACACCTTAGAGGGCCGACCCAAGCTCGGTTACGAATTCTGGCGCGATCACCTGAGGCCGCTCGGGTTCGGGCTAAAGGCTGAAATCCTCGAATATCCGGGGGGAATGCCCGGCGACATCGGCTTTTTCCTCACCTGGTAGCGCACGCACCACCCGCAGCATTGATGAGTGAACCAATGCCCGTCGAGAAGCACGATGAGCCAACAGCCGGGGGCGAGCTAAAGCGAAAGGAATACGAGCGCGAGCTCGCGCGATTGCTGCAATGTTTGATCGCGCGGCGGCGGCCCCTTTCCATCCCCTTGGTTTTATCGGCAAAACTTTCCGTAGTATTGACATAATGTTCGACCAGTGACGCCGGCACGCTCTCTCCGTGGTACTGCCAGCTTCGTATTTGTACGATCGGCTCGCTTCATCCCAACCGGAGAAGAACCCATCGAGCTCGCTGGCATCTTTGAACCTCTCGTCGATGATCGTCGAGAGGTTGGAAAAAGCGAGCGCGTATTCCTTGAACCACAAATCGTGCTCGAGGAGGTAATTGATGATGCCGCCCGAGGAAGGCGATGTCCGACCCCGGCGCAGCGGTGCATAGATGTCGCACAGCGCGGAGGTGCGGGTGAACCGCGGATCGACATGTATGAGGGTCGCCCCGCGCTCCTTTGCCTGCAAGGCGAAGCGGAAGGCAATCGGGTGATTTTCGGCCATGTTGAACCCCATCACGAGGATGCAGTCCGCATTGGCCAGATCCCATTGCGGGAGCGTCGCCGCTCCCCTTCCGTAGCTCGCGCCCAAACTTGGGACGGAGGAGCTGTGTCAGACGCGCGCCTGGTTCGATCCACACCATGCCGAGGCCGGCGCTGAACAATTTCTGGATGAGGTAATTCTCCTCATTGTCGAGCGTAGCGCCGCCGAGCGAACCGATCGCCAGAGTATGATTGACTGGCGTCCCGTCCGGCAGATTACGCACAAAGGTCTCGTCCCGTTCTGGTCGTTCGCCGGAGCGGATCGAGGCTTCCGATCTTTCTGCCACTGGTTCGCCACCTTGGCTCGGAAGATCCGGAGCGTCGCGTGTGAAACGAGATCGCGTTGAACGTTGAAGATGCTGTGTATGGGGCGTGCATGCTGAGGAAGCGCCGGGCGGATCGAGCCGAGTTGAAGCGCTCCATCAACCACGCGATCACCGGTCCGAACTTCAGCACCCAGCTTCGGGCGGTTTTGTAGGAGATGTTGAGCCCACGCTCGGCAAGCAGCTCCTCCACGTCTCGGTAGCTCAATGTAAAGCGCCGGTAGAGCGATGCGCTGCGCTTCGCTCTGTTTGAGGCAGCGGGCGACAGCGCCAGTGTCAAAATGATTTCCCCGCCCCGGCGCTGATCCGGGTTGGAGACGGGGAGGTCCGCCGCTGGGAGCCAACTTTATGGCTTCTTCACAATGGCGGCGCCGGTTTCCGCTCGAAAACTTATCGGATGATAACTCATTAATAGCTGCACCCGTCGTAGGTGAGGACTGGACAGCAGCAATGGCGCTCATGAATTTGGCAGCAACTCGGGTCGCAGTTTCGTCACCGCCGCGCGGATCGGTCAACCACGCGACCACTGCGCACCGTCACAGGACGTGGTACCGCGCCACGCTCGAGGCCGTTGGGACCTTTTTCGTCCTGGCGGGGATCGCGGTGGGCATTCTGACGCTTCGGTTTGCGCTGGTCCTTATTCATGGCGTCATGCACTGAGCGAAGGCCGACCACAATGTGCTTGCGCATCGAGATCTGCCGCGACGTCGGGGGAACCTGGAGTGTGCATGGACTGTCGCCCGTGCCGGTGTCCGATCTCCCCAGCCTGTCGGCGAGCATCGATTATGCCCGCCAGGCATGTAATGCGGCCCCGGCCACCATCGAATTGCATGTCGACGGGATGTATATCGTGGCCCATCAGGAGCGCGGTTGGCCAAAAGCGCTCGTTACTTCTGACATCGGGCGGAGCCGCCCGATCCCTGCAGGCGCTGATCCGGGCGGAGCAGCGCTATGGGGCCGGCTGCTCGCTTGGTTGAGAGGACCGCGGCAGTCGAGTACCGCAGCCAGCCCTGCTTCTTTGAGCAAGCGGGAGGTCCCCAATGCCGCAAGCCTCAGGCTAGTGTGACACGGGTTCGGCAGCTCGGTCTCCGTCCTCCTGGTTCGCCGAAAGACGCACCTCGGCGATGCGGTTGATCTCCGCTTTCGCCTCCGGATTTGCTGCGAGGAAACGCTCAAAATCGGCTTTCCGCAGAACGAGCAGCCGGCAATAGGTCAGAGCGACCACATCGGCCCGCCGCGGCCGGCCCGACAGCAGAGCCATTTCCCCGAAGAACTCGCCGCTGCCGAGCCGCACTCGGCGCGCCGGCAATCTCACCTCGACTGCCCCGGAAGCAATAAAGAACACGGCGTCCCCCCGGTCCCCGCCGCGGATGATGCGCTCGTTCGGCACCGTGAAACGTGGCCGCAACAGCTGGGCTACACGCCTGAGCTGACGTTCGTCGAGGCCGGAGAGGATATCCAACCTCTCGATGAGGCGATGCGTGTCCAAACCGATCTCGAAGCGCGGCCGCGGCTCACCGCGATTTGCGGATATTCCCCGCTTCAGATCGTCGTAGAGCTCCTGAGGGATCAAACCTTCTTCGAACAAGGCCTGGTACCGGCCCATCTCTTGCCGCAGCGCCGATTGGCGCAGGAACCTCCCTTCGAGAGCCGCTACGTAGTCAGGGTATTGCCGGCGAAGCGCATCCAAGGCGTCGCCCACTTCTTCGCGGCGATGCTCGATAATTTCCCTGGTGATCTCGGTTAGACCTTCTTGGAAAACTGCGCCCAGACGCTCATCGTTGAAGCTGACCAGCCGCTCGACCAGCAGCCGCGTGACCAGCAGAAGTTCGACACGGTCAGCCAGGCGATCGGCAATAAACCGCTGAATTCCGAAATGCCGGTAGAGGAAATAGCCGATGCGGAATGCCAGCGGAAACGAGAGCGCCGCTTCCGCAGCTCTATGGTATCCGAGACGGCCTTCGGAGCGCGCGCCTTCGACCAAGGCATCCGCATTCCGCAGCAATACCTGAACGGTTGCCTGCGACGCGACCTGATCGGCGCGGGTTTCCAGGACGAGTACCCGCTCCTGGTTGCCTAGAGCAACGAGTGCGATCGCCAGCCGCTCCTGCTCGGGAAGCCGCTCGGCTTGATCTCGGGCGTCCGCCGCGGTGATCCAGGTTTGGTACGGTTCGACGACTTGCTCGACCGAGCTTTGAGCGAGACCGTGGTATTGCCCCATGTGGCGCACCGTATCGGCTACTTCGGCATAAGCAACTGCGAGGACCCGATCGCGGAGGACCTGGTTGCGCGGCGAAAGGCGGTGGAGCCCGAGCACGGCGATGACCAGACGCAGCGTCGTGCCGTTGACGAACAGCGTGAACAGCACAAACCCGGTTGCGAGCACCGCCACGAAGCGCTGTGCGTGCATATCGAGGGCTGCGTTCTCGGTGACACCGAGCGCCAGCACCAAAGTCAACGCCCCGCGCAATCCGCCCCAGATGATCGCATACTTGTAGGCGGAACTGATCGGCTGGGTGAGTTTGACGAGCTCGAGCAGCGGCATGAGCACGAACAGGACCAGGGCCCGAGCCGCGAATGCCGCCACTATCAGCACCCCAAGCAGCAGCAGATCATGAGGATCGATGTCGCCGAGCAGCCTTGGAACGAGGATCGAGGCGAGGATAAAGATCAAGGAGCGGGCCCAAAAGGCGATCTGGTCCCAAAGGTCGGTCAGGAACGACCAATTGTAGGGCGCAATGCGAGAACGGCCGAGCGCGCTAATGGTCAGAGCGGAGGCCAGCACGGCGACGACGCCCGATACATGAAGCAGGCGCTCGGCGACGATAAAAGCGCCATAAGCGAGCGCCAGAGTCAAAGTGGCCTCCGCGAGGCGGTCGTCGCGAACCCATGGAATGACCGCGAGCAGCGCCCGGCCGGCGAGCATTCCGAACAGACCGCCGCCGACAAACGACATGAAGAACTCTTTCAGCCCGGAACCAATGTCCAGCTCACGAGCGGTCCCGATCATTCCGAGCAAGACGGCGAAGAGCGCGATCGCGGCCGCATCGTTGAGGAGAGCCTCGCCCTCGACGAGGCGGGTCAGGCGCGCCGGTGCGCCGATGTCACGAAAGATCGCGATGACCGCAGCGGGGTCGGTGGTCGACACCACAGAGCCGAGCAGCAGACAGACCACCAACGAGACCCGCCCAAACGGCCAAAGTGCCAAACCGACGACCGCGGTGGAAATCAACGTGGCAACGATCGCGAGCAGCAGGATCGGCGCCGCATCTTCCAGCATCCGCCTGACGTCGGTGGCGATACCGGCCTCGAACACGAGCAAGGGCAGAAAGACATAGATAAAGATGCCGGAGCTGACCGGGAGGTCGACGAAAACTTCGGAAAATGCATCCGTCTCGCGGGACCAGCCCAGATGCGTCACCAGGGCAGGAAACCCTCCGAGGGCCAGGCCAACCACGCCAAGCAGGACAGGCGTCGGCAGCTTCAAATAAGCCGCCAGTGGCTGACACAGCCCGACCACGACCAGCAGAGCAGTAATGACGATCAGTACAAAAGCGATGTCGGGCATCGACGCCGAGAGTTGCTGAATCCAGGGAAACAGGGCCGATCGGATGCCCTGCTTCGGATATGGATTTTACCGTCGGTGGAGCCGCCGGGACACCGAAACCGAGAGACTTTGCTGAATTCGCGTTTCGGTAGCGCGCCACTGCGCCGGTTGATCCGATCTTCTATTGCGCAGCGGCGGCGCTGTTCAGCTGAGGAGCACGAGTCGTAATCGGTCACAGCCGTTTCCGCCGAGGAAAAGCAGAATCGGCGAGGTAAAAGAATTGAGAGAACGTGAGCGCGGGTTTTCTTAAGACACCGTAAAGGCAACAGCTCTCACTGCAACCGTCCGGCTTGCATCATCACCTGCTCCACGATCGGCCCGAGGGACAACGCGGGAAGGAAGGTAAGGCCGCCGACGATGCAGATGACGCCGAGGAGAAACAACACGAAGAGGCTGCCGCTCGTCGGCAATGTTCCAGCAGAGCGGGACACAATCTGCTTGGCGGCGAGTGAGCCCGCGACCGCCAATACGGGCACGATCACAAAATAGCGCCCGATAAACATCGCGAGCGCGAGCGTCAGATTGTAAAACGGCGTATTCGCGTTGAGACCGGCGAAAGCGCTCCCATTGGTCGCCGTCCCTGAGGTGAAGGCGTAAAGGATCTCCGAAAATCCGTGCGGGCCGGTATTCCCTAGGCTCGCCAATCCCGGCCCGGTGATGCTCGCTGTCGCAGTGAGACCAAGGATGGCGAGCGGCACGCAGAGCAGCGCGAACATCGTCATTTTGACCTCGGTCGCCGCGATTTTCTTGCCTACGAACTCCGGAGTTCGGCCGATCATCAACCCGGCAACGAAGACGGCGACAATCGCGAACAAAAGCATGCCGAAGAGACCCGAGCCGACGCCGCCGACAATGACCTCGTCGAGCATCATGTTTGCCATCAACACGCCGCCACCGAGTGGCGTGAAGCTGTCATGCATCGCGTTGACGGCACCGCTCGAGGAGTTGGTGGTCACTGTCGCGAACAGGGAAGACATAGCAGTGCCGAAACGGACCTCTTTTCCTTCCATGTTGCCGCCGGCCTGCAATGCGCTCGGGCTCTGATTGATGCCGAGCGCCGCCAGAGAAGGATTTCCCCGGGCCTCGGCAGCGTAAATACCCGCAACGCCGGCCGCGTAAAGCATCCCCATCGCGGCGAGCAGCGCCCAGCCTTGCCGCTCGTTCCCGATCATGCGGCCGAAGGTGTTGGTCAGGCCGGCGCCGATGACAAAGATCAGCACCATTTCGAGCAGGTTGGTCGCGGCCGTCGGGTGTTTGACGAGAAGCTCACCGCCGTGTTCAGCGCCAGCTCGGCGTCGACTGCGGGAAAATGTTGAGGGTTGAGGGGCAGCAGGCTTTGTAGACGTTGGATCGCGTAGAGCGCCCCGACACCTGCGCCGTTAAAGGCGATCAGAGCGAACGCGTAGCCGAGCCATCCCTGCTCTGCGGCTGGATCGATCCCAGCGAGACGATAAATCCCCCGCTCGATCGGCCCGAGGAGCTGTCCGAGGAAGGTCGGCTCGCCGCGGAAGATGCGCATCATGTAGCCGCCGAGCGGCCGGACCAGCAATGCGATAGCGACCGTGAATAGGACGATCTGGAGCCAGCCGTCGACGGTCAATTCTCGGTCTCGGCGTTGCCGGTCGGGCGACGGACGAGCCCGTCGCAAAACTGCGCATAAACCGTTGCGGCCGCGAAACCGGCGACGATCAGCGCCAACATCAGCAGATCGGACATTTCATCTCGATCCGGTCCCTGGCTCGCGCATCTGGGCAGGGGTCCCAAGATCGCGTGTTCTCACGATAAGGCGATGCCCGCCCAAAGCTTCGAGAAGGAAAAACAGCGAATAACATTAAAATAACGTAATGGGATAGTGCCGGCCACATAAGCACCGCGTAAGTTATCCAGCTGCTCCCTTATTTCGTAGAACGAGAGCACGTTCCTCGCGATATTGGTCCGCCTTTTTCGGTGTAGAGAAGGCGCGTTGCGCCCGGTTGCGGGTTGAGCAAAGGGGTTTCCTAGAATGACCGTCATGGTTGCCGAAGATCGCTCGATGTGCGTGCAGCCGAACCAGGTTGTGCGGACCGCTTGGGTGGACATCGACCTGTGCCGGCTCAGTTTTCGGCTTCCGATGAGCCCGGAAGCGGTAGAAAAAAAATATCGGCGGCTGCTGAACCTCGGGGAGTGCGCTCCGTGGCCGCCCATCGTAGGGCATTGGGAAGACGGACGATTCGTCGTCTGTGACGGGCGCCACGATTACCTTGCCGCGCTGATGATCGGCCGCGACAAGCTGTTCGTTTGCTGGCTCGAGGCGGCGCCCCAGGCAATTCCGGATCTGCGGGAGCAGGTCTCCGATACCTGTCCATCGCAACACGACGCAGCCGCCAAGGAGCTCTCCCCCGAAGCGGGTGAGCTGGTCCCCGCTTAAGACGCAGCGGAGAGGGCTTTCCGTTCAGCCTCGGCCCGCCTTGACCTCCCGCTCGCGTCCGTTCGCAATCATAAGCTCGGCGAGCCCTGCTTGGTGGGCGAGACGATGCCGGTATATCCTCGATGCGGCTTCGACCAGCGCCCCGCGCCGGTCCAGCAAATTGTCGCCTAACTCGACCATCCGTAAATTCGGCCATGCCGTTGGCCGAAGGCGAAGTACTTCGGCGGCGATGTCGCTCGGCGCAAGCTCCGGCATCGCCTGCGCCAGCATTAGGGCCACAGCCGCCGGCGAGCGGGAAAAACCGGCTCCGCAGTGAATTAGAAGATGGCGCGTGGCCGCGGGCTCGTCCACCAGCCGACGACCGAGAGCCAAAAGCTGCCGAATATGCTGAGGGCCTGGCGGCACCGTGTCGGGCACCGGCTCGATGACATCATCGAAGCGAAGCTCCAGACGCTCATGCTCGCGGTAAGTGTGGAGTGCGGATGGAACCGGCCAGTCTGGATCTAGGATCGAGACCACATGACTTACCCGAGCCGTGCAATGTTCGGTAAGCTCCTCGATCCCACACACCGTGATCTTAAAGGAAACGGCGGTCTCCACTACCACCTGCCACGCGTCCCGGGCTTTCGTCGGCCAGCTCAGCCGTCGAACAGGATCCATCGAGTGAACGTTCCAGAAAGGCTGGTCTCAACTCCTCTTCGTCTATCCGGCTGGGCGATCTTTATAAGGCCTTTATAACTCCACGCGCGGATACCTCTCGAATCCTAATTTTGGAAAGTGCACTTGATCCCACGCCGACGGCTCGGGGCCCTAAAAGGGGCGTGGCCGAGCCGTAGATGATGTGCGGGTGCTGCTATCGTAGTTTGAGCAATGCTCCGTCCATTGATCTGGGTCAATGACGCCTAGCCCGGCTGTTCACAGGGTTTGCAGGCACCTGCCGAGGTAATCATTGAGGCGCCATCGCCACCAGCATAGAGCGTCCCCGGGCCGCTCCGGCAAACCCAATAACGGAACATGATCCGTCGCGTGAAGTTCCGAGAAGCTGCTCCATCGCAAATTGGCCCGTGCGACAAAGCCGGGAGGAATCTTTATGGCGCTTTTATAGAAGAAAACGTCAATGCCTCTCGAATCCTAATAGTGGAAAGCGCATTTGATCCGCGCAACCCGATCCGGGCCCGGAGAGCGGGCGCATCCGAGCCGGGACAACGTGCGGGTATGGCTATCCTGGTTTTGGGACGATTTAAATTTGCAAAGCCGCCCGGCTCGGCGTTCATAGCAAAGCGCAGGGTCTGCAAGACCTGCCGAGGTAATCACCATGCTCGATTTCGTGATGATCGCAATCGGCGTCGGCTTTTTCGTCGCCTCCATCCTCTACGTGCTCGCCTGTGAAAGAATGTGAGACAGCCATGCTGCTCGATTACATCCTCGGCTCGATCGTGACTATCGTGATCATGGTCTACCTCGTCTACGCGCTGATCAATCCCGAGCGGTTCTAGGAGCTTCCGATGACCATCTCCGGATGGGTCCAGATCGCGCTGTTCAGCGTCATCGTGATCCTGATCACTCGGCCGTTCGGCGGCTACATGGCGCGCGTCTTTAATGGCGAACGCACTTTCCTCAGCCCGGTCCTGCGGCCGGTCGAGCGCGCGGTCTATTGGTGTTGCGGCGTGGACGAGAAGGAAGAGCAGCACTGGCTGACCTACGCCGTCGCGATGCTGTTTTTCAGCGTCGTCGGCTTTATGACCTTGTACGCGTTGCAGCGGCTGCAGTGGTATTTGCCGTTCAACCCCCAGGGCCAAACCGGGGTCGAACAGAGCCTCGCCTTCAACACCTCGGTCAGCTTCATTACCAATACAAACTGGCAGTCCTACGTGCCGGAAACCACGATGGGCTACCTCGTGCAGATGGCCGGGCTTACGGTGCATAATTTTGTCTCGGCGGCGACCGGCATCGCGCTGGCGCTGGCGCTGATTCGCGGCTTCGCCCGCCGTGAGGCCAAGGCTATCGGCAATTTCTGGGTCGATCTGACCCGCACGACCCTGTACGTCCTGCTGCCGTTATCGATTGTCATCACGCTGTTCTATGTCTGGCAAGGGATGCCCCAGAATATCGGCCCCTATGTCGACGCGACGACATTGGAAGGCGCCAAGCAGACGATCGCCCAGGGTCCGGTAGCCTCGCAAGAGGCGATAAAAATCCTCGGCACGAACGGCGGCGGCTTCCTCAACGCCAACTCGGCGCATCCGTACGAAAACCCGACCCCTCTGACCAATCTGATCCAGCTGATCTCGATCTTCTCGATCGGCGCGGCCCTCACCAATGTCTTGGGCCGTATGGTTCATGACGAGCGCCAGGGCTGGGCGATCTTTGCCGCGATGGGAATACTCTTTCTCGCCGGCGTGACCACCGCCTACTGGTCTGAATCGCACGGCAATCCCGCCGTGGCCGCCTTCAATGTCGATAGTGCGCCGAGCGCGCTGCAAGGGGGCGGCAACATGGAAGGCAAGGAGGTGCGGTTTGGCCCCGCCCTCTCGGCTCTCTATGCGACCGTGACGACCGACACCTCGTGCGGCGCTGTCAATTCGATGCATGACAGCTTCCTGCCGGTCGGCGGCATGGTGCCTATCGTCGACATCCAGCTCGGCGAAGTGATCTTTGGCGGCGTCGGCTCGGGGCTCTACGGCATGCTTGCCTTCGCCATCGTCGCGATGTTTGTCGCTGGGCTGATGGTCGGGCGCACACCCGAATATCTCGGCAAAAAGCTCGAGGCCAAAGAGGTCAAGATGACCATCCTCGCGCTCTTGAGCCTGCCGTTGTCGATCCTTGGCTGGACCGCGCTTGCAACTGTCTTACCCGCCGGGCTCGCGGGGATCGCCAATACCGGGCCGCACGGCTTTTCGGAGATCCTCTACGCCTTCAGCTCTGGCACCGGCAACAACGGCAGCGCTTTTGCCGGAATCTCGGCGAACACGTTATTCTACAATACGACGATCGCCGGCGCGATGCTGATCGGGCGGTTCATCTTCGTCATCCCGCTGTTGGCAGTGGCGGGGTCATTGGCGCAGAAGAAGCTTCTCGCCCCGTCCGCCGGGACTTTTCCGACAAACCGGCCACTCTTTGTGGGCCTGTTGGTCGGTGTCGTGCTGATCATCGGCGGGCTCACCTACTTCCCGGCGATATCGCTCGGACCGGCCGTCGAACAGGTCGCGATGACCCAGGGCAAGCTCTATCCGGGCCCTTGAGAGCCTCACTCGCAAATGGTCAGATTAATCGTCATTTCCGCGAAAGCGGGAATCCAGGAACCCGAGAACTCGGCGGTTACCCCCTGTTCCTTGCCAGGGGCAGGCCTGGACCCCCGCTTTCGCGGGGGCGACGAGTAAAGAGGACATTCACTATGACCGATATCTCCCCGATCATGATCGGCTCGCCGGAGACTGGGCTTTACAAGCGTCAGCTCCGGCCGCTCGCGATCTTCGACCGCTCACTGATCGTGCCGGCGATCTGGGCATCGTTCCGCAAGCTCGATCCGCGTACCCTGGTCAAGAACCCGGTCATGTTCTGCGTCGAGATCGTCTCGGTTCTGACCACGATTTTCTTTCTGCGCGATCTGATTGTCGGCAATGGCACGGTAATCGGCACCAACGCCCTGTTCTCGGGGCAGATCACGGTTTGGCTGTGGTTCACCGTGCTCTTCGCCAATTTCGCCGAAGCCGTAGCGGAAGGGCGAGGCAAGGCTCAAGCCGATGCACTGCGGCGGACCCGGACCGAGACCCAAGCGAAGCGCCTGCGGGCTGCCAACTCGCGCAATTTCGACCTCGTCGACGCCATGGCACTCAAGCCAGGGGATCTGGTGCTGGTCGAGATCGGCGATCTGATCCCGAGCGATGGCGAGGTCATCGAGGGTGTCGCCTCGGTTGACAAGTCGGCGATCACCGGCGAATCCGCGCCAGTCATTCGCGAGAGCGGCGGCGACCGCTCGGCGGTCACCGGCGGCACGCGGGTCACGTCGGACTGGCTCCGGGTGCGCATCACGGCCGCGCAGGGATCGACCTTTCTCGACCGTATGATCGCGCTCGTCGAAGGCGCGGTACGGCAGAAGACCCCGAACGAGATCGCGCTCAACATCCTGCTCGCCGGCATGACGCTGATCTTCGTCTTCGCCACCGTCAGCATCCCGAGCTTCGCCTCTTATGCAGGGGGCGCGGTGTCGGTCGTCGTCCTCATCGCGCTCTTCGTTACATTGATCCCGACGACGATCGGCGCGCTGTTGTCGGCGATCGGCATCGCCGGCATGGACCGACTGGTGCGCTTCAACGTATTGGCGATGTCCGGACGCGCGGTCGAGGCCGCAGGGGATGTCGACACTCTGCTGCTCGACAAGACCGGCACGATCACCTTGGGCAATCGCCAGGCGACCGAGTTCATCCCGCTTCCTGGAGTGGAGGCGAGCGAGCTCGCCGACGCGGCCCAGCTCGCCTCGCTCTCCGACGAGACGCCGGAGGGCCGCTCGATCGTCGTTCTGGCCAAGGAGAAATACGCGCTGCGTGCGCGCGAGATGGCTCCGCTCAACGCCAGATTTGTGCCGTTCTCGGCGCAGACCCGAATGAGCGGCATCGATGTCGATGGCGTCTGCATCCGCAAGGGAGCGGTCGATGCGATCATCGCGTTTGCCGAAGGCGGCAGCACCGGCCCAATGCGGCGCAGCGCTGCCGGCGGCGCGCAGACGGCGTTGCGTGCCGCACCGGTTTCCGATGCGCTCCGTCAGGTAACCGCCATCGCCGAGCGGATCGCAAGAGAGGGCGGCACCCCGCTTGCGGTCGCGAAGGACGAGCGGCTGTTGGGCGTGATCCACCTTAAGGATATCGTCAAAGGCGGGATCCGTGACCGCTTCGCCGAATTGCGGCAGATGGGCATCCGCACGGTGATGATCACCGGCGACAACCCGCTGACCGCGGCGGCGATCGCCGCCGAATCGGGGGTCGACGATTTCCTCGCCCAGGCGACCCCGGAGAACAAGCTCGAATTGATCCGCGAGGAGCAGGCGAAGGGCAAGCTCGTCGCGATGTGCGGTGACGGCACCAACGACGCACCGGCGCTGGCGCAGGCCGACGTCGGTGTCGCGATGAACACCGGCACGATGGCGGCGCGCGAAGCCGGCAACATGGTCGATCTCGACAGCGACCCGACAAAGCTGATCGAGATTGTCGCGATCGGCAAACAGCTGCTGATGACCCGCGGCGCGCTGACGACCTTCTCGATCGCCAACGACGTCGCGAAATATTTCGCGATCATCCCGGCGATGTTCGTGGCGTTCTACCCCGAACTCGGCGTTCTCAACCTCATGCACCTGCAGACGCCGGAGAGTGCGATCCTCTCGGCGATCATCTTCAACGCGCTGATCATCATCGCTCTAATCCCGCTGAGTCTGCGCGGCGTCACCTATCGGCCGGCGGGCGCCGCGGCGATCCTGCGCCGAAACCTGCTGATCTACGGCGTGGGCGGCATCATCGTGCCGTTCATCGGCATCAAGCTGATCGACCTCGCCGTCACCGCCATTGGCCTTGCCTGAGGACTGTTTCTCATGCTGCGACAAATCCGACCTGCGATCGTGATGATCATCGTCATGACGGTGATCACCGGCCTCATCTATCCGCTCGCTATGACCGGGATCGCTCAGCTCGTCTTTTCTCATCAGGCCAATGGGAGCCTCATCGAGAAAGACGGCAAGGTGATCGGCTCCGAGCTGATAGGCCAGAACTTCAGCGACGACAAATACTTCCGCGGCCGCCCCTCGGCGACCACCGATACCGACCCGAACGATCCGACGAAGACGATCCCGGCGCCCTACAACGCGGCGAATTCGGGCGGATCGAACCTGGGGCCGACTAGCCAGCCGCTGATCGACCGGGTCAAGGACGATGCCGAAAAGCTCAAGGCGGAAAATCCGACGGCTCCGATCCCGGTCGATCTCGTGACCACCTCGGCGAGCGGCCTCGACCCCGATATCACGCCGGCTGCCGCCGAGTTCCAGGTGCCGCGCGTCGCGAAGGCACGCAACCTGCCGCGTGGACAAGGTCCAGGCCCTGGTTGCCGACATGACCCAAGACCGGTTTCTCGGCATCCTCGGCGAGAAGCGGGTCAACGTTCTCAAACTCAATCTCGCGCTCGATCAGCTTCGCTAGGCGGACCGGGATGCGCTAGACTGGGACATGGCGGAGCGCGAGGGAAGACCGTCACCCGAAGCACTGCTCGCCGCGGCAAAACAGGAAGGCCGCGGACGCCTGAAGATTTTTCTCGGCGCTGCACCAGGGGTCGGCAAGACCTACGAGATGTTGCTGTCCGCGCAAGCCAAGCGGCGCGACGGGGTCGATGTGGTCGTCGGTGTCGTCGAGTCGCATGGCAGGCGCGAGACTGAAGCGCTCCTCGAAGGCCTCGAGGTCATCCCGAGGCAGCAGGTCGAATACAAGGCCCACATTCTTGCCGAGATGGATCTCGACGCGATCCTGAAGCGGCGCCCTCAACTGGTCCTGGTGGATGAACTCGCCCATACCAACGCCCCCGGCAGCCGGCATCCCAAGCGCTATCTGGATGTCGAGGAGATAATTGCCGCCGGCATCGATGTTTTCGCGACGCTCAATATCCAGCATGTCGAGAGCCTGAACGACGTCGTCGCCAAGATTACCCGGATCCGCGTACGCGAGACGGTGCCCGACAGCATCCTCGATCAAGCGGACGACATCGAGGTCGTCGATCTCTCGCCCGAGGACCTGATCAAGCGCCTGCGCGAGGGTAAGGTCTATGTGCCGCAGCAGGCGGAACGCGCAATTCGCCATTACTTCTCGGCCGGCAACCTCACCGCATTGCGCGAGCTGGCATTGCGCCGCACCGCCCAGCGGGTCGACGAGCAACTGCTGTCACATATGCGGGCGCATGCTATTTCCGGCCCTTGGGCGGCGGGAGAGCGGGTCCTCGTCTGCGTCAGCGAAGCTCCGAGCACCGCGGGATTAATCCGCTATGCGCGGCGGGTGGCCGATCACCTGCGAGCCCCGTGGACCGCGATCTATGTCGAGACCGCCCGGATGCAGCGTCTCAACGATGCTGAGCGCGACCGCGTCGCAGACTTCCTGCGCCTCGCCGAGCGGCTCGGCGCTTCGACGATTACGATCCCGGGCCGCAACATTGCCGAGGAGGTCCTCGCCTACTCGGCGGTGAACAACATCACCCAGATCGTCATCGGAAAGTCCGATCGCTCGCGATGGTTCGAGATGATACACGGCTCCGTCGTGCACGAGCTCGTGCGCAAGACGGGGCAGATAAGCGTTCACGTGATCTCGGCCGATGACAGCGAATCTGTGCCGCCCAAATCTGTCCAGACCCGCCCCAAACTCGAGCCGGTCCGGGTCGAGCCTTATCTCGGCAGCGCGGCCGCCGTCGCCGTTGCCCTCGGCATCGGCCTCCTGCTCAAACAGTTCATTGCAGTCCAGAGCATCTCGCTAGTGTTTTTGACTGCGGTTCTCGCCTCTGCGATTGCCTGGGGCCTGTGGCCTTCCCTATTCGCCGCAATTTTGAGCATGCTCGCGTACAATTTTTTCTTCATGCCACCACTTTATACTTTTACAGTCGGCGGATCCCGAGAATGTCCTCGCGTTATTTTTCTTCCTGATTGTCGCGATTATCGTTAGTAACCTAACCGCGAGGACGCGCAGCCAGATTGTGACTGCGCGATCACGGGCAAAGACTACGGCCGAGCTCTACGCCTTTAGCCGCAAGGTCGCCGGTATTGGCGCGTTGGACGACTTGCTGTGGGCGACCGCCTATCAGATCTCATCGATGCTGAATGTTCGCACGGTTCTGTTGATGCCGCTAAAGGAAGGGGAGGGTCTCGAAGTTGCGTCGGGATACCCACCCGAAGACCAGCTCGACGCCGCCGACATGGCGGCGGCGCGCTGGACCTGGGAGCACAATCGCGCAGCCGGGCGCGGTGCCGACACCTTGCCCGGCGGCAAGCGGTTGTTCTTACCGCTGCGCACCGGCAGTGGCCCGGTCGGCGTCATCGGGATCGACCGTGATACAGCCGGGCCGTTGCTGACGCCGGACGAGCGGCGGCTGCTCGACGCGCTGTGCGACCAAGCCGCGGTGGCGATCGAACGGATTTCGCTCGCCAAGGGTCTCGACGGGGCGCGGGTGCTGGCCGAGACCGAGCGGCTGCGAGCGGCGCTGCTGACCTCGATCTCGCACGATCTGCGGACGCCGCTCGCCTCGATCCTTGGTACGGTGTCAAGTCTGCGCAGTTTTCCGGAGAAGTACGGCGCGGCCGAGCGCGAAGAGTTGCTCGCCACCTTGCAGGAAGAGGCCGAGCGCTTGAATCGGTTCGTCGCCAATCTCCTCGACATGACCCGGCTCGAATCCGGCGCCGTCGAACTGAAGCTCGAGTTGATCGACGTCGCCGAGATCGTCGGCTCGGCATTGCAACGGGCGGGAAATGTGCTTGCGGGCCACCGGGTCGAGGTCGATCTCGAGCCGGGCTTGCCGATGCTGCGCCTGGACGCGGTGCTGTTCGAGCAGGTGTTGTTCAATTTGCTCGACAATGCGGCAAAATATTCCCCGGCCGGCAGCCGGATCGATGTTCGCGCGCAGCGCGACGGGGAGCTCGTCGAGATCGAGGTCGTCGATGAGGGGCCCGGGATACCGCCCGCCGATTTCGAGCGGATCTTCGACAAATTCTATCGTGTCCAGGCCCAGGACCGCCGGCGCGCCGGCACTGGTTTGGGTCTCGCGATCTGCCGCGGCTTTGTCGAGGCGCTCGGGGGATGGATTGTTGCCCGCAACCGCCGCGACCGCTCGGGCGGGGTATTGACGATCCGCATGCCGGTCGTGCCGGAAGTCGACGCGGCGCGCCAGCCGGCAATGGCCCATGGCTAGGGCCAACACTGTCCTCGTCGTCGATGACGAGCCGCCGATCCGCCGTTTTCTGCGCACCAGCCTGACGGCTTCCGACTATCGCGTCGTCGAAGCCGAGGATGCGACGGGTGCCATGCGTCTCCTGGCGGCCGAAAAGCCCGATATGGTGGTCCTCGATCTCGGTCTTCCGGACAAGAGCGGGCTCGAACTGATCGCCGAGATCCGCAAGACATCGACGGTGCCGATTGTCGTGCTTTCGGCACGGCACGACGAGCGGTCAAAGGTCGAGGCGCTCGACCTCGGTGCCGACGATTATGTCAGCAAGCCCTTTGGCATGGCCGAGCTGATGGCGCGGTTGCGAGCCGCGCTTCGTCATGCCTTTCAGGCGCAAGGGGAATTGCCGATCTTTGTTTCGGGGGACCTGACAATCGACCTCGTCCGCCGCCATGTCTTGCGCGGCGGCCAGGAGATAAAGCTGTCGCCGAAGGAATTCGACCTGCTGCGTCATCTTGTCATGCACGCCGGCAAGGTTCTGACCCACCGCCATCTACTGCGCGAGGTCTGGGGCCCGGCGCAAGCCGAGGAGGTGCAATATCTTCGGGTCTTTATCCGAGGGCTGCGGCAAAAGCTCGAACCGGACCCGACCCGCCCGACCCACATCCTGACCGAGCTCGGGGTCGGTTACCGCCTGCAGCTCCCGCCCGAGCAGCGCGCCTAAACCGCCGAGGACGGGCTTTACGCGGCGAACCAAAATCTTTATCGATTGTTGGTATCGAACAGCGCCGATCCATATCGGATCTTTACGGCCAATACGAGATAGCGCCGCGGGGTTTATGCGCTGTGCCGGCGGACCGGGTTCACCCTTTGCGGCTAGAGACGCCTGCGCAGCAGCGCAATCTTCGCCTGAATGCCGGCTCGAGCATGACGATCGCCGCGCTCGGCGTTGTCTTTGGCGATATCGGGACCTCGCCGCTCTATGCCGTGCGCCAGTCGCTCGTCGATTTTGGTGACCTGAGCGAGCACGCCATTCTGGGCGCGCTTTCGCTGATCGTCTGGGCTCTGGTGCTGGTGGTCACGGTGAAATACGTGCTCGTCATCATGCGGGCCGACAACCGTGGCGAGGGTGGGCTGCTCGCCCTTACGGCGCTGGTCCTGCGCAGGACCCGCCGGAAACGCAAACGGTATTTGTGGATCATGGCGGTGGGCCTCGTCGGCGCCGCGCTGTTTTATGGCGACGGCGTGATCACTCCGGCGATCTCGGTGCTGAGCGCGGTAGAAGGGCTGAAAATCGCCACCCCGCTCTTCGAGCCCTATGTGATACCGATTTCTGTCGTTCTCCTCACCGGTGTGTTTTTGGTGCAGCGGCGCGGCACGGCGGCGGTCGGCGGGCTCTTCGGACCGGTGATGCTGGTCTGGTTCGCCGTGCTCGGGCTGCTCGGTATCTGGGGGATCGCGCAGCATCCGCGCATCCTCCTGGCGCTCAATCCGATCAACGGGTTCGCGCTGCTCCTCGACGCGCCTTGGCGCGGTTTTTTCATGCTGGGCGCGGTCTTTCTTGCCGTGACCGGAGCGGAGACCCTGTACGCCGATATGGGGCATTTCGGCCGCGCCGCATTGCGGCCGGCTTGGCTCGGGCTGGTTTTTCCGACGCTGGTGTTGAACTATTTCGGGCAGGGCGCGGTCCTGATCGGTAATCCTGGCGCTCTCGAACAGCCTTTCTATCGCCTCGTTCCCGAATGGGGCCTCTATCCGCTGGTCGCGTTGGCGACGATCGCGACGATTATCGCCTCACAGGCGGTGATTTCCGGCGCGTTCTCGATTACTCGGCAGGCGGTCCAGCTCGGCTATCTGCCGCGGCTGGAAATACGCCACACCTCCGAGCAGGAGATCGGACAGGTCTATGTGCCGCGCATCAACAGCGCCCTTCTGGTCGCCGTCATCATCCTCGTCCTGGGTTTTCGGTCATCGGATAATCTGGGTGCCGCCTACGGCATCGCGGTCAGCGGCATGATGGCGATCACCACCGGACTCGCCTTTCTTTACATGCGCAGCCAGGGCTGGAGCCTCGCGGTGGCGGTGCCGGTGTTTGCTGGCTTTGGCATCGTCGATCTGACCTTCTTCAGCGCCAATCTATTGAAGATCGCCGAAGGCGGTTGGTTCCCCATCGTCGTTGCCACGGTGGTGTTCACCGTCATGGCCAGCTGGTGGCGCGGCCGGCGGATACTGGCCGAATTGCGCAGCCGCGATGCGCTGCCGCTTCGCGATTTCGTCGAGCGCCTCGATCCCCAGAAGCCGGCCCGCGTCCCGGGGACGGCCATCTTTATGACCCGCGACATGGCGCATGTCCCGGTTGCATTGCTGCATGCTCTGAAGCATTACAAGCTGCTGCACGAACGCGTCGTGATGATGCAGGTCGAGACCGAGGACGTGCCGCATGTAGCCGACGAGCAGCGGCTCGAAATCCGCGAGCTCGGCAAAGGTTTCTATACGATCCGCGTTCGCTACGGGTTCATGGACGAACCGAATATCCTGCGCGCCCTCGCGCAATGCCGGGTCGGCGGCTTCCGCTTCAACCTGATGGAGACCTCGTTTATCATCGGGCGCGAAAAGCTGCGGCAGCGGCCGCGTCCGCACCATAAGGGATTGTGGCGCTGGCGTGACGCACTCTTCATTCTGATGTCGAACAACACGCTCGACGCGACCGAGTTCTTTCGGATCCCCGCGAACCGCGTCGTCGAGCTAGGCGGTCAAATCGAGATCTGAGCGAGATCTGTGTGGGCACGGCGACCTGGTGCAGGCCAGCCAAGCTTCTATGCCGCTTTGACTGGGATAAACGCGCGGCCTGCCCGCGGCGATACGAGAACCGGGGTGACCGCGCGATGGTTCTGCATCGGCGCCGACCCTGCCGGCGACGAGCCGGCTGCGTCCGGGCGACAAGGTAGAAGCGCATATCGCCGCGGTGATCTGTTCGCGAAGCGCCGCCAATTGGCTGAAGCCTGGACGCGGCTAGAATGGCCAGACCCAGTGCGGCTCCAATACCGATACTGCTTACAATGCGACCAGAGCTGCGCCATGCCAGCAGACGCTCGAACGCCGCAAGAAGGAAAAATGACACAACCAGGTCGGTTTGCGTACTGCTGCCCTCGAGAATGGCGATCGGCAATGTTGCGGTATAGAGGGCCGCCAAGATCTGTCCGTTTCTTGAGGCTCCGAGCCGCCGTGCTACCAGCGCCGACGTTGCTATGGAGCCTGCAAAGGCTAAGGCCTGGACTAGATTGTCCAGGCGATCGCTCCCTGCCAGAATCCGAAAGTGCAGGATAAGCATTTCTGCAGCCGGATTCGACGCAAGTTGTCGAATAGTCTCAGTCGGAAAATGAGCAAGTGATCCTTGTTGTATCCATTGCTCAATCCGGGGTAGATGATAATTTAAAGAATCCCAGTTATTAGGGGCCGAAATAAGAGCTACCGTAGTGGTAATGGCAACGATGACGGCCGCACTCGCTGCCAGTATAAGGTACAGAGGATCACCAACCTCGGCATGAACCTCTGCATCTCTGCCGGTGTCTATTTTCTTCACTCGAATAAAGCGATTTTGCCGCTGCACAATTAGATTAAGGATGACACCGACACTGACAAGTGACCAGAACACGATTACAGAAAAGCGGTTGATCTCGCCAACAACACCCAGCAGCTCCAAACATATAACAGCAGCCAATCCCCAACCAAGAGCACCGACCACCACTGCTTCGAGCAGAGCCGGCTCGCGCCGATGGCAGCCGGCGACCAACAGTCCCAGGCATACCAGTGGTAACAAGCCGATCACGATATCGAGCAATTAGCACCTATGTGTGTAAACTATCGACAAAGCCCTTCGCGGACTTCCGGTGGGACATCGGCCGAGCCGATGCGGAGGTGCTTCGCGTCGAAGCGGCAGGCCGGGCAGCGTCGGATGTATCCAAATTGACCCGCTGCAAAGCGCAAATCCTCATAGTATTCTGAATTTAAATAAATAGATCAGCGCTTTGAGACCGTCTAGCCAATTGATCTTTTTTCCTTCGTTGTAGGTACGGCCATAATAGCTGATCCCCACTTCATAAATGCGCCATCGCCGCGCGCGGGCTATCTGCGCGCTGATTTCAATCTCGAACCCAAAGTCGTCGGACGTCAGCTTAAGTTCTGTCAAAACCTCTCTGCTAAACATCTTATAGCAGACTTCTATATCCGACAACATTTGGTTATACAGCACGTTAAATAGGAAGGAAATCAAGCGATTGCCAAGGTAATGGTGAAAATAGAGCGAGCGGTGTGGCCGACCATAAAACCGTGAGCCATACACGACGTCGGCAACCTTCCGGTCGGTTATCAGCGGAAGCATTCGCGACCAGTCGTCCGGATCATATTCGAGGTCGGCATCCTGGATGACTATTACATTTCCCAGGGCATACGAGAACCCGGTCCTCAGAGCGGCACCCTTGCCTCGATTCCGCTCGTGAAATACGATTGTGAATGAGAAACCACCCTGGTCTTGTCGACCATCTGCAGAGAGGTCGAGTTCACCGCCGTCGTTGAGCGAAATGCCGTGCCAGATGCCGTCCGAATGTGCCAGGTTCCGACGCAACCAGTCCGAGGTTCCGTCTGTCGAGCAATCATCCACAATCACAATCTGTTTGAGTATCGCGGGAACGGCTGCCGCAACTTGTTGAAGTATACGGCCGATAGTTTGTGTTTCGTTATAGACAGGAATGATCACGGACAGGATGGGCACCACTTCCTCACGGCCCCGCCAGTTCGCTAGCTTTTGGCCCGGGTTGCTCGGCCTCGGAGCGCCGTTCTTTGAGCACAGAAATCAGGAGCCGCCCCGACCCGAGTGTGAGAATCCCGGTCGCGATGAGCGCAACTGGAAGCAGCAGACAGAGTTGCGCGAGGGTCGCTGCTGCGATCCCCACAGCATGAGGGCCGCCCGCGAAGCCGATTGCCAGCATATACGCAAACTGTAACGTCCCGAGAAAGGCAGGCCCCGACGGTACTAGCGTGCTGAGGCTTGCGATACCTACGAGGACAAGCGTATCGGCGAAACTCAGCGCTAGCCCTACAGCTTTCACGAGAAACCACAAAGACAGAGCGTCGGGGAAGTATATAATGAAGGTGAGGATCGCGATCTCTAACGTCCGCCATGTGCGCAGGATCTCGAACCCCCTCTGCATCATCCCTATCCGTGCGGACAGTCCAGGAAATCGCGAAAGAGCACGCGGCACAGTAGATCTTGAGAGGTAGAGTGCAGCCAGCAAAATTGCCCCAAAGACGGTGCCTCCCGTTGCCAGTACATCGAGCACGATGTCTGCGCCCTCACGGGTCGTTGCAGTTAGAAGCAGCCCGAAGCCAAGGCAGGCAACAACGGTCAAGCCATCGAAGAGGCGCTCGATTACGATTGACGTCAGGGCCCACACACGGGATAGGCCGAAACTTTTCTTGAAATATTCGGCCCGAAAAAGCTCGCCGAGGCGGGCCGGCATGATCGTGTTCAGTCCATACCCGACCAGAAGTGCGTTTCCGACAACTCGATACGGTATTGCCGCAACAGGGCGCAATATGATCTGCCATCGCATCGTGCGGAGGGACAGATTGGCCGCGTAGGCGACGACCGCCGCGCCAATCCAGGTCGGGTTCGCGTGCGCCAGCGTCGTGCCCACGGATCCCAGCTGTACGCGATAGAGCGCCAGTGCGAGGAAGAAAAGTGTAGAGGCGACGCCAATAATGATATGGACAATCCGGACCTTCATTTCATATGAATTCCGACGAGCTGATGAGAAAGCTCAAGCGAGCGTCGCGATAGAACACCTGACAGGCGAATGATGCAAAAGAAAATCCTTTCATACTCGGCGGTTGTTATCAACATTTTCGCACCGCCGCGCTAGCGTTGCAAACAATCACTTATCAGCCCGGTGCGAATGTCCGCTGTCCACGTGCGCCGTGACAAGGCGGCGCTTTTCCAGTGGGTGCAGGCCCGACCCGGCGACCGCTCCAGCCGGAAGCGACCGGAGCAGACATGGAGGAGACCAAGTGTCTGAAGCCTTCGGATAGCGGTCACGATATACGGTGACCGTGCGAGTGTGCAGGCCGCAACGCGAGTGAACGCTGAGCAAGCGTCGAAAAGGACGATATGCAGGCCGATCCGGATGTGAACCGGGGAAGGCTGATACGGTTGGGCGACACGAGCGAAGACTACGCCCAGCCTCTGCACCTGAGTAGTGGCGGCAGCATGTACACAAGGAAAGCGCACGCAACACGGGAAGCCCCATTTGCGTGATCACGGATGATCAACCGGACGCCCGTGAGGGACAGGCCGGGCGCACTGGGGCGGTTCCGCGGCCGAGGAGGTCGTCTTGAAGCGGCCGGGCGCACTCTTTATTGGTCGAAAGGAAACAGCCGTTTCCAGTCGTTTTTCATGCTGATGACGAACCAGCCGCGCTGTTTGGCTTCATGGTAAAGTGCCTGCGTGAAGATGCCGACCTTCGTAGCGGGCAACTCCTGGGCAGGCCCGTAAGCATATTCGCGTGACGCATCGTCATGCAGCACCAGCATGCCGAGCGAGGGGCCGTTGTCGATCGTCGCGTATTCCAGCATTTGCTGATCGCCGGTCGAGTTGCCGAAAGCCGCGTGCGGCCGGCGGCCGATGACGAGGTGGATCCCCTCCGGCTTGCCGGCAAAGTTGTCGTTGAGCAGCAGCTTGGGGTCCTTGGTGAGCTCCGGCCGGCCCTGCTTGTCCAAGCCGTATTTGGTCCCGCCCGCCGTCCCGACGACCTGCTCCGGCGGGATGCCATAGACTTGCTCGGAATAGACGCGCACGAAATCCTGGCCGCCGCCAGTGACGAGATAGGTTTTGTAGCCGTTGGCGCGGAACAGGTTCAGCACCTCCAACATCGGCTGATACACCAGCTCCGTGTAAGGCCGCTGCCAGCGCGGGTGCCGAGCAGTGGCAAGCCATTTCTTTGCCTCGACCTGAAACTCGTCGACCGTCATGCCGGTAAGGGTGGTGGCGAGGATCTTCTCCAAATCCGGCAATGTCAGCTTCGCCATTGCCTCGCGATTTCCGGACAGCACCGTTTTGAACGGCTCGACGTTCTTCAGCTCGGGCTTTTTCGCGACCACCGCTGGGACCTGCTCGAGACAATAGACGACCTGCGTGTACATCGGATGCTCGACCCACAGTGTCCCATCTTGGTCGAACGTAGCGATCCGGTCCTCCAGCTGCACAAATTTGGGATTTGCTCTGTCGGTGGTAGCTTGAAGAAATTGCAGCAGTGCCGCCTTGGCCGACCCATCGTTCCAGGACGACAGCGGATCGTCCGCCGCCTGGACGTTCGCGGATATGACGCAGAGCATCAGAAACGCAGCCGCACCAAGACGCTTCATCGCAGCTCCCTCACATATCGACCGCTACCACAGAGGATTACTGGTCCATGCGAATCGCAATGCTCCGTGCGGTTGGGGTATTCAGAGCGGAGCAGCCGGCCGTGGCGAGCACAGCCGCCAAAAGAGCGGCGTTAAACTGACGTGATGCGCTCGTCGTCATCATTTGGTCTCCCTTCAAAGACGGCATTCCCGGTAACAGGTCAGAAACGGAAGGTGCCGGCAATAATCGGTCCCCGCATATGGACGTTGAAGCCAAACCTGCCTTCGCTTCCGGTAATATCGAAGTTGAGGCTGCGATAGCCGAGGTGCAGGTTCCACGACGGGCTGAGAGTATAGTCGACTGTGCCGAGCACCTGCCAATCGGTATGGGCGCCAACCCCAAAGCCGCCGACATCGCCGTAGGCAGTCAGCGCGAAGCCGTTGCCGAGCTCGCGGTGATAGCGCGCGCCGATCAGCGGATCGGTCCAGCCGGCGGCGCGGTTCACGGCAACCCCTTGAAGCAGGCCGGGATTGAGCGACAGGTCGGCCGAGAAGCCCCAGGCGCGAAAGCCGAGGCCGGCATCGGCGAACTGCACCGGGTCCTCGAGCACACGATAGAGGGCGATCCCGGTGCCCGTATTCGCCTTCAGCTCGGCGTTGCCGCCCTGAAAGAAGATGTCGTGGGTCGTGATCTTGGTGCTTACCGGCAGGTGGATCGCGTCAACGAGGAAGCCGAGCGACCCGTAGCGAGCCTCGAATGATCCCATGAACGGCGCCCCGTTGAGATGCGACAGCAGATCGATGAAGCTGACATTGGAATTGACTTCGGGCTCGCGCGCCAATGGCGTCAGCGTCGTCGCGTGCACGCTCGACAGCCAGAGATAGGGCGTCACGAAGAACTGGTACCCGCCTGGTGCAGAGACCTCCTGCGCTGCTGCCGGACCCAATCCCGCCGCAAACCCAGCGATGCTTGCAACCACAGAGAAAAGGAATTTTCGCGTTTGGCGCATTCAACGCTTCCCCTCATATTAGTCCGCGAACTGAAAGGTCAGCTTGACCTGCAGCAGCCACGTGTCGTTGCCGGCTTTGGGCCGTATCGCGTCGTAAAAGGTGTTGAAGTCCAGCTTCATCGCTTGCCCGCCGAGCTGAAACGCCTTACCGAAGCCGCCACCGACCGGGACGGTCCATTTCCCGCCGCGCCCCTGGTCTCCGGCGAGGCGCCCGGCTCGCTATCCAGTTCGTCGTGATCTCCGGCGACGAGCCGACCGACCATCCGTCGGCGAAATGTTAATGGACGAAGGGATTGAGAAAAAGCTGGTTGGTGCCTCCCGGCCCGCCAAAAGACCAGATCTTGTTGACCGGCAGCGAACTCGGAGCGGCGCGTGGCGACCTCGCTGATTGCACCGTCGAGATAGAAAGCTGTATGGATTAACTGCAACGAAGGGAGGTTCGGATGATCAAGGGGCTGCACCACAATGCTTATCGCTGTCGTGATTCCGAAGAGACACGGACCTTTTACGAGGATTTCCTCGGTCTGCGGATGGTCAGCGCGTTTGAGATAAACGAAGGTCGGGCGCTTCATACCTTCTTCGAGATGGATGACGGCTCCTGCCTCGCCTTTTTCGAGGTGCCCGGCTCGCCCTTCGAATTCAAGCGCCAGGAACTTGCTGGATCTGCACATCGCTCTCGGGGTCGAGCCCGAGACCTTCGACGCGATGCTGGAGAAGGCCAAGGCCGAGGGTCGAGAAGTGCGCGGGCCGGTCGACCACCGTTTTGTCCGGTCGATCTATTTCCGCGATCCCAATGGGTATGTCATCGAATTGACCGCCAGCACCGGGAAGCACGGCGAGATCATGGATCCGGCGATCTCGAAACCGCACGAGGCGCTGGCGCACTGGCAGGCGAGAAAGAGCCATTGATCGCGCCGCTCCGGATCGCGGTGATCGGCGGCGACATCCCGGCCTCGGCTGGCCCGGTGGCGGAGGAAACGCTCTGGGTGATCGTCGCGGCAACGGCCGAGGCAGGCGTCGTCGGGCTCGGGTGTCTCACGCTCAGCCGCCGCGAGCGGATGGTCGCAGTCGAGCCCTTCCGCGGTTGCTGATCCGGGCGGTCGGATATTACAGGCAGCCGGCCGAACACCGGATCGGCGAAAAACCAGCCGGGGAGCCGACGACGGGAGCGAAAGATGCAGCGGTTCAAGTCGGCTCGCTCTGCTTTTTCTACGGCTTACGCCTTTTAGAGAACAGCGCGGTCAAAAGCGCGCTTCCTCCGGTTGTGGAACCGCTCCACTCAGATGCCGCTTGTCCGACACAACTCGGCCCTCTTTCAGGACCAGCTGCAGGCGCCGCACATTGGTGATGTCCTCGAGCGGATTGGCGGCGACCACAATCAGATCGGCGAGCTTGCCCGCCTCCACCGTGCCTAATTCGGCGCCGACGCCGCACACCGCTGCGCCATGGCGCGTGGCTGCTACCAGCGTCTGCCAAGGCGTCGCGCCATCGCGCACCCACAGCCCCATCTCGAGCAGCGCGGCGTCCTTGAGAGGGCCGATGTCGGAGCCCAATGCCATTCGCACACCGGCATCGAGCGCCTTGCGGAACCACGTAGCATGCACTTCCGAGGCTGCCTCGGCGCGGCAGCACAGCGCATGCGAGAGCCCGCGCTGGGCAACCCAATCAGCTTCGAACGGACTCGTAGCCTGGCTGGCCGTAAGATGGCTGATGGCGAGGGTCGGCACGTACCAGGTATCGTGCTCGAGCAGCAGCGCGATGCACTCGTCGTCCATGATGTAGCCATGCTCGACGCTATGAGCGCCGAGCCGGATCGCATTCTTCACCGCCTCCGGGTTGGTGGCATGCGCCATGACCCTGAAGCCGCGCTTGCGGCAGATCTCGAAGGCGGCCCGGATCTCGTCGTCGAGCAGAAACGAATGAGTGTGGAGGTCCCATGCCGGCCCCATGATGCCGCCCGAGAGGTTAAGCTTGATATGGTCGACGCCGTTCTTGATCTGCTCGCGGATCGCTTTCACCCAGCCATATGGGCCGTCAACCTCCAACGCATGACCCGAGGTCAGGAAATGTCCGCCCGTGGTGGTGAGGAAATAACCGCTGGCGAACAGCCGAGGGCCGACATGCTGTCCCGAGGCGAAGGCCCGTTTCCATGCGACGTCCATGAAGTGATGGGCGCCGGCGCAGCGCAGGCCGACAATGCCGGATTCGGTAAGCGCGGCCGCGAGCCGGTGGCCGAACAGGGTCACCTGATCGGCGAGCGGCATCTCGTCGAGCGACAGGTAATCGGGATGGATGTGCACGTCCCAAAGGCCGGGCATCAGGTAACCGCCTTGGAGGTCGATTATCAGCGCGTCGCCGGCGCTGCCTGCCTCTGCGCTTGGCAGGATGGCGCGGATGCGGCCATCTTCGATCAGCACGGCAGTATCCGGCCGTACCTTGGGCTCGATGCAGTCGATCAGGTTTGCATGAGAGAGGACTGTCTTCATGGCGGCCTACTCAGGCTGAAATCGGGGGTACTCAGTTCAACAGCCCCACCGAAGCTCGGCGCGCGCTCCTATAAGTCGGAAGGGCTGAACAGCCGAATGGTTCGGCCGGTGAAATCTAACTTTCGGTATAGATCTCCGGGTTCAGCAATCCAGGGGCACGGCCCCCATTTAGCATCGTCACGATACCGCGGGCGACCGAGGCGGCCCGCGCGCCGCGGACCGCCCAGATAGCGCCGCCGTTGTGCGGGTTCAGGATGACATTGTCGAGCTTGCGCAATTCGACCGGCACATGCGGGTCGTAGGTGACCGGCGGCTCGTTCCAGTAGACGTCGAGCGCGGCACCAGCGATCGCGCCGTCCTGCAAGGCCCGGATCAGCGCCGGTTCGTCGACGATGCGGCCCCGCGCCGTGTTGATCAGATAGGCACTCGGCTTCATCAGCCCGAGCTCGCGCGCGCCGATCAGCTTGTGGGTCTCGGGGTTGTAGTCACACTCGACACAGACGAAGTCGCTGCGGTGCAATAGGTCGTCGAGGCTCGCCGCCCTCTCGATACCGAGCGCAATTTCCTCCTCCGGGGCGAGGTGGGTGCGCTTTGTGTAAAGAATGGGCATGCCGAAGGCGCGGATGCGCGGCACCATGAAACGTGCGACTTTGCCGAGGCCGATCAGCCCAACGGTCTTGCCTGGGCAACCGATGCCCATCAGCGCCAAGGTCTGTTCCTGCTTGAAATGCCCGGCGCGCGTAAAGCGGTCGGCCTCGACCATGCGGTAGGCAAGTCCGAGCAGCATCCCCATCGTCAGATCGGCCGTGGCGAGGCTGACGCCGCCGCGCACCGCGAGGCTAGCGCCCTCGCCTTCGAGTTCGGCCGGGTCGGAGGTGACGACGGCAATCTTCCGGACGGTCGCCGCCGCAATATCGATATAGAGCCCGCGGGTGGACACGGTGCCGATTCCCTTCAGCCCGGGTGCCCCGTCGATGATCTCCTTCGTGATGATGTTGTCGCTGACCAGCATTAGCCAATCGGCGCGCCGGGCATTGGCCGCCAATTCGTCGGCGGTGATCTGCCGATCGAGATAGGGGTAGACCGTCACATCGGCCACTTTGCGCAAGATGTCGATAGCCGTCTCAACCGCCGGCTGTGCAACGAAAACTTTTGGCCTCATGAACTCCATCGCGGGTCAGAAAAGACGTGGTATTCCGCTGGCGTTACGTGACAATGCGCAACCGCTCGCGGTGCGAAGCGCGGCGGCCGCTGCCAGGGGAGAATTGTATGCGCCAGCTGTCAGCTGCTTGTCGCCTCTCAAGGCTATTCGCCGCTTGGGCGCGGGGTCAAGCCTTGCGGTTTGCGGCTGTTTGCGGGCTCGCGATCTTGCTGCCGGCTACGGCGCCGGCTTGCGCAGAGAGCGTAATCCGCATCTCCGCAAATAACCCGGTGCGTAGCCTCGACCCGGCAAAATTCAGCCTCGGCGCGATCGAGTTCAACTACGCTCTGCTGGTTTACAGCCGCCTCACCTATTTCGACGACAATTTGGACGTCATCCCCGACCTCGCGGAAAGCTGGGAAGCCTCTCCAGACCAGAAGGTGTGGACGTTCCATTTGCGGCACGGCGTGAAGTTTCACGACGGCCACGAATTCGATGCCGAGGACGTGCTCGCCACCTACAAGCGGCTCACCGACCCGGCAATCGGTTCGGTTATCCGCACCACCGTCGGGCTGATCGACAAGGCTGACGCGCCCGACAAATACACCGTTCGGTTCGCTTTAACCGTCCCATACGCCTCGTGGCCGGCAGTCACCGCCGCCTTCCAGGCATCGATCGTGCCGCGCGACGCAGGCGACACCCTGTCGACCACGCCGGACGGGACGGGCCCGTATAAATTCCTCAGCTACGAGCCCAACGGTTTGATGGTGCTGACGCGCAACCCGGATTATTTCGAGCCCGGCCTGCCAAAGATCGACAAGGTCGAGTTCCGCATCATTCCGGATTTCAGCACCGCAGTGGCGGGTCTCGAACGCGGCGAACTCGACATTGTGTGGGGCTTGCCGCCCGAGCACATGGCCAAGCTCAAAGGCAGCCTGTCGGCGCACGTTGAGGAGGTGCAGACCGGGACCTGGGAAATGTTCGGCATGAACAGCCGCCTGCCGCCGTTTGATGACCCGAAGGTGCGGCAGGCCCTCTTCAAGCTGGTCGATCGCGCCGTGATTGCCGACATCGCGCTGTTCGGGCACGGCGCGCCGACAATCTCGCCGATTCCGCCGTTTCACCCTTTCTACAATAAGGCGGTGCCGATCGGCAAAGCCGATCCGGCGGCCGCCAAGGCGCTGCTTGCCGAGGCGGGGCATGCCGACGGGCTGACTGTGCCGCTGTGGATGCCGGCGCAGCAACCGCTCCTCGAACGCATGGGTGTCGCGTTGCGCGAGTTGGCCAAGCCGGCGGGTCTGACGGTCGAGATCCGTCAGGTGCCGGAAGACCAGTACAATGCGGCGCAGCGGCCGCTGATGATCAATAGCTTTTTCGCCCGTACCACGCCGGACACGATGCTTTACGAGTGGTACCACAGCACCGGCTCGTGGAACCGCAACAACTGGCGATACAGCAATCCGGAAGTGGACAAAATCCTCGATACCGCCCGACAGACCGGCGATGTCGCCGAGCAGAAGGGGCTTTATGGCCGCTTCCAGGAAATCGCGGCAGTCGAAGGCCCCGGGCCGGTTCTGTTTGTCGTCAACCACGCTGAGGGTGTCAGCAATCGGGTGCATGGGTTTAGTGCTTCCCGGCTCAGCGTCCTCAACCTGAAAAGAGTGACGGTCGGCGACTGACGTCGGCGGCCGTAGCTCGGCGAGTGCCAAGATGACGCTTTATGTCCTGCAACGTCTGTCGGCGGTGGCCGCCGTCATCACGCTGATGTCGGTGCTCGTATTTTTGGCGACGCATGCGCTCCCCGCGACGATTGCCGAAGTCATGCTCGGCCAATACGCGACGCCTGAGACGGTTGCTGCGCTGGAATCGAAACTGGGACTGACGCGCCCGCTGCTGACGCAATATTGGGAGTGGGCCTCGGGCGTGGTGCAGGGTGACCTCGGACGCTCGCTGGTCATGGAAGTGCCGATCGCGCCGGTGCTGTGGACCGCACTCGGACGCTCGGCAGTGCTCGGCGCGGCTGCGATGACCGTCGTGTCAGTGCTCGGCATCACGCTGGGCGTCGTGGCCGCGGTTCGGCGTGGCCGGGTAGTCGACCATCTCGCGTCAGGCTTCACGATCATTGGGCTATCGGTGCCCGAATTCTTTTGGGGGCTGCTGCTGATACTGCTGTTCGGTTCGTATCTGCGGCTGTTGCCGACCTCGGGTTATGGCACGCTGGACCAGGGCGCCGGCTCCTATGTCGCGCATCTGGTATTGCCGGTCGCGACGCTCGCGATCGGGCTGCTGGCGCATATCGCCCGGCTGACGCGGTCGAGCATGCTCGAAGTGCTCGACATGGCCTATGTCAAGGCGGCGCGGGCGCGCGGCCTGCCCGAACGGGTGGTGGTAACGCGCCATGCGCTGCGCAACGCGTTGCTGCCGACGGTCACCGTGTTGGCTCAGGACGTTGGTTTCCTGATCGGCGGCATCGTCGCGGTCGAGACTATCTTTGCTTATCCGGGCCTCGGCCGCCTCTTGGTCTACGCGCTCGAACGCCACGACTTGCCGCTGATGGAGGCGGCGATCCTGGTGCTGACCGCAGTGCAGTGCCTGGCCAATCTTGCCGCCGATCTGCTGTACGCCCTATTCAACCCGCAGATCCGTTATGGCAGCGCCGTCGCTTGACATCGAGGCGGCGTTCCGCCTGCGGCTGCCGCCCTGGCGCGTGATCCTGGCCGGCTGCGTATTGGCGGCAATAGTCGTCGCCGCGGCCGGCGCCGACTGGCTTGCCCCCTATCCCTTCGATGAGCTGCATGTCGCAGACCGCCTGCACGGCCCGAGCCTCACCTACCTCGCCGGCACCGATGAATACGGTAGGGACGTTCTGAGCCGCACGCTTTATGGCGGTCGGCTGTCGCTGTTCCTTGGGGTCGCGGCGACCGCGATCGGGCTCGCAGCGGGTGTTCCGCTCGGCCTTCTGGCCGGTTATCGCCGCGGTCTCCTCGACGAACTATTGATGCGCGCCCTCGATGTCGTGATGTCGTTTCCGGCGCTGCTGCTGGTGCTGCTGATCATCGCGGTGACGCCGCCGGGTCTGGCAAAAACGGCAGTTGCGGTCGGCATCCTGTTCATACCGCCGATCGCGCGGGTGACCCGTAGCGTAGCGCTCGATCTGATGACGCGCGAATTCATCGTCGCGGCACGCGCCCGTGGCGAGCGCCAGTCTTATATTCTCAGGCGCGAGCTGCTGCCGAATGCCTGGCCGGCGATCGTCGTCGAGGGCAGTGTCAGGGTAGCATTCGCGATTCTGCTCGGTGCCGTGTTGAGCTTTCTCGGTTTCGGCGTACAACCGCCGGCCGCCGATTGGGGCCTAATGATCAACAACTCGCGAGATTTCGTCGAGACGGCGCCATGGCTGGCGCTCGCTCCCGGCGTGGCGATGAGCCTGACGGTGATCGCGGTCAGCGTACTCGGCGACGGATTGCGCGAGTATCTCGATCCCAGGCTTGCTCATCGGCGATGACGCCGCTGCTCGCGATACGCGATCTCACCGTCACCTACGCGACCGAGACCGGGCGGCTAACGGCCGCACGCGCGGTGTCCTTCGACCTCGCCGCCGGCGAGGCACTTGGGCTTGTCGGCAAGTCGGGGTCGGGCAAGAGCACAATCGCCGCCGCGATCCTCGATCTGCTAGGTGACGGCGCCAGCGTCGAGGGCCGCATTCTGTTCGAGAGCGTCGACTTGGCCGGGCTCGACGCGAAGCACCGTCGCAAACTCCTTGGACACCGGATCGGCGCGGTGTTTCAAGACCCGTTCACCGCGCTCGATCCGGCGATGACGATCGGTCGCCAGATCGCGGAGCCGCTGGTAGAACATCTGCGGTTGCGCCGGCAAGAGGCGATGGAACGCGCGTGCGAGTTGCTCGCCGACATGGGCATCGACGAGCCGCGCCGTGTCGCCGCCGCTTATCCGCATCAGCTGTCGGGCGGCATGCGGCAGCGAGCGCTGATCGCGGCAGCGGTCGCATGTGAGCCGCCGTTATTGATCCTTGACGAGCCAACGACAGCGCTCGACGTGACGGTCGAGGCGCAGATCCTCTCGCTCCTAGTTGAACTGCGGCAGCGCAAGCAAGTGGCGCTACTGTTCATCAGTCATAATCTGGCGGTGGTGCGCGAGCTGTGCAACCGCATCGCTGTGGTCTACGCCAGCCAGATCGTCGAGGAGGGTGCCGCCGCCGAGGTGCTGCGGCGGCCGCTGCATCCCTACGGGAAAGGCCTGATTGCCTCGTTGCCGCCGTTGCGACCGGCCGAGCGCGCAGGACGTCTGCCATCGATCGGCGGGCGGCCCGCCAGTCTTGCGGCGCCGCCCTCTGGCTGTTTCTTCCACCCGCGCTGCGCTTTTGCCGAACCGCTCTGCCGAGCGGAGCCGCAGGCTCTTCTCGATGTCGGCAGCAGACATTCGGTGCGGTGCTGGAAATACGACGCGACCGGCGACTGGCCGAGTGCCCCGCCGCCGGCGCTAACCCGGACTGGGGCCGTTGACGAGACATTGGTGCGCGCCGTCGCCTTGCAGAAGCGGTTCCCGGCGGCCCGAGGTCTCGCCGCGTTGAAATCTCGATTGGTCGGGCAGGCTGCCGCGGCTGCGCTACCGTCCGACCGACACGACAGTGGTCGATCACATCTCGCTTTCGATCGATACCGGTGAGACGCTTGGCCTTGTTGGCGAAAGCGGTTGCGGCAAGTCGACCCTCGGCCGGCTGCTCCTCCGGCTGATCAAAGCAAGCTCCGGCTCGGTCGAGTTCTCCGGCGCGGATGTGGAGCGCCTTTGTGGGCGCGCGTTGCGCCAGTTCCGGCAAGGTGCGCAGATCGTCTTTCAGAATGCCAATTCCTCGCTCAATCCGCGCCTTTCGATCGGCGAGGCGATCGGCCGACCGCTGCAGCTGTTCGACGGCGGCACGCCGGCCGAGCGCGAGCACCGCGTCCTCGAACTGCTCGACATGGTGCAATTGCCTCCATCCTACCACATGCGCTACCCGTTCCAGCTCAGCGGCGGCGAGCGCCAGCGCGTCGCGATTGCCCGCGCACTGGCGACGCGGCCTCGGTTCATCGTCTGTGACGAGCCCGTGTCGGCGCTCGATGTCTCGGTGCAGGCGGCCATCCTCAATCTTCTGGCCGATTTGCGCGACGCGTTCGGCCTTGCTTATCTGTTCATCTCGCACGACCTCGCGGTTGTGGCGCAGCTGGCCGGCCGCATCGCCGTCATGTACCGCGGATCGATTTGGTA
>CAVSTA010000035.1:0-181308 GCA_963730745.1 uncultured Alphaproteobacteria bacterium
ACGATTTCGGCCGCATGGTGATGTGCGGCATGGTCTCGGAATACAACGATGTCGAGCCGCGCCCCGGTCCCAATTTGATGACGGCAGTACGCAAGCGGCTCAAGATCCAGGGCTTCATCGTCAGTGACCAGTGGCAGCGTTTCGGCGAGTATCGCGCGATGGCCGCGCCGCTGGTGCGCAATGGCGAACTGAAATACCGCGAGGACATCGTGCAGGGTCTCGACCGCGCGCCCGAGGCCTTCATCGGCCTGTTGAATGGCCGCAATTTCGGCAAGCTCCTGATCAAGCTCGGCGACGATCCGACGGCAGGAAGCTAGAGGTCGACGAAGGGAGAACCAATGCGCTGGATATTGACGATCGCGATAATCTTGGCCTGCGCGGCTTGTCAGTCCCATGAGGTTGCGGTGGTGCCGCCGGCGGAACCCGTATGCCACGACTTCGTCACGTCGGTAACGACAGGCGGGAGACCGGAGCAGGCCCGGGGCCAAGCGTGTGACCAGCCGGACGGCAGCTGGCAAATGGTGCAGAACACGCCGGGATTGCCGGCCCAAAGCTATGTCTTGGAGCCGCCGGGCCAGCCGACCGCCGCGGAGAGCGCCCGTGCACAGCCGATGCCGAGCCGGTCCCCACCCAACCAGTCGGCATGCAGCAGCTATACGGCTCCGCTTACGGTAGGCGGGCAGCCGCGGCAGGCCTTCATCGAGGCCTGTCCGCAACCGGACGGGAGCTGGAAGGTCACGCAGAATACGCCGGGGTTGCCGACGCAGGTCTACCAAGTGCCACCGCCCGCGTCCTCGCCCTACCCTTATGACTACCCCTACCCGGTCGACTACGCCTATCCCGAGTTCCTTCCGTATTGGGTTGGCGCGCCTTGGTACTTTGGCCTCGCGCCGTCGATCATCGTCGTGCAGAGATTCCACCATTTCCATTATGGCTTTCCTCGCGGCTTTGCGCATGGTTTCGCCCGTGGCTTTGGCCCCAGCTTCGGCATAGCCCGCGGCGGCGGGGGTGGTGGACGGCGTTAGCAGAGACGAGGCGAGATATGAGCGTGCAAGCGATCGGGCAACCGGTGCGCAGAGAAGAGGATCTGCGCCTCCTCAAAGGCAGAGGCCGGTACGTCGACGACGTCACGGAGCCGAATGAAGCGCGCGGGTATGTGCTGCGCTCGCCTCATGCGCATGCCCGCATAGTCAAGCTCGACACCCGGCGTGCACTGGCAGCGGCCGGTGTGCTTGCGGTATTGACCGGCGAGGATCTGCGCCGCCGCGGTCTCGGCACTCTGACGCCGCAAGTCCGCCGCAGGCGGCGCAACGGCGCCCCGGCCTTTGTCTGCCCGCAACGGGTATTGGCGGGTGACTGCGTCCGCTATGTCGGGGACCCGGTTGCGCTTATTGTCGCCGAGACGCTGGACCAGGCAAAGGACGCCGCCGAACTGATCGACATCGGCTACGAGCCGTTGCCCGCGGCAATCAGCGCGGAAGCTGCGCTTGCTCCAAGTGCGCCAACGGTCTGGGACGAGAACCCGGGCAACGAGGCATTTTTTCACGAGATCGGCGACAAAGCCGCTGTTGATACCGCGTTTGCGAAAGCCGACCGCATTGTCTGCCACACGATACCGATCAACCGGGTCACGGCAAACAGCATGGAGCCGCGCGGCTGCCTCGCGCATTACGACCCGGGTCAAGACCGCTATACGATCCGCTGCACCATTCAGTCGGTGCACGCCACTCGCGCAGCGTTGGCCGATCGTATCTTCAAGCTGCCGCAGCACCAGTTCCGGGTGGTGTGCGACAACATGGGCGGCGGCTTCGGCATGAAGGGCGGCTGCTATCCGGAATATGCGCTGTCGCTGTGGGCATCCGAGGTTACCGGACGTCCGGTCCGCTGGATTGCCGAGCGCAGCGAAGGATTGTTGACCGACGAGCAGGGGCGCGGCAGCGTCGTCGAGACTGCGCTGGCGCTCGACAGGGAAGGGCGCTTTCTGGCGCTGCGTGCGCAATGGAAGGCGGCGATCGGCGCCTATTTTTCGACCGACCGCCCGACGATACCGCTGACCATCGGGCTCGGTTGCCTGGTCAATACCTACGGCATCCCGGCGGTTCATGCGCAAGTCGTTGCGGTGCTGACCAATACGATGAGCATCGCCCCCTACCGCGGCGGCAGCCGGCCTGAGCCGATCTATGTGATCGAGACGATCATCGACAAGGCCGCCCATGAGCTCGGCATCGAGGCTGCCGAGCTGCGCCGGCGCAATACGATCCCTGCCGAATCCATGCCTTTCACGACGGTACTGCAGCAGACCTACGACAGCGGCGATTTCGTCAAAAATCTCGATGACTGCCTGGCGCTGGCCGATTACGACCGTGTCGCTGCGCGCCGCGAGGCTGCGAAAAAACGCGGCAAGCTGCTCGGTGTCGGTGTGGCGACCGCGGTCGCCGCCTCTGGCGGCCGCGATTACGAGCACGCCGAAATTCGCTTCGACCCGTCGGGCGGTGTCGTCTTGATGACCGGCAGCATGGATCACGGCCAGGGGCACGGGACGACCTTCAAGCAGGTGCTGTCGGAAAAGCTCGGTATCGATGCCGAGCTGATCCGCTACCGCTACGGCGACAGCGATCTCGTGACGATGGGGATCGGCACGTTTGGGTCGCGTTCGGCGCAGCTCGCCGGCTCGGCGATTGTCGTCGCCGCCGACCGGCTGATCGACAAGGGGCGCAAGATCGCCGCCCATATGATGGAAGCCGGGACGCACGACGTCGAATTCACGGACGGCAAGTTCACGATTGCCGGCACCGACCGCTCGGTCGGCATCGTCGAGGTCGCCAAACAGGCTTTCGAGGCTGCGCATTTGCCGAACGATATCGAGACCGGCTTCTCGGAACGGGCCAATTTCGGTCCGCCCGGATGCGCGACATTCCCCAGCGGGGCGCATTGCTGCGAGGTCGAGATTGACGAGGAAACCGGCGAGGTCGCATTGACCCGCTATGTGGCGGTCGACGATGTCGGCAGAGTCCTCAACCCGCTGCTGTGCGAGGGACAGATCCATGGCGGGATCGTCCAGGGCGCCGGCCAGGCGCTGATGGAGGATCTGGTCTACGACCAGTCGAGCGGCCAGCTGCTGACCGGCTCGTTCCAGGATTACGCAATGCCCCGCGCAAGCGATTTCTGCCCTTTCGAGCTGGCCAACAACCCGACCCTGACGGACAGAAACCCGCTCGGCGTCAAAGGCGTCGGCGAGGCCGGCACGCTTTGCGCGATCCCAGCCGTGATGAACGCCGTAAACGATGCTCTGGCGCGGGCCGGTCTGCCGTTCGTAGAACCGCCCGCAACCTCCGAGAAAGTGTGGCGCGCGTTGCGCTCGATGCGCGACTGAGCGCAGAGTGCGGTTCGTTTCATCCGCGATGTGGCCTAACCTGGCGGGCAGAGAGGAGACTTCACATGTTGTTGCGTAATGCCTGGTACATTGCCGCTTGGGCGGATGAGATCGCTGGCGGGCTGCCGCTGGCGCGCCGGATCTGCGATGAACCGGTCGTGCTGTTTCGCGACAGCGCCGGCCGTGTCGCGACGCTAGCGGATCGCTGCTGCCACCGGGCTGCGCCGCTCAGCATGGGAAGCCTTGTGGAGGAGGGGATCCAGTGCGGCTATCACGGCCTCGTCATCGACCGATCGGGCCGCTGTGTGCGCATCCCGGGGCAAAAGCAGATCCCGCCGGACGCGCGCGTGCGCAGCTACCCCGCTGTCGAAAAAGACCAGCTGGTGTGGGTCTGGATGGGCGACCCGGCGAAGGCCGATGCCGCCAAGATCACTGACTATCCATACCACAACGACCCGGGCCGATGGCCCAACAAGCACGACGTCTATCCCATCAAGGCCAACTACATGCTGATGGTCGACAATTTGATGGACCTGACGCATCTCGGCTATCTGCACGCCAAGACGGTTGGCGGCAATCCGGCAGCGCACGTCGAGGCCGAAATGAAGACGGTGCGGACTCCGACGGGTGTCAAATTTACCCGTTGGCTGAGGAATTCGGTGCCGCCGCCGACTTACGTCAAGGCGGCTGGCTTCAAGGGCCGCGTCGACCGGTGGCAGGAGTTCGAGTTCGTCGCCCCGAGCAGCGTCTTGCAATGGACTGGCGCGGCGGATGCCGGCACCGGAGCCTATGAAGGCAAGCGCGACAGCGGGTTTCAGTTCCGCCTGTTCCACGGTCTGACGCCCGAGACCGAGACCAGCTGCTTCTATTTCTGGTCGGTCGCGAACGGTTATCGGCAGAACGAGCCCGAAGCGACCGAGCAGCTCTATCAGGAGATCGCCCCCACTTTTGTCGAGGACCGCGTCATGGTCGAGGCGCAGCAGGCTCGGCTTGGCGAGTTCGGCGAAGCGGGTCTCGTCGACATCGCCTCGGACGCTACGCGTATGCAAATGCGCCGGATGGTCGAGCGATTGATCGCCGGAGAACGAGCCGGGCTCGCGGCCGAGTAAGTCTCCTATTTTTGCCCCGAGTAGCTGCCCAAATTGCTCGCAGATCCGGTTCCGGCGGCTTTTGGCGGCGTGCTGGATCCCATGCCCTCAACCCCGGTGTTGCCGATCAGCGCGTCCGCGGTCTGTTGATCGAGGGTGGCGGTCCGCTCGAGACCATTGCTCTCTTGAAACCCCAACAGCGCCTGCTTCGTCTCCGGGCCTACAATGCCGTCAAGCGAGCCGTTGTAAAGCCCCATGGTGTGAAGCTCGACTTGCGCCCACCGGATGTCGTCTTTTGATAAGTTCGCGGTATTTACCCAATGGTGCGAAGTTCCGGACGCTAAGGCCGTGTTCGGAACGTCATCGGCGTCTGCCGCAAAGTCCAGAGCGGCTCCGCCGATCCCCAATGCCAATACCGACGCCGTACCGAGGATTAATTTTCTGATCATGATCGTTCCCTGTCCCGTAGTTGGTAAACGGTCGAACTATTATCGAGAACGATCTAGCCCTTAGCCGCGTTCCTTGCGGGCAGCTGTGTCAGATTTGGGACAAGCGGCATGGGGATGACGGGGATGCCCGCACAAGGCCGGGCAACGCGACTACTTCGGACGGCCCTGCGCCTTCGCGGGGCTGACGACAAACAGAGATAGTCTGTTCAATAGTCCAAGAGGCTATTCGCGCCGAACTGTAAGACATCGGGATAGCAAAATCCCGCTTCGGCCTTGTAGCATTGACGCGAGCAGGCCTATGCTCATTCTCAACAAAGGAGGGCTATCCCATGGCATCCGACGGACGGAACGATCAGCGTTCTTATCTGTATCTCGGTTTGGCGGGCGAAACCGGACCGGGGCGGCCGGTGCATACCGGCCTCTGCCGCCTCACCGACGGCAGCGACGAATGGGAGCTTCTGCAGCGCGGCTTGCCCGAGGCGCCGGCGGTGCGCGCCCTGGCGGTGCATCCGTTGAAGCCCGAGATCGTCTATGCCGGGACGCAGGCCGGCCCCTACCGCAGCGCCGATCATGGCGAGCATTGGGAAAAGGTCGAACTGCCCGATCACGGCCTCCCGGTCTGGTCGTTGCTGTTTCACCCGCACGATCCCGAGGTAATTTTCATCGGCTACGAGAACTGCGAGATCTACCGCAGCGACGATGCCGGTGGGCATTGGGCCCGGCTGCCGGTCAGCGTGCGCTTCCCGGAGATCACCACGGCTCCGGGCGCAAACCCGGCAAAGCGGGTGCTGATGATGGACGCGAGCGCCGCCGAGCCCGAACTGCTCTATGCCGCGATCGAGGTGGGCGGCACGTTGCGCTCCACCGACGGCGGCGAGCATTGGGAAAATCTGAGCCATGGCCAATACGTCAACGACGACACCGTCGACATGCACGGCGTACTGGCCAGCCGCTGGCGGCCGAATTCGGTTTACGCGATCGGCCGGGCCGGCATGTTCCATAGCGCCGATAGCGGCGGCCACTGGCGGACCGTGCCGCTCGAGCCGATGAACCCAAAGGGGCAGATCTATTGCCGCGACATCCGCGAGGTCCCCGGCAACCCTCGAAAACTTTGGGTCGCGGCGGGAGGGGGCTTTCAGAGCGATATCGGCGTGCTGCTGAAGAGCTCCGACGGCGGCGACAGCTGGACCCGCGCCGATATGGGGCTCAAGCCGGCGCATACGATGTTCGCGCTGGCCTTCGACGAGCGCCGGCCGGCCCACATGTCCTGCGCCACTAATGGCGGCGAGGTCTACAGCAGCCGCGACGGCGGCGAGACCTGGGTCGCCCACCCAAGCCCGCCCGGCGGCACCCAGGTCTACGCCCTGGCCCGAGGCTGAGCGGCGGCCCGCCTAATTAATCATCGTCACCGTCGCGCGCGCTCTCCGCCCACCGCTCCATCAGCGTGTTGGACGGGCGGGTTTCGTCGAGAAGCTTTTTCGCGCTATCGACCCCGGCGACCGGCAGACCCCTCGGGTCGAGCAGGCCGACCTGGACGAGCACGCTCGCCTGGTCCCAGTAGATGTGCTCGTGACAGATTTTGCCGCCGCGGAAATTGACGATCGCCACCGTCGGCACCTCGACATACTTGCCGGTCGGCGGCACGCCCGGCAGCAGAAAATCGATTTCGGCGTCGTGCGTGAAGCAAAGCAGCATCTCGTCAACGATGCGGTCGGCGCCGACGGTCCGCGAAATCGGCACCAGCCTGGTGTCGGCCGGCAGTTTCGGAATGAAATGATGCGCATAGAAGCGAGCGAGATCGCGCTGTCCGACACCGCCGGTCATGACCGGAACATGATTGACGTAGGGTTCCGCGACCATCGTGCGCATTGTCGCGGCCACATCGCGGGTGGCGAATTCGCAGGTCGTGTGCATCTCCCACAGCGCCTCGAGGTCGTAATGCGGCCCGATCGCCCGGCGCAACAGCGCGATCGAGCGCGAATGGGCAAGCCCGGCCGCTTGTTTGTCGTAATTCGGCTTGGTGGGGCGATCGAACCCGGGCGCGGCGCCGGGATAAACATAGATCGAGACATCCGGACGGCTGGAAAAAGCCTCTCGCACCCGCGCCACCGCCTCCGGCGGGATCTGGGGGTCTCCCCCGGCAAAGTGGACGGCGAGGGGACAGCCGACCCGCGAAACGAAGTTCAGGCCGAAATCGATGCCAAATCCACAATAGGAAACTGCACAATCAATATCAGCCTCCGCCGCCGCGAGATAGGCGAGCTTGCCACCGAGCCCAAAGCCGAGCGCGCCGACTTTCCCGGTGCATTCGCTGCGGGCGCGCAGGGCCGCCACCGCCGCCATAACGTCGTCGATCCCCTTGGAGAGGGCGGAAACCTCGGGACAGAGCACGACATAGCCCTCGGCGGCGTAGCGATGGCTGAGCTCGCGCAGTTCCCGTTCATCATCCGAGACATCCACGAGTATCAGCAGCCCCGGCCCGGTACCTTTTTCCGGGACCGCGACGCAGGCGCGTCCGGCTGCGATGTCGACAAAATGCCCGGTCATGGCGATCTCCCTATGTGAGTGCGCGCATTCTAAATCAGTATCGCCTTTTTAGCGGAGCGAAGCGCACCCGAACTGCTGGAACTCTAGCCCCTCGCCGTCGTGTTTTCCTGGAAGCGGGAAGACCATCGGGAAGCAGCGTTGTCCGGGCAAGCCGCACGATCGAAAAGGGGGCCCACCACCCCGTCGCCAAAGCCGCCGGGGCTGGCGTCGGTTCTCGCGCGCAACATACGGATGCTCCAGGAGCGGCGTGAGCGCGAAGAGGCGACTGCAACATTGGAAGCGCACATCGCCGGCGCGATCACCCGCTTCAGCGGCACGATGCGGTTCGTCTACGTGCACGCCATTGTATATGGCCTCTGGATCCTCGCCAATCTTGGCCTCGTGCCCGGAGTGCCCAAATTCGACCCCTCCTTTGTGATCTTGGCGATGGTGGCGTCGGTCGAGGCCATCTTCCTTTCCACTTTCATACTCATTACGCAAAACCGAATGAGCGCCGCCGCCGACAAGCGAGCCGAGCTCGATCTGCAAATCAGCCTGCTTGCGGAGCACGAGGTCACCAAAGTCGCCGCATTGCTGTCTGCGATCGCGGACCGGCTGGGTATCCAAACCGAGGTCGACGCCGAGGTCGAGGAACTCAAGGAAGACGTGGCTCCGGAGGCGGTGTTGGACGAAATCGAGGAGCGCCGGCAATGAGTGACGAGACCGCCCCTAAATTCGACATCGTCGAGGAGCATGGCTCCTTTCTCTTGATCCGCGCCGGATCGCGTTTCGCCGTCGTGGAGAGGCGGGCCGGCCGGGTTTATCCGATGCTGCCCGGTGAACGGGAAGGCGCGCCGATGAACGCGGAAGGTATGGCGAAGGTAATGGCGGAGGAGGGTTGGCTCCCCGAACCAGAAGCGCGGCGGCTCTTCAAGGAGCTCAGCACCCGGGGCGATCGTCTCGCCGGGGTGCTTCGGTAAAGCGAGGAAGGGTCAGCCGGCGGCGAGAACTTCGATCGCCGAGGCCCACGCTTCGCGGGTGTGCCGGATATCGTCGGGCGTATGGGCGAGCGACACGTAATATTTCTGTTCGCCCTTCAACACGCCGCGGTCGCGCAGCAGCGCATTGAACCGGCGCAGCATCTCGGGGTCGCCTCGCAAAGCGCCGCGATAGTCGCGCACCGGTTCGCCGCTGAACACGGCATCGAATAGCGGCGGCTCGCCGGTCACCTGCGCGGTCATTTGGTTCGCCTTCAACAGATCGGCGAGGGCGGCCATCAGTTCGCGGCCGGTGGCGAAGATGCGCTCGTAAGCTCCTGGCCGCTTCAGGATTTCAAGGGTTGCGAGGCCGGCCGCCGCCGCGACCGGATTGCCGGACAACGTGCCGACCTGCATCAGAAACCCGTCGTCGCCGACGGCATTGCGGTCGAAATGGGCCATGATCTCGGCCCGCCCGGCGATCGCCGCGAGCGGAAAGCCGCCGCCGATCACCTTGCCGAGCGTGCAGAGGTCGGGGACCACGCCGTAATATTCCTGGGCGCCGCCATACGCGAGACGGAACCCGGTCACCACCTCGTCGAAGATCAAGACCACGCCGTTTTCCGCGGTGATCTTGCGCAGCCCTTCGAGAAAGCCGCGCGCCGGCGGGATGATGCGCTGGAACGGCTCGACGATCACGCCGGCCAACTCGTCCTTGTGCTCGCGCACGAGGCCGGCGACGACTTCGAGGTCGTTGAACGGCGCAATCAAGATCTCGTCGCGCAAGCTGCGCGGTATGCCCGCCGAATCCGGGATCGCCTGCGGGAAATTGCCGGGCCGCTTCGGGGCGAGGCTCATCAGCGAATAATCGCTCATGCCATGATAGCCCCCCTCGAATTTGAGGATCTTGTCGCGCTTGCGGAAAGCGCGGGCGGCGCGCATCGCGTAGAGATCGGCCTCGGACCCGGTGCTGACGAAGCGCACCTGCTCGGCGCAGGGCACGGCCTCGACAATGGCCTCGGCGAGTTCGATCCCGAACCGGTTATTGGCAAAAAATGTCGTGCCCTTTGCGACGACCGCCTGGGCGGCGGCGGTGACCTCGGGATGGGCGTGACCGACCAGCATCGGACCGGAGCCCAAAAGGAAATCGACGTACTCCTTGCCGCTTTCGTCCCAAACCCGCCCGCCGCGACCCTCACGGATTACGACATCGCCGGGGAAATTGCCGAAAGTGCCGCCAGGGAGGACGCGTTTGGCCTTGTCGACCAGTCCCAGCTCGAAATCATGCTCCGTCGCTGCACTCACGCCACCGCCTCCTCTGCTGCCAGACAGCCCTCGGGGACGATATGGCGCTGGCGGGACAGAAAGACCGTCGCCCGCTTCATCAGGCGGCGCGCCGCCGGGTCGAACGGTTCCCGCCGATGCATCGTCGAGGCGTTGTCCCACATCACGACATCGCCGACTTGCCAGTCGTGGCGATAAACAAACTCGGGCCGCGTCGCGAAGCTGTAGATTTCGTCTAGAAGAGCCGAGCCCGACGCGTCGTCCATTCCGTCGATCCCAATAGTCGTCGTGGAATCGAGATAGAGCGCTTTTCTGCCCGTCACCGGATGGGTGTGAACCAACGGATGCAAGACGGGCGGTGTCTTGCGTTTTGCTTCCGACGAGATCACCCGGTCGACCCCTTGATAGCCGGCCAGCCGCTTTACGTAGCTGAAGACCGCGTGCCGGCCTTCGGCCAGTCGCTTGAGCCGGTCGGGCAATCCAGCGTAGGCGGCGGCCAAATCAACCCACGAAGTCGTGCCGCCTTCGGCCGGCAGCTCGATCGCGTAGAGCGCGGCTCCTGTCGCTGGGTTCATCATATAGGACTGATCGGAATGCCATTGAAGCTCGCCGTCGCCGAGCCCGCCGATCGGTTTCCCCTGCCCATCCCTGAGATTAGAGATGAAACCGATTTCCGGCACGACAGGAGAAGCCCACTCGGTACGGACAACGCGTTCGAGCGGTCCGAATAGGGCGCTTAAATCGGCCAGCTCGCGCTCGGCGAGGGCTTGGCGGCGAAATACCAGCACCGGGTTATGCGCCCATAACTCGCGGAGCTGATTAGCAATCTCCGCGCCCAGCGGCTCCCAGAGCCGCAACCCCACAATCTCACAAGCAAAGCCGCTCTTTAGCGGCCGGCTTTGCAGCATGCGGTTCTCCAAAATTGCCCCTCACCCTAACCCTCTCCCCGCAAGCGGGGCGAGGGAAATGTATGATCCCCTCGCCCCGCTTTAGCGGGGAGAAGGAGGGGCCGCCCACGGGTCCGCGCGGAGCGCGGCCCGAGGACAGGCTCCGCGGGAGGTGAGCGGCAGGCACTTATTGCGCGGCGTGGCGTTGTGCTTCGAGGTCTTCGTCGTGGCGGACCGGCTGTAAGAGCAAGCCGAGCGGGCTCGCCGTGACCCGCACCGTGTCGCCGTCGCGGATCTCGCCCGAGAGGATCTTCTCGGCCAATGGGTTCTGCAGTTCGCGCTGGATCACCCGCTTCAAGGGCCGGGCGCCGTAGACCGGGTCATAGCCGGCATTGGCGAGCCATTTCTTGGCCTCGGCGTCGATCTCGAGAGCTACCTTGCGATCTTCGAGCAACTTCTGCAGTTGCGCCAATTGGATGTCGACGATGCCGACCATGTCGTCGCGCGACAGGCGGCGGAACAACAGGATCTCATCGAGGCGGTTGAGGAACTCCGGCCGGAAGGCGGCGCGCACCGCCTCCATGACCTGGCCACGCACCGCGTCGACCATTTGGCCCTCGGGCAGGCTCGCCAGGTACTCGCTGCCGAGGTTCGAAGTCAGCACAATCAAGGTATTGCGGAAGTCGACAGTGCGGCCCTGCCCGTCGGTCAGCCGCCCGTCGTCGAGCACCTGCAAGAGGACGTTGAATACGTCGGGGTGGGCCTTTTCGACTTCGTCGAAGAGGATCACCTGGTACGGGCGGCGGCGCACCGCCTCGGTCAGGCTGCCGCCTTCCTCATAGCCGACATAGCCCGGCGGGGCGCCGATGAGGCGCGCGACCGAGTGCTTCTCCATATATTCCGACATGTCGATGCGCACCATCGCGCGCTCGTCGTCGAACAGGAACGCGGCGAGCGCCTTGGTCAATTCGGTCTTACCGACGCCAGTCGGCCCCAAGAAAAGGAACGAGCCGATCGGCCGGTTCGGGTCCTGCAACCCGGCGCGGGCGCGGCGCACCGCCTGCGACACCGCGGCGATCGCCTCGTCCTGGCCGACGACGCGGGCCTTCAGCGCGTCTTCCATGTGCATCAGCTTGCCGCGCTCGCCTTCGAGCATCTTCTCGACCGGCACGCCGGTCCAGCGGGAGACGACCGCGGCGATCTGCTCGGGGGTGACCGCCTCCTCGCCCATCATCCCCCGCCCTTCCTTGGTTTCGGCTTCGGCGAGCCGCTTTTCGAGATCGGGGATGATGCCGTAGGCGAGCTCGCCGGCTCGGGCCCAGTCGCCGCGGCGCTGCACCTGCTCCAATTCGATGCGGGCCTGCTCCAGCTGCTCCTTGAGCTTCTGGGCGCCGGCGAGCTTCTGCTTCTCGGCCTGCCACTGTGCGGTCAATTCGGCTGATTGCTGCTCGAGCTGGGTCAATTCCTGCTCCAGCCGCTGCAGGCGTTCGCGCGAGGCCGGGTCGGTCTCCTTCCTGAGCGCCTCGCGCTCGATCTTCAACTGCACGATGCGGCGGTCGAGCTCATCCAATTCCTCGGGCTTCGAGTTCGATCGTCATCCGCAATCGTGCGGCTGCCTCGTCCATCAGGTCGATCGCCTTGTCGGGCAGGAAGCGGTCGGTGATGTAGCGGTTGGCAAGGGTCGCGGCGGCGACGATCGCGCCGTCGGTGATGCGCACGCCGTGGTGCAATTCGTATTTTTCCTTGATGCCGCGCAGGATCGAGATCGTGTCCTCGACCGACGGCTCGCCGACATAGATCGGCTGAAAGCGCCGCTCGAGCGCGGCGTCCTTCTCGATGTTCTTGCGGTATTCGTCCAATGTCGTCGCGCCGACGCAATGCAATTCGCCGCGCGCCAGGGCCGGCTTCAGCATGTTGGAGGCGTCCATCGCGCCTTCCGCCTTGCCAGCGCCGACGAGCGTGTGCAACTCGTCGATGAACAGGATGATGCCCTCGGCGCCCGAGGTGACTTCCTGCAATACCGCCTTCAAGCGCTCCTCGAACTCGCCGCGATATTTGCTGCCCGCCAAGAGCGCGCCGAGGTCGAGCGCCAGCAGTTTCTTGTTCTTTAGGCTCTCCGGGACGTCGCCATTGACGATGCGCTGTGCCAAGCCTTCGACGATCGCCGTCTTGCCGACCCCCGGCTCGCCGATCAACACGGGGTTGTTCTTGGTGCGCCGCGAGAGGACCTGGATTGTGCGGCGGATCTCCTCGTCGCGGCCGATGACCGGGTCGAGTTTGCCCTCGCGCGCGGCTTCGGTCAGGTCGCGGGTATATTTCTTCAGCGCGTCATAGCCCTCCTCGGCCGACGCGCTGTCGGCCTTCCTGCCCTTGCGTACCTCTTCGATCGCCCGGTTGAGGCTCTGCGCGTCGACCCGCGCCGCCGCCAGCGCTTTGGCCGCGCCGGTGCCGGCGGCCGCCGCCAAGGCGAGCAACAGCCGTTCCACCGTCACAAAGCTGTCGCCGGCGCGCTGCGCCAATTGCTCGGCTTGCTCGAAAACCCGCGCCAATTCGGGCGACATATAGACTTGCCCCGCCCCCGACCCGTCGACCTTCGGGAGCCGGTCGAGCTCGGCGTCGACGGCGGTAAGCGCCGCCTTCGGGTCGCCGCCGGCGGCGCGGATCAGGTTGGCGCACAGCCCCTCGCTGTCCTCCAACAACACCTTTAACAGATGCTCCGGCGTCAGTCGCTGATGACCCCGGCGCAATGCCAGGGTTTGCGCCGATTGCAGAAAACCCTTCGCCCGATCGGTGTATTTCTCGAATTCCATAACCCAAACCTCGTGTCCGCTGTGTGGCCCACTGTGCCGCCGTCCGCAGACCGGCGGCTGAGTTATCCATGATGATCAGTAAATGGGCCGGCCGGCTCAGCGGAGCAACCGGCATAGTCAGGCCGTGCGGCCGAGAAAGTCCAGGCAGCCTTGCAGGATGTAGGCGGCCGCGACGCGGTCGACGATTGCGCCGCGGCGCTTGCGGGTCAGGTCGGCAGCAATCATTTCTCGGGTAACCGCAGCGGTGGAGAGGCGCTCGTCCCAAAGCACGACCGGCAAATCACGCAGACCGAGCAGGTTTCTCGCGAACTGGCGCACCGACTGGGTCCGCGGCCCATCGGTGCCGGCGAGGGTCAGCGGCAAGCCGATGACGAGGCCGGCGACGCGATGGGTCTCGATCAGCGCCGAGAGGCGCGCCATATCCTCGCGAAAGCGCCGGCGCCGGATCGTCTCGAGCGGAGTGGCTATGACCCGGCGGGTGTCCGACAAAGCGAGGCCGATCGTCTTGGTTCCGACGTCGAGGCCCATTAGCCGCGCGCCGGCGGGCACCAAGTCTCGCAGTTCCGAGGGATTGCTCAGGATCACAACGGATGATAGTTCGTTTTGACCGCCCGTTTCGGAGATCGTGAAGCATGGCATTGGATAAAGCCACCGTCGCGCACATCGCTGCCTTGGCGCGAATTAGGCTTTCCGAAGCCGAGCTGGATCCGTTGGCGGACGAGCTATCTCACATTCTGACCTGGATGGAGCAGCTGAACGAGGTCGATACCTCCGGGGTAGCCCCGATGGCCAGCGTCGCGGCAGCGGGACTGCCGATGCGGGAGGACGAGGTCACCGACGGCGGCCGCCGCGACGAAATTCTCGCCAACGCCCCGCGCACGGCTCACGGGTTCTTTGTCGTCCCGAAGGTGATCGAGTGAGCGATCCTTTGCTGCTCGCCTTGACCCTGGCAGAAGCGCGGGACGGGCTGGCCCGCAAATCATTCTCCGCCCGCGAGCTGACCTCTGCCTACAACGACGCAGTCAGTGAGATCGAACCGCTCAACGCCTATATTACGCCGACCCCCGAGCGGGCGCTGGCAATGGCGGAGGCGGCGGATCATCGGCTTACCCGGGGCGAGGGCTTGCCGCTCGACGGCATCCCGATTGCGGTCAAGGACCTCTATTGCACAAAGGGCGTGCTGACCACCGCGGCTTCCCACATCCTCGACGGTTTTCATCCAACCTATAAATCGACGGTCACCGACAGGCTGTGGCAGTCGGGTGCGGTCATGCTCGGTAAGGCCAATCTCGACGAATTCGCAATGGGCTCGTCGAATACGACGAGCTGGTATGGCCCGGTCGAAAACCCGTGGCGCCGGCCAGGCGATAATCGGCCATTGGTCCCGGGTGGCTCGTCGGGCGGCTCAGCGGCCGCGGTCGCCGCCCGTGCGGCGCTTGCCGCAACCGGCACGGATACCGGCGGCTCGATCCGCCAGCCGGCGAGCTTTTGCGGGATTGTCGGGCTCAAGCCGACCTATGGCCGCTGCTCGCGGTGGGGCGTCGTTGCCTACGCCTCCTCGCTCGACCATCCCGGGCCGCTGACCCGCACGGTGCGCGACGCCGCGATCATGCTGCGCGCGATGTCCGGGCACGATTCGAAAGATTCGACCTCCGCGCCGATGCCGGTGCCGGATTTCGAGGCTGCGCTGACAGGAGACATCCGCGGCCTGCGCATCGGCATCCCCAAGGAGTACCGGGTCGACGGCATGGCGGCGGAGATTGAAGGATTGTGGCAACAAGGGGTCGAATGGCTGCGCGCGGCGGGAGCGGAGCCGGTCGAGATCCGCCTGCCGATGACCAAATATGCGCTGCCGACGTATTACATCATCGCGCCGGCCGAGGCCTCCTCAAACCTTGCGCGTTATGACGGCGTCCGCTTTGGCCTGCGGGTCGAAGGCGACACCTTCGATGATTTGTACGAGTTGACGCGCGCGGCCGGGTTCGGCGCCGAAGTTCGCCGCCGTGTCCTGATCGGCACCTACGTCCTGTCGGCGGGCTATTACGACGCCTATTACTTGAAGGCGCAACGGGTGCGCACCCTGATCACGCGCGACTTCGTGACGGCCTTTGAGCGGGTCGACTGTATCCTCACCCCGACGGCGCCGTCGGCCGCTTTCGCCATCGGCGAGAAGACCGAAGATCCGATTGCGATGTACCTGAACGACGTCTTCACCGTGCCTGCCAATCTGGCCGGGGTGCCGGCGATCTCGGTCCCCGTCGGGCTTTCGGGCGATAGGCTGCCGCTAGGTCTGCAGATCACCGGCCGGGCGTTTGACGAGAAGACGGTCTTGCGGGTTGGCGAGGTGCTGGAGAGTGCCGCGCAATTTCAGCATCTGCCCAGCTTTATCGCAGGAGACAGCCGATGATCGAGGGCAGGATGGGTCCGTGGGAAACCGTGATCGGGCTCGAGGTCCACGCCCAGGTGGTCTCGAAGGCCAAGCTGTTTTCGAGGGCGGCGACCGAATTCGGTGCCGAGCCGAACACTCAGGTCTCGCCGATCGATGCCGCGTTTCCTGGCATGCTGCCGGTCATCAACCGGTTCTGCGTCGAGCAGGCGGTCAAAACCGGGCTCGGTCTCGACGCCGAGATCAGGCTGGCAAGCATCTTCGATCGGAAGAACTACTTCTACCCCGACCTGCCGCCCGGGTATCAGATTTCGCAATACCAGCAACCAGTCGTCGGCCGCGGCAGGGTCGTGCTTGACATGCCCGACGGGAGGACGCGCGAGATCGGCATTACCCGGCTGCATCTCGAGCAAGACGCCGGCAAGAGCCTGCACGACCAGCACCCAAGGCTTTCTTATGTCGATCTCAACCGCGCCGGCATCGCGCTGATGGAGATCGTCTCGGAGCCCGATCTGCGCGGCGCCGAGGAAGCCGGCATATATCTGCGCAAACTGCGCTCGATCCTGCGCTATCTCGGCACTTGCGACGGCAATATGGAGGAAGGTTCGCTGCGCTGCGACTGCAACGTCTCGGTGCGCCGCCCGGGCGAGTCCTATGGCACGCGCTGTGAAATCAAGAACCTCAACTCGGTGCGTTATGTGATGCAGGCGATCGACTACGAGGCGCGCCGGCAGATCGACATCCTCGAAGAGGGCGGCGCGATCGCGCAGCAGACGCGGCTGTTCAACTCCGCGCGCGGCATCACGCGGCCGATGCGCTCGAAAGAGGAGGCACACGACTACCGTTATTTCCCCGATCCCGATTTGTTGCCCTTGGTGCTCGACCCCGAATGGGTCGCGCGCCTGCGCACCGAGTTACCGGAGCTGCCCGATGCGAAAAAGGCGCGTTTCATATCGGATTTTGGTCTTTCCCACGATGATGCCGCGGTGCTCGTTGCCGAGCGCGAGACCGCGCTGTTCTTTGAGCGAGTCGCCCAAGGGCGCGATCCCAAGGCAGCGGCAAATTGGGTCATGGGCGACCTGTTCGCCGCGTTGAACCGGCTCGGCGTCGGCATCGACCGCTCACCGGTCTCGGCTGATCAGCTCGGCGCGCTGATCGACCTTATCGTCGACGGCACGATCTCCGGCCGCCTTGCCAAGGACGTTTTTGCCGAGATGGCCGACACCGGCAGCGATCCCGCCGCGATCGTCGAGGCGAAAGGATTGCGTCAGGTCACCGACGAAGTCGCGATCGCGGCAGCGATCGACGCGGTCCTTGCCGCGGAGCCCCTCAAGCTCGCCGAATACCGCGCCGGCCGAGACAAGCTCTACGGCTTTTTTGTCGGCCAGGTCATGCGCGCCACCCAAGGCAAAGCCAACCCCGCCCTCGTCAACGAGTTGTTAAAAAAGAAGCTGTCTCGGTAAGTGCGTCTTCAAAATTGGGTCTGCCATGCCGCGTGTCGTTCCCAGCCAAATCGTTGAGGTGATTGACCAGCTATTTCCAGAAGCATGAAGAAAAAATCGGGCCACAGTCCGTTCTGGTCCTTCCCTCGCGGCGATCTTATTTCTCACGAAGGAATTACACCTGAGTTGCTGACGCTGTCTGGACAGAATTTGAGGTTGACTATTTTGTTGCTATATCCTTTGCAGAAACAATCCAGAAGATCTGGACTGGAATCGGTAATTCATATCAGGTGGACGAACATCGGGCATGAGCATGATGGCTCTTCTTCGCCAAGCATTGGCGAAATGCCCCGATGAAGTGCCATCGCCCAGTACGACGGAGCTGGTGTTTATTGCCGACGCTGATCTGCGCGAAAGCATCCGCCGGGATATCAGCGCCGCGAACCAGGATATGGTGAGCGCTGAGTGGAAGGGTGCCACGGTGTTGGCGGGTTCAGCGACCGAAGCGCTGCTGTTGTGGGCGTCGGACAGAAGAATGCTGGATCCACTGCGGCGGCAGTCGATGCGCTTGTTGCTGCTGGGACGCTTACCCAAAGGCCCCACTCAAATCCCGAGCGATGGACTCCCGAAGTGACATCCTCAGAACTGTACGCTGGGGTGAACCCTCTAAATCCGGACCCGTTCCGGCAACACCGGCCGGCTTGTGTATGAGGTAAAGTGACATCGCTCGAAAAGACGGGCGCAGAAAGAACTGAGCGGAGGCCGCGCGTGGGTTCCTGGACGCTCGACGATATCCCGTGGGATCGCTTCGATCGCGGCAAGCTCGATCCGGAGATCGTGCGCCTCGTCAAGGCGGCGAGCCTGGTCGAATACAACGGCGACGCCTATGCGCATCACTTGTGCCGGATATTCCACGACGATTTGGACTTCCAGCGGGACGCGCGCCGCTGGGGTGAGGAAGAGGCCCAGCATGGCAGCGCGTTGGGGCGTTGGGCCGAACTGGCGGACCCGGAATTCGATTTCGAAACCGCGTTCCGGCGGTTTCAGGCGGGCTACCGGGTCGATTTTGACTGCGAGGTTTCGCGTCGCGGCTCGCGCTCGGGCGAGATGATCGCTCGCTGCATCGTCGAGGTCGGAACGAGCTCGTACTACTCGGCGCTGCGCGATGCGGTGCGCGAGCCGGTGTTGAAGGAGATCTGCCTCAACATAGCGGCTGACGAGATCCGGCACTACAAGCTGTTCTACAAAAATCTGACGCGCTGCCTCGAGTGTGAGCGGATCGGTTTTTGGCATCGGCTGCGCATCGCACTCGGACGAATTGTCGAATCCGAGGATGACGAGCTCGCTTACGCCTATTACGCGGCAAACGAGAGCACCCGGCCCTACGAGCGCCGCCGCTACAGCCGCGCCTATGCACGCGGGGCCTATGCCCTGGTCCGCGAAACCCATGTCGCGCACGGCGTTGCATTGTTCTTCAAGGCAGTCGGGCTGAACCCTCACGGCGTGCTCGCGCGCATAGCAGGCTGTCTTGCTTGGGCGACTATGCGCTATCGGACGACCCGGTTGGCAATCGTAAGGGTTTGAGCTTGTATTTGACAAATAACTGATAGTGGGATAATAAATCGGTTTTAATTAAGAATTGCGTACCAATTTTGTCTTAATCACCTGGAGACGATGGGCCGAGCCCCAAACAGCGAAAGAACAGCCAGCGCTTGGCTGTTCTTTCGTTGCCCGACCGATCGAAAACCCCGGATTTCTGTGGGAAAGCCGAGGCAGTCGTTGTTTATTTCCGGGAAGAACAGCAAAAGCAGCCAGCCGCGCCCGCAGCGCGGAGAGCTATCCGGGCAGCTTGCGCGCTTCGGCGAGCTGCGTCTGCAACGAGTGCAGCAGGCGGGCTTCCGGGGTCGGCGCGCAATTGGTGTAGCCCGCGCCGAGTTCCCGGAGCTGAGCTGCGTTGCGCGGGAAGGCGCCATGGTTGAGCGGCAAGGCGAGCCGCGCGCCGGCGCCCTTCTTGACCGCCTCGCGCACGCGGTCGATCGCGGCGACGAGCCTCGGGTGATCGGGCTGGCCGCTGACGCCGAGCGAGCGCGACAGGTCCGAAGGGCCGACCGCCAATAGGTCGACACCCTCGACCGCCGCGATCTCGTCGATCCGCTCGACCGCCGCCATGTCCTCGATCATGCAGGCGAGCAGGATCTCACGGTTGGACTGCGTCATGTGCTCGACGAGCGGGGATCGTGGCCGAATTCGGCAGCCCGGCTACCGGCCGCCATGCCGCGTTCGCCGAGCGGCGGATAGCGCACCGCCTTTACCGCGGCGCGGGCAGTCTCGGCACCGCTGACATGCGGCACCTGGACGCCCTGCACGCCCATGTCCAACAGCCGCAGGATGAAGGCCGGAGTCGAAGCCAGGCGTGCGCACGATCGGCGTGATCCCGACTCGTTCGGCCGCCATGACCGCCAGCTGCACATCGTGCAGGTCGTAAGCTGGTGTGCTCCATGTCGATGAAGGCGGCGTCGAAACCGGCAAGCCCGATAATCTCGACGATTTGCGGGTCGGCGATGCCGCCGACATGGGTGCCGAGCGCGAGACCACCCTCGCGCAGAATGCGTTTTACCCGGTTCTCATTCATGCTTCCCCTCCCTTGGGTGGGAACCATATTCGGATCGGGCATCGAGCTTACACAAGAACGATCGTGGGACCTACTCGTGCGATACTCTGAAGGCGCGGCAGAGCGGAGCCAGCAAATCCGACCCGCCTAATCTTTATTGACGAACCGCTCTGCATTCTCCTTGTCCCGCTCTACCTCTTCAGCCAATTCCTCGACGGCTTTCGGATCGATCTGCTTGGCTTTGTCGATCAACTTTTCGCCAGCCTTAGTGTCGCCCTCTATGAGCTTGTCCAAACCTTCTTCGGCAATGTCGTGTGCGCGCTCTCTTTTGCTATCCATGGGCTCTTCTCCTGATCAAAACCGTTCCCTTTGACTGAACAGGTCCGTTCGAAGGCGGTTCCCACCCGTGCTTTCGGTCCTGGCCCTAGGCGTCCGGTGCGAAACCGGTTATTCAGCCTATGGCAGATTATGGACGAGGGTCGAATGTCGAGTCTGGTCAGCGAAAATATCGTGGCTATCGTGAAAGGTGTTGCGGCCGAAGCGCGACGGATCAAGACGCCCTGCGGAGACGGTCACATGGTTTGGCATGTGTGGGGAGACGGGCCGCCGCTCGCATTGCTGCACGGCGGCTACGGCTCGTGGACCCACTGGATTCGCAACGTCATTCCCTTGTCACGGACTTTCACCGTAGCAGCACCGGATCTGCCGGGTCTGGGCGAGTCGACTACGCCGCCCGAGCCGCACACTGCGGAGGGATTGGCCAGCATCGTCGTCGAAGGCCTCGAGCTTGTGTTTCCAGAGCTCGCCGATCTACACATTGCGGGATTTTCTTTCGGCGGTGTCCTCGGCGGGCACGTCGCCGCGCAACTCGGCAATCGCGTGCGCGCCTTCACGATCGTCGGGTCAAACGGTCTCGGCCTCATTCGTCAGCCTACTGATCTTCGTCGGATACCCGAAGGTGCTTCCGAGGCCGAGGCACTAGCCGTTGCCCGCCATAATCTCGCGGCCCTGATGATCGCCGATCGAGGCAAAATCGACGAGCTTGCGGTCTACATCCAGGCGCAGAACGCACCGCGCGGCCGTGTCAAGAGCCGCAGGTTTTCACGCGCCGACACGCTCGCGCGCGCGTTACCGCTGATCAAGGCCCGTATCGACGGGGTTTGGGGCGAGCGCGACGCGACCGCCTACCCCCATGTCGATGATCGCGCCCGCGTACTGCGCAATATCCAACCAGGCGCCCGGTTCGAGGTTATTGCGGGAGCAGGCCATTGGGTCCAATACGAAGCAGCCGAGCGGTTCAACCCGCTTCTCGCGGATATCGCCTGCCGGGATAGCGTCGCTCGAGGAGTGTAATGACGTTCGGGAATATGGCACTCGCGGTAATGACTTTCATCACCCATCTCCAACACATGACCGGCTCGATCATTACCGTCGTTGCCGGCCGACACCTTTAGCGCCGGAGAGAGTTTCGGTCGAAAGGGAAGCGGCATGGGCGCCATCATCAGGCAGCGCGAGATCATCGATCGCAGAGCTTTGACCGAGCGACTGTCCCTTGTCGCCGGCTCGGTCCAGGCTCCTGCGCTCGATCGCAGACCGTTTGTCGCTCCCCTGAAGGCGGCTCTGACGGCCGGCCGTGCGGAGATCCGTTGCCGTTTCGAGGCGACTGGAGACGGTGCCGCCACCGTTCGTGAGCAGTGCTTCTTTATGGACCAGCTAATCCGCGCGCTGTTCGATTTCGTGACCCAAGCGATTTACCCTCTCCCCAACCCGACCTCGGGCGAGCGGCTGGCGATCATTGCAGTGGGCGGGTATGGGCGCGGCGAACTCGCGCCCTATTCCGACATCGACCTCCTGTTTTTATTGCCATACAAGCAGACCCCGCATACCGAGCAGGTCGTCGAGTATCTCCTTTATCTGCTGTGGGACCTTGGCCTCAAGATCGGGCAATCGACCCGGTCTGTCGACGAGTGCCTCCGTCAGGCCAGATCCGATCTGACGATCCGCACCGGATTGCTGGAGGCGCGGTATCTATGGGGCGAACAAGCGCTCTTCAATGAACTGAAAAGACGCTTTGATTCGGACATAGTAAAGGGCAGTGCGGCGCAGTTCGTAGCAAGCAAGCTCACCGAACGGGATGCGCGGCACAATCGCGTCGGCGACAGCCGTTACCAGCTCGAGCCGAACATCAAAGAGGGCAAGGGCGGGCTCAGAGACCTGCACACGTTGTTCTGGATAGCCAAATACATTTATCGCACTGACGATGTCGGCAAGCTCGTAGAGTTGGGGGTGTTGTCGGCGGAAGAGTCGCAAAGGTTCGATCGCGCCCAGAAATTCCTGTGGACCGTTCGTTGCCACATTCACTACCTCGCGGGCCGTGCCGAGGAGCGGCTGACCTTCGACCTGCAGACCGAGATCGGCCGACGGATGGGCTATACGGATCACGCCGGCAGCCGCGGGGTCGAGCGCTTCATGAAGCGCTACTTTCTGGTGGCCAAGGATGTCGGTGATCTGACCCGGATCTTCTGCGCCATTCTCGAAGCCGATCAAAAGCACAAGCGCCGGCTGTCGTGGGTCCCCTGGGGGAGCTCGCGTCGGGCCCTGGGGGGCTTTATTGTCGATGGTGAAAGACTGACCATTCCCTCGGAGAATTTTTTCAAAAATGATTCGCTGGCGTTGTTGCGGCTCTTCCATGTGGCGCAGCAGTACGAACTCGACATCCACCCGCGAGCCCTGCGGGCGGCCAGCCAGTCACTTAAGTGTATCGACCAAAAGCTGCGCGAGGATACGGAGGCAAATCGCCTTTTCCTGGAAATCCTGACCTCGCGCAAGAATCCGGAAACCGCCTTGCGGCGGATGAACGAGGCCGGGGTTTTTGGCCGCTTCGTCCCCGATTTTGGTCGTGTCGTGGCTCAGATGCAGTATGACATGTACCACGTCTACACGGTAGACGAGCACACGCTGTTCGCAATCGGCATCCTACACAAGATCGAGCGCGGCCTCCTCAAAGAGGAGCTTCCGCTGGCCACCCAGCTGATGCCGAAGATTGTGTCCCGGCGCGCGCTTTATCTTGCCGTGCTGCTCCACGACATCGCCAAGGGCCGGGGCGGCGATCATTCGGAGATCGGCGAGCAGATCGCTCTGAAGCTCGGGCCCCGGCTCGGCCTCTCGGCGGAGGAGACCGAGACCGTCGCCTGGCTGGTGCGCTGGCACTTGCTGATGAGCGGCACCGCCTTCAAGCTCGATATCGGAGATCCGCAGACGATCGGCAATTTTGTCGAGCGCGTGCAATCTCCGGAGCGATTGAAGCTGCTCTTGGTGTTGACTATCGCCGATATCCGGGCGGTCGGTCCGAAAGTCTGGAACGGCTGGAAAGCAGCTCTGTTGCGCGAGTTGTACCACCGATCGACCGAGCTGATTTCAGGCGGCCTCAGCGCCGAAGGGCAGGATTCTCGTGCAGCATCTGCTCAGACCGCGGCCCGCCAGCTACTGCCCGACTTCAGCGAGGCCGAATTCGCGACCTTCGTAGGTCGCGGATATCCGTTTTACTGGCTGTCCTTCGATCCTGCGACACATGCGCGCCATGCGCGCCTGATGCGAGAGGCGGAGACAAGCGGCGCGCCTCTGACTGTCGAGAAACGCGTCGATTCGCATCGATCTGTAACCGAAATAACCCTCTATACGGCGGATCACCCCGGCTTATTTTCCCGCATTGCCGGCGCGTTGGCGGTCAGCGGCGCCAATATCGTTGACGCCAAGATCATGACGATGTCCAACGGCATGGCGCTCGACACTTTTTGGGTGCAGGATTCGGGCGGCAGCGCGTTCGATCGCCCGGACAAACTCGCCAAGCTCGCGGTTGTTTTCGAGAATGTGCTCACTGGCGATCTAAAGCCTCACCGGGAACTCGCTCGCGCGCCGGGCTTTCCAAGCCGAACCCAGGTTTTCACCGTAACACCTCGCGTCCTCCTCGACAACAAGGCAAGCGGCGCGCACACCGTCATCGAGGTCAATGGCCGAGACCGACCGGGGCTGTTATTTGAGCTGACCCGCGCGCTAACCGGTCTCAACCTGCAGGTCTCAAGCGCCAAAATCTCGACTTACGGTGAAAAAGTGGTAGACGTCTTCTATGTGAAGAATTTATTCGGCCATAAAGTCGAGCATCCGGCAAAGCTCGCCGAAATACGAAGAGCGCTCGAGGTAGTTCTCGCCAAGGGCAACGAGCCTGCTCTTACAACGGCCAGACGTGAACCGGCGGCGGCCAAATAACGCTACTCCCGCAAATCTTCGAAGAATTCCTTAACCCGCGCGAAGAAACCTTCGGTTTCGGGGTGGGTGCCGGCATGGTCCTCGGCCTTTTCAAATTCGCGCAGCAGCTCCTGCTGGCGCTTGGTCAGATTGACCGGGGTCTCGACAATCGCCTCGATGAACATGTCGCCGCGCGCGGGTGAGCGCAACACGGTCATCCCTTTTCCTCTGAGCCGGAACTGATGACCTGATTGAGTCCCCGGGGGCACCGTGACGCGTGCTCGGCTGCCGTCCACGCTCGGGACCTCGATCGAGCCGCCGAGGGCCGCCGTCGTGATCGAGATCGGGACGCGGCAATAGATATTCGCGCCGTCGCGTTGGAAGATCCGATGCGGCGTTATCGTAATGAAGATGTATAGATCACCGGTAGGGGCGCCGCGCCCCCCCGCTTCCCCTTCGCCGGCGAGCCGGATGCGCGTGCCATCCTCGACGCCAGATGGAATATTAACCGATAATGTCTTTTCACGGCGGGTCCGGCCCTGGCCCGCGCAGGCCTTGCACGGATTGTCGATGACCCGCCCGGCTCCCTGGCAGGTGGCGCAGGTCCGCTCGATCGTGAAGAAACCCTGTTGCGCGCGCACCCGCCCTCGGCCATGACAAGTAGGGCAGGTGATCGGTTTCGATCCCGCCTCAGCGCCGCTGCCTTTGCATTGGTCACAGGCGACCAAGGTTTGCACTCGAACGGTCGTTTGCTTGCCGCGAAAGCTTTCTTCCAGTGAGATTTCCAGGTTGTAGCGCAGGTCGCTGCCGCGGCTCGGTCCGCCTTGGCTGCGGCGCCCACCGCCCATGAACTCGCCGAACATCTCGTCGAAGATGTCGGCAAATCCTCCGGAAAAGCCGAAATCGCCTGGTCCGCGCCCGCCGCCCTGCTCGAACGCGGCGTGACCAAAGCGGTCGTAGGCGGCGCGCTTTTGATCATCCTTGAGGATGTCGTAGGCCTCGCTGATTTCCTTGAACTTTTGTTCGGCGCCCTTGTCACTCGGGTTGCGGTCCGGGTGATGCTTCATCGCGAGTTTGCGATAGGCCCTCTTCAGCTCCTCGGCGCTCGCCGATTTGGCAACGCCGAGCACTTCGTAAAAATCCTGCTTAGCCATGATCGACGGATATTCGCGAGAGAGCTTCTCCACCGCGCGTCATCCCGGCGGATATTCCGCCGGGACGTTCGCAACCCTCCGGCACCTCCATCGCGCCGATTACGCCGAGCCGCGCTTCTTCTGATCGTCGACTTCCTCGAAATCGGCGTCGACGACCTTGTCATTGCCGCCGGCAGCCCCGTGGGACGGCCCGCCTTGCGACGCACCGCCGTCGCCGGAGCCGGCCTGTTCGGTCTGCTGAGCCTTGTAGAGCGCTTCCCCGAGCTTCATCGAGACCTGGGCCAGCGCCTCGGTCTTGGTCTTGATTTGCCCGGCGTCTTCGCTGGCGAGGGTATCCTTTAAGGCTTGGGTCGCCTGCTGCACCGCATCGCGGTCGGCTTGCGGAACCTTGTCGCCACTCTCGTTCAAGGTCCGTTCGGTCGTATGGATCAGCGCGTCGGCGTTGTTCTTCGCCTCGACCAGCTCGCGACGACGCTTGTCCTCGTCGGCATGCGCCTCGGCATCCTTGACCATGCGGTCAATGTCGGCCTCGGAGAGGCCGCCCGAGGCTTGAATGCGGATCTGCTGTTCCTTGCCGGTAGCTTTGTCCTTGGCCGAGACCTGAACGATGCCGTTGGCATCGATGTCGAAGGTCACCTCGATCTGCGGCATGCCGCGTGGTGCCGAAGGGATTCCGACCAAGTCGAACTGGCCAAGCAGCTTGTTGTCTGCCGCCATCTCGCGCTCGCCCTGAAATACGCGGATCGTCACCGCCGTCTGGTTATCCTCGGCGGTGGAGAAGGTCTGGCTCTTTTTTGTCGGTATCGTCGTGTTGCGGTCTATCAGCCGGGTGAAAACACCACCCAACGTCTCAATGCCCAGCGACAGCGGGGTCACGTCCAGAAGCAGGACATCCTTGACTTCGCCCTTCAGAACACCGGCTTGGATCGCCGCGCCGACAGCCACGACCTCGTCCGGGTTGACGCTGCGATTCGGTTCCCTACCGAAAAATTGCTTGACGGTCTCGATGACTTTGGGCATCCGGGTCATGCCGCCGACAAGGATGACCTCGTTGATCTCCGACGCCTTGAGCCCCGCATCCTTGAGGGCGCTGCGGCAAGGCCCGATTGTCCGCTGGATCAGATCGTCGACCAAGGCCTCCAGCTTTGCCCGGGTCAGCTTGATGTTGAGATGCTTTGGCCCGTGCTGATCGGCGGTAATGAAGGGCAGATTGACATCCGTCTGCATCGACGACGACAATTCAATCTTGGCCTTCTCCGCTGCCTCCTTTAGCCGCTGGAGGGCGAGCCGATCATTGCGCAGGTCAATTCCCTGCTCCTTGCGGAATTCATCGGCGAGATAGTCGATTATGTTCTTGTCGAAGTCTTCACCGCCGAGGAAAGTATCGCCGTTTGTCGACTTCACCTCGAACACGCCGTCACCGATCTCGAGCACAGAAATATCAAAAGTGCCGCCGCCCAGATCGTAAACCGCAATCGTACCGGTGCCCTTCTTATCCATGCCGTAGGCGAGTGCCGCTGCGGTTGGCTCATTGATGATCCGCAACACCTCGAGCCCGGCAATTCTGCCCGCGTCCTTGGTCGCCTGACGCTGGCTGTCGTTGAAATAGGCGGGAACCGTGATGACGGCTTCCGAGACCGTCTCGCCGAGATAGGCCTCCGCCGTTTCCTTCATCTTCTGCAAAATGAACGCGCTGATCTGCGAGGGCGCATATTTCTTGCCGCGGCTCTCGACCCAAGCGTCGCCATTGTCGCCGGAGATAATCTTGTACGGGACGAGATCCATGTCCTTCTTCACCATCGGATCGGTGAAGCGGCGGCCGATCAAGCGTTTGATCGCAAAGAACGTGTTCTCGGGATTGGTTACCGCCTGGCGCTTCGCGGACTGGCCGACGAGGCGCTCGCCCAATTCGGTGAATGCAACCATCGAGGGCGTTGTGCGCATACCCTCGCTATTCTCGATCACCTTGGCGTTCTTGCCTTCCATCACGGCGACGCAGGAGTTCGTCGTGCCGAGATCGATACCGATGACCTTGCTCATGTATACCTCGTTCTAAAGCAGGACCGGGCGGCCCGGGGAAGCACCGTCCCGATCCCCCGGGAAGTGATTACAGCCATCCCCTCACTGTGGCTGGGGTCTATATATGTGTCGGGTCGCGCCGCTACAACCACGCTGGCTGTGGCCTCCAGGGCCAAAAATCCACCCGGTTCAAGCAGGTTCCGACGGCTTCGGGCCACCCTTGGCGACACCGACCATCGCCGGCCGCAACAGGCGGTCATGAAGCACATAACCGGGCTGCAATACCTCGACAACGGAGCCGCTCGGCTGGTCCGGCCGCTCGGTTTCAAAGATCGCCTGATGGAGATTGTGGTCGAAACACTCGCCCTTCGGGTCGATGCGCTTGATCCCGTGGCGCTCGAAGACGCCCAAGAGCTCGCGCTCGGTAGCCGCGACCCCGGCGAGGAGACTTCGCGTATGTTCGTCCTTCGCCTCTGCTTCCGGCAGGCTCTCCAACGCCCTGCGCAGGTTGTCCGCCGCCGAGAGCAAATCCTTCGCAAAACCGGCGATCGCATATTTCGATGCATCCTCGCGCTCCCGTTGCGCGCGGCGGCGCACATTCTCGGTCTCGGCGAGCGCACGCAGCAATCGATCCTTATACTCGGCCAGTTCAAACTCGAGTTCGGCGGCCCGAGTCTCCGGCGCCGATTCCTCGGCTTCCGACTCGGGTGGCGCCCCGGCCAGGCCGTCGATGTTGTTATTGGCGGCCTCGTCCGCAGCAGGAAACTTCTCCTGCTCCTTGGTCTTCGTATCGTCCATGGTCTGTCCTATCCGATAAGTCGCCCGATCATCTTGGCGGTATAGTCCACCATCGGAATGATGCGGGCATAGTTGATCCGAGTCGGGCCGATGACGCCAATCGCTCCAACGATCTGCTCGCGGCTGTTCTGATAGGGGGCGATTACCATCGAGCAGCCGGCCACCCCGAAGAGGCGGTTTTCAGCGCCGATGAATATCTGAACGCCTTCGCCCTGTTTGCTGGCGTCGAGCAAACGCAGCATGGTCTCTCTGGTTTCGAGCATCTCGAAAAGAGTGCGCAGCCTCTCGAGATCGGCGAGCGCGGTGACGTCTTCGAGCAGATTGGCCTGACCGCGCACGATCAGCGCGCTGCCTTCATCGCCGCCAGCCCAGTTGGCAAGGCCTGCCGCGACGAGCTTCGATGTCAACTCGTCGAGCTGGATCTTATTGGACGCAATTTCCTGTTCGATTTCCGCCTTTGCCTCCTCGACCGTCCGGCCGATCAGCCTCGCGTTGAGATAGTTGCCGGCCGAGATCAGCGCGGCTGGAGGCAGGCCGGCCGGCACCTCGATAACCCGATTCTCGACGAGCCCGTCCTCGGTTACCAGCACCACGAGGGCGCGCCCAGGACCGAGACTGACGAATTCGATGTGCTTCAAGGGACGGTCCTGGTTGGGCACCACGACGACGCCCGCGCAATGGGACAGGCCAGACAGCGCGGTCGTTGCTTCCTCGAGCGCTTGCGGCAGGCTCTTCCCCCGGGCAACGCACAAACTCTCGATGCTGCGGCGTTCGTCTTCGGCCAGTCCCCCGATCTCGAGCAGACCGTGGACAAAGAGGCGCAGCCCGAGCTCGGTCGGGAGCCGCCCGGCCGAGGTGTGTGGCGCGTAGAGCAGCCCTGCTTCCTCCAGATCCGCCATGACGTTGCGGATCGTTGCCGGAGACAAATTCTGCCCCAGGCGTCGTGACAGGGTGCGCGAGCCAATCGGTTCTCCAGTTGCGACATAGCCGTCGACAATCAAGCGAAAGATTTCGCGGCTACGTTCGTTGAGCTCGTTTATCGGGGAAAGTACGAGAGGTCGGGGCATGCGGAACCACATGTGATGATCCGTTTCACGGGCGGTCTCGCCCGTAGCTGCGGTCGATCCACGATTGATAGTCTGTGGATGTGGTCACCCGTTGTTCGTCAGCCAAGCGGGGCCGACCGGAGTACCGGCAGGTGAACCAAGCAGCGGTCGAACCCAGCGACGGCGAATTTAGGAATGCCTTGTGCGGGCGTCAACTCGCAGCGAACCGACGGGCGGTAAAGTACCGATTAGGGCCGGTTCACAACGTCTTCTTGAATGCGGCATCGTATGATTGGCCGTTCGGGGTCGTCATCCGTCCGATCAAATCGGCGATGCCAGGCCGGAAAGCGAACTGAGTGCCGTCGGAGTTCTGAAATCTCAGCTCGCCGTCGCGGATGATTCCGGTGCCGTGCAATGTTCCGCCGGTGACCCGTGCGCTCGATCCGAGCGGCCCGTAGGCGTAGATGATCGCAGCGGTGCCGCCCGGATCGATATTCTCGACGATCAGCGCCGCGCAGGTATTCGCGTCCCAGGCCGCGTCGCTCCAGGCTCCGAGAAAGCTCCGGTATAGCTCCGGAACCGTGGCGGGCTCGGCAATCCGGTAGGTGACGCTCTGGTCACAAAAAACCCGGCCCGGTTGCGGCTCTCCGGTGATCGGCGGGGCTTGAGCCCAGGCCGCGGCGGCCCAGAGCGTGACGCACGCGAGCGCGAGAGCAGGATGCATCATGGCGGGCTCGGAGGGCCTGTGGTGTGGCTCAAACATGTACGGGGAAACGCGCGCACTCGCCACTGTTTCCGTAACGATCAGCCGATACCATCGGCGACAACCGGCCGTTGGTTGAGGGCGCGCGGTATAGCCGAGCGCCGGTCCAGACCGCGGTGAAGCAGCCGACCTCATTTGCTTCGACGCTCTACTTCTTTCGCAAGCGCTTCGAGTTAGCGATCGCGCGAGAGTGCCAAGATGCCAGAAGCGAGGTCATCGTTGCTCTGCCGCTGCCGGAAATGAGCCGTGCCGCGGATCTCGCGGCCGCCTCGGGCTCTCGTTCACCATACGCCGGTATTCCGCCGGCGAGCAGTCATTTTGCAAGATCAGAATGGAACGGCGTGTAATCGTCTCTGAGGATGCCGGTATCAGATCGCTCATCATCACTGCTAGCGGCAATCCTTGGCGGCGCTTGCGACCTTTCACGCCTTCTGGTAATCACGCGGTTGAACGCTTTGCAAATCGGGTTAGTTTTATTTTTTTGGGTCGGAATTTTTTTCGTGCGAGGAGCCGGGCGCGATCGATCGGCCGATCGAGCCGGGACACCACAAGCCGATGGCCCGTGATCCTATTAGCTACAGGTTTGATTTTGCGTAACCCAGAGCGTCATCGGGTTTCGCGAGCAACGCCGGGGTGACGGCTTGCCGAGGGACAGGCAGCCGTCTCGATCCGGCGCCTGCAACGGCGCCGACCGGGGCGATTTCTTTGGCAAGCAGTCGCCGTGCAGCGTCGAAAATAAAGATGATGCACCAATACTCATCCAAATAGGCCTGAGATGCAAAGGCACCTGCAGTCGCATAGCCCACGAGCACCGCTTGCCCCGTCCTTCCCAACAGATTTGCCCAGGCGAGATCAGGCCGGTTGCGCGAATGACGGGTCACCCACGCGCAGTTTACCCAGGAATAGCCAAAAATCATCAAGAACAAGAAAAGACCGACCCAGCCATGCTCGGATAATGCGTCAAAGTAAATACTGTGCGCCGCGCGAGGTTTTGTCAGCCTCTCCAAATCGGTGCCGCGCAGCATGTTATTTGTAACATTCGGCCAGAATGTCACCCTGAAGCCGCCCCCGGTGATCGGGTGAAGCTCGGCAATCCGAAGTGAAATCTGCCAGAGCCGGATCCGGCCCATCGCCGAGCCATCCTCCTGATAGGTTTCTATGGTCCCCATCCGCTTAAACCACTGTTCAGGCGCGACGTTGTAGACGGCAAAGGCGAGCGCAGCAATCAGCAGCGCCGTTGTGAACTTTGCGCGCGATCTAAGCCAGAAAACCGCTCCCATCGCGCATACCCCGACCAACGCACCTCGGGAATAGGTAAAGAACACCGCAAGAGAGACTAAAAATCCCATCAACAGCAGCCCGCGGCGCACATGCCGATTGGTGGCGAGCTGCCGCTGATAAAACAGTAGCGGTAACATTACTACGAGCCCGAGGCCGAAGTCGTTGTTGTCCGCGAGCATGCCGCCGTCCGGCCCGTGAATTTCGCTGCCGCCATGCAGGATGCTCGCGAGCGCCCCCTTTACTCCCCAAAGCCCGATGGTCAGTACGACAGCCCAGATCAGCTGGTTTAACCGTTCGCGCGTCGTCGTCAGGGCGTAGCCGACAAGGCACATGAACAGAATTTTCTGGACGACGATCCATTTGTTCCAGACATCCTCAGCCGGTGCCAATGCGAACCATGAGGTAAACGTAATCCATAGGGAAAACAACAGTGTCAGAACGACAAGCGGTGTGATTGGTAGACGTTTCTGGTCTGTTCGAGAAAATAACCAGGAAAGACAGGTGAGGATGGCGATGACGTAGGCATAATTGAGACTGGCAAAGGGGCCACCCCAGATCAGGGTGTGGAAATTGCCGAGGGAAAATACATACCAGACCAGCACGCCAGTGAACGGCGAGACAAAAATGAACGGTAGGCTTGCAACGAAGACCAGAAAAAATCCGAGGCCCCGCATCTAAGACGGACCTTCGTTGCGGGGCGAGGGGTTTCGGTAACCGCGCACTCGAGCCAGCACGCCGCGTAACCGGTGCCGCAACAAACGCACGAGCTCCATGAAGCCGGTCATCTCGGCGGCGAATTCGATCTCCGACACAGTTCCGCCATCGACCAGGCGGTGCAACGCGAAACGCGAGGTGTGGCCGTAGTTCAATCCGGGTTCGATCGTCGTGGCGCTCTTCACCCCCAATTCCGCCAGCCATTCTGCCTGGTGGAGACCGTACACCCCGCTCGGATAGCAAAAATGCTCCAATGGGGACGAGACGACACGCTGAAGAAATCGGCGGTTTTCCTCAACTTCGGCTTCCACTATTTCCTTGTCGTGAAGCGGCCATTGATGCCGGTGTGAATGGAGCTGGATGTCGACGCCGGCAGCTGCGAGGCCACGCAGCTGTTGTTCATCCATGACCTCGAAAAGGTGCTGCCTTTCAATCTCATCAAAAGAGACACCGAGGGCGGCCGCCAACTCCTTCAAGAACTCGAGGCGATCACCCGGCGGCAACGCCGCGCCGAAATTCTGCGCCGCTTCTTCGGCCTTTGCCGTCTCGTACGCCAGGTCGAAAGTTCCGGTCCCGCGCGGCAAATGGACCAGCTGCGGGGTGGCTCGCCAGAACAAGTAAGAAACGGTTACAGTATAGACCGGCATCCGGTTCTCGACATAATAGGTCGTCACGTAGACCGTAACTGGAATTTCCAGTTCCCGAATGAGCGGCAACCCGACCGTATAAACTCCGCCCCAGCCATCGTCCATGGTTATAACCGTGGCGCAGGGCGGAAGCCGGCCCGCGGCCAGAGCGTCCAGCGCATCTCGCAGAGGCAAAATCGGATAGCCTTCGCGCCGCAAATATTCCACTCGTTTGCGAAAGAAATCTTCCCTAATGAAAAGGGTACTTCTGTACTTGTATTCCTCGGCAACGGCAAAGCCGTGGTAGCATATGATGCGCAACCCGTGACCCGTAACGTAGCGCGCGAGTCGGAAAAGCCCTAAAAACTTCATCAAGCATAAAGCGAACCTGATGATCGAGCGCGGAATTGGAGCCGCAGTTGCGAAAAGTCCAATGCAGATTGCGAGCGGCAGCCCGACTAGCGCGGCACCGTGCTTCATGCGCGTCTCGGGTATTGCCCCACGATGCTACATCCGCCTTTCAAGTTACACACCGACTCGCACCGTTCGTATGTCGTGGTACGAGATACACGATTCCGATCCGGTATCCAAGGTGATCGGAAGGAAGTTAAGCATTGGTGTATTGCAATCGGACAGAACATCGTTGCCCGCTTCAGAGCCTGGCGGCCAAGCGAGGCTAATTGATCGCCCTGGCCTCGCCGAGGGGCAGCCGATGAGAGGTGCTGAGCTGGTTTTCGAGAATCTCCTTTAATAGGCGTTCCAGCTTGGCGTATTGATCGTCGCGGCCAAGCCCAAGGCTGACCGACGGGTCGAGTTTATCTAGGCGGTCGGCGCGTTTGTTCTCGAACCATCTCTGTAATTGATCGCGAATTTTGACCGGGCTGTTGGAAACCAACCCGGCGCTCCTCTCGATCACGAGCCGCGCCGCGACGCCGCGCTCGTAGCCGATGAACAGAATCGGCCGGCGCGCGTACAGATATTCGAATAGCTTGGCAGGCAGGTTGCCTTCGTCACGCGGATCGCTGGATTGCAGCAACAGCAGAACATCGGCTTCCATCTGCAGTGCGAGCGCTTGCCGGTAAGGAACCCGCGGCTTGACAGCCACCGCGCTCTCGACCTGGTGTGCTGCTGCCGCGTCGAGGACAGCATCGCCTGCGTCGCTGAAGAACTCGACGTTTATGTGAGTTCGTATGTGATCGGGCAGCAGTGCGATCGCGGAGAATAGCACAGAGGGATCGCGAAAGCCGCGATAGATCGAGCCCATATACCGGATGGTAAGACTTCCCTCGGGGTCGGTTCGTTGCGCGAGGGGCGGGAAATCTTCCTCAGCGTACCCGTTATACACCACTGTGACATCTTTGCCGTGGCGCCGACGCAGTTGTTCCGCCCAAACGGGCGAAACGGTCACTAATGCCGCGGCGCGTCTTAAAATTCGCCGTTCCAGGATCGCGTCGATCCGCTTGCGCCAACCGGGTTCGCTGTAATACGGGTTATCGACCCACAGATCACGAAAATCGGCAACCCAGGGAATGTCGTCGGCGCGGGCGAGACGGCTGGCGACCACCAGCCCCGTGTTCGGTGGCGCGCTGGCGAAAATGATCTCGGGTTTCCATTCTTTGATCAATTGCCGGCCTGCGGGAATGGCAGTCCGGACCCAATCGGCCCGCATGTCGGGAATGTGGATCAGCCCGAAATAATGACGGCGGAAGGTTTGCCAAAGCGACCTCGCCGGAGCGCCATCTTGCGCGGGTGCGTTCTCGCGGCGACCTCCGGCGGGGAAGGCTGTGCGGACGCGCAGCAACCGAACCACCCAATCGATCCAATGCCGGCGCAGACGATATTCGGTATAAAATACCCGTTCCCGCAAAATCTCGAGCGGCAGGCTCCGGTCCGCAACGAGGTCGGTGGTCAGCACACGCACGTCATGGCCCCGATGATCGAGGTACCGCGCGAGCTTGCCTACGCGCACGGCTCCGATGACATTAGAAGGCGGGAACGCAAAGCTGACGATCAAAACCTTCATTTGGGGCGGCGGCCCGGCCCAGATTTCAATCTCTGGTCACCGAACGCGCTTGAGCACCAGCTGATGGCAGCCGTATGACCTGTTCTCGCGGATCTTGACCGGCTCGAAACCGTCACGCCGGTAAAACTCGGTGATATCCGTGACGGATGCGTACTCGTAGGGGTAGCCGCCGACCCAATCGATGACATCGTGTAGCCAGCTCATCCCGCGCCGGTTGCTGGCGCTGGTTAGCTCCCGAATATATGTCGTCAATTCTCCCGAACGCATGGAGCCAGCGAGCGATCTCAGTTCCTGTGGCATCCAGACGTAAATGGCGTAAACTGGCCGAAGTACTGGCGGCAACGCGTTGTACCGGCGTTTCCGCTCCAGCCACGACCGGCTGACTTCGCCAAAATCGTTGTAGATGGCGAGGAACAACAACCCGCCCGTCCTCACCATCGGTTTTAAATTGGCCATCGCCTGCCACATCGCACCCGTATGGTGCAGCACGCCCCAAGAATAAACAATGTCGAATTGGCCGAGCCCCGCGAGATACTCCGTGTCGAGCACCGAACCCTGCTCGATGATCCAAGACGGGTCCTCCGGCAGATAGCGGCGGCGCAGCTCCTCGGTACAGGCGACGCTCTGACCGTCGTAGTCGAATGAGGTAACCGTGGCTCCGAGGCGGCGTGCGGCGAGCGAGGATAGGCCCGAGCCGCTCCCGACATCCAAAAAGGCTCTGCCGGCGAGCGATTTTTCTCCGAGAAACTCTATTAAATTCTTTTCTGCCTCGGCGATCCGCGCCTGATTTAACCGTTTCAAAAAACTCGCCCAGTTCCGGCCAAAACGAAAGCGCCTGCCGGCGGTGACCTCGCGCTCATGCTGGGTAGCGATGTTATTAATGGCCGACATGCCGGTCCACCCGTTCTGCTGCAATTGGCTCAACATCAAGTTCTGCCGATAGCTATCATCGTCACTCTATCTTCATCGTCGATTAATGAGCCTCTCGATCATATTATCGTCCAGAAACTCAAGGCAGATGAGCCTTCACACCGAAGGCGGCGCTACACCCAGGACAGAGTGCCCCCGCGTTGCTCGCGCATTCTGGCCGCTAAAGAGTCTCCCGAATGAGGGGCAGCGGCGAGGCGCGGCTCTACTTTTATAAGACCGTATCTCAAGGCGTGGTGCAAGATCGGCGTCGTCCTGCCGCTCTTCCGATGGGTGTGCGCGTATCTGTGCATAGGCCCGCCCGGAGCGGCATCCGGGTGCCAGCCGAGCCAGGTTTTAGCCGGCTTGATAACTCACACCATACGTCAATGTTTAAAGGATTTTTAACAATAGACGGGATCGGATCTGGCCGGCCACATGACGCCCTTTACCCTCAGCACTGGAACGCCGCGATGGCAGAGACCAATTCGTTCAAGGCGGCGCGAGCAGCGGAAGAGTGTCGATGAACCAAGAAACCGAACGGGAACTTCCTCCGCGCACGATGCCTCTGTGGGGTTGGGATCCCGCGGGAGTGCGGTCGAGCTTTGGCACTTACCGTGGGCTTATTCGCCTGGCGCTGGCGTGGCTTGAAAACCTGACCGGGCGATATCGCCGGTTCAAGCAAATCCGCTGGGGGCGGGTAACCCGCGTCGTCTTCGTATGCCACGGCAATATCTGCCGCAGCCCGTACGCCGAAGCGCGTGCTGTGAGTTTCGGTCTGCCCGCTGCCTCCTTCGGGCTGTCCGCCGATTCCGCCGCACCTGCCGACCCGAACGCCTGCAGAATTGCCGCGCGCCGGGGGATCGAACTGGTTCGGCACTGCGCCCGCGATGCTGCGGATTTCGAACTCCAAACCAGCGACCTGCTGGTCGTCATGGAACCGCGGCAAGCTCGGAGAATTTCGGGCCTCTTGTCACCCGGAAGCTGCCAATTGACCTTGCTCGGCCTGTGGAGCCGGCCTCCCCGCCCGCATATTCACGACCCTCACAGACTGAGTGACGCGTATTGGGAGCAATGCTTCGACGTCATCGATTCTGCCGTGCAGACCATTGCCGATCGGATGCGTGTGAACCCATCACATGACGAATGAAGCGAAGTTGCCGCCGGCCATCTTGCTGGGCGCAGATACGCCGGTGGGTCTTACGATCATACGCGATCTCGGGGAGCATGGGGTCTCGGTCCATGCCGTCGCGCGATCGCGGGAGGGCATCGGCCTCTATTCGAAATGGGCCGCACGAGGTTACCTCCGTCCTTCCGATGAGGACTCGACGATTGAACTTCTGAACCGGATCGCTGCCGAGCAGGGCGCGCAGTTTCTGCTCGCGATCGCCGAGCGAGATCTGCTGGTAATCCGCGCAGCCGCCGATTCGGGTCGTTTGGTGGGCCTGCGTGCCCTGGTACCGGCGGCGGCCCAACTCGGAATGGTGCTGGACAAGTCGGCTACCTACGCCGCCGCTAGGGAGGTCGGGGTTCCCGTCCCCGCGACGTGGCAGCCCCGAGACGGTCCAACAATCGAGAACCCCCCGGACGAGCTGACATTTCCGTGCGTCCTCAAATGGCGCGACCCGGAAAACCTCGGCGCTGCGCTCGCCAAACTCGGCATCCCCTTTCTCAAGGCGGAGTATTGTCACGATCGTATGGAGCTGAGGCGCGCACTGGCGCGCTATGAGCCCTCTGGGCGGTACCCGCTCGTCCAGGCATTCTGTCCGGGCGCCGGTCTCGGTCACATGATTTTCGTTCATCGCGGTGAAGCGCTGTTGCGGCTGCAGCACCGCCGTATCGCCGAGTGGCCGCCGGAAGGCGGCGTCTCGACCGTGTGCGAAAGCCTGCCGCTCTCGGTTAATGCGGAGCTGTTTGTCAAATCCGAAGCCCTGCTGAAGCGGATCGGTTGGGAGGGGGCTGCCATGGTTGAATATCGGATGGATGCGCGCACCGGAACCGTGGGCCTGATGGAGATCAACGGGCGCTTCTGGGGAAGCTTGCCGTTGGCCTATCACGCGAGAGTGCCGTTTGCCTGGTACACTTACGCGGTTTTGGGTCTCGGGATACGCCCGCACCCGCCGCCCTATCGTGCGCGGATAAGGTGCCGTTATATGATGCCGGAAACGCGACGCATTCTGACCCTCCTGCGGTGCCGCGGCCGCTTGAAAAACCGTGAGCTGGCTTCTGTCCCCGGCGAGATCTGCGAATATATCCGTCAGTTTTTCAGTCCGAGGAGCCGCTATTACGTGCTCACCTTTCGCGATCCGGCCCCTTTTCTCGCAGATATGATGTTCGCGATCGGGCGGACATGGCGCCGCTATTTGCAATCGCGGCGTAGTTCGGTCGCGGCGCGGTCTTGAAAGATTGGCGGGCTCGTTACCTCAGACCTCAGTACCACCAGATCAGGTCGTTCATTCCGTTTTCGAGCATCCGCGCCATCGCTCTTCCACGAGATACCGAGACCACGGGGCGCTCGGTCGCCCGGCTGTCGGCGCCATCATCGCTTATCGCCGCAATCGGTATTGTGATGAATTCATCCTCGTGCTGTTTGAGGAATTTGAGCACTGCTCTGAGCCGGCCCTGGTTGGCCCGATTCCGCCGCAGCGTGGCATAGCGGAAATCCGTTTTCTTGATGTACTCCTGAGGGTGCGTCAGGATGAGGACGGGCGAGAGTTGATGTGCATGCGCCTGGCGCAAAACAAGGATAATCTCGGCAGCGGAACACGCGGTAATACAGAGGGCGCGAAGCCGGTCACGGCCGCCGATGCGGTAACTGTAGCAAAACACCGGGAGCTCCAATATCCGGCCGACCCGACGTTTGCCGCCGAAGAGCACGAAGCCGTCACCGGGCGGGCGATAGATCGGCACCGCTATGCTCGAACTTAGGCGCAGACCGGACTTGGCGGCTATCCGAAAGACGCTTTCGTCCACCTGAAAATTGCCGGTCCGCACCGCGACCGGGGCCGGCACCCCCCAACGCGAGAACACCGATAGGCCGAATTCGAAGAAATGGCTTAGTTCGGCATCGGTGCGACCGGCGCAAGAGTCGTTCGGCGGGGGCTTGGGTCCTTCGGTCCTTTCGTAATGCAGCCAGCATGGATGCAAATGCAGCTGCACATCGTGTCCTGCAGCCGCAATCCGGCGGGCGATTCCCCTCATGGGCTCGTCGCCGAAATAGGCTGTTTGCAGCGTCTCCACAAAAAAAGTCGCGCGCACCCCGAACTCGGCAAAACTATCCAGAAGAAAACCCAGACCCTGTTCCTTTCCGCCGACGGAGCCCAGCACCATGGGCTCGGCAACCGGGGTCAAGGCGGGATCTTCAAAATTACCCCCGATACTGAATTCGGTATCGATCGTGATGCAGACTTCGATAGGTTTTCGGGTTTTCATGCGCTTTGGCCGATCGGCCGGTTCTGCCGAGCCAACCGGCCTTACAATTGCTGCGCTGAGCGTGGCGCAAGCCGAGGCGGCGGCCGTGATGCAGATTCGGCTTGCGCCTCGTGCGCGCATTCGCGGGTAACGCCATATACCTGTGCTGGTGAGACCTGCCAGAAAGAATCTGTGGCTCTGAGGGCCGCGACTGCATAGGGTGGCGGCAAGACGGAAAGGACGTCTCGTAGCGCGGCTACCACCGGCCGACCGAAACCAAGGTCGCCTTGCTCCAGCGAGCCTAGCGGAACCAGGCATCGACGCAATGTTTCCGAAAGAGGCACTTCCTTAGTAGCGTCCGGCCAAATCCTCATTTGTGGATCGTCGATGAGATAAGCGGCGATGTCGCCGGCCGAGCCTTCTCCCGGAGTGACGCCGCTCAAATCCGCCCACGGACGGATGTCGCCGCTGGCGTCGAGCGATCCGCGGAACAGGCGCTCTACCATGCTCTGCCGTTGTGCAGTAAGCGGGCCAAATACCGGCGTACCGGCATGGGCCTCGGCAAAGGCAGCAGCTGCCTGACCGTTCACCGCCACGACACGGATGACCTGCTGCTCCATACCCGAGAGCAGGACGCCAGATGCGACCATGATTCCGCCGAGGACAAACGCAACTGCACGCTGCTGCTGAGCCAGGAACCAGCCCGCGAGCAAAGCCAGGGGCGTCACAAAAATTTCCATGTAAGTCGCTGTCTTGCGGATGAATGCGGGCGGCGACAATGAAACCGGGAAAAGCGAAAAAATCAGCAATAATCCAATTCCCCAGATCAGCACAAAGCGGGTTCCCGCTTGCGCCGGCCGGCGCAGCGCGAGCACGCACCCTGCTAGAGCCAACCAACCGAGTAGGCCAGTATGATAGATCTTGACGAACAAGAAGCCGAGATAAGCCCAGGGCGATGTTACGCCGAGGCTTTGGGTGGCGAGCTGATCGTCAATTGCTTGATGGACTACGCTGTAATGGTAGAAGGGGTCGCCGTATGCTACCCAGAAAAAAATGAGGTCAGCCACACAGCAAAGCAAGCCTCCCAGTACGAACCAAAGCCATCCTGCGCGCCAGCGTCGCTGGAAAGCGGCGAAAATCACGAAGACCAGACCGAAAACGATTACTTCTTCTTTGATCCAAAAGACCCATCCGGCCAACAGCCCGGCCAAAAAATATAGCGGATGGCTATCATGACTTTCGGCAAAAAAGAAAACTACTATAGAGCTCGAGATAAACAGGGCCAGATAGGGATCGGGGTTAAGGCTGGTGGCGAGGGCGGCGTCGAGGGGCAACACGGCGAGCGCGAGCCCTGTCCAGATTGCGGCGCGACAGCCCCATAGCCGATACGCAAACCAATAGGCGAGCAGCGCGTTGCCGAGCCAGCAAAGAAAATAGAGCCCGCCGGCGCCCGCCGTACCATTGCCAAACAGGCGGATGGACAGCGCCTCAAAACCGTTGATGCCGTACCGGACCGCGCCGATATAGACGGTATGACCGATATCTCCGTGCAGTAAGCGCTGCGCCTGGGTTAAATAAGTGATCTCGTCGGTCCCCAGTGCCCCACGAAAAAAAGCCAGCCGTATCAGCGCTGCGAACAACAAAATGAGGATGCCGTAGACCCAGGAGGTTTTGACCCCGATTGCAACGTCGCTCCTGCTGAGCTCGGTCATGCTCCAAGGGTCCTCTCGTTCACTCGAGTTGGAAGCGGCGGCCATGACGCTAGCCTCTGCGCCAATGCCCTCGCGTAGACGGCTTCAACCCGTCTGGCTAGGGCACGCTGAATAATCCGCCTATACGAATGCGGACGCGCGGGCTGAATCGAGCTCGCGATTCGCCAAGGGCTTGTCTGTAGTGAGCCCCACTATCATGTACTCACGTGCAACTTCCCGTGGTTAAGGTGAGCGGTGGGTTGAACTACAAGCTTCTTTTGCCAACCTACCGCGCCCGCCATCGCTGGGTGCTGCGAACACTGGATCGTGTCGGACGCGCTGCCGAGATCGGGCGCGTGATCAACGTCGGTTGTGGCGAAGGGGATCTCGATTGCGACTTCCGCCAGTCTTCGGGCGGTCTTGTCGCATGCGACCTCAACGAGGGCGACGTTGCGCACGCGCGTGCTCTCAACGCGGACGTCGCCGGGATAAAGTACCTCGTCTCGGACGCCCAGCAGCTGCCGTTCGATGATGCGAGCTTCGATGTCGTGTGCTGCCTCGAGGTGATCGAACACGTCGCCGACCCTCGGGCGTGCCTCCGCGAGCTCGCGCGTATTGTGCGAGGCGGTGGTCATGTCGTCCTCACTTGTCCGAGTGCGCGCTTTCCGCCGACCTACGATCCTCTCAATTGGGTGCTCTCGCGCGTCGGGACGCATATAAGTGTCGGGGCGTTCGGGTACGGGCATGACTGGCTTGTGCGGGAAGAAGAACTTGTAGATTGGGCTAGGGACGCGGGCCTCGGCCTGGTCGACAGTGTCCAGCTTTGCAAGGCGCTCGCAGGGTTGGCGGAAGCATATTGGCCGGGGTTCATCCAGAGTATAATCAAGGCAAACGCCAAAAACCGCAGCGGCGGGACGAGGCGACCCGTCGAGGCACCGGGCGCGCGTGCGCGTGCAATGCCTGTCGTACGTCCTTCTCGCGACAACCCGCCATTGCTCGGGGTTGTCGACGCCTTCATTGACGCAGACAACCGCCTTTTTGCATCCAGCCGGGCGTCGCTCGATCTGGGATTCTTGTTTCAAAGGCTCCATCGAGACTGACTGTGCCTTCCGGATAATCTTTTGGCCAGGGCGCCTTCCAAGACGGCATGCTGTGGTTACTCGCAAACAGCGGACGCGAACCTGGCAAAGCGAAGGCGGGGTCCGGTCTCCGGACCGGGTGAACCATCTCCGCAATCCTGCCAAATTTCCGCAATCAAAAAGGGCGGTTGCCCGCGAGCGTATCGTTGGGTTTGCATCACCTCCCGCCAGATCACCGCCAGCAGCATCACTAGAAACGAAGTAAACGCGATGCTGATTGGTGCCGTAATCGCACGCGCGGGTTCGGCGAAACCCGACAGGCTCGATAAGTACAAAGCCACCCCGATGACGATCCCGAGCATGCCGATGGTGAGCAGCACTTGAGTGACCTTCTTGGAATGGATGAGAAAATCGAGGTTGTACTGAATTAACGAAATCAGGTTCCATTTGCTGGCGCCGTACCGGCGGCGGAATTGGGTGATCGGCAGTTCGACGCCGGATCGCGCGTTGATGTACAGCGCCGGCGTATTGTAATGCACATAGCCAAAGCCGTCGGTCATCATGTCGAGGAGACGGGCGCTGAACAAGCGGTACGCGCTTCCGAAATCGCGGATCCGCTCGCCAGTCAGATAGCGGTTCACACGGTTGCCGACCCAGGTGACTACAAGACGAAAGTTAGTTTCCTCGCGGCGATCTCGAAAGGTCGCGACAAGATCGTGACCATTGGCGATTTCTGCGACGAGCCGGCGGATGTCTTGCGGGTCGTGCTGGAGATCGCCGTCCAGCATGATGATCCAATCGCCGCGCGCGACACTCATGCCGGCACCCAAAGCCGCGACTTGGCCGTAATTTCGGTAGAGTTCGACAATGCGGAGGCCGGGCGCGTGGCCAATCATGCTCTTCAAGCGGGCGAGGGTGCGATCGGTCGATCCGTCGTCAACCATTACGATCTCAGAACTGAAGTCGAGAGTGGAAAGCACCAGGGTCAGCTTGTCCAGCAGCTCGGGGATGACTTCCTCTTCGTTATACACCGTGCACACGACGCTCAGCGCGGGTCTCGCCGGCGGCGGCCGGGATGAGGTTCGCAGGGCGACATTGGCATCGACCGACATCTCCTGCGTTGCGCCGATCATTTCATCCGCCTAGAGAATGCGGCCACGCAACGTGAGCTCGTTGATCCGCCGCTCCCATTCGAGGAGCGAACGATACCACTGAAGCGTATAGCAAGTCGGATCCTCGCCGGCGATGTCGCCACGCTCCAGCGCCTGCTTGATTTCGACGATTCCCTCGTGAACCCGGATCGACGGCTCGAAGCCGAGGCGCTGCCGTATCTTTGCGAAGGACAGATTGTAGGTGCGTTTGTCCGGATCGTCGGGGATCCGGTGGACCGTCACATGCGGGATCACGTCTAGAACGAACTGGGCGAGATGACGGATTTGATAATTCATCTCGTCGCTGCCGACATTGAAAACCTCGCCGGCGACCCGCTCCGCTTCCTCTTCCGCGCCGAGAAGGAGAGCCTGCACGACATCGTTGATGTGGATAAACGGCCGCCATTGCTCGCCGGAGCCCATGACGTAAATCACCCGCTCCTTCCAGGCACGCAAGGTCATGATGTTGACGGCCAGGTCGAAGCGCATACGCGGTGCGAGGCCAAACACCGTGGAATTGCGAAAGATCACGGTTTCGAACTCGGAACCTGCGAGGTTTCCCAACGCCTCCTCTACGCGCAACTTGCTTTCGGCGTAAAGAGACTGCGGCCTGCACTCGTCGTTCTCGGTCAACCGTTCGCGAACGCCATGGCCATAGACCGAAGCGGAGCTCGAGTAGACGTATCGCCTGACGCCGGCCTCCTTTGCCAGCCGCGCCAAGCGGATGCCGCCGCCGCAATTGATCGAGCGCGTCAGCTCGGGATCGATCTCGGCGGACGCGTCGTTGCTGAGCCCGGCGAGGTCGACGACGATCTCGACACCGTTCAAAATCTCCGGATCGAAGTCTCGTATGTCCTCGGCGATGACCGCCGCTCTCTCACTGAGCGCGATCCTGTCGAACTCGGTCCTTGCCAAAGAAAAACCGGTCGAGGGCGATCAGAGAGTGGCCGCGCTCGAGCAGCTTCTTGCAGAGCGGGACGCCGATGTAGCCGCCGGCACCTGCCACCAGCACCTTCGCCATTGACTGTGAACCTCCGTCGGCTCGTCGATGTCGGCGGCGGAACGGCCTACCCGAATGCGCGCTTTACCCGTGGCGCCGCGTGGTGCACCTCGAGAAAGGCTTGCACGATCCCGTCGCATTCGTCTTTTGTCATATCATTGTAGACCGGCAAGGCGAGGACGCTGTAGGCACTCGCCTCGGTTCGCGGCAGCGACACATCGTGGCTCGCGGCGTAGGCGCGCATGTGGTGACATGGCGGGCTGTAGTACTTTCGGACGTGCAGGTTTTCCTTGGCGAGCGCTGCCGCCACCTCGTCTCGGTCAAGCCCGAACTCGCGTTCGTCGATGAAAACGGGGAGGTAGAGCCAGATCGGGTCCTGGTTGTATGGCGCCGATGCAACCGTCAGACCCGGCAGTTTTGACAAGCCCTCTCGCATCCGCGCGACGGCGCGCCGGCGCGTCAAAGCCGCCTGCTCGAAACTTGTTAATTGCTCGATGCCGATAAGCGCGCATACTTCGGTCAGCTTCGCATTTATCCCGGCCTCTTCGCAATCGCCGTCGGCCAACTGGCCAAAATTGCGGATCGCCTTAGCCCGCGCGAATATTTCGGGGTCATGCGTGCAGAGGCAGCCCCCTTCCATGGTCGTGAAGGCCTTCGTGGCGTGAAAGCTAAAGATCTGCGCGTCGCCGAAGCTGCCGACCAGACTTCCGCCCACTCTTGTGCCGAATGACGGGGCGCTGTCGAACATCACCTTGAGCCCGTTGCGCCGCCCGATCTCGGTCAGCCGGGTGTAATCGCAGGCGATCCCGTAGGCATCGACGCCGAGAATGGCCACGGTCTTTGGCGTAATCTTGCGCTCGACGTCGTCGGGATCGAGGCACAAAGACCCAGTCGCGGCGATATCCGCAAAGACCGGCTCCGCGCCGCACCACCGGACCGCGTGGGGTGTTGCGGCAAACGTGAAGGAGGGCACGATGACCTCGCCGCATTCGATGCCCGCTGCGCGCAGCATCGTCATCAGCGCCATCTGACCATTGCAGAATACCATGGTCGGGACACCGAGATACTCTGATAATTGTCTCTCGAACTCCAAAACCCAATATCCGCCGTTGGTCACTTGCCCCGATGCCAATGCGGCCTGGAACGGCGCGAGAAATTTGTCAACATCTGGAAAGACTGGCCGTACGATCTGCAACGGGCGCTCAAAAATCGGCGGCCCACCGACGGCGGCAATCGCATTACGCATAATTTTTATTCTAGATTTACCGGGTTCAGGGTACATTTCACGGTATCACGTCAATGTAGATGTGTCAACGCCGTGCCCACGGTTATAGACCATGTCGTCTTCACGCAGACTACCGATCGTAATCTTTGGTTGTGGGGGCCACGGCCGGGTGGTCGTCGACACTCTGAAGGTTGCGCGCGCTCGCCTGGCAGGATTTCTGGATGATCAGCCGCCTGCGGCGTTTGTCAGCGAAATTCCGCTTCTAGGCGGCCGTGGCTGCCTCGAGGAGCCCGAATTTCTGACAAAATATGAGATCTGATTGCGATCGGCGAAGCGAGGCTGCGTCGGCAACTCGCTCTGCTGGTCCTCAACCGCGGCGGCCGTCTCGCCCGAGCGATCCATCCGAGTGCAGTCATCGCGTCGAACGTATTCATTGGCGATGGCACTGTGATAATGGCCGGCGTCATAGTCAACACCGGCACCCGGATAGGCCGTTTTGCCATCGTCAATACCGGCGCAACCGTCGATCACGACAATATAATCGAGGACGGCGTGCACATTTCTCCGGGCTGTCATTTGGCTGGCAATGTGATCTGCCGTGCAGACGCGTTCGTCGGCACGGGGGCGAGCATCATTCCGCGCATCGAGATCGGCGCGCGCGCCGTTATCGGGGCGGGTGCAGCGGTCATTTCGGACGTGCCGTCCGATGCGCTGGCCGTGGGATGCCCTGCGATCGTCAAAAGGCATTTGGGCGCCGACTGATCGCGTTTCGATCAGCTGAAGAGTTTCTCGATCAGCCGGCGACGTAACGCCGCTCGCCCGTCGCGGGTTGATAAAACACGGTGACCAATTTGCCGCTCTCCGGGTCGACAAAGCGCTCGTTGGTCGCAACCCAGTCTGCGCCTGCTGGATGGCCCGTCACTGGCTTATATCGCCAGCGTTCGAGAACGAGTGCGAACAATAAAACGAGCCCTGGCACGGCAAGTCGCAAGATCGCGCCGAGAGTGCAGCCAGCGATCGCCGACCCATCCCGCTGTGGCGAGCAGGATGCCGCAAACGACCAATAACGCGGCCCGCAGCACGGACCGGCTCAAGCCGGTTCGCGCTCGATGACAGCCGCCGTACCGTAGGCGACGATTTCGCTCATCGTCTGGCCGATTTCGGCGGAATCGAACCGCATCATCAGCACCGCGTTGGCGCCCATCGCGGTGGCGTTTCGCACGAGCCGGTCGACCGCATGGCGCCGCGCCTCTTCGAGCAACTGGGTGTATTCGTCGATTTCGCCGCCGACGATCGAGCGCAGCCCGGCCATGATGTTGCCGCCGAGCCCGCGGCTGCGCACCACGACCCCAAAGCATTGACCCTTAATCTCGGCCACCCGGTGACCGGCGACATTTTCCGTCGTAACTACGAGCATTGAGCTCTCCAACTCAGTCAACCTCTTCGGAGCTTAGTCAAAATTTGCAGCCAGTCACCCGGATGCTGGCGCAATGCAATTGATAAGTATAACTGATGATCCTGATTGCTTACTAAATTGCAACCCTGCAATGAGCAAACGGTTGGTTGCGGCGGCCGGTAACGTGGGGCTAGGCTAACGTTCGGCGAAGAGCGAGAGGGATGGGCGATGGCGGCGGGCAAGGATTGGAGCGAGTCGGTCGTCGAGGTAGCCGAGACAAAGCTGCATCTGGCGCGCGCCGGCAGCGGGCGGCCGGTTGTGGTGCTGCACCACGATATCGGCAGTCCCGACCGGCTCCCGTTTTATGACGAGCTGGCCAGCCATTTCGATGTGCTGGTCCCGCACCATCCGGGCTATGGCAAGTCGGAGCGGCCGCAATGGCTGCGCAACGTGCGCGACGTCGCGGTGATCTATCAGTGGCTGTTGTCCGATCTCGGGGTCGAGCGAGCCTCGCTGATCGGGCTCGGCTTTGGCGGATGGATCGCGGCCGAGATGGCGACGATGGCGCCGCGCGAATTCCACCGGCTGGTCCTGGTCGGAGCGATGGGCCTGAAGCCGCCCGAGGGCGACATCTTCGACCAGGCGATCGTCAGCTATCTCGACTACGCCCGCGCCGGATTTCACGACCAGGAGGCGTTCGCCCGGGTTTATGGCGATGTGTCGACCGACCAGCTGGTCGAATGGGATTTGTGCCGCGAGATGAGCTTCCGGATCGCCTGGAAGCCCTACATGTATAACCAGAGCTTGCCGCATCTGCTCGGCGGAGTGCGCGCTCCGGCGCTCGTCGTCTGGGGCGACGACGACAAGATCGTGCCGCGCAGCGCGGGAGAGCGTTACGCCGCCTTGCTCCCGAAGGCGCGGTTCGAGCTCGTGCGCTCTTCCGGGCATTGCGTCGAGATGGAGCAGCCGGATCAGCTCGCGCGCCTCGTCCGAACATTCGTCGCGGAAAACTAACGAAGCCGCCGGGGCGATCTCGGCCAAGGAGGAAGCCATGTTTGTCATGTACTTCACAGAGCAGCCGATGTCGACCTACCCGGCCGATATCGGGCTTGAAGTCGGCCATACCGCGCTGATGTTCTCGAACAAGCATTTCGATCCGGTCGCTGGCAGCCGGCTCTATAACGAATATCTTGAGCATTACATCTACGCCGAGGAACAGGGCGTCGAAGGCTTCATGCTCAACGAGCACCACAACGCGCCGTTCTGCATGCAGGCGAAATGCAACATCTTTGCCTCGATCCTCGCAGCGGTGACCAAAAAGGCGAAGATCGTCTTGCTCGGCAATCCGCTGCCCTTGGCCGAGAACCCGGTCAGGCTCGCCGAGGAATTGTCGATGATCGACATGATCTCGAAGGGCCGCCTGGTCCCCGGCATCGTGCGCGGCGGTGGCCAGGAGTTGCTCGCCGCCGGCGTCAACCCGGCCTACAACCGCGAACGCTTCCAGGAGGCGCATGATCTGATCGTCGCCGCCTGGACGCGCCAGGGGCCGTTCCGCTGGGAGGGCACGCATTACCAGCACCGCGTCGTCAACCCGTGGGCGGTGCCGTTGCAGAAGCCCTATCCGCGCATTTGGGTCCCCGGCGTCCTGAGCCAGGAGACGATCATCTGGGCGGCGCAGCAGCGCTATCCCTACATCGCGCTCAACACCTCGATCGAGGCGACCAAGAAGATCTGGGAGCTGTACGACAAGGTCGCGCTCGAGACCGGCTACGAGGCGGGCCCCGAGAACCGCGGCTACCTGCAGCAGGTGCATGTCTCCGACAGCGAGGAAAAGGCCGAGAAGAACGCCCGCCAGTTCCTGTGGATGCAGGGCGAGTTCACTGGCCTGGCGCACCCGGTGTGGTCGAACCCGTCGGGCTATTTCTCGCCGACGCTGCGCCGCAACTTCGTCGAGTTCGCGGTCGGGCGCGCCGAGAACCCGCGCGGGCGCCCGACTTTTGACCAGCAGGTTGCCGACGGGCGCGTCTTCTTTGGCACGCCAAAGACGGTCATCCCCAAATTGCGCCGCGTGCTCGAAGAGACCCGGCCGAGCATTTACGGCATCTGGGGCAATGACGGCACGGTCAGCAACGAAGATGCGCGGACCTGCATCCGCCTCCTCGGCCAGGAGGTCATGCCGGCGATGCGCGAGATCGGCAAGGAACTGGGTCTCACCGACCCGTTCGAGGCCAACGCTCCGGTGCATCTGCGCTACTCGACCGACCTCAAGCAGATGCCGCAAGCCGCGGAGTAGGGCAGGGGGCCGGCGGGTTCAGCATTGGCTGAACCCGCTGTCAGGGAGGACACATTGACGATGAGGACAGCGGTCGGGACCGCAGCGAGGCCAATTCCCTGGTGGAAGGAGCCGACGAAAGACCAGTGGTACGCCTGGGTGGCCTCTTGGCTCGGCTGGACGCTTGGATGCGTTCGACTTCACGATGTTCCTGCTGATCATGGTGCCGATCTCGCAGGAATTCGGCGTGCCGCTGACCGAGGTCGCGTTTTTGCTGAGCGTGACCTTGTGGCTGCGGCTGGTCGGTGCGGTCGGCTCGGGATGGCTCGCCGACCGGATCGGCCGCAAGACGCCGCTGATGATCTCGATCCTGTGGTATTCGATCTGCAACTTCATCGCCGGCTTCTCGCCGGCGTTTTGGTTTCTCTTTCTGTTCCGCGCGCTGTTGGGCATCGGTATGGGCGCCGAATGGCCGGCCGGCGCGGCTCTCGCGATGGAATCCTGGCCGGCGCGCTCCCGCGGGTTCATGAGCGGGCTGCTGCAGGGCTCGTGGAGCCTCGGGTTCCTTTTGGCCAGCCTGATCTATGGGCTGGCGTTCAACGCAATCGGCTGGCGCGGGTTGCTGATGATCGGGGTCCTTCCGGCCCTTTCGGTCGTCTATGTGCGGTTTTTCGTCAAGGAGCCGCCGGTCTGGCAGGAAAACCGCCGGCGCCAGCGCGCCGAGAAACGTGAGGTGCACGTTCCACTGTTCAACATCTTCAAGCCCGGCCTGCTCGGCAACACATTGACCGCGTGCTGGTGGATGGCGAGCAGCTTCCTCGTCTACTATTCGATCAATGCGTTGTTCGCGACGCATCTGCAGAAAGACCTGAATTTGAGCCCGGCGCTGGTCGCGACGCCGGTGGCGTTGGCGAACCTCGCGGCATTTCTGGCGCAAGGCTTCTGGGGCTGGTTCGCCGATCGCTTCGGCCGGCGCTGGTCGATGATCATCCCTGCGGCGATCGCGATCTTTGTCGCCCCCCTCTATCTGCTGACCGCGGACTTCACCTGGATCGCCGTCGGCTTCGTGCTGCAGGGCTTCTTCGGCCAGGCGATCTATGGCCAGAACCCCGCCTATCTCTCGGAGCGCTTCCCGACCGAGGTGCGCGCGACGGCAAGCGCCTTCTGCTATCACCAGGGCGCGATATTCGGCGGCTTTGTCCCGCTGGTGCTGACCTGGTTCGCCAGCCATTACGGTCTCGGCTTCGCGATCCCGATGCTGGTCGGCACCTGCGTCGGAGCGGCGAGCTTTGTCATCGCACTGCTGCTCGGACCGGAGACCAAGGGAAAGATCCTCGTCCCGGATCTCGTCGTGGCCTGAATACGATGAACATGCGCCGCGCCGGTAGTTTGCTGAGCCTCCTCCTGTACTCTCGCGGTCGGGCTGCCGGTCAATGCGCAGTCGCCCCCACCTTCTGCGAATCCGACAAGCGCCTTCGACGGGACATATGTCGGTGTTTCCGCGGAGAACAACAGTAGCGGCAACACCCTCGCCGGCGGACGTGCTCGTACCCAGGGTTATGCCGGAGCAAGAGCGTGCCGCGATTTCCGCGCTCCGGCGCGGTTGACGATCACCAACGGCCGCGCACGGGTCAGATGGGGCGATCGCACGCTGGAAGGAATGGTGCGCCGGACGGCGTCTCTGACGATGTCCACCGGATACGGCCAGAAGTTCGACGGCCGCATCGATGACCAGCAGATCAAGGGCCAAGTCGTTGGCTACTGCGCCTATAGCTTTGACATGGCGAAAGCAGAGCTGATTAGGATTGTAACCGTCATTGGGCGAGAAGGCGCAATGGATTGTGCTCTATTGCTCTCCGCGGGGAGAAGGGGCAGGTGCTGGACTACGGACTTCTGCCTGGCCATGCAAGCTCGGTCGGTTTGTACACGCGCTGCGCTAGGTCGGCCTTTTCGAACACCAAAACCCCGTCGTTGCGACAGCTCACGATGTCGCCGTTCCAACTGTGGAGGCTCCATTGATCATCAGAGATTTCCTCGGACGGCCAAATTTCCAGCGCGGCGCCGAGATCGAAATCGAACGCGCAGGACCCTTTCCGACTGCCGAAACGGACAGAAACGAGCCTCTGGCCATCGAGATCGCGCAAGCATTCGTCTAATTCCGAGCCCGGGCGATCATCACTCGTCAGAATGCCCTCAGCTGTGGAAATTTTCCAGTCGCCATATTGCACCCAAAAATGCCAGTCGCCGGTAAGAGTCACGTGCCGGCGTAATAGAAATCCGCCTTGCTTTTTCTGAGGTTTCGGGGCGCGGGACTATCGGCTCTCGCGCCGCGAGATGAGGCAGGCCGAACTCCATGGTGAGAAAGCTGCCATGCCCTCTGCGCACCGCCCAGACCAACTGACCCATAAATGGAGTGAAGAATTCTCTAATTTGGTCCATGTCATACCCAGACGTTCCGGTCACTTGTCGAACATTTCCTTCGCGAGATCCAGGATCTGCCTATAGGTTAATCCTTCTCCGGAGATTGCCCGATGAAGTTCTTGTCGCTGGTCCTTAGTTAGTCGCAGCTGAACGACGATATCTCTCACCATCTTGTTTTCACGTTGATTATCTGCCGCCAACTGAACCGGCACGGTATCGACGCTTGAGGTGGTAATTACAGGATGAGCGGACTGAGACCTTGTTTCTCGCGGTGCGGCCGACGGCAATCGCCCCTCAGTGTCGGATTCATCAGTCCACCGCCCCTGAGCATCACGAGGCTGGATCGGATTGAAATTGGCTTTGATCAGACGCGCGGCGTTCACGAGTTTCTGTAGCTGCTCGACACCAAGCTCAATAACTGGGATACTCAACCCGAATATCTGAGCGAGGGTTAAATTCTGGTCAGCAAGGGCTTTGATAATCCGGTGACACTGGCGGAAGAGCCAATCAGGGTCGTCCTCTCGATCGATGACGAGAGCTTGTATCGTCGCCGCCTCGTCCTGGCTAAGGCACCGATACCCCTCCGGCGTGCGACGGACGAGGACACAGTCGGGCCCGAGCGTAGCGCCGTTGATGTCCACTGCAACGCCTCGACTTGACGGGCTACGTTCGTACAATCGACGCATCGCGCCGAAACTCGGGTACAAACAGATCTCCTAACATTCGGGCCGGAGGACAATTCAGCAAGCCTTAGAACAGAACAGGAACTAAGTCAATCTAAGTTCGGTAAAATGCCTTGCGCTGCGGATAGCGCGCCAGATTGTCTCGGGGGTGACGGGCATTTCGATGTGGCCGACGCCGAGCGGGGAGAGCGCGTCGACGAGGGCGTTGGCGACGGCGGGAGGGCGCCGCCGTTGCCGGCTTCACCAGCGCGCTTGACGCCCAAAGGGTTGGTCTTTGTCGGCACCGGGTTGCGTCGCAGTGGATTGCCGAGAGGTCGCCCGCGCGCGGCATCGCGTAATCCATGAACGAGCCGGCCGCAACCGCCGACTGTGGCGATTGGTCATCTGCGATCCCTTCCGGGTAACCTCCTCCTTACGCAGGATGTGTCGCGGATGCTGTTGCAATTCGATGGCGGGTGGTATTGATGTAGCGCTCAGTAGTCAGCCTCAGCGCACCTGACGACTGCTGTGATGGGAGGATGGCCATGAACTCGGTTTTGTCGAACTCGCGGACATTGTTGTTCGCGGCGATGGTGGCAGGCGTTTTCGCTGTCCCATGGCCGGTGACGGCGCAACAGGCGCCGTCGAGCCCGGCACCTGCCGTCGCTCCGGCAGCACCCGCGGCGACGCAGACTCCGACGCCGCCGCCGTCATGGATGCAAGGCGCGCCCAACGCGGCCGAGGAGTCTCATCTCGCGCCGCAAGTGCCGCCGCCGATTCCCACCGCTGCCGACAAGCTGCCGGTGGCGGAGCTGAAACTGCCGAAGAACTTTCATCTCGAGGTCTTTGCCAGCGGCGTGGCGAATGCGCGCTCGCTGCGGATCGGCGACAAGGGAACAGTCTTCGTCAGCACTCGGACCCTCGACCGGGTTTATGCGATCGTCGACAACAACGGTAAGCGCGAGGTCAAAACGCTGGCCACCGGGTTGAATTCGCCGAATGGAATTGCCCTCCACAACGGCACGCTCTACATCGCCGAGATCAACAAGATCTCGAAGATCGACAATATCGAAAGCCAGCTCGACAACCCGCCGAAGCCGACCGTCATCTATAGCGATCTGCCGAACGACGCGCCGCACGGGTGGAAATTTCTGACCGTCGGGCCCGACAACAAGCTCTATTTCAACATCGGCGCGCCGTGCAACATCTGCATGCCGCCGCCGACGCACGCCCAGATCCGCCGCATCAACCTCGACGGCAGCGGGATGGAGGTGGTCGCCCACGGTATCCGCCAGGTTGTCGGCATGGATTGGCACCCGGTGCTCAAGCAGATGTATTTCACCGAGAACCAGCGCGACTGGCTGTCGGAGGACGAGCCGAACGATAAGCTCAATCGACTGGCCCACCCCGGTCAGGACAATTTCGGGTACCCCTATTGCGACGGCGGTGACATCCCCGACCCGATATTCGGCTGGGGCCGCAGCTGCAATGAGTTCACCAAGCCGGTGGCGCAGCTCGGGCCGCATTCGGCGCCGCTCGGCCTGCGCTTCTATACCGGCCGCATGTTCCCGCACGAATACGACAACGCGCTCTTCATCGTGCGCCACGGCTCGTGGAACAAGACGAAGAAGATCGGTGGCGACATCGTCGTGGCCAAGCTCAACGCCGACGGGTCGGTGAAGTCGATCCAGCCCTTCATCACCGGCTTTCTGCAAGACAACAAATATGTCGGCAGGCCGGTCGACGTGGAGCTGATGAAAGACGGCTCGATGCTGATCTCGGACGACTGGAACGGTGCCGTCTATCGCTTGACCTACGGTTTGCAGCGCGTCAGCGCGCGCCGCTAGGCGGAGCGCAATGAAGCGTGCCGGAGGAACCTGCGCCTTGGCCGCAGCGCTCTCGATCGGCGCGCTTTCCACCTCCGCGGCGGCGGCGCCGGAAAAGCTCGAGCCCTGCCTTGTCTGCCATGGCGCAAACGGCCAATCGGAAACCGAAGGTGTGCCATCGCTCGGGGCGCAGCCGGCGAAATACACACTGATCCAGCTCTTCATGTTTCGCGAAAAGCTGCGCCCGGTCGAGCCGATGACAGAGCTGACAAAAGGCTGGACCGACGCGGATCTGCAACAAGCGGCGGATTTTATCGCCACGCTGCCGCCGCCGAAGCCGCCCAGCGATCCTCCCGACCCGGCGCGGCTGGAGCGGGCCCGCACCCTGGTCGAGCTGAACCACTGCAATGTCTGCCATCGCTCGGATTTTTCCGGGCAGGAAAATGTCCCGCGCCTCGCCGGCCAGCGCGAAGACTACCTGTCGAAAGCGCTGCGCGAATACAAGAGCGGCGCCCGGCACGGCTACGAGCCGACGATGACCGAGGTACTGCAGCCGATCGACGACGCGCAGCTGGTCGAGTTCGCATACTACCTGTCGCGCCTGCCCTGACCGGGAACGGTCGCCGCCCCCAAACGCGCCGTACTCTTGGTGATCATTGCCGAGCTGCGGTCCCCGCCCCACGAATGGCGCGCCAGAGGCGTTCGGGGGTGGCGGGCATTTCGATGTGGCGGATGCCGAGCGGGGAGAGCGCGTCGACGAGGGCGTTGGCGACGGCGGGGAGGGCGCCGACATTGCCGGCTTCGCCGGCGCCTTTGACGCCGAGCGGGTTGGTCTTGGTCGGCACCGGGTTACTGTCGCAATGGATTGCCGAGAGGTCGCCGGCCCGCGGCATCGCGTAATCCATGAATGATCCGGTCAACAGCTGGCCCGAGGCCGGGTCGAAACGGATATCCTCCATCAGCACCTGACCCACGCCTTGCGCGATCCCGCCGCAGATCTGGCCTTCGAGCAACAGCGGGTTCATGACCGTGCCGACATCGTCGACGACGCTGTAGCGCAGGATCTCCACCTCGCCCGTTTCCGCGTCGATCTCGAGCTCGCAGATATGGCAGCCGTTGGGGAAATTCTGCTCCTTGCAGCTGAAGGTGGCGCCGGCGATCAGGCCAAGGTCCATACCGTCGGGCAGGTTCTGCGGGTTCAACGACTTCGGTTGCGATTTCGCCGATCGTCAAAGTGCGGTTGGAGTGCGGCGTTGAAAAAAAGCCGTCGTCAAAGCGGATTTCGCCGGCATCGGCGCCGAGAATTGATGCGGCAACCGCTGTCGCCTTGGCGACGATTCTTTCGGTGGCGAGATGGACTGCAGACCCGCCGAGCGCCGCCGAGCGCGAGCCGCCGGTGCCTTCACCGATCGCCACCTTCTCGGTATCGCCCTGCACGTAATGCACCTGATCGGGATGGATGCCGAGGCGGTCGCAGAGCAGCTGCTTATAGACCGTTTCGTGGCCCTGCCCCTGGGTGATCGAGCCCGACAGCAAGGTGACGGTGCCGGTGCGGTCGAAGCGGATTTCTGCGGCTTCGAAGCCACCAGCCGCGGCGCGCTCGATCGTGTTCGAGATCCCGAAGCCGCGCAGTTTGCCGCGTTCGCGCGACTCGGCTCGGCGATGCTCGAACCCGGTGAAATCGGCGAGGTCGAGCGCCATGTCGAGGCTCTTCTCGAACTCGCCGCAATCGTAGGTGAAGGTGAGGCCCGATTTGAACGGCATCGCCTCGGGCGGGATCATGTTGCGGTACCGCAATTCGACCGGTTCGACGCCGAGCTCGTCGGCGGCGAGGTCGACCATCCGCTCGATGACGTATGCCGCCTCGGGCCGGCCATTCCCGCGATAGGCCCGCATCGGGTTTGTGTTCGTGTAGACCGCGGTCACATCGGCATGTACCGCCGGCGTGCGATAGACGCCGGCTAAGGTTCCGAGATTGGCGACAAAAGCGTTGGAACCGGCTTGCGGATAAGCCCCGACCGCCGCGATCGTGTGGACCCGCAGACCGAGAAACTTGCCGTCAGCATCGAGCGCCAGCTCGGCCTCGGTGACGTTGTCGCGGGCCTGCGCGTCGCCGAGAAACGCCTCCGTGCGCGTGCTCGTCCATTTGACCGGCCGGCCGGTGAGCTTCGAGGCGAGCAATACCAGCGCGACCTCGTTGTAGATCGCCGACTTCATGCCAAAGCTGCCGCCGATGTCGCCGGCGACGACGCGCACCTTGCTCTCCGGGACTTTGAGGATCTGCCGCGCCAATTCGGAACGATAGGCGTGGGTGCGCTGCAACGTTGTGTAGATCGTGTAGTGGTCCGCCGCCGCGTTGTAATCCCCGATGCAGCCGCGCGGCTCCATCGTGGCCGCGGTCACCCGGTTGATGACGAATTTGGACCGAACCACGTGCGCGGCGCCGGCAAAGGCGGCATCGGTCGCCGCCTTGTCCCCTTCGAGATAGACAAAAGAGATATTGTCGGGGCAATCCTCCCAGACGAGCGGCGCCTCGGGCTCTATCGCATCGGCAGTCGAGACGACCGCCGGCAACGGCTCGTATTCGACAGCGATCAGCTCGGCCGCGTCCGCCGCCTGATGCGCACTCTCGGCAACGATAAAGGCGACGTAATCCCCGACCCAGCGCACCCGATCTTTCACCAAGGCCGGGTAGCGCGGCCGATAGGCGGGCGAGCCGTCGCGCCGCTTATTGCCGGAGGCTGAAGGCAGGTCGCCCCACTCCGAGGCTTCCCAATCCGCCCCCGTCAGCAGCGCGAGCACCCCCGGCGCCGCCTTTGCGGCGCTCGTGTCGATCGCGCGGATCCGGGCATGCGCATGCGGCGACCGCAATACATGACCAAATGCCATCCGCGGCAACACCATGTCGTCGACATAGCGGCCGCCGCCCCGCAACAGCCGCGGATCCTCGAACCGCGGCACCGCCTGCCCCAACGCAAATTCACCCATTATCGTCTCCCAATCGGTCGTATTAGCGGAAGGGGTTTACGAATGTAATCCCGTCGACCTCCCGACCGTGGCTCATGTCTTCGGAATAGAGGATGCGGCAGCCGAGCGCCCGGGCGGCGGCGATGATCGCACTGTCCCAGTACGAGAAGCCGTGAGCCGCCTTGATTTCCAACGCGCCGGTCAGGATCGGCAGGGTGATCTCCTGGACCTTGAACCGCGTCCACACAGAAACAAGGCCGACTGCGGTCTCGTGCGTCAGTGGATGAGGCCGGGTGGGCCGCGTCGCCTGGACATAGAACTCTTGCAGCACCTGAACCGACAACGCGCCATCGTCGCGACCCAGTAGCACGACGGCTCGCTCTCGTTTGACGGCGTCCGCTGGGTTTCGACTGATCGAATACAGCAGAATGTTCGTGTCGAGGAAATGCGGCACCGCTCAGGCGCCACGGCGGTGTACGTCGTCGCGTGACAGCCGGTCCGACGCGTCGAACTCGGCAATGCGCTCCCGAAGCGCACGCTCCTCACGCTTCAGCCGCTCAGTTTTGCTTTCCCCGGAAGCCAACTCGACGAGAAAGGCCTTCACAAGCGCCGACACCGACGTATCGCGCTGGGCCGCGATCATACGAGCCCGTCGATAGGTCTCGTCATCCAGTGATACTGTGAGGTTCTTCATGGTTTCACAGTGGGAACGCCAACAGCCCCTGTCAAGGAATTTTGCCTTGAGAAGGCCGTCTCGGTGCGCGGCAGACAAACCGACTCGCGGAACGGCCGTGCTGGCTGTTCTTGCTGTTATCTGCTGCAATTATCAGCCAGCTGTCGCCTGACTGCCGCAGGAAGCCTGGAATTTGCGCAGTCTAGAGTTGGCGAGAACAGCGGCAATGCTGGCTGTTCCCTGGCAGTTTTCGTGTTCTTTCTCGGATGTGCCCCCTTGCCGAACCAGAACGGCAGATTATCACATTAATCACAAAACCGCAACCGCGGGTCCAGCCGGATTGACCTTACCTATAAAATGCCGTAGGCTTGCCGGAAATATCACGCTTGGCTGTACCAGCGGCTGGAGTTTTGGGCTTCCAAAACGTCTGTGGAGGAGAGGGGCCATGAAGGGGAATCGTATCCTCACCATAATCCTTACGACAGGTTTTGTTGCGGTTTTCGGTGTAGCAAGTGCCGCTGCGGATATCGCCGACAAATCCCCTTCCGCAACGAAGAGCAGTGAGGTCGATTTTCCGATTTCTTGCACCGCGCCGGCGCAGAAAAAATTCAACGAAGCCGTGTGGATTTTGCACTCGTTCTGGTACGACGAGGCGGTCAAGGCCTTCACTGCCGTCACCGCGATCGAGCCCGATTGCGCAATGGGCTATTGGGGCGTCGCAATGAGCCAGTGGTACCCGCTCTGGTACCCACCCAACGCGGCGGCGCTGAAGGCGGGCTCGGAGGCGGTCGAGAAGGCGATGGCCGCGAAGCAGAAGACCGATCGCGAAAGCGATTACGTTGCGGCAATTGCGACTTTCTACCGGGACAACGACAAGATCGATCATCGCACGCGTGCCGTGGCTTATGAAAAAGCCATGGAGCAGCTTCACCAGCGCTACCCTGATGATCGCGAGGCCGGTGTGTTTTATGCCCTCGCCTTGGTCGCGACCGCGCCGCCCACGGACAAGACCTACGCCAATCAGAAAAAGGCACGAGCGATCCTAGAGACAGTGCGCGCGGAGCTGCCTAACCATCCGGGCGTCGCGCATTACCTGATCCACGCGAACGACTCGGCGGAAATGGCTGAGGATGGGCTGACGGCGGCGCTGTGCTATGCCGACATCGCGCCGGCGGTGCCGCATGCGCTGCACATGCCGTCGCACATCTTCACGCGGCTGGGAATGTGGCGGCAATCGGTCGACGCCAACCGCGCGGCGACGGCGGCAGGACTCTCCTACGTCAGGGAGGAGCTCGGTCCCGACGCGTTCAATGGCGAGGCCGTCCATTCGATGGACTATATGGAATACGCCTATTTGCAGATGGGTCAGGACCGCGACGCAAAACGGGTCGTCGACGAACTGCTGACTTTCAGGCGGGCCAATGTGCCGAACCTGCCGATGGCCTATGCGATCGCGGCAATGCCGGCGCGTTATGCGGTCGAACGCCGGAACTGGTCGGAGGCCGCCGCCCTCACCGCGCCCCCGATGCCGTTTCCGTGGGAGCGTTTCCCGTGGGCGGAGGCGATGATCTCGTTACGCGGGCGCTCGGCGCGGCTCATACCGGCGACATTCCGGGTGCCGAGGCAGAAATCGCCAAGCTCCAGGCCTTGAAGGATAAGCTCGTCCAGGCCAAGGACGATTACTGGGCCAAGCAGGTCGAGGTCCAGCGGCTGGCTGCCTCCGGGATTCTGGCGCACGCCAAGGGAAACGACAAAGAGGCGGTCGAGCTGGTGCGTGCAGCCGCCGATCTCGACGCCTCAATGGACAAGCACCCGGCGACCCCGGCCGAGGTGGTGCCGGCCCGTGAATTGCTTGCCGACCTGCTGCTCGAGGTGAATGAACCCGCCGCGGCGCTCCAGGAATACGAGCAAACCGTGAGCGCCGAGCGCAACCGCTTCCGCAGCATCCTTGGGGTCGCACGGGCAGCCAAACAGACCGGTGATACGGCCAAGGCGCGTGAGGCCTATGGCAAGCTCGTCACAGTGGCGGGCGCCGACTGCGATCGCCCGGAACTCGTGGAAGCCAAGGCCTTTCTGGCGAATTGATCGAGGCGGGGACGCGAACGGGCGTTGCTCGACGGTTCAGCGCACCTCGATCAACGTCTCGCCGGCGGCGACCATTCGCTCGACCTCCGATAGCAGAGGCATCAGCCACCTTTGAAGCGCCAAGTTCGAGGAATTGCCGACCCGCAGCCAAACGACTGTTGGCCCGGTCTGCGCACGCAATCGGCGGAAGGAGCGAAATCCTCGTCCTTGGTGAAGATAACAGCGCCTTCGAAGACCGCGTGGTCCCACACGGCTCGATCCGTCGCATCGCGCAGTCCGACTTCGGCGACGTGGTGGGCCTGGTGACCAGCGCCGATGAGCAGCGAGGCAAGTGCCGGCGGCAATTGCGCATCGATCAGAATATTCACTTACCGGCTGTAACCAAGACCGGATGATCCGCTTCTTCAGCCGCGTACGCCAGGCAAGCGCGTATGTCTTGGCCTCCAGGTACGGATAATCGGCGAGGATTTCCGGTTCACTGACCCCGGCTGCCAAAAGATCGAGGACATCCTTAACGCGGATGCGCATCCCGCGAATGCATGGCCGGCCGCCGCATTGCTCGGGGTTGAAGGTGATCCGTTCCATGGCATAAAACTACCCATCCAACAGGGCGCAGTAAAGCCGGGGGGCGGCGCCTCCGGTCCGCTGTCGCCGGCACGGCTTTCGCGCTATCATTACGTTTATGAAGAGCGAAGAGCGAGGTCGGGTCGAGCGGCGGCCGTCCGGCGGGAGTGGTCGATCCGAAGATCGGCGAGCATCGGGGACGGATCGTCAAACGACCGGCGACAGCATTCTGGTCGAGTTCGTCCGAAGACTGACCGTCACCCGCCGCCTCGCCGCCGTTCTCTCCGCTGGCCTTGATCGTAAGTCGCGCCGTTAGAAGGGGGAGGTACAGCCAGATGAAATTACCGCAAACCGGTGGCTGCCAGATGCGGCGCGCTGCGCTACGAGATTACCGAGGCGCCCGGATGGTCTACACCTGCCACTGCACCGACTGCCAGCGCTTGACCAGCAGCGCATTCTCGATAGCGGTCGTCGCCGCGGCCGAGGCCTTCCGCGTTACCAAAGGCGAGCCGCGATCGCTGCAGAAGACTGCCGACAGCGGGCGCGTGATAGTGCGCTGGATCTGCCCGCAGTGCGGTTCGTAGGTGTGCGGCGCCCCGACGCCTAATTCGGCAATCCGCGTGCGGGCCGGCACCCTGGACGACACCTCCTGGCTGCACCCGACGGCGCATTCTGGACCCGCAGCAAACACCCCTGGATCGCTCTGCCGGAGGGTGACCAGAGCTTCGCGACAAAACCCGCGGATCTGCGAGGGTTCTTCTCCTCGTCCCGATGATCTGCGCCGACGGAAGGTGGTGGATGGCCGGATCAAGCCGGCCCGTGCCTCGCGTCAATTGGCTAGGTGGAAGAATTCGACGGCGTTGCCGGCCCAGATCTTGCGCTTATCGTCTGCCGGGATGTCGGCGTAGATCTTGTCGATGATCGGCCGCGAATTGGGCCATTCGTTCTCGATATGCGGGAAGTCGGTCGCGAACATAATGCGGTCGACGCCGACATGGTGGCGCTCCTCGATCGCGACGCGCTCGTATTGCACGCTGAAATAGACGTGGTCGCGCACATAATGGCTCGGCAGTTCCTTTAGCGGCTTGAAGCCGAGGTATTCCTGGGCCCAGCCGAGATGGCGCTGGTACCACAGGTCCATGTGCTCGAGCCAGAACGGCACCCAGCCGAGGCGCGTTTCGGCAAAGAAGATCTTGAGCTTCGGATGGCGCTCGAACACGCCCGCAAGCACCAACTGCGCAATGCTGACAGAAGGGGCCAGCCCGAAATTGCACAGCCATTCGAGGAACGGCCGCCGCAGCCTTTGCATAATTACCGGGTCTTCCTTCGGATACTTGAAGGTCGGCTGGGTGGCACGCGCACCGGTGCGGTAAAACTGCACGTGGACGGTGACCGGCATCTCCATATCGACCGCTGCGGCCCAGAATTTGTCGTCCTCTGGCGCCGGGTAGCCTTTGGCGCTCGGCAATGCGCCCAATAGGATTCCTTTGAGCCCGAGCTTCTTGCAATGCTTCATCTCGGCGATCGCGTCGTCGACATTGGTGATCGGGATGACCCCCATGCCGATCAGACGCTCGGGCGCCACGGCGCAATATTCCTCGGCGAGCCAGTCGTTGTAACCGCGGATCACCGCCTTGTAGACCTCGTCATGCGCGATATTGCGCCAGAAGACGGGGCCGGCGACCATCGCCGCGAACAATACCTCGGCGTCCATGCCGTCCTGGTCCTGTTCCTTGACCCGCTGCTCGGGCGAGCCGGTGCCGGCGGCGTCGGCGACCTTGAGGCCAAAGGGCTGCCACGTGCCCTCGGCGCGGCCGGCGCGCAGATCGAGGAAATTGGCTTCTAACAAGCGGCTGTCCCTCGATCATCAGCGCGTCGCCGCCATCCGGCAGATGAACGGTGTGCGGCGCGCGGTCGCGGTGTTTCTCCGGCACCCGATGCACCCAGCGCTCCGGCGGCACTTCGAGATGCCCGTCGGCCGACATCAGATTGTATTGGCGCGCCATGTCGTCCTCCGTCCATCGTTCCGAAGCAGCCGCCTCCCCCAATCCTCTCCCCGCAAGCGGGGCGAGGGAAGGAGGCGGCCTGATATTGCACCAATGCACCCGGTGCCGGGCAGTATTCGAGACACTCGCCGCAGCCGGTGCATTTCATTTCCTGCACCTCGTAGAGATGGCGCGGCTCCAGAAAGCATCGGGCGGATCGCCGCTTCCGGGCAGACCTCGCGGCAGAGGCCGCAGGAATTGCGATCGCGTAGTCGATCCTACCTTCATCCTTTCCCTCTCCTGTTATGCCGCCGACCTGGTGCAGCAGATAGTCGAGCGCGTCCTCGACCGGCTTCTGCGTCTCTGCCGTGCGCACAGAAAATCGATCTGGAACTTGCCTTCCATGAAATGCATCAGCTCTTCGTCGCGCTGGCTCAGATGCTCGTGCCGGACCAGCGGATCGTCGACCCGATCGAGGTAGGCCATGATGCCGATGCAGGCATTCGCTTCCTGGTAATAATTCTGTGCGGCGCGGGCCAGCGGGTGGATGTGCGGGAACATCATCGACAGGCCGAAATAGGCGGGGAGCGGCTGGGTATTGGCCTGCGCAATGTCCATCAATTCGCGCTCGTCTTTGATCCAGCCTTTGCCCAGTAAGACGTCGGCGTGCAATTTGCTGTGCTTGCACTCGTCCCAGATCTGGCGGGCGCGCATGCGCTGCAGATCGATGTAGCGTTCCTGGTCGGCGATATCGACCGACAACAATTGCCCCGACATCTGTTTGATCGACATGTGGACGCCCTCGGCGGCATAGCCGCGCAACGCGCGCTCCTTTTTCCAGGCCTCGTCGTTGCGGCCCAGTTCCTCCTCTATCTCGCCGAGCGTTCGCTGCAATGAAATTTGCCAGCCCTTGAGGCATTTTTCCCGGGTGAGGCGCAGCCGGAACTCGGCGCCTGGCGCACCCGGCATCGTCGGCCACACCCATTTGTCGAGAAACCGGTCAAGGATCGGATGCATCGTTCAAGCCTCCTGCCAGGCTTCGGGCGGCGGCGGCACCATCGAGCGGCCGCTCTCGATCTCGACGATCGAGCCTTCCGCCGGGCAATACATCAGGCACGCCGTGCAGCCGGGGTAAGTGCATTTCTGCAGATCGATCTCGATGCGGTGCAGTGGCTCCAATGCGACATAGACCGCGTTGATGTCGATCTCACGGCAGACGATGTAGCACATCCGGCATTCGGTGCAGCGCTGGTGATCGATCTTGAGACTGGGCATGCCGGCCTCCGTCAGTCGGTCACTTGCCGGCGCGGGGCCGGCGGCGCCGGCGCCTCTTGCCCGAGCACAAAAGCGCCGAGCTCGCCGAGAAATCGGCCGTAATCCCGCTTAGCTACCGAGCAGGCCCAGCGGCACAACTCCGCCTCGACCGGCTTCGTTACGAACTCTTCGACGATCCGCCGGCCCATATTGATGTGGCTGCGGTTTTCGACAAATTGGCTATCGAACACGCCCTTGAGATCCGGGTCGGCGACCGCTTCCGTCAGCCCCTCCATCCAGCCGAGTTCGAGGATCTTGGGGCCCAGGTTGAGAGCAGCAATCCGGATCGGATGTGGGTAGGTGGCCAGATTGCGCAACGAAAAGACATAATAGGCCAGCGCCGAATCTAAAACGAAACAGCCATAGGGGTGCCGAAAGGCCTCTTTCTCGGTGGTGACGAACCCTTTGTGAAGCAAGGCATCGAGATAGAGCATCTCGTGCGTCGAATTCATCGACGATCTGCTTCGCGAACAGGTATTTGATCGAGGGCGGAAAATCGTTAACCTCGAGGCCCTGACCCCAGCCGCCATAGATGTAGTAAAACATCCGCTCGAGCGTCCACAGCCGGCCAATCAGGCGGTGGGCCGCATCGTCGTCCAGGCCATCGTGGCGGATGGCCTGGATGACGTTCTCTACGGGTGTGGCGCGGCTCTCGTTCCGGCTTTTCTCGATCAGCTCGCGTGCCAGGCCTTTTCCCGGCAGCTCCGGCATGATCTTAAGGCTCGAATACGGCGAAGCACTTGTTCGAATTGAAGATATAGCTCTGCACGTAGGCGGTCTCGGTGGGCCGCCGCCCGAGCTCGTTCATCGAGCCGACAAGGCACATCCAGTTCAGCATTTCCTGCTGCCCGCTGTCCTCGATCGCGCTCAACGGCCGCTGCCGCCACGTCGCGTAATCGGCCGCCTGCAATGACTCATAGAGCGCGCAGTCGGCGTCGACGTCGGGGTAGAGCAGGTAATGCTTGGGCGTCAGGAAGGCATGCGACCAGCTGGACGAGGCGATCAGCGCCACCCGCCACGGGCTCTTCTCGACGACCCGTGCGCAGGCCGCGCCGAGATCGAAACAGCGCCATGGGGCAGGGGAGGGGGGATCGAGCTCGTCTTCCTTCGGGAATTGGCTCAGCCCGCGCGCGCCGGCCTGCTGCGCGACGACGCGCCGACCATAGCAATTCACCTGGAACGGCACGACCGGATAGGGGAAACCCTTGCGGTCGTAATCGAGGAACAGCAGCGTGTTGAGAAAGGCGTGGCCGAGCTGGTGGTGCAGCGGCTTATAGGCGTAGGAGACGTCGAACCCGCTCTCGATCATGCCGCTGGCAATGAACTTCCCGGCATCGCGGTGGCCCTTGTATTCGAATGTCTTCTCGGTCGGCTCGTTCCAGACATTCGGGCCGCGGTAGTATTGCCACGGTTTTGTCGTCAGCAATTCATAAGCAAGCACACAGAACGGCGGGATGACGTCTTCCTTGAAGTTCTCATACTGGTCGTCGCCCCAGATCACAACAAAGTCGGGGGCGAACTCGTCCAACACCCGCCGGGCATTGCGAAAGCCGGTCAGGAGCGCCTCGCGGTGGTGCCTGGCGGCGGTCAACCCGGCGTCGGCGCCGTACTCGTCGCGCATTGCGGCGGGCCAGCCTGACGGGTCCCGCATCCGTTCCGGGATCGCTGGGTCTTCGAGGGCACGCTTCAAAATTCGCCCCAGATTTTCGTCGGTTCCTGAAAGCGGCGGAAAGTGAGTGACACCGAGGCCGAGAATCTGTCCCATGCAATCCTCCCTAGAGTACGTGACCGGCAGGATAGGCTTCTTCGGTTCAAAGGCAAACAAGCGAAGTTCAATCTGAGGGGAAAGACCGGACGATTCGGGGCGGGTCATGCCGGAAGGGACCGCGAAGAGGGGCGCGGAGGGCGGAATCCGCCGCGGTAGGCCGCGATCGTTGCGGGGTTCGGCTTGCTTGTGGCAAGAGACGAATGAAGGGTTGCAAGCAGCGGTGAGTTCTCTCGATGACGTCTCTACGCATGAGCCGTCGGCTGATGTTTGGGGTTCCATTTATTGCCGCGTCGGGCTTTGCCATCCGGCGGGCGGGAGCGGGCGAGGGGGACTTCTACGCGTTCCTGTCGGGGGTGCGCCGCGACGCGGCGGCGCAAGGCGTTCGAGCGTCGACGATCGAGGTCGCGCTGCGCAACACGCAATACCTGCCGCACGTCGTCGAGCTCGACCGCAAGCAGCCCGAACACACGATGACGTTCGGCGAGTATCTCGAAAAGGTCGTCTCGTCCCAGCGCATGGACGGCGCGCGCTCCCAGCTGACCGAAAATCGGGTGCTGCTCGACGGGATCTGGCGGCGGTTCAATGTCGAGCCGCGCTTTGTCGTGGCCTTGTGGGGGATCGAGAGCGATTTCGGCAAGGTCATGGGCAATTACGCGGTCGTCTCGGCGCTCGCTACGCTCGCCTATGACGGACGCCGCAGCTCGTATTTCCGCGGCGAGCTGATCTCGTCGTTGCGCATTCTCGACCAGGGACACATCCGGGCAGACAATATGACCGGTTCCTGGGCGGGAGCGATGGGACAGTGCCAGTTCATGCCCTCGACCTTTCTCGGTTACGCGGTCGATTACGATGGCGACGGCCGGAAGGACATCTGGAACGACCGCGCCGACGCGCTGGCCTCGATCGCCAATTTCATCTCGCGCCTGGGTTGGCGAGGCGGTGAGGGCTGGGGGCGCGAGGTCATGCTGCCCGCCGGGTTCGACGCAAGCTACACCGGGCTCGAGGTCAAGCGGCCAACCGGCGAGTGGGCCCGGCTCGGGGTGCGCAGCATTGATGCCGGCCCGCTTGCCGGCCGCGAGGGCGAGTCCTCGCTGGTCATGCCGGATGGCACCGGCGGGCCGGCCTTCCTCGTCTACGACAATTTCCGCACGATCATGAAATGGAACAAGTCCACTTATTTCGCGACCGCGGTCGGGTATCTCGCCGACAGCATGGCGCGAGGCTGATCGCGGCAAAATCGTCAGGACGGATCTTCGTCCGGGTGGGGGCGTTCTCGGCCCGGAAGAGAGAGTGAGCGAAAATGGCGGATCGGAAAATCGGGAGGATTTTTATGGCGCGCTCGATTGCTGCCGTTATTGCGGCGGCCTTGCTCGTAGCCGGGCTCAACGGCCATCCGGCGGCAGGCGCACGAGGCCATGCCAAGCCAAAGCCCGCCGCCGCGCAGGTTCCGGCGAGCCCGACCGCGGGCATGGAAACGCAGGCGACGCACGCCTTTGTCATCGAGGTCGATACCGGTGCGGTGTTGCTCGACAAAGCCGCAGACGAGCACATGCCGCCGGCCTCGATGAGCAAGATTATGACCGCCTATGTCGTTTTCGACATGCTCAAGCAAGGCCGCGCCAAGCTCGACGACGAATTGCCGGTCAGCGAGCGCGCTTGGCGGCTGCAAGGGTCGAAGATGTTCGTGCCGATCGGCGGGCGCATCAAAATTGACGATCTGTTGAAGGGCGTGATCATTCAGTCCGGCAACGATGCCTGTCTCGTCCTCGCCGAAGGCCTCGCCGGGAGCGAGGAAGCGTTTGTCGATCTGATGAACCAGAAGGCGAAGCAGATCGGGCTCAAAGACAGCCATTTTGCCAATGTCGACGGTCTGCCCAGCCCGGACCATTGGATGACCGCGCGCGATTTGGCGACCCTCTCCATTAGGACGATCCAAGATTTTCCAGAGTATTATCACTACTACAGTGAAATGGGGTACGAATACAACAACATCAAACAAGGCAACCGCAACCCGCTGCTCTATAAGGGCGTCGGCGCCGACGGGTTGAAGACCGGACATACCGAGGAGGCGGGCTACAGCCTGACCGCTTCGGTCAAGCGCGAGGACCGCCGCATCATCCTCGTGCTCGGCGGCCTGCCGACGATGAAAGCCCGCGCCCAGGAGAGCGAGAGGCTGATCGACTGGGCGTTCCGGGAGTTCAACGACTACAAGCTGTTCGCTGCCGGAGACAAGGTCGATGATGCCGAGGTCTGGCTCGGTTCCGACCCGAAGGCGCCGCTTACCGTCGCCAATGATCTGGTCGTGACCCTGCCGCGCAAATCGCGCAAGGACATGAAGGTCACCATCGATTATGACCGCCCCATTCCGGCGCCGGTCAAGCAAGGCCAGGCAGTCGGGAAGCTGGTGGTGACCGCTCCCGATGTGCCGCCGACCGAGGTGCCGCTCATCGCCGGCGCCGATGTCGACCGGATGGACCCCCTCGGCCGCGTCGCGACCCTCGCCGGCTATCTGGTGTGGGGCGGCCGGCATTGACGTGACCGATCCTCGCGGCCGGTTTATCTCGATCGAGGGGGGCGAAGGCGCCGGCAAGTCGACGCAGGCCGGATTACTGGTGGCGGCGCTGGATCGGGCAGGAATTCCCGCACGCGCGACTCGCGAGCCCGGAGGATCGCCTGGCGGCGAGGCGATCCGGCGGCTGCTGCTCGAAGGCGAGGGCGAGCGCTGGGATGCGATCGGCGAGACCCTGTTGCTCGTCGCCGCACGGCGTGATCACGTCGCTCGCGTCATCGGCCCTGCTCTCGCGCAGGGCGTATGGGTGGTGTCGGACCGGTTCGCCGATTCCACGATGGCCTATCAGGGCTACGGCAGAGGCGTGGCACTCGCGGAACTCGCTGCACTGCATCGCTTCGCGCTCGGCGATTTCGCACCGGACCTGACGGTCATCCTCGATCTGCCGGTCGAAATCGGGCTCGCCCGCGCCGCTGCGCGCTCGGCCGCGGACCGGATCGAACGCCTCGACCGCGGCTTCCATGAAAAACTCCGCCAAGGGTTCCGGCAGATCGCCGCCGAGAACCCTATCCGCTGCATTTTGATCGACGCCACGGGCGACCAGCAGACCGTGCATCGAGCCGTCGTACAAGCAGTGGAGCAGCGACTGGGCGTGGCCGGTGCCTCTCATCACCCCAGCTCTCTCCGCGCGAGCGGAGAGAAGGAGGGCCCCGCGTCAGCGGGAGGGTGAGGGGCAGCGAGCGAGGGAACGTGAAGCGTGCTCGCGGCTCGGGAGAACCCGGCGCTTCTCGGCCATGCGGAAGCCGAGCGCGAGCTGCGCAGGCTCATCGAGGCAGGGCGGTTGCCGCACGCGATCCTGCTGAGCGGGCCGCGCGGCATCGGCAAGGCGACGCTCGCCTTTCGGCTTGCCCGCTATCTGCTTGCTGCGCCTGGCGACATCCCGGCCGAGATGTTTGGCGGAACCGCGGAGGGCGGGCTGGCGATCGATCCCGAGAGCAGCCTGTTCCGCCGGGTCGCATCGGGCGGCCATGCCGATCTGCTGACCGTCGAGCGCACCTATGATCCGCGGCGCCGCCGGCTGCGCAGCGACATCGTCGTAGAGGATACGCGCGCGATCGCCGGTTTTTTCCGGCTGACCGCGGCGGAGGAGGGGTGGCGCATCGTCATCATCGACGGCGCCGAAGAGATGAACCGCAACGCTGCCAATGCGCTCTTAAAGATCCTCGAAGAGCCGCCACGGCGGGGGCTGTTGCTGCTGGTCAGTCACAGCCCGGGCCGGCTGCTGCCTACTATTCGCTCGCGCTGCCGGCACTTTCCGCTCGCAGCACTGGCGCGTCCGCTGGTCTTGCAGCTGCTAGGGCAGCACCGGCCGGAACTCTCTCAATCAGACGCCGCGGCGCTGGCGGGACTGGCCGAAGGCAGCGCCGGCCGGGCGATCGAGCTCGCCGACGCCGGCGGGCTGGCGCTTTACCGGTCAATCATCGGCATCCTAGCGCAGGTTCCCCGCATTGAAGTCGCCGAGCTCTATGCTTTCGCCGACAAGCTCGCTCGCCCCGACGCGGAAGAGGCCTACCGCGCCAGCGAAGAGCTGCTGTCGCAGTTTCTTGCCAGGATGATCCTTCGTGCCGCTGGGCGGCCGTTCGGATCGGACGAGCTGGTCGCCGGGGAAGGGGAGGCGATGCAGCGTCTCTCCGCTTGCGCCGATCCGGCGCGCTGGGCGGATCTGCGCGACCGGATCAGCCGCGATTTCGCCAACACAGACCAGCTCAACCTCGATCGCAAGCAGGCCATCCTCGGCGCGTTTTTTGCGCTCGAGGAAATCGCGAGGTAGAACCGCGGCGCCGGGCGCCGGCTGGATCGGCATCGGCACGGCCCCATATCTGCGGTTTGGAGACCGCCATGACCGCCGACCGGCCATTTTTCGTCACGACGCCGATTTACTACGTCAACGACACGCCGCATTTGGGGCATGCGTATCCGACGGTAGCCGCCGACGTGCTGGCGCGCTTCATGCGGCTCGATGGGCGCCGTGTGAAGTTTCTGACGGGAACCGACGAGCACGGGCAGAAAGTCGAGCGCTCGGCGCAGGCTCTCGGCCTGACGCCGCTGCAATTTGCCGATCGCGTTTCTGCCGCGTTCCGCGAAATGGATCGGCTGCTCGACGTCAGCTACGACGACTATATCCGCACGACCGAGGAGCGCCACGTGCGCGGCGTGCAGGCGCTGTGGCAAGAGCTGGAGAGGCGGGGCGAAATATATCTCGGCCGTTTCGCCGGCTGGTATTGCGTGCGCGACGAAGCCTTTTACGACGAGAGCGAATTGGTCGACGGCAAGGCGCCGACCGGCGCCGAGGTCGAGTGGCTGGAGGAGGAAAACTACTTTTTCCGGCTCTCGGCGTGGCAGGATAGGCTGCTGGCGTACTACGATGCGAACCCCGATGCAGTCGCTCCGCGCAGCCGGCGCAATGAGGTCATCAGCTTTGTCAGAGCCGGGTTGAACGATCTTTCGATCTCGCGCACCAGCTTCAGCTGGGGGATCCCGGTGCCGGGAAACCCCGAGCATGTCGTCTACGTATGGCTCGACGCTCTGGCCAACTACATCACTGCGCTTGGCTATCCTGATACTGAGAATGCGGAATTCTCGAATTTCTGGCCAAGCGTGCTTCATGTCGTCGGGAAAGATATATTGCGCTTTCATGCTGTTTATTGGCCGGCCTTTCTGATGGCGGCGGGCCTCGAGCCGCCGCGCCGGATCTTCGCGCACGGCTGGTGGACAATCGAAGGCGAGAAAATGTCGAAATCCCTCGGCAACGGCATCCCGCCGGACCTGCTTGTCGAGAGATACGGGGTCGATCCGGCGCGTTATTTCCTGCTGCGCGAGCTGCCGTTCGGCAGCGACGGCGATTTTTCGCACCGCGCCGTTGTGGGCCGGCTCAATAGCGATCTTGCCAATGATTTCGGCAATCTGGCGCAGCGCGTGCTGGTGATGATCAACCGCAATTGCGGCGGCTGCGTGCCCGATTACGGGCAGTTGGGCGCCGGCGACACGGCACTGCTGAACGCTGCGCAAGACCTCCTCGGGACAGTACGTGGGCATATCGCCGAGCAGGCTTTTCATTTGGCGCTCGAGGCGATCTGGCGGGTTGTCGGCGAGGCCAATCGCTACGTCGACGAGCAGGCCCCCTGGGCGCTCAGCCGCAGCGATCCGGCGCGGATGCGCACGGTGCTCTACACCCTGGCCGAGACGCTGCGCCATCTGGCGATCCTGGTGCAGCCCTTCGTGCCCGGCGCGGCGCGAAAGCTCCTCGATCAGCTGGCGGTGCCGGAGGCGGCGCGCGCTTTCGTCGCCTTGGCCGAGACGCCGCTCGCACCGGGAACCCGATTGCCAAAGCCGGAAGCCATCTTCCCGCGCTTTGTCGAGGAGGCGGCCCCGTAGTGGCCGAGGGCAGGGGCCCCGTGCTGGTCGATAGCCACTGTCATCTCGATTTCCCCGATTTCGCGGCAGAGCGGGATGCAGTGGTCGGGCGCGCCCGGGCGGCTGGGGTCGACACGATGCTGACGATCTGCACGCGGCTCGACCAATTCGACGGGGTGCGCGCGATCGCCGAGGCCTATGAGGGGATCTGGTGTTCGGTTGGGGCGCACCCGCACGAAGCTGCCGACCACGCCCCGCTGCTCGCCGACCAGCTTCTCGCGCTGACCGATCATCCAAAAGTCGTCGGCATCGGCGAGACCGGCCTCGACTTTCATTATGATCTGAGCCCCCGCGACATTCAGGAGCATGTCTTCCGTGTCCACATCGCGGCGTCGCGCGCCAGCGGTTTGCCATTGATTATCCATGCCCGCGAGGCGGATCGCGAGATCGCGCAACTCCTCGAGGAAGAGCGGCCGCCGCCGGGGGTCTTGCATTGCTTCAGCAGCGGCCGAGCGCTCGCCGAAACTGCTATCACGTTAGGTTTTTACGTTTCAATCTCCGGCATCGTGACCTTCCGCAACGCCGAAGAGCTGCGCGCGATCGTGCGCGACCTGCCGATCGACCGGCTGCTCGTCGAGACCGACGCGCCCTATCTCGCGCCGGTGCCCTATCGCGGCAAGCGCAACGAGCCAGCCTTCGTGGCGGCGACCGCGGCGGCGGTGGCGGCGCTGAAGGGGCTCGATCCGCAGCACCTCGCGGCGGCGACGCACGACAATTTCTTCCGCCTCTTCACCAAGGCGACCCCGTCCGCAGGATGAGGGTCACCGTCCTCGGCTGCGGCGCCTCGACCGGTGTACCCGCCATCGGCCCGGACTGGGGCCGCTGTGATCCCACAGACCGCCGCAATCGCCGCCGGCGCGTGTCGGCACTGGTCGAGATCGGGCACGTTGTCATCCTGATCGATACCTCGCCCGATCTGCGCGAGCAATTGATCGACGCCAGGGTCTCGCGGTTGGACGCCGTCGTGGTGACCCATGCGCATGCCGACCACCTCCACGGGATCGACGATCTGCGCTCGATAAACCGGTTGATGGGGCGGGCGATCCCGCTTTTTGCCGACGCGAAGACCTTGAGCGAGATCGGCCGCCGCTTCGGATACGTCCTCGAGCCGCCGTCGGAGCCGGGCCGGTTTCATAAGCCTACCCTCGAGCCGCACGAGATCCGCGGCCCGTTCGAGATCGCCGGGATTCCGGCCGTTCCGTTCGCGCAGGACCATGGCTTCAGCACGACCCTCGGTCTGCGGATCGGCGGTTTCGCGTACTCGACGGACGTGACCGAGCTCGACGACGCGGCCTTCGCCGCAGTTGAACGGGTCGAACTCTGGATTGTCGATTGCCTGAGGCGCGAGCCGCATCCGACGCACTCTCATCTTGCTAAGACCTTGTCGTGGATCGCGCGGGTGCGTCCGCGGCGCGCCGTGCTGACCCACATGGACCAGAGCCTCGATTATCGGGAGCTCAGCGCCGAATTGCCGAGCGGCGTCGAGCCCGGCCGGGACGGCCTCGTCATCCAGATCCCCGACCCATGATCTGACGGGCTAAAGATCCAGCTAAAGCCGCCCTAGCCCTTGCTAATACGATGTCGGCGGATTTGACACTCGTTCGAGTGGCCGAGCCGGGCCCTACTGCAGCCGCCGCGGCGAGAGGAGCGGAATTGTGGTCGGCGCGCCAGCCCCGCCAAAAGCCGGGGCATAAAGCCTTGACGTCGGCTCGCGAGCGCAAGGTCTCGGTCGGTATTAACCAAGTTAACGATGAAAATTGCCAAAACACGATTTCGATTTATGTAAGAAATTCCGACAATCCTGACCGATGGTAACTTAGTAAATTTTTCTAATTACCTGGAGAGCAAGCACATTGTTCTCTTGGCACGACATTTGCTGAAAGGAGCGACATCGACCACCAAAGCGAAGGAACTATTCAAGTGAAACTCTCGAACCTTCTTCTCTCCGGCACGATCTTGGCCGGGGCGGCTATCCTAGCTGCGCCGGTAACGGTGCCGTCCGCCCAGGCCGGGGTCTGCCCGACGACCGCCTTTACCCATACCGACGCCACCTTTGGTGGTTGCAACCTGGTAATTACGTTCAACGGCGATGGCTCGGTCAGTACGTCGGCACCGCCATCAGCGACGACAAACTACGACGGCAGCGACGATGCGCTGATTGGAGTGGTAAACCACAGCGGACACACGATCAGCAGCTTCATGATCACCGGAAACGACATCTTCGGTTTCGACGGTGACGGGATCGACGTCTACACGGGTGTGTCAAATGCGGCCGCGGGTCTGTCAAAGCCACCGGCGTTCACCTCCGGAGTCGACGCCTAAGGCGGTGCGGATGAATTTCACGACAATGGCGGCGGCGGCACGATCAGCGGCACCAACTCCGGCACAGTGCACTTCCTCACTCCGATCGCGAGCGCGGTCAGCGGAACCACGGGCGACACAGACTACTTCTCACTGGAGCAGCCAATAAACATCAACTCACCGCCGATCATTGGGAGCTCGGTTCCCGAACCCGCCAGCTTGTCTCTGTTGGGTGCAGCGCTTTTCGGTCTCGCGGGCCTAGCCCGGCGCCGCCGCAACAGAAACTAAACCCTCATATCATCTCTGGAGCGAGAGGCGGCCCTAAATCGGGCCGCTTTTCCATCTCGGTTTGGGTCTCCTCTAATACAGCAAGCAGCGGGCCGAGGTGGCTCTTGTAATGTCGCCAGCGGGCGACCGAACGGCTATAGAGCGGCTGGCGGACTTGCCACGTGCTCGCGGTTGCTACGAGCCGTTCCGTCCGGTGGAAGTCTAAGCAGGCCGGTTCCCAATCCAGTCCAAGGAACTCGATCAACCGGCGGCTTTCTCCCTCCAGGTCATTAACCAGTCGCTCGTAGCCGATCTCGATCACTGGCAGCGGCAAGACCCATTGCCAGTGCGCAGCAAGGCGTGCAGTCTCTCGCGCCCGTCTTCCGCAATCCACCAGATCGTAAGAGAAGAGATTGCCGTCCGTGAACAGTTGGAAATAATTCGACAAGCAGGTATCGCGCGCATCCCGGTGACAAAAGATAACGCGAGCACCCGGAAACAGGGCGGCGATGATCCCGAGCTTGAAGATGTTGTCCGGAAGCTTATCGATCACTCGGGCCGCGCACGTGTCCAAATGTTTGAGGCGTTGCAGGTCGGCCTCGCCGATGATTTTGAGCCGCGGTGTCCACATTTGGAAGTGCTGAATGATTTTCACTCGTGCCGGTCATGGCAGAGGCAATGCGGCCAATATCCTTCAGTTCGCCCCGTAACCCCGTCCGAATTGTCCTGAGCATTCGGGGCCACGGTGGCGCTATGAGTACCGGAGTACAGGTCGATGCCGTCGCCATCGAAAGCAAAGCAGTCGGTTCCCGCGGTACACGTGATATTGAAGCTGAAGATTGTTCCACCGCTATTGTTTGCAATGCCCTCGTAGGAATCATCGATGCTATCGTACGTGGTCTGTGGCCCGGACGAGGTCGAGATTGAACCGTTTGCGTTAAAGCTGATCAGCAGATTGCAGTCAGACGCGTTGCCGACACCGCCTCCGCCTTCACCAACATGGCCAACATCACTCGGGCAGACACCCGTTTGTGCCAATGTGGCCTGCGCCGGGGTCGTCGACATGCTCACGACGGCAAACGCAGCGCCAGCAGTGAGCATGATCCCAGTCAGGAACCTATTAACAACTTTCACTTTAGTTACCTCTCTGTAAAAACGGTACACGTGATGAACTAGAGCAAATGTTGTGCCATCGAAAAAAACAACATGATCTCAGCCGTTTGCGAATTCCGCGTTCGAGTTGGGAGTAAGAGATGTAAAGGTCGCCGACACCGGCAGTCCGGCTTTGCCGCCCAGATCGCCGCTGATCCGCGTCGAAGCCCCATAAATGCGAGAGCCAGACGCGAGCGGCTGAGCTCCGACACTGCTTTGGGTCAGCCGCTGAGGACGACCTGCTGGTTGATCCATTTTATTTGGCCGTGCAGGTCGAAATTGCGTTGGAAGATCTTCTGCGACAGGCCCCAGCTTCCAATCGGGTAGCCGAGCGCTTGGCAGATCTGGTGCGCGCAATGGCCGGCCAGCGGCCGGTAAGCATCATTGCGCGACAGTGCTCCGGCGCGTTCGATCACCTCGTCAACACCGAGCTCTTGCAGCGGTTCGTTCAAGCAGCCGAGCAACTCCCGGCACGCCCGCACGACTGGACCTAGTGATGTGTCGATCCACCTTTGCAGTTGTGTGAACCCGCGCTCCTGCGCCACGGCCGCCGCGATCCCCGCCTTTCGCGTCGCCCATGCCAGCTCATGGGGTGGGATCTCGCAGTAGGCCACCGACGCGATCATCTCGCAAAGTGCTTGCAATGTCGGGGCATGCTGCGTCGAGTGGTAGGCTCGGAAGCCGTCAAAGGCATCGCGCGTCGCCAGCACCGGCACGTTCCACGCCAAGGCCTCCGCCACCTTGATCTTTATGCCGGTCGAAAATTCGAGCGGGATCACCACCGCATCGACCATTCTGTAAAACTCGGCGCTATCGTCGAGAAAGCCCAGTTTTCTGGCGAACGGATGATCTTCGGCGATTCCCTCGCACACGTTGCCGGCGATGATCACTTCGACCGGCAGGTTGTAGAGCACGACATAGCGGGCAAAAATCGAGAGAAAGCGCCGAAAGTTCGCAATATTGACCGAGTTGTGCGCTCCCAAATATCCCAGGCGAAGCGGTGTGTCGTGATCGTAAACTCTGAGCCCGTCGGGCTTCGCACTGGTTTCATGGGAACGATCGTCCCAATACGGCAGTGAAAAGACGGTCCGCTGAGTGAGCGCCTCGAGGGCGACCGCCTCGGATTGCTTGATGGCGATCACCGCATCCGCGCGGTCGAGCGCGACTTTCTCCCGCTCCGGCGAGGTATAAAAGAATTCCGGCGCCACCCCGAAATTCTCGAACAGCTCTCGCCGCCCCGAAAAAAGGTCGTGCGTGTCCAAGATCTTGATTACGCCCGGCGGCGCATACTCGAACGCCTTCGTCAGAAAGGTATAATTGACGAAAAGGACATCGAATTTTTTGCGCTGGAACAGCCAAATCAGCTGCTGTGCGATGGTGTCGTCCCACCAGTCGTCGATGGCGTGGTGGTAGCCACGGGCATTTTGATGCAGTTTACGGCTGTTCGGGACGATCGCGAAATAGTCGAAGCTGTCAACCAGTTGACGATAATAGCCGGGCACCTCTTCGGCCCAATCGCGATCTATCGGGTAAAGCAGGAAAGAAACCGAAAACCCCATCCGCCGGAACAGCGACACCGTCTGGTGCACCCGATTGCGGTTGCCATAGTCGCGCGGCAGGGGCGGCGTCGTCGACAGGACGAGGACCGAGCGGGCCGCCGCCGTCACCTATTGCTGTCCTTCCGCGAGAAAGCTGCGCCAATCCCCGCAGTCGGTCGCCAGCAGCTTGGCCAGCGCACTGATCGCCTCGGTTTGCGCCTCGAGCAGCTGCGCATCGTCGGTGTCGAGAAACAATCCCATGGCGCCGCGGTGACGCGGCGCCAGTTTCATCAAAAAGTCCAGAACCCGCCGGATATCGTCTTCGGGACGGCATGACGGCGGCTGATCGTTTACGAACAGATCCGACAACACTTGCCAAAACACCCTTCGCCGCAGCCAGGACTGGCTGACCCGATCGGGATGGACGCGATGATGCATTTCGATCTTCGGATCATAGAACACCGTATAACCGAGATCTCTTATGCGCCTGGTGACGAGCAGCTCCTCGTTGGACAATAAGAGGCCCCTGATGCGACCGAGGTTTTCCGGGAACAAGCCGGCTTCAGTAACCGCCCGGGTGCGGAATGCGATATTAGTGCCGGATAGCCACTCCTCCCCGTCCAACAGGCGCGCCTCGTCGCCTCGATCGATGATCGTCAGAAAGCTCTGCAGCCGAGGCGTCAACCAGTCGGGGCAGCGTGCCGCCCAGATCGGCCGTACCGGGCCACCCGCCACGCCCGCCGCCTCATGCCGCGAAAACGCCTCGACGATATGGCGCAGCCAGCCGGAGGACGCCTTAGCGTCGTCATCCAAGAACGCTACGAGTTCGCCGCGCGCGGCGTGGATACCGATATTGCGGGCGCGCGATAGGCCTGGGCGTGCCTCGTCGAGATAGCGATGAGCACACGTGATTTGTAAGCCGTCGCGAAACTGGTCGCGGGCTTGCAGATCGTCCGAATTATCGACGATTATTAGTTCGTACTCCTGCCTAGGCAGGTCCTGCAGCTCGATCGACATGATCGCTTCGTAGAGCATATCGTGACGATTGAACGTGCAGATCACGACGGAAATTTTGGGCAGCACCTTGGGCTCCAGCGGGTCGCGCGGCATTGCCAAACCGCGTCGCTACCGGGTGAACAGGAATTTATTGATTTCTGAAAATGAGTCGGGGTCGCTGCCGGCGATATCGCGCAGACCGCCAAGCAGCATTCCATCCAACAAGTACCGGTAGCGCTGGCTCTTCTTTAGCGCCGGGCCGGCGAGATGAAGCAGCAGAACGGGCAATCCGCCCACGCTGGCCGACCCGTCTGGCTGCAGATTGAGGTCGCTCGTCACGCTCGTCACCCGCGAGGCTCGTTTGTCGGCAAGCAGGTCGACGGCTGAGAAGAATGCGGAATCCACCAGGAAGTTCCACAATGGCTGATCGACATAGCCATTGCGTCTTCGCACCCCGTGGAGATGCTCGATCATGGCATCGTCAAAGAACTGCTCGAATTCTGTAATCTCGACGGCAGCGAGAGATTTGGCAATCATTCCCGACGTCATAAAGATCGAGCGATCACGCAGCGCCGCTGCTGCCGGCACATTTTCGTAGACCCCATCCGGGCTGGTGTTGATATAGCCGATGCCCGGCGCCGGCATTGAGAAGACCTCGTTGAAAAGCTCCGCCCCTGCGGTGGCGATGCAATCGGCGTCGAGGTAGACCGCCGGCCCCGGAAAGGTTAGAAAAGACAACTTCCGCAGCTTGCCGAGGCAATATGGATAGGGATTGGCCGGCGGATCCCTATCGAAAATACGGCGGCCAAGAGCATCGATCCGCTCAAGGCCGACATCGTAGCTCTCCACTCCGAAAACCCGACATACCTTTCTCAAAAAGTGAGTTTCTTCATTAAATTCGATACAAAATACCTTGTTTGTGAAGCCGTGCACTCGCAGGCTGTGCAGCAGCTGCACGATATTCGCCAGCACGCGATCGTTCGCAAGCAAGAAGATAGCCGGTGCCTCTGTCATCTCTCGTCGAAGAAATTGCGGTCATCGTTTCGGGTAGTAGCGCGGGGCGGCCGATACCGCCCTGCATAGGTAGAAGAAGTTGCTTAAGAAGTGGTGTCCGAGCCTTGATGCTCTACGTGCGAACTGGCACCCGCTTGGCGGAAGCCAGAGCCCCCCGCCTCCGCCCATCCTTGCTTCGGCTGATTGCCGGGACCTTTGCGCTCGCCGTTGCAGCCGGCGCGGAAGCGCAGACAGCAAGGCCCGTCGAGCACTTCAATTACGTTCTCGGCACGCAAACCTTTGGTCCTTCCTATCATTTCACCGCGGCACCGCCTGTTGTCGAGACCGCCGAAGCGATCGCCGCGCTCGGCTCCAACACGATAAAGTTCCAGCTCAAAGCGACTCCGACGGCGAGCAGACACTGGCGGAGATCGCTCGCAGCGACCCAGCGATCAAAACCGTAATCGACATGCCCTTCGCCAATCTGTTGATGTGGGCATATGCACCGGCCGCTCGAGCGCGGCTGTTCGACCCTGCGACGCTCGGCACCGAGTACCGTGAACTCTACGATCTGACGCGCTACCTGCGGCAGACCTACAGCGGAACCGGCAAAGTTTTCTTCCTCGGCAATTGGGAGATGGACAATCATCTCACCGCCAGTCGCAAGAAAGAGCCGTCGCCCGAGCTGCTGGCGAATGTCGCAGCGTGGATCGAGCGCAGGCAACAGGCGGTGGATGACGCCAAGCGCGACACCCCGGGTTCAGACCTTAGGGTTTACTATTACCTCGAGCTCAATCTGGTTTGGGACGCAATAGCCGGCAGGCCGCGCGCCGCCAACGCCATCTTGCCCGCCACTCGGGTCGATTATGTTTCCTACTCGGCATATGATTCTTTGCTCCCTAACCCCGAGCAAAAGCTGCCGCAAGCCCTTGATTATCTGCAGTCGCAACTGAAGCCGAAAGACGGCATATCCGGAAAGCGGGTGTTCATTGGCGAGTACGGTTTCCCGGCCGACCGCTACACGCCGCAGGAACAGGACGCCCTATCCCGGCGGGTGATGCGAATCGGGCTCGAATGGGGCTGCCCGTTCGTCCTTTATTGGGAAATGTACAACAACGAGGTCAGGGGCGGCCGCCAGCGCGGATTTTGGCTGATCGACGATGAGGGCCGCAAGCAGCCCGTCTATTTGACGCTGCAAGAATATTATGGAAAAGCGCGAGGCTGGGTGAGCGACTTTCTCGGTCGGCGACAGCGTCTTCCAAACTCGATGGAGTTCGGCCAGGCTGCCGTGCGGTGGCTGCAATGATACTCCCAGGACCGCGCCGCGCATCGTAGATCCGCGACCCGTTCTCGAAACAACCGAGCGACCCCGCAGCCGCTTTCCCAGACGGGGTCTCTGTCTGGCAATTTCCGCGCCGGAAATACCCTGAAGTGCCTAGAAATTGTTCAATATTGCGAAGGTGGGAATCAACAAAAATAACGCGGCGGTCCAGGAAATACGGGGAATAGGCGGGATAGATGCACAACTGGCCGGTTTGCCAGGTAATCCGTGGGATCTCCGGGTTGGTGGTATGGCGCTTGCTAGCCGTAAAGACGTACGGGGAGATGACAACAGATCGATAGGAGAAGCACAAAGATCAGTCTTTGACGAGCGGGAAGTCGGGATTCGAAAGGCTTTTGATATGAAGAACACCAGCAACGGCATCGTTGGGAGTACCGCTTTGGCTTCGGCGCTGCTTGGCTGTCTCCTTGGCTCGGCATGGGCCGAGGAGAACGCCGAGCAGCCCGCTGCAGGCGAAAAACCGGCGGCGCCGGTGGCATTGACGACACCGCCTCTGACCGGCCCCCTCGCGGGCAATCCAAATCCGATCAACTTCGACGCCGGCCCGCTCGGCCCCGTCTATTTGACCGGAATCGTCAGCGGTCTGGCGCTCTGGCAGAACAACCCGTTTCCTGGAGACCAGCGCTCGCTCGGCAGTCTGACCAATGGCCAATTCATCTTTCAAAAAACTGACGGGCTTTTGCAGTATTACGTGCAGGCTGGAGCCTATACAATACCGGCGCTCGGCACGCCTTACTTCAACACTCCGAAGGCGACCGGCGACTTCTTCTCTGCCTTGCCGGTCGCCAACCTGAAGCTCGCGCCGACAGACGCTATTCTCTGTCCAGGGCGGCAAGTTGCCGACCCTGATAGGCGCCGAATACACGTTCACCTTTCAGAACATGAACATCGAGCGCGGCCTCTTGTGGAACCAGGAACCCGCCATCAGCCGCGGCGCCCAGCTCAACTACACCGCGGATCCCCTCGCCTTCTCGTTCTCCTGGAACGATGGCTTTTACTCGAATCAGTTTACCTGGCTCACAGGGTCGCTGGCCTACACCCTTGACAAAGAGAACACCTTCACCATCGCTGCCGGCGGCAACTATGCGCATTCCACCAAAGTAACGACTACGACGCCTTTCAATTTAACGACTGCCACACCTTTGTTTCAGAACAACGAGACGATTTTGAACGTCATCTATACCTACAATTCCGCACCGTGGACTATCACGCCCTATTTCCAATACACAAATGTGCCGGGGAATTCGTCGCCACCGTTCAACACTTTTTCCTCGGCATCGACCTATGGCGGGGCGATACTGGTGAATTATTCGTTTCCCGAGGATTCGTGGTTGCCGGGTTTCAGTCTGCCGGTTCGGTTCGAGTATATCTCGAGCACGGGCAGTGTGGCGAATGGCGCACCCAGCCTGATCTACGGTCCCGGTAGCAGTGCGTGGTCGGTCACCGTGACCCCGACCTACCAGTACGGGATCTACTTCGCGCGTGCCGAGTTCTCCCATGTCGGAACGAGCAGCACAACTCCCGGTTTCGCGCTCGGCCCGACCTTCGGCAATACGACGCAGACCCGCTTCATGTTCGAAACCGGCGTTCTGTTCTGAGCTGGTAACCGCGATCGAGACGACGCGGTCACCCGCAATCGGCCAGCGCGGCCATCGTGTCCTGCGGCGACGGGGCGCGCTCGATGTGGCGGCGATGCCAGAGCGCGTAAAAGAGCAGGTTCCAGGCGGCGCGGGCGGTCCGCCTGCCGGCGGGGGCGGCGAATAAGCGCTCCACTGCATCCGGGCGGCAGATTTCGCGCACCGCGGCTGAGCGAGCGACCAGGGGGCCGAGGTCGGCGCCGCGACGCGCGATCCAGCGCGCCACCGGAACCGTGAAGCCGCGCTTGCGGCTGAAGGGCTGCATGTCGGGCAGACGATCGGCGAGCCACCGGCGCAACAGCCATTTGCCAGACCCGCGCCTGACCTTGAGTTCGTCCGGCAGGCGGAAGGTAAGTGCCGCCAGCTCGGTATCGAGATAGGGCGTCCGGCCTTCGGTACCGTGCGCCATCAGGCAGCGATCCACTTTGTTCAGCAGATCGTTCGGCAGCCAATCGGCGCAATCGACCGCTTGCGCGACCTGCAACGGGGTTCGGCCGTGATCGCTATTGCGGATCTCGGCAGCGGCGATGCCGTCGCGCCAGCCAGCGATCTCGCTTCGCAATATCCCGAGCCCGTCGAGCACGCCGCGCGCCCGAGGCGTGCGCCCGCCCGCCCACCATGGGCGCATCGCGCTGCGATAGCGTCCATACCCGGCGAAAAGCTCGTCACCGCCCTCGCCTGTGAGAATAACTTTGAGGCCGGCTTCATGCGCCGCGCGGGCAAGAGCCCAGGTCGGCAGGATCGCATAATCGGCGGTCGGGTCGTCGACTGCAGAGACGATTTCGGGCAGCAGCTTCCAGAAATCAGCTTCATCAAACACGAGTTCGACATGCTCGGCCCCGACCGAAGCAGCGGCGGCGCGTGCGGCCGGGCGCTCGTCCGCGATCTCACCCCCGGCAAAGCCGATAGTGAAAGCCTTGACCGGGCGCTCGGCGAGCCGCGCCATAATCATGAGCACCGCCGTCAAATCGATGCCGCCCGAGAGAAAAACGCCGAACGGCACGTCCGAGCGCTGGTGCAGGCGGACGCTTTCCATAAGAGCGGCATCCAGCCGGGCAATCGCCTCGGCCTCGCCGAGCTGCAACGGGCCGCCCTCGGGCAGCGCTGCGCAGCGCCGGCGCTCGACGATGCGCCCCCGGCGCACCACCACCATCTCCCCCGGGAGCACTCGATTGATCCCGGCGAAGATCGTCTCACGACCGGTTGTAAACTGCATCTGCACCAGCTCGTTGCGAGCCGACCGGACGAGCTGCGGGGTGACGATACCGGCCTCGATCAACGCGCCCGGCTCCGAGGCGAAAGCAAAGGCGCGCGGCGTTTCGGCGTAATAGAGGGGCTTGATGCCGAACGGATCGCGGGTGAGGATCAGATGGCCGGCCGACGGGTCGTGCAGCGCAATCGCGTACATGCCCCGAAGATGCGCGGCGAAGTCGAGCCCGTATTGCCGATAGAGATGCAGCGGGAGCTCGCAATCCGACTGCGTCGACAAAGCCGCCGAACGGGCGCTGCCGAGGTCCGCGCGCAGTTCGAGGTAGTTGTAGATCTCGCCATTGGCAATCAGCGCCGCGCCACCCGGTTCGTAGAGAGGCTGGTCGCCGGTCGCGAGATCGATGATCGCGAGCCGGGTCTGGACCATCCCGACGTCCCCCGATCGGTATCGCCCATCGCCATCCGGACCCCGGTGGCGCAGCGCCTCCTCCATTGCGCGCAGCGGGGCCGCCGGCGGGGCCGCGCCGTCATATGTCATCAGCCCGGCGATCCCGCACATCAGCGTGTCACTTGATCGAAGAACCTGCGGTAGCCGGCGACGACGACCGGCTCGGTGAACTCGGCCTCGTAGGCCCGGCGACCGGCTTTGCCGAGTCTCGCACGCAGCGCGGGATTCCCGCAAACCCGCTCGATCGCACCGGCGAGCGCTTGCGGGCCACCGCCGCGGCTTCCGGGAAGCGGTACCAGGAGCCCGCTTTCGCCATCCTGGATCAGAGCGGCCGGCCCGTCGCTCGCCGTGGCGACGACTGGCAATCCGGCGGACCAGGCCTCGATCACGACATTGCCGAGCGGTTCGTGGAGCGAGGGGCATACAAGGAGATCGGCCGCGGCCAAAAGGTGGGGCACATCCTCACGCCAGCCAAGAAAACGAACACGGCCGTCTATTCCCAGGCGAGAGGCGCGGCGTTCGAGGCTTGATCGAAGCGGCCCATCTCCGGCGATCCAAAGAGTGACATCCCGGGTCTCGGCGAGAGCCTCAAGCAGCAGATCGAAACCCTTGTTTGGGTGAAGCCGGCCAAGCGCCAACGCCAGTGGCGCCCGTCCGCCCGCCGCGATGCTGGGTGCGACGGCAGCCGAATCGGGAACAAAATTAGGCAAGTAAATGATCCGTTCGCGCGGCCAGCCCTTGGCAATCGCGTAATCGATGATGGCGCGGGTGTTTCCGATCAGATGATCGCAGCGGCGATAATATTTCAGATCGTAATAGCCGCCGAGGCGGGCGACGTGCACGAAGTCGCCGCGCGGGCACAGCCGCGTGGCGCGGCTCATCCAGGTCAGAACGATATCGGGGCGCCAGGCGGCGATCTCGCGCCCGAAGGCGAATCGGGTCGCTAGGTCGAAGATGCCGCCAAAGGCGAGTTCGCCGACCCCGACCCCTGCGGCGCGAAGGCATTGCGCCCGGCTCGAATTGCGGCGGATCAGCACCCGTTGCGGCTCTCCGGCGCGCTGGAGCGCCGCGGCGAGCCGGGTGAAGAAGGTCTCAGCTCCGCCATGCGCCGCACCGGCAATCGCCTGCAGCACCCGCCGGGTCATCTCATCAGCGCTTCGAACCTGCCCGCAACGGCGTCCCAGCTCGCTCCGCCTTGTCTCGCGAGAGCGGCTAGGTGCCATCGCCGCCACAAGGCGTCGTCGCGTAGCGCCGCTATCGCCGCCGTCGCAAATGCGTCGTCGTCCTCGGCAACACGGCCTGTGGTGCCATCGATGACCCGCTCGGGGGCCGAGCCCAGGGGCTGCACTATCGCCGGCAATCCAATTGCCTGCGCCTCGGCAAGCGCGAGACAGAATGTTTCCCCGGGGTCGCCGCGGTAAAGCATGACCCTGGCGCCGGACAGCGCTGCGGCCAATTCTGCGCGGCCGACCGGCGCGAACCGGCGAATTCGGTGAGCGGCGAGGCTGTCGGCCCGCGCCAGAACCTCATCCATCCGCGGCGCTCGGGTCGAGCCGTACACCCTCTCTCCGGCATAAATGTGCAATTCCGCTCGCGGCACTGCCGGTGCGATGCGTGCAACCCAGAGGTCGAGCAGCCAAGCGAGCCCGCGAAGCGGGTTCGAGGTGAAAATTGCCCGCGGCGGTGGCGCCTCGCGTGGCGCCGCCACGCGGAAGCGGTCGAGCACGCCATAGGGTATGGTCTCGCGCCCGCCGCAGGGCAGCCAGTCCGGCACCGTTGTTGCGTGGTAGGCTCCCGTCGTAATCAGGATCGGGCGGTACCGGGCGAGCCGCCACAGATTGCGTGGCTTCTTCAAATAACCGGCGGGATTGTGCAGCCAAAACAGCCGGCGCCCGGCTTCGCGAACGAGGCCGATGACCCGGTGGCCGCGGTTGCCGATGTAAAGGTCACAAGCCGGCGGAATTCCGTCCGACAGCGGCGCCCAGTGCACACCGTTGTGGCAGAGTGCGACGAGGCAGCGATTGCGCACCGTGACCCGATGGCCGCGCCGCGCCAAGGCTTCGGCGAGCGCCGCGAACGCCGTCTCCGCCCCGCCCAGCGGCCCCCGCTCCGCCGTCGCTCCGTCAAAGGCGATCCCGTCATCGGCCATCACCACCTCAGCCATCATCCGCTCCGACTTGCTCCCTCGTCTCGCGCACGCGGGGAGAGGGTCGGGGTGAGGGGCCTCCGCGGGATCGAGGCGGGCCTTGAGATAGGAGAGGATCGGGTAGAGCGCGGCGCAGAGCGCGATCAGAACACCATACGGACCTTCGCGGTATCCTTTCCGACCGACATAGCATTTCCAGAAGCGCGAGACGATGCGGCGCAGGTTTCGACTGTAGCTGCCGATGTCGCCGCTTTCCCGGAGGTCCTGCGCCCGGGCGGTCGTGTAGCGGTCGAGGCGCTGCAGCATGTCGGAGACGTCGCGGTCGACATAGTGGACGAGGCGCGGTGCGAGCGTCTCACCCTGCTGTCCCGCTAACGAAACCGTCGGGTGCACCCGCTGATCGCCCCATTGTTTGGCGCCCTTGCGATAGAGCGCGGCGTGCGCCGACCTGCCGAAGGATGCGCCCCACCCCCAGCGGACGCGGCGCGCCCCGATATAATTGTCCACGCGGACGAGGTGCCAGGCAGCGGGCGAGGTTCGAACCACTCGCCGGATTTCGGCCGCGAGCTCGCGTGTCACCCTCTCGTCGGCGTCGACTTCGAGGATCCATTCACCGCGGCAGGCGTCCATCCCGGCGTGCCGCCGAGGCCCCTCCCGCTGCCAGGCGCCTTCGACGAGGTGCTCGGTAAAAGATAGCGCGATCTCCCGCGAGCCGTCACGGCACCGATCGAGCACGACGACGGTCTCGTCGGCAAAGCCGAGGCAGGCGAGACAATCGGCGAGCTGGCGTTCTTCGTCATGGGCGACGACCACGGCGGAAAGCCGCGGCTCGCTCACGCCGCAGCGCTCTCGACCGAATGCCACAGCCGGCGCCCTGCCGCCTCGGCCGCATCGACGGACAGACCGTCCATCAAGGTGCCAGTGGTCCGGTGGTCGAAGCCCGGGCCGAACATCGCCTCGGGCGGGTCCGCCGAGCGGACCCACGCGGTCCGCCCGCCCCACGGCGCATACTGAGTGACGGGGCTGGGGCCGAACAGCCCCAGCGTCGGCGTTCCCATGGCCGCGGCGATGTGCATCAGACCGGTGTCGTTGCCGATGAACATTGCGCAGCGCCGCAGCACCGCAGCGGCAGTCAGCAGGTCCACTCTGCCGACGAGGTCGATGCGCCGCCCCGGAGGGAGCGCCGCCAAAACCGGCTCGGCGAGCTCGCGCTCATGAGCTGCGGCCAATACCGCGATGCGACTTCCGGGCAGCGGGCCCGTTGCTGCGGTCAGACGCGAGGCGAGTTCGGCAAAACGCGCTGCCCGCCACTGTTTGGCGGGCCAATTCGCAGCCGGGCCGATCGCCAACACCGGGCCGCCCGAAGAGATCAAAGCGCACGCCCCCCGTTCATGGGGCGACGCGGTCCAGAGGTGCGGGTTCGGCGGGGGATCAAGATCGAAAAGGCGTGCGAGCTGACGAACGCGATGCTCGCGCGCATCGCCCTTCGCCATGACCTTGCGATCTCCGGCGCGCAACAGCCACGCAAGCGCCGAGCCGCGCAGGTCGACGACCAGATCCCAGCGCCGGGTCGCAACCGCGCTATAAACGGGTAGCCAATGCAACGACCAGCGCTGCTTTTCCACGACGACGATTTGTTCGAGCCCAGGCAACGCCTCGAACAGCGGAGCCGCGACCGGCCCCGCCGCAATCGTCAGCCGGGCGTGCGGGTAGCGCTCGATCAGGTGGGCGAGCAGACCGGTCGACAACACGGCATCGCCGATGCGCGTCGCGGTGACAAACAGGATGTGCATTCCGCCCGGTCCAGCGGGCCTTATATCCCGACCTCCGCCGCTTGCCAAGCAGGCGCTCCGGGCCTAACTCTAGCCCGCCATGGCCGACGCTAGCTTTGTTTTGCTCGATGATCGAGGCATTCTCGCTGTCTCGGGGCCCGATCGCCGCCCGTTTCTGCAGGGGCTCGTCTCGAACGACGTCGACAAGGTCGGTCCCACGGCGGCCCGCTATGCGGCGTTGCTCACCGCCCAGGGCAAATACCTGCACGATTTCATGATGGTCGAAGCGGGCGAATCGATCTGGCTCGATGCAGAAGCCACCCGCCTCGGCGATCTGAAGCGGCGGCTGTCGATGTATCGGCTGCGCGCGAAGGCCACGCTCGATGAGCAACCCGGCCTCTGCGTAGCGGCAGTATTCGGCGCGGACGCGCCCGCCGCCCTCGGTCTGCCGAGCGAGCCCGGAGCTGCCCGGCCGTTCGGTTCGGGCATCGCCTTCGTCGATCCGCGGCTGGCGGCGCTCGGCGCGCGCGCCATCCTGCCGCGTGAAGGGGCACGGGCATTGCTCGCCGATGCCGGCATCGCCGAAGCCGGTTTCGACAGCTACGACCGGCTGCGCCTGTCGCTCGGCATCCCCGACGGCAGCCGCGATCTGGTGCTGGAGAAATCGATCCTGCTCGAAGCGGGCTTCGACGAACTGAACGGCGTCGACTGGCAGAAAGGCTGTTACATCGGCCAGGAGTTGACGGCCCGGACCAAGTATCGCGGGCTGGTCAAGCAGCGGCTGATGCCGGTCGCAGATCGAGGGGCCGACGCCGCCACCGGGAACTATCGTGACCATGGATGGTCGCGAGGTCGGCGAAATGCGGTCGAGCCGCGACGGGCTCGGTCTGGCGTTGTTGCGGATCGAACCGGTGCGCGAAGGCAAGACGCTCGCGGCAGGCGACGCAACTCTCGTCCCGCTCAGACCCTCCTGGATGCGCCCGGAAAACGACCTCCCGCCGCAAATTAATCACTGACGGAACTCGGCGCGCGCCGGTTGGAGAACTGGGAGCGATTCCGTCGCCGGCCAGATCGGCCTGGGCGTCGCCGCCCGTTACGCGATCCGCGTGCCCGGCCGCTGGGCAACCCCCTTCAACCGTTCCATTTCCCGCGCGAATTCCAAGCGCAGTTGAGCCGCTTCGTCGTCGGGCAGCCAATTGGCCATGTTGGGAAACACGGTTTGCCACATGTGGGCATCGCGTTCGGCCAATGGCGACAGACCGTAGGGGATGTACTCAAACTCCTCATTCGGGTTGCCGAGAGTATCGGTAAGGAACAGCCGCAGAGCGACGTGCTCGGGGTGTGCGGTGTCGGCCTTCAATAGATCAACCACCTCGGCGGCAAGCCGGAGCTGTGCGACCGCGAACGGGCCGAATTGAATTTCGAAGCCAATGATCCTGGCGAGGGCGGCGCGGATCGCGGCGGGCACCGCGCCCTCCCCTTGGTCCGTATCAACTCTCTCAGCGATCCGTTGAAGAACGCCAAGCAGGAAAGTCCCAGTGCCCATCGCAGGATCGGCGAGCGTGACATCTTGGGAGGCCAGTCCTTCGGCAACACCGAAACGACGGTCATCGCGCAGGATTTCGTCTACCAGCCGCACCAGGCGGTCACGATCTCCGGTGGCGTGTAATAGGAGCCCGTTCGTCGCCTCAACGCATTGTCATAAACGCTCAGGAACCCTTCGTAGAAATAAAGCCAGGCCTCGGGGCTGCCCTTGCTGATTGTCGGCCAATGCACGACGTCGAGGACGCGGGTCAGGGTGTCGAGTGAAGTTTTCAGGGTTGCTTGGTTATCGACATCGTCGGTCAGGACGCGGAGTGCCGTGCCAATCAGGAGATTGGTTTGGCGCAATGCCCGTGAAACCTGGTCGAGGCCGCCCGATAACGCGAAGCTTGGGCGCGAGCCATCAGCAGGCCGAAGGTAACAGCCTGCGCAAATCCATCGGCGAACGTCTCGTTCGAAGCGTCGGGGAACAGCGTTCGCCGCCAGTCGGCGGCCAACTGGTCAACGCGGCGCTGCCGACTTCGATCTGCTCAATGACTTCATCTCGCAACAATCGACAGAGGCGTGCACTCAGATCCGCTAGTTGCTGCGCGGAGCGGGGCGGGATGGGTGTCCAGTTCAGAAAATCGGTGAATAGCCGAAGCAAGCTCGCGGGCGCGCGTACCGCGGCGCCGGCACTTTCTACCGAGCCCTCCAACTGTACGATCCCGTCCGTGGAGCTCGCCGTCCTGCCAAAGACTGAACGAATTGCCATCCTGTAGACGAGGTTGGGCAACAATTTCAGCTTTTGCCACTGCTCCCTGTCGTGTGCATCATCGAACCGGCGCGGATCGGCAACCTTGCCCGGCGCCTTCAACTCGATGAACCCGACCAGCAGGTTTTGTTTGGTTACAGCGAATCCGGCCGCGTCTTCAACTCCTGCACCGAGGATCGCCGATAAGAACGACGTTTGTCGCCCATCCGAGCGCGCCGGACAATGTCCTGGCCCAATTGGTCCAGCGGGCCGCGAAGTTGATCCTCTGGTGAGCCGGTGGCTCCTATTCCCGAGAATTTCGGCTTTAGGGTAGCGCCGAAGCGCGACACCGCCTCTCTAAGGGGATCAGTCATTTGCACGATTGTGCCTGAATGTGCTGACTGCTAGACGAGTGCATAGCCTTACTTTTAGCAATCCACCAAGGCCATTCACTCGATTGATCCCCATTAGCTATGCTTTCCTTCCTATACCATGAAGAGCCATCGTGCTGACGACATGGATGGAAACAGCGCTCGGTTCGATTGCTGGCGCTGGGGCACCCGCCGGCCCTTGGGTGAGCCGCGCTGTGATCGGTTCCCAGCTCCGGTGAAATGAGCACACACATCCCGAAAATGGCCGCAATGGCAGGATATCGTGCGATCAAACTGCCGGAGGGGCGGGCGCGACGCACGAATGGGGCGGTCGGTGACTGCAACCTGCAGGGGAGATTTGGCTGTAGATTTGCTGCAGATACAGCTATGAGCAATTTTCGACACAATCATTGATTGCAGTGGAGCGACCAAGGCCGGAGCTTCTGTGTGATTGACCCAGGGTCGGCCTTACCCGGCTGGACAGCCGGCGACCCCCGCTTTTACATTCGCCGATCGCTGCCCACATTGGCGTTAACCCCTGTGAGGAGATCCTTGATGACCGATATCGTCATCGCCAGCGCCGCGCGGACCCCGGTCGGGGCGTTCAACGGCGGGCTCGCCAGCCTGCCGGCCCATAAGCTCGGCGAGGTCGCGATCGCCGAGGCGCTGCGCCGCGCGCATGTCGAGCCGAAGGACGTGTCGGAGGTCATCATGGGCCAGATCCTCGCCGCCGGTGAAGGGCAGAACCCGGCTCGGCAGGCCTCGATCGGCGCCGGCATTCCGTTCGAGGTGACCGCCTATGGCGTCAACCAGCTCTGCGGCTCGGGGCTGCGCACCGTCGCGCTCGGCTATCAGGCGATCCGCAACGGCGATTCCGAGATCGTCGTCGCCGGCGGGCAGGAGAGCATGAGCCAGGCGCCGCACTGCATCCATCTGCGCAACGGCGTCAAGATGGGCGACGCCGAGCTCGTCGATACGATGATCCGCGACGGGTTGTGGGACGCGTTCAACGGCTACCACATGGGCAACACCGCCGAGAACGTCGCGCAGCGATGGCAGATCACCCGCGAGCAGCAGGACAACTTCGCCGCCGGGTCGCAGGCCAAGGCCGAGGCGGCGCAAAAGGCCGGCCGCTTCAAGGACGAGATCGTCCCGGTCAAGATCGCGACCCGCCGCGGCGAGACGGTCGTCGACACCGACGAGCACCCCAAGCACGGCACGACGGTCGAGGTGCTGGCGAAGCTGCGCGCCGCCTTCGACAAGAACGGCACGGTTACCGCCGGCAATGCCTCGGGCATCAATGACGGCGCGGCCGCCGTCGTGCTGATGACCGCGGCCGAGGCTGAAAAGCGCGGTCTGCGGCCGCTCGCGCGCATCGTCTCGTGGGCGACCGCCGGCGTCGACCCGGCGATCATGGGCACCGGGCCGATCCCGGCGAGCCGCATGGCGCTCAAGAAGGCGGGCTGGTCGCTCGACAATCTCGACCTGATCGAGGCCAACGAGGCCTTCGCCGCGCAGGCTTGCGCGGTCAACAAGGATCTCGGCTGGGATGTCGAGAAGGTCAATGTCAATGGCGGCGCGATCGCGCTCGGTCACCCGATCGGCGCGTCCGGGGCGCGGGTGCTGGTGACCTTGCTGCACGAGATGCAGCGGCGCAACGTCAAGAAGGGTCTGGCGACCCTGTGCATCGGCGGCGGCATGGGGATCGCGATGTGCGTCGAGCGCGACTAGGCTGAAGGTAAAATAAAGGGAGGAACGCATGGCTAGGGTAGCGGTGGTAACGGGCGGGACGCGCGGCATCGGCCGCGCGATCTCCGTTGCGCTCAAAAATGCCGGATACAAGGTCGCGGCCAATTACGGCGGCAACGACCAGGCGGCGCAGCAATTCCACAATGAGACCGGCATACCGGTCTTCAAATTCGATGTCGCCGATTTCAACGCCTGCGCCGAAGGCGTGAAGAAGATCGAGGGCGAGCTCGGCCCGATCGAGGTGCTGGTCAACAATGCCGGGATCACCCGCGACTCGACGATGCACCGCATGAGCTACGAGCACTGGAATGCGGTGATCCAGACCAACCTCTCCTCCTGCTTCAACATGTCGAGGGCGGTCATCGACGGCATGCGGTCGCGAGGCTTTGGCCGCATCGTCAATATCGGCTCGATCAACGGGCAGGCGGGGCAATACGGTCAGGTCAACTACGCCGCTGCGAAATCCGGCATCCACGGGTTTACCAAGGCGCTGGCGCAAGAGGGCGCGGGGCGGGGCATCACCGTCAATGCCGTCGCGCCCGGCTATGTCGACACCGAGATGGTGCGGGCGGTGCCGGCCGAGGTCCTCGAAAAGATCATCGCCCGCATCCCGGTCGGCCGGCTCGGCAAGGCCGAGGACATCGCGCCGCACGGTGTTGTTCCTGGTCGCCGACGACGCCGACTTCATCACCGGCTCGACGCTCTCGGTGAACGGCGGCCAGCACATGTATTGATGTGCCTTGCGGCGAAGTGTCCCCTCACCCACCAAGCCCTTTGGGCTTGGTCCCCCCTCTCCCGCGTGCGAGAGGGGGGAGGGGGGGGGGGGGGGGAGGGGGCGCGCGGAGGGGGCGGCCGGAGACGCGGCGGCGACGCCGCGGGGCGGCGGACGAGCGGGGGCGGAGCGCGACGAGCGAGAAACGCGCGCCCGGCGGGCGGGGCGCAGGCTTTAGCGCGCCCGCGCGGCGGCGCGGCCGGCCGGCGGGACGCGGCGCGCCGGCCGACCAGCGTGCCTGCGCAGCACCAGCCGCGGCTAGAGCTGGCGGCGACCGCAAGACTGCCGGCCAGCCACGCGCAGCGCGCGAACCGGGAGCGCGAGGCGGGGGCCGTCGCCCACGGCAGCCGCAAACACCCGGAACGACAGGCGGCCACAGCGCCCCCGAGACCGGACAGACACCAACCAGCGCAGCAGCAACGCACCACGCAGCGCGGTAGGACGGTGCCCTGTGGCAAGTGCAGAACCGAGACGACCGCCGCACCGCGCCAGTCGACAGCTCCGCCAGCCGCGTCAGCACGCGGCCGGCGTGCCGCAGCACCATGTGACGGCAAAGCCAGCTGACCAACGCGAGCGCCACGCCACCCCCAACCCGGCAGGACGCAATTCGCTACTCTGCAAAATCTCGCGGTGCGGGAGAGGAGCTCACAGGTGCATTATAGCCCCTCTCCTGCACCGCGGGAGAGGGTGCCGAGCGCCAGCGAGGCGGGTGAGGGTATCTCGATCAACCGCAGAGGATTTTTTTATTTTCCTGTACTTTTGATGGCGGCCCGTTTGTCCGCAGCAGCAACCGAAGCCGAAAATGTCGAATATCGCGATGGCCGCCTTCACTGGTCGCGAGGGAGTGCCGCTGCGGCGGTCGGTCGGGCCGGAGTGAAGGCCGACAAGCATGAGGGCGATGGCGCGACCCCGGCCGGGATCTACCCCCTCGTCTCTATCCTCTTCCGGCCGGACAGAATCGCGGCCCCTCTTTCGGCTACCGGTGAAACCCTTGGCGCCGAGCGATGGCTGGGTCGACGACCCCGCTGACGCCAACTACAACCGACCCGTCTCCCTTCCCTACCCCGCCAGTGCCGAGCAGATGTGGCGGGAGGACGACCTCTACGACGCGCTTGGTCGTCATCGGCTACAACATGGAGCCGGTCGTTCCAGGCGCCGGGAGTGCGATTTTCCTCCATATAGCAACACCGGATTTCGCTCCGACTGCGGGGTGTGTCGCCGTCGAGAGAGAAATCCTGCTCGGGCTGTTGCCGCTGTTGGGTCCGGGCAGCAAGATCGCGATCACGGGCTGAGGCGAATCGGGCCGCCAAATGGCGGAAGCCGCGCCGGGTCGAAGGCCGAGAGATCGACCGAGCGGGCAGCGCCATCGATAATCAGCTCGGCCATTGCCTCGCCGGTCGCCGGCGCGTTGAGAATCCCCCAGACGCTGTGGCCGGTGGCGATGTAGGAGCCTTCGACCCCGGCTACCGGGCCAATCAGCGGCAGGCCGTCACGGGTGATCGGACGATAGCAGGCCTGTCGCGCCAGGATCTTCGCGGTGGCGAGCGCCGGGGACAATTCGCTGCACATCACTTGCAGACGCTCGAGAGCACCCGGATCGGGGTCGACCCGGGCGGGGTCGATGGGCAGCGGGCTTTCGCTCGAGATTGCGCAAACATAGGTGGTGCCGTCGGCTCGCGGGAACAGCTCGGGGGTTTGCACCGCCCCGTTCGCCTCGCGGCATTCGAGAAACAGGGCGTCGGCCGGTACTTTCGTCCCGGTCTCGAAGACCAGGCTGTGCCCCTTCAGTCCGAATACGGCGGGCAGGGGCAGCCATTCGGCGGCAAGGATCGACCAGGGGCCCATCGCAATCACGACGGCATCGCCTTCGACGACTTCACCATCCATCTCGACACCCGCCACTGCCGCGCCATCCCTGCGGCGCACAACGCCGGTGACTTCTCCGAGGCGGAATTCGGCTCCCAGCGCCTGCGCCGCCCTCATCATCGCCGCGGTAAATCGTTCGGGATGAACCTGGGCCGTGGTTGCCGTCGAGCCCAATCGCTGGTTCACGGAAATGCCTGGCGACAGCCATTCGACTCGGTGGACGTTGCTGCGATAGCCCAGCCTGGCGGAGCCGCCATAGGTGGTAATGCGGCGATAGCCCCACTCGCCGTGGATCTCCGTCGCGAGCCGGGCATGCAATGCAAAGCTGCGGCGCGCCAACGCTTCGAGCGGCGTGCCATCGCACCAGTCGAGGGCGAGAAAGCCGCCTGCCTTGCCGGATGCCGCACAGGCGAGCCCCGTTCGTTCGATGACGGTCGCGGCGACGCCGCGGCAGCTCAGGAAATAAGCAATCGAGGTGCCGATCACGCCGCCTCCGCAAATCAATACGTGCATCGGCTCACCTCAGATCATTGCTCGGGCAGCAAAATTCCAGCACAAAAGGCAATCCCGACTGGCAGGAGCCGGAGTATGACACGACCGTTTGAGGGCATCCGCATCATCGACGCGACCCATGTGTTGGCCGGGCCTTTCGCAGCATATCAGCTGGCTGTGCTGGGCGCCGAGGTGATCAAGGTCGAGCATCCCGATGACCCTGATCAGACGCGCGACAGCGGCACCGATCGCGAGCTCAACCGGCGCGGCATGGGCACGAGCTACCTCACCCAGAGCTCCAACAAGCGGTCGATCACCCTGGATCTGAAGACCGAGGCCGGCCGCGACATTCTGAAGCGCCTCGTGCAACGCGCCGACATCATGGTCGAGAACTATCGCCCCGGCGCTTTCGCCGCGCTCGGTCTTGGCTATGAGGTGATGAGCGCGATCAACCCGCGGCTGATCTATTGCTCGATCTCCGCTTTCGGACAGGATGGGCCGCGCGGCAACCAGACGGCCTACGACCATGTGATCCAGGCGACTTCGGGCCTGATGGCGACGACCGGCACTGCAGAGGTCAATCCGATCAAGTTCGGTTCTCCGGCGGTCGATTACGCAACCGGCACAATGGGCGCATTCGCACTCGCCAGCGCTCTCTTCCAGCGCGAGCGCACCGGCCGCGGCCAGCGCATCGATTTGGCGATGCTCGATGTCGCGATGATCCTGATGAGCTCGCATCTGACCGGCTATCTGCGCAACGGCGTCGAACCAAAGCCATCAGGCAACCGCCACCTCCACGCGACCAACAGCTGTTATGCCGCAAAGGATGGGCTGGTCATGCTCGGGGCCAGCAATCTGCGGCAGCAGCGCCGCCTGTGGCAGGCCCTCGAACGACCGGAAATGGCCAAGCGCACCAACGAGGAGCGTGAGGACGACCGCGATCGTGAGGCGGCACTGCTGACCGACATCTTGAAGACGCGCACCGCCGATGAGTGGGAGAACTTCTTTCAGGCGCGCCATGTCCCGACGGCGCGCGTGCGTACGCTGGCCGAAGCCGTCCGGGACCCGCAATTTGATGCGCGCGGCGTCACCCATCGTCACCGGTTTGCCGCCGGGGTTGACGGAAGCTTTCGACGTGCCGATGGCTGGCTTCAAATTCGCCCATGGCGGCCCGAGCATCGAGACGCCGCCGCCCGAACTGGGCGCCGACACCGATAATGTGCTCGCCGAGCACGGCTACAACCCCGACCAGATCGCGGCCTTTCGCCGGGCAAAAGTAATTTGAAGACGACCCTAGGTGGTTCCACGCGCCCGTTTGTGGAACCAGGATCTGGTTGACCGGTTTTACGTTTGAGGGCCGCCGTTATGGCGAACCATCTGACAGGCGACCCGGCTCGATCCTGACGGGAGAGCCCGATGATCAAGAATAGCCTCGTCGGGGGTGCTTACCCCGTCCGGAAGGCCGGCAAATCAGCGCCCCAGACTTCGCCCCTCCCGCGCCCGAGATCGGGGTTCATCGTCGCAGTGCTGCTGTCACTTGGGCTTTGGTGGGCCATTTGGGACGCATTCTCCTCGTTTTTTTTCGGCTGACTCGAGCCCGCGGCATTCCGCCTTCGCCGGATGTCGAGCGACTCGGGGGTTGACGGGCCGGGCACAATGCTGGTTGTGTCGCGCCCATGACCGGTGCGGTTCGCTACGCAGTGCTGATTTCGATCGCGGCTGCCCTCCCGGCATTGGCGCAGACTGCGGCCATACCGGGAGGCGTCACGAGCAACGGCATTGTCACACTCGGCACCGGGACCTCCACGTCGGCGGTGTCCCCGACGACCTCCGTCATCCCGGCGGCGGCCACTCAAGCAACTCCGAGCACTACGACGAGTGGTTCGGCAACCGAGTCGGGTAGGGGCGCCCCGTCCATTGGTGGGGCCTCGGGCAGCCCATCGAACACGCCCGGCAACACGGGGACGACATCGTTCTCTCGCGCTTCCGGTGGGTCTTCGGGGAGCGCAACGACGGCACCATCGAGCAGCGTTCCGGCGTGGGTGCTGTGCCCGCCCTCAGCCTCGGGAATGCAGCCCTTTCTAGCCGGGACCGATCTTTCCTGCGCGCCGTGATGGAGGCCAGTTCGGACCGGGGAGAGTTGATCTCTATAGGTCGGTTTCGTACGTCTGACCGGGAAACATCGTGGCCCGGCTCCACCCCGACCAGACGCCGGCGATCGGGTTATTCGGATTGCTGTCGTGGCGCCAGCAGATGTTCTCGGCCTTTGGCGCCTCGATCCGCTGCGTGCGGTTTTTGGTCATTACGAATTCCTGGGTCGAAACATAGGCGTCACGATTGTCGCAATTGGGACTCGTGGTGATCACCGCCTCGACATTGACGCGGTCCCATGTCGGATCATTCAAGATCAGGGTAGCCGATGGGCCCGCGCCGACCGAGCCGCAGGCCGCCAGCGGCAGCAACACCGCGAGCCACGCCAGATAACGCATCACATTCTTCCCTGAGCATTGGCACCGAAGCTTTGTCCTTTAGAAAGCTTCATCCTGCCGTGCAAGGGGATCGCGCTCGGGCACCCCGATGAAGCACCGGAGCTCACGCGCGAGGGCTCATCGGCGGCGGCCGGGCAGCATCGTGTTCAGCACGCTGTCGTGCCGGACAAAGTGATGGAAAAGCGCGGCGGCCGCGTGCAAAGCGACCAGCGTCACAAGGAGATAGGCGACGAGCTCATGCGCCGCCATCGCCTGTTTGGCCAACACCTTGTCGGGGCTGATCACCAGCGGCAACTCGCCGAGAAAGTAGAAGTCGACGCGTCGCCCCCGCGCATTGGTGTTCAGGAGACCGAGGGCGGGCTGAAGCAACAGCAGAACATAGAGAGCATATTCAGTGGCCCGCGCCGCCAATTTCTGAAAGAGCGGCAAATCAGCCGGAAGGGGCGGGATGCGAGCGTTCCACCGCCACGCCAAGCGAAACAGCGTCAGCGCAAAGATGGTGACCCCTATCGAACGATGCAGCTGCACCAGCAGCGCGGATTGCTCTCTGCTTCCCACTGCGTGGCTCGCCCAGACCGCCACGTATGCTCCCGCAATAAGCAGCAACGTCGTCCAATGAACCGCCTTCACAATGCGGTCATAGCTGTCGGGCGAAGCGGCCGTTTCCGACGTAGTCCTGATTTCGGTGTGCAAGCTCATCGGAGCTCCTCCGCATGTGACATCGGCAAAATGGGCTGGCAGGGAGCCGGCCAGCCCATTGGCATTCTCCCGGCTGTGGAACCTCTATCGGACGAGTACCCATTGGCCAACCCACCGAGGATGGTGGCCTGCGTAATGATATTGCAGCTCGTAATGCGGATTGGCCGCGATGGGATTTGTACCGGCTGGCTGGGACATGCCGTGCCAAGTGTTTCCGCCCGAGGGTCTCGGTCCGTCCGCCATCACCGGTGACAGGCTCGCAAAAGCGACGAGCGCCAGAGTCGTGACGCCCAAAGTTAAGATTTTCATGTCAGGACCTCAGTCGATTTGATATCAGCGTGAGTTTCGAGCCGGTCGACCCGGCACCCGTAGAGACCGACTGCCCCTTGGTTTTATTCCGGCCTGGTTGTCGGGACAGGAGGACGGCGACCAAGGTCGGCTTTTTTCCTGGGACAGCGCGTTCAACGGCAGAGCTTGGGAATAAACCGGGAGGGACATCGGTCTGGATCGCCGTCACCCACCACGCCAATCAGGAGAGAGAGATGGCCGATCGTGATGAGAAGGAATTATTGAGCGGGCCAAACATCAACCGCCGCGGCCTGTTGAAGTGCATGACCTGGGCGGGCACCGGCGTCGTTTGGACCCTGAGCGGCGGGGTGCCTCGCACGCTCGGCCTCATCGGCGGGGCTGAGGCCGCCGAGACGCCGCAAGGCGCGCTTACGTTTGTGCAGATCAGCGACAGCCACATCGGCTTCCACCTGCCGCCAAACCCCGATCCGGGCGCCACGCTCACCGAGGCGATCGACAAGATCAAGGCGATGCCGACGCAGCCGGCCTTTCTCGTCCACACCGGCGATATCAGCCACCTCTCCAAGGAGGAGCAGTGGGACGACGCCGATCAGATCATCAAATCGGCGAGCAAGCAGGTATACTACATCCCCGGTGAGCACGACGTTGCCGACGCCGACAACGGCAAAGCCTATCTCGCGCGCTACGGCAAGAATACCAAGGGCAAAGGCTGGTACAGCTTCGACACGGCGGGCGTGCACTTCATCGGGCTGATCAACGTGTTCGAATTTCAACCCGGCTTCAAATCCGCGGGCCTCGCCAAGATCGGTGACGAGCAGCTCGAATGGCTGGAGAAGGATGTTGCCGGCCGCTCGGCAAGCACGCCGATCGTGCTGATGGCCCATCTGCCCTTGTGGACCATCTACGAGCAGTGGGGCTGGGGTACTGCGGATGCCGGGCGTGCGCTCGGTTATTTGAAGCGCTTCGGCTCGGTGACGGTGCTCAACGGACACATCCACCAGATCATCCAGAAGGTCGAGGGCAACGTGACGTTTCATACCGCGGCGTCGACGGCGTTCCCGCAGCCGGCGCCGGGCACTGCACCCGCACCTGGCCCGATGAAGGAAGTGCCGGCCGGGGAGCTACACAAATACCTCGGCATACGGACGGTCAACTACGTCCGCGGCAAGGGCGCGCCCGCCCTGACCGACAGCACGCTCGTCGCTTGAGAGGTAGAGTCATGTCGATGATTTTGGGCCGGGCGCCGCGGCCCCCGCGTGGCGCAGTCATGCTCGGTGCGGTCGCGCTGGGTTTGCTGTTGCTTGCCGGTCTCACGCAGGTCCTTGCCGGCGAGACGGCCCTCAAGGCCGCAGCAAGCCCGGTCACCGTGACTATCGACAACTTCGCCTTCACCCCGGCGACCCTGACCGTCACCGCCGGCACGACGGTGACCTGGAAGAACGAGGACGACAGCCCGCACCGGATAGGCGACAAGGACGGAACCTTAAAATCGGCGGCGCTCGATACCGACGATACCTTCTCCCACACCTTCGCAGCGCCGGGCGAATACCCGTATATCTGCACGATCCATCCCTACATGATCGGCAAAATCATCGTCAAACCCGCCGGCAAGGCGTCGTGAAACTGGGTCGTTAGACCCTCCCCGGTCCCGGCGAAAGCCGGGACTCCTGCTGTCGCGGACACCGGCTTTCACCAGTGTGACACAACGGCTGCAGTTAGTGAGACGCCAATAAAAGTCAATCGGAATGCCATGATGATGTGGCATCCACCCTCGCTCCTGATTTTCGACCACGTAACGCGATCGGCGCTCCGGTCCTTCGCCTTGCGCTCGCGCGCCAGGTTGATGGATGCCTGGTCTCGCCGGCTAGCGATATCGGCGCTGAACTCCGACAGCCGGCTGGCTTCTCGGTCAGCCTCATGGCCGGCCTTTCATTATGGCTCACTCATTGTCAGTGGTGTCGCCAGTCGGATTACGGCGACAGCACCGTCACTGGAGTGCCAGCCAAACCCCGCTTGCTCAGGAAAAATTTAAGGCGCGCAAAATTTTGGGGAATGCGCAGCGGCCTGCCAGAGTCTATCCGATCGTGATGACCACGAACTCTCTGCCTGTAATCGATCTGCCTCCCGATTTTTCAGCAACCCACCGCTGCAAGCGCCGAGCCTGGTACAGCCCAGTCTGATCTTCCCCGCCCCTTGCGAATTCATCAGCCCCGACCTGCCCCATGTCGCTATCATTCGCCCGCTGACCGATAAATTCGCGGCCGCAGTAGCGACCGTTGCATCGTTCACCAACGATGGACTATTTGTCGGGCAGTCACCGAAGTTCTTCCAGGTCGTGAACCAACTGGCCCGACAAGCGGACGCGGCCATTCGACTGTTTAATCGGCTGGCGGAAACCGTGCACTGAAGATCCGGCTACACCCGAGCTGCCGCTCTAGCCCGGCCGGCTTCCTGCCAAACCATCCATTGCCGGCTTTCACGTCGATAAACGCGAGGTCGCCCATGTTTGCCCCGGCAATAGGCCGAGCCTCGCTCACCAAAGGCACCATCCTCGCCGGCCGAGAAGTACGTCTCGGCCGGCGGCGCGGCCCGCTCGCGATGTTGCCGTTTGCCGGCTCCGCGGTGATCGATGCGATGTCAGAGCGAGAGCCGGCGACGCAGCAGCAAGGGGTGACCGATTTGCGTCAGCTCGGTCGGGCGGACGCACTTCTTCGAATCACCGAGCTATCGGCGACAGCCGGATATCCGAACGCGTGTGAAGGATATTTATAAGCACTTGCTATCGCGCCTATGGCACAGCATCCAGGTTGCCCGATGCGATGTTTCCCTGGGAAGCTCACGACTAATTGATACTCGCAATCGCAAAATTCTTTGAATTATTATTCATCATTAAGCAATCCTAGACGCCTAGATTCGCAACTAGCCGAGAACTGGCGACCGGACGGAGTCACTACCATTTTTACCTGACCTTGCAGACGTTTGCTGCCATTTTTAGAAGAGGCGGGAGGACATGTCGATTTTGCAGGATAAGGTCGTATTGGTGACCGGCGCGGGGGCGGGGATCGGCCGCGCCACGGCGCTCGCGATGGCCGAGGTCGGCGCGACAATCGCTGCCGCCGATATCGACCTTTCCGCGGCGCAGCGTACCGCCGGCCAGGCGGCCGGCAATGCGCGGCGGGCGATCGCGATGGAGGCCGATTGCGGCGACGTCGCGAGCATCGATGCGATGATCGCGCGCACCGTCGCCGAGTTGGGGCGCCTCGACATCATCGTCAACAATGCCGGGGTCACCCGCTATGCGCAAATCATGGACTTGACCGAGGCGGATTGGGACCGCATCCACCGGGTCAACGCCAAGGGCGTGTTCTTCTGCCTGCAGCGCGCCGCGCGCGAAATGATAAGCCAAGGCGGCGGCGGCCGGATCGTCAATATCGCCTCGATCTCCGGGCGCGGCTATCCCGGTGCCTCCAATGCCGCTTACGCCGCCAGCAAAGGCGCGGTCATCTCATTGACCTGGATGGCGGCGCAGCAGCTCGGGCGCCACAATATCAACGTCAACGCGATCTGCCCGGGAGTGACGCGGACCGAGCTCGGCGCGCGCAACGCCGTGGAGCGGGCCGCCGAGCGCGGCATCACGGTCGCCGAACTCAACGCCGAAGCCGAGGCGCGCATTCCGATCGGCCGCGCCAATCAACCGGAAGACATCGCCGCGATGGCGGTTTTTCTCGCCTCGCCCGCTGCCCGCAACATCACCGGCCAAGCCTACAACGTCGACGGCGGGCTGGTGCCCAGCTGAGAGGTGCTGAAAATTACCCGTCACCCCCGCGAAAGCGGGGGCCCAGAAGACGTCCGCACGGAGTTTGTTGCCCTGGGTTCCCGCTTTCGCGGGAACGACGGTGGTCGCCGCCCAGGGCTGCCAGGTCTGCTGAGCGGGCGACTGCCGTTCTTTTATGGCTGGGTGATCCTCGGCTGCCTGTGCTGCGCCGGCTTCTCGCGGCAGGGACCGGCGGTCGCCACCCTGTCGATCTTTGTCGAGCCGCTTACCCGCCAATTCGGCTGGTCGCGCGCCGCGCTCTCGGGGGCGGTCTCGTTGGGCGGGGTGTTGGCGGCGCTGACCTCGCCGCTGCTCGGCCCGCTGGTCGACCGGTACGGCTCGCGCGCGGCATTGTCTCTCGCGGTGCTCGCGACGGGAGCGGCGATGATGCTGCTATCGCTGACCCAGTCGCTGCTCGTCTTTTACGTGCTGTTTTGCGTTGCCCGAATGGTTTGGGCCGGCCCGTTCGAGCTTGCGATCTATGGCGCCGTGAACAATTGGTTTGTTGCCCGCCGCGCCTTCGCCACCTCGATCGCCACCATGGCGCAGATGGCCGGTCTCGTCGCAATGCCATTGATCGCGCAGTTGGCGATGCAGCACAGCAGCTGGCGCTTCGGCTGGCTGGCGATCGGATCGCTGACCCTGGTGGTCGGTTTTCTGCCGGTCTGGCTTTTCATGGTGCGCCGGCCGGAGGATCTGGGGTTGGTCCCCGACCGGCAGCTCGCCGCCGACATCGCCGGCCGTCGGCCCCAGCTCGATGAGCCGAACTTCTCGCGCCGGGAAGCCGTCGGCACCGCCGCATTCTGGCTGCTACTGCTGTACACCGTGCTGGTCTACCCGGTGCAGGCCGGCGTCAGCCTGCACCAGGCGGCGCATCTGATCGAACGCGGCGTCGCGCCGACCGCGGCCGCGGCGATCGTCAGCACCTTTTCGCTGACGTCGGCGGTCGCAAGCCTTGCGTGTGCGTTCCTGCCGCGCTGGTTGCCGATCCGTTATCCGATGGCACTCATCGGCGCGTCCCTGACCCTCGCCACCTTGCTGATGGTCGGAATAGCGTCGGCCGGACAGGGGTATGCCGCCGCTGCCCTGTTCGGCTTTGGCATCGGCGGCCTCCTGACATTATTGCCGATCGCCTGGGCCGACTATTTCGGCCGCGCCAATTTCGCGGCGATCCGCAGTGTCGCGCTGTCGGCGCAGGTGCTGGCCCAGGCGGCAGGCCCCCTGCTGTCGGGCGCGCTGCACGACTGGACCGGCAATTACAAATTGTCGCTGCAGTGCTTCGCCGTGCTCTCCGGACTCAGCGTCCTGGCGGCCCTGACGGCGCGCCGGCCGAAATAACCCTGCCGAGGAAGGAACCAAGAAGGTGAGGTGAAGCAATACGCTCGCGCCTTGTGTTGCAAACGGGGCAGATGCACTATCCTTTATCCGATTGGCTCGGGAGGCACGGCATGGAGCGCGGGCACCACATCGACATTCGCAACATCGCTTATTTCCACCATGTGTACGACAGCGAACAGCCGGATATGCGGCGCCTCTACGAGCAGGCCAAGATCGATCAGTGGAACGCCGCGACGGACATAGACTGGGAGCAGCCCCTCGAGGGCGATGGCGGCCTGATCGCCGACGATCTGGTCGATATCCACGGGACCAAATTCTGGGACCGCCTGTCCGAGGCGCGGCGGGTCGAGCTCAACCGCTGCGTCAGCCGGTGGCGCATCTCGACCCTGATGGCGGGCGAGCACGGCGCGATGCTGGTGTGCAGCCAGCTGGTCGAGAATGTCGTGGGGCAGGACGCCAAATTGTTCCAGGCGACGCAGGTCGTCGACGAGGCGCGGCACAATGAAGTGCTGCACCGCTATGTGACGTTGCGCCTCGACGGCGAGACCTACCCGCTGGCCGGCAATGTCAGGGAAATCTTCGACACCCTGCTCGGCACCTCCGCCTGGTATTTGAAGACGATCGGCCTGCAGCTGGTCGCCGAGACTTTTGCCGTGTCGCTCTTCCGCATGCTTGCCGAGTCGTCGAAGGACGCCATCCTGCGTCAGGTATGCCGGCGGATCCTGCAGGACGAGGCGCGCCATATGGGGTTTGGCATGCTGTCATTGCCGGCGGTCGTCGCCGAGGCGTCATCGGCGGAACGACGCGAGATGGAAGACTTTGCAGTGTGGGCGTTGAACCGCACCTTGCGGGGGATTTTCCCACTCGCCGCCTATGAGGAGCTCGGGTTCGACCGGTCGGACATCGAAGAGATCAAGCATCTTCGGCGCGAACGCGCGGCCGGCGGCGACGAGACCGCGTTCCGCAAATACTTTCGCCGCGATCTGCACGCCGGCCTGGTACGCAACCTGCGCAAGGTCGGGGTCCTCACCCCGCGCATCGAGCCGGACATCGCGTCATTAGGGATCTCGCTCGCCGCCTGAAACCAGCCCGGCTTGCCAATTTCAGGGGCGTCGTGTATCTGCGAGACCCAGGCGCTGCCGTAGCTCAGTGGTAGAGCACTCCCTTGGTAAGGGAAAGGTCGTAGGTTCGATCCCCACCGGCAGCACCATTAAAATCACGCCCTGGCGATCCTTGGAGAATGGCCACGCGACGCGCGATCTGGGAGACAATTCCGCCTGAAGAGCGCGCGAGGGCGATCGAAGTGCTCAAGGCATTTCGCGCAAGACGCGCACAAAGCGAGTTAACCAAATAAAAGAGGAGGAAGCGGATGCGCCATGACTTAGGATCCGCGCTGATAGAATTCGCCATCATATGTCCAGTGCTGATGCTGATCCTAATCGGTGGCATCGACCTGGGCATAGCAATTCTAGACAGAGTGATATTATAATTCGCAGCCGAAGCCGCTACACGGTGTGGTGCATTGGCAAACGCATCTTGCGGCACTCGAGTAGACACTATCGCGTATGCCCAATCAAGAGCGGCAACACTAGCTGGCGCCACCTTTGAGGTATCACCAGCCGGGTGCGGGACTGCGGTAACTGCGAATTACACCTATCAGCCGATGTTCCTGCCATCGACCATTTCACTCGTCGCGAACGCTTGTTACCCCTGACCGGACCCTTTAATCCCCTCTACCAACAGGAGGTGGTGTCGGCCTTCTCCAGCAGATTGGCCAGCACTAATCTCTCTTCGGTCATCGCGTCCTCCCGCGTGCGTCAGGTTGAAGTCTGGCAACTCCACCTTAGCCGAACGGACCGATGACCGCCTCAACCACACCGCAGCCCTACATCACGGGTCCACCCGGAAAATTCCACCACCACCGGGGACGCTAACAGCATTTGCGCCGGAGCGGCCCCCCTGCGCTCCGGGAGTTGGTCTAGACCAATGCTTTATCGCAGCTGCGCTACACTGGGTGGGGCAGAGTAGGACATCTGCCTCGGGGTGCTCAGGATCATCTCGGGCCGTCCGCGGAAGAAGCTGATATACCCGGTCACACAAACGCGCTGTCCTTGCAGCGTCGTTTCCGGTGTGCCGAATTTCGCCCGGTCATGTCCGTAGATCACTGCGGTGAGCGCCCGTTTCGGATCTGGTTGATCCGGGTTGACGACTGTGAGGAATGTGGGGTTGGCTCGCGACCCGACCATATAATCGGCAGACGCGATGACGCCGCAGACCGTAGCGGTGCGGCCGATACCGGCCATTGCAGCCGTCGGGTCAATTGAAACTGCGCCGGCCGAGAACGCCCACATGCCAAACACCGCCGAGGTGATCACCAATTTTGCTGAATACATTGCTTTCTCCAACACTGGGGGGTCGAGCAACATGCCGGGCGAGGACTTAGGATCGAGTTAAAAGGGCATTCGGCTCAGTGACGGGTGCAACGGCGACATTGCGCCCGTTCAGGTTGTGTCAATTGTTTTCCGTGCAGATTGCCGCCTCCTCTTCCCCCCGGAGGCTCAAATGCGTGTCATCCCCCCAATCTTTGCGGCCTTTACGGCTTTGGCTGCCGTATCGGCACAGGCAGCCCCGAACCCAAACTTGGAAAACTGGCTCCCGCTCGGCCCCGCCCTGTCCTTCGGGCTGGGCGACCAAGCCTGCGGGGAGGGCTGGCATCAGGCCCTCTGGCGTGACTGGCGCGGCGATTGGTGGTGGGGTCCGTGCGTGCCCAATAGATGACCTGGTTCCGCTCGGCGGACGCCTCAATGGTTTGGGCGCTTGAAGTCGCACGGATCTGCCTCGCCATCTTCGGTTGCGTGGCGGCGGGTTGGGCCGTGGGGTTCGGGATGGGGTACCGCAGAGGCGTCAACGACACCATTGCGCACAACATCGCCTGCACCGACCATCGGATCAGTGCAGACTAGAGTTCCGCCGGCAATACCATTTTATTGGTGCAGTAGCCCGGCGATCGCCCCGCTCGTGCAGGTCGCGATCGTGCCGGAGACGATCGAACGCAAGCCGAGTTCGGTGATCTCCCGGCGGCGCTCCGGCACCATCGCGCCCAGCCCGCCGACCAGGATGCCGAGCGAGCCAAAATTGGCGAAACCGCAGAGCGCATAGGTGACGATCAGCCTTGCTTGCGGGCCGAGCGCCTCCCCCGGCAGTTTCGCCAGATCCAGATAGGCGACGAACTCGTTCAGCACGGTCTTGGTTCCCATCAGCGCCGCCGCCTCGGCGCTTTCGGCCCAGGGCACGCCGATCAGCCACATCACCGGGCGGAACGCGAGCGCGAAAAGCCCCTGCAATGTAATGCCGCCCGGCAGCTGGCCGAGCCCCATATTGACCAGCGCGACCAGTGCCACAGTAACAATCAGCACGGTGACGATACCGACCAGCGGCGCCACGCCGTCCCTCGTGCCCTTGACCAATGCGTCGAAGGCGCCGGTCGGCTCTTCGCCGATGGTGATCTCGGCTCTGTCCTCACTGGGCCGGAACGGCACCATCAGCGCCGCCACCGCCAGCGCCGCCGGCGTGCTGATGACCGAGCAAATGAGTATGTTGCCGAGCGCGTCCGGGATGATCGGGCCGAGCATCGTGGCGTACACCACCATTACCGTTCCGGCGACGCCCGCCATCCCGCAGCTCATGACGGCGAACAATTCGCCGCGCTGCATTCGCGCGAGATAAGGGCCGGATCAACAGCGGCGCCTCGATCATGCCGACATAGATGTGGACCGCCGCCCCGAGCGCGAGCGCCCCGGATATGCCCATGCTGCGCCGCAAGACCCAGGCGAAGGCGCGGGTGACCGCCTGCAATACGCCCCAATAATACAGCAATGCCGAGAGTGCGCTGATCGTCAGCACGAGCGGCAGTACCTTGAAGGCGAGGATAAAGCTCGCGCCGGGCGCGGTCTCGACGAACGGCAACGCGCCGCCGCCGAGATAGCCGAAAACAAACGCCGTTCCCCGGTCGGTCGCTTGCTGCAATGCCAGCGCCGCGCGGTTCAACAGCAGCAGCACATGCGAGGCCGGCGGAAAGCGCAGCAGCAATACCGCGAGCGCAGCCTGCAGCCCAAGGCCGACAACAACGGTGCGCCATGGAATGCGCCGCGCGATGATCGCCGCGCCGCCGCTCACCCAGCGCCCAGGCGAGAGAAGCAGCAGGAAAAAGCCCGGGATGGGGCGCATGGCGATTAGCTGGCTCATTATCCGCGACCGGTCGCGAGCGCTGTCCCACCGCCGTAGGCCATGATCTCCTCTGTCAATAACCGAACCAATGGCGCGGGGCCCTCACCCCGACCCTCTTCCCCGCCCGGCGGCGGAGAGGGGGAATTAACACCAGCCTCCAATGGAGTATATTCGCGGGGGGCCCCATCAAGGCCGGGAGAGTGTCATGCGTCTCAAGGACAAGGTTGCGATCGTCACGGGCGGGGCTCACGGCATGGGTGAAGCCGAGGTCCGGCTGTTCGCGGCGGAAGGCGCCAAAGTCGTCGTTGCCGATATCCTCGCGGGTGACGCCGAGGCGGTGGCCGGCGATATCCGCAACACCGGCGGCGAGGCCATCGCCGCGGCAATCGACGTTACCCGCGAGGCCGACTGGACCGCTCTGATCGCCAAAACCCTAGCGACCTTTGGTCGTCTGGACATTCTGGTCAACAACGCCGGCGTTTCCGGTAGCTCGGTTGGGAGCCCCGACGGGCTCGACGGCTGGCACCGCATTATCGCGGTCAACCAGACCAGCGTTTTTCTCGGCACCAAGCTCGCCGCCGAGCGGATGGCAAGGACCGGCGGCGGATCGATCGTCAACATCAGTTCGATCATGGGCTTTGTCGGCAGCACCAGCGGTCATCCGGCCTACCATGCCTCGAAGGGCGCGGTGCGGATCTATTCGAAGGCCGCCGCGGTGCGCTACGGGCCCTCGGGCGTGCGGGTCAACACGGTGCATCCCGGCTACATGCCGCCGATGCTGAACGCGACCAACGCCGCGGAGCGCGCCGACAAGATCGCCGCCACTCCGTTGCGCCGCATCGGCGAGCCGATCGAGGTCGCTTTTGGCGTCCTGTTCCTCGCCTCCGACGAAGCCTCGTTCGTCACCGGCGCCGAACTGGTCATCGACGGAGGTTTCATCGCCCAGTAGCGCGCTTTATTTATCGAGCCACCAAGGCGATGAACGCCGGCTGCGGCCGCTGCGAACCCACCAAGGTTTCGGCGCATCCCCTCTCCCCGGCCTTATGGCGACCTCAGACCCTATTTAATGAGCGTCAGCACGTATGAAACCGACGCGTTCTCGCGCGAAATAGGTTAAAGTCGGCGCGGAGATAGCGCCGCCGAGCAATGACCACGACGACCGCCACCTGCCGTCTCGCCGCGATCCTGGCCGCCGATGTGGCCGGGCTATTCGCGCCTGAAGGTGGCCGAGGCAGCCTAATGGGCTATTTCATTCGAGGTGGTTTCCCCGTAGGGAGAAACATCGTTCTTACCACAGCAACGTAGTTGGGATGGTTGACGAACCGCCCTATTGACATGTTGTCGGTGTCTTCAATGTTTCGCCACTCGATGTCGTCATCAGGCCGAATTTGCAACAGGTCTTTTGCCCATTCGCGAACCTCCTCCATAGCAGCTTGACTGGTCCAGTGAAGTCGCTCGGAACGTCTGACAATCGCCCCTTCGATAACCTCCGGTCTCGTCGTTCTGAATAGGACGGCCCCCCAAACGTATCGATCTTTCCGGTAGACCATCGGATTCTCTCGTATCTCGATCGCACGAATCGAATCCGATTAACCATATCGCTTGTCAAGATTTTTGGGGCAGCGTTGTGCGAAGCCCACCGAGGGCGGCCGGCTCACAATATGAGCACCGAAACGCGGCTGCCTCGGCTTCCAGAAGTGACAAAGACGTCGGCAGCCGCCCGCCTCCGACGGTCACGCAGGAATACTTCAGTGAAATCAGCCTTGCGGCCGCCGGTTCGAGGCGATCGAGCCGCCGGCACGTGTCGATTACCTCGGCGAATTGCATCTCGCTGATCGCGAGGCCGGGGGTGATCGGGCGGATGCGGCGGGCTTGTTCCTCGAAATCCCAGATGAATTCGCGGCCGGTGCCTTCTCTTGTGAAATGGCGGCCGTCTTTGGTGAAGACCGTAATGCGTGGGCCGAACAGAGTGCGGCGCACGGTCGGGATCAGCGTTACGTGGTGCATCAGGTCGAGGACCTCGGGCGGATCGGTCTCGCCGGGGCCGGGCCGGTCGCTGCGCAATAGCGGATAACCGCGCCGGGCGGCGCCCCAGGCCGTGAAGTACTGCGTGCTGCCGACCTGCGGCGGATTGTCGATGCCGCGGCTCGGGAAGGCCGGGCTCGGATATTCGGTCTCGAGCCAGTTGACGAGCGCCTCGATGCGGTCGATGTCCTCGTAATGGAGGTCGTGCTCCTCGCACAGCTTCGCGGTTACGTCGACATGGGCAATGTTGTAGCCGGCCGTCGAATAAATCCGGTAGAGCGTCTCCAGGAAAATCCAGTCGCGGCCGAGGCCTTCGGTGATCTTGGCCGGATCGGTGCGGTTCGCGCCGGTAAAGCTGTAGCGCAATTCGCCGCGGTTGTTGCCGGCATAGGCGTGGTAGAAACCGGCCTCGCCCTCCAAGGTCGTCTCGCCCCCCGGCGTGCCGTGCTTGGCCAGCGCGACGGCGAGCAATGCGTTGCGCACTGCTCCGCCCTCACGCAATGACCGGCCGCCGCTGCGCGCGCCTTCGAGATTGCCGGCCGCCAGGTTTACGCATTGCGCAATCGCGCTGTGGATCCGGTTTTCGTCGAGATGCTGCAGTTTGGCGGCGGCGACCGCCGCGCCAAAGATGCCGAACACAGGACCGGCGTGAAAGCCGCGCGACATGACGGTCGGGATGAACTCGGCGGCCATTCGCTCCATGACCTCATAGCCGGCGGCGACCGCGGTCAGGAATTCCTTGCCGGAAGCGCCGGTGATCTCCGCCGCCACAATGGCAGATGGCAGGATCGCAATGCCGGGATGCGTCAGCATGCGGAAGGTGTCCCACTTGCCGCCGGCGAAGATCATTTCGGCGTTGACAAAGGCGGCTCCGGCCTTGGTGAGCTTGGTGCCGTGGCACAGCACGGTCGCGGCCCCGCCGCCGCCCGCCTCTTCCTCCTGCATCAAGGCCAATGCTTGCCGGCTCCCCGGCATGTCGCGGGCAATCAGCGCCGAGCTCAGCGCCTGCAAGGTGACGCCCTTCGCACGGTCCACGACTTCCGGCGGCAGATCTTCGAATTCGAGCTTTGCGACGAATGCGGCGAACTCGCGACTCAGCGACATTGCGGCTTCCTTCCGACCCTTAGCATTCACACTTCAGATACGGCGCGACAGGAATATCTGTTGCGATCCGTACGACATCCACATGCGTCGGGATCTCAGGAAATCGACTCCCAGCACAAGGTCCGCGTCGCCCAGTCTCAGATCCGTCACGGCGATCTCGGGACTGCGGATCAGCTCGGTGCCGATCCACAACTGCGCAAAGCGGTGAACGTGCGCGCTCAGCTCCTCTGCCGCCGCGCCATGCACGAGTATCGTGGGGTCGCGCGCCAATACCGGCTCTGTAAGGCCAAGTCTCGCCGCAGCCTGCGCCGAGAGCACGGTGAGTTGCGCGCCGGTGTCGATGAACGCGGCAATCCAGCGGCCATCCAACTGGGTCGGAAAAAAGAGATGGTCACCCAAGGATCGGCGGGCGGCGATCCTGTCATAGGGCTCGCTCCAGGTCGGCGCGGCGCCCGCGCAGCTCTGGCCGCGGTAAAGCGCCATGCGATGGCCTGCCAGATCGAGATCGACATCGAAGCTGCTCAAGCTGTCCGCGCCGAGCACGCCGTCGATCGGCACTGCGAAGGCGTTCGCCACGCTCAGCTGCGCGACGCGCGCCCTTCGCCAGGGTATCGCCACCCCGCCAATGTTGAGGTTGCGCAATTCAACTTCGCCGGTCTGCAGGCTGCCGGCAATCCCACTCATCTGCCTCGGAGATTCGATGCGAGGGCGCTGCGCGCCGATCCGCTGCGCGGCGGCGGCTGTCAGTATCGTCGCTTGCGCGCCGGTATCGAGAAGGAGGGTCACCGCCGCCCCATTGGCGAAGACCGTGACGAACGGTGAGTTCTCCAGCGTCGCAACCGGCGCCTCGCCGAGCCGAATCGTTCCGCAGCCGCCCACTCCATCCGCGGCGTAGCCGGCGGACGATATCAGGACCGCCGTGACGATTGCGGCACCAACCCACCCCTTTATCGCAAATCGGCTCATCGACCCATAGGGGTGACATCTGCGGCCGATCCGTGCAAGAGAACACGGCGATCCCTCTCGGGAACCGGATGGACATGGCTGTTTCTTCGTTGACCCGCGATTTCTCGCACAGCTCGCACTGGGGCGCCTTTTCGGTGCGGCTCCGCGACGGCCGCATCGAGATCGTGCCGCATCCGCGCGACCCGAACCCTTCGCCGCTGCTCGGCAACATTCCCGCCTCGGTGTCGCACCGCGCGCGGATCGCCCGGCCGATGGTCCGGCGCGGCTGGCTCGAAGCTGGCCCCGGCGCCGATCGCGGCCGCGGCGAGTTCGTCCCCGTCGAGTGGCCGCGCGCGCTCGATCTCGTCGCGGCAGAATTGCAGCGGGTCTACGCGGCTCATGGCCCCAGCGCCGTCTTCGGCGGCTCCTATGGCTGGGCGAGCGCCGGGCGCTTCCACGACGCGCCCCGCCAGCTCCACCGGTTTCTGAATGTGGCCGGCGGCTATGTCCGCTCGGTGGGGAGCTACAGTTCGGGCGCGGCAACGGTGATCCTGCCGCACGTCATCGGCCCGCAAGAGGCCGTCGCCGGCAACAATGTCAGCTGGAACGAGCTGGTGGCGCACAGCGCCCTCGTACTGGCCTTTGGCGGCATGGCTCTGAAGAACAACGATGTCGGCGGGGGCGGTACCAGCGAGCACATCGCGCTCACCCGGTTGCGCGCCGCCCGCGGCCGCGGCGCGGAATTTCACCTGATCGGACCGCTGCGCGACGACCTGCCGGCCGAGATCGAGGCGGTCTGGCACCCGGTCCGCCCGGGCACCGACGTGGCGCTGATGCTCGGCATCGCGCACACGCTCGTAAGCGAAGATCTGCACGACCGTGCTTTCCTCGATCGATACTGCGTCGGCTACGAGATCTTCGAGGGCTACCTCTTCGGTGCCGATCACGCTCAGCCGAAGGATGCCGACTGGGCGTCCGCGATTTGCGGTATGCCCGCCGATGAGATTATTGGGCTGGCGCGGCATGCCGCCGGCCGGCGCACGCTGATCACCTGCTCCCAATCATTGCAGCGGGCCGAGCACGGCGAGCAGCCGGTCTGGATGGGGGTCGTGCTGGCGGCGATGCTCGGCCAGATCGGATTGCCGGGGGGCGGTTTCGCCTATGCTCTGGGATCGACCTCCAATACCGGAAAGCCGCCATTGGCCGTGCCGCTTCCAACCTTGCCGATCGAGCGCAACAGCATTGTCGATTTCATTCCGGTGGCGCGCATCGCCGACATGCTGCTCCATCCGGGGAAGGCGTTCGACTTCAACGGCCAGCGGCTCACCTATCCCGACATCAAGCTGGTCTATTGGGCGGGCGGCAATCCCTTCCACCACCATCAGGATCTGAACCGGCTGCGCGACGCCTTTGCGCGGCCGGATACCGTCATCGTGCATGAGTCGGCATGGACCGCGACCGCGCGGCACGCCGATATCGTATTGCCGGCCACCGTCACTTTGGAGCGCGAAGACATCGGCGGCTCGCCCGGCGACCCGCTGCTGGTCGCAATGCACCGGGCGGTGCCCGCCTATGCCGAGGCGCGCGACGATTACGACATCTTCTCTGCGTTGGCCGAGCGCCTCGGCATTGCCGAGCGCTTCACCGAGGACCGATCGGCACGCCAGTGGCTGCGGCATCTCTACGAGCCGACCCGCCGTGCGCTGCTGGAGCGTGGGGCGCAAGCTCCCGATTTTGACGGATTCTGGGAAATGGGCGAGCTGACTTTGCCGATCTTGCCGTGGGACGGCGGGATTGTGCGGGCATTCCGCCGCGACCCCGTGGCGGCGCCCTTGCCGACGCCGAGCGGCAAGATCGAGATCGCATGCGCGAGGATTGCGGGGTTCGGTTACACCGATTGCACGGGACATCCGATTTGGTTCACGCGGGCGGAGGGTCCGAATTCGCGTTTTCCTCTGCAGCTCGTCGCTAATCAGCCGGCGACCCGCCTGCACAGTCAGCTGGATTTCGGCGCCACCAGCCTCAAATCAAAGATCAAGGAGCGCGAGCCGGTCCGCATTCATCCGCAAGACGCCGCGGCACGAGGTATCCGGGATGGCGACATCGTGCGCCTCTACAACGATCGCGGGGCATGTCTCGCGGGGGCAGTGCTGAGCGAGGCCTTGCGCCCCGGCGTCGTCCAGCTCTCGACCGGCGCTTGGTACGACCCGGAGGACCCTGCTGCCGAGAAGCCAATATGCGTGCACGGCAACCCGAATGTGCTGACACGAGACACCGGCACATCGCGGTTGGCGCAAGCCTGCGCCGGACAGCTCACCGTAATCGAGATCGACCGGTTCGACGGCCCATTGCCGCCGGTAAAGGCATTCGATCCGCCTTGAGGGTGAGCCCCGCAATCTCTGCCACCAGTGCATCGGCGCAGCGCTGATCAGGAATGCGGCGTGGGCCGGATCAATCGGCACCTCGCGGCTCGTTGCCGTCATCGGCGCAGGAACGCGGCGTAGGCGGCGGGCAGCAGCTTGGCAAGGCGCTCGGCCCATTCCCTTTGACCGGCCGCCTCAGTGATCAGGTCCTGGCGGATCTCGATTTCGACATGCGGCAGGCCGCGCCGCTCGCCGTGTACGGGGACGGTATAGTCGGTCTGGTCGCTGACCCGGTACGGCTCGTTTTCGCCGACCATCAGGTCGCCTTCCGCACGCAGCAACTCCGCCAGGGCATGTGCCAAACGCGGGTCGCGGTTGAACAACACAGCCACATGCCACGGCCGCGGGACGCCTTTGAAGACCGGGGTGAAGCTGTGCAGCGCCACCAGCGCCGAGGCGCGGTCCGCCGCCGCGCGGCGGTCTAAGACGCCCGCTATCGCATTGTGATAGGGGCGGAAGATTGCGTCTAACCGGGCGGCCCGCTCAGCCTCGTCGAGGCCCTGATTGCCGGGAATTTCCGTGTCTTCGCTGATCTCCGGTATCGAGCTAGGGACGTTGGGGTCGCGGTTGCAGTCGATCACCAGGCGCGAATAGGTTTGCAGGATCACCGCCGCATTCAACAGCCGCGAAAGCTCACGCCCGACGGCGCCGATGCCGATATCCCATGCGATGTGCCGCAGGGTCTCGGCCTCCGGCAGGCCGAGCCTGCCGAGCCGGCGGGGGAAAGCGCGCCCCGCATGCTCGCAGGTGAGAAAGAAAACCGAATCTCCCAACTCGTTCTCGAGCGTGACCGGATCAGGTTCGTCGGGGTCGAGCAGCGCTGCCTCGGCCATCAATAAACCTCGGCGTAGCGGGCGCAGAGCTCGGCCGGCGACAGGCCCGCCATTTTTTCCGCTTCGACGCGCTTGAACCTGCATATACGCGTCGAAATGGGTCGGGCCGAACCAGCCGGCCGCCGTCTCGTTGGCGGCGAGCCGGTCGAGCGCCTCGGGAAGGGAATGGGGCAGGTGCTCCGGCGGGCCGGATGCCGGCAGCTCCAGCCCACGGCGGATGCCGTCGACCCCGGCAAAGATCACCGCCCCGAGAGCAAGGTAGGGGCTCGCCGCGGCGTCGGTGGCCCGAAACTCGACGTGGAACTGGCGCGTCACTTCTGTCGGGGTCGCCGCAGCGAAGGTCGGACAAATGCGCAGAGTGGCGCCGCGGTCCTGGCGCACCAGATCGATCACGGTCGGCGCCCAGGCATTTGGCGTCAGGCGCAGATAGGAAACTGGCGAGGGCGCGGTTATCGCGCAAATCGCGGGCATATGGTGCAGGACACCGGCGAAGAAGTGCTGCGCGTGTTTGCTGAGCTCCATCGGCTCGCCGGGGGCGTGGGTCGCGTGCCGGCCCGCGGCGTCGACGAGGCTCATATGAACGTGCACGCCGTTGCCGACGAGCTCGGGGTCGGGCTTTGGCGAAAAGATCACGCGATGGCCCAGCCGGTGCGCGGTGGCGCGCGCCATTTCGCGCGTGATGACCGCGTGGTCGGCGGCGGTCAGTGCCGGTTGCGGCATCACCGTCACCTCGAACTGGCGCGGGCCGTACTCGGCGAGAAACGTGTCCGGGACTACCCCCGCGGTGCGCAACGCGGCGGTGAAGGTCTCGCCGAAACCGTCCTGGCGGCGGAAGGCGCCGAGGGCGTAGGCGTCGCCAGGTCTCTCGGTAACGCCAGTGTAGAGGAATTCCTGCTCGAAAGCCGCCACGAGCCTCGAGCTCGCCACGTCGTCGAGTTCCTTGACGGCGCGGCGCAGGAAATCTCGCGGGCAGCACTCCCACGGGCTGCCGTCGGTGTTGCAGATGTCCCCCAAGAAGAAATGCTCGATCGCCGACCCGTCGGCGAAATCGACGCGGACCTCGGCCGCGGGGTCGGGCACGATCATGAAATCCCCGGCGGTGCCAAAGGGCGTGTCCCAGATCGGCCCGAACGGCGACATCATCAGATTGCTGCCGGTCCAGCCGACGCCCTTCTGCAGCCGCGCCGGCAATTCGCGCGCCGGAAAGCCTTTGCCGCGCGCCAGCCCCGAGATGTCGCAAGTCGCGACAAAGACGAGTTCTTCCCGGATCATGTCACGCCTCGCTTCTCTCCGGCCGCCCCAGTCGGTCGGGACATAGGAAAACGCCAAGGCGCATGTCAATTCCTCTCCGCGTCCGGTGGATGTCGGCTAGGATGACACAGTTACGAAAGTTCGACCATGGAGGAGAGCCATGCCGGTCGCGACGGTCCGCGGGGTCGACATCAATTACGAAGTGCTGGGTGAGCGCGGGCCGTGGGTGGCGTTGCAGCCGGGCGGCAGGCGCGCCCTCGCCGGGGTCAAATCGCTCGGCGAGAAGCTCGCCGAGGCCGGCTGTCGGGTGCTCGTCTATGACCGGCGCAATTGCGGCGCCTCCAGCGTCTCGTTCGACGGCGGAAATTCCGAGAACGAGATCTGGGCCGAAGATCTGCGCGCTCTGTTGTCACAGCTCGACGCGCTTCCGGCGTATATCGGCGGCAGCTCGTCGGGCTGCCGCCTGGCATTGCTGATGGCGCTGCGCCATCCCGTCGATGTGCGCGGGCTGTTGCTGTGGCGGGTGACGGGCGGCGCCTATGCGGCCCAGCGCCTGGTCGAGAATTACTACACCCAGTACATCAATGCGGCGCAGCAAGACGGCATGGAAGCGGTGTGCCGCACCGAGCATTTTGGCGAAGTGATCACGGCCAACCCGGCGAACCGCGCGCGGCTGACGTCGCTCGACCCGCAGCGCTTCATCGGCATCATGGAAGAGTGGCGGCGCGCCTTTAACGAGGGGGCGCAGCATCCGGTGATCGGGCTGAGCCCTTCCGAGCTGCGCTCGCTGACGATGCCGGCCTGCATCATCCCCGGCAACGACCGGGTGCACCCGCGCGGGCCCGGTCAGGCGGCGCATCGGCTGATGCCGAACAGCGAATACCACGAAGTCCTGACCGAGGACCGCCCCGACCTCGATGTCGCGCTCGAGGAGTGGACCGCCAAGGAGGGTCTCTTGGCGGCTATCTTCATCGATTTCCTGAGACGCGCCGAGCGCCGCGGCTGAGCTCTAGCGGAGGCGTGTTTGGGACCGCTCGCTGGCATCAAGGTGGTGGAGCTCACCGGCATTGGGCCTGGGCCGATGTGCGCGATGCTGCTCGCCGATTTGGGTGCGACGGTGTTACGGATCGACCGGCCGGAGCCGAGCGACCTCGGGCTTCAGCGCGAGCTGCGCCACGACCTTCTATTGCGCGGCCGCCGGGCGTTGGCGCTCGACCTGAAGAGCCCGGACGGGAAGGCTCTCGCATTGTGCCTCGTCGAGCGCGCCGACGCGCTGATCGAGGGGTTCCGCCCCGGCGTCACCGAACGGCTCGGGCTCGGCCCCGAAGACTGCCTCGCCCGCAACCCGCGTCTCGTTTACGGCCGGGTGACCGGCTGGGGGCAGGACGGGCCGCTGGCGCACGCGGCGGGGCACGACATCAACTACATCTCGCTGGTCGGCGCCTTGCACGCCTTTGGGCGCTGCGGGCAGCCGCCGACCCCGCCCTTGAACCTGCTAGGCGATTTCGCCGGGGGCGCTCTTTACCTGGCTTTCGGGATCATCTGCGGCATCCTCGAGGCGCAGCGCTCGGGCCGGGGACAGGTGGTCGATGCCGCGATGGTCGACGGCGCCGCATCGTTGATGACGGCATTCCATGGCATGGTCGCCGCCGGGCTCGCGACGCACGAGCGCGGCACCAACCATCTCGATACCGGCTCGCATTTCTATAACGTCTATGAATGTGCCGACGGGCGGTGGATCTCGATCGCGCCGATCGAGGGCAAGTTCTACGCCGAACTGTTGCGGCGGTTAGACATCGATCCGGCGACGATGCCGCCGCAAATGGACCGCGCACAATGGCCCGAGGCGCAAGCTCGGCTGGCGGCGCTGTTCAAGACCCGGACGCGCGAGGAATGGTGCGATCTGCTCGAAGGCACCGACGCCTGCTTTGCTCCCGTGCTGACGACCGACGAAGCGCCGGGGCACCCGCACAATGCCGCGCGCCAAACCTACGTCGAGATCGACGGGATCGCCCAGCCGGCGCCGGCGCCGCGGTTCAGCCGCACGGTACCGGATCTGCCGATCCCGCCCCAGCCGCCGAGCCGGGGCGACGAAGCCGAGGACGCGCTCGCCGCTTGGCTCGAACCGGCCGCGATCGCCGCGGTGCGCGCCGCCGGGACCCTCGGCTGAACCGCCTCGTCAGGCGATGGCGGGTTCCACCTTGTAATCGTTGTCGCTGACGTGCTCGGCCCAGGTTGCGGCCTGCCCCTGCTCGGGCCGGTTTTGTAAATTGTGAGGCGATCCGCTAATTCCCGGCGGCTCGTAGCGGCTGGCGGGCGCCGGAAATCTGGCGGCGGATCAGGCGGGCGTAGAGGCCGCCCTGGGCGAGGAGTTCGGCGTGGCTGCCGGTCTCGACGAGATGACCGCCGTCGAGCACCGCGAGGAGGTCGGCGTTGCGCACGGTCGAGAGCCGATGCGCGATCACGATCGTCGTGCGGTCTCGCATCAGCGCATCGAGCGCGCCGCGGACCTGGGCTTCGCTCACCGCGTCGAGATGCGAGGTCGCTTCGTCGAGGATCAGGGTCGGCGCATTTTTTAGAAACGCCCGCGCGATCGCGACCCGCTGGCGCTGCCCGCCAGAAAGCTGCACACCGCGCTCGCCGACCATCGTGTCGAGGCCTTCGGGCAGGCTGGCGACAAAATCGGCGAGCGCGGCCTGTTCGAGCGCGCGATGGATCGCGGCTTCGTCGGCATCGGGCCGGGCGAGTGCTACATTGGCCCGCAGAGTATCGTTGAACAAATAAGTGTCCTGCGAGACGAGCGAGATGCGCGCCCGCAGGTGGTCGAGTTCGAACTCGCGCAGATCAATACCGTCGAGCAGAATCCGGCCGATGCCCGGGTCCCAGAACCGCAGCAACAAATTGGCGATCGTCGTCTTGCCGGCGCCCGATGGGCCGACCAATGCCATTGTCGCGCCGGCAGGAACCACGAGCGCGATATCGCTCAGTGCCGGCCGGCGAGCGCCGGGATAGGAGAAGCCGACATTCTCGAAGCGGATCGCCGAGCCGCCGACCGGCGCCGGCGGGCGCAGCAGGCCGTCGACGACCGCCGGTTTCTCGCGCTGGACCGCGTAATAGCGCCGGGTCGAGGCGATCGTGTCGGCGAGCTGGCGGCCGACCTGGGCGATCTCCGAGATCGGCAGGAACGAGGCCAATGCAAGAAGGATCAGCAACGGTAAGGTGGTCGCCATCAGCTGATGCTCGGCGGCGAGGCGGGCCCCGACCACGGCGACCGCAAGCCCGCCGAGCCCGGTCACGATTTCGAGCTGAGCCGTCTGCGAGGAAAGATCGCGCAACAGTTCCAGGCGGATCTGCTGGTACCCGCGCACCAGATCCATAAAGCCGCGCCGGCGGCCGGCTACGGCTTGAAACGCCACCAGGTCGGATAGGCCCTGGATCGTCTCGGTCACATAGGCGCTGAGGAGCCCGAGGGCGTCGCGCGCCTGTCCGCCCAGATGATCGACCCGTGTCCGGGTCACGACCGGAGCGAGACCGGCATAAAGGACGAAGGGCAGGAGTGCCAGGGCGATCGGCCAGGCCACGAATGCGAGCGTCAGCACGACCGCCGTCGGCACCATGACCGCGACGAGCGCCGGAGCCACCGTGTGGGCGAAGAAATATTCGATTGTCTCGATGTCCTGGTTGGCCAGTGCGATCAGGTCGCCGGAGCGCCGCCGCACCAGATAAGCCGGCGCCAAGGTGTCGAGCTTGCGGAACAGATCGATCCGCATCTCCGCCAGCAGGCGGTAGGCGATATCGTGCGCCAGCCAGGATTCAAGCCAATGGAGAAGCCCGGCGAGTGGCGCCGCCAGTGCGAGCAGGATCAACAGGTACCCGAACGGACCGCCCGTCTTGACCGCGGCGACGGCGAGCGCGCCGAAAACGCCCACGCCGATGAAGGCGGCGACCCGCGCTATCCCGGATGTCACGACGATCGCGAAGCGCCGCCGCCACGGCTTGATGATCTGCACCAGGGTGCCTAGCGTCGCACTCCAGCCGACCGATCCCGCGGCCTCGGCCATAGCATCCGTCGCGCTCGCCGCCTCGACTTCGATTTTGTCACGGTCGCCTGATATGCGCGCCGCCGGACCCTCCTCAACAAGATCGCCGTCGTCCTCGCGCTCTGCGGCTTGGGCGCCCATCAATCGGTGATAGGGGCCGTCGCGGCGGATCAGCTCGGCATGGCGGCCGCTTTCGACGATATGGCCCTTGTCGAGGACGAGGATGCGGTCGGCGCCGATGACGCTAGACAACCGGTGCGCGAGGATCAGAGTCGTGCGTCCCGCCGACAGGCGGTCGAGCGCCTGCTGGATTACCGCCTCGTTCTCGGCGTCCACCGAGGAGAGAGCTTCGTCGAGAATGAGGATCGGCGCATCCCGCAACAACGCCCGCGCGATCGCCAGGCGCTGGCGTTGGCCGCCAGAAAGCAAGACCCCGCGCTCGCCGATCATCGTGTCGTAACCCTCCGGCAATAGCGAGATGAACTCGTGCGCATTGGCGTCGCGCGCCGCTGCCTCGATCTCGTCGCGCGTGGCGTTGGGTTTGCCGAGCCGCAAATTCTCTTCGACGGTGCCGTAGAACAGGTAGGTGTCCTGGTGGACGACGGCGATCATCCGGCGGAGCGCTTCGGGGTCGAGCGACTTGATGTCGTGCCCGCCGATCTTAACGGTGCCGCGTTGCGGGTCGAAGAGACGCAGCAGCAGCCGTGCAACCGAAGATTTGCCGGAGCCGCTCGGCCCGACGACGCCGATCTTTTCGCCGGCGGCGACGGTGAAGGACAGACCGTCATGGGCGGCGCCGCGCCCGCCGGGATAGGCGAACCAGACGTCCTCGAAAGCGATCGTGGGTAGAAGCGGCCGGCTGATCGCCGGCTGGCCGGGCGGCTGCTCGGGGACCAGCGGTTCGGCAGCGAGCAGCGCGTTGATGCCGGCCGCGGCCGATTGGCCGAGCATCCCTTGGTGCAGCACGGTGCGCAAATCGCGCAATGGGCGGAAGACCTCCGTTCCGGCCATCAGCACGATCAGCAAGGCCTCGATGCTCATCAGGCCGTGGGAGACCCTCCAGACCGCGAGGGCCAAGGCCGACGCGGCGCCGATCGCCACCCCGCAATCGGTGATGCCGCGGGTCATGACGCCCATCGACAAAACCCGCAGCGAATGGTCGCACAATTCCCGCGCTCTGGCGGCAAGCCGCCGTCCATAGGCGTGGCTCTGGCCGAATGCCTTCAAGGTCGGCAGGCCCTGGACGCCGTCGAGAAACTCCGAGCCGAAGGACTTCAGGGCACCCTGGCGCCCGTGGCTGGAGCGGCGCTCGCGATGCGCGAATGTGCCGGGTGCAATCAAGGTCACGAGCGCGAAAACCAGCATCACCGTCGCGACCGGCACGTCCCAGAAGGCGATGAAGACGAAGATCGCGAGCGGTGTCAGCACTGCGATGCAGAGCTGCGGGACATACTGGCCGAAAAAGGTCTGCAGCTGTTCGACCCCATCGACAATGGACAGCATCACCCCGCCGGTGCGCTCGCCAGCGAACCAGGCCGGCCCGAGCGCCGCGACCTTGTCGTAAAGCCGGCCGCGCAGATCCTCCTGCACGCGGGTCGCAGTGCGGTGCGAAATCATCGCGCGATGATGATCGACGAAGCCGCGCAGCACGACCACGGCGGCGACGCTCACCGCTGGAACTGCTATGGCGAGAAATCCGGCGCCGCTAAACACATGCGACAACAGCACGCCGAGGATTGCAAATCGGGCGATCCCGACGACCGAAGCAACCAGCCCCAGCAGGATCGCCAAGGCGATCCAGCCACGCAGCCCGCGCGTCAGCTGCCAAAGGCGTCGGTCAAAATACATCGGCGGCTCCGTCCCAAAAAATGAGCATAGTCGAGGCGCGTGCAATCAACGCAAAAATCTCGATCACGGCCACCACCAGAACAGCTTCGAGCATTCCACCATTTGCATCTCCCGCGTGAGCCCGATATCGGCGAGCAGGCGGTCATCGAGCCGTGCCAGCGACTGGCGCTGGCGCGCACGCGAGCGCCACGTCGCCGCCAGCGCGCGGGCCTGCCGGGAGAGGCCCATCAGCTTATTCCATGGGATTAGGGTGTTCCACGAGACCGGGGTCATTTGGCGCCGGCGCTCAACGAGGGTCAGCATTTAGGCGTTTCCTTGCGCAATCCGTGTTCACTCAATTTGGCGATACGTACGGAAATCAGGGATCGACAAATTCGGCGAGGTCCGATACACATGCGTATCATGGCTGGGGCGAATGGTTCCGCGTCGATGGATTGGGACGACGTCCGCGTATTTCTCGCGGTCGCACGCCACGGTTCATTGCGTGCCGCCGGCCGCGCGCTGGGTTTGAGCCAGCCGACGATCGGCCGTCGCTTAGCCGCTTTCGAGGCGACCTTCGGCGGGCCGACCCTGTTTGACCGGCTGCCCGAGGGGCTGCGTCTCAATGCTGCCGGCGACGCGTTGATTTCAGTGGCGGAAGAACTCGAGAGCGCCGCGCTGGCGCTCGAGAGGCGGCGCGCGGCGGCGTCGCCGGCCCTCAGCGGCACCGTCCGCGTTTCAGTCGGCGAATGGGGCGGTGGCTTCTTGGCTCGCCATCTCGACCAATCGGGCGAAACCGGGCTGCCGTCGACCCTTACGCTCGAACTCGTAGAATCGTGGGAAACGGCTAATCTCGCACGCCGGGACGCCGACTTGGCACTGCGCCACGGCATCCCCGAAGGCGGAAATCTGTACGTATCCAAGGTTGGTGTCATCGCTTGCGCCGTCTACCGCCGAAGTGACGGCGAGGATCGCGACCCGCTCCGAAACGCTGGCTGGGTAACCTATCCCGAGGAGCAGAGCCATCTGATCAGCGCCCGCTGGGTAGACGAGCAAATGCGCGCGACCGAGGGACGAGTGGCGCTCCGGGCCTCGACCTTACCCCTGCGGGCCGCCGCAGTACGGGCGGGGATCGGTGTGGGGCTGCTCCCGTGCTACGTGGGCGATGCCGACCCGCTGCTCGAGCGGATCACCCTGCCGGTGAGCGAACTGGGAGCCGAATATTGGGTCATCGTGCACCACGATCTGCGGCGCGCCGCATGCGTGCGAGCGGTGATCGATTGGATCCGTCGCCTGTTCGACGAGCACCGGGACGAACTGGCCGGCGCCGGCTCTCAGCCGGTGAAAGCTCTCGCCGCGGAATAGACCGCAGCGCGTCACCTGCCGATGAATTTCGGCTTTCGCTTTTCCCGGAAAGCCGCCACGCCTTCGGCGTTGTCGGCGGTCATGTGCAGCTGCGGCTGCACCATGCTTTCGATTTCGAGATAGTCTTCGAGGCTGGGGCCGACGGCCGCGTGAAACAGCTTCTTTGCCATCCCGAGGGCGAAAGTGGGAGCTTCGGCCAGTTCCGCCGCGAGCTCCTCGGTCTTGCTCATCAGCTCGTCATCCTCGACGACATGATTGACGAGACCGAGTGCAAAAGCCTCCTCCGCCTCGACAAAACGCGCGGAGAACACGAGCTCCTTGGCTTTGACCATGCCGAGCCGGCGGGTTAGAAACCAGATCGCGCCGCCGTCGGGCGCGAGGCCAATACGCCGGAAGATCTGCGAAAAGCGCGCGGTTTTCGAGGCCACCACGAGATCGCAGGCGAGCGCGATGCTCCAGCCGATGCCGACCGCCGGCCCGCGTACCGCAGCGATGACCGGCTTCTCGATCGCATGGAGAGCGCGGATAAAGGTGTGGCCGCCGCGCTGCATACGGTCCCGGTCGGCGCGCAGATCGTGCGGCTGCCCGGCCATCCGGTCGACGTCGGCGCCGGAGCAAAACCCTCTGCCGGCTCCGGTCACGATGACGGCGCGCACCTTGTCGTCGAACCGCAGCTGCGCGAAGTAATCGGACAGGCTCTGACGCATATCGACGGTCAACGCATTGAGCTTGTCGGGGCGGTTCAGCACCACCTTCGCAACCGCGCCATCGATGGTCAGATCAACCGGCATTTCGAGAGCAGCCTCAATCGGGGTCGGCAACAACCTCGGGCTTGGGCCGCTTGGCGGGCCGCGACGCCGGCGGACGGTCCTTTCGCGGAGCACTTCGCGTCGCCTTGACCTTCGCCAACCGCCGAGCGCCGATCTCGGCTTCGACCGCCGGCAGCAATGCGGCAGCATCGGTTCGTTGCGCGGGGGTGCCGCTGTGCTGGAGCCGTTTTGCATTCGTTCGGAGATTGGCCAGGGCGTCGTCAGACATCTCCGGCAGCTTGGTGAGCAAGTCCATTGCGTAATTTCTCCTGGCGAGTGGTCCCCCGCCCCTGAGAACGCGACGCCCGTCGATGCGCGCGAAACGCACTTCGCATTCCCGGGGAAAATCCGAGCGTGCGTTAACATATATAGGGAGTGCGCAGGGCGCGAACCAGCAGGACGGACACAGATGAGCCAGACCAGCCAACCCCATGCCAAGAAGCCTCGGCTTGTCGGCATTAATCACATCGCCCTTGAGGTCGGCGATATCGACCAGGCGCTCGATTTCTACGGCAAGATCTTCGACTTCACGCTCCGCGGCAAACGGCCGGGCAACGCCTTTATCGAGCTCGGGGACCAGTTCATCAACCTGATGGAAAATCAGACCCCGCACGAGGACCGCCGCCGCCATTTCGGCCTCGTCGTCGATGACCGTTCAAGCGTGCGGGCGCGGGTCGAAGCGGCAGGCGGACGTCTATTGCCGGGGCAATTTCTCGATTTTCTGGATCCCTGGGGCAATCGGGTCGAGGTCGTGGAGTACGGCAATATCCAATTTACCAAAGCGCCGCATGTGCTGAGCGCGATGGGCTTCGATCTCGACAAGACCGAAAAGGCTCTGCGCGAACTCGCCGACAAGGGCATGGCACCCTAGCGACAGGCGTCGGGATGGATATTGCCAAGATCCCGGTCGGCCGCGCGCCGCCGTACGACTTCAATGTCGTCGTCGAGATCCCACAAGGCGGCGTGCCGGTGAAATACGAGCTCGACAAGGCATCCGGGGCGGTGTTCGTCGACCGCTTCCTGCATACTGCGATGTTCTATCCCGGCAATTACGGCTTCGTCCCGCACACCTTGGCGCAGGACGGCGATCCGATCGATGTATTGGTCGTCGGTCCGGCTGCGGTGGTGCCGGGAGCGGTCGTGCGTTGCCGTCCCATCGGTGCGCTGATGATGGAGGACGAGCAGGGGCCCGATGAAAAGATCATCGCGGTGCCGGTCGATGCGCTCCATCCGTTTTATACCGGAGTGCGGTCCTACCGGGATCTGCCGCCGATCCTATGCGATCAGATCGCCCATTTCTTCCGCCATTACAAAGACCTGGAAGCCGGCAAATGGGTCAACATCGCGCGCTGGGCGGATGCCGAGGAGGCCACCTCTCTTATTGCCGCCGCAATCGCCCGCGGCGCGGGGTGAGAGTTGAACCGCGGAGCTTCTGCGGCGTAGCATCGGCACGTTGAGAGGATCGGAGGGAACGGCAATGGCGAAAGGCATACTGATCGCGGCGATGGATTTTTCCAACGTCGCCGAAGACGAGTTTGACGACTGGTACGACACCGAGCACATTCCCGAGCGTCGGCGCGTGCCCGGGTTTCTGGCCTGCCAGCGCTGGATCGGCGCCGACAACCCGAAGCAATCGGTCGCCACCTACGATCTTGAGAGCGTGTCGGTCTTGCAGGGTCCCGGCTACCGGGCGATCGGCGGCGAGAACCTTTCGCCCTGGTCGAAACGGGTGACCAGCCCGCGTTCAGCGCCTGATGCGCTTCGAGGGCGATCAGATCCTGCCCGGCGACAAGGCGTCGCCGGAGAATGCCGGGGGCCTGTTGCTGGTGGGAATGACGCCGGCGGCGGAGGTCGAGACCGCGTTCAACGCTTGGTACGACACCGAGCATGTCCCCGCGCTCGCTCGCGTTCCGGGAGTGCTGTGCGCCCGCCGCTTCCGCAGCGCGGGCGGAAGCCCGAAATACATGGCGCTCTATCACCTGGCCTCACCAGCAGTGGTTGACGGCGCTGAGTGGAAGCAGGCAAGCGGCTCAACGCCAATGCCCGAGCATATCCGGCCGCAAATCAGCGACCGCCTACGTCTCGTCTGCCGCAACTACCGCCGACAGAGCTGAACTCCCGCCGCGCGGGAGAGCGGGGACCAAGCCCGGAGGGCTTGGTGGATGAGGGGAGGAGGTCGGCATGCCGTATGAGTTCTACTATTGGGCCGGGATACAAGGGCGCGGCGAGTTTGTCCGATTGGCGCTGGAGGCGGCCGGCGCCGAATATGCCGATGTCGCAAGGCAGGCGGGCGGCGAGGCCGCGATGATGCGCCTGCTCGGCGGCGCGGGCGGCGCGCATCTGCCATTTGCGCCGCCGTTCCTGAAGGCGGGGGAACTGATCATCGCTCAGACCGCCAACATCCTCTTCTATATCGGCGACCACCACGGCTTGGCGCCGGGGGACGAGGCGGGCCGGTTGTGGGCGCATCAGCTGCAGCTGACGATCGCCGATTTTGTTGACGAGGTTCACGATACCCATCATCCGATAGCCAGCAGCCTCTATTATGAAGACCAGCGCCAGGAAGCGCAGGCCCGCGCCGCTGATTTTCTGAAATCGCGAGCACCCAAATATCTCGGCTATTTCGAACGGGTGCTGGAGCGCAATCCGGCCGGCCCTGCTCATCTCGCCGGTGCGGAGCTCACTTATCCGGACCTGTCGCTCTTTCAGCTGGTGGCGGGTATGCGCTACGCCTTTCCGCGCGCCATGGCGCGGCTCGAGCCGAAACACCCCCGGGTCGTCGCATTGCACGACCGGGTTGCGGCCCTGCCCCGCATCGCCGCCTATCTCGCCTCGGACCGCCGGATCCCCTTCAACGAAGACGGCATCTTTCGGCACTACCCAGAGCTCGACAGCACGGCATAGCCGAGAGGAAACCGGGGATGGGCATTCGCAAGGGCGAGCAGCTTCTGCAATCGCTGCGCGACGGCCGCCAGCTGTTCATCGACGGCGACCGGGTAGAGGATGTCACCACCGATCCGCGGTTTGCCGCCGCGGCGCACAGCCTCGCCCAGCTCTATGACATGCAGCACGATCCGGCGCTGATCGACCGGATGACCTTTTTCTCCCCGACCAGCGGTGAGCGCGTCGGACTCTCGTTCATCGAGCCGCGCTCGGTCGACGATCTGATCCGGCGTCGGGACATGGTGAAGATCTGGGCGGATGCGACCTGCGGAATGTTTGGCCGCAGCCCCGATTACATGAACATATTCATCACCGCCTTCGCCTCGGCGGCCGAAGAATTCGGCAAGAAAGACAAAAGCTTTGCCAAGAACATCCGCGGCTACCACGAGTACATTCGCGAAAACGACATCTGCATGACCCATACCTTGATCAACCCGCAGGTCGACCGCTCGCGGCCCGTGGAGAAACAGGACAAGGATCTTGCGGCGAAGATCGTCGAGGAGACCGACGCCGGGATCGTCATTCGCGGCGCGCGCATGGTGTCGACCTTGTGCGCCTATTCGGATGATCTTCTCGTTCTGCCGTCGACCTACATCGCCAACAGCAAGGAAGCCGAGCCCTACGCCTTCGGCTTCAGCGTGGCGGTCAACGCGCCCGGTCTGCGCTTCATCTGCCGCCCCTCGGTGATTCACCAGAACGCTGCCTCGCCGATGGACTATCCGCTCTCGGCGCGTTTCGACGAGACCGACGCGATGGTCGTCTTCGACGATGTGCTGGTGCCGTGGGAGCGGGTCTTCATCCACCGCGATCCCGAGCTGTGCAACGGCCTCTACAACCGCACCGGCATCATGCCGCAGATCATGCACCAGTTTTCGACCAAGAACCTGGCGAAAGCCGAGTTCATGATGGGGCTGGCCTTCGCGATCGCCAAGTCGACCAACGTCGACCAGCATCTGCACGTCCAGGGCATGCTGGCCGAATTGATCCAGTACGCCGAGTTCTGCCGCGCTTGCCTGCGGGCGAGCGAAGCCGATGCGGCGCCGGGACCTGCCGGCGTTATGACGCCGGCGGCGATGCCGCTGTGGACCGTGCGAATGATGTTCGCAAAAATGTTCGTGCGGATGTGCGAGATCGTCCAGATCTTGGGCGCGGGCGGCCTCGTTGCGGTCCCTTCTTATGCCGAGCTGGCCGGCCCGGCGGCGGCCGACGTCGCCACCTATTTCCAGGCGGCGAACGCCGATGCCCCGACGCGGATCAAGCTCTTTCGCCTCGCCTTCGATGCCGCGGTATCGTCCTTTTCGGGCCGCCAGCAGCTCTATGAGCGGTATTATTCCGGCGACCCGGTGCGGCTCGCCGGCACGCTTTACGGCCTCTACGACAAAGACACCCACATCGAACGCATCGTCGCGATGCTCGACGAGATCGAGGCGCATTACCCTCCCCCGGCCGCGGGGGAGGGTTAGGCAGTGGCGTTATCCGCCTGCCAGAGCGTCGATTTCCGCGTCCTCCGGAAACCGGCCCAGCTGCTTCTTTGAAAAAACGAGCTTTCCGTCGATGGTGATTTCGAAGACGCCCGACACGCCTTTGACGAGCTCGACTTCTTCTGCACCGCGTTCCATGAGTTTGGCCTTCGCACGGAGGGCCCGAGGTTCATAGTTTCAAGGCACGCAGTATTCGATCCTGACCTTCATCACAGCACCTCGTTCAGCGACCAACCGCTCGCAATCTACCACTGCTCGCGCGGTCGGGGCCATGGTCCTGTCTCACCCGCTCGGCCCTTTCCGAGCTATATAGCCAGTCCCTGTGACCGTCGGGTGAGCCTGATGCTCGATTTCAGCGCGGCCGAAATTGAGGCGGTGCGGCTGAGCCTTCGCATCGCGTTCTGGGCAATGGCCGGCAGCCTGCCCTTTGGGCTAGCAACGGCAATAGTCCTGGCGCGCGGCCGATTTTACGGCAAGAGCCTGCTCGACGGCGTGGTGCACCTGCCGCTTGTGATGCCGCCTGTCGTGACCGGTTACCTGCTGTTGCTGCTGTTCGGTCGCCACGGACCGCTCGGCCGATTTCTCGACGAATCTTTCGGGATCGTCTTCGCGTTTCGCTGGACCGGGGCGGCACTCGCCTGCGCCATAATGGGGTTTCCGCTGCTGGTCCGCGCAATTCGGCTGTCGCTGGAAGCGGTCGACCGAAGGCTCGAAGAGGCTGCCGGCACACTCGGGGCGAAGAGGATCTTTGTATTTGTGCTCGTGACATTGCCATTGATCGCCCCAGGGATCGTCGCCGGCATGGTGTTGTCCTTCGCCCGCAGTCTGGGCGAATTTGGCGCTACGATTACGTTCGTTTCCAACATCCCCGGCGAGACCCGGACCATCGCTTCGGCGATATACACCCTGACCCAAACTCCAGGCGGCGATGTCGGCGCGCTGAGACTCACTCTCGTCTCGATAGCGCTGTCATTTGTCGCGTTGCTCGCTGCCGATCTCCTGGCAAGGCGCTTGGGCCGGCGCCTTTCCGGCGACTGAAGCCGATGCTCGAAGTCGATATCGAGCATCGGCTCGCCGATTTCGCGCTCGACATCCACTTTCGCGCCGGGCGCGGTCTGACCGCGCTGTTCGGCCGTTCGGGCGCCGGCAAGACTTCCGTCGTCAACGCGATCGCCGGCCTGCTCCGTCCGCGCCGGGGACGCATCGTAATGGACGGCTCGGTTCTGCTTGATACCGAGCGCGCGATCTGCATCCCGCCCCATCGGCGGCGGGTCGGCTATGTCTTCCAGGAGGGCCGGCTTTTTCCGCACCTTACCGTCAGGCAAAACCTGCTGTTTGGCCGCTGGTTCGCCCCGACTCGGGAAAGGCGCGCCGCCAACCTCGACGACGTCGTCGATCTGCTCGACATCGCTGCACTGCTCGACCGCCGGCCCGGCCGGCTTTCAGGCGGCGAAAAGCAGCGCGTCGCGATTGGCCGCGCGTTGTTGGCGAGCCCGCGGTTGTTGCTGATGGATGAGCCGTTGGCATCCCTCGATGCGCGGCGAAAGGATGAGATCCTGCCCCACCTTGAACGCCTGCGCGACGAGACGAGAGTACCGATCGTCTATGTCAGCCATTCCATCGCTGAGGTCACCCGCCTCGCCACGACGATCGTGCTGATTTCGGCTGGCCGGGTCCACGCCGTCGGTCCGGTGCAGGAGGTCATGGGCCGCGCCGAGCTCTATCCGCTGGCGGGCCGATTTCGAAGCCGGGGCGGTTCTCGCGGTGCGCATTGCGGCGCACGACCCGCGCTGGAATTTGTCCCAGCTTACCGGGGATTTCGGCGAGCTCACGGTACCCCGTCTGGACACACCCGTCGGCACCGCCTTGCGGGTGCGCATTCGCGCGCGCGACGTGATCCTCGCGGTCACTCGCCCCACCGGCATCAGTGCGCTCAATGTGCTGACGGCCGAAGTCGAGCGGCTGGTTCCGATCGAGGAGGGGGCGCTCGAAGTGCAGCTCCGCCTCGGCGCCGAACGCCTGCTCGCCCGGATCACCAGACGTTCGGGCGAGGCGCTGGGCCTTGCCGCCGGACGCGAGGTCTTCGCCGTGATCAAAACGGTCGCAATCGATCGGCGCAGTCTTTCTCGGCAGGGCGGGACCGCCGAGCTCGATGACGAAATGGAAACTTTCGATAGCTGAAAATGAGTATTGTCTAGCAACCGCTATTGCGGGAAATCGCCCCGCATCGCATAGGACTACCTGCATGGACAGCACTATCGGACGTGTCGTCGCGGTGGCGGGCTCGCAAATGACTGCGACCCTCGAAGTCGACGCTCTCACCGAGGACCCCGTCCGCATCGGCGCGATGGTAAAGGCGAGAAGCGCTCACCTCGACGTGATCGGAACGATCGGCACGATAAATGCCGAAGGGGGTGGTTCCCCGCCGCGCAGCTTCATCGTCGTCGATCTGCTGGGCGAGATCGTTCCCAGCGCCGAAGGTCGGCCGCAGTTCAGTCGGGGTGTCACGCACTACCCGGTTGCCGGAACGCCGGTTCGAGCAGCCGCAGAGATCGACCTCACAGTCGTATACACCCGGCCGTCGGTTACCAACGTCAGTATCGGCACCCTCTACCATGACCCGAGGCGCTCGGCCTTTGTCGTCGTCGACGAGCTATTGGCGAAGAATTTCGCGGTCCTCGGAGCCACCGGCTCCGGGAAATCATGCGCAGTGACATTGTTGCTGTTGGCGATATTGGCCGAGCACAAACATGCGCATATCGTCTTGTTGGATCCGCACAACGAATATGGCAAAGCGTTTGGGGACCTCGCCGAGATCGTCAATGTCGACAACCTCCAGCTGCCGCTCTGGCTGCTCGATTTCGAGGAGGCCGTGGGGGTTCTGGTTCGCGGCGGAACCGCGCAGGAGCAGGAAGCTCAGGCAATAATTCTGAAGGACGCAATCACCGCCGCCCGCCGCCGCTTCGCGGCCGAGGACCTTACGGTGGCATCGGTCACGGTTGACACGCCGGTGCCGTACAAGGCTTCCGATCTCCTCCGTCTGATCGATGAAGCGATGGGAAAGCTGGACAACCCAGACAGCTCGGTGCCCTACCTGCGGCTCAGGACGCGACTGGATTTGCTGCGCTACGACCGGCGCTTTGGCTTCATGTTCTCCGACTGGCTTGTCACTCGAGATACGCTGGCGCAGATCCTCGGCCGATTGCTGCGCATTCCGGTGAGCGATAAGCCATTGACGATCATCGACTTGTCCGGCATCCCGAGGGAGATTGCCGATATCGTAGTTTCTATGCTGTGCCGGCTGACCTTTGATTTCGCCTTGTGGGCCGAGCGAGAGCAGATGCCGCCGATCCTGCTGGTATGCGAGGAGGCCCACCGCTATGTCCCGGCATCACCCGGCGTCGGGTTCGCGGCGGCCAGCCGGGCGATCACCCGCCTTGCTCGGGAAGGGCGCAAATACGGCATCTCTCTTGCCCTGATCACGCAGCTGCCTTCGGAGCTGTCGTCTCAGGCGCTGACGCAATGCGGCACGATCTTCGCCTTGCGCCTGGGTCATTACCTCGATCAGCGCTTCATGGAGACGGCGTTGCCGGATGCGGCGCGCGGAATGATTGCCGCGCTGCCGAGCATGCGAACCCAGGAGGCGATTGCATTCGGAGAAGGCGTGTCGCTGCCGATGCACATTCGCTTTGACGATCTGCCGCCCCATCGCCGACCCCGCAGCGAAAGTGCCGATTTCTCGAAAGCCTGGCGGGCGGATGTTGCCGGGATCGACTTTCTGAAAGAAGGAATCCGCCGCTGGCGCGAGCAGAGCCGAGGTCCAAGCAAAAAATAATCAGTCTCAGTCAAGCGCCGCGCAACGGGATCTCCTTCAACCCGAACGAGGCTATCAGGGTAAGCGCCGAAATAGCTGCGGCCGATAAATAGACCCGAAAAAACGCGGCTCGGACCGCGTGCTGCAAACCGGCCAACAGCGCCGGATTGACCGAATCCTGCTGATCCAGATGGAGAAGCGCGATACCGGGGTGGGGGCCCAGCACATCGTGGCCCGGGAGCAAAAGGGCGCCGGCGTTCAGATTGCTGACTAGTAGTGCCGTCAACAGAGCGACCCCAAACGCGCCGCCCATGAGCCGAAAGAACATGACCACGGAGAGGCCAATCCCGGTATCTGGCAGATCCAGCGCGTTCTGCACCGGCACCATCACCGAGGGGAGCTGAGAGCCGAAGGAGAAGCCGAGCAGTGCGGTCAGGAACGTGTCGAGCGGCCACGAGCGGCCGAGCCCCACCGCGGCAATCGCGCCGCAGAGGATCGTCATCGCACCGGCCCCGAGGATCGGAAAAATGCGGTAATGCCCAGTGCGGCTAACCCAACGTCCGACGATGAACGAGCCCAAAACCGTGCCGCCGGTCATCGGGATCAGACGCACCCCGGCCTCGTTCGGCGCCAGCCCGGCACCAAGCTCGAAATCGAGCGGCACCAGGATGATCATCGCAATCATCACCATCGACATCGAAAGGCTGATCAGGCTGGCCACCGCGAAGATCCGGTTGGCGAACAGCCGGAGCGGAATGATCGGCTCGGGCGCCTCGCTCTCGCGATAAATCAGGGCCACCAAAAAAGCCGCGCCGATCGCGAGCGGGACGAGGACCTCGCTCCTCGCCCAGCCCGCTGCCGCTTCGGCTTGCCCGAGCCCAATAAGGATCGGCGTTGTCGATGCAAGGATCAGCGCCGCTCCGAGCCAGTCGATGATCGGCCTTCGCCGCGGCTTGGGAAGTCTCCGCAGATTGCGCCAGCACAAGAGCAGCGCGAGCAGTCCAAACGGCAAGTTGATCCAGAAAATCCAATGCCAAGTCAGATATTCGGAGAAGAAGCCGCCGAGCACCGGGCCGAGCACGTTGGAGATCGCCATGACGCTCGAAAAATAGCCCTGATAACGGCCGCGCTCGCGCGGCGGGATGATGTCGGCAACGGCGGCCAGCGCCACCGAGCGCAAACCTCCGCCGCCGATGCCCTGCAAAACGCGCGCGCCGATCAATTGCGGCATATTCTGCGACAGTGCGCACAGCACCGAGGCGCCGAGGAACAGGGTTATCGCCACCGACAAGATCGGCCGCCGGCCATAGAGATCGCTGAGCCTGCCGTAGATCGGGGTTGTGACCGTCGACGCTACCAGATAGGCCGAGACGACCCATGACATCAGCGTCCAGCCGTTCAGATCGCGCGCCATTGTCGACAACGACGTCGCGACGATCGTCTGATCGAGACTGGCCAGGAACATTGCGAGAATGAGGCCGAACAGGATCGAGACGATCTCGGCTCGGGAGAAATGCATCACACTCGATTGGCTCAGCTCGGCCATTTCAGCCTATGGCTCGCGGTGATTGCTGCGCGTGGTTACACCCTGCCGTCACAATAATCGCTAACTGAGCTTGAGGAGCATCCCGCATGGACGAAAGCGGCCGGCCGGGCTGCTACCTCGCGATCGTTTGTGTCGATAACGGGCATTACGGCGAGACCGGGGATCAGAAGAGCCACACGAGCCTTTGGGTCGACCTCGAGAAGATCGCTGCGAGCTCGGGAATCAAGGCGACTCGCACGATCACAGCCGAGGAGGAGCTCGCCGAGGGTGCCCGTCTGCTGCGCGAGTGCAACGGCGCCGCGTCGCGTTTGTCGTGCTGTGCGTCAAGCCGACCGATCCGCCCGCCTGCAAATGCAACATGGATCCGTGCCCCTACCGCAACCGCTATCGCACCGCGCTGCTGAGCGACGGTTTCCGATCAAATTGCACCGCGCTCACCCCCTCCCAAACCCTCCGCCATCCCAAATTTTCCCCCTCCAAAGGGGAGGACCTGTATCAACACTCCTAATTTGTACTCCCGCCCCTCGATGGGGGCGGGTCGGGGTGGGGGTGATGCGCGCCGAGTGCGTCGACTCGGTCGAAATCCGCTCCTCTAATACCCGGCGTCGCGCTCCATCAAGTCGAGCACCGCCGTTGCCGCGCGCGTCGCCGGATCATCTTCGCCCTGGCTGCGACGCCGCATTTCGACCGCATGCTGCTGCAGGGCATAGGCCTCGGCTCGGTCTCCTTCCTGCCAGAGGATCGCCGCGAGATTGCCCATCGTCGTGAGGCTATCGGGATGTTGCTCGCCATATTCGCGGCAGGTGGTCGCAAGCACCGACACGAGCAGCTCCTGCGCCCGAGTAAAATCGCCTTGCGATGCGACCGTGCCGGCGAGATTGTTGACAGCACGGAGGGTCTCGAGATCGGCGTCGCCAAACATCGCGCGTCGCCCGCTGACCACTTGCTCCTGCAGCTGCCGCGCCTCTTCCAGATTGCCCTGCGCCCCGAGGGTCACAGCCAGTTTGCCGACCGCCTTCAGCGTGTCCGGGTGCTGCTCTCCGAGCACCCGGCGCCGTCCTTCGACAACCTGTTCTTCGAGCTTCCGGGCCGCGATCAGCCGCCCTTGCGCCCACAGGCAGTCGGCGAGGTCGAGCATGGCGGCGAGCGTTTCGGGGTGGTCCTCTCCGAAGGGCCCGGCGCTTCTCGGCTACCAAGCTCTCTTGCGCTTCGCAGCTGCTGTCACTCATTCAGTAGCTGATCTCAATCGAAATCTTCGGCGAGAGCCGCGCGGACCGGTTCCGGCAGCACCGCCATATGCCCATAATTCGGGTGATCGAAACCGGCGATCACCTGCGCGCCGGGGGTTTTGAACCGGGCGATCTGGTCTTCCGTGAACGGAAACCTGAGGAACTGGACCGACGAGGCCTTGCCCTCCGAACTGGTGTTCTCGCGTGTCGGATCGGGCTCGCCCCGGATCCGCTGCCCGGCGACGTCGAGAAAACCGTGCTCTTCGATCCCGCCCAGGCGCGCCAGCACCGAGGCGCGGCGGGCCGGGTCGTCGATCTCGAACATGACCGTGGCGACCAGCTCCTTTCCCTGCGGGATCAATGGATTGTATGCGGCCAACTCGTCCTCGATCTGCGCCTCGCCGCCCTGCTCGATATGCAGCATCTCCTGCACCTGGTGCCGCATCGTCTCATAATTCTCGAAGTAGAAGGTCGCAAAAGGGCCGACGTCCAGGCGACGGCGCCGTTTGATCTCGGTAATCCGCTTGCGTCGGTTGCTTCGGATCGCGGCGTATTCGGCCGGGGGCAGAATATCCCCACGCGTCAACCGGCGCTTATTGTGAACTAAGGAATCACTCATGATGCTCTCGCTTCTGGGTCAGCCCATGCCCCCGGGATGCCGTAGGCGCGGGCGACGAGTTCGATCGGATGGAGGGGCCGCTGCGGGACCGATTGGCCGTCCGCCAATATCTCCAATTCCTGCACGATGTGCATCCCGGCGAGTGGACATTCGGAGGCCAGGAACGATTTTGCATTCTTGAGCACCTGGCGCGCGACCGGCTTCCCGACCTTCAAGGCGGTCTCGAAATTGCCCTTGAGCACGCCCCAGGATCCGCCGTGGCCCGAGCATCGCTCGATTACGGCGACGTCGGCTTGCGGCAGCAGCCGCAGCATCTCGGCGGCCTTTTGCCCCATGTTTTGGGCCCGCGCGTGGCAGGCGAGCTGAACGGTGACGCCGCCGTCGAGCGCGGACAGACCGGGAGCAAGACCCTCCTTGCGGGCGATGTCGACAATGTATTCGGAAACGTCAAAGGTCGCTTTCGCCAGCTTTGCGACCGCTGCATCTTGCGGGACGATCAAAGGCCACTCGAATTTGACCATCAGGGCGCAGGACGGCACCAGTGCGATGATGTCGTAGCCTTTGTCGATCCAGGGACCGAAAGACGCGGCGACTTGCTTTGCCGATGCCGCGACAGCGGCAAGGTCGCCCTGCTCGAGTTGCGGCATGCCGCAGCATCGTGGATAGACGACCGCGGTCTCCACCCCGTTACGCGCGAGGACGGCGCGGGTCGCCTCACCGATGCTCGGATTGTTGTAGTTGACAAAACAGGTCGCGTAGAGCACGGCCTTGCGGCCGTGGGCCGGCGCCGCGCGGTCGAGCGGCGGCGCCGAGCGCTTCGAGCGCATCACGAAGGTCGGCCCGTGATATTTCGGCAATGCGGCGTTGCGGTCGATGCCCGCCGCAGTTTCGAGCAGCGGGCGAGTCAGCTTGTTTTTGCGGTCGCTGGCCCAATTGGCGAGCGGCGCGACCATGCTCGCCAGCCGGCCGTTACGGTCGGTCTTGACCAGCTCGCGCTGCTGCAGCGGAATGCTTCCCTCGCGCCGCTCGACCGCCCGGTAGCGCAGCATGACGTGCGGGAAATCGACGTTGAACTCGTGCGGCGGCACGTAGGGACACTTCGTCATGAAGCACATGTCGCAGAGCGTGCAGGCGTCAGCGACCTTCCGGTAGTCGGCCGTCGCGACCGTATCGAGCTCGCCGCTTTCCGAATTGTCGATCAGATCGAACAGCCGCGGGAAGGCATCGCACAAATTGAAGCATCGCCTGCAGGTGTGACAGATGTCGAAGATGCGGTGCATCTCGGCTTCGGTCTTGCCTCGGTCGGTGAAGTCCGGATCTTCCCACGCGATGTCGATGGCGGGTGGGGGCCTCCAGACTGCCCTCTCTCATCGTTGCTCTTGCTCTCTCGTCCTGCTTGCAAAGGGGGCAGAAGCTCGCGGCTCCTGCGCCCTCACTCCAGCGGGCGTCAGCGCTGCCGGATCAGAGCGCGTCGAGCGCCTTTTGGAAGCGGCCGGCGTGCGACTTCTCCGCCTTTGCGAGCGTCTCAAACCACTCGGCAATCTCCTCGAAGCCTTCCTCGCGAGCCGTCCTGGCCATTCCCGGATACATGTCGGTGTATTCGTGCGTTTCGCCGGCAACCGCGGCGCGCAAATTATCTGCAGTCGCTCCGATTGGCTTACCGGTGGCCGGGTCCCCGACTTCCTCGAGATATTCGAGGTGGCCGTGCGCATGCCCGGTCTCGCCTTCGGCGGTCGAGCGGAAGACCGCCGACACGTCATTGTAGCCCTCGATATCCGCCTTCTGGGCGAAATACAGATAGCGGCGGTTGGCCTGGCTCTCGCCGGCGAACGCCGCTTTGAGGTTCTCCTCGGTCTTGGAATTCTTCAGTGTCGCCATCCGTCTCTCCATCGTCTTCGTGATGGGCCCGCGTCGCGCGGTCCACCCTGTGCACCCGATATAGAGCGGTGGGGAGCGGCTTCAATAGATTAGAATGATTTTAATAAACGGCTGTATGCCAAACAGGCGCAAGCGATTTTGCCCAAATAGCGAGGCTGGAAATCAACACATCCGGCTTGTTATGGAGTGGAAGGGCGGGCGGGCCCCAAACCGCGTTTCAGGCTCCCCCTGGGCGGACGCGAATAATCACGTCCACGCGGCTGATTTCGGTACCAGCGGGAGGCATCGGCAGGCTTGTCACCGTCAGATCCTCGCCGGGGATGTCTTGCAGCTTGCCGGTCACTTCGCAGAAGAAGTGATGGTGGTCGGAAATGTTGGTGTCGAAATACGAGCGGCCGGGCTCCGCGACAACTTCGTGCAAAAGACCGGAATCGGTGAACTGGTGGAGAGTGTTGTAGACGGTCGCCAGCGACACCCGGATGCCGGCTGCCAGCGCCTCGCCGTGCAATTGCTCGGCGGTCACGTGGCGCTCCCCGCTTTCGAGCAGGAGCCGTGCCAGAGCGACACGCTGGCGCGTCGGCCGCAGATTTGCTGCGCGCAGGCGTCGCAAGGCAAGCGATGTGGCGGGCGTCATCGTCATGCAACAAATATAGGCAGAGTCATCGCGAAACCAAACAACTTTATTGCGATCTATTGCCGTTCGACTGCGGTCACATCGCGAACCCCGCACGATACCGGACGGTTCCCCTGAGACCGCGGCGCGCGCTTCAACAGCGGGCGCGGCGTTCGCCCCGCCCGCTGCTGTCCTGCAGCCGCCTACAGGTTGGCCTGGAAGTCGCTGTAGTCGCGGACCTTTTTATAGATCTGCAGCCGGTTCCGCTGGCTGTCCGCGACGATTACGCTATCGGTTGCCGGATCGAATTCCACCGCCGTCGGGAAGCAGAAACGATACTGCGGCTCGAGGCTCTTTACCCTGCGCCGAGCCTTCGCCATGTCGGGGTTGGCATCGACCGTCTGCTGGCCCCATTTGGACAGTACCTGCGCATCGCCGATCAGATTGCAGATCGGCCTGCCCTCGGAATCGAAGACGCAGACCCGATGGTTGCCCCAATCGGTGACGTAGATGTCGCCATCGGGGTCCACTGCAACGTCGGTCGGGTGATTGAGCGTTCCCGGCTTCGGATAACCGGCAGTCTCCGAGGTTGGCGAGACATACGGCCCGAACATGGTCACGGCATAGGCGCCCTCCGGCTCTTCAACCTTCCCATATTGACCGAACTTCATCAGGAACTTGCCCTCGGGGGACAGTTTCTGGACCCGGTGGTTCTTCCAGTCCGCGACGTAGATGTTGCCGTCCTTGTCGAGGGTAATCCCCCAGGGCTGGTTGAACTGACCATCGCCGTTGCCAGGGCCGCCGCACTTGCCGACGAACTTCCCGTCCGGAGTAAAAACCTGAAGGCGGTTGTTGCCGCTGTCGACGACGATGATGTTGCCGTTCTTCTCGACAGCCAGACCGGCCGGGCGCATGAGCTCGCCGTCGCCGCTCCCGGTCTTGCCCCACTTTCGCAGGAATTTGCCGCTGCTGTCGAACACGGAAATCGTGTTCGTCCAGTCATCCGACACGTAGACATGGTCGTTATTGTCGACGGCAACGCCGAAGGGCCAAGTGCATTTCCCGTCACCCTCGCCGTACTCGCAGAAGTCGGCGATATGTTCTTCTTCACCGGGACCGCCAAGCTGTACTTTATTGACGTGCATCCCGAAATTATTCTCGTTGCCTCGGTTGGTGGCATAGAGAACGCCGTTCTTACCGAGACACATTGTTTGGACGTAATTGAACCCAGGCCCGCGGGCGGCATTTCGCCCGACGGCATGGCTCCAATCGTAGACTCGCCCTTCGTGAACCGTTGTGAGCGGCATAGCGCTCCTCCTCTCTAACCTACCCGTGTGCCTAAGCGAGTACCCCTTCCCCGACCTGAGCCGAGGAAGGGGTGATACGTGACGATCTTCGTTAGTTCAGGAAGGCCGGTTGCTCAAAGGTCCCGTTGACGATCGGCGCCGGATTGAGCTTCAGCCACTTGTCGAGGATCGTCGAGTAGACGCTGCGGAAGTCCATGTTCGGGTCCAGATCGCCCTGAACCAGATGCTCGGGCTTCAGGGAGGGCATTTCGCCGTAATGACCGCCCTTGACCTTCTCGCCGAGCACGAAGGCGACACCGCCGGCGCCGTGATCGGTTCCCGAGCCGTTGTCGCGGACGCGGCGACCGAACTCCGAGAACATCAGCAAGATCACGTTATCGGCGTGGTCGTGTTCGCGCAGGTCCTTCATGAAGGCGTCGACACCCTCGGTCACCGCGCTCCACAAATTGCCGTGGCCAGGGTTCTGGCCGGCGTGGGTGTCAAACGTGCTGTGATCGCAGTAGAAGATGCGGCTGCCCAGATCGGCCAGATGGGTCTGCGCGATGCCCTTGAGCTTGCGGGCGATCGGCGTGTTGGGATACTGCACCGTCGAAGAATACTTCTGCGGCGCCACTTTCAGGATGTCTTCGCCCTTCAATGAGTTGATACCGGTGTCGGCCATGTAGTCCATGACCGCGCCGGCGCCGATCGCCGGTTTGTACATCGCGGCAAAGCGCTCGAGAACCTGCTTGCGCTGTTGACCCTGAATGGTCGGCAAGAAGCCGTACTTTTCCAGCGGCCCGCCGACGCATGCCACCGGCACGCCCGGCACCGCCAATGACCGCGGCAGACTTGGTCCGAAACTGACGGTGGTGACGACGTTCTCTTTCTTCGGATCGAATTCGCGCGCGACGCGGCCGAGCCATCCCTCGGTCCCGACCTTTTCCGGCTCGCAAGTGTGCCAGATGTCCATGGCGCGGAAATGGGACCGCGGCGACTCCTTCCAACCGACGCCATGCAGGATGGCGAGCTTGCCGTCATCCCAGAACTGTTTGATCGGCGCCATGTAGTGCGGGATGCCGTAGTCCTTGTCGAGATGCATGATCTGATTGTCGGGGATCCCGACCGCCTTCCGATTATCGCGGTACAGCGGATTGTTGTAGGGAATCACCGTGTTCAGATAGTCGTTCCCACCGGTCAGTTGGAGCACGACAATTACTGGGTCTTTTTGCGTGGTCTGTGTTTCAGGCATGCGTTTTTACTCCCTTACTAATGAGCTCAGTCCTTAACCAAATTGATACTCCCTGGTGGCGACGATCAGCTGCAGCATCTCTGCGGCATGCTGATCCGCGACTTTAGCGTTCGAGTCACTATCCCAAGCAACCTGACCCCATTCTTTCGCCTGAGAGAGCAACTCCTGTTTGGTGTCGGTGCCGACCTCGACCGGGCCGATCTGGTCGAGGCAACCATCGACGAGCTGCTCGGGGCTGAGCGAGCCACGCGCCCTCAGCCGGCTGATGATCGCTTGGACACCCGGCAACGAGGTATCGCCGACCTTTTCCGCGACGAAGTTGACGCGCGCCATCAAGGAGCCGCTGTTGATCCACTCTTTCCCGGTGTGCCAACCCTCGACGGAGGGCGGATTGAGCAGATCCTGGCCCATATAGGTGGGCTGCATCGATAGGTCGCCGATGCCCGGCTTCGGGAGCTCATGGCCGCCGACGAGCCGCAACGTGCTGACCACGACCTCGGCAGGCGACTTCATATGCTTGAAGCGGGCGTTCTTGAAGAAATCAGAGTTGAACAGCACGCGCAACACGGGTTTGATGTCGAACTTGGCATCGCGGAAGGCACCCACCAGGGTGTCGATCGCCTTCTGGTCTTGCGGCGCCTCGATCGGCCAAGCGGGCACCTGGGGCTCGTCGGCGACGAAGAAATTGTATAGGTGCCGGCAGATGAATTTACCGCAAGCCGGCTGCTGCACGACGATGTCGATGATGTCTTCGCCGTTGAAGCGGCCCTTGTGCCCGAGGAACACTTTCTCGCCGTCATCGTGATCTTCGGGGCGATACTCGAATTTCCACGGGAACCGGCCATAAGGTGCGCGTGGGATCTTGGTTTCGAAGGTCCAGCCGGTAAAGGCCCGTGAGCATTCCCGGACATCCGTCTCGGTGTAGTTGCCGGCGCCGAGGCTAAACAGTTCGAGCAGTTCGCGGCCCCAGTTCTCGTTGACTGCCGTGCCATGGTTCTGCTGGTTGTCGAGCCAGAAGATCATCGTCGGATTTTTTGCGACGTCGAGCAACAGGTCGCGGTAATTGCCCATGCCCTTTTCGCGGAACAGTTGGATCTGCTCCAGCAGCTGGTCGTAATTGTCCACCTTGGAATTGCCGGTGGCAAAGACATGGTGCCAGAACAGCGCCATCTTTTCTTCGAGCGGCCGCTTGGTGTTGACCAGGTAGTACATCCAATTAACGTTACCCATCGGCGGCTGCCCGCCCGGCAGCAACGACGCCGGTTGATAACGGAGTAGCTCGTAGGCGTCCACCGGCGGCTGGGTCTCGGGATGCAGCAACTCCTCGACCGTGGCCTCGTAACCCTTGGCGACACGAGCTTCGAGTTCGTCGCGGCCCGCTCCGAACCCTGCGCGCCGCATCAGGTGCGCCATCAAAGCGATGTCATCTTGGTGTGCCATCTTTAGGTCTCCTCCTTGTGTTGGTGGATCACTCTCGAATCAGTGGCATCGTCCGGCCGGGCAGGACACAGGTCCCGACGGGTCTTCCGTCTCGGCGGGGGACCACAAAGGGGGCCCCCCTGCTGGTTGGTCGAACTGGAATACGCCATCCGTCCCTCGATGCTCCTTGGACGGGCGGTCGCAGAAAGTGCGGCCGAGCCGATGCGATGCCTAATCATCGACCGCACGGCGGACCGAGTTCAACTCCTTAGAAGCATACCAAACTAGACAGATGACTCGGCCCTCAGAAAACGCGCGCGCAGGTTCAACGGCCCTATCGGAGCGAGGGCTGTCCATCCCCGGCGAAAGGGTCAGTTTCGATATTCAGTCGCCGGTCTGCAAGCGCTCGACCAGCTCCCGCACTGAAGGCACATAGCCGTTTGTGTAGAACGGGTCAGAGGCGAAGCGATAGGCATTATGTCCGGCGAACATCAGCTGACACTCGACATCATCGGAGTGCCTGATCGCTTGCAGCGTCTTCTGAATGCAATAGCTGCGCGGATCGGCTTTCCTCCCCGTCGAGCGCGCCTCGTTTTGCGCCCAGTTGGAGAACTGGCAAGCGCTGAGGCAACCCATGCAGCCGATCTGGTCGGCGCGGATCTCGATGGCCTTTTGCGGGGTCACGAAGATCAGCGTCGCATCCGGCGTTCGTAACGCTTCGGTGAACCCCGCGGTTACCCACCTTTCGGCCGACACTCTGTCCTGTGCCGTAAGATAGACGGTGCGCCCTCGCGGACCAACCCTGAAGGCCGCAACGTGCTCGCCCACCGGTTCGATCGTATAGGCAACCTGGTGTTCCGAGCGCTGTTGCAGTTCGTTCAGAAACCGGTTGCGCACAGCCGATGAATAAAAGCCCGTCGGACTGAAATGATTGAGAGAGATGTCCCCCTCGCCCAAGGTCAGCAGCTTGCGCTTCCAAGCCTCGGAAATCGGGCTTTCCTGGGTCAGGAGCGGCCGCGTCCCGAATTGAAAAGCCACCGGACCGAGTTCGGGATTGCCGATCCAATCGCTCCATTCGCGCAGATACCACACTCCGCCCGCCATAAAGATCGGCGTCTCGGCAAGTCCGAAATCGACCATCAGGCTGCGCAGTTCGGAAACCCGCGGGTAAGGCGGCTCTGGCCGCTGAGGGTCCTCGCTGTTGGTGATCCCGTTATGGCCACCAGCGAGCCAAGGGTCTTCATAAACGACCCCGCCGAGCCAGTCGCGAAATCTGTGGTAGGCCCTTTTCCACAATGCCCGGAAAGCCCGGCCCGAGGACACGATCGGGTAATAGTGCACCCCATAGCGCGCACAAATCTCGGCTATCCGGTAGGGCATGCCGGCACCGCAGGTGACGCCGTGGATGAGACCTTTGGCTCCTTCCAGCACGCCGTTGAGCACGCGTTCGGCCGCCGCCATTTCCCACAGCACGTTCATGTGGATGCGGCCCTCGCCGTTGGAGCGTTCGTGGGCCACCCGCGCCTGTTGAATACCGCCGGCCACTGCATACGCGACGAGTTCCTCGTGCCGCTCCACCCGCGTCCGCCCGCGATAGATTTGGGGGATCGGCTCTCCGGTTTTGGTGTAGCTGTCGGCGTTGACCCCCGAGAATGTTCCGACACCGCCGGCAGCGGCCCAGGCTCCCGAGCTTTCGCCATTTGACACCGAGATGCCCTTGCCACCCTCAACCAGGGGCAGGACCTCACATCCGGAAATCACGAGTGGATAGAGCGGTTTCACCAGACTGATCCCTACCGCTGAATAGCGGCCGAAGCCGATTCGGCCGCGATTTCTCGATGAAAGCCGTCACGGACAGCGGCGCCATAAAGGCGATCCGGGACATCGGAAAACACCGAGCTAACCCCGAAATCGAACAAGGTCTTCGCCCGTTGCGGATCGTTCACGGTATACGCCAGCAACGGATAGCCCGCGCGGCGGATTTCGGCTATCACGGCCGGGCGAAGCCGCTGCTGGTCTGCATGGATCGTCTCGCAACCTAATCCCGCTGCAATATTACGCCAGTTCTTTGGAATGCGGCGGAACAGGATGCCGCGCGCGATGTGCGGCGCCCGATCCCGCGCGGCGGCGAGGGCGCCGTGCTGAAAGCTCGATATCAGCAGGTGCGCCGGATCAGCGGGCCAAGTTCGAGCGAGCAGCTCAGCCACCAGCGCTCCCGTCACCTCTTCTTTTCCGCGTGCGGCCTTCAGTTCGACATTCGCGCCGAGACCGAGTTCGACGAGGAGCACCAAAGCCTCTTCCAGCGTTGGCACACGCTCTCCGGCGAAGGCCGAGTGAAACCATTGCCCCGCGTCATAGCGTCGGACCGCGGCGAGCGGCAGCCCGCTTACCCTGCCGCGTCCATTGGTCGTGCGCTCTAGCCGGTTGTCGTGAAGTAGAACCGGTTGGTTGTCCGCGGTGAGCCGGACATCGAACTCGACCCAACGGCAGCCGAGCGCCTTCGCTTTACGCAATCCGGCGAGCGTGTTCTCCGGCGCATATGCTGCCGCGCCGCGATGGCCGATGACCGGCGGCAGGACAGTTTCGATCCTCCCGCTCTCCGGAGAAATTCCGGATGAGGCGGTCAGCAAATGCCGCGTCGCGGATACGACGTTCGCGGGAAGTACGCGGCCGTCCCGCCCGGCATCGGATGTCGTCAGGTTGCAGCCTTCACCTGCGTTTCCTGGCGCTCCGGGCGACGCGAGCCGAGGTCCTCGCCGGTCTCTTGGTCGACTTGGCGCATGCTCAGTTTGACCTTTCCCCGATCGTCGAAGCCCAGCACCTTGACTTTGACATTGTCGCCGAGCTTGACGACATCAGCGACCTTGCCGACCCGCTGCGGGGCCAGTTCGCTGATGTGAACGAGCCCGTCGCGCGATCCGAGAAAATTCACGAAAGCCCCGAAATCGACGACCTTTACGACCTTGCCATTGTAGATGATGCCGACTTCGGGTTCGGCCACAATGCCGCGAATCCAGTCGATCGCGGCCTGCGCCGCATCTCCGTCTATCGCGGCGACCTTGATGGTACCGTCGTCGTCGATGTCGATCTTGGCCCCGGTCGTCTCGGTGATCTCGCGGATTACTTTGCCGCCCGAACCGATGACCTCGCGGATTTTTTCCTTCGGAATGCTGAAGCTGGTGATCCGCGGCGCATTGTTGCTGACCGTGTCGCGGGCGCCGGTCAAAGCCTTTGCCATCTCCCCGAGGATGTGATTGCGGCCATCCCGCGCTTGATCCAGCGCAATCTGCATGATCTCCTGGGTGATCGAGGTGATCTTGATGTCCATCTGCAGCGCGGTAACGCCCTGCTCGGTGCCGGCGACCTTGAAGTCCATGTCGCCGAGATGATCCTCGTCTCCGAGGATGTCCGAGAGTACGGCAAATCCTTCCGGCTCCTTGATCAACCCCATGGCGATCCCCGCGACGGACCGCGGCAGCGGCACCCCGGCATCCATCAGCGAAAGCGAGGCGCCGCATACCGAGGCCATCGACGACGAACCGTTTGATTCGGTGATCTCCGAAACGACACGGATCGTGTAGGGGAAGCTGTCCTTGCTGGGGAGCAACGGATGGATCGCTCGCCAAGCAAGTTTGCCGTGCCCAACCTCCCGCCTTCCGGGCGAGCCCATGCGACCGGCTTCACCCGTAGCATAGGGCGGGAAGTTGTAGTGGAGCATGAAGTTTTCGCGATACTCGCCCTCGAGCGCGTCGATGACCTGCTCGTCCTGACCCGTTCCTAACGTCGCGACGACCAGGGCCTGCGTCTCGCCGCGGGTGAACAGCGCCGAGCCGTGGGCGCGGGGTAAAAGGCCGACGTCGCAGGATATCGGACGAACGCTGCGCGTGTCTCGTCCGTCGATCCGGCGCCCGTCGCGCAAGATGGCGCCGCGCACGATCTCCCTCTCGATGTCCTTGAAGAGCTTGAGAGCGATCGCGTATTGCGCCTCGTCGGGGAACAGCTCGGCCAATTTGGCCTTCGCCGCATCGAGCCTGTTGCTGCGGTCCTGCTTGCCTTGCGTAGCGTAGGCTGCCTCGATCAGCGGCCCGACCGCCTGGCGCAGGCGCGAACCGATCTCATCGAGTTCCAGCGACTTGGGTGGCAGGCTCCACGGCTCGCGGGCGCAGGTCTCGGCGAGGTCGATGATCGCCTGGATCACGGGTTGAAACTCGCGGTGGCCAAAGTTCACGGCACCGAGCATTACGTGCTCGGGGAGTTCCTTGGCTTCGGATTCGACCATCAGGACGCCCTCGCCCGTGCCGGCGACGACGAGATCGAGTTCGGATCGCGGCAGCTGGCTCGATGTCGGGTTCAAGACATAGTTGCCGTCGATATAACCCACCCGCGCGCCGGCGATCGGTCCCAGAAACGGGATCCCCGAGATCGTCAAGGCCGCGGAGGCGCCGATCATCGCGAGAATGTCGGGGTCGTTTTCCAAATCATGGCTCAGAACCGTGCACACCACCTGGGTTTCATTGACGAAGCCCGAGGCAAAGAGTGGCCGCAACGGTCGATCGATCAGCCGCGAAACGAGGGTCTCCTTCTCGGAAGGCCGGCCCTCGCGCTTAAAGAAGCCCCCTGGGATCTTCCCGGCCGCGAACGTCTTTTCTTGGTAGTTGACGGTCAGTGGAAAGAAGTCCTGACCGGGTCTTGCGCTCTTTACCGCGACCGCGGTGCATAGGACGGTGGTCTCGCCATAGGTGGCGAGCACGGCGCCGTCCGCCTGACGAGCGACTTTCCCCGTCTCCAGCACGAGGCGGCGGCCGCCCCAATTCAGCTCCTTACGATAGACATGGAACATCCGGTATCATCCTTTTCGGAAATTTGGGTGACGGTATGCTTCGGCGCCCCGGGCGCCCGGACCGTCAGCCGTATGACCAGCGCCACACCGATGCGGAGCTGTCGATAAACACAAACGGGGCAATTCGTTCGCGCGCCGCAGCGATGCGGCAGGCATGTCGTTCACCGGCGTGATCTCGGTATCCTTCGTCGCGTCAGCGGCGCAGCCCGAGACGCCCGATCAAGCTTTCGTAACGTCCCACGCTCGATCGCTTGAGATAATCCAACAACCGACGCCGCTGGCCGACCATGACGAGCAAACCGCGCCGTGAATGGAAGTCCTTCTTGTGGGTCGACAGGTGGCCGGTGAGATTGCGAATCCGCTCGCTCAGGATAGCTACCTGGACCTCGGGTGAGCCGGTGTCGCCCTCCTTCGCGCCGTATTCGGTGATGAGCACTTGTTTGCGCTCGGCGGTGATCGACATCAGTTCGGTCTCCCTCAGCGGTTGATGAACTCGTATCGGGCGAAGGCGGCCGTCTTCGATCCGGGCCAGCGCAACCAGAGCCTGACCGTGCCAAACGCCGACGACCGCTCTGTCTTCGAGCCGGTCGAGACGAGCCAGCGCGCCGGGTTCGCCCGGCGTCACCCTCTGCCCGCTACGCAGTCGAGCAGCCTCGGCTTCAGTCAAGACCAGAGCCGGGATGTCGTCCAGCCCGGTCTCGATCGGAAGCAGAAATCCGCAATCCGTTGCTATATGCCCACGCTCGGCGATCGAATCCAGTGCTATCGCTTGGCTTTCCGTGAACCGGCCAACCGAAAGGCGGCGCAGTTCGGCGATGTGAGCAAGCGTCCCGAGCCCCGCGCCGAGATCGCGCGCCAAAGCGCGGATGTAAGTTCCCTTGCCGACGAGCGCCTCGCAATCGGCGTGGTCCGGATCGGGAATTGCGGTGAGCCGCAACTCGGCAATTTCCACCGGCCGTACGGGTCGCATGGGCGGTTTGCCGGCCCTGGCGAGCTGATAAGCGCGTCGCCCACTGATCTTGACCGCCGAATAGGCGGGCGGCCGTTGCAAAATGGTGCCGGTAAAAGTGGGGAGGATCGCCTCGATCGCCTCGCGGCTCGGCCTCGTCGGGGATTTGCCGGTGATCTCGCCCTCGCGGTCGTCGGTCGCGCGGGCGATACCCCAGCGGATCCGAAAGCGGTAGCGCTTGCGGCCGGTCATTGCATAAGCGGTAGTTTTGGTCGCCTCGCCGAGGGCGATCGGCAATACGCCCGTCGCGAGCGGGTCGAGAGTGCCCGCATGTCCGACCTTTCCCCCGGTTCGGCGGCGGACCAGCTCGACGACGCGGTTCGAGGTTAGACCGAGCGGCTTGTCGACGACGAGCCAGCCGTCGAGACCGCCATTACTCGTCATCGTCTCTGTCCTCGGCGGCCTGCGGCCCCAGGTCGCGCGCCACCTCGGGCCGCGTCAACAAGGCGGAGATCCGGTCGGCCCGGTCAAACAACTCGTCGAGCGCGAAGACGAGGTTCGGTGTATTGCGCAGTTGAACTTCCCGCGCGACGAGCCCTTTCAGGAACATGGCGCTCCGCTCGAGGCCCGCGACCACCTCGGTCGCGTTCGTTCCGGCGAGCGGCATGACGAACGCGGTCGCGTTGCGCAGATCGGGGCTCATGCTGACTTCGGTGACGGTTATGCTCGCGTTCTCGATCACCGGGTCGCGGCATTCCCCGTCGCGCAGGATTCTCGCCAGCGCATGCCGCAGCTCTTCCCCGACGCGAAGCTGGCGCTGGCTCGTTTTTCCCGCGACCCCGGCCCCGAGAGGCGACTGCTGCCGGCCGCGCCGCTTCTTGGTCATTCCAATTTTACTGCGTCACGCTTACAGGCGCTGTCCGGGAGCTGGGAATGCGTTATAGAGCACGCGCCACTTCCTCTATTTCAAAACACTCGATGACATCGCCCACCTGGACATCGTGGTAGTTCTCGAAGGCCATGCCGCACTCGTAACCTTGATTAACCTCGCGGACTTCGTCCTTGAAACGCTTCAAGGTCTTCAGCGAGCCTTCGTGAATGACGACGTTATCGCGCAGCAACCGAACCTTGGCGCCGCGGCGGACGTTGCCTTCGGTAACCATGCAGCCGGCGACTTTTCCGACCCTGGTGATGTTGAACACCTCGCGGATCGAGGCGTTGCCGAGCAGCCGCTCGCGCAATGTCGGAGCGAGCAATCCGGAGAGCGCTTTGCGCATGTCGTCGATCAGATCGTAGATGATCGAGTAATACCGGATCTCGACACCGTCGCGCCGCGCCAGCTCGCGTGCCTGCGGATTGGCGCGGACATTGAACCCGATGATAACCGCACCCGAGGCCTTGGCGAGGATCACGTCACTTTCGTTGATGCCGCCAACGGCCGAGTGCAGCACGCGAACCGAGACTTCGCTGGTCGAGATCTTTTCGAGCGACCCGACGATCGCCTCGAGAGAACCCTGGACATCCGATTTGACCACGACCGGCAATTCTTCCGCCACACCGGCCGCGATTTGCGAGAACATCTGCTCGAGGGTTCCACGCGCGCCTGTTGCCGCAGTCGCGTCGCGACGGCGGCGTTGACGGAAGTCGGCGATGTCGCGCGCGCGGCTTTCGTTCTCCGCAACTACGAAATCGTCGCCCGCGAGAGGTGTTCCGTTGAGCCCCAACACCTCGACCGGGGTCGAAGGACCCGCCTCGAGGAGGTTTTGCCCACGATCATCGAGCAGCGCACGCACCCGCCCCCATTCGCTGCCTGCAACAAAGATATCGCCCACGTGCAGCGAGCCGCGCTGGATGAGCACGGTTGCAACCGCACCGCGCCCGCGTTCGAGCTTGGCCTCGAGCACGACCCCCTCGGCGGAGCGGTTCGGGTTGGCGCTGAGATCGAGGAGCTCAGATTGCAACAGAATTGCCTCCTCGAGCTTGTCGAGGTTAGTCTTTTTGAGGGCCGAGACCTCAACATCGAGCACCTCGCCGCCGAGCTGCTCGACGACCAGCTCATGCTGCAGCAGTTCCTGCCGCACGCGTTCGGGTCGCGCATCCGGCTTGTCCACCTTGTTGATGGCGACGATGATCGGCACCTGCGCCGCCTTGGCGTGACGGATCGCTTCGACAGTCTGTTCCATGATGCCGTCGTCGGCGGCAACAACGAGCACCACGATGTCGGTCACATTGGCGCCGCGCGCGCGCATCGCGGTGAACGCCTGATGCCCGGGCGTATCGATGAACGTGATCTGCTCGCCGCTCCGCAGCCTGACCCGATAGGCGCCGATATGCTGCGTTATGCCGCCGGCTTCGCCGCCGGCGACATCCGTCTCGCGCAACGCGTCGAGGAGCGAGGTCTTGCCGTGATCGACATGACCCATCACGGTGACCACGGGCGCGCGCGGCTCGAGCGCATCGGGTTCGTCCTTCTCGCCGCGAAGGCCGATCTCGACATCGGCCTCCGACACGCGCCGCAGACGGTGTCCAAACTCGGTAACGATCAGCTCTGCAGTGTCGGCATCGACCATCTGGTTGATCGTCGCCATTATTCCCATTCGCATCAGTGATTTGATCACATCGGCGGCGCGTTCGGCCATGCGGTTGGCCAATTCCTGGACGGTGATCGTCTCCGGGATGACGACTTCGCGCACGACCTTTATCTGTTCCTGCTCGCCGTGATGCAGCCGCTGGCGCTCGCGTTCCCTCGCCCGGCGCACCGAAGCCAGGCTCCGCATCCGCTCTCCCTCGTCGCCGGCGAGCGCGCGCGTGACCGTCATTTTTCCGGTCCGGCGGCGCGCGTCTTCGCGACGGACGGGCGCCACGGGCTTCTTGACCTCGGGACGGGCGCCGCGGCGCGGCGCCGTTACCGGCTCCTCTTCCTCCTCGACCGGAACCGCGACCTTACCTGCTGCAGCCAGGGCCGCCACCTTGGCAGCTGCTGCCTTACCGGCTCGCTCGGCCACCTCACGCCGCGAGTCTTCGTCTTTGCGCCGCTGCGCCTCCTCTTCGGATCGCTTGCGAGCCTCCTCTTCGCTTCGGCGGCGCGCCTCTTCCTCTTCCGCCTTTCTGTGCGCTTCTTCCTCGGCCCGCTGGCGGGCCTCATGAACGGCGCGTTCTTCCTCCTGCCGACGCCGATCCGCTTCGGCTAGAGCGGCCAACCGACGCGCTTCCTCGTCAGCCTTAAAGGCATCCTGGACGGCGCGGGTGCGTCCCGCCCGTTCCTCCGCGGTCAGCGAGCGGGCGATCACGACCGGGCGGCGCGCCGGCTCTGTCGCTGCCGGCCGTGGCGCCGATTGGTCGCGCGCGATCGCCGGCGACGCATCGGTCCGAGCGGCCTCGGGCACCCCAGGGGTGATCACGCGTTTCTTGCGCACCTCGACGGTGACGGTCTTTGAGCGGCCGTGCGAGAAACTCTGGCGCACCTGCGCCGTCTCGGCGGGTTTGCGAAGCTCCAGCCGGCCGCCGCTACGGCCGAGCGTTAGCGGCCGCTTCGGCTCTTGTTCCGTCGTGTTCTGCTCTTGCTCGTTGGCGTCGCTCATCTCGTTCCAATACCGTCATCGTGCTTCACCCGCCGGAATGCGGCGGGTTCCACTCCTCGATCGACTAGCGCTCCCGGGCGAAAGCCGGCAATCTTTTCTGCATCGCCAAGCAACCGGCGGCTCAGCCGGCCACCACCGAGCGCCACGTGTACCACATGATCGCGCCCGAATACCCCGCCCATCTCTGCCGAAGTGAGCACGGCTGCAAGCGGCAGGTCGCGCCCGAGTGCGCGAATTTTGTTCCGTCCGCCCTCGGCTCCGTCCAGCGCCGAGAGCAGCAGGCCAACCTTTCCGGCGCGGATAGCCTCGACAACCTTCTCGAAACCGGCAACGGCGAGACCGGCGCGGCGGGCGAGCCCGATGGCATCGCAGCAGCGCTGCGCAAGCAGGGATTCGACGCGATCTGCAAGCCCTGGCGGCAGCGCAACGGGCCGCCGCGCCGCACGCGCAAAAAGCCGCTTCGCCACTGCCCGTTCGAGTGTATCGCGGCGCGGTGTCAACCACAAACCTCTGCCCGGCAGATTGGCGGCCACATCCGGCACGATCTCTCCACCTGGCCCCACGACAAAGCGCAACAAGCGCGCACGGTCGGCGATTTCACCGGTTGCGATGCACCGACGGTGTGGGCCGGTCTTCGCGGGGCCCTCATCGCCCCGAACGGCATCGCCCCGGACGGCATCGCCCCGGACGAGCATCGCCCCGAACGGCCGCGGCGTTTTCGATGCTGCCCGTCCCGCTTACTCCTGCGCGCCTGCTTTGGCCGGCGTTGCTTCATCCGCGTACCAATGTGCCCTGGCCCGCATGATCAGCTCGTTCGCCACGTCGAGATCGAGCTTGGCGCCGCCCTTGTCGGATTTTTCGAGGAGTTCGACGAGTTCGTCGCCGGCGAGGTCTGCGAAATCATCGAGGGTCTTTATCCCGCTTTCACCGAGAGCGACGAGCATGCCCGGGGTCAATTGCTCGAATTCGACAAGCTCGTCGCTGACACCGAGCTCGCGGCGCCGCTCCTCGTACTCCCGGTCGCGGCGTTCGAGCGATACGCGGGCGCGCTCTTGCAGCTCCGCGGCCACATCGGCGTCGAACCCTTCGATCTCTGCAAGGTCCTCCACCCCCACGTAGGCCACTTCTTCGAGTGAGGTAAACCCTTCGGTAACCAGCAGATGGGCGATCACGTCATCGATGTCGAGGGCATCGATGAACATCTGGCTGCGGCTGCGGAACTCTTCCGTCCGCCGCTCCGACTCCTCGGCCTCGGTCAGAATGTCGATGTCCCATCCGGTGAGCTGCGAGCCGAGGCGGACGTTCTGGCCGCGCCGCCCGATGGCCAGGCTCAGCTGATCGTCGGGCACCACGACTTCGACGCGGCGCTGCTCCTCGTCCATCACCACTTTGGCGACCTCGGCCGGGGCGAGCGCATTAACCACGAACGTCGCCGGATCGGACGACCAAGGTATGATGTCGATCTTTTCGCCCTGCAACTCGCCGACGACCGCCTGGACCCGGCTGCCGCGCATCCCGACGCAGGCGCCGACCGGGTCGATGCCGCTGTCGCGCGAGATGACCGCAATCTTGGCGCGGCTGCCGGGGTCGCGGGCCACCGCCTTGATCTCGATGATCCCGTCGTAAATTTCGGGGACTTCCTGCGCAAATAGCTTAGCCATGAATTGCGGATGGGTGCGCGACAGAAAAATCTGCGGGCCGCGCGGCTCCTGGCGGACATCATAAACAAAGGAGCGCACCCGCTCGCCCTGGCGGAAGCTCTCGCGCGGCAGCAATTCGTCGCGGCGCAGCATCGCCTCGGCCCGCCCGAGATCGACGACGACGTTGCCGAACTCGACTCGCTTCACGAGCCCGTTGACGATCTCGCCGACCCGGTCCTTGAATTCGAGGAATTGCCGCTGGCGCTCGGCGTCGCGGACCTTTTGGACGATGACCTGTTTCGCCGTCTGCGCGGCGATGCGGCCAAAATCGATCGGCGGCAGCGGGTCGGTAATGAAGTCGCCGGTCTCGGCCTCGGGGTTCAACCGCTGAGCATCCGCCAGCGGAATTTGCGTCGCCTCGTTCTCGATGACATCGGCCACCTCGCGAAACCGCAATAGCCGGATCTCGCCGTTGTTGCGGTCGATCTCGGCGCGGATATCGTAATCCTGGCCATATTTGGAGCGGCCCGCCTTCTGGATCGCCTGCTCCATCGCCTCCAAGACTTCGTCACGGTCGATCCCCTTGTCGCGCGCGACTGTATCGGCGACCTGCAGCAGTTCCGGGCGGGCGTAGGTTACGGTGCTTTCCATCGTGTTCTCGAATCTGGGCATCAATGGGTTTGGGACAGCGGCGGCGCGGGTCGCGCCGCAGCGATCAGGTCATCGGTGAGGACGAGTTTTGCACGCGCCACATCGGCGAGCGGCAATGTCACCTCGCCCGCCTCGGTGGCCAGACGCACGCTTTCGGCCGAGGTTCCGAGCAGCCGGCCGCGAAAGCGCTTGCGCCCCTCGATCGGCCGGGCGAGCTCGATGCTCGCTTCGAACCCGCTGAACCGGTCGTAGTCTTCGGCGCGAACCAGCGGACGATCGATACCAGGCGAGCTGATCTCGAGCATGTAGGCGCCGGCGATCGGATCGGCGACGTCGAGAAGGGCGGAGACCGAGTGGCTGATTTGCGCGCAATCCGCGACCGTCATCGGCTGGTCGTCGCGCCGCTCGGCCATGACCTGAAGCGTCGGCCGGCGGCCGCTGGTGATGACCACCCGAACGAGCCGATAGCCCATCGCCTCGAGCGAAGGCTCGATCGTTTGCGCGATACGGTTGGTGTCCACCAAGAACCCCGACCTCTCCTGACCTGCAATACCCGCCGGATTGATCACAGCCGAGCGGTGCTATCCCCAAAGCCCGCCGGCCAAACAAAAAGTGGGCCATCGGCCCACCCGCGACGCGGTCCGCAAGGCGGACCCTATGGACCCTGACAATATAGTGAAGCGGCCTGTCCCCGCAAGAGTTTTACCGAGGTCCGTGCGGCTCGCTCGGCGTCTTCGAAGAAGGGCGAACGAACCACCGGTGGCTCGCGCCTTTGTCTCGTAGCTATGAGGAATCACGTTGGAAGCAATCGCGCGGAGCGCGGCTCGGTCTGACAGCCCCTCGTGGGCTGTCACACCGAGCTTAGTTGCGGTTGGACCGCGTTCTCTCATCGGCTAGGCTCGCGATCGTCTCGGCCAGCGTGGCCTTCACGTTGCGGTTGGACCGCGTTCTCTCATCGGCTAGGCTCGCGATCGTCTCGGCCAGCGTGGCCTTCACGTTGCGGTTGGACCGCGTTCTCTCATCGGCTAGGCTATCGAACGCGCACCATGATGCCCCCAGCTGTTGCGGTTGGACCGCGTTCTCTCATCGGCTAGGCTCCGCAGCAGGCGGGACGCGACGGCGCGACGGTTGCGGTTGGACCGCGTTCTCTCATCGGCTAGGCTGCCGGAACCATTGTCCGCGATCGAGGGAGGACAGTTGCGGTTGGACCGCGTTCTCTCATCGGCTCGGCTGCACCTAAAATCGACGTGGAGGCCCGTACAGTTGCGGTTGGACCGCGTTCTCTCATCGGCTAGGCTCTCATGGGAATAGTGAATGACACCCGAAGAGTTGCGGTTGGACCGCGTTCTCTCATCGGCTAGGCTCGATACGTTGCTAACGCCCCGGAAACGGGGCGTTTTTTCACATCGCAGTGCGGAAATGTTCTCATCGGGGGGCTTTAGAACAGCACGTATTGCGCCGGATTTTTGCGCGGGGCCCCCTTGAGGCGGCCGTCGAAAGAAATCATTGTCTCGTATTGCCGGTCGGTGAAAAACATGATGTGCACCTTCCCCGTCGAGGGCACCTTGCGCTCCACCCGTCTTGTGTAAGTATCCGCTTGCTCTTTGCCGGCGCAAAAGCGCATGTAGACCGAATACTGAGCCATCTCAAAACCTTGGATCAAGAAGAAACTTACGAAAGTCGGTGGCCGCCTTGCGTTCCTTTTTGGTGATTACTGGAAGATCGAAGAGGACCATCATCCACATAAGTCGATATAGGCGCTGAGGACTACCTCGGCGCGGATTCTTCACGGCGCTGCGGCATCCGCCAAGCGTTCGGAAGCGCCGATCGCCGGGAATTCGAGCGGCAGAGGCGCAAGCGGCAAATCGAGAGCCGGCTTGCCGCGTTCGTACGATATCAGCGAGCGAAGTTGCGAGCCGTTCCAGACAGAAAAACAACGGCGTGCGGCCGCGTTCGGTGCGCATGTCGAGCGCTGTGATCTCGGCCAGCGTTTTTTTCGCGTCGCCATCGACCGAGGTCGTGCCAGCCGCTGCACGGCGCGCCACGACGAGATCGACGATCGGACGGAACGGCTCCATCAGATCGTCGGCGAGGCACATGGTGGCGTTCTTGTGCATCAGGCCGACCGATGGATGCAGGCCGCTGCCGCAGATCGCGCGCGCCGTCGCCGCGCGCAGCACGGCATAACCGTAGTTCAGCAGAGCGTTGATGCCGTCCGCCCCGCGGTCGCGGCGAAACGTGCTCGCCGAATAAGCAGTGGCCAATAACGCCGCGCAGCAGCCTGTGCCTCCATGTTTGCGACTGTCGCCCGAGCCGACGCGGTTGGCAAGGAGCTCGAAGCCCGATCCGGTTTTGCCGAGCGCGTGGAGCACGGCACCCTGCTGCCGGATCTTCGCCTTGATCACCGCCTGCCATAGGAGCTTGCTGAGCGGCTTTGGAGCTTCGATTTGCGCTCGGACGCGGTTGGCCTGATCGTGGTGGCCGACGACCGGCCACAGCCACGCCACAGGGTTGTGGTTGGCGCCGCAAACGACGACACCGGCGCCGCGTTCGGCCAAGCGTACAATCAGGCTATTCGAATAGGTCACGCCATGAGCGTTGACGATAACGGCGCCGATGTCGTCGAGCGGCACGCGCCCGACCTCGGCCCCATCCGCACTCACGGTCAAAAAGCCCCGATCCACTGTAAGATGGCGACCATCCTGCGCGACCTCGACGACCCGGCCGATCATGCCAGCCTCGGCGGGCCCGGGTCGCGCACCCGATCCAAGAGATCGACTGTAACCTTGCGTGCCTTCCGCGCCTTCATTTGCCCGAATGGAAGAAATAACCAGCGAAATAAATCAGCTTTTGCCTTGTGGCGCAGCTGGAGATTCCCGGCCTCTACGTAGTGGCAGAGAACGAAATTACGGTTCGTCTCGCTAGGTTGCAGTTTCACAACGCGGAAAATGTCCTCCTCGCCGTTGTGCTCCAGTTTCAACAGGTCCGATTTTTGAATGCGCATGACGAACCGGGGGGTTGATTTTGCCGCCGGAACTCAGGTTGGCTCGCGTCGAAGAGCGTAATGCCTTTCGCGATCCATTTTCCGTCGGGTAGCTCGACGATGTCGACGGCGTGGTTTGCGCCGGGGATTACTGCCTTATAGGGAACACCGTTCCGCCGATCCGCTATTGGCTTGAACCCGGCTTCGACCTTCGTCAGCCGGATGTGCCGTAGCGGCTGCCGCTCAGCCGCGGCGAAGGCCCCCAATACTTCTTTGAGCTGTTTCTTGTCCTCTCGTACTGTTTTCGTCGCTCTTAGCACCCGGGCCCGCAGCTTGGGGTCGCGGATGCGTCCGATTTCGTTCGCATTCAGATTGGCGAACGGTTTGCGATAGACGAGGGTCGCGCCGCCTTCGCGCTCAGGATCTCGGACGATCCCGTAGGCCGTCTCCTCATGCAGCTTGCCGGACGGGGCGTGTTCGGGCTTGTAGGAGATAACGATCCGATCGAAGCGCTCTTTGAGATCGTCCTTGAAGCGCTGCCAGCCGAGCGGGTCGGGCATTCGTCGATCGTGCGGTGGCCGCTCTGCCCCGACTGATGCTGGATCGCCTGCAGCAGCGAGCGGTCGACCAGGGTCAGGACAAAGGCCTCGACCGCATGGTGGCGATGGTCGGTGCGCAATTTGCCGCGCCAATCATCGAGACCCTCGTCCTGCGCGTCGGAGCGGTTGCCCCAGAGGTAGCGGTTGATGCCCCATAACCGCCGCAGCATGCCGGTTATCTCGCCGGGGATCACCCAGACGTTGCTGCGCACGACACCGTCCGCTGTGCGCTCGGCCGGCACGACGCTCGTGAGATATTGTCGTGCCACGCGTGCTAGATACGCGGTGTCGACAAGCTGGCGGCGAGAAACCCGCCGGTCTTCTCGATGTCCGCGATGACCTCAGCCGGCAGGCTTCCCTGCTGGCGCTCCTCTTCGCGGCGCAGCTTGTCACGCATCAGCGCCATCGGATCGTCTCGAAACCGCCATTGCTTGACGCGGGGCAGGGCCCAGGCGCGGAGCGAAATAGCATCCCAATCGTATCCATCGGGTCTTGCGCCGAACGCATCGTGCGGGGTGCGGTTGCCCTTGTCGCGGTTGGCGCGGCGCAGCGATACGGTCAGGTTCGACGGGCTGTCGTCGAGGGTCAACGCAAACGGCAGAATATGCTCGATCTCGACCTGGTTGTTGTCGAACAGCCTTCTGATGCCGATGGGCTCGCCGGTGTAGACGCATTTGCGGTCGGCGATATTCTCGCCGCTCTTCCCATAGCCGCATCCGCAGCATCGCGTCTGACGTCATCGCGATGCCGGCGGCGGCTGAGATCCGTCTTGCAGCGCTCGTTCCGCTTCTGGTTCTCGGTCTGCCGCTGCGTCGTCTCTCGGCGCTCTTCCCAGGTCTGCTTCAGCTCGCGCGCCAATTCGACGACGATCTCGGTCGGATGGCCGTAGGCGCGGATGACCGCGTTCAGCAATTGGCGCAGCTGGTTGAGCCCGACATGGACCGTCGGATTGGCGATGCGGCCATGCAGCTCTTCGTCGGCCGATCCCGAGTTTGAGCTGAGGGGAACCACGTAGCGGTCGAGGATTTTGCCGTAATAGGGCGCCTCGTCGAACAACTCGTCGAGGCGGAAGTCGGAATGGTGCTTGTAACCAGCCGCCTGCACGGCTTCGTCGAAATGCATCAGACCACCATCCTTGGCCGACACGCCGTCGCGCAGCAGCGGCACGATCTTGCCGAGCGCCGCCCGCCCGATGCGACCGTAGCCGTCGGGTAGCGCGATATTCGCGACATGCTCGGCGGCTTCGGAGAAAGGCCGTGCTCAGCCGCCAGCGCAGCTAATACTTCGTCGTCGGCCGTTTCGCCGATCACCAGCTCGACGATCTGGTTCTGCACCTCCGAAGGAAATTTAAACCACGCGTCGCCGAATGCTTTGGGGCGTGACAGGCGGTAGGAGACGATATCGCCTTTAAGCTCGGGGCGTTTGCCGCTTTCGAGGTTGAAGCTCCGACACTTTCGACCCCGAGCCTTTTGCGGATTCGCGTGAAAGGCAGCTTTTCCCGGTGATGGAGCTCGAACAGCAGTTTGTCGCGTTCAGTACGGTTTAGCCGCCGAGTCTCTTTGGTCCAGCGGTGCCGCATTTCGAGGTTGGCAAGCTCTTGGAGAATGCGGAATTCCTGCTGGATCGGCAGTGCCAAGGGTGCCCGCGGGTCGCGCTTTTTGGGATCGGGCTCCGGGTCGAGCGCGCACGGGCCGGGTTTGACCGACTTTAGCGGCCGCTGCCAAAAGATGACGTCGCGAATGGCGTCGCGGATGCTGTCGGACAGATCGGGGTGTCGCATGGCTTGCGCCGCCCATAGCGCATCGAACTCGGCCTCGACCATCGCGCGGGTCGGGTAGATGTTCCATTCCGCCCTGCCGCCCTTACCCGAGCGGGGCCGGAAGCGCACCGGCTCCATCGCGAGGGTTGTGCCATGGGCGGCGCCGCGGGGCGTGCGGTCTTTGCGCCGGCTCGCGAAAAGGTATTCCCCCAGGGTGCGCTGCCCCGGCCTTTCGGGGTCGAGCCGGGCTATCAACTCGGCCGCTCCAGCCTTCATGCCCTGCGCCTCGGACGCCTTGTCGTTGCGGTCGGTCTTGCGGTTGCTCTTGAAGCCGCGGCGCTGGTTCAAGTGGAAGAGCACGCGGCCCAACTCATGAAATGTCAGCGCGCGGTCCAGCCCTTCGGCGCGAAGCTGCCACGGGTCCAAGGCCTCGAACTGATTTTCGCTCGACCAGATCGGACGGCATCAGCCCATGCCTGATCAGCAGCGCCATCAGATCGGCGCGGCGGTCGAGAAAGCGGTCGCGCCGCCGCCGGGCGGAGCGTGGAGACGCCGTTCCTGCGCCAGCGATGCGCCAGATTGCGGATCGCGCCCGTCCGGGAAGATCCGCACGCCCATGCGCCGAATGCGAACCGGGTGCATACGCCCGTCCGAGTCGGGCTTGCCGAGGTCGGTGATGCACCAGCCGATGGAATTCGTTCCAAGATCGAGACCGAGACGAAACGGAATGGTTTTTCTGGCGGTAGACATCGCCGACCCCGTTGACAACGATGGTCGAGATTGTCATCCTACACGCAACGGACAAATCGTGCATTGCCTAGCCGATGAGAGAACGCGGTTCCCTCCGTTAACAAGTCTCTCCGCTTCGGCGGTTAGGACATAAGATCGGGGCCATCCGCGGGTGGCCCCATTTGCTTGGCGCCCTGCCGTGACAGCGCCGCCAAAATTGGTAAGAACCTGGAAACAGCGCTCGACCGCTTCCGCAGGGTCGCCCTGAGCTTGCAGTCTGCCAAGTGACCGGAATTAGCCATAATAGCGTGGTACCCAAGCTGACCCGAAACCGCATCGGGTAGCAGATCTTTTGTGCGCAGGCGATTTCAACTTTCAGAGGAGATTTTGCTGCAGATTTGCTGCAGGTGCAGCAAGGGGTAATAAGCGGCTCAATTTTGGAGTGTAGTCCGCGGCCGGCGTCTTATTCGCAGAAAGGCGGGCGGGCGGGCGGCGGCGCGCGCCTTTGCTTCGTAACGGGTCGGGAGCCAATCGGGCGGGCGCTCGCGCCAGTCGCCGGGGCGGCGGGCTAGCCATTCGAAGGCGGGGTGAGCGGTAATGCGTTCGAGAATCCAGCAGAGATAATCGCCGTCATCGGTCGCGATGCGCAACTCGCCATCGTCGGTCATGATTTCCGCCATGGCGTCGAGGGTTGCGCGCGACACGATCCGGCGTTTGTGGTGCCGGCGTTTTGGCCAAGGATCCGGAAACAGGATGAACACGCGACCGACCGAGGCCGGCGGAAGCGCCGCGATCATCAATTGCGCATCATCGGCAAAGATCCGAATATTGTCGAGCCGCCGCCGCTCGATTTGGGCAAGCAGCTTGACTATCCCATTCTCGAATACTTCGCAGCCGATAAACCAAGTTTGCGGATGCTGCTCGGCTATTTGCGCGAGATGCTCGCCGCCGCCGAAACCAATCTCGAGCCAAATCGAGGGGTGAGCGTTACCGAAGAGTGCAGCGATGTCGAGATGACCCGATGCCGGAAGATTTATTGCCAGCCGCGGCAGCAATTCGTCGAAGAGGGCTTTTTGCCCGGGACGCAACGACCTCCCGCGGCGGCGGCCGAAGACCTGATGACGCCGCTCCGGCTCGGTGCCCGGTATGCTCAGAGGGCGCGCCGCAGCTCGTCCACCAGGTCAAGCCTCTCCCACGAGAAACCGCCATCGAGGTCGGGCCGGCGGCCGAAATGGCCGTAGGCGGCGGTACGCCGGTAAATCGGCTTATTCAGATCGAGATGCGTGCGGATGCCGCGCGGCGACAGATCCACCAATTCCTGCAAGACGGCGGCGAGCCTTTGCTCGTCCGCGGATCCCGCGGTATCGACATAGAAGGACAGCGGTTTGGCGACGCCGATCGCATAGGCGATCTGGATCGTGCAGCGTTCGGCGAGCCCGGCTGCGACGACGTTCTTGGCGAGGTAGCGAGCCGCATAAGCGGCCGAGCGGTCGACCTTGGTCGGGTCCTTGCCGGAGAATGCGCCGCCGCCGTGCGGCGCGGCGCCGCCATAGGTGTCGACAATGATCTTACGGCCGGTGACCCCGGCATCTCCGTCGGGGCCGCCGATCACGAAGCGGCCGGTCGGATTGACCAGAAAATGCTCTTCCTCGCACATCCAGCCTTCGGGCAGGGTTGCGACCACGTACGGCCGCACGATCTCGCGCACCTCGTCCGTCTCGATCCGGTCGGAATGTTGGATCGAGACGACGACCTTCGCCGCCCGTACGGGCTTGCCGTCAAGGTATTGCAGGGTCACTTGGCTTTTTGCATCGGGACCCAACAGCGGTGTTTTCCCTCCGTGCCGCGCCTCGGACAGAGAGTGCAAAATGGCATGCGCGTAAAAGATCGGCGCCGGCATAAATTCCGGCGTCTCGCGGCAGGCGTAGCCGAACATCATGCCTTGATCGCCGGCGCCCTCGTCTTTGTTTCCCGACGCGTCGACGCCCTGCGCAATGTCGGACGACTGGCCGTGGATCAGACATTTGATCGCCGCCGATCGCCAATGAAAGTTCTCCTGCTCGTAGCCGATCTCGCGTATCGCGTCGCCGTGCCACCTCGATCAGCTTCTCATTGGTGATCGAGGCCGGACCGCGGACTTCTCCGGCGAGTATCACGCGATTGGTCGTGACCAGCGTCTCGACGCCGCAGCGAGCCTCCGGGTCTGCCGCCAAAAAGGTGTCGACGATCGCGTCGGAAATGCGGTCGCAAATTTTGTCGGGATGCCCCTCCGACACAGATTCGCTCGTGAATACGTAATCCCGGTTGGCCAAAGGACCGCCTTTCCCAAAAGCGCCAAAAATTGGAGGGTAGCACTTCGGCGTTGATGCAATCTTGCTTGTTGAGCGTCAAGCCCGATTTTCCACTCGGCCCGGCGGGCCGAGCAGAAGCGTTAATTTCCCGAAACTCGTTCGGCTCCGCCGGCCAGAGCCCTCGCGAGGTCGAACAGGCGCCGGCGCAGAGCCGGATCGTCGATCCGGTAATAGGCGCTGACCAGCTCGACGGTTTCACGCCGGCGCAGCGGATCGGAGTTCGAACGCTTCGGCGGCGGGCTCGGCAAACCCTGCCGGGATCGCCGGCGCGCGCACCGGGTCCATGTCGTCGAAGAAGAATGAGACCGGAACGTCCAGTACGCGACTGAGATCATGCAACCGGCTGGCGCCGATCCGATTGGCGCCTCGCTCGTATTTCTGGACCTGCTGAAAGGTCAATCCGATCGCCTCTCCGAGCTTTTCTTGGCTGAGTCCGAGCATGTTTCGGCGCAGCCGCACGCGGGAGCCGACATGAATATCGATTGGGTTCGGCTTGTCGCCTTTTCGGCGACCGGGGCGCCGGGCCGGTTGTTGCATCACCATCGATGGAGCACTAGCGCAAAGCAGCGGGAGTGGTTTGATAAGGCACCCGATCGATGGCGGTCAACAAGGAGTGTTAATGGCAGACTAAGAGTTGCGCTTCCGGGAAGCCGTCAACGCAGCCGAAATGCCACCGGAAGAAGGCCGAGGCACAGCAGCGCGAGCAATATCCAATCGCCTCCGCGGGCATAGAGTGTCGGCGCCGAATTGTCCGCGGGCAGCGGGAGATCGGCATAACCGACGGTATCCAAGTCGATCCGTGCGACGACCCGGCCCGCCTCGTCGATGATCCCGCTAACGCCGTTGTTCGCGACCCTTACCAGCGGCAATCCTTCTTCGACCGCGCGGGTCCTGGCGATCGCAAAATGCTGATAGGGGCCGGAGGTGCGCCCGTACCAAGCGTCGTTCGTCACATTCAGTATCCATGCCGGGCGATCGTGTTCGTCGACGATTGCGCCCGGAAATATGACCTCGTAACAGATTAGCGGGGCGAAGGGGGGGAGCCCCGGCAGTGCGATCGTTCGCGGCCCGGGCCCGGCGGTGTAGTCGAGGCTTCCGGGCGTAATCTTTTGCAAAGGCAGGACCCCGCGGAGCGGCATGTACTCACCGAACGGCACCAGGTGTGCTTTGTCATAGCGAGCGACGATCTCACCGTTACCGTCCACCGCCTCTATGCTGTTCCAGATCTGCAGGACCGGGCTCGGCGGAGGGTTTGTCCGCACCGCGCCGGTAATGACGTAGCCGCGACCCGAGGCGACGGCGGCGATCTCGCCGCGATGGTACACATCGCGCCCGAGCAGAAACGGGGTAGCCGCCTCCGGCCACACCACCGCGGCAAGTTTCCGCGTCTCCGGGGCGCTGCTGAGGTCGAGGAGGAGGCGGAAATTACGTTGCGCGGCGGCCGGCTCCCACTTCATCGTTTGTGGGATCGACGGCTGGACGACACGCAGAAAATATCCGGTTTCAACAATCGGTGTGACCGCCAGCCGGAGCGCGCCCAGCAGGCTCGGTACAACGACCAAGAGGCTCGCTGCAATTGCCGGGGCGAAGCGCCGGCCTGGCGAAAGCAGGTTCAGCGAGGTTGTCCCGAGAAGGGCGGGCAGCGAGGCGGCGAGTACCGTCAGGAAACTCAAGCCGTAAATGCCCAACACCGCGACGCTCTGCAGCATCAGGATCGCCCCGGGAAATCCGCCCGACCAGGCATAGCCGATCAGGTTCCAGGGCAGCCCGGTGAAGGCGTGCCCGCGCACCCATTCGGCTACAGTCCATGCAACCGCAAAGGCGAATATCCGAGCCGTGCCCGGCAAACGCAAATGCCTGACGACAAAATTGGTGGCCAACAGCGCCAATCCGACATAGAGCGCGAACGCTGCCGGGAGCCCGGCAGCTGCGACCGGCACCAGCCACCAGAAACTCGCGATGTCGACAAACAGCGCGGCAGCGATCCAATAGAGGCCGCTGATGAAGAAACCGAAACCGAAGGCGTAACCCAAGCGAAAAGACGCCCACGGGCCGGCGCTTCCGTCGTCGAGCCACAAGAGGCCGGTAAAGGCCACCAGCAGCAACGGCGTCAAATCGACCGGCGGCAGGGTCGCGGTGGCACAGGCACCCAGCAAAAAGGCGAGCCCGTAACGGCGCCAGCCGGATGTGACGGCGAGCCGATAGGCCAGGCGGCAAAGCGGGGTCTCGACCCGGGAGCCGGGCCGGATCCGCAACACCGATGCCTCAGGCACCGGCTGCGTCGCCGCTTGCGGTCGGCGCCGGCGGCCGGCGCACGCGCAGGCGCTTTATCCTGCGCGGATCGGCATCGAGCACTTCGAATTCGATGCCCAATGGGTGAGCAATGACTTCGCCGCGCTTCGGCACGCGCCCGGCAAGGCTCGAGACCAGCCCACCCAGGGTGTCCACCTCTTCTTGGTCACCGTCCGGGCGCAATCGAGCGCCTTCATGCTCCTCGAGCACCTCTATCGGGGTGCGAGCATCGGCGATCAAGCTCCCGTCGCCGCGCTCGACGAGGCTCGGGCCGCCGGCCACATCGTGCTCGTCCTCGATTTCACCGACAATTTCCTCGATCAGGTCTTCGATCGTGACCAGCCCGTCGATCCCGCCGAATTCGTCGACCACCATCGCAATATGGGTTCGCGCCTGGCGCATCTGGACGAGGAGATCGAGAATCGGCACGGACGGTGCGACGAACAGCACCTTGCGCAGCAGTGGCGCCAACTTCGTCTCGCGGTGCTCGGCGACCGGGCCGAGCACATCCTTCACGTGCACAAAGCCTATCACGTCATCGAGCGTCTCGCGGTACACCGGAACCCGCGAATGACCTTGCTCGACCATGCATTTAACGACTTCGGGAAACGGCGCCTCGGCATCGAGCGCCACAATGTCGACGCGTGGTACCATCACGTCCGCGGCAGTCTGATCATGGACTTTGAGGACGTTACCGATCAGCAGGCGTTCGTGGCCGCTCAGAGGATGGGCGTCGTCGGCGGCCGGCTCCTCGATCATCTCGTCGAGGGTTTCGCGCAGGCTCTCGCCATTGCGCGGGCGGCGGATAAGGCGGAAAAAGTTGCGCAGGCGCGAAAAGGACCGATCGTACCCGGTTTGGGCGCTACTATCTGGAGGCTCGGAGCCGCTCATGGCTGAACCGCCGCCGGTTCGATGGACGACATCATGTCCCGATAGGGATTCAGAAGCCCCATCTCGGCCAAAATCGACCTCTCGAGCAACTCCATAGCCGCGGCCTCGACCTGCGTCAGGTGATCGTAGCCGAGGAGATGAAGCACGCCATGCACGGTCAGATGCAGGAGATGGTCGGCAAACGGCTTCTTCTGCTCGGCTGCTTCCTGCGCTACGGCTTCCAAGGCCAGCACCACGTCGCCGAGTAGAACCGGCGCGCCCGGAGGGAGTTGGGTTCCTGCTTCCCAGACCGAAAAGGCCAGCACATTGGTCGGTTTATCCAGCCCGCGATAGTCGCGGTTGAGCCGCTGTTGGTTGGCATTGTCAGCAAGGGTGATGCCGAGCTCGACGGTACCAGGCCACGCCAGTCCCAAGGCGGCCGTGCCGCGCGCCAGAGCAAGTTCGGCGGCGCCGCGCGCGAGACTTTCGGCGGCGGGACATAGCTGCGTCCAGCCGGCGCAGGCCAATGCGACGTCGATCGTGCAGGCCAGGTTCATCAGGATTTGCCCGGCCCCGTGCCGTTTTCGCGCGTCTCGTAGGCGCGGACGATGCGGGCGACGAGTTGGTGCCGCACGACATCCCGGTCGGTCAGCCACACCGTGCCGATCCCGTCGACGCCGCTTAAGGTTTCGAGCGCCTCGGCCAGACCCGAGCGGGCTCCCGCGGGCAGATCCACCTGGGTTGGATCGCCGGTCACGACCATGCGTGATCCCTCTCCGAGCCGTGTCAGGAACATTTTCATCTGGACGGGCGACGTGTTTTGCGCTTCGTCGAGGATGACAAAGGCATGCGACAATGTGCGCCCGCGCATAAAGGCGATCGGCGCCACCTCGATCTCGCCGGTGCCGAGGCGCCTAGCTAGTTGATCCGCCGGCACCATATCGTTGAGCGCGTCGAAAATCGGCCGCAAATAAGGATCGACCTTGTCGCGCAAGTCGCCTGGCAGGAAACCCAGCCGTTCGCCGGCCTCGACGGCGGGGCGCGAGAGGATAATCCGCTCGACGCGGCCGGTCATCAGCAGATCGACTGCGGCAGCAACCGCAAGATACGTCTTGCCGGTGCCGGCAGGTCCCAAACCGAAGACCAGCTCGTTGTCGCGCATCGCCTTGATGTAGGCCGCCTGGCCGGGCGAGCGCGCCGTGATGCGGCGCTTGCGGGTGAGGAAAGCCGCGTCTTCCCGCCAAAGGTCGAGGCTCTTGTCGCCGAGCTCGGCCTCGGCCAGCCGGATAGCAGCCTCGACTGCCGGCAGATCCACCTCCTGTCCCCGCTTGAGACGCTCATATAATTGAGAGAGGGCGAGATGGGCGGCCTCGGTGGCCGATGCTGAGCCCGAGATTGCCAGGCGGTTGCCGCGCGTGACAACCGAAACACCGAGTTGCCTCTCGATGCGATCGAGATGCTGATCGCGCTCGCCATAGAGCAAAGGCAGGAGCAAGTTGTTGTCGAACTCGAGCTGCGTGCGCCCTTCGGCAAACTCGCCAGTGCTGCCAGCGGGCGAGAGCGCGGTCATGCCGTAGTCACCTCTGCCAGCAAGGCCGATAGACTGTTGGCGCTCGCCGCCGTGATCAGCGCCGGAACGATCTCGCCGATTCGTTCCGCAGCCGCCGCGATATGTACGCTCTGGAGATAGGGGCTATGTCCGATGAGCTGTCCTTCGTGTCGACCGGGCTTCTCCAAAAGAACCGGCAGAGTGCGGCCGATGCATGCCGCGTTGAAGTCGCGTTGTTGACTAGCCAAAAGCAGCTGCAACTCGCTGAGCTGCTGCGACTTCACGTCATCTGGGACTTGGCATCCGGCTGAAGCCGCGGGCGTGCCTGGTCGGGGTGAGTATTTGAACGAAAAAGCCTGAGCGAAGCGCACCTCGCCGACGAGATCGAGCGTGGCCCGGTGATCCATATCGCTCTCGCCCGGATAGCCGACGATCAGATCCGTGGAAAGGGCAAGGTCGGGGCGGGCGGCGCGAAGCCGTTCGACAATCCGACGATAGTCGGCGACGGTGTGGCGACGGTTCATGGCGGCAAGAATGCGGTCCGAGCCGCTCTGCACCGGAAGATGCAAAAACGGCATCAGCTGCGGTACGTCGCGATGGGCCGCGATCAGCTCATCATCGACGTTCCGCGGGTGCGAGGTCGTATACCGGATGCGATCGAGACCCGGCAGGTCCGCCAACCGGCGTATCAGCTCGCCGAGCCGACATTCCCGGCCGTCGGGACCTTCGCCGTGATAGGCATTGACGTTTTGTCCCAGCAAAGTGATCTCCCGCGCTCCCCCGCGCACGAAGCGGCGCGCTTCGGCCATCACTTGCATTACCGGCCGCGAGTATTCTGCGCCGCGGGTGTAAGGGACGACGCAAAAGCTGCAAAATTTATCGCAGCCTTCCTGCACCGTTAGAAAAGCGGCAACACCCCGTGGGCCGGTGATCTCGGGCAGAAAATCGAACTTCGGTTCCGCAGGAAAGCTCGTATCGAATACGTGTGCGCCGTTGGCCCGCAGAACGCGAGCGATCAGCTCGGGCAGACGGTGATAGCTCTGCGGGCCGAAGACGAGATCGACGCACGGCGCGCGCCGCATCATCTCGGCACCCTCGGCTTGCGCCACGCAGCCGGCCACAGCCACGATCATCCGGCCGCCGCCCTCGGCTTTCGCCGCTTTCACACGACGAATTTTACCGAGCTCCGAATAGACCTTTTCAGCCGCCTTTTCTCGAATGTGGCAAGTGTTGAGGATCACCAGATCCGCATCCTTAGCCGTCTGCGCCACCGTAAACCCGAACGGCGCCAAAAGCTCGGTCATGCGCGCCGAATCATAGACGTTCATCTGGCAACCATAAGTCTTGATGTACACGCGCTTTGCCACGTCCGGTGCCGTCCTCGTGATAATTCTGGTTTGCCTCACCCTGTCACCGCCTGCGGAATCGCTCCACGGAGCTTCCCCCGAAATGAGGCGCGGGCACCGGGGTCCGGCGGTTCTGGCATCGGCTGCGGACGATCGAAAAGGGCCCCGGCGACGCCTCCGGCGATCCGCGCATGACAATATTTCGCCAGCGCCTTTCGTGATCCGCAATCACGAAGAAAGGTCGGCGGATGAAATTCGACGACGACCTCGACGGTCCCGAGACCCATCATGCTCCATAGGTGGGGCGCTAGGTCGACCGCGCCGTACCATGCGAAGAACGGCCGGTAAAGCCGCCCGATCGGGATTCCGTCGAGGCGCGTGTAGGCGAGGGAGACCGGCTGAACAATTACCGGAGGGATTCCCTCGACTTGCTGCGCGGCACCGAATAATGCGCTCTTGAACGGCAGCACGCGATTGCCGTCTCCGCTCGTGCCTTCCGGAAACAGGATCAGCGCATCGCCGGCAGCCAGCCTTTTGCCGATCGCGTCCCGCTGGGTGACAGTGCTGCGCACTTTGCGATCGACAAACACACTGCGCTGCAACTTGGCGAGCCAGCCGAAGAACGGCCAACGAGCCACCTCGGATTTGGCGATGAAGGAGCCGGGAATAACCGAGCCGAGCACCGTAATGTCGGTATAGGAGATGTGATTGGCCGCATATAGGACCGGGCGTTCGCTGGTCGGTCTGCCGATCACTCGGACCCGAAATCCGAGGATCCGACAGCAGCAGCGGTGATAGAAGACCGGCAGAGTGCTCGTCCAATGGGGCCGCAGGACCAAACCGAGCAACTGAACCGGCATCAGCCCGGCGGTCCAAGCGAAATAGAGCGCGAGGCGAACAAACCTCAGCGTCGGCGAACCCATGTGCTCAAGCGGTCCATGTATTTTTGGACTGCCGTTCGTAGTGGCGGGAGTACTTCTCGGTCACGAGATCGGTTTTGACGACGATGCAGACGTCGGTAGCGTTGAACTGCTCGTCGACGACCGCGCCATCACCGACAAAGCCGCCCAGTCGCAGGTATCCTTTAATCAACGGAGGCAGGCCTGCCATTGCCTGAGTTGCGTCGATAGTGCACGGTCTGAGCCGGCACATCTCGACGTAGCGCTCGGCGAGGGCGCGGGGTCGCAGCGCCGGCGGTGCGAGATGATATCGATGCAGATACGAAAGCGGCATGGATAGAGCATCGGGATTGGTACCCGGCAAGCTTGCGCAGCCGAACATCAGGGCGACATCGTAATGAAAGACATAGGCAGCAATGCCGCTCCACAATAGCTGCATGGCCGATCGATTGCGATAAGCGGGATCGACGCACGAGCGGCCCAATTCGAGAACCTCTCCGGCATGGAGCACGACAGAGGAAATGTCGAATTCTTTGGCCGAATAGAAACCACCTAGGCGGGCTGCCGTATCCCGCCGAATCAGCCGATAGGTTCCGACTACCCTGCCGGTGCCGCGGCTGTGGTCGAGAACCAGGAGGTGATCGCAATCATCATCAAATTGGTCGACGTCACGCCGTCGGCATGCCATTTCCGGCAGCGGTTGGGCGCCGAGCCGCTCATAAAAGATGCGATACCGCAGCGCCTGCGCAGCTTCGATATCCGCCGTCGTTTCTGCCAGCCGCACCTGCAGCGGGCCCGACCGGATATTGACGATCATCGGATGCAATCGCGTTGCGGCCGGCAGTGCTGTCTCAACCGGCGGGATTGATTGCTGCTGGACCATGCTGCCGGTGATCACCCGGCTTCGTCCGGTTTGGGGCAATGGCCAGTTCGCGGCAAGTTCGCCGGAGGCGGGCCGGATGGACGCCGTTCAGACGACAGCGAAACGGTCATTACGTATCGGATCTCGGCTTGCCGCCACGCGGAACCGCATACAATTCGAGCCGATGTCCGACCAGCTCGTAGCCAAGTTCATCGGCGACGATCTGCTGCAGACGTTCGATGTCCTCGTTGCGAAACTCGATCACGCGGCCAGACTGCAGGTCGATCAGATGGTCGTGATGCGCGCTCGGCATTTCCTCGTAGCGGGATCTGCCATCGCCGAAATCGTGCCGGGCAATGATGCTCGCCTCCTCGAACAGCCGTACCGTCCGGTAAACCGTGGCAATGCTGATGTGGGAATCAATCGCGGTTGCTCGTCGGTAGACCTGTTCGACATCAGGATGATCGGCGGATTCCGACAGCACCCGCGCAATCACCCGTCTCTGCTCGGTCATCTTTAGACCCTTGTCGAGACAGAGCTGCTCCAACCGTGAGGTCATCGCGTCTCCGTGATCGCGAGGCTCATCGGCCGGCACTATATCCGAAAGCATCGGATGCGCCTACTTACCCGATGAAGGCGCATCGGATCGTCCACCACGAGCGCGAAGCACTTAGGCCCGAGACCGTCTTGCGCGGGTTCCCAGACCGATTTCCTTGGCGAGGCGTGAGCGCTGCCGAGCGTAGTTTGGCGCTACCATCGGGTAATCGGCACTTAACCCCCACCGCTCACGATACGCCTCGGGCGTCATATTGTAAGCGGTTTTGAGATGCCGCTTTAGCATCTTAAGTTTCTTACCGTCTTCGAGGCAGATGATGTAATCCGGGTTGACGGATTTCTTGACCGGAACGGCAGGCTGCGGACGTTCTGCCGGCATTGCCGGGACACTGCCGATATTGGCGAGGGAATTATATACTTGGTTGATCAGCTGGGGCAGATCACCAACCGCGACGGTATTGTTGGAAACGTGCGCGGCGACAATCTCCGTCGTCAACGTCAGCAAATCGTTGCCCTGATCCGAGTTGTTCATCACAATGATCCCGCCGTGAGTTTGATTTCGAATATAATTAACAATCGGCAGCGAAGCAATCGGTTGAATGAACGATTTCTTCAAACTCGCGCGCCTTCAAGAACATCCGTGGTGAAACACAAGAAACTGACAGGCAAGATAGGATGAAGCCAAACTCAAGTTGGTAGCCAGGCTGTTGGCAGCTGCACTCGCAATATCAGCGCATCCACCAACCGTTCCGCTCGGCGGTAGTAATTCCGACGACGTCCGATGACAGTAAAACCTCGCCCGGCGTATAATGCGCTCGCCGCTTCGTTGTCCGCGGCCATTTCGAGCACGACGCGTTCGGCGCCGCGCAATCGGGCTTCGCCGCATACCGCGTCGAGAATAGCCGAGCCAATTCCGCACCGCCGATGGTCCGGCAGGACGCCGAGCGACACGATCTCGGCTTCCTCTCCAAGCGCAAGAGCCAAGGCGAACCCGGCCGGGGCAATTTTTGCCCATCCGACGCGGCCAAAAAACCCTGGGATGCCCATTACCTGCTCGATCGCTTCGGCATCCCACGGATCTTCGGGAAAGCACGCGCGGTGAAGCAGGGATATCGGGCCGGCCGCGCCGCGCGGCAGCGGCTCGATGCGCGAGGTCATCTTCTGCCGCGGCCCAGCTTTTGCTGTATCTCAGCTAGTGTGACGTCGGGGGGACGAAGATAGAGCGCGCGCGGAGCATCCGTCGCGCTGCCGAGTCGCAGCCGGCGAAGCCCTGCTCGTAAAGCCCCGACCGCGCCGGGTGCCGAATCTTCGAGGACGGCGGTGTCCGGGCGCTGTGCTAGCGCCGCGGCGGCGCGCTGCGCCGCGTCGCCTGCGACAAGCAACGGATTCGCGCCGATGGTCGCAGCCACAGCCTCGCGAAACAAGAACGGCATGATTGCTGCTGGCTGGCGGAGCGCATCGCCATGCGGGTCGAAGAACTGGACGTAGAGGTCTTCGCGACGGCTTTCGAGAGCGACAAGCAAAAAGCGGGTTTCCGAGCAGTCGCTCCGGGCGGCTCCGACTGCGACTGCGTCAAAGCTGGTGACGCCGAGTAGCCGTGCGCCAGTCGCCAGCGCTATTCCGAGTGCCGCCGCAAGCCCGGCGCGGATCCCGGTAAAGCTGCCGGGCCCGACGGTCGCTACGACAAGGTCGAGCGCGGTGGGCACTTGCCTAGCGTTGCGCATTGCCTTGTCCACCAAGGGCAGCAGCGCTTCGGCTTGGCCGTGCATTGTATCGATGCGCTCCTCGGCGACCACCTCTCCGCCCAGACTGACGGCCACCGAGCAGACCAAACCCGCCGCATCGAGGGCCAGGGCAACCTGCGGCGAGCCCGCATCGGTCATCGCGCCGGGAGCTAGGGCTGTATATTCGATGTCTCTCCTGGTCAGCCGCGCTACCTCTAGTGTAGTAGGACCCAGGCTCTCAGATGGCGCGCACCTCGACCACCTCCGGGATGTAATGCCGTAGCATGTTCTCGATGCCCGCCTTCAACGTCGCGGTCGAGCTCGGGCATCCGGAGCAGGAGCCTTGCATATGGAGATAGACGACGCCGTCCTCAAAATCATGAAAGATTATGTCACCGCCATCTTGCGCTACGGCCGGGCGCACGCGGGTCTCCAGCAGCTCCTTGATCTGAGTCACGACTTCGTCTTCGTCTTCCTCGCTCGTAGCCGCTGCCGCGCCGCTGGCTGGTTCACCAAGCAAGACGGGCCGGCCCGCGGTAAAATGCTCCATGATGACGGCAAGTATCGCCGGCTTCAGCCGGTACCAGTCTCCCTCCTCGCTTTTCATCACCGTGACGAAATCGGTGCCAAAAAATACCCCCGTTACTTCCGGCAATGAGAAGAGCCGTTCGGCGAGAGGGGAGATGCGGGCCGCCTCCTCGCTGGTGAAATTGGCGGTGCCCGACGTCATCACCGGACAGCCCGGCAGGAATTTTAGCGTCGCCGGGTTCGGCGTTTGCTCAGTCTGGATGAACATGAGGGGCTCCGATCGCAAAGGGACAGAAGATGGGCTCTTACCATGGGGCGTCGGCCCGCCAAATCAACCCTCGGCTCGGCTCGGCTTTGCCTCTCAACTTATCGAGTCCAGCTGTTCCATGGTGGCGCCGCCGGGGACGATGGTGATCGGAACGCGCAGTCGAGCCGCTGGCTTGCCGGTCAGATACGAGATCAGCGGTCCCGGTCCTTCGGGACCGGTTCCGGCGGCCAGTACCAGGATCGAAATACTCGGCTCCTCGTTGATCAGCGCCAATAACTCGTCACGGCGCACCCCGTCGCGGATATAGACGATCGGCATAGAGCCGGCGATCGGCGAAATCTCTTCGCATAGCCGATGCATCAGCTGTTCCGCTTCTTCCCGGCGCTCTTCGCGCGCCAAATCCTCGATCGCGCGCCAATGCTGGAGCTCCGAGGGCTCAATCACGTAAAGCAATGCAACCCGTCCGCCGGTGTGGGCAGCGCGGCGCGCAGCATAATGGACGGCGATCTGAAGCTCCTCCGTCTCGTCCACCACAACGAGGAAAACGCGCTGATGTGCGATCTCTGCCATCTGTGGATCCTATGCCAGATGCCAATTCTGATAGGATCAGCCGCCTCTCAACGGCAGGCTTGCGAGCCATCCTGCCACTACGGCAGTCAGTACCGCAATCGTGCCATAAAACCCGGGCTGACGCGTGGAGAATTCGAAAACCGCCGCGTCAACTCCGACCTTGGAGACCACGAGCGGGGTCGTCTGTCCGCTGATGATGTCCTTGTCGCGGACCAAGAAGACCTCGACGAGATAGGTTCCGGTCGGCACGTTTGCGGGAAATGTTATTGTCGTGCGAAACAACCGTTCGCCGAGAAAATCGACCTTGCCCATTCGCTCGACGAACAGCCCCGCTTTTTGCTGTGTGCGTTCGAGCGCGGTGCGAAACGCGTCGACGACAACGGATGGCGCAGGGGTTGTGGCCGCCAGCTTCAGATTGGCTATCCCGAGACGGTAGAACGCCGCCGCCGTGGGCGAGAGAATATCGGCCATCGGCCGGCTCGCAGCAACGGCATAGAAGCTCGGCAGATTACCGAATGTTACTTGCTGGGTGTTGACCCAGATGCCGGCGACGCGACTCTTGCGCCGGACTGTCATGTCGCGCTCGGGGCCGCGCACGGCGACGATCACGTCACCGGGACCGTCGGTCGCGCCGAACAGCACCACGGAGGCGCCGGTGAACCCGGTCGTGATCGCGATCAGGTGACTGGTGAGGTCCGCGACGAGCGCCTCGGCGCGCGCCGCCGATTCCCAACACATCAGCGAAAGGGCCAGCAGGACGCCGAGGTAGTCGAGCCCTCGCTTCATCCTCTCTCCGAAGCGATCGAATACAGGTCGGCCGGGCGCACCGTCATGTCGAAGGCCAGCTTCGCGGCGACCGCAAGCACCATCAGGGCCAACAGGAAACGCAGCTGTTCGCCGCGCAGACGCATCCCGAACCGGGTGCCGATCCGCGCGCCGACGACCCCACCGACGAGCAAGACGAGGGCGAGGACGGCATCGACGGTATGGTTGGTATAGGCTTGCAGCACGGTGACGTTCGCGGCGACAAAGATGATCTGCAGTAGCGACGTGCCCGGCACCACGGCGGTCGGCATGCCCAGCATGTAGATCATCGCCGGCACCATGATGAAGCCTCCGCCGATACCGAGGATTGCGCTAAAAATGCCGATCACAAACCCAATTCCGACCGGCAACAGCGCGCTGATGTAGAGCCTTGACCGGCGGAAGCGCGCCTTGAGCGGCAGGCCATGCATCCAGGTGTGCTGATGCAGTCGGCGCCGCGAGGCTCCCGGTCGATGCAGCCGGAACAACGCGCGGATGCTTTCGATCATCATCAGCGCGCCCAGCGTCCCGAGCAGCAGCACGTAGCAGATCGAGATCGTCAGCTCGATCTGACCCAGGCGTTTAAGCAAGGTGAAGACCCACACCCCGAGAAACGAGCCCGCCAACCCGCCGATTAGCAAGACGTAGCCCATCTTGAAATCGACATTGCCACGCCGCCAGTGGGCGAGCACACCGGAAACGGAGGCACCGACCAGCTGGTTGGCCGAGGAGGCGACCGCGACGGTGGGCGGTACGCCGATGAAGATCAGCAGCGGCGTCAGTAGAAAGCCGCCGCCAACGCCGAACACACCGGAGAGAAATCCGACCGCCGCACCAAGGCCGAGCAGAACGAAGATGTCGAGCGACACCTCGGCGATCGGCAGGTAGATGTCCATGCTGCTCGAGGCGCCGGCTACGTGCTGTCGTTGCGCGCTGCTTTGCGGCTCAACGCGCTTGCATCGTCAACTTACAACCTGCCCCATGCCGGGAAAAGCAGGAACCCTACTCAGGGGCGCAGCAAACCGCTGATCTCCTGAGCCTCGCGCAGGACCGGGTCGGCGATTGCCCTCGCGCGCTCGGCGCCACCATGCAAGATCCTGTCTATGTATCCGGGGTCGGCCATCAATCGGCGCATCTCGCCGCCGATTCTCCCCAGCACGTCGATCGCCAACTCGGACAAGGCACACTTGAATTCTGCGAAGTTCCGACCCGCAAATTGGGCGAGTGCAGTTTCGCGCGAGAGCCCCGACAAGCGCAGCATATATGCCGATCAGATTGTCCGCTTCGGGCCGGCGTTCGAGATCGGCGACATCTCCGGGAAGGTGCTCAGGATCGGTTTTCGCCCTGCGGATCTTCAGCGCGATCGCATCGGCGTCGTCCGTCATATTGATCCGCGAGTAATCCGAAGTGTCCGATTTCGACATTTTTTTCATGCCGTCGCGCAGACTCATCACGCGCGTTGCCGCGCCAAAAATCTGCGGTTCGGGCAATGGGAAGAAGTCGCGTTCGTAGCGGCGGTTGAACATGCCGGCGATATCGCGCGCCAGCTCCAAGTGCTGCTTCTGGTCTTCCCCGACCGGCACGTGGGTCGCCTTGTAAACGAGAATGTCCGCCGCCATCAGCACCGGGTAGGCATAAAGACCTAGGCCCGCCATATCTCGATTTTTCCCGGCCTTCTCCTTGAACTGCGTCATGCGGTTGAGCCAGCCGAGCGGGGTCAGGCAACCGAGCAGCCAAGCGAGCTCGGTGTGAGCGGAAACCATGCTCTGGTTGAAGATCGTGCAGCGTTCCGGGTCGATGCCGGCGGCGATGTAGGCCGCCGTCACCTCGCGCGTCGAAGCGCGCAGCTCGGCGGGATCCTGCGGCTGGGTCAGCGCGTGCAGGTCGACGATGCAGAAAATGCACTCGAAGTCGTGCTGCAGCTCAACCCAGTTCCGAATGGCTCCGAGATAATTGCCGAGGTGCAGATTGCCGGTAGGCTGGATGCCGGAAAAAATACGGTTCATTTGACCTCATATAGGTGACTCTGGCGGCGCCTGTTATCGCCGCAGCGCGGCGCCGGTCAAGCCGGTTGCCGGCGCAGCCGCCCCAGGAGGGCGCGCCAATCGGCGACGCCGAAGGCGAGCGCCAGAAGCGCAAAAGCGGCCAGACCCGCAGCAACCAGAGCCATGAGAGCGCCCACGCGAACGAGAGACGGCCCGGCCAATGCCGGGTCGAGGGCGATCTGTGACAGCGCCAGCACGACCCCCATGCCTAGGGCGGCAACGCCGACCCGCGGCAGGTTGCGCCGGGCGCGGCTATCGAATCGGAAATGGCCGCGCCGGAGCAACAGCCCGAGCAGGGTCAGCGCATTGACCCAGCCCGCGACCGTCGTCGCCAGGGCGATACCGACATGCGCCAGAAACTGCATCAGGACGATGGTCAGACATAGATTGGCGGTCATCGCGGCGATCGCCACCTTGACCGGCGTGGCGGTGTCATGGCGCGCGAAGAAGGCCGGCGCCAATACCTTGACGAGCACGAAGGCCGGGAGGCCCGCCGCATAGGCGGCGAGGGCAGCGGCGGTGGCCGCCGTATCGGCCGGGCTGAAGGCGCCGCGTTGGAACAGCACCGCCAGTATCGGCGTGGCGAGTAGGGCCAACGCCACCGCTGCCGGCAAGGTCAGCAACAGCGCCAGCTCGACCCCGCGGTTCTGGGTATCAACGGCGTCGGCGGCGAGCCCGAGCCTCAGCTGGCGCGACAATGGCGGGAGGATCGCGGTGCCGACCGCGATGCCGACGACGCCAAGCGGCAACTGGTTCAGCCGGTCGGCATAGTAGAGGTACGAGACCGAGCCGCCGGGCAACAGCGAGGCGAGGGCAGTCGAGATCAAGAGGTTGAGCTGAGTGACACCGGCGCCGAGCGTTCCCGGCGCCATCACCGCGAGGGTACGCCGCACGCTCGGCGTCAGCCGCGGCATGGGCAGCCGCAAGGCCAGCCCGGCCCGCGCGCAGGACGACAACAGCCAAAGGAACTGCGCGAGCCCCGCTCCGGTGACTGCCCAGGCCAAGGCGCGGCCGTCACGCCAGCCGAACCGGTCCATCATCAGGAGCGCGGCGATCAGGAACAGGTTGAGCAGGATCGGGGTCGCGGCGGCGGCCGCGAAGCGGTCGACCGAGTTCAGCACGCCCCCCTGCAGCGCCACCAGCGCGATGAACAGCAGATACGGAAAGGTGATCCGGGCGAGATCGACGGCGAGGCCGAACTTGGCCGGGTCCTCGCCAAATCCCGGCGCGATTACCGCCATTACGGTGGGCATGAAGATTTCGCCTAGCAGAACAAAGCCGAGCAGCGCTGCCAGCAACACGGCGAGCGCGTCCTCGGCGAAGACCCGAGCCGCCTCTTTGCCGTGCTCGGCCATGGTACCGGCAAAGAGCGGAACAAAGGCGGCGCTGAATGCACCTTCAGCGAATAGGCTGCGGAACAGGTTGGGCAGACGCTGTGCCACGAAAAAGGCGTCCGCCACCGGTCCGGCACCCAGGATGGCGGCCGTCAAAACGTCGCGGATAAACCCGAAGACGCGGCTCAGCAGCGTGTAGGACCCGACGGTGGCGACGGAGCGCAGCAAGGCCATAAAGGGAGAGTTTCGTCGGCCTGCCGCCCCTCACCGTCCCGCTGACGCGGGGCCCTTCCTCTCTCCGCTCGCGAGGAGAGGGCTGGGGTGAGGGGCTGCTTCCAGCGTCACAGGAGTTCCGTGCGGGGTGCGCCGGTACGCCTCCGCCCACTCCTCCTTTCGCGCCACGCAGCGAGGGTGAGGCCACCAGCTTTTTTGCGGTGACCAGGCGTTCGAGCGCGGCGAGCCAATGGTGGTAATAGCGGAAACCATCATCGGGTTCGCCGCGCCGGCTCGCGGCGGCGAGTTCCTCGGCGAGCGACGCCTGACCACTCGCTCCAGGTGAAGAGACCAGCCTCCGACAGCTTGACGGCGAGCGCAAAGGCGTGGGCTTCCCATGGTTCGCCAAAAACCGGCTCCGGATCGGGCATCACGCAGGCTCGAGATAATCTTCCCAGAGATCGATGCAGACGGTATCCCGCGCCGCTGCACCTTCGCCCCACAGCTCGCGTGCCGAAAACCGCACCGAGTAAAGGTGCTGCGGGCTCTCGCCGCGGAAATGGGCGTTGCTGTCGGGAAATACATGCGCGCCATGGATACGGTCGACGATGCCGGCATTGCCTCGGGCATAACGCGGCAGGCGGGTGTGGCCGGCCGGATTGATCTTCTTGGCGCGCACGGCCTGGCCGACCGCGAAACGCGGCGGCGCGTTCACCGGGCGCTCGAACCAGCCGCGCTCGGCCACTAGCGCCGCGACCTGCTCGGCCCTCAGCGGCGGTGTTGCCTTGGGTGTCCCCTTCGCCGGCCTGCCGTTCTCAACCTCGGCGTGTGTAACCAGGCCGCTCTCTTCCAAGTCCGTGATCAGCCCGGCGAGCCATTTCTCGTAATAGCTCATGCGCAGATAATCGGCCGGGGGGATACGCTCGCGCGCATGCCGGCTGGCATCGATGTTCCATTTGCCGAGCGCGGCCGTGGTGCGGTTGAGCGCAAAAACGCGGGCTTCCCAAGGCTCGTGAAACACCGGCTCGTCGGCTTCGGGCGCGATCGGCCCCATCCCGTGCATCCCGCCCATGTCGTGGACGCCGTTCATCGCGGGAGACTCCCGACAGCGTCACCTTAGCCGTGCCGATCATTGCGTCGCGGGTCACCAATTCGGCGAGCTCGTCTTCGCCCATCTCTTCGGTGCCGGCGGGGCGCTCCGGAAGCACCAGGTAGCGCATCTCGGAAGTCGAATCCCACACCCGGATCTCGACATTCTCGTCGATTTCGAGCCCGAACTCGCGCAACACGCCGCGCGGGTCGATCACCGCGCGCGACCGGTACGGGGCCGATTTGTACCAGACCGGCGGCAGGCCGAGCACCGGCCACGGGATAGCATGAGCACAAGGTGCAGACGACGAGGTTGTGACGCTCGGGAGTGTTCTCGACGACCACCAGATGCTCGCGGCCCTGGCTGACATAGCCGAGTTCCGCGACCGCCGAGCTCGCGTCGGCGAGAAGCCGCTGCTTGAAAGCGGGATCGAGCCAGGCGCGCGCCACCACGCGCGCGCCGTTGCGCGGCCCGACCTTGTGCTCGTAAGTGTCGATCAGCTCATCGAGCGCGGCCGGATCGACCAGGCCCTTCTCGACCAGCAAGGATTCGAGCGCCATTACCCGCAAGGCCGGGTCCGACGGCAGCTCCTGGTGGTCGTGGTCCATCCTTCCTCCATGTTGACGGGGGACGCCCGGGCCTTGTGTTTTACAGGGCAATCGGTAAGCGTTCCAGTCTCAGCAAAACGGGAGGAAGGACATGGCCGGGACCAAGATGGGCGTCGTCGGATGCGGTGGCCGAATGGGCAGGATGCTGGTCGCCGAGATCGCTGCATACCGAGGGCTGTGCCGTTGCCGGCGGCAGCGAGGCGCCGGGCAGCGGGTATGTCAACCAGGATATCGGCGAGCTCGCCGGTATCGGGCGGATCGGCATCCCGATCGGCGAGACCGTCGAGAAGCTGATGCGCGACAGCGACGTCGTGCTCGAATTCACCTCGCCCCAGGCGACCGCCGAGCATGCCGAGCTCGCCGCTTCCCTCGGCACCGCGATGGTGATCGGCACGACCGGCCTCGGGCCGGAGCAGGGCGACAGGGTGCGCCAGGCGGCGCGCCGGATTCCGATCGTATGGGCGCCGAATATGAGCCTCGGGGTCAACGTCCTGTTGAGCGTCGTCGAGGAGGTCGCGCGCCGGCTTGGTCCCGACTGGGACGTCGAGATCATGGAGATGCACCATCGCGGCAAGGTCGATGCCCCCTCGGGCACCGCGCTCGCCCTCGGCCGAGCCGCGGCGGCGGGCCGCGGGGTGGAGCTCGAACAGGTCGAGCAACGCGCTCGCGATGGCATAACCGGCCCGCGCCGCACCGGCGATATCGGCTTCGCCGCGTTGCGCGGCGGCGATGCCGTCGGCGATCACCATGTGATCTTCGCCGGCGCCGCCGAACGCCTCGAATTGATCCACCGGGCGACCAGCCGCGCGATCTACGCGAAAGGCGCCATACGCGCCGCCCGCTGGGTGGTCGGCCGGCCACCGGGGGTCTACGGCCTGAAGGAGGTCCTCGGACTTTGAGCCGCCTCGCGCCTACAGTCGCGCCGGGTTCAGGGAATTGCGCCAGCGGGTGAGCGCATCGCGCAAGGTCACGGCGAGTTCGCGCCGCATGGCGGGAGGCACAAAGTCGCCGATCACGAGGCTCCGGCCATGCGAGGCGACAAGCAGGCGGTTCGATGCATCGGGCCGCTCCTCTAGAATGACCCTGACCCAGAAGGGCTGAAAACGCCAGTTGCGGCGCTCGCCGCGCACGCCGACCCGCTCGACCGAGAAGACGTCGTCGGCGAGCCGGATCGTCTCGCTCTGCCGGGCAGTGCGGTAGTTGAGGCGAAAGGCGAGATAAACAAGCCCGACGTCGAGCCCGAAAAACCCGATCACCGGCCACGCGCCGACCGCAATAAAACCGACCCCGACGGCGAGGCTGATCAGGCCGAGCAATCCCATCAGCAGATGAAAGTTGCGCGACGGCAGGCTGCGATGCGGCATCAGCACGCGCTCGAAGAACGGGCGGCCGGATGCGGCGCAAATGGAGGCTCGGCGTCATGCACCGAAAACATAACGGCGCGGCAGCCGATCCGTAAAGCTGTCGCGAAGTTGCGTCGCCGTTTGTCGTCGGCAGCAAGCCCCTCTACACTCCCAATGATGCGCGCTTTTTCCAAACGCGAGGCACGGGAATTCTATCGCCGTCTGGCGGAGACGCGCCCGATCCCGCAGACCGAGCTCGAATTCATCAACCCGTTTACCCTGCTGGTCGCCGTCGTGCTGTCGGCGCAGGCGACCGATGCCGGCGTCAACAAGGCGACCCCGGCGCTCTTCGCCCTCGCCGATACCCCGGCGAAGATGCTCGCTCTCGGGGAGGAGCGGATCGTCGAGCTGATCCGCACGATCGGCCTCTTCCGCACCAAGGCGAAGAACCTGATCGCTCTGAGCCGGATTCTCGTCGAGCAACATGGCGGCGAGGTGCCGCGCGACCGCGCCGCGCTGGAGGCGCTGCCAGGGGTCGTCG
>CAVSTA010000036.1:0-134559 GCA_963730745.1 uncultured Alphaproteobacteria bacterium
GATCAGCGGTGTCGAAACCCTCGGTGAACCCGCCGTAAACCGGCGCGAGGAGGTCGCGCGCTTCGCCTCGCCGGCTCTGTTCGCCCCATAGTCGGGCGAGGCTGGTCGCGGCGCGCAACTCATAGGACTTTGCCTGTTGCCGTCGCGCGACACGCAGTGCCTCCTCGAGGGCGTTTTGGCCCTCTTCGAGCCGGTTGAGATCGAGGAGCGCGATGCCTTCGAGGCGCTGAAGTTCCGCGTGCCACTGGCGGTGGCCGGTTTCCTCCCCCGTCTGCAACCCCTCTCTCGCCGCAGCGAGAGCTGCGCTGTGCTCACCGAGCCGCGACAACGGTTCGGCCAGCGCAGCCAAGCCGTAGCAGCGCACCCGTGTCACGTTGGGGCCGCCGGCGAGACCCTCGCGCAAACAGGCGACAGCCTCCTCAAACGCCCCCTGCGCTGCCAGAGCGGCGCCGCGCAGGATCTGTGGTTCCAGTACGAAGCCAAGCCGTTGCTCAGCTGCCAGCGCCTCGGCCGCTTCGAGCTGTTGCAACGCCAATCCCGGCTCGCCGCGATTTAAATGAAGCATCACGTTGTAAAGCGAGGCGGTGACGAGGCTGAACGGGTGGTTGATGCGCTCGGCTAATGCCAATCCCTCTCTGCCGAGCGCCAGCGCATTCTCGGGATACCCGAGCAGCCAATCGGCGTGCGCGCCAAAGTAGCAGGCGCATGAGCCCGGGTCGTGTCCACCGTATAACAGCCGGTGGGCGCGGTGCCGTTCGGAATCATAAAGTCCGCGTCCCACCTTGCAGTGGTTCCGAGCGGCCGCCGGCTCGCCGGAGAACAAACAGGTTGCCCAAGCGCTGTGGTGCGCCTCCAGACTCAATTCGTCGTCCTGCTCGACGGCCGACAATTGTTGCAGCCGGACCGACAATCTGTGGCAGTCGACGATCTTGCCGGAACCGTTGGCCGACTGCCAAAGGCCATAGACCGCCATGAATAGCTGGTGCGCGTCTCCTTGCAGTTCGGCCAATTCGCGGGCCCGCGCATAGGCCTCTGCGGCCTCCACGGAAGCGAATCCTTTGGCGGTGAAGTGCGCCAAGCCGCGCGACAATTGCAGCTCGACCTCCTGCCTGTCCCGAGCCGGACCTGCCGGAAGTGCCACCAAGACCGCGAGGCCGCGCTCGAAATGGCGGATCGCTTCGAGATGCGCCAACCGCGCCGCGGCATGGTGGCCGGCCTTCAGCCATTGATCGATGGCGCGCTCGGCATCGCCAGCGGCAGTCAAATGCTGCGCCAGGAGTTCGGGCTGGCGCTCAACAAGATCAGCAAAATGCTGCTCCAGCGCCGCCGCGACGCGGGCATGCAACTCGCGGCGGCGCGCGCGCAGCAATGTGCCATAGGCGGCGTCCTGCACCAGCGCGTGCTTGAAGAGATAGGAGGCGTGCGGCGCGATGCCGCGGCAGAACAGCAGCCCGGCCTCGGCGAGCCGGTCGAGCGCCGATCGCAGCTCGGCTTCGGGACGCAGCGCCACCGGTTCGATCAGATCATAGGCAAACTCGCGGCCGATGACGGCGCCGATCTGCGCGATCTCCTTGGCGACGGCCCGAGCCGATCGAGCCGCGCCATCAGCGAGGCATGCAGGGTCGCCGGCACCGAAGGCGCGGCCAGCGAGGCCGCCGCCAACACCGCGGCGACGCGGCTGTCGCGTCGGCGCTTTCCAGCACCGCCTTGGTCAGCTCCTCGACAAAGAGCGGCACCCCGTCGGTGCGCGCGACGATCTCGTCGACGATCTCGTGCGGCAAGCTCCGTATCGCCGGCAAGCTGCTCGACCAGCGCTGCGCCGTCGCGCCCGCCGAGTCGGTTCGAGCGCCAAATCGTCACATGCGGCGGCCGCTCCACGCCGGCTGGAATTCGGGCCGAAAGGTGACGACCAGCAGGACCGGCAGCCGCGCGTACCCGGTCGACGGTCAGGTCGAGCAATTCGCGCGAGGTCGGGTCGATCCAATGCGCGTCCTCGAAAAGCATCAGAACCGGCCGGCTGCCGCGCCAAAGCTTCGAGCTGACGCAGCAGCGCCTCGAACAATTTCTCGCGCTTGCGCTGCGGGCTGAGGTTGAGGTCGCGCCGCCGAATTTGGCAACGACAGCAGCTCGGTGACCAGCGCAATATCGTCCTCGTCCGCGCGCACCCGGCGCGAGCAGCGCCTCGCAATTTGCCGAGCTTTTCTTCGACCGCGTCGTCGCGCGCGAAGCCGGCGGCGCGTTCGAGCTGGGCGATAAACGGGTAAAGCGCGCTGTCCTGATAATGCGGCGAGCAGAAATAGCGCAGCCGCGTATGCGGCTCGGTCTCGAGGCGCTCGCGACAGCGCCGCGCGTCAGGCGCGACTTGCCGATGCCCGGCTCGCCGGAGACCAGCACGACCCGCCCCTCGCCGGCCTTCGCCTGCTGCCAGCGTCGCAGCAGCAGCTCGAGCTCCTCATCGCGTCCAACGAGCGGCGTCGCCTCCGAGCGCAACGCCTCGAAGCGGCTCGCCACACCGCTCTCGCCGACGACGCGCCAGGCCGCGCAGCGGCTCGGCAAACCCGGCAAGCGGCCGCGGCCCGAGATCGTCGATATCGAACAGAGCGCCGATCTGCCGCCGCGTGCTCTCGGCGATAACGAGCGTCCCCGGCTCGGCCAGGGCTTGCAGCCGGGCGGCGAGGTTCGGCGTCTCACCGACGACCGCTTGCTCCTGCGCCGAGCCTTCGCCGATCAGATCGCCGACCACGACCAGCCCGGTGGCGATCCCGAGCCGCACGCTTGCAAGCCGATTCGACATCGGCAGGTCGACCGACGGCGTCGATGCACCGCCAGCCCGGCGCGGACCGCCCGCTCGGCATCGTCCTCATGCGCCTGCGGATAGCCGAAATAGACCAGCACGCCGTCGCCCATATACTTCGCGACAAAGCCATCGAAGCTCCCGACCGTGTCGGCGACGGCGCGGTGATAGGCGGCGATGACCTCGCGCAGATCCTCGGGATCGAGCCGCGCCGACAGCGCGGTCGAGCCGACGAGATCGCAGAACATTACCGTCAGCTGCCGGCGTTCGGCGTCGGCCCCCACCCTTCCCTCCCCCGGACGGGCAAGCCGGGGAGGGAGGGTTAGGGTGGGGGCTGCCGCCATTGCGCGCGATGGGTGGAATCGGGTGGGCGCCGATGGCGCTTCGGCCGTGCCGAATGCGGCGATGGCGTCGAGCAGTTTGCGGCGATGACCGATCGAGGTGACACCCAACTCGCGCAGATCCTCGCCCGTGAGCCGGCGTAATATCTCCTCGTCAATGTCGTTGGCGCGGAACGCGGGTGCGTATTGCTCGAGCCCGAGCCTGCGCAGCCATTCGGCTACATCCATCGAGATTGCCTGACGCCAGCCAACCGCCGACCATTACAACCGCCATGCGGCATTCTGTCCAGGGTGGGGTCAGAGATTCTCGACTCGCAACGGCTCGCTACTCCTCAAAGCCCCCGACTTCGGGCTTGCGCGGCCGCGGCTTCCCCCTATATGGGTGCCCATATCGTAATTGCCATATGGAAGGGATCAAATGAAGACGACCGTGGAGATTTCCGATGCGCTGCTGCGCGAGGTGCGCCAGGTCGCAGCGCGGGAAGGCGTCACTCTGCGGAATTTGGTGGAGCGCGGGCTGCATCGCGTTCTGGAAGAAACAAAGAATAGCGTGCCGTTCAAGCTGCGCCGCGCCAGCTTCAAGGGCAGGGGCCTCCAGGCGGAGCTTCGCGAGGCGTCGTGGGACACACTGCGCGATCTGACCTACCAGGATCGCGGCGCGTGATCGCCGTTGACACCAACATTCTTGTTTACGCGCATCGCGAGGATTCGCCATTCCACGATGCCGCCTTCCGGCGTGTGGCGGAACTCGCCGAAGGGCCCGCGGTCTGGGCCATCCCATGGCCGTGCGTGCACGAGTTCCTCGCCATCGTGACGCATCCGCGCATCTACGCACCGCCCACACCGCTTGCTCGGTCGCTCGGCCAGGTGGATGCTTGGCTCGGAGTCGCCGACCTTGGCCCTCCTGACTGAATCTGCGGAGCATTCGGCCGACATTGCGCGCGCTGATCGCCGGCGGCCGCATTGCCGGTGCACAGGTCCACGACGCGCGGGTGGCGGCGCTGTGCCGGCAGCACGGTGTGCGCGAGCTGTGGTCGGCGGACCGAGACTTCAGCCGGTTCACCGGCCTAACAGTGCTGAACCCGCTGGTCGGGTAGCGGCCTCGGTTTCGTCTGGTTCACCGCGGCACCTCGGATGTTCTTTGGGCATCGGCGCGGCGGGCCGTCACCAGAAAGATGGTGGAAGGAAGCACCATTTCTCCGCCCTTCGCATAGGCTGCGAAGGCCTCGGTCATTTCCTGCTTGATCAGCTCGCGGACGCTTTCCTGCGGCTTCTTCTCCTCGATCAGCCGGCCCGAGGGACCCATGATAAGGCGTGCTCGGCCTCCTCCCGAGGGCTCGCGCCGATAATTTCGGGCGTCTCGCGCCGGATCTCGATGTCCTCGTAGCCCGCCCTTTCGAGAACCGAGCGCACGTATTCCGGCTCGGCGAAAGCCATGGGGCCCGGTGCATGGGGAGGCTTTGGCGCGGGTGGTCCCAAATGCCGGAGGGCCACTTCGTAGGGGATCAGCCAGTGCCGATTTTCCTCGAGCGCCGCCCAGCACGCAAAGCACAGCCGCCCGCCGGGCCGGGTCGCACCGAGCAGGTTTCGGAAAGCGGCTACCGGATCGGCAAAGAACATCACGCCAAAGCGCGACGCGATCAGGTCGAAGCGGTTGGGCTCGAAGGCATGCACCTGCGCGTCCGCCTGCAGCAGCGTGATGTTGCGCAGCCCGCTCTGCGAGATCCGCTCGCGCGCGGCGGCCAGCATCGGCTCGGAGATGTCGATCCCGACGACCTCGCCGGTGTCGCCGACCGCCTCGGCCAGGGGTACCGTGGCGGCGCCGGTGCCGCAGCCGACCTCCAGCACCTTTTCTCCGGGCGCGACCGCCGATCGCGCCAGCAGCAGATCGTTGACCTTCTGCACGCGTTTTTCGACAAAGCCGGCGAGCCCGACCCAGCGTGGGCCGGCAACAGTGTTCCAATATTCGTGCTGCGTCGGCATTGGCCCCAGTGCTCATGTCCGAGCTCTCCTTCAGTCCGGCTCGATCGGCATTGTCGCGATGCTCTTCCAGGCGATCGGCGCGCCGCATTTCTCCGCCGCTTCGGCGGGCGGCAGCGAGGTATCCCAGTGCACCGCCAGAAAGCGCCGCCCGGTCACTTGCTGCGGCGGCGTCGGAGACCAGCCACAACAGCGGCGGGGCCATGATCTCGGGCCGCAATAGCCGGCTGCGGTCGGCGACCGCGCCATCCGCGATGATCCGCGTATCGGTCATTCCGCCCGGCACCAGCACATTGGCGGTGACCCCGGTCCCTGCGAGGTCGGCCGACATGATCGCCGTTGCCGCTTCGGCCGCCGCCTTGCTGGCGCCGTAGAGGATGTAGCCTTCGCGCAGCATCGTGCCGAGGCTGGTGGTGACCGTGACGATGCGGCCGCGCTTGGCGCGCAGCATGTGCGGCACGACCGCGCGGGCCATCATCAAGGGCGCCGTCGCATTGACCGCGACAAAGCGGCTCCATTGTTCCGGCGTGATCTCCCAGAAGCGCAGCGGATTGCGCCGCTGGTCGGCGCGGATCGAGCCCTGGCCGATCCCCGCGTTGTTGACCAGGATATCGAGGCGGCCGGAACTCGCCGAGCACTGCCGATACGATCGCGTCGAACGAGGTGGGATCCGTCAGATCGGCCCGGATCGTCTGCAATGCGCCGCTGAACCTCCTGCCGCTCGCAGCCGTCTTCAGCTCATCGAGCCAAGCTGGCTCCCTGTCGACCGCGGCGACATCGATGCCGCCTTCGAGAAGGCCCAAACTCATTGCCCGCCCGATGCCGCTCGCCGCTCCCGTCACGATCGCGACCTGCCGTTCGCCCGCCATCGCGTCTCCTCCAATTCGTTGATCCTGGCCGATTGCGACTCTCACACCCGCGCGTTCGCTGCGCAATGCGCATCTGCTGCCAGATATTCTGTTCCGCCGCGGGGCGAATTCCGCCAGAATGGGGCGGCCGGAGCATTGGGGACACGGGATCGTGAAAACGCAAGGCATGACCCGCGCCGAGGTCGAGGCGGCGCTCGCCCGCGCCGGGCTCGAAGTGCCGGAGCGCGAACGGCAGGAAATCGCCGCGGCGGCCCATTTCATCGAGGAAATGGCGGAGCGGGTGCGGGGAAAGCGCGCGATGGGCGCCGAACCCGCCCACATCTTCCCGCCTCCGGGGGCGTGACGGAATGGTCCCGGATTTCCTGACGATCGCCGAGGCGGCCGCGCTGATCGGCAAGCGCGAGCTATCTCCGGTCGAGCTCACCGAGAGCCGCCTCTCGCGCATCGAGCGGCTCGACGGCAAGCTCCACAGCTTTATCCGGGTGCTGCGCGAACCTGCCCTCGCGGCGGCCCGCGCCGCCGAGGCCGAGATCATGGCCGGCAATCGCCGCGGCCCGCTGCACGGCATCCCGATCGGCCTCAAGGACATCTACGAGACCAAGGGCGTGCCGACGACCGGGCATTCGAAGATCCTGATCGACCATGTGCCGCAGCAGGATGCGGCATCGGTCCGGCTGCTGACCGATGCCGGCGCGATCGTGCTCGGCAAACTCGCCACCCATGAATTCGCGCTCGGCGGCCCGTCCTTCGATCTGCCGTGGCCGCCGGCGCGCAACCCGTGGGACACCAGCCGCTTCACCGGCGGGTCGAGCAGCGGTACCGGGGCAGCAGTTGCCGCCGGCCTCGTGCTCGGCGGCACCGGCAGCGACACCGGCGGCTCGATCCGCGGCCCCGCGGCGTTCTGCGGCCTTGCCGGGCTGAAGCCGAGCTATGGCCGGATCAGCCGCGCCGGCATCCTGCCGCTGGCTTTCTCGCTCGACCATGCCGGCCCGATGGCGTGGACCGCGGAGGATTGCGCGATCATGCTGCAGGCGATGGCCGGGCATGATCCAGGCGACCCGGCGAGCGCCAACCGCCCGGTGCCCGACTACCGCGCCGCGCTTTCGGGCGACGTCAAAGGACTGCGCATCGGTCTGATCCGCCATTTTTACGAGAACGACAATCCGGCGGACGAGGCGACGCGGCAAGGCATCGCCGCCGCCGTCAAGGTATTCGAAGACCTCGGATGCTCGGTGCGCGAATTGCGTTTGTCGCCACTGGCCGAATGGGCGGCCTGCGGCGTGCTGATCATGCTGAGCGAGGCCTACGCGATCCATCAGGCGACGTTGCGCGAGCGGTTCGGCGATTACGGCGAGATGTTCCGCGACCGCATGGCGCTCGCCGCCCTGGTCAGCGGCGGCGACTACGTCCAGGCGGTGCGGCGCCGCCGCGAGCTGGCAGCCGAATTCGAGACGGCAATGGCCGATCTCGACCTCGCCATCACCGCCGCCGCTCCGGGCGAGGCGCCGGCCATCGACGCCGTCGGCAAGTTCGCGACCTTCGAGCGCCCGATGCTGACGATGCCCTTCAACGTAACCGGCACCCCGGCGATGTCCGTCTGTTGCGGTTACAGCGCGGCCGGCTTGCCGCTCGCTTTCCAACTCGCCGGCAAGCCGTTCGACGAGGCGACGGTGCTGCGGGCCGCACACGCTTACGAGAAGGCCACGCCGTGGCGCTCGGTTCGCCCGCGGCTGGATTCATAGACGGTCGCTTGATGACGGTAACGCCCGCAACCGAGTACGTCGATCGCGCACGAGATCTGGGCCCGGAACTGGAAGCGGCGGCCGAGGAGATCGAGCGGCGCCGCGAGCTTCCCGAGCCGATCGTCGAAGCCCTGGTCGATCGCGGCTTGTTCCGGCTGCTGCTGCCGCGCGCGCTGGGCGGCGCCGAATTGCCGCCGGCCGACTATGTGCAGGTCATCGAGGAGGTGGCGAAGCACGACGCCAGCGCCGCATGGTGCCTCGGCCAGGCGAACGGCTGCACGATGACGGCAGCCCTGCTCGACCCGGAGGTGGCGCGGGAGATCTTCGGGGGCAGGCGAGGCATCGTCGCCTGGGGTCCGCCCGGCCCGGCCGAGGCCCGCGCAATCGCGGGCGGCTATCTGCTGACCGGGACCTGGAGCTTCGCCAGCGGCAGCCATCACGCCACCTGGCTCGGCGCCCATGTGGCGATCCTCGGCGAGGATGGGACGCCGCGGCTGCGGCCGGACGGCGGCCCGGTGATGCGAACACTGCTTTTCCCGAAAGCCAGCGCCAAATTTTCCGATATCTGGCATGTCATCGGCTTGCGCGGCACGGGAAGCGACAGCTACACCGTCACCGATTTGTTCGTGCCGGAAAGCCACACGGTCTTGCGGGAGGCCGAGCCGAAGCTGCGTCAGCCGGGCCTGCTCTATGCCTTCAGCAGCAGCAACATGTACTCCGCCGGCTTCGCCGGGGTCGCGCTCGGCATTGCGCGCAGCACTCTGGACGCTTTTATCGAACTCGCCCGCGACAAGATCCCGCGCGGCGCCAAGCGCACTTTGCGCGACGACAATGTCATCCAATCGCAAGTCGCGCAATCCGAAGCGCGGCTCAGGGCGGCACGCGCTTTCCTGTTGGGCTCGCTCGAGGAAATCTGGCGCGACGTCGCGCCGTCGGGGCGTTTGACGCTAGATCACAACACGACGATCCGGCTGGCCTCGACCTGGGCCATCCATCAGGCAAAGGATGTCGTGGACACGGCCTATCACGCGGCGGGAGCGACGGCGATCTTCGAGAGCAACCCGTTCGAGCGCCGCTTCCGCGATGTCCATACCGTGATCCAGCAATATCAGGGCCGCCAGGCGCATTTCGCGACGGTCGGCCAGGTATTGCTCGGCCTTCAGGCCGAAGGCACAATGTTCACATTTTGACTGGGATGACAGAACGCATCGCACATCACCGCTCTTTTGCCCGGCAGCGCTGGTCGCTCGACGATATTCCATGGCAGCGCGATCCGCCATGATGGGGTGGCGAACAGCGATGCATTCTTTTATCTGGTCGCCTCGGCGTCGCTGATGGAAAGCGCGACGGACCTATACACCGAAAATCTGATCGAGTTTCTTGCCGGCGAAGACGAAGTCACGTCATGGCTGGAGCATTACTGGCTGCCGGAGGAATTGCAGCACGGCCGGGCATTGCGCCGTTATGTCGAAACCGCGTGGCCGGAATTCGAGTGGGAGCCCGCCTACTTGCGGTTCGTCGAGGAATTCAGGCCGTTCTGCGACACGTCGCTCGAGACCACGCGCAGCCTCGAAATGGCCTCGCGTTGCGTCGTCGAGATGGGTACGGCCAGCTATTACACGACCCTGTCACGCGCCAGCCCGGAGCCGGTGCTGTCGCTGCTGGCGCGCCGCATCGTCGAAGACGAGGTTCGGCACTATAAACATTTCTACCGTTTTTTCCGGCAATACCGCGAGGCCGAAAGCCCGAGCCGCGCCGCGATCGTTCCGGCGCTGTGGCGGCGGTTGCGGATGACCGGCGGCAACGACAGCTTTATTGTTCTGAAAAATGTTTATCGCGCGCGTTATCCCGAGGCCGCCTTCGATGCCGCGGTTAATCGCGACTTGCGCCGCAAATGCCGCGATCTCGTTCGCGATCACTTCCCGCACGAGATGAGCGTGCGCATGCTGCTGAAGCCGCTGGCGCTCGGTCCGCGCACACAGCGTGCGGCATTGCCGGTCGCGGTGCGCTGTCGCGCGTCGGCTCGTGCCGTAAATTTGACCTAGATCAAACCAGATCGGCGGCAATTCAGTAGAGTTCTCGCCGCGACCGGCAAGCGGAGACCCGATGATCAAGACAATTCTCGTACCGGCGACCGGAAACCAGACGGACGATGCCGTCTTCACATCGGCCCTGGCGGTGGCCCGCGCGTTCGACGCGCACCTCGACTTCTTGCATGTCCGCGTCGACGCCGGCGCCATGGTGGCGGCCATGGCGACCGACGGAAGCGGTGCCGCGATGGTCAGCGGCCTGGTCGAGCGGGATAGACGCAGGAAGCCACCCGGCGGGAGGACATGGCCAGGCAGCTGTTCGAACGCTTTTGCGAGCGTGAGCGGTCGTGATCGAGGATACCCCGGCCGGTAAGCAGAGCCCCACGGCACAATGGCTTCGGGAAATCGGCGACGAGGCTTATTGGGTTCGGGAGCACGGTCGAGCGGCAGATCTTCTGGTGGTTGGACACCCGGCCGAGGATCAGGGTGTCTCGATCGATACGATCGAAGCGGCGCTCGTCGGCACCGGGAGGCCGGTGCTTATCATGCCCTCCGCCCCACTGGTCTCACTTCCCGAAACGGTCGTCATCGCCTGGAAGCCGGCGCCGGAAGCAGCCCGGGCAGTAACCGCGGCAATGCCGCTCCTGTCCAAGGCGAAGCAGATCCTGATCGTGACCGTGGCCGAGGAACAGGGCCTCTCGGACGAGGAGGGAGCCCGCCTGATGACCAGTCTCGCTTGGCATGGTCTGAACGTGTCGACCCGCCACCTGCGGCCCGACCGGCTGGGCGCCGCCGACACCCTGCTCGCGACTGCCGCCGAAGAGAAGGCCCTTGTCGTCATGGGCGCCTACGGCCACAGCCGGCTGCGCGAATGGATTTTCGGCGGCTTTACCGAGCACGTGCTGCGTGGCGCTGCGGTGCCGGTGCTGATGATGCATTGAGAGCTGACCCACCCTGCGACATGGTCGTGCGCAACGATCTCGACCGCTTCCATCTCGTCAGCGACGTGATCGACCGGGTGCCAAAGCTCGGCTACCTCGCCGCTTACGCCAAGCAGGAGATGCGCGACAAGCTGATCGAGCACAAGCAATACATCACCCGCTACGGCGACGATATGCCCGAGGTCAAGCAGTGGCGCTGGCCCGAGGCGGCCAGCGTTTAGCGTCCAACACCGACATCAACGAGAACCCAATGCTGGCCATCCCTCTCGAAAGACTTGGCTTCATCATTGCCAAGGCGCGCGAGTTCGATGCCGAGGTGCCGATAGAGCCCGATGCGGCGACCGGCTCGGACCCGGCCGACGATGACGAGCGGCAGATCCTGCTCGACACGCCGGACAATCCGACCGAGCAGGAATTGCGGGACGCAATCGACGGGCTCGGCCCGCCCGAGCGTCAGGAACTGCTCGCGCTGATGTGGCTCGGCCGCGGCGACTACGACGCGGACAGCTGGCCGGAGGCGCTGCGCCAGGCAGCCGAGACCACAATTGCGAATGTCACCGATTATCTGGTCGGCACGCCGCTTCTCGGCGACTATCTCGAAGAAGGAGCCGCCGCCCTCGACTTGTCACTCGAGGATTTCGAGAGAGGCTGATACCGCCTCGTTTCGCCGAATGACGCCGGGACCGTCTGTCATTGTTACTGAGGCCGACCTCGAGCGCGAGCTGGTGATGGTCCGGTCTGCTGCCGCGGGCGAGTCGGCCGGCATATTTGGCCCTGGTTCGGTCTCTTGGCGCCTCGACCGAGAGGCCGCAGTTTTTCTTGGAGCCGGCCGCGCATTGCTGCTGCAGCTGGCTCACCCGTGGGTAGCGGCTGCGATCGCCGAGCATTCCCGGAGCTTGATCGATCCGATCGGCCGGTTCCAGCGCACGTTCAACATAACCTTGACCCTGATGTTCGGCACCACGACACAGGCGATTGCAGCCGCACGCCGCCTGCATCGGCGCCATGCCGGGATTTGCGGCACGCTGAGCGAGAATTCGGATGCCTATGCCATCGGCTCCGCGTACCGGGCGAATGACGTCGCGGCGCTGCTGTGGGTCTGGGCCACGTTGATCGAGACCGCCCCGCTCGCCTACGAGCTCATCGCCCCGCCGCTGTCGGCCGGCGACCGCGAGCGCTATTATGCTGAAGCCCGCTTGTTCGCGGCGCTCTTCGGCATCCCGCAGGAGGCCTTGCCGCCCAGCTGGGTGGATTTCGTCGGCTATGTCGATCAAATGCTCGCCTCGGATCTTCTCGCGGCGAGCAGTGGTGTCCGCCGCATAGCAGCCGAACTGTTCGCCGGCGCGGGAACTCGGTGGCGAATGCCGCGGTGGTATCGAGCGCTGACCGCTCGACTGTTGCCGCGTCGCCTGCGGCAAGATTTTGAATTGCCCTACGGCCCGGCGGAGCATCGCTCAGCGGAGCGGGCCATCGCCGTGCTTCGCTGCGTATATCCGTTGATACCCTCCTCTCTGCGATATGTCGCGCCATACCACGAGGCTCGTTCCCGGCTTGCCGGGCGCGAGCAGCCGGGGGCCTTGACGCAAGTGCTGAACCGGTTCTGGATCGGGCAAGCTTCGATGAGCCAGGCGGAACCTGATATGGATGATCTGCGGCAAAAGGAATCAGGGCATGGCACCGCCCGCATTGAGACAGGCGGAGACGGCTGAAAAGAACGTCTTTAGCGTTCCGGCGGGCACGAGCCTCGTCGAATGGTATTTCGAACAGGGATGGACCGACGGGCTGCCGGTCGTGCCGCCGACGCGGGCGCTGATCGACGCCTTTGTCGAGGCGCTCGGTGGGGATCCACAGCTCGTCGAGTGCAAAGTGCCGCCGCGCTACGGCAGCCTGACCCGCGAGGTGCTGGCCATCAATATGGTCATGGCGGGCTGCAAAGCCGAGTACGCGCCGGTGGTCCGTGCCGCTATGCTGGCATTGACTGCAAAAGCCTTCAACCTCAATGGGGTGCAGGCGACGACGCACATGGCGGCGCCGCTGTTGGTGGTGAATGGGCCGATCGCTCGCGGTATCGGCATGAATGGCGATTGCAACGCGTTCGGGTCGGGCAACCGCGCCAATGCGACGATCGGGCGGGCTGTGCGCCTCGTGCTGCTCAATGTCGGCGGCGGCTGGCCGGGCGATCTCGACAAGAGCACGCTCGGCCATCCCGGCAAATACACCTATTGCGTCGCCGAGAACGAGGCGGCGAGCCCATGGGCGCCCTATCATGTCGAAAAGGGGTTCTGCCCTGAAGACTCCTCGGTGTTCGTGCTGGCCGCGGAACCGCCGCACAGCGTCACCAACCATGTCGCCAACGACCCGGAGGGCATCCTCGACAGCATCTGCTCGGCGATGAGCACGATCGCCAACAACAATGCGGTGTCGAGCGGGCACTGCGCGGTCGTGATCGGGCCGGAACATGCCCGCACGATCGCCGGCAGAGGCTGGACGCGGCACGACGTGCGCAACTATCTGGCGCTGCATGCCTATAATCTCTTTTCAGAGCTGACCTTCAATGAGCGCTACGGCAAGATCTACAACCGCAATCTGCCGAAATGGTACAAGCGCGAGCCGCAGGCGCGGATCCCGATCGTGCCCGGCCCCGACCACATCCACCTGTTCGTCATCGGCGGCGAGGCCGGGCGGTTTTCCGCCTTCATCCCCGGCTGGGGCCACATGTCCTCCCCGGTATTGCGCAGCATCGAAAGCGCCGCGGCGCCGAAGGCACCGATCTGCGTCGATGGCACCTGCTATCTCTGAAATTTCCACGCGCGAAACGAAATTGGTCCCGTCAAAGTATTATCGTCACCCCGCGAAAGCGGGGGCCCAGGGGTCAGCCGCAGAACCCTGCAGCCCTGGGTTCCCGCTTTCGCGGGAATGACGGCAAGGGCTGGAGAACCCCCGATGAACAATGAGCCTGATCAGATCGTCTTCGATCCACGCGGCGTCGTCGAGACCGAGCCGCTCGCGCTTTCCGAGCGCCCCGCCACGCTCGACGGGCTGCGGTTGGGCGTCCTCGACAACACCAAATGGAACGCCAACCGCTTGCTGCGCAAGACCGTGGCGAAGCTCCAGCAAGAAATCTCTTTTGCTGCAGTGAACTATTACCGCAAGGAGAGCTTCTCCAAGGAGGCCGATCCGGCGCTGATCGCGGCCATCGCCGCCGATAACGACATCGTAGTGACCGCGATCGGCGACTGAGGGTCGTGCACGTCGTGCTGTACGCATGACGGCATCAAACTTGAAGCCGCCGGACGCCCCACGGCAGTTGTCGTCACTACGGAATTCCTGCACGAGGCGGAGGTGCAGCGCGATGCACTAGGCATGCACGATCTCACCCCTGTCGTGATCGAACACCCGCTCAGCACGCTGACCGACGAGGAGATCGAACGGCGCGCGCAACAAGCTGCTGCCCAGTGCGTCGACATCTTGCTCGCGCGCTCTTCGTGAGATTGAGAGTTGATAAATTCGATGCCGCGCGGGCAGCTGGCGCCCTTGCCTGCTAGCCGCTTCGCGGCGCTCATCTTCCTGTGCGCAAGTGCCGCCGCGCTTGCGCAGAGGCCGAGCCAACCCTACGACTACTCGGGTTTGGTGCAGCAGATCTGCCGGCAATATGCGGACACACAGATTGGGATGCCGGCCAATCTCATGTTCGATCAGTGCATGTCCGAGCGGCACTGCCGGGTGTCTTCCGGCTCCTCAGCCTATCAATGCGAGTTGCCCGGGCCGATGACATGGCATGGCGGCGGTTACTAGAGATGAAGCTGATGCGCTATTCGCAGCAGAGTTAAAATTGCCATATTCTTATCATATTCAGGTTCGTTGCAAGAACACCAGTTCCCTCACCCACCAAGCGGAATGCGTCATGACCCCTTCCCCGCACCGCGGGAGAGGGGCCGAGCGCAGCGAGGCGGGTGAGGGCCTTCCCGCGGTGGAGGACCGTTTCTACCTGTTTTTCCATTGCAGTATCAGGCTAGTTGGCAAACGGTCGAGGATCTGATTAGGTTAACGGCGCGGGCCGGTAACGGCCGGTCAAAACGGGGAGGAAGCCATGCGGTTCGGACTGCAAATTGTCCTGTCGGGAGTTCTCGGCGTGCTCCTCGCGGGAGCGGGCGCGGTTTGGGCGGCCGATCCCGAAATCGACAAGCTGCTGCAGAGCCCGGTCGGCAAGGACTGGGTGACGAATGGCGGGAATCTGACGAACCAGCGTTACTCCACGCTGAAGCAGATCGACACCAGCAACGTCAAGCAGCTCAAGGGAGCCTGGATGACCCGCCTCAAGGGCTCCGGGTTCGGCGGCAAGTACTCGTTCGAGGGGACGCCGCTGGTCAAGGACGGCATCATGTACATCGTCACCGGCAATGATGATGTCTTCGCGCTCAACGCGAAGACGGGCGAGTTCCTGTGGGAGCGCTGGTCCGGCATCGACCAGAAGCTCACGAGCGTCTGCTGTGGCTGGGACAATCGCGGGTTGGCGATGGGCGAGGGAATGCTGTTCCTCGGCCAGCTCGACGCCAATGTCGTCGCGCTCGACATCAAGACCGGCAAGGAAATGTGGAAGACCCCGATCGAAGTCTGGCAAAACGGCTACGGGATCACCAGCGCGCCGCTCTACTATGACGGCATCGTCTACAGCGGGATCACCGGCGGTGAATATGGCGTACGCGGGCGGCTGACCGCGCTCGACGCCAAGACCGGAAAGATCCTATGGCGCTTTTACACCTTGCCGGGTCCCGGAGAGGTCGGCGCCGACACTTGGCCCGCCGGCAACGATCAATACACCCATGGCGGCGCAGCGATCTGGAACACGCCGGCGCTCGATCCGCAACTCGGGCTCGTGTACTTCGCAGTCGGCAATTGCGGGCCGGATTATGACGGGTCGATCCGCGACGGCGACAATTTGTTCTGCGCCTCGGTCGTCGCGTTGAACGCCAAAACGGGCGAGCATGTGTGGCACTTCCAAGAGGTGCACCACGACATCTGGGACTATGACGCGGCGAGCCCGGTTCTCCTCTTCGACACCACGATCAACGGTCAGCCGCGCAAGGGGATCGCGCAAGCCGGCCGCACCGGCTGGGTCTACATCCTCGACCGGACCAACGGCAAGCCGCTGATCGGCATCGACGAGCGCCCGGTGCCGCAGGAGCCGCTGCAACATACGGCGAAAACGCAACCTTATCCGGTCGGCGACGCGATCGTGCCGCAATGCGCCCAGCCGATGGAGGGGTACGAAAGAGCCGGTTGTATTTTCGAGGCCTTCTGGGAGGAGCCGACATTGATCCAGCCATCGGGGATCGGCGGCACGAACTGGTCGCCGATGTCGTACAACCCCGAGACGGGCAATTTCTACGTGCCCGGCACTATCCGCACCAGCGCCTTCGCGCGCTTTGGGGATACGTACAAGAAAGGGAAGCAATATAACGGGGGCACTCAGGCGGCGCCGATCGGCTCGGCGATGAGCGGCAACTGGACCGCAATCGGCGCGAATACCAACAAACTCGCGTGGCAGAAGAATGTGCCATATCGCGTCGGCAGCGGCGGCGGTTCGAGCACGACGGCCGGTGGTCTTGTCTTCCACGGTGATCCCAGCGGGACAATCCAGGCGCGCGACGCCAAGACCGGCGAGGTACTCTGGCAATTCCAGACCGGTTTTGGGGCAGAAGCCACCCCCATGGTCTATGAGGTCGACGGCGACGAGTATGTCGCCATCGCCGCGGGCGGCAATCAGGGGGTGGGCAGCGCCAACGGCGATGCCGTTTGGGCCTTCTCGTTAAAGGGGCAGTTCAACCCGTTGTGGCCGCCGCCCCCGCCGCCGACCGTCGCCGGACCCACTGGACCGATCGCCGACGGCGAGAATACCGTCAAAATCGGCGACAATAACGTCGAGTATCGCTATTTTCCGGGGCGCACCCGGGTCAAGGCTGGAACCGCCGTTACCTTCAGCAATGCCGGCGACATTCCGCACACCGCGACCTCATTTGACAATGGCAAGGTCGGGAGCTGGGACACCGGGCTTCTGGACTCGGGCGCGTCAAAGACGATCACCTTCGACAAGCCGGGCACCTACTATTACATCTGCACGCCGCACCCGTGGATGTACGGGCAGATCATCGTCGAATAACTCCGAAAACCAGGGGGAATGCTATGCGGCATCACGCGCGACTGATGTTTTCGGTAATGCTGGCGGGTGGTTTGGTGCTTTCGGGGGCCGCGCAGGTTCGCGCTGCCGATCCGGAAATCGATCCCTTGCTGCAGAGCCCGGTCGGCAAGGACTGGGTGACGAATGGCGGCAATCTTACCAATCAGCGCTACTCGACGCTGAAGCAGATCGACACCAGCAACGTCAAGCAGCTCAAGGGAGCCTGGATGACCCGCCTCAAGGGCTCGGGGTTCGGGGGCAAGTACTCGGCCGAGGCGACGCCGCTCGTCAAAGACGGGACCATGTACGTGGTCACGGGAAACGACGATGTGTTCGCGCTCAATGCGAAGACCGGCGAGATGCTGTGGGAGCGTTTGTCGGGCATCGACCAGAAGATTTCGACGGTGTGCTGCGGATGGCTGAACCGCGGCCTGGCGATGGGCGAGGGCATGCTCTTTCTCGGCCAACTCGATGCCAATGTCGTTGCGCTCGACATCAAGACCGGTAAGGAAGTGTGGAAGACGCCGATCGAGGACTGGCGTAACGGCTATGGCGTCACCAGCGCGCCGCTCTACTACGACGGCATCGTCTACAGCGGCAACACCGGAGGGGAATTCGGGGTACGCAGCCGCCTGACGGCGCTCGACGCCAGGACAGGCAAGATCCTGTGGCGCTGGTATACCCTTCCCGGCCCGGGCGAGGTCGGCAGCGACACTTGGCCGGCGGGCACCGATCATGCGATGCGGGGCGGCGCATCGATCTGGAACACGCCGGCGCTCGATCCGCAGCTCGGACTCATCTATTTCGCCACCGGCAATTGCGGACCCGATTACGATGGCTCGATGCGCGAAGGCGATAATCTGTTCTGTGCGTCGATCGTCGCGCTGAATGCCAAGACGGGCGAGCATGTCTGGCACTTCCAGGAGGTGCATCACGACATCTGGGACTATGACGCGGCGAGCCCGGTCGTGCTGTTCGATACCGTGATCAACGGTCAGCCGCGCAAGGGGATTGCCGAGGCCGGCCGCACCGGCTGGGTCTACATTCTCGACCGCACCAACGGCAAACCGCTGGTCGGCATCGAGGAGCGTCCGGTTCCGCAAGAGCCTCGCCAGAAGACCGCCAAAACGCAGCCCTATCCGGTCGGAGACGCCACGGTGCCGCAATGCGCACAGCCGATGGAGGGCTATGAGAAAGCCGGCTGCATCTTCGAGGCGTTCTGGGACGAACCGGTGCTCATACAGCCGTCGGGGCAAGGCGGCACAAATTGGTCACCCATGCCCTACGATCCCGATACGGGCTTTTTCTACGTGCCGGGGACGATCCGGACCAGCGTGTTCTCGCGCGTTCCCAGCCAGTACAACACCGGGAAGCGCTACACGAACGGCACCCAGGCGCCGCCAATCGGCTCGGCGTTGAGCGGGACCTTCACCGCGATCGACAGCAGGACGAATAAAATCGCCTGGCAACACCAAATGCCCTACCGCATGGGTGGCGGAGGCGGCTCAACCGTGACTGCCGGAGGTCTCCTCTTACGTGGCGAGCCCGACGGCAACTTTGTAGCGCTCGACGCCAAGACCGGGGAAGTGCTGTGGAAGTTCCAGACCGGCTTTGGCGCTGACGCCCCCGCAATGGTCTATGAAGTCGACGGCGACCAGTACATTGCGATTGTCACCGGCGGCAATTCGATCCAAGGCAGCGCCTATGGCGACGCCGTGTGGGCCTTCTCGCGCAGGGGACAGCTCGGCCCGTTATGGCCGCCACCACCGCCGGCTACCGTCGCCGGGCCGGGAGGAGCAGTTGCCGACGGCGTGGATAAGGTCAAGATCGGCGATAATAACGTCGAGTACGCTTATTGGCCGGCCCGCACCCGGGTGAAGGCGGGAACCACTTTGACGTTCACCAATGTCGGCGATATTCCGCACACCGCGACGGCCTTCGACAAGGGGAAGGTCGGCGATTGGGACACGGGCGCTTTGAACAAGGGCGAATCTAAGGAGATCACCTTCAAGGAACCCGGCACCTATTTCTATATCTGCACGCCGCACCCGTGGATGTACGGTCAGGTCATCGTCGAATAGTCAAAACATTGGACTAGAAATTCTCGGTCCGCGCTCCCCGCCTACCGAGCGGGGGGTCGCGCGAGCCGCATCCCCAGCAGCGGGGCGGCCGCCTCCGGCGGCAACTTTGCGTAATCGTGCGGTATTTGAAACAACGCGGGGTCCTGCGTGCCGATCTTGACGTGGCGCAATTCCCAGCGAATCGTCGAGACCTTGCCTTTGTCGGTTGCGAACCTGGCATCACACTTCATCGGGATGCCTTCCTCGCTGAGCCACAGCGAGCCGACCGCGCGACCCTGCGGCGTTGTCTCGTCCAAATCATATTTCGTCGTCGCAATGCCGTTGACGATTTCCTGCCCCACAGGTTTGCGCAGCAGGCCGGGGTCGCCGAGAATCGACAGCTCTTTTGGAAGCGCGAATTCGACGACGGTATGTAGTTTCGGCAAGATGATGTCGCCGATCGCGCTGCCGGCACGAAGGATAAAAATCGGCCTTATTGCCGGCAGGTCCTGCTCGTGGCGCTGTTCGCCCGGCATGTGCCACATCTTGCCCACGTAGCTCTGCCCATTGATGACCAGCACCCGCTCGGCGGTGAAGCCGACGCGCGCATCACCGAGCGTCTCCGCCGATGCCGGCGCTGCGATCAGCGACAGCGCGGCGAGCGGGAACGCGATCAGGGTACAACGGAGCACGCGCATTTCAGTTCTCGATCGGCGGCCCGCTGTTAGGCAGCCAATGAGGCGATTTCGCGGCGGGCTGGACAGCGGCGGCACAAAGCCTATCTTTGCACGCGCGGATCTTTGCGCCGAAACGGAACAACAGAATGGATAAAAAGATCGGACTGTACGCGTTCGGAAACCGGGCGCTGGGCAGGCGATGAACGACAGCGGCGGAACTGTCACAATTCGGGTCCATGCGGCGATAGCCGAAATACCGGCCGCTGCCTGGGATGCCTGTGCAGGCGACGTGAATCCGACCGTTTCGCATACTTTTCTGAATGCGATGGAGGAAAGCGGCTCGACGACGACCCGCACGGGCTGGACGCCACAACATCTTTCTCTCGCCGGACCGGACGGGGAGATCACCGGTGTCGTACCGCTCTATGCCAAGACGCATTCCTATGGCGAATACATCTTCGACTATGGCTGGGCGGATGCGTATGAGCGCGCCGGCGGCCGCTATTACCCGAAGCTGTTGGCGGCCGTGCCGTTCACCCCGGTTCCGGGGCCCCGTTTGCTGCTGCACCCGTCTGCGCCGGCCGAGGCTCGCGAGCATCTCCTCGCCGGAATGGTCGAGTTCACGAAGCGCCGCCGAATCTCGTCATTGCACGTGAACTTTCCCGATCCCGCCGAGGCCGAGGTGCTGACCGAGGCGGGATTTCTGCAACGGCTCGGCCAGCAATTCCACTGGACCAATGAGGGGTACCGCGATTTCGATGACTTCCTCGCCGCACTGAATTCGCGAAAACGCAAAGCGGTGAAAAAGGAGCGGCGCGAGGCGCTCGCCCGCGGTCTCGAGATCGAAGTGCTGACCGGGTCCGACCTGAAGCCGCGCCATTGGGATGCGTTCTTCGAATTCTACCTCGCGACTTCCGATCGCAAATGGGGCTCGGCCTACCTAAATCGCCGCTTTTTCGCGATGATCGGCGAGCGGATGCCGAAAAATCTCGTGCTCTTCATGGCCCGGCGCGGCGCCAACTACGTCGCCGGCGCGTTCAACCTGCTCGGCAAGGATACGATCTACGGCCGCAATTGGGGTAGCTACGGCGAGTACAAATTCCTTCATTTCGAGTGCTGCTACTACCAGGCGATCGAGTTTGCGATCACCCGCGGATTGAAGCGCGTCGAGGCCGGCGCGCAGGGCCCGCACAAGATCCAGCGCGGCTATCTGCCGGTGCCGACCTACAGTGCTCATTGGATCCCCGATCCGGCGTTTCGCCGGGCGGTCGCCCAATTCCTGGCGCGCGAGCGCCAGATGATCGAGCACAAGATGGAGGGGCTGGGAGAATTTTCCCCGTTTCGCCATGAGGAGACCGCGTGCCCTTTCTCCGAGCAGGAAGAAAAGGGGCGAGGGAGCTGATCACTCGACCAGCTCGGGCTCCTTTGGCGTCGGTTCGGCCGGGCGCTCTTCGTAAGAGAAGGAGAGCTCGTCCTCGTCGGGTTTGCGCGTCACGCGAACGATCCCGCCCTTCGACAACTGCCCGAACAAGAGCTCCTCGGCGAGCGGCTTTTTGATGTGCTCCTGGATCACTCGGGCGAGAGGGCGCGCGCCGAAGAGGCGGTCATAACCTTTTTCGGCGAGCCACGCCCGCGCGCCATCATCGAGCTCGATAATGACATTCCGGTCGGCGAGCTGCTCTTCGAGCTGCAGCACGAATTTGTCGACGACCCGTCCGATCGTATCCGCGGATAGCGGCGCGAAGGAAATCACCGCATCGAGCCGGTTGCGGAACTCCGGCGTGAACATGCGGTTGATCGCCTCCTGATCGTCGCCCTCCCGGACGCCGCTGCCAAAGCCGATCGCCGGTTTGGCGAGATCCCAGGCCCCGGCGTTCGTCGTCATGATCAGGATCACGTTGCGGAAATCGACAGTTTTGCCGTTGTGATCGGTCAGCTTTCCGTAATCCATGACCTGCAGCAGAATATTGAACAGGTCGGGATGGGCCTTCTCGATCTCGTCCAGCAACAGCACGCTGTGCGGGTGTTGATCGATCGCGTCGGTCAGCAAGCCCGCCCTGGTCGAAGCCGACATAACCGGGCGGCGCGCCGATCAGCCGCGACACCGTGTGCCGCTCCATGTACTCGGACATGTCGAAGCGGGTGATCTCGATCCCGAGGGTACGCGCGAGCTGGCGCGCCACCTCGGTCTTGCCGACCCCGGTGGGACCAGAGAACAGATAGGAGCCAATCGGCTTTTCCGGATCCCGCAGGCCGGCGCGCGCCAGCTTGATGGCCGAGACCAGAGCCCCTATCGCCGGATCCTGGCCAAACACCATGGTCTTCAGGTCGCGCTGAAGGTTCTTCAGCACCTCGCGATCGTCGCGCGAGACGCTTTTCGGCGGGATCCGCGCCATCGTCGCGATGACCGCTTCGACTTCTCGCGCCGTTATCGTCTTGCGGCGGCGGCTTTCGGGCACGAGCATCTGGGCGGCCCCGGTCTCGTCGATGACGTCGATCGCCTTGTCCGGCAATTTGCGGTCCCCGATATAGCGGTGCGACAGCTCGACCGCCGCCCGCAACGCTTCGCTCGTGTAACGCACCTTGTGATGCCGCTCGTAATAGGGCTTCAGGCCCGCGCAGGATCTTGACCGAATCCTCGACCGTCGGCTCGTTCACGTCGATTTTTTGGAAACGGCGAACGAGCGCGCGGTCTTTCTCGAAATAATTGCGGTATTCCTTATAGGTGGTTGAGCCGATGCAGCGGATGACGCCGCCGGCCAGTGCCGGCTTCAGCAGGTTCGAGGCGTCCATCGCCCCGCCGCTCGTCGCCCCGGCCCCGATTACGGTGTGGATCTCGTCGATGAACAAGATCGCACCGGGCTGCGCCTCGAGCTCGGACAAGACCGCCTTGAGCCGCTCCTCGAAATCGCCGCGATACCGGGTGCCTGCCAGCAATGCCCCCATGTCGAGCGCGTAGATCGTCGCGTTCAGCAGGACCTCGGGAACCTCGCGCTGCACGATGCGACGCGCCAAGCCCTCGGCGATCGCCGTCTTGCCAACACCGGGGTCGCCGACATAAAGCGGGTTGTTCTTGGCCCGGCGGCATAGGATTTGGATCGTGCGATCGACTTCGGCTTCGCGGCCGATCAGGGGATCGATCTTGCCGCCCTTGGCCTTTTTGTTGAGGTTGACGCAATAAGCGTCGAGGGCGTCATGGTTGCGCTTCTGCGACTTTTCGCTGCGGTCATCCTCATCGGCGCCCTGAACACGACGCGTCTCCGAGCGGCCGGGCGCCTTGGCGATGCCATGGGAGATATAATTGACGGCATCGAACCGGGTCATGTCCTGTTCTTGCAGGAAATAAACAGCGTGGCTTTCCCGCTCGGCGAACATGGCGACCAACACGTTTGCGCCGGTCACCTCCTCGCGGCCCGATGACTGGACGTGAATTGCGGCGCGTTGCAGCACGCGCTGAAAGCTCGCAGTCGGCTTCGCGTCGTCGCTATGGGCCGCGACAAGGTTGGCAAGTTCGTTATCGACGTAGTTCAGTACCTCGCGGCGCAAACGGTCGAGGTCGACGCTGCACGCGCGCAGAACGGCAACCGCGTCCTGATCCTCCGTGAGCGCCAGCAGCAGATGTTCGAGCGTGGCATATTCGTGCCGGCGCTCATTGGCGTGGGCGAGAGCCCGATGCAGCGACTTTTCGAGATTGCGTGACAGCACGCCCGCCTGTCCTTCCTTGGCCTAGTCCTTTTCCAGCGTACACTGCAGCGGGTGCTGGTGCTGCCGGGCGAAATCCATAACCTGGGTTACCTTGGTCTCTGCGACCTCGTAAGTGTAGACGCCGCAGATGCCGACACCGCGGCGATGCACATGCAACATGATGCGGGTCGCCTCCTGCAGGTTCTTGTTGAAGAACCGCTCGAGGATGTGAACGACGAATTCCATCGGGGTGTAGTCGTCATTTAACATAAGCACCTTGTACATGGACGGCTTCTTCGTCTTCGGCTTTGTCTTGACGACAACACCGGTTCCCGGTCCTTCCTCGCCGCGTTTTCCGTTGTCGCTCATTTCGGTCCGAGCCGGTGGGGTTGCTCGCTCCCCAATGATATTGGCTTTCGGCCGGTCCAGAAAAGTTTTTTCCGCCCTCCGGCCTAGCTGGCGCTCAAGGGTTCACCCCTATTCCCTATTCGGCCCGGTAGGGCCGGCGCAACAGCAGATCGATAACGGCGTCTACCGCTTCGACCGCGGTGAAGTAACGCATCAACTCCCGCGGCGATCGGCATCTCTATGCCGAGCCGTTCCGCCACTCGCGCGATCGACGCAGCCGTGGCCACGCCCTCGACAACCGAGCGACTGCCGCGGAGCGCGGCCTCGAGAGCCTGTCCGCGGCCGAGCGCGAGGCCAAGCCCATAATTGCGCGATTGGGCGGAACTGCAGGTCAGTACGAGATCCCCCAGTCCGGAAAGGCCACGGAAGGTCTCGGCTCGACCGCCCTTGGCTACCCCGAGCCGGATCATCTCCGCCAGCCCGCGGGTGATCAGCGAAGCTCGAGCGTTGTCGCCGAGATTGCGGCCGACGACGATGCCGCACGCAATCGCGAGGACGTTCTTGACGGCGCCACCAATTTCGGCGCCGACCGGGTCCTGCGACAGATAGGGGCGGAACCGACTGCTTCCGAGGGCTTCAATGAAGGCGTGACCGAGCGAGGCGTCACCGCTGGCAATCGTAACCGCCGTCGGCAACTCTCGCGCGACCTCGGCAGCAAATGTCGGCCCCGAGAGCACCGCCGAGGGGGAGGCGGGCAGAATTTCCGCGGCAACCTCCGACATCAATCTTCAGCGAGCTGGTCTCGATCCCTTTAGCGCAGAGCAGCAGAGGGAGCCCGCGGCGAAGATGAGACCCGAGCACCTGGATTACGCCGCGCAGGAATTGCGCCGGGACGACAAGCAACGCCGCCTCCGCCCCCTCTGTCGCGAACGCCATGTCCGTGGTTGCCGTGATGGCGGGGTCGAGGATCACGCCGGGCAGGAAAAGCGGGTTCTGATGACGCTTGATTGATCGTCGCAACGACATCCGGGTCCCGGGCCCACAGCCTCGGGAGCGAGCCGGCGCGACGAGCGACCATGGCGAGCGCCGTTCCCCAGGCGCCACCCCCGATGATCGCCAAGCGTCTCACCGGATCACGCTCGCAGCCAACTGCTCACCCCTTCACACCTGCTCCGGGACGGCGCGGCGCGTCAGTGTCGAGCGGCCATCGCGGCCTGAGCGGCGCATCGAGACCGTCGACGAGGCCGAGTCGAAGCCGCTCGATGCCAGCCCAGGCGATTATCGCTCCATTATCGGTGCACAATGCCGGCGGCGGCGCGACAAAGCGCAGTCCGGTATCATCGGCGAGGCCCGTAAGACGTCGTTCGTAGCCTTTTGTTGGCGGCAACGCCACCGCCAACCACCAGCGAATTTCCCTTCGGGTATTTGCGGCGGAACCACGCGACCGCATTCGCAGTCCGATCGGTCACCGCTTCGCAGATCGCGAGCTCGACCGAGGCCGCGAGATCCGACTTGGTCGCGGGGATCAAGGCTGCCGATCACGGAGGTGATCTGACGCACTGCCGTCTTCAAGCCGGAGAATGAGAAATCGCAACCCGGTCTGCCTTTCATCGGGCGCGGCAGGACGAAACGCCACGGGTCCCCATTGCTGCGCGGCCGCTTCGATGGCGGGTCCTCCGGGGTAGCCGAGCCCGATCAGCTTTGCCGCCTTGTCGAATGCTTCGCCGGCGGCATCGTCGAGCGTTGTCCCGAGACGGGTATAACGGCCAACTCCGGAGCAGACGAGGAGCTGACAATGCCCCCCCGAAACGAGGAGCAAGAAGGTACGGGAAGTCCACCTCTTCAGTCAGGCGAACTGCCAGAGCATGGGCCTCCAGATGGTTGACAGCCAGAAACGGCTTATTCGCGGCCCAGGCCAACCCCTTTGCCATTGTCGAGCCGACGATCAGGCCCCCGATCAAGCCCGGGCCCGCCGCAGCAGCTACCCCGTCGACCTCGCCGAGGATAACGCCGGCTTCGGCGAGCGCGCGCGATATTAAGTGGATCGAGGTGGTCGAGATGAGCGCGCGCGGCAATCTCGGGCACAATACCGCCATAGGGCATGTGCTCCGCGAGCTGGGAGTGCACCAAATTGGAGAGGATCTTCGGGCCGGCCGCCGTGGTGGCCACCACGGCGGCCGCGCTCTCGTCGCAGCTGGTTTCGATGCCGAGAACGACCATCGCGCGATGCCACCGCTCGGGAGACGTGGGCTTCGCGCCCCCGAACTCACCTCCCGGAGATCAGCCGGGCGGCGCTACCTCGTAGGTTTTGAGGGTCTTGTCGGTGGCGGCGTCGATTTCCAGCAGCTTGACGGAATAGCCCCATAACGTTGCGGTATGCCGGATCACGGCGCGGCAGCTCTTTTCTTCGAGCAGCACGCCGTTATGCACATAATGCGCAAGAATGAGGCAGCGATCGCCTCTGAGATCGACATCGACCACCTGAATGTCGGGCTCGCGCCGGGACAGATCATATTGCCGGGAGAGAGCGCTGCGAATTTTTCGATAGCCGACATCGTCATGGATCGCCTCGACGCGCAGCGCCGGCTTTGTGCTGTCGTCCGAGACATGGAACAGCCGGAACCGGCGGATCATCGCCGGGCTCAGATGTTGCAGGACAAAGCTTTCGTCGCGGTAATTCGCCCAGGCATGACGCAGCACGCCAAAGCCGTCTCCCGAGCCGGCTATGTCGGGAAACCACTCCCGGTCCTCCTCGGTCGGCTCTTCGCAGATGCGGCGGATATCGCTCATCATCGCGAAGCCCAGCGCATAGGGGTTGAGGCCGCTGAACCGCGGGTCGTCGAAGTCCGGCTGGAACACGACGCTCGAATGCGAGTGCAGAAATTCGAGCATCGATCCTTCGGTAATCAGCCCCTTGTCGTGCAGATCGCCGCATGATTTCGTAATGCACGAAGGTCGCGCAACCCTCATTCATCATCTGCGTCTGCTTCTGCGGGTAGAAATATTGGGAGACCAGGCGCACGATGCGGACCAGCTCCTGTTGCCAATCCTCGAGCCGCGGCGCGCGTTTCTCGATGAAATATAGCAGGTTCTCTTCAGGCAGGCCAAGCTCGCGCTTGATTTCCTGCAGCCGCGCCTCCTCGTCGCCGCCGTCCTCCTTTCCTTTCCCAGCGCCGGGCACAGTGCGCCACAGATCGTTGTACGTCGCCTCGAAATGCGCGCGCCACTCCTCCGCCCGCCGCCGCTCCTCGGCGAGATTTGGCTTGGTGCGGTGGGCGTAGCGGTTGACACCGTGATCCTTCAGCGCATGCGCGGCGTCGAGCACGCGCTCCACCGCCTCCGCCCCGTGCCGTTCCTCGCATTTCTGCACGTAATCGCGCGCAAAGCTCAGATAATCCAGAATGCCGTTGGCGTCGGTCCACTGCCGAAATAAATAGTTGTTCTTGAAGAAGTGATTGTGGCCGAACGCGGCATGCGCCATGACCAATGTCTGCATCGTCATGGAATTTTCTTCCATGATGTAGCAGATACACGGGTTGGAGTTGATGACGATCTCGTATGCGAGACCTTGCAGCCCCTTGCGATAGAGAGTCTCGTGATATGCGAAACGCTTGCCGAAGCTCCAATGGCGATACATCAGCGGCAAGCCGACCGAGGCGTATGCGTCAAGCATCTGCTCGGAAGTGATCACCTCGATTTGGACCGGATAGACGTCGAGCCCGATCTCGTCCAGCGCGATCCGCTCGATGGCGTCGTAGACCCGTCGCAACCCGGAGTAATCCCAATTCGGGCCGCTGAAGAGCGGGGTGGTGGCTTCGAGCCGCAACGCGACAGAGTCAGGCACGGATTCCCCCCTTTGCGAACAATTCGTGGAACACCGAGAAGATCTGCGACGGGTCGCTGACCCGACGCATCACGAAATGAGGATGGACCGGCGCCACCTCGTTGTAGGCTCTCCACAGGTCGCTGTCTCGCGACAGTCCGGTCAGGCTCCCTCCCATGCCGTCACCGACTTCGACATAGGCGAAATATTGGCAGAGCGGAAGAACCTCGCCACCCAACAACGAAACGCAGCGCCCGCTGTCCGCGCCATAATTGTCGCCGTCGGAAGCCTGAGCCGCGTAGATGTTCCAACGATCGGTAGGATATCGCGCCCGTGCAATCTCCAGCATTTTTTCGAGCGCGGTCGAGACCACGGTACCGCCGGTCTCCCGGCTGTAAAAGAACGTCTCTTCGTCGACCTCTTCGGCGGTGCTGGTGTGGCGGATGAAAACGATATCGACGTGCCGATAGCGCCGGATCAGGAAAACATGCAGCAGCATGAAGAACCTCTTGGCGAGGTCCTTCATCGCTTCGGTCATCGATCCTGAAACGTCCATCAAGCAGAACATCACCGCTTCGGTATTCGGGCGAGGAACGCGCTCAAAGCGGTTATAACGGACGTCGATCGGGTCGATGTATGGAATGATTTTGCTGCGGTGCTCGAGGCGGTCGAGCTCGCGCAGAAGCCTTTCGGCCTCGTCGACCGCTCCGCGAGCGCGTGCGTTATCGATCGCCTCGCGCAGCGCCTCCAGGTCCGATTGTTTTGGCCGTTTCAGCGATATGCGGCGCGCCATGCTGTTGCGCATCGTCCGCCGAATGCTGAGGTTTGCGGGACTGCCGGTAACCGTATACCCGGCACGCTGCAGATCGACTGCAAACGTCTCCTTCAGGCTCTTCTTGACGAGATCGGGGAGTTCGAGGTCCTCGAAAAACATGTCGAGGAACTCCTCCTTCGACAGCGTGAACTCGAACGCATCCTCGCCCGACCCGTCCGGGCTGCCCTGCGAGCCCCCGCGTCCTTCCCCGCCGGTCGGCCGGGGGATCTCGTCGCCCCTGATATACTCCTTGTTGCCGGGGACGACATGTTCGGTTCGCCCGGTACGGCGGCTGTGATGAAAGTTCGGCTCGGCAATCCCGCGCGTCGGAATGGCTACTTTTTCGCCGTGGCCGACATCTGCCACCTTTCGCTTGCGCAACGCCTCCTGCACCGCCGATTTCACTTCGGCTCGGGCCCTTGCCAGGAAACGCTGACGGTTACTGAGACTTTTTCCCTTCGGGTTGGGGCGACGGTCGACGATGTTCATGCCTGACCTCCCAGATGGGGACCGTGGTCCCCTACCCCGCCTTATTTACCCGCATATACCACTCGACCAATCGCCGAACTTGTCGCTCGGTGTAGCCGCGCGCTACCATGCGCTCGAGGAAATCGGCGTGCTTCTTCTCCGTGTCGGTATCCTTCTTGGTGCCAAAGCTGATTACCGGCAACAGATCCTCAACCTGCGAGAACATGCGCCGCTCGATGACCTCGCGCAACTTTTCGTAGGAGGTCCAGGACGGGTTGCGCCCGGCATTGTTGGCGCGGGCACGCAGCGCGAATTTGACGACCTCGTTGCGGAAGTCCTTGGGGTTTGCTATCCCGGCCGGCTTTTCGATCTTTGACAGCTCCTGGTTCAACAGCTCGCAATTCATCAGCTGACCTGTGTCGGGGTCCTTGTAATCGGAATCCTCGATCCAAGCATCGGCATAGGCAACATATCTGTCGAACAGGTTCTGGCCGTAGTCGGAGTAGGATTCTAGATAAGCCTTCTGGATCTCGTGTCCGATGAACTCGGCGTAACGCGGCGCCAGCTCGGCTTTGATGAAGTTCAGGTATTTCTTTTCGGCATCGTCCGGGAACTGCTCGCGCCAGATCGCCTGCTCCAGCACGTACATCAAATGGACCGGATCGGCCGCCACCTCCTGCGTGTCGAAGTTGAAGGTGCTCGACAACACCTTGAAGGCGAAACGGGTGGAAATGCCGTCCATTCCCTCGTCGACCCCGGCTGCGTCGCGATATTCCTGCACCGACTTGGCGCGCGGATCGGTGTCCTTCAAGCTCTCGCCGTCGTAGACCCGCATCTTCGAATAAAGGTTCGAGTTCTCATGCGACTTCAGCCGCGACAGCACGCTGAAGCGTGCGAGAATATCCAACGTCGACGGTGCACATGGTGCGCTGGCGAGCTCGCTATTCTGCAGCAATTTTTCGTAGATCTTGCGTTCCTCAGTGCCGCGCAGGCAGTACGGAACCTTGATCACCGAGATGCGGTCGATGAACGCCTCGTTGTTCTTGTTATTTTTAAAGCTCTGCCATTCGGCCTCATTGGAGTGCGCCAGGACAATTCCCTGATAGGGGATGCCGCCAATATTTTCGGATCCGACGTAATTTCCCTCTTGGGTTGACGTCAGCAGCGGGTGCAGCATCTTGATCGGCGCCTTGAACATCTCGACAAATTCGAGAAGCCCTTGCGTCGTCCGGTTGAGACCACCCGAATACGAATAGGCGTCGGGATCGTTCTGGCTGAAGAATTCGAGCTTGCGAATATCGACCTTGCCGACGAGGCTCGACACGTCCTGGTTGTTCTCGTCGCCGGGTTCGGTCTTGGAGATGCAGATCTGCTTCAGGCGCGAAGGCTGCATACGAACCACGGTGAATTTGGTGATATCGCCGCCGAATTCCTCGAGCCGCTTGACTGCCCATGGTGAAATGGTGCCGGTCAGCCGCCGCCGCGGGACCCCATAACGCTTCTCGAGTTCGTCGCCGAGGGTCACCGGATCGAACAAGCCGAGCGGGCTCTCAAACACCGGGCTGATTTCCTTGCCCGCCTTCAACACATAGACGGGCTCCTTCTCCATCAGCTGCTTCAGGCGCTCGGCGAGTGAGGACTTGCCGCCGCCGACCGGACCCAGCAGATAGAGAATTTGCTTGCGTTCTTCGAGGCCCTGGGCGGCATGACGGAAGAAGCCGACGATGCGCTCGATCGTTTCTTCCATCCCGAAGAAATCCGCGAATTCGGGGTAGACCTTAATCGTCCGGTTCATAAAAATCCGACCAAGACGCAAATCTTGGCTGGTGTCGACCATTACCGGTTCGCCAATAGCACTGAGCATGCGCTCGGCGGCGCCAGCGTAATACGCCGCATCATCGGAGCACTTGCCGAGATACTCCTCAAGAGAGAGCTCGACATCTCTCCGGTTTTCGTACAACCTTGAATAGAGTCCAAAAATCCCGTCATCGAATTTCATTGTCTCACCCTCAACCGATGCCCCGTGCTCAACCCAAAGCTTCCCGTGACACTACCAGAGAACGACGAAACCGAGCGAACGTCTCGCTGAAGCGTGTAATTCGTTGTAAATTCACGTAAAACCCTTGTTACGTCGAGTTCTCACCGCATGGGTCTCCCGGTTTTCCAACCGGGTTGCAATCCTCCGGTTCCGCCCTGCCCTACCGCCGGACTTCAACGCGCTGTCTCCACCCAAGCTGCATTATGCCAACACTTTGTGGCGAGAGTACGAATGATGCGATGCTCGGAAGTACGCCGGCACCGATGAGCGGCTGGAGTCGGCCCTGCGCCCAATTTCCACGGATCAACAACATCTTGTGGCCAACTCGAACATTGCCCGCAGCATATATTAGATCGTACAAAAACCCAATAGAAATGTAGGTTAACACCTGAAACGTTGACGCTGATTGGTGTCGAGCCGCCGCAGCTTATTGGAACGGGCTGCGTCACCGCGGCGTTCTGCCGCAGAACGGTAGATACTATGCGAACTCGGCAACCGCCACGTTCGCTATCTAAAAAGCTGTCGATGTCGGTTGCGGCTAGTGCGACCCCGAGGAAGCGGCTGGCTGCACGCCGGTCTGGCGCCTGACGCCGGCGATCGCGTCAGGACTGAGTTGAGGAGATTTCGCCAGCTTGTCGTGCGACCGCCAATTCGACGCCAGAGCCTCGGCCAGCTGGTTCGCCAGGCAGGCATAGCCCGCGTCGGTCATATGCAGCCCGTCGGGACCGACGCTGGCGGCCGGTGCGAGCTGCTGCGTCCGATCCCATTCCTGCATGATCTCAAATCGGCGGAACAAGCCGACCTGAGTGCGACTCGCAATTTCCGCGATCAACCGCTCCATTTCGGCGTAGGCGGGTCGCGCGAGCACCCGCGGGGCGTATTGCAGGTCTATCAGGACAACGTCGATCCCGCTCTCCCTCATCAAGGCGACGCCGCGGCTGATGAGTTGCTCATCAGCCGAAAGGTCGTCGCGCCGAAGCACCGCGTTGGTGCCAACTTGCCAGATTACCAGATCAGGATGTTCGGCAAGCACGTCCCGGCCGAGTCGCGTCAACTCCTCCGGAACATCCTGACCGCCTACCCCGTGGTTGACGACCCGGATCTCGATGCCGGGAAACCGCTGTCTCAATTCCTGCTCGAGGCGGTTCGGATAGCTGAAAGCCGGGCTGCTCGCCCCAACCCCGAGGGTCGAAGAGGAGCCCATCGCGACGATCGTGAGCGGCTGCCCGGATAGGATTCGGGACGAGGTGCGGTCCAGCGCAGCTTCGATTCCCGAAAGCGCCCGCGGGGCGGCGCAATTTTGCGGGAGCGGTGTCGCTGTGGCATCGGGAAACGCGGGTTTGCTGAAAGCCAAGACAATGGCAAGAGCCGCAGCAAGAAGTCCGCTGGAGGGGATCGCGGTCATCCAAGCGCCAGGCGAATAGTTTCCGCCAACTTGCCAGCGATGCACTCGTAAACTCTAGCGGCGAGGCTGGCCCGTTCGTCTTTGGCGACCCCGTCGAAGTTGAACACGTTCTGCTCGCTCCAATAGCGCATCATTTCGAAGCGCGGAAAGACGTTCACGTCATTGACATCACCGACCCGGTGCAGGGTGTCCAAATATTGCTCGAAATCGATGACGGTCGTGGTGCTGTGCGAGAATTGCATGTCGACGAGCACGATGTCGATACCGCGCGCCTTGAGCTCATCTATTCCAGTTTGCAGCGCCGCCGCAAAATCGTCGACCCCAACCCCACGCACGGCATCGGTGGTGCCGGTTTCCCAGATCACCAGAACGGGGTCTTCGGGTATCGCATCGGTCGGGAACCGTTCGAGCATTTGCCGGGCGGTCTGGCGCGGAACCCCCCGATTGATGACTGTGATGGAAGAGGAGGGATACCGCCGATCGAGGATCTCCTGCAGGCGATGGGGGTAGGCGAGATCGGATGAGCCTGCCGCCGCCCCGGTCGTCGACGCTCCGCCGATCGCGACGATCCTGACGGGCTGCTCCGCGCGCAAGCGCTCGGCCAGATGAGGCAGCTTGTTGTCGACTTGCATCAGTTCCTCCGGCACATCGCAGGGCAGCGCCGGGCTTGCGGCCGGTGAGAAGGACGGGAGTACGGCCAGGGCAACGCCCGCCGCGAGCAGAGCCGGCGGCGCCAACCTGCCGGCCGAGACACGCCAACTCATTTGCCGAGACGATTGCCACGACCGGATTGGATGACCGCGGACCGCGGCATCTGCGTTCGACCCATGGTTTTATACCAATTCAACATTATCGCAGTTAGGCACATCACGAGAATACCCGCAAGATTAACGAGGATCTGGATTCCGATCGCCAAATCGTATTCCGAAAGGACAAAATGCCCGAGGGCCGACAGCAGGATGCCGAGGCAGAAGATCTCCAGCGATTGTTGGCCGCACAGGACCAGCGGTCTTGCTGCCGGCGAACGCAAACCGGCCGCATTGGCGGGCATGGCGACGGCGACGACCGCGACGGCGGCGAAGAAAGGGATGACCCGGATCGGGGACAAGTTGTTCTTGTTGACCGGCCACAACTCCTTGAGAAAGAGCCCGGGAAAAGGGTCCCAAATCCCATGGATCGTCCAACTGAGCTTGATGACAAACCCTGCCGCGACAACGACCAGGGCCAGCGGCAATACCGGCACGGTCAATCTCGACCATCGCCGCTCGTGCCGGCCAGGGAAGCCGAGCGCAGCTCCGGCGATGAACAGAAACTGCCAGGCCAGAGGGTTGAAAAACCAGACGTGCCCCTCCGGGTAAGCCGGAACCGACAAACTCGTTGCCTGGACGAGCAGATAAAGCAGGAAGGACGGCAGTAAGACGATCAACGGGCGCAAGCGTAAGCCGAACAAAACGACCGGGAAGATCACCAGAAGCAAAATATAAAGCGGAAGAATATCGAGAAAGGTAGGTTGAAATTCAAGGATGAGTGCCTTGACGATTGCGATGTGCGGCTCACCAAGAAAATCTGCAACCCGCATTTCATCGTTATACATTGGGTTATTGAAAGTAGTTACAGTATAAGATACCTCGGCGATAAACATGACGAACAAAAAAATGTGGGCGACGTAAAGTTGCCAGGCACGACCGAGAATGCGCGCCGTCGCAAATAACATTCCTTGTGAGACGAGCGCCTGCCCGTAAACGAGCGCAGCGGTGTAACCGGAGATAAATATGAAGACCTCCGCTGCATCAAAGAACTCGACGGCCTGTATGGTAAAGTAGCTAAGAATATTTTCCGGGATGTGATCCACGAATATGAATATGAGAGCAAGACCGCGAAAAAAATCAAGACGGAGATCGCGCGATGAAGCGGGCACGGGCGAGCTCGAAAACTGAATGCTAGTCGAGTGCAATGTTAGTTTAGCGAAAACATCGGCCGCGGTCGATGCGAGCGGCATCGCTGCTCGCAATATCCAGCGGGGTTATCAGCGGAATCCGGAGGGTGCTATGAAGGATGCTTCGGTTTTTTGCCGGATTTCGTCGAGGGACACGCCGGGCGCCAGCTCCATCAACCGCATCCCGGAGATAGCGATCGTGAAGACGCCGAGATCGGTGATCACCATATCGACCACCCCCTTTCCGGTCAGCGGGAGTGCGCAGCGATGCAGCAGTTTCGGCTCGCCCCGCGCGGTGTGCTCCATCAGCACGATGACCCGCTTCACCCCGGCAACGAGGTCCATCGCGCCACCCATGCCTTTGACCACGCGGCCGGGAATCATCCAATTGGCGAGATCGCCGTTCTCCGCCACCTGCATCGCCCCGAGAATTGACAGATCGATATGCCCGCCGCGGATCATGCCGAAGGATTGCGAGCTGTCGAAATAGCTCGTCGACGGCAACTCGGTGATCGTCTGCTTGCCGGCATTGATCAGGTCCGGGTCCTCTTCGCCCTCGAACGGAAACGGGCCCATCCCGAGCATTCCGTTCTCGCTTTGCAGCTGAACCGTAATCCCCGGCGGAATGAAATTCGAGACCAGGGTCGGTATACCGATGCCGAGATTGACGTAGAAGCCGTCCTCGAGCTCCGCCGCCGCGCGGTGCGCCATCTCGTCGCGTGACCAAGCCATTCCGCTTCTCCTTTGCCTCAATTGCCGCGCTTGCGGACCGTGCGCTGCTCGATGCGCTTCTCGTAAGACGGGCAGCGCACGATGCGTTTGACAAAAATGCCGGGCGTGTGGATGTGGTCGGGGTCGATGACGCCGGGCTCGACCAGATGCTCAACCTCAGCGACGGTGACCTCTGCGGCCGTCGCCATCACCGGGTTGAAGTTTCGCGCGGTCTTCCGGTAGACGAGGTTGCCTTCGTGATCGGCTCTCCAGGCATGGATGATTGCGAGATCGGCGACGAGGCCACGCTCCATGACGTAACTCTCCCCGTCGAACTCGCGGATCTCCTTGCCCTCCGCCACCAGGGTGCCGACACCTGTCTTGGTGAAAAAGGCTGGAATGCCGGCGCCCCCGGCCCGTATCCGCTCCGCTAGAGTGCCTTGGGGATTGAACTCGAGGTCGAGCTCGCCGCTGAGATAAAGATCGGCAAAGAGCTTATTTTCGCCGACATAAGACGAGACCATCTTGCGGATCTGCCGGGTTTCGAGGAGCAGACCGAGCCCGGCTCCGTCAATGCCGGCGTTGTTTGAGATGACGGTCAGGCCCGTCACCCCGGAGCTCCGAATCGCGGCGATCAGCACCTCTGGAATTCCGCAAAGGCCGAACCCGCCCGACATCACGGTCATGCCATCTCGTAGCAGGCCGGCAAGCGCGGCATCGGCGTCGGGGTAAACTTTGTCCATAGTGTACTCCTGCGCTAAGCGGGCAAGCGATCATACCGCCCCGTCAGTTCCGGCCACCTTGCCGCAACGGGTCTCCTAACCCGCCGAGGCGCTGTCGAGTTGCAGCGTCCACGACGCCACTCACATTTAGACCGTTTCGCTTTTGAAACCGCGCGACCGCGCCTGCTGTAGCCGAATTGTACTCGCCGTCCTGTTCGACCGAAATCTTTGCCTCCGCGAGGGCGCGCTGCACGCTCTTGACATCGTTTCCTCGCATGGGCGGATCGGACGGCCGCAACAGGCGCGGCTGACCTGCCGCCCTCTCGGTCCCGTCGAACCACGCGCTGACGTCGTTATTATTGATCGCGATCCAATTCGCCGGCGCGGAGGTGAGATGAAACAGCAGCCCCGGCGTCCCGTCCGGTGCCGTCCCCTCGATCCCAATTTCCCGGAGCACCGGGAGGTATTGGGCAAATGGCATCCCACTGCTCAGCTTGGGGATCGCGTCAAAGCCGCGGACAGCCAGATCTCCCGAGGCAGTGTAACCCTTCGGTGCGAGCGGCGAACCGTGGGCTTCGGCAGTCAGGTCCATCCCGACCTCCTGGGTGTCGATTGCCATATCGTAAACTTGGAAGGTTGGGTTGAGCATGGCCGCGGCTCCGAGCGCTTGCTGAAGAGCCTGCTGTTTATTCGCTTCACTCTCGCTCTCCCCCGATGGCGGCTCGTCAGTCGCGGTAATGAGGGCATGGAGCAGGTTCGTCAGCGCTTGCGTGCTGAGGTCGGCGACCCCGAAATCGAGCACCAACCGGCGGGGTACCTTCCAGTTCTCGAGAAGCGATGGCGCGAGGTCGAGGCCCTCGTAGCGAACGCTGAACCGCAGCGCCGCTTTTTCCGTATCGAGGCCGGTGACCTCCGTGGTGCTGCCCGCTTTCGCCAGGGTTACGAGCGTCTCACCGGTCACGCTCCTGACGGTCAGACCCTCCAACGCGAGTTCACCCTGTATTGTGCTGAAAGGTTGCGAAATTGTCGAGAGGGTCACCAGGAACGCGGTGCCGCGGGCTTGTGGTGATTTGCCATCGTCAGCTTGCAGCTGGTCGATCGCGCGACGCAGCTTGTCGAGCTCGTTTAGCCTTGGCCCGGCGCTTCTACCAGTGAACGCGATCCGATCGATCGCGCCGCCAAGCGGACCCTGCGGCAGAAAGTATTCTATCCCCTTGACCTCGAATTCAACCGGTCCGCTCCACCCGCCGTTCTGGTCGGCGACGAGCTTCGAGGACATCGAGAGCGGTCCGAGGCTGACCCATGTCCCGGTTTTGGATTGATCGATCCGCGCGTTCGCAATCTCGATAAGAGTTTCCCGGCCGCGCCCCAACTCGGCCTCTATCACTGTATCTGCTCTCGCATCCGTCAGGTTGATCTTGGTTTCGGTGCCGTCGGTCTCCTTGAGCATGATGTTTTTTGGCAACGTGAGGGCGAGTTCGATCAGCTTGCCCTCGTCTTTTCGGGCGATCTCTCGAATCTCGATGCGATCGAGAATGAGCTGACCGGGTTGCGGCGTGTTTAGCGACAGCCGAGCATTGCCTATGATCGCCAGCAAAATTTCGCCATCGCGCCGGACTTCGTAAGTATCCGAACCAACCCATTCGACCGCGCCGTTCGAGCTCGGTCCGAGTCGCCCGAGAAACGCGTCGATCTCGGTCTTGAACCGATCGATATCCGGCTCGGCCGCTCGAGCGAATGTCGAGAGGAAGAAAGCCACCATCGTCGCGGCGACCGTTAATCTGCGCCGCGAAACTGAACTCATGAGCTTATGTCCCATACGCCTCCGACCCGCTTCAGATATAATATCGTGTTGCCGTCACCGGACCCATGCACCATGTCGGGACCGGCGTGCCGGCTCAAGATATCGATCGCAGCGTTAATAGAATGTCTGTGCACCCGGGGGAGTTCAGGGAGTTAACGCACAGCGTTCCTCAGGATTGGGCTTCTCTGGCACATTATCTCGCACGCCGCGGGATCGAGCTCGGACCAGGCCCGCCGCGGCAGTTTGCCGGCGGCTATGGGAATCTCAACTACTTGATCGAGATAGACGGCGCGCCGGCAGTGTTGCGCCGGCCGCCGGCGGGGCCGCTGCCATATGGGGCCAACGATATGGCGCGCGAATACCGCATCCTCTCGTCGCTATGGCGGGAGTATCCGCTGGCCCCGCGGGCTATGTTCTTCTGCGACGAGGCAAGCGTGCTCGGCGCGCCGTTTCAGATCATCGAGTACCGCCCTGGGATGGTCATCCGCGACACTCTGCCGCCGGACTTGGCCGGCCGGCCGGATGTCGGCATGTTGCTCAGCCGTCAATTGGTCGAAAGTCTCGCTGCTTTGCATGCCGTAGACCCGGCGCAAGTTGGCTTGGAGACGCTTGGACGCCCAGCGGGTTTCCTCGCCCGAACCGTCGACGGCTGGGCAGCTCGCGGCGCTGCCGTCGCGGATCTGATCAATCCTAGTGCCTTATCCGAGGTGCTCGACTGGCTGCGCCGCCGGGTGCCGGCGGATGCGCCGCCGAGCCTTATTCATTCCGACTTCAAGCTCGACAACATGATCCTCGTCCCGGAGACGCTCGCTCCGGTGGCGGTAATCGACTGGGACATGGGAACACGTGGTGATCCGCTGTGGGATCTCGCGGTCATGTTGAGCTACTGGGCCGAGCCCGAGGATCCCGCGTGCCTCCACCGCATGCGACAAATGCCGACCGCACAGCCCGGGTTCTGGCGCCGCAACGAAGCTCTCTCCGCCTATTTGCGTCTCAGCTCTCGCGCCGTCGGTGACTTCACCTTTTATCGCGTCCTATCATTATTCCGCTCGGCTGTCGTTTTTCTTCAACTCTATGACCGGTTTCGTCGCTCGCCCGCACAGAACATGAGGTGCGCCGAGTTCGATAGACTGGGGCGCGAGCTAATCGAGCATTCCTTCGAAATCATCCGCGGGCGCGCCGACTAACCGACGCCAAATCTGGGCGTGTAACTTTCCCCGCGCTCTACCCCAGCGCGTGGGGCTAAGTCAAATGTAAACGGCGCCGCTGCGCATCCTGGAACATGTGATGCTGGTTAACCTGAATTGATCGCACAGTAATGATCTTCCGGAGCTCTCCGGTTACGTTGTCAATCTCTTTGATTTTCCTGCGGAATTTAGCTGCTTCTCGTTCAGTTAATAAGATAAGAACGCCAGCGGTTTAGGAGGATAGGCCGCGCCGATGTTCGTGCCTTGCGAGCAATGTCAGCTCCGACGAAGAACGTTGTTTAGGCCCTTCTCGGAGCACGAGCTCGGCTTCATCACCGAGATGAAGACGGACCACATAGTTGTCGCGCCGCGCGGCGACATCATCCGAGAGGATGAGGTGGGAGGGCCGGTCTACACGCTGTTCGAAGGATGGGCGATCCGCTACCACCGTTTTCCGCACGGTGCGCGTCAGATACTCGATATCGTGCTCCCTGGCGACACGGTCGGGATGGCCTCGGCGGTGCTGGGCAGGGTCAAGCACTCCGTTCAGGCGATCACTACGGCAACCCTCTGTGTTCTTCAGGGCAAAGGCTTTTCTGATCTGTTCGCCGATCACCCGGCGCTGGCGCTAAATGTCCTGCAGACGCGAGTCGAGGAGGAGCAGCGGATGGATGTTCGGCTTTCGCTGCTCGGGCGCAGCACTGCGGAAGAGCGGATCGCCTATCTGATGCTCGAAACTTTCGACCGGCTGCGACAACGCGCCATGGTCAACGGCGGCTCGACCTGCCCGTTCCCATTGCAGCGGCGCGATCTGGCCGACGCTGCCGGTCTGTCGCGTGTGCATGTCGCTCGAACCCTCGAGTCCCTTCGCGAGCGCCGGCTGGTCGAAATCCAAAACGGCACACTCGTGATTTTCGACCGGCCGAGGCTGACGGACCTTGCCGGCTATGTCCCGCTGGCGACGGCGGCGGGCAGAAGGGCGCTGCTGTAACAACCCCGGGTCACTCAGGGGCTATCGCGATCGATCGCTCCTCGGCTTGTGCAAGGTGCGCGCGATGAGCTCGTCGAGACTGGTCAAGCGAAACGGCTTGGGTAAGAACGGAAAACGATGCTCCGAGCAGGTCTCGATGTAATGGGGATCGCCGCTAGTCAGGATGGTTGGGACGCCCAGATTTGAGGCGTGTTCGGCGAGCGAATTTCCTTGCTCGCCGCTCATCAGGCAATCGACGAGGGCGAGATCGACCGGCTCGCTCGCCAGAAAGAGCCGCGCCTGCTCCGCCGATGACGCGCAGGTCAACCGGTGCCCCAGGGTAACGAGAAACTCCGATACGACTGATTGCACGTCCGCGTCATCTTCTACGAGCAGGATATGCGCCATGGGCTGACGTCCAGCATAATAGATGGCGAAACCGTAGCATGGAGGTACATATGTTGAAACTCCGATTTACATTTATCCGCAGGCATCGATCGGCAGCTCGTCTCCCGCGCAGCCGACCACACGGCCCGACCCAACAAAGTCCTTGCATCCGTAACGCCTTTGGTCCGAAATTGCTGGAAGGCTGGGGTGCTGGCTGGCCGCGCAATCGATTGTTGCGCAGCCGGGTCGGCTGAGATCACACCCACTGAACCTGGCCGGGCTTGCCCGGCGAAGGGAGTCCGCTATCACCGCGTCCATCACCGTATCGTCGTTTCGCCCGAAGACCGTCATCATCGGCGCCGGGGTCATGGGGTTGGGGATTGCCTGGCGGCTAGCCCAAGCGGGTTGCTCGGTAGCCGTCTACGACCGAGCCGAGGTCGGACGCGGCGCGAGCTGGGCGGCTGCCGGAATGCTCGCCGCCGCAGTGGAAACCGAGCCCGGCGAGGAGGCGCTGCTTGCCCTGACGCTTGAAAGCCAGCGAATGTGGCCGGAATTTGCGCGCGAGCTCGAGGCGGTATCCAGCGTCTCGGTCGGCTATCGCGACGAGGGTACGATAGTCGTCGCCCTGACCCGTGACGATGCCGAGCAGCTTCACTTCACCTTTGACTTTCAGAAAAGCCTCGGGCTCGATCTCGAATGGCTGTCGGGGGCGGAGGCGCGGCGGCGAGAGCCGCACTTGCGGCCGGGCATCTCCGGCGCAGTCTTCAGCCCGCGAGATCACCAAGTCGACAACCGCCGGCTTGCTCGAGCTCTCGCCGAGGCGGCCCGCAAGGCCGGGGCCGTCCTGTACGAGCACGATCCGGTCCGAGAGGTTGAGATCACCGGCGGACGTATAATTGCGGCCGTGACCGAGCACCGCCGCGAACCTGCGGATGTTATCGTGCTGGCTGCCGGCGCCTGGTCGCGCGAGATCGCCGGCATTCCAGCGGCTCATCTCCCCCCGGTCCGTCCAATCAAAGGCCAGATGCTGGCGTTGGAGATGGATCCGGCGAACCCGCTGCTGCACCATGTCGTCTGGCTTCCGCGGGGCTATTTGGTGCCGCGCCGGGACGGACGGCTCGTGGTTGGTGGGACCGTCGAGGAGCGCGGCTTCGACGACAGGATCACGGCAGGGGGTTTGCTGGCGCTGATCGAGGGCGCCTGGCGCGCGGTGCCGGGCATCGAGGAGCTTCCGGTGGCCGAGACTTGGGTGGGCTTCCGTCCGGGTTCGCGGGACGATGCCCCATTGCTGGGTCCAAGCGGGATAGACGGGCTGGTCGTCGCAACCGGACATCATCGCAACGGAATTCTGCTGACGCCCCTCACTGCCGAGGCAGTCAGCGCCTTCGTATTGAGCGGCCATCTGCCCGAGGCAGTGCGGCCGTTCACCCCCGAGCAATTCACCGATGACGACCGCCGCGTTGACGCAACTATAGGGCACGCCATCGCTTCGGGGGTCCGATGATGCGGCTCAAGGTCAACGGAGTGGAAGAGGAGTTCGCGGTGACGACGGTGAGTGAACTGCTGGCATTCCGCGGCATCGATCCCGCTGCCCGGTTTGTCGCCGTCGCCGTCAACGGTTCCGTGGTCCGGCGCTCCGACTGGCCGTCGAGACCTCTCGGGTCCGGCGACGATGTCGAGATCGTGCGCCCGTTTTCCGGCGGATGAGGCCGGCTCCAAGCAGAGAGAATTTCAGCAGGACAATGCCCGATGACCGATCCGTTCACCATTGCAGATACTTCGCTTTCCTCCCGGCTGATCGTCGGCACGGCTCGTTATCCGAACCAGCAGGTGATGCTCGATTGCCTCGAAGCGAGCGGCGCGGAATTGGTTACTGCCTCGATCCGGCGCATCAGCCTGGAGGGCTATGCCGAGAGTCTGGTTGATGTTCTCGGCGGCAGGTACCGGCTGTTGCCGAACACAGCCGGGTGCGTCACCGCACGAGACGCCATTTTAACCGCGGAACTGGCGCGCGAAGCTCTCGAAACGAATTGGGTCAAGCTCGAACTGATCGGCGACCGTGAGTTGCTGTACCCCGACGTCGAGCAGCTCGTTCATGCGGCCGAGGAACTGGTCGGCAAAGGTTTCACCGTACTCCCCTATTGCAACGAAGACCCGGTTACCTGTCAAAAACTGGCCGATGTCGGATGCGCGGCAGTAATGCCGCTCGGATCGCTGATCGGTTCCGGCATGGGAATTGCCAATCCGACAGCGATCGAGCTGATCTGCTCGCGCAGCCCGGTCCCCGTGGTGCTCGATGCCGGAATCGGTACTGCTTCCGATGCGGCCTTTGCGATGGAGCTCGGATGCGACGCGGTCATGGTCGACACCGCTATTGCCCAATCCCGCGATCCCCGCCGGATGGCCGCCGCGATGCGCGCCGCCGTGGAAGCCGGACGCCTTGCAAGGCTGGCCGGCCGCATACCGAAGCGCCGTTTTGCCGAGCCGTCGAGCCCGCAGCTCGGCCTCGTCGGCTCCTGAGCGGACAGGCGCCCTCCGGGGCGTCCGCGCGGTCGGCGGCTCCTCGGCATGATCTTCGCCGTCCCGCTGTCCGACGACAATCCGACCATCAATCCGCCGATCCTCACCTATTTCCTGATCGGTACGTGCGCCGGCGCGTTTTTATGGCAGCTCGGTCACAACGAGCATTTCATCCTTTATGCCTACGGCATGATCCCGGCCGAGCTGTTCGGGCTCTGGCGTCCGCCACGGAGCTACCAGGTGTTGGCGCCGTGGGCGACAGTGCTGACCAGCATGTTCCTGCATGGCGGCTGGTTCCATCTGCTGGGTAACATGCTTTATTTGTGGATTTTCGGAAATAACGTAGAGGACGTGCTCGGGCGCGGGCGCTATCTGTTTCTCTATCTGGCTTGCGGCATCGTGGCGGCGCTCGCCCAGGCGTATTCGAACCCGACATCGCACATTCCTATGGTCGGAGCGAGCGGGGCGATCGCCGGTGTTCTAGGCGCCTATCTTCTGCTCCATCCCGGCGCGAATGTGCGTTGCTTTGTGTGGATCGTGATCTTCTTTCGCATCGTCAACGTGCCGGCCTGGGCGATGCTCGGCCTGTGGTTCACGATGCAGCTGGTGAGCGGCCTGATTGCCGCCCCCGGCCGGCCGGGCGTGGCGTTCTGGGCGCATGTCGGCGGCTTCGTTACCGGATTGGTTCTGGTCATAGTATTGCGCCCGAGCGGCGTAACGTTGCTGCAGCCGCCCCGCAGCCAAGCCTTCGCCACCGCTCCCACAAGCTCCTTTGTCGGCCGCCGTCCCTCCCATCGCGGCTCGGTACCCCAAGCCGGCCGCCGGCCCATCCGGCCGCGCAATCCCTGGGAATGAGGAGGAGGGAGACGCCCGCTCTGCGCGAGGCCTGCCGGGGCCCGAATAGCGAATAGCTGTTTCTGCAGCGAAGAGTAACGACGAGCACCACATGCAGCCCGAAGCGCTCTTCGAGCTTGTCGATTTGCGTCGACAGCGTTATCGGGTCGGCGGTGTTGCCCCGGCCTGCGTGTTTTGTCTCGGAAAATTGACGCGATGAGGCGCGGCTGTGGCAAGCTGTGTGCTTACCCTAGGAGTGAGAAAAAACGAGGGCATCGGTGCCAGCTACCAGATCAAACCGACTACCGTCTGGGTGGAACCCTCCTCCACTGGTGATCGGTGCCGTCGGGGCGCACTGAAAAATCCGGGCCAAGCCTCAAACATCAGCCCGCCGGCGACGCTGCCGCCGGCCGACATGTCTCTACACAAGCTGCTCGGGGAACCTTCACGTTGAATTACACATTGCGCCAGCCTTCACCGTTGCGCTAGGATCGCTCGGCACCCTCAACCCCGGCGCGCCCGAATGCGAGCGAGACAGTGGCGAGGCAGGATCTGGGCCGCGCAGCTCGGCCTTCTCGCGCTAGCGCTCAATGCGCTGGTGCCGGTTCATCTTGCCTTCGGCCTCGCCAAGGTATTCGAGCCGGCGCACCAATGCGGTGCCGACGTCGAGGTCGGTGGCGCCGAGCGGCGTCTGCTGGTGTTGCTTGTCGGCCATCGTGAAACGGGCGGCACGTCCGACGAGCACGCCAAACATCACGCGTGCCCGGTATGCAGCGCGCTCGGCGCGCTGGCCGGCCTTGCCCCTCCTGCGCCGATCGCGCTGTTGGCTCTGTCCTCCATGGGGCGGCCGACAACACATTCCGTAATCCAAGCCGAACGCACCGGCGCTCCCGCCGCTTACCGCTCCCGCGCTCCCCCCCTCGCCTGAGCCTGCCGATTCTCCACGGTGCCCGGCCGCCTCTGCGCGGTCACGGGCCATTGGCATTTTCCTCGGGAGCCTCCCATGAACCGCATTGCTTCGAGGGCAGCCGTTGCTGCCGGCATCTTCCTGTCCGCAAATTCCGCTGCGTTCGCGCACGGCTTTGCCGGTGACCGCTTTTTTCCGGCCACTATCCTGACCGACGACCCGTTTGTCGCCGACGAGATATCGCTGCCGACCGTCACCCTCAACCCAACGCAGAGCGACGGCTCGCGGGAGTTCGACATCGGCGGTGATCTGTCGCAGTTGATCACCCCTAGCTGGGACTTCACGATCGGCAGCGATTGGGCCCACATACGCACCCCAGGCGTAGGCACGCAGACCGGGTTCCTGGGCCTGACTACCGGCACCCAATACCAGCTGTTCATCAATGGGCCGCACGAGGCGATGGCTCTTGCCGCACTCGACGTGACCTGGGGGCATACCGGAAATTTAGCGGCCGGCGCGCCCAACTTCACCACATTGTCGCCGACCTTCGACTTCGGCAAAGGTTTTGGGGATTTGCCCGATTCGCTGCCTTGGCTGCGCCCGTTCGCGCTGACCGGCAATCTCAGCCTAAACTTTCCGACCCAGGCCGAGACCAATGGAATGCTCAACCCGAACAGCTTCTTTTACGGCTTTGCGGTCGAATACAGCATTCCGTACCTCCAGAGCGAGGTCAAAGACCTCGGTCTGGGGCCCCGTTCAACCGCCTGATCCCGCTCGTCGAGTTCGCGCTGACGACCTCTTTAGACCGCGGCCAAGGCGGCATCACCACCGGGACGGTGCAGCCGGGGGTCATTTGGGCCGGGCAATATTTCCAGGTCGGCGCCGAGATGATCATTCCGACGAACAGCCTCTCGGGGCACGGGATAGGCGGCGTGTTTCAGTTCCATATGTATCTCGACGATCTTTTCCCGCACAGCATCGGAAGGCCGATCTCCCAATGGTGAACTACCGGATGGTCGTGGCGGCGGCGGTCTTCGCCGGCGCCGTCACTCTCGGGGCTCCGACCGTGCAGGCGCACGCCTTTCTCGACCATGCGAGCCCGGCGGTCGGTAGCACAGTGCCGACGGTCCCGGAAGCCGTGACGATGTGGTTTACGCAACAGCTCGAACCGGCCTTCACGACAGCGATGGTGACCGATGCGTCCGGCCACACCGTCGATGCGGGCCCCGCTCAGGTCGATCCGCAGGACCCGACCGTGTTGCGGGTGGCGCTGAAGAAGCTGGCGTCCGGGACCTACACCGTCTCGTGGCACGCCCTCTCAGTCGATACCCATACGACCACCGGGCATTTCACCTTCACGGTGGGCGGGGGATGAGCTGCCTGGATTGGTAGCTCGGGGCAATCGGGAGCAAAAGAAGGCAGTGGAAGGGTTTCTGATCGCCGCGCGCTTCATTCATTTCTCCGCGGCTATAGTGCTAGCAGGAATATTCGCCTTCGAGCGCCTCGTTTCTGCCCCGGCATTCCGGCAATCCAGCGCCGCGGTTGCAAGCGCCGCCGGGCTCCGCCGACAGCTCGGCTGGCTCGCTTGGGTAAGCCTGATACTGGCGATCGGCTCGGGCGCCGCCTGGCTCGTTGCGGTGGCGGCGGGTATGAGCGGGAAGCCGCTCGGTGCGGCGTTGTCGCAAGGCGCCGTGCCAATCGTGCTGACCCGCACACGGTTCGGCGAGGATTGGCAGCTGCGCCTCGGCTTGGCTGTAGCACTTGGCCTTTGTCTGTTGGTGCAGGGAAGACTGCGCTCGCGGGCGGGCGGGGCGGTCAGCTGGACGGCTCTTCTTCTCGCTGCGGCGATGCTGGCGAGCCTTGCTTGGGCCGGTCATGGCGCGTCGACGCCAGGCCCGGCCGGGGATCTGCACCTCGCCGCCGATTTCTGCCACTTGCTCGCCGCGGGCCTCTGGCTAGGAACGCTCCCGCCTTTGATCATGCTTTTGGCTGAGGCACGCCGGAGCCAGGATGCCAATTGGAAGGCGGTTGTGGCGACAGCGACCCGGCGCTACTCGGCAATGGCGATCGCAAGCGTGGCGGTTCTGCTCACGGCCGGAATCGTCAATACCTGGTTCCTCGCGGGCACCGTCCCGGCCCTGGTCGGGACCGAATATGGCCGCCTGCTGCTCGCCAAGATCGGGCTCTTTATCGCCATGTTGATGGTCGCCGCAGTCAATCTGCTGCGGCTTACACCGCGGCTCGCCCGTCCCGCCTATGGCACCGGCAATGTCGTCTGGCGGACCGTCGCCCGATTGCAGGGCAATGCGCGGATCGAAACAGGGCTCGGGTTGGGTGTCATCGCTATCGTCGGTGTCCTCGGCACCTTGCCGCCGGGTTTGCATAAGGAACCCGCGTGGCCATTCCCGTTCCGGCTCGACATCGGCGCGCTGACGCTCGGGCCGCGCATTCTGCTGGCGATATTGGCTTTAGCCGTTTTCGCCTGCGCCGTAGCGGCGGTGGCCGCTGCAGCGGCCGGGCATTATCGTCGAGCCGCTGCGTTTGCCGCCGGCCTGCTGTTGTGCGTGGGATCGGCTGGGTTCCGTCGCGCCCGGCGATCGAGCGCGCCTATCCGACCAGCTATTACGCCCCAACTCAACCCTATGCCGCCGTTTCCGTCGTTCGTGGCGCCGCTCTTTATGCCGAGAATTGCGCGCTCTGCCACGGCACAACCGGTCGCGGCGACGGCCCTGCGGCCGCCAGCCTGCCGATCCGGCCGGCCGATCTGACCGAAGCGCATCTCTTCGCGCATAGCCCGGGCGATCTCTTCTGGTGGGTAAGCCACGGGATGGACGAGGGCGTGATGCCCGGCTTTGCCGACGTATTGAACGCGAACCAGCGGTGGGACGTGATCAATTTCATCCGCGCTCGCGCCGCCGGCGTGCTCGCCGGCCAAATCGGCCCGGAAATAGCCACCGCCGCCACGCCGGAAGTACCGGATTTCGCTTTCGAGGTCGGCGGGACGCAGCAAACCCTCACTCAAATGCTTGAAGCCGGGCCGGTACTGCTCGTGCTCTTCGCGTCGCCCGCTCCAATCGAGCGCCTGCAGCAGCTGAAGGCGGGGCAACCTCGTCTTGCGGCCGCCGGGCTGCGGATAATTGGGGTCGGGCTCGGCAATTTCCCGGAGGAAAGCTCGCAAGCCGGCCGCGGGGCGCCCTTGGTCGCCGCCGTGTCACCGGAGGTGAGTTCGGCACTGTCGGTGTTTCGCACGGCTGATGACGGCGGCGAGACCGAACTACTGCTCGACCGTGCCGCAAAAATCCGCGCCCGCTGGACCGGCGACACGACGGGGGGTCTCGCGCCGACCGATCTACTGATTGCCGATTCCGAGCGGGTGGGTCGGATCGCCGTGGCTATTCCCAGCCACGCGAGTCACAGCCGCTGACGTGCCGCAAGCCTGGGCAGCGATTTTGGTAAACTGCACAGTCGCTCTCGTCGGGACCGAGGGTTCGAATCCATCTCCCTCCGGCGGGCCGTCAATCACGGCGCGACGGCGTCGAGCCGAGGCGCGCTTGGTTTGGAAGCCGATCAGACGGGATCGAATTCACGATCCTTGCTGGGGTTCAGATCGTAGGGGCGGCCTCACCGCCGCGATCGCCGATGGGGGTCGACCTCGTCATCACGTTCGCGAAGCTGCAATGGCCGCTTTGTCGCAAACCTGATCCTGCCCCGATTGAGGTGCTAACTTCAAATGCGGCCGGTTCTTGCGGAACAAGGCGATCCAATAGCGCCGGCAGTGGCGGCTCAAATTGCCGTCGTCCTCGCCTTTACAGTACCGGATCGGCATCTCCGAGGTGATAACCATCAGGAACTTGACGACGGCGTAAGTAAAATGGGCGCCGCTATGGCCGGTGCTAAGGCCCATTTCGACACATTGCTCACTGAGCATCCGCTTCCGCCTCTGTCGCGGCTGTTCACTTCACCTCTTCCGTTACCTGGCGGAATGCCGGTACCTCGTGGAACAGCCGGGCAATGGTGCCCCCCTGTGAGCTCGGCCTGGCCCTTGGGCATCCGGCGCTGGTGCTCGGGACTTGGTTCGATGCCGGCCTGCTGCCGGTCATGCCGGGAACCTGGCGTCCCCTCGCCGCCCTGCTCGGTGCCTGGGTGATCCGCAGCCGGTGCGGCGTCACCGGGCTGGCAATCGCTGCCGCAATCGTCCTTGCCGTCGGTTGTTGGGCCGCGGGGACAATCAGCAAGACGAGCGGTGCGAGGGATCCCGGCGCCGTCGTTATCGACGAGGTTGCAGCGCTGTGGATGGTTTTGCTTGCCGCGCCGCTCGACCCGGTTTCTTACGCCGCCGCCTTCCTGCTCTTTCACTTGTTCGATATATGGAAGCCATGGCCGGCAGCGGAGATTGATCGCCGGGTCCGCGGCGGGCTCGGCATCATGCTCGACGATCTGTTGGCCGCGGTTTACCCTGTTCTTGTGTTTTCGGTCCTGCTGGTGGCCGGCGGAAAATTCGGTGTTTAAAGCTGAAACTTTGGCGCTCGCGCAATCGGTTCTCGATGCCTGTCGCGCCCGCGGCTGGCGGCTCGCCACCGCGAAATCCTGCACCGGCGGGCTGGTCGCCGGAGCGCTGACCGCGATTGCAGGTTCCTCCGACGTCGTCGAACGCGGCTTCGTGACATATTCGAACGCGGCAAAATCGGAGCTGCTTGGCGTTTCCCCCGAAACGATCGCCAATCATGGCGCCGCCAGTGCCGAGACTGCCGCCGAGATGGCCCAAGGCGCGCTCGCCCGTTCCCCGGTCGATCTCGCAATCTCCGTCACCGGGATCGCCGGCCCCGGCGGCGTCACCCCGGCAAAGCCGGCGGGCCTCGTGCTGTTCGGAGTGGCCCGGCGCGACGGGAGGTGCCGCACCGAGCGCCGGGTCTTCCCCGGCGACCGCACCGCGGTCCGGGAAGCAGTCCTGGAGGTGGCGCTCAGATTCCTCGAGGCCGAGGCACGCGATTGAACACTCGGCGACAAACTCGCTTGCTCAGGCTCTCAAGCGCCTGGCGGGTTCGTCTCAAGGTCAGGTCCCCGGCAGGCCGTAGATGTGCGCGAGCCAAGCACCGCCGTAAGTAACGAGCGGCAGCAACACCGCTTTGACAATCGGCTGGCTCGTTAAGGGCACGAACGCGCCCTCTCTTAGGCTCTCGATCTCGTTCAATATCCGCTCCAGCCGGCCGACCCTCTTCTCGTCGCCTCGCGCCGCAACAATTTTCGCGGTCAAGTGGTCGCGAGCTGCCTTACGAGCATTTTCGGCCGCCAAACGGTAGGCCAGTACCGAGGCGATGATCACCGCGACGCTGAGCGGTCCGGCCCCGAACTGGGCGGAAACAGCATACTGGTATTGCTGGCGACCGCGGCGAGCGCCGTCTATGTGGGCTGGCGCAATCCGCCGCTCTTTATCACCCGCCGACACAACCCGATTACGAAATCAGCCAAACCGTCGCGCGAAATCTGCTTGGGACAAAGGTCGGTGGTGACCCGGAAACGACTGACATCAAAGGCCTGTTTCGCGGCGACAACGTCGATTATTACCGCACCATCAGCTCGGATGAAGAACTCGCCGAGGTGCCAAACGCACGCAGGATATCGATGCGCAAGTGTGGCAGGACCCGTTCCGTGCTGTCAACCGCAGCATCGAAGACAAGCGGAATGCGAAGATCGATCCATACCGCGGGCATGGCGCTTGTCGTCTGCCATTTCCGCAATCCCGAATGGCTGCTCGTCGCGGTTGAGCTCCGGCGATAATCATGTAACCGCAGCTAGGGCCTGCTAATGGTAAACCAGCTCACACATCGCTGACAAAGTTGCTGCCGGACCCCTGAGCTGAGCGGCGAGCGACGCGGCACGCCTCGCAGGGAGGACTAGCCGCGCGGGATGTTCAAGGCTGGCAGTGCTGCAGATGGAGGAGGCCCGGCAAATTCCTCTCCGGCGGTTCCGGAGAGGGAGCGAGAAGCGATGCCGCCGGAGGTTTTAACCTCCCGTCTTCTTATATCCATCCAGGAAGCCGCGCTCAAAGGCCACCCTGCACGACGATAAAATCCAGCACGCGATCAATGCCCTCGCCGGTCTTCATATTGGTAAAGACGAAGGGCCGGTCGCCGCGCATGCCCCTTGTGTCGCGGTCCATCACCTCGAGGCTGGCGCCGACATGCGGGGCGAGATCGATTTTGTTGATGACGAGGAGGTCGGAGCGGGTGATGCCCGGCCCGCCTTTCCGCGGGATCTTGTCGCCGGCGGCGACATCGATGACGTAGATCGTCAGATCGGCAAGCTCGGGAGAGAAGGTTGCGGCGAGGTTGTCGCCGCCCGACTCGATCAGAATCATGTCGAGGCGAGGAAATAACCGGCTCATTTCCGCTACGGCCGCGAGGTTGATCGAGGCGTCCTCGCGGATTGCGGTGTGCGGACAGCCGCCCGTCTCGACGCCGCGGATCCGCTCCGGCGGCAATGCACCGCTGCGGGTCAGGAATTCGGCGTCTTCGCGCGTGTAGATGTCATTGGTGATCGCGGCAATTTGGTAACGGCTGCGCATCCTCTTGCACAACCAGTCCATCAGCGCTGTCTTGCCCGAACCGACGGGGCCGCCGATGCCGACACGCAATGGATTGCTCATGAACGGAAGAGCCTCGTGTACTGGGCTTCATGCGCCATCGAGGCCAGCTCGACGGCAAAGGCCGCACTACCGAATGCGTCTGCGCTGCGGGTCAATGTGCCAGTCACTGCAGCGCCGATGATGGGTTCGAGCGCCGCCAGGATGCGCTGACCGTCGGTCTGCCCGATGATCCCCAGACGCAAGCCGGCGGAGACCAGATTGGCTGCCATCGCCTGCAAATATCCGAGCAGCGCCCATTCGAGAGAAACTTGCGCCCGGGCCATTGCGGCGCCAACTGCTGCGGGGTAGCAGACAGCGGGGGCATCTTCGGCAAAACCGGAGAGAAACCGGTCCGGCCAGGCCGCGACACAGGTGTCGAGAAACGCCCTGCCCTGGGCCATTGTTTCGAGCCGGGTCTCCGCGGTGGCGCGAAACGCGACACCGCGCCGATTGGCCGACTGCAATGCGCTGGCGTCGTCGGCTTGGGCCGCCCGGTGGGCCTCGCGCAGAATGTCGGCGTCGATGCGCCCCGCTCCCCTGGCCACAATGGCGGCAATCCAGTCCTGCAACGACGCGCGATTGTGCACGGCCCCGGCTTCCGCCGCCGCTTCGAGACCGTGCGAATAACTGAAGGCGCCAACCGGGAATGCCGGCGACAGCCATGCGAGCATGCGGTACAGAGCCGGCCTTGCCCAGTCATCCGTCGCCATGATGATGGCCTCCGCCGGTATAGGCGCCGGTTTCTGGGTCGAACGGCGCCTCCAGCTCGGTGATCCGGCCGCCGAGCCCGATCACCATCTCGACGATGACATGATCGGGAGGGATGCGCAGCCCTTCGCCGGCGATCTGGACGGGGAGGTGCCGGTTGCCGAGATGCCAGGCAATCCGCAGCAGATCCTCGCGATTGGCGGCGGCAATCTCGTATAACGGCTCGGCTGCGGCGCGGACGCAGATATAGCCGCCGCCTTCGAGCTCCAGACCATCGCCCTCGACCAAGTGATGCGCGCGCGGCAGATCGAGCAGATAGCCCTCTCCCGAAATCGGCGACGAGGCGGATGCGCCGGCGGTGCCGGTCGAGAAAGGCGAGAGTCAAATTATCGACCATCGCCTCCTCGGGCCATTGCCCGCGCCTATGAACGGCGATCGCTCGGCGCATCGGATCGAGCCTGCTTCTCGAATACGAACCAGTCTATTTCTTCGGTGACGGGAAGGTCGGAGTTGATCTCGGAACCGCGGGCCAGTAGCGCCGCCATTCCGGTGTCGAAGTCCTCCTCCGACAGGCGCGCCAAGAACAAGTCCCCGCGTAGCGAGGATTTGTGAACAAAACTCTCCCAGTCACGCGCAATAACCTGCGTCACCACCTGGTGAACGACCTGCGTAAAGCCTGCGGCGCTAAAGCTATCGCTCACGTCCTTGCTGCTCGGCAGTTGGGTATCGATCAGCGTCTGAATTCCCGGAAAGAAGTGTCGATGAGGAAAATCCGACTCGCGCGTAGTGTTGCGAACGCAAACATGGCCGGCATTAACATTCCTTCGTTGCTGTAATTGGATCGGCAAGATGATGGTAGACCATAGACATGAATATGAGGTCGGCAGAGCCATCCAACGGCGGCAATGCTAAAGCCGATCCTCTTAGCAGCGCGACCCGACTGGTCGTCAATCTCCTGCAGGCCTGATCGAGCATCCTTTGGGAGGGATCAATTGCAACGACACCGGCGCCAAAGTGCGTCGCCAGAATTTGAGAAAACCGCCCCGTGCCACAACCGATATCGACAACACGCGAGACGGCGCCCGGATCAAAATGCGCTGTGAAAATTTTGCGCCACTGCCGCAAGGTCTCCGGCATGACGGCGCGCGCTTCATCGTAAACCGATGCGATATCCGAGCTATCGTAATCCATGCCCGGTGATCCCTGCGGGGGCCTGGTGTCTCAATATAAAAAATAACGCTGCGCCAGCGGCAATACGGTAGCCGGCTCGCAGGTCAGATGCACGCCGTCGGCGCGCACCTCATAGGTCTCGGGGTCGACTTCGATGTGCGGCATCGCGTCGTTCAATACCATGCGCTTCTTGTCGATCGCGCGGATGCCGCGCGCCGGCAGCGACGATGCGCTGTAGCCGCAGCTGTTCGTGGATCCCGCGCTCGACGGCAATCGTCGGCAAGAACGTGACGCAGGAGGCCGGGAGCGCGCGGCCAAAGGCGCCGAACATCGGCCGGTAATGCACCGGTTGCGGCGTCGGGATCGACGCGTTCGGGTCGCCCATCAATGCGGCGGCGATCGTGCCGGCCTTCAACACGAGATCCGGCTTCACGCCGAAGAAAGCCGGCGACCACAGCACGAGATCGGCCAGCTTGCCGACCTCAATCGAGCCGATGTGCTCGGCGAGGCCGTGGGTCAGCGCAGGGTTGATCGTGTATTTCGCGACGTAGCGCTTGACCCGGAAATTGTCGGACCGGTCGCCGTCCTCCGGCAGCCGGCCACGCTGCCGCTTCATCTTATCCGCGGTCTGCCATGTGCGAATGATGACTTCGCCTGCCCGGCCCATTGCCTGGCTGTCCGAGGACATCATGCTGAACGCGCCGAGATCGTGCAGGATGTCCTCGGCGGCGATCGTCTCGCGCCGGATGCGGCTCTCGGCGAAAGCGACATCCTCGGGGATGCGCGGGTCGAGGTGATGGCACACCATCAGCATGTCGAGATGCTCGTCGACGGTATTGACCGTAAACGGCCGGGTCGGGTTGGTCGACGAAGGCAGCACGTTCGGCAGCCCGCATAATTTGATGATGTCGGGGGCGTGGCCGCCCCCTGCCCCTTCGGTATGAAAGGCGTGGATGTTGCGGCCCTTGAACGCGGCAATCGTGTCCTCGACAAAACCCAACTCGTTGAGCGTGTCGGTGTGGATCGCGACCGCAATGTCGAATTGCTCGGCGACGCCGAGGCAGGTGTCGATCGCCGCCGGGGTCGTTCCCCAATCCTCGTGAAGTTTCAATCCGCAGGCGCCCGCCTCGACCATCTCGACCAGCGCGCGCGGGTCCGAAGCATTGCCTTTGCCGAAGAAGCCGAGATTGACCGGCAGCCCCTCCGCTGCCTGCAGTATTCGGCCCAAATGCCACGGGCCCGGCGTGCAGGTCGTCGCCGCGGTGCCGGCAGCGGGGCCGGTGCCGCCGCCGAGCATCGTCGTGATGCCGCTGTAGAGCGCCTCCTCGACCAGTTGCGGGCAGATGAAATGGATGTGCGAGTCGATGCCGCCGGCAGTGATGATGCGGCCCTCTCCGGCGATCGCTTCGGTGCCTGGGCCGATCACGAGATCCACGCCGGGCTGGATATCGGGGTTGCCGGCTTTGCCGATCCCGCTGATGCGGCCGCCGCGGATGCCGATATCGGCTTTGACGATACCCCAATGATCGAGGATCACGGCATTGGTGATGACCGTGTCGACGGCGCCGTCGGCGCGGGTCGCCTGGCCCTGCCCCATTCCGTCGCGGATGACTTTGCCGCCGCCGAATTTGACCTCCTCGCCATAGATCGTGCGGTCGCTCTCGATCTCGATGATGAGTTCGGTATCGGCGAGGCGCAGCCGGTCGCCGGTTGTCGGCCCGAACATCGCGGCATAGGCCTCGCGCGGAATCGCCCTCGACATTGGCCTATCCCAGCTTGCCGTTGATGCGGCCGTTGAAACCGACCACGCGTCGCTCTCCTGCATAGGCGACGAGCCTCACCTCGCGGCTCTGCCCCGGCTCGAAGCGCGTCGCCGTCCCGGCCGGAATGTCGAGCCGAAAACCGCGCGCCTGCTCGCGATCGAAGGCGAGCGCCGCGTTGGTCTCGTAGAAATGATAATGCGAGCCTACCTGGATCGGGCGGTCTCCGGTATTGGCGACAGTCAGGGTCACGATCGGGCGGCCGGCATTGAGCTCGATTTCGCCCGGCGCCGTGATGATTTCTCCGGGGATCACCCGCGTGGTCCCTCAACCACCAAGCGCTGCGCGCTTGGTCCCCTCTCCCGCGATGCGGGAGAGGGGCTTTGAGCTCGCTGCGTCGTAGCCCCTCTCCTGCATTGCGGGAGAGGGTGCCGAGCGCAGCGAGGCGGGTGAGGGTAACGGGCGACGGATCTCCATCAGCGGATCGGCTCATGTACCGTGACAAGCTTGGTGCCGTCCGGGAAGGTCGCCTCGACCTGGATTTCGCGGATCATCTCGGGTATGCCCTCCATGACCTGATCGCGCGCAATGACGGTCGCGCCGTCGCGCATCAATTCGGCGACGGTTTTGCCGTCGCGCGCGCCTTCCAGAACATAATCGGTGATCAGCGCCACGGCTTCGGGGTAGTTCAGCTTGACCCCCCGTTTGAGCCGACGCTCGGCAACCATCGCAGCGACCGAAACGAGCAGTTTGTCCTTCTCGCGAGGGGTGAGGTTCATCGGCGACCTTGGAGCATCAAACATGCCAAACCCGCGGCAGGCGGGCCGGCAATCCCATCGCCGCCGATCGCAAATGGCAAGCGAGGTCGGCATAGGCGCGGCGCAACAGGGCCGCATCCGCAGCGAGCCAACGGGCAATGAGGAGACCGGAGATTGCCGTCGCTCCGCAGCTTAATCCCGGCGCTGAGCAGGCGGATTGTACGACACGGGCACAGTCGAGGAGGCTCCGCTGGTCTCCTGCGGGCGGCGACAAGATCAGTGTCGCAAAGACCTGCGGCGCCGTCGAAACAGGCGGGATCATCGATGATCCGCCCGACATCGTGCTCAAGATGCAGTGCATCGCCCCAGACGAGGGCGCCCTCGCAGTGCAGTTCCCAGACCTCGCGCAAGACGCCGCGGGCGAAGCGCTCTCCCCGCGCGCGGCGGCCGAAGACGATGATATCGCCGCCCAAGAACGCAGAGCCAGAGGCGAGATCGATGATCGTTTCGCGCCGCAGGCGGGCGCCGTCGAACAGGATCGTCTCCGGCGGCAGGAATTCCAGCCGGGCGCCGGGCCCGATCGATAGGGTCTGTTTGATCGTCGTCGTGCTGCCGGTCGACCGATAAATCTTCTCCGCCGCGGACGCGGTGACATGCGCCGCCGCTCCTGGGGCGAGCTCGACGCGAATATCCAGCCGGTCTCCGGCAACAAGCCCGCCTGAGGTCGTGACGATGACCGCAACCGGCGGATCGCCTGCGGCGGGCGCCGGGAACAGGACGCGCAGCGGGTCGCGCTGATAGAGATGGGCAAGCCGGGTGACGCCATCGCGCCGGCCGAAGCCGATCTCGGCGGCGCCCTCGGTCAATAGCCGAGCGCCAACCCGTCCTTGCGCGGCTCGGAGCCGCCGATCAGCACGCCGCGCTCATGGTCGATCCAGATCGCCTGGCAGCCGCCGAGCGGGACTTCCTGCATCAGGATCTCGTGCCCGCGATGCGCCAGCTCGGCAACGACCGGCTCGGGATTGGCGCGCTCGACCTGCAGCATGCCGTTCAGCGGCAGGATGCGCGGCTGCTCGGCCGCCTGCTGCGGGTCCATGCCGCGGTCGAGCAACCGGTGAATGAAATGCGCGTGGCCGACCGCCTGATACTGTCCGCCCATGACCCCGAACGGCATTACCGCGCGGCCGTCCTTGACCAGCATGCCCGGGATGATCGTGTGGAGCGGCCGCTTGCGCGGTCGCGATCGCGTTGGGGTGGCCCGGGATCGTGCGGAAGCCGGTGCCGCGATTGTGTAGGAGAACGCCGCTTTCCGGCGCCAGGATGCCGGTGCCGAAGGATGAGAACAGCGAGTTGATGAACGAGCAGGCATTGCCGTCGCGATCGACGGTGCAGAGATAGACCGTGTCCTTGTGCTCGATCTCGGCCCAGCGCGGCCCGGGCATGGCGCGGTCGAGCCGGATTGTCCGGCGCGCCCGCTCGGCTCGCGCGCTCCGACAGGAAATCCGCGACATCGACCGGCACGTGCTCGGGGTCGCAGATGAAATTGTCGCGCACCCAATAGGCCGCCTTGCTCGCCTCGGCGAGAAGATGCAATCGGTCGGCCTCGCTGAACGCATCACCGTCGAGCGCGTAGCCGTCGAGCGTCCGCAGGATCATCAGCGCCGCCATTCCCTGCCCATTGGGCGGGCATTCATAGACCTCGTAGCCGCGATAAGAGGCGTGGATCGGCTCGACCCAGTTCGAGCGCTGGGCGGCGAAATCCTCTACTTCATGCAGCCCGCCAAGCGATTTCAGTCGGGCGACGATGTCGCGCATGACCGCGCCGTCGTAAAAGGCGTCGCGGCCCTCGCGGCCGATCCGGCGCAAGGTGGCGGCGAGCGGCGGGTTCCGCATCTTGTCGCCGGCCCTGGGCGGTCTTGCCGCCCGGCAGGAAAAGCGCGGCGGTGACCGGGTCGCGCAGTTTCTCCTGGGCGCGGCTCCAGTCGGCCGCGACGCGCGGCGTCACGACGTAACCCTCTTCGGCTGCGCGCGCTGCCGGCTCGAGCAGTTCGGCAAGCGGTCGGGTGCCGTACTCGCGGTTGAACGTGCACCAGGCATCGACCGCGCCGGGCATCGTCACCGCATGCGGCGTCTGCATCGCCGATCTCGCCGATGCCGCGTTCGACATACCAATCGACCGTGGCCTTGGCAGGCGCGCGGCCCGGAACCGTTGAGCGCCACCGGCGGCGCGCCCTGCTGCGAATAGAGGATGAAGCAATCGCCGCCGATCCCGGTGCTCTCCGGCTCGACGACGCACTGCATCGCGACCGCCGCGATCGCGGCATCGGCCGCATTGCCGCCCGCGCGCAACACGTCGAGGGCGGCCAGAGTCGCCAGCGGATGCGAGGTCGCGGCCATGCCGTTCGCCGCCATCGCCGCCGAGCGGCCCGGAATATTGAAGTCGCGCATAATCGAGCCAGTTGCCGAGGTGTTGCGGTCGCTCCATCGGCACACGCGCTCGCCGGCGGGCATCCCGCTTGTGCGGGACTAATGCCGCGTCCTAACCTGCCGGTCAACTCGTCAGCCGAGAAAAGCATAAATTATGGACGGAAGCCTGACACCGCTGCAGTTTCCGGTTGCGGCGCCTCCCTGCGCCGGGCGAGACATTGAGGATCGCGCCGGGCGTGCAGTGGCTGCGCATGCCGCTGCCCTTCGCGCTCGACCATATCAATCTGTGGCTGCTCGAAGACGGCGCGGGCTGGACAATCGTCGACACCGGCTACGCGATGGCGGAAACCAAGGAGCTGTGGGAGCGGATCTTTGCCGAGCAGCTCGGCGGATTGCCGGTCACCCGGGTCATCGTGACCCACTACCACCCGGACCACATCGGGCTCGCCGATTGGCTAACCAAGCGTTGGCCGGCGCCCTTGTGGGTCACCGAAAAGGAATGGCTGTCCGCCCGGGTGATGAGCCATGGGGCCGAGGATTTCGCCCCGATGCGGCGTAGTTTTGCCCGCCGTGCGGGCCTCGACGATGTGGAAGCGGAGCTTTTCGGCGAGCGGGAGGACAGTTACCGCCGCGGCGTCCCGTCGGTGCCGGCGAGTTTTCAGCGGCTCGCCGACGGGATGACAATCGAGATCGGCGGACGGGAATGGCGGGTCATCGTCGGCGAAGGCCACGCGCCGGAGCTCGCCTGCCTTTATTGCGCCGAACCGGTGTGCTGATCGCGGGCGACCAGGTGTTGCCGAGGATTTCGCCCAATATCAGCGTGCAAGCCCACGAGCCCGACGGCGATCCGCTCGCCCGCTATCTCGCGTCCCTGGCCAAACTGCGCGATGCGGTGCCGCCCGAGACCCTTATGCTGCCGTCGCACAACCTGCCGTTTTTCGGGCTGCACACTCGGATCGAGAGCCTCGCCGCGCATCACCGGGCGCGCTGCGACCAGGTCATCGCCGCTTGCAGCGTGCCGAAGACCGCCGTCGATTTGGTCCAGGTTCTGTTCCGGCGCGCCCTCGACCGCCACCAGATGGGTTTCGCCCTCGGCGAGGCGCTCGCTCACCTGAATTACCTGATGCACCAAGGCGCCCTCGATCGCGAGCTCGGCGCGGACGGCGTCCACCACTTTATCCGGGCATCGGCCTAGACAGCCTCAAGCCCGACAGACGGTCTTAAATTGACGGCGCGTAAGTGGCTGGAACAATTCGGTCATTGCGTCTGTTTGGGCCGGGAGCAATCGACAGTTCTGCACCCCCGCAGAATGCGAAGGAGATGTTCCATGTCGCTCAAACAACCCGCAATTATGTTAGCCGCCGTTGCCCTCTGCGCCGCGGCGGGTTCCGCACCCGTCTTGGCCCAATCCGAGAGCTGCGTCGATCAATACAATCGCGTGACGGCGCTCTACCAGACCGCTCCCCTATCCCCCGAGTACAGCCAGATGGCCGCCGCCTATAGCGCCCGTTGCCTGACTGGCGCCTCCGCGGTCCCGCCCCCGGCTTATTACGGCAGCACCCCCGGGTATGGCTACAACGGCCCTGCCTACTCCGGATACGGCTACAACGCGCCTGTCTACTACGGACCCGGCTACCCCCGCACATCAGCCAGCACGGCACGGTGCAATGAATTTGACCCGCCTTTAATCTGCCCTGCGGCGGCGCGCTCGCGGTTGCCGTCGAGCAGCCGCGCCAGCGCGTCGCCTTCGGCGAGATCGGCGGGCCGGCCATAGTGCTGCGATGACACCCGCGTCGAGTCGCGGGGATCGCAGAGTCGCGACATGGACGATGATCGTATCGATTCCGGCGCGACCTGCCGGAGGACGCGAGCTAACCGATCAACCTTGCAGATGGCACGGGCAAGCCGCTGGATGGCGCCAATCGCTATGTTCTCTATTGCGAAAGCAGCGCCATTCCGCCGGTGAACGCCTTCTGGTCGGTCACGCTCTATGACGCCGAGGGCTACCAGGTGCCCAACAGCCTCAACCGGTTCGCCGTCAGCAGCTGGATGCCGTTCAAATACGACCCGGACGGCTCCCTCGACCTCTATTTCCAGAACGAAAGCCCCGGCGCCGACAAGGAAGCGAACTGGCTCCCGGCGCCGAAAGGGCCGTTCAACCTCACCATGCGTCTCGACGCCGGTGAACAAAGGCAGCCGCGCCGTACGCTGTTGCCGGCGCAATAACCGTCGTCGTCGCCGGCGGCGGTTGCAGCATCTTGTGTCGCTGCGCTGCCAGTTGGGCTCTGTGTGTCTCTTACCGATAAATCCCTCTCACGGATACACATCAGATCAATGACGGGTAACACATTCTGGAAAATTCACGCCGTTTCGGAGTGAAACACGGCGAGGCGTTCTACCAGCAATTTTCACACGACGCGGCGCAGAATGGGGGTGGCGCGAATTATCGCCGTTGTTAGGGCGGACAGAGTAAATGTGGTGGCGGCAGTCGAGGGAATGCCGAAAATAGCGGGATAAAAAAGCCCGCTAAGGCCAACTTTTGCAGAGCCGCGAGCCAAAGGGGATGCACTAGGTAAATTCCAAGGGTGAGGCCAGCTAGCGATTGAAGCCGGGCGCGCGAAGCGGGCGAACACGAAAGGGGGACGTTAGAATAGTAGGCAAGGACAGGAAGAGATGTACAGATCCCAAGCGGATTGAACGCTATTCTCTGTGGCTTAAAATGTCCCTCGGTTTGCCGTCGAGGTGCGAGGCTCCGGCCTACCCCGCAGGCTAGCAACTACCCCCCCGACGCCTACGGCGCTCAATGGAATTGAGGGGCGCGCGTGGCTTAACTGCCCCTGCTTTGTAACACTTATTTAACTAATTGTTGGAATAAACACACTACATCAGCCGATTTATGACGGCCAATGAATATTCCATATCACTCCTGGTGCAGTAATCTCGTTGGCGCTGCAGGCTTGTTCTTTCTTAGGGCTATCTTTACCCGCGCTTGCCCAGCAAACCAATCAAAGTAGCACCTCGTCATCGTCCGCCTTTCCCATAGGAATTTTGATTATTTGGTTGTGTGCGAGGCGGCGGAAAAAACCAATTGGGGGATGGCTGGCATTTTTCTTCTACCAAGTTGTGATTGGACTACTGGTTACGATAATTTTTACTGTAGCTGGCTTGCACAACTATAATCCAGGTATATGGCACGATCAATTTCGTTACCTGTTGTTTATCATTTCGACGATACCAGAAAGTGTTGTTTTGCTTTGCCTTTTTGGGGTTTCAATGGGGCTATTGTATCATCGTGATTGGAAGTGGGTATTACGAGTGCGCATAATTTTAATCGCCTATGTGGTATGTGGAGTGGTAGGAGCTATCATCGATTACTATTGCTTTACTGAGAATATTTCCCTGGACGTTTACGGCTTGATTTTCCCTTCTCTGTCCCTGGCTTATTTCTATGTGTCTAAGCGTGTCAAGCATGTCTATATAACTCACGACTGGAGTAGCCCCCACGCATCGCTAAGCCCTTCGAGCGCCCCTGTCCAAAGTTAAAATATGACAAACGGCCTCTGCCGTCTTTGAGGCCCTGCTAATCATGACGAAAAAAGAGACACACCAACGGCTCGCGGCGCCGATATTGCCTTCCCTGATTTGTTGTAAGCGGCGAAAGCCGCCGCAGAATCGACGTTTACGGAAAATTTGACGCGCGCCCCATAACAATGCCTAGCGCAAACTAGCGAGAGCGGCAGGGTGTGATAAATCTAGATCAACTTAACACTTTGGTTGAACGGCTCAGAAAGGATGCAATTGGCGAGCCCCGCAAGCCAGAGGAGAGAGACGCCTTTGAATATCAAGATCAGTCCGCGAAGGTCGTCGCTGTCTTGAAACTGGTAAGAGCAGCGCACGGCGTCAACGCGATGCTTTCGTTATGTCGTGCTGGTCTGTTCATCGATTTTGGGGCTATTATTCGGTGTGTGAATGACTTCCACGGAGGAAGTGTACTTTCTGTTGGAAAATTTTCCGGCAACCTCAGGCAATGTAGATCGGTTCGTTCGATCATTTTTCGAGAGCACCATAGATGGATACCTTTTGAATGAGATACCTGACGTGCCGCGAAAGAAAATCAGGAGCGCAGAGGTTCGTGTGTTGAAAGGTCGTCATGATGACATGATGCTTAAAAGGTCGGAAAATATCTACAAAGCATTTTGTGGATACGTGCATGCCAACTATGCACATATAATGGAAGTGTATGAAGGAAAGTCCCGCAATTTCAACTTGAGTGGTGTTCCTTCCGTACAGCAGCGCCAAATGCGAATGGAGCATGTAGAAGTGGCCGCAGAGTCGGACTGCATGCCGCTGCGTTCATCGCGGATACTCTTGGACTGAAAGATTTGCATCGTGACATTGTGCAAGCGCTGGCTCTTGTTTGACTCATTCCGCTGCTAGCCTCGAAATCGTGCTCTTTCCCAGGCCGCAGCTGCGCGCGAGTTCGGCAAGCGTAGCACCCGCTGCCCGCCGCCGCCGCGCTTCGGCCTTCTGTGTCGCAGTCAATTTCGGCGGTCGGCCCATGTGTTGCCCGCGCTTCTGCGCCCGACTGCGGCCCTCGGCGGTGCGGGTACGGATCAGGTCGCGCTCCACGTCCGCCAATCCGCCCAACACGGCTATCATCAGCCGCCCGGCGCTGGTGCCGGTGCAGCGCTTCAGCGTGCCGAGTCTGCGAACAAAACCATGTCGAGCATATTCATCAGCGGCTTCGCTGGTGAGCCTCAAAGACAGATATTCTCCCAGCAATTGTTCATATGTCCGATTGACGGCGTAGTAGCCTTCTTGCAATTCCGCCAATCAGTGTGGAGCGTAAAACGGCTCGGCGATGACCTGTTCAAGCAGAGCCGGGCGTTCCGGACGGATCGCGGGCTGCGTGACGGACGGCGTGGATGATGATTTCGGTCTGCGTGATCTCGTAGAAAACGAGATAGGGGTAAGGCTTCGTCGTCATCCGGCGAATCGCCGGATCGCTCGTGCGGCGTCCGATGTGAGGATGCTGTAACAGAAGGTCGCTGAGGACCTGAATACGGGCCTGAACTCGCCGCGCGCCCTGCGGCGAATGGACGGCGATGTAATCGAGGATCGCGCTAAGAGCCTAACCAAGAATGAATCCAGAAATCTCAGCGCGTTACCATTCCTCCTCGTCATTCCCGCGAAAGCGCACTGCTGTCCGGGATTTTGGTGCGGTAGGGACGAGTGCACGGCAGACAACCCCTAGATTTTGGGTCAAAATCGTGTTGCCAAACATGATTTTGAGGTCTGCCGTGCCCTATACCCCTACCGCGTTTCAGCGTCTGTTGGAACCGCTGGATCGTCGATTGGTCGATCGCCCGCGTCGTGGCGGCGCATGAAGGCGATCGCGGCGTCGGCAGCGGCGACAACGGCGTGGACCTGCGAGCGGCATCTGAAGAGCTTGCTGTTCGCGCAGCTGGCGGGGTTGGACCAGCCTGCGCCAGATCGTCAGCCGGGCTGGCGCGGACACAGCCGCTGGTTTTACCACCTCAATCTGCGGGCGCCCTGCCGCTCGACAATGGCGGACGCCAATGCCGAGCGGCCGGCGGCGGTGTTTCGCGACATTGCGGCGGCGCTGATCGCGCGGTGGCCGCCGGCGCGCTGCGCAGTGAGGGCGAGGCCCTGATCCGGCTGCTCGACGCCACGCCGATCCCGCTCAAGGGCGACGGCTTCGCGTGGGCCGAGGCCAATGCCCGCACGCGCGGGCTGAAATTGCATCTGCTCTACGATTCGCGGCAGCGTCGGCCGGTGTGGTTCGACCTGACCTCGGCCAAGAGTCGACGACGTCGTGGCCGGGCCGCGCCGTCGCCGCTGGAAACAGGGCGCCACTTACGTCTTCGACAAGGGCTATACCGATTACCGCTGGTGGTCGAAATCATTGAGGCCGGCGCCCTCTTTGTCACCCGGCGCAAAGCGCAACGCGCAATGCCGCGAGCAGGCGCGAGCAGCCCGGCCGCGGGCGACGGACATCCTGGCCGACCGCCGGCCTCAAGATCGGCCATCGTCAGCCGCGCGGCGGCGCCGCCGTCAACCCGCTTTACGACACCGAGCTGCGCGAGATCGTCGTGGCCCGCCCCGATCAGCCATGACCCGCTCTATCTGCTCACCAACGACTTCGAGCGCCCGGCCACCGAAATCGCCGCAGCTCTACAAAGAGCGCTGGGAGATCGAGCTGTTGTTCAAATGGCTCAAGCAGAACCTCAAGATCCGCCGCTTTCTCGGCCGCAGCGAAAACGCCGTGCGCACCCAGATCTATGTCGCGCTGATCGCCTTTCTGCTGCTGCGCATCTTGCATCAAACGCTCGCCCGCTCGGCTTCAAACACAGCACCGGCGCTGCTCCTCGCCCGCCTCAAAATCGGACTGTTGGCCCGTTCGAGCCTGAGCCAGCACGCAACGCTCGCCGCCCAGACCACCGGCGCTGCGCCCGCCCAACCCGCAAACTTGCTTCGCTTTCCAATGACCCCAATTACTCACAAAATCCCGGACAGCAGTGCGCGAAAGCGGGAATCCAGAGTCGGCAAGGCTGCAGCGGTTGCCCCTGGACCCCGCTTTCGCGGGGGCGACGATAACCCGTTGCAAACGCGGAATCCATTCTGGGTGAGCCTCTAAGATCGGCAAGGGCCGGAAGAGTGTAGCGAAGCCTCACAGACCGTGTTTGGCCCACACCGTCCGCACCTGCTCATCGGTCGCAAATTCGCCACGGGCAGCGGCAGCTTTTGAAGCGGTGATGGCGGCTTGCTCTTCGGGCGTGAGCGAGACCGGCGGTTCGTCATCCGCACCGCTCAGCCGGAGTACGACACGGGCAATGTCGTCCTGTGCGTCCGCGGGAAGGCCGCGCACGGCCGCGAGCGCTTGATCGAGAAGTTTTGTCACTGATGGCTCGGCCATAAAAATTTCCCGTACACTATCTGTAAATATCACACATCCTGCCTAGGAAACAATGTTTCGCGGTCGGCACAGGTGCCTGCCGACTTTCTCAGATGTTGTGGTTTACGCCACTGTACGCAACTCTCTCAAAGTCTGAAAGGGAAAATCTCAGCCAAAAAGCCCAGCTCACCCCTGTAGGGGGCGCGAGGCGATCCGCACCCCGACAAGGGCCGAATTCATCCGAGCGGTTGCCCGCTGGTCGGTTTCGTCTGGTGCTGCATCTGCAACAATAAAATTGCCATAATGTTCCTGTTTCATATTCACTCCGGGAGGCGCCGATGGGCGGCGCAGGATGGGCGAACGAGGTGGAACGATGACTGATATTTCGCTGCAGAAACAGCAAAACAGTGGAAGGCCGCTGGGGGTGCAAGATTTGTGATTGATGGAGTAAGCGATGCCTGATCTCAACCAGATAAAACAGGGGGAACAGGGCGCGCGACCGGCGCGGGCGGTTCGCCAAGGGCCGGTCCGGCAATTCTGCCGGCCCCGCGAGCCCACCAACCGAGCCACTCGGGCTCCCGAGCTGTTGCTTGCCATCGGAAGCACGAGCGACTGTGTCGAACGCAGTCCTGTCGCCGTGCCGCGAATCGGCGGTGAAGTTGCCTTGCCGCCAGCCAGACGCTCCACGGGACACAGCCCGCGGGCTAAAGGCCATGTACGCCGCCGCGATCGGAGTGCGGTCATCTCGACGCTGGCCGATGGCGAAATCATGCCGGGCGATCGCTGCAGATTCGCCGCAGATGTCGCGAGGCGTGATCGCCGATGCAATCCATGATTGCGGCTGGCCAACGGGCCAGGGGCATCGAGGGTGCACCGAAACCGGCGTCGTCGACGACCGTTCTCGGGGGCCAACCGCGGGGCGAGCCCGGCAATGACGGTGTTATCGAGGCTGGACGTGCGACCGAGCAAGAAATATACGTCTGCCCTCAGCTGATGTTGACAAGAAACAGGGAGGAAGCAGTGGTCCAACAGCTAAATCGTCGCGTCGTTGCAGCCGCGGTAGTCGCCGCCTCGGTGCTCGTCGCGAGCGCCGCGAGGGCGGCCGAGCCGATTACGATCGGCTTTGGCATGGGGCTGACCGGCGGGCTCGCCGCCGCCGGCAAGTCGGCGCTCCTCGCGATGCAGATCTGGCAGGACGATGTCAACGCCAAGGGCGGGCTCTTGGGCCGGCCGGTCAAGCTGATCCATTACGACGACCAGAGCAATCCGGCGACGGTGCCGGGGATCTATACGAAGCTTCTAGATGTCGACAAGGTCGATTTCATCGTCTCGGGCTACGGCACCAACCTGATCGCGCCGGCGATGCCGGTGGCGATCTCGCACGACCGGCTGTTCCTCGGGCTGTTCGGGCTCGCCGTCAACAGCGAGTTCCATTATCCCAAGTATTTCTCGATGCTGCCGAGCGGGCCCGATCCGAAACACGCTTTCTCGGAGCCCTTCTTCAAGGTCGCGATGGCGGCAGAATCCGAAGCCGAAGACGCTCGCCCTGCTCGCCGAGGACGCCGAGTTTCCGAAGAACGCCTCAGAAGGCGTCCGCGACCACGCCAAGACGTATGGGGTCAAGATGGTCTACGACAAGACCTACCCGCCGGGGACCCCCGACTTTACGCCGATTGTCCATGCCATCCAGGCGACCAACCCCGACATGGTTTTCGTCGCCTCCTATCCGCCGGGTTCGGCCGGCATGTTGCGCGCCGCGACCGAAAGCGGGCTCAAGACCCGGTTCTTCGGTGGCGGCATGGTCGGGCTGCAGTATACGCCGTTTAAGCAGCAGTTCGGACCGAAGCTCAACGGCGTCGTGGATTACGATTGGTGGATCCCGGCGCCGACGATGCAATTCCCGGGATTCTCGATTTTCTAAAGAAGTATCAGGCCAAGGCGCCCGCTGAAGGGGTCGATCCGCTCGGCTGGTACCTGCCGCCTTTTGCCTATGCCAACCTGCAGGTGCTCGGCGAGGCGGTCGAGGGGGCGAAGACCCTCGACCAGACCAAGCTCGCCGATTACATCCGCACCCATCCGTTCAACACTATCGTCGGCGACATCACCTTCGGTGAGGACGGCGAATGGTCGAAGCCCCGCGTGCTCGAAGTGCAGTGGCAGAACATCAAGACCAACAATATCGACGAGTTCAAGGATACCAAGACCGAGGTCATCCTCGAGCCGGAGGAATACCGTACGGGAGCGGTGATCGCGCCCTATGCAAGCACCAGCGAATAGGAGAATGGGCATGGCCCGCATCAATCACGTGGCGCTCAAGGTTACCGACCTCGAAGCGGCGACCCGCTTCTACGAAAATGTGTTCGGCTTCCGGCAGGTGCACACCGGGCGCTCGCGCGGTCATATCTCGCGGCATCTGACCGACGGCTATGTCGACCTCGCGCTGATGGTTTACGACAGCGAGAACGACGAAGAAGCCAGACTGGTGGGCCCCGGCCCGGCGATCCACCATTTCGGCATCGAGGTCGATGACCACGAAGGTTTTGCGGAGAGTGTCGTCGCCAATGGTGGCAAAATCCTCTCCAAGCCGGGCGAGGTCCCGATCAAATACCGCGCGCCCGACGGCACGGTCGCCGAAATCGTGCCGAAGGGCCGCTACGACAAGATGCGGGACAGGCGACCTTAAACGACAGGGGCGCGGAGCGGGCAAAGGTCCGAAGCCGGGCGCAGTGTCGCCTCGGTTTTGGCTTGCAGCGCCGGAAAATCGATGTCTTCGACCATCTCGCGTACGACGAGTCCGTCGGGCGTCACATCGATCACTGCGAGGTCGGTGTAGATCCGGCGCACGACGCCAGCGGCAGTCAACGGGTAGCCGCACTGCCGGCGAATGCGCGGCGCGCCGGATTTGGTCATGTGCTCGACGAGGACGCGGATCTCCTTGGCGCCGACCGCCAGATCCATCGCGCCGCCGACCCCAGGCGGAAAGCCGGGATCGTCGGTCGTCCAATTGGCGAGGTCGCCCTTCTCGGAGACCTCGAAAGCGCCGAGCAGCGCCAGGTCGAGATGGCCGCCGCGGATCATCAGAAACGAGTCGGTGTGGTGCACATAGCTGCCGCCGGTCACCAAAGTGATCGGCTGCTTGCCGGCATTGATCAAATCCCAGTCGACCTCGTTGTCGCCAGGCGCCGGTCCGACGCCGAGGACGCCGTTCTCGCTGTGCAAGACGATCTCGCGATCGGTCGGGATGAAGTCGGAAACCATCGTCGGCAGCCCGATCCCGAGATTGACATAGGCGCCGTCGGCGAGATCCTGCGCGGCGCGCCACGCGATTTGGCGGCGTTTAAGCGGCATCCAATTCCTCCATCGCTGCCCGGAGTGAATGCTACGCAGGTCCGCTGCCGCCCGCAAGCCGCCCAATTCTCCCTGCAATCAGTGGGCAGGCGGTTGAAACTGGGTCGCCTTTTATGTATTAATCCACTCATCCGAACCAGGCCAACGGTGGGTGATGTCGATTATCGGGTGGATCATTCTCGGGCTGATTGCCGGTTTCATCGCCAGCAAGATCGTAAACAAATCGGGTGAAGGTTTCTTTCTCGACATCGTGCTGGGCATTGTCGGGGCGATCGTCGGCGGCTTCATTTTCTCTGCGGTGGGAGCCAGCGGGATTACCGGCTTCAATATCTACAGCATGGTGGTGGCAATCATCGGCGCGATTGTCGTGTTGGTGATCTACCACGCCGTGTTTGGTCGGCGGGTTTGATGGGAGGCAAAGATGGGGCTTCTCGATGACATTCTGGGTTCCGCGGTTCCGGGCGGAGGCTTGTCCAAGCCGCTGATGATTGCAGCGACGGCGTTGCTTGCAGCAAAGGCAACCGGAGGTCTTGGCAATCTTCTTGGGGGTGCCGGCGCAACCGCGCGCAAACGCGCCGCCGGGCGCGCCTAATCAGCCGCAGGCGACCCCGCCTTCTGCGGGCCAGCCGCAGGGCGGCCTTCTCGGAGGTCTCGGCAGCCTCGTGCAGCGGTTCCAGCAGAGCGGGCACGGCGACGTCATCAATTCATGGATCGGGCCAGGGCAAAACCGGCCTATTACCCCGGAGCAGCTGCACCAGGCGCTCGGACCCGATGCGGTGAACAACCTGTCGCGCATGACCGGCGTCGCGCCGCATGATCTCGTCTCGGAGCTGTCGCGCGTCCTTCCCGGTATCGTTGACAAGTTGACGCCGCAGGGCCGCATGCCCGATCACGCCGAGATGTCGCGCTGGTAGCCGGATTAAACCGGCACCTCGACCAAGCGGTCGATGAAGATGCCGGGGGTGACGATCACCTCGGGATCGAGCTCGCCGAGCTCGACGATATGGCGCACCTGCACGACCGAGAGATCGGCCGCCATCGCCATCGTCGGGTTGAAATTACGCGCCGATTTGCGATAGGTCAGATTGCCCCAGCGGTCGCCGCGATCGGCGGATAGGAGCGCGACGTCGCCCTTCAGCGGTTTTTCCAGCACATACATGCGGCCGTCGATCTCGTGGTGCTCCTTGCCGTCGGCGAGCCGGGTGCCGACCGAGACCGGCGAGTAGAAACCGCCGAGCCCGGCGGCGGCGCAGCGCATGCGCTCGCTGATGATGCCCTGCGGCACCAGCTCCAATTCGATGCGGCCGGCGGCATAGAGCTCTTCGAACACGACCGAGCCGGAGCTGCGCGGGAAGGAGCAGATGATCCGGCGCACCCGGCCGGCCGCGAGCAATGCGGCGAGCCCCCTCCTCCCGGTCCCGGCATTGTTGGCGACGACGGTCAAATCGCGCGCCCCCTGCTCGACCACCGCTTCGCACAACGCATCCGGCAGTCCGGCGCCGCCAAACCCGGCGCACAGGATCGTCGCGCCATCGGCGATGCCGCTGACGGCTTCGGCGAGGCTCTCGACGCGTTTGTCGATCATCAGAACGCGACCGCGTCGCCGCCCTTCAGCGCGAGCATCGCCCGCGCCTCGTCGGGGGTGGCGATTTCGAGCGAGAGGTTCTCGATGATCGACCGGACGCAGCTGACCTGGTCGGCATTGCTCTCGGCGAGCTTGCCTCGGCCGATCCACAGCGAATCCTCGAGCCCGACCCGGACATTGCCGCCCATGATCGCGCCCATCGACACCAACGGCAATTGGTGGCGGCCGGCGGCGAGGACGGACCACGCATAGGAATCGCCGAACAATTTGTCGGCGATCCGCTTCATGTGAACGACATTCTCCGGATCGGCCCCGATGCCGCCCAGGATCCCGAAGATCGTCTGCACGAAGAGCGGCGGCTTGACCAGCCCGCGATCGAGGAAATGCGCCAGGTTGTAGAGATGGCCGACATCGTAGCACTCGAACTCGAAGCGGGTGCCGCAGCCCTCCCCCAAATCCTTCAGGATCCGCTCGATATCGGCAAAGGTGTTGCGGAAGATGAAGTCGCGCGTCATTTCGAGATGCCGCGACTCCCAGGGGTATTTGAATTCCTTGTACTTCTCCAATAAGGGGAACAGCCCGAAATTCATCGACCCCATGTTGAGCGAGCACATTTCCGGCTTGGCGCGCAGCGGAGCGGCGAGCCTTTCCTCGAGGCTCATGCCGTGACCGCCGCCGGTCGTGATGTTGACGACCGCGCCGGTCGACTGCTTGATCCGCGGCAGGAACTGCATGAACACATCGGGGTCCGGCGTCGGCCGCCCATCCTTCGGGTCGCGGGCATGCAGATGCAGGATCGCCGCCCCCGCCTCCGCCGCGGCGATCGCATCGCGCGCGATCTCATCCGGCGTCAGCGGCAAATGCGGGCTCATCGTCGGGGTGTGGATCGACCCGGTGACGGCGCAGGTGATGACGACCTTGCCACGCAGCGGCATCTTGTTCCTCCCTCCGGCCGACGGCCACGATTACCCTATAATGGCCGAGTTTGGGCCGGAGGTGGTGCGACTTTTTGCGGAGGAAGTCCGCCGCCTCCCTGTTCTGCAATCATAAATTGAGCTTATCATTTCCCTTGGCTGTATCTGCAGCGGATCAACAGCCAAATTCTCTTAATGGTTGTATGGGCCGACATGCCTGCGGTTATGCATGCTCCAGATTATGCAATGCGAACAAGGCGATTTTAGGATCATCAATGCCAGCGGTGTTCTTCATCACCCACCCGGACGTAGCGATCGATCCGCGCATCCCGGTTGCCGATTGGCCGCTCAATGCGCGCGGGCGAGCGCGCATGCAAGCAATGGCAACCTCTCCTTGGGCAAGGAGTGTGCGCCGTATCTTCTCAAGCACCGAGCGCAAAGCGCGAGACGCGGCACAACTCCTCGCTGACGCGCTTGGACTGCACGGGTACAGCGTCGTCGATGGTCTCGGCGAGAATGACCGATCGGCGACGGGCTACCTCGCTCAGCAAGAGTTCGAGGCAACGGTTGATGCGTTCTTTGCCCAACCGCAAATCGGCATTCGGGGCTGGGAACCCGCGACAGATGCCCAGGCGCGGATCGTTCACGCGGTCGAACAGGTCATCTCGGAAGCCTCCGGCGATGGCGACGTTGCGATTATTGGGCACGGAGGCACGGGGACGCTGCTCTATTGCCATCTTGCCCGAGTGCCGATCAGCCGGCGTCACGACCAGCCCGCAACAAATGGCGGAAACTGGTTCGCCTTCGATGCCGTTAGCCGAAAACTCCTGAATGTCGGGTGGCGCTCGATCGACGTCGCGACACCGGGTCCCGTACAATGAAGCCTCGCGCAAGGGCCGCTCACGTCGGCCGACACGGGAACTCACTCCCTACAGTCACTCACTGCTGCAGGGTAGCGATGAGCATTCGCACCGAGCAGCCATTAGAGAGACTGTGAGGCATGGCGAGGTGGCACTTGGGTCCGCGCGAAGCTCGCGCGCTTACTGATGCGATCCCACCAGCCGAGGAGGCGAGCCTCGCGATTGAGAAGAAGCTTGCCTTCAGGCGCGAGCCGGAAGAGCGCGAACATCGGGGCCGCGTGGAGGTCCGCCAAGCTGATCATGGATCCGGCGAGCCAAGGTCTATCACCCATCAACTCCGATACTGCGGATAGGCAGACTTCCGCCTGCGGCAATGCGGCTGCCACTCTCGCTTCGTCGGTGACTAGACCGGTCGCCGGGCGAGCGATCCGTTCGACGTAGATGTCCCATACCAGCGTGCGATAGACGTAACTGTCGAGAATACTGATGATCTGGGTCATCCGCCCGCGGCTGCGAGGGTCTGCGGGTTGTAGCGAGGGGCCCTCAAACGCCTCATCGATGTATCGCGTAATCGCCTCGGCTTCGTATAGCCGGAAACCGGCGTGCTCAAATGCCGGGATCTTGCCGAACGGATGCCGCGTCAAGTGCTCCGGAGGCGGTCCATCCGATGCAAAAATATCGACCGGGACAAGCTCGTAAGCGATATCCTTTTCTTCAAGCGCAAGCCGCACGGCGCGCACGTAGACGCTGTAGGGTGCGCCGAAGACGATCGGCTTATCGGCCGCCATCTCACCGACCGGCGGTTATTTGTCGAACCAGTCCAAAAAATGCTCGTTTGCGCGGGGTATTGATCTCCCAACTAATCGGGATGCTCTGATAACCTGCGCCAAAATCTTCCCCTTTTCTCCGATAATCAAAAAATCCCCAGCCTGCATGCCTGCCGATTGCGGCCAGTAAATGATTATCCGCTGTTGATTGAGAAGCTGAGAAGACCATGATCGCGCCATCGGGACATCGCCGCGACAAACTCGCGGGTATTGCGCTCCGCGTCCCACGACCCATCCGGGTAGTCCGACGAATTACGGTGACAGTTTACGGGATCCGGGAACCGGTTCTGTTGGACTCGGACAAATTGATGAGCGGTCGAGCGGTCTGGTAAACTGTCACCGTAACCTCCCGTCTCAGGCGGCGACATCGATGACTTCCATCGACACGATCCGGTCGGGCTCGCCGGAATAGATGATGAGGCTGACCGTTTCGGCCGCGATCATGGCGCTGTGCGGCTGGCCCGTCGGGTTTAACGTGTAGCCGCCCGAGGCGCGCGCCGGTGCGCCCGATTTTGTCGCGCGGCCGCCTTCGAGATTGAAGACATGCTCGTCGGAAAGGGCGGTCGCGACGATCTTGATCAGCTTCCCGGGCGGCGGCGAGAATTTGCCGAGCCACGCGATGCCGCCTCCCTCGGCCCGACGGTCGCTGAGCACCTTGAGCTGCACGATGTCTTTGCCGTCATAGCGCGCCGCCGGTCCATAGAACGGGATGCCGGGCGTCCACTCGGCCTGCATCTATATCGACATGGATCGAAACCATCCGTCCCTCCTTCCAAGCGTTGCTCGCGGGAGGTTAACAGGGTGATACTGACAGCGTTCTGTCAGGAGCCGTCAATGCGCCGCGCCGACCGCCTGTTCGATATCATCCAGACATTACGCTCGGCCCCGCACCCGCTCACGGCAGCGGCGATCGCCGAGAAGCTGGAAGTGACGGTCCGCACGATCTATCGCGACATCGCCGCCTTGCAGGCGAGCCGCGTGCCGATCGAAGGGGCGCCCGGGCTCGGCTATGTGCTGCGCCGCGGCTTTGATCTGCCGCCCTTGATGTTCACTCTCGAGGAGACCGACGCGATTGCGATCGGCGTGCGGCTGTTGCGCCGCCTGCGCGATCCGAAACTCCAGAAAGCGGCAGAAAGCGTGCTCGCCAAGCTGGCCGCCGTGGTTCCGCGGGAATTACAGTCGCAGCTCGTCGCAGCGCCGCTTTTCGTATCCGAGGGCAGCGCCCCGGCGGTCAACGGGATCGACCAGTCGCAATTGCGCAACGCGATCCGCGAGACGCGCAAGCTTGCCATCGCCTATGTCGACGAAGAAGGCCGCCAGCACGCAGAGAACGATCTGGCCGATCGCGATGGCGTATTATGTCGACGTCACCCTGCTCGGTGCGTGGTGCGAATTGCGAGGAGACTTTCGCAATTTTCGGGTCGACCGCATTCTCGGCTCGCAGCTGCTCGACGAGAGGTTCGAGGCCGACAGCGGCAAGCTGATGGCCCAGTGGCTGGCGCTTCCAAAGGACCATTCCCGCGCCGCCGCTTGATCGCGCGACCGCTGAGCCCGCGTACCGAACGCGACCGTTACCCCTGCGCGCGGATGAACGCCTTGACCTTGGGGTAGGTCTCGGTCTGCCACCGGCGGCCGTGGAACACCCCATAATGGCCGACTTTGAGCTGGAGGTGGTGCATCTTTTTCGCCGGCGGGATGCCGGTGCAGAGATCGTGCGCGGCGACGGTCTGCCCGACCGCGCAAATGTCGTCGTTCTCGCCCTCGACGGTCATCAAGGCGGTCTGCTCGATCGCCTGCGGCTCGACCGGGTCGCCATGCACCCGAAAACGCCCGAGCGGCAGATCGTGGTCGTGAAAGACGCGTTTGATGGTCTGCAGGTAGAAATCCGCCGGCAGATCCATGACCGAGCTGTACTCTTTGTAAAAAGCGCGAGTCGCCGCCGCGCTGTCGCCGTCCCCCTTGACGAGATTGTGGAACATCGACCAGTGCGCCGAGACGTGCCGGTCGAAATTCATGCTGAGAAACCCGGCGAGCTGCAGAAAGCCGGGATAGACCCGGCGAAAGGCTCCGGGATACCGCGCCGGCACCGTGGTTATGACGGTGCGGTCAAACCATTCGAGCGAATGCGCCATCGCGAAACGATTGACCTCGGTCGGGTTCGCCCGCGGATCGATCGGACCGCCCATCAGGATCATCGACGCCGGCTGGCAGGGGTCGCCGGCGGCCGCCAGCAGCGACACCGCGGCCAGCACCGGGACCGAAGGCTGGCACACCGCCATGACATGGATTTTCGGTCCCAACAGACGAACGAACCGGCTCACCACATCGACAAAGTCGTCGAGATCGAACCGGCCGTAAAGCAGCGGGATGTTTCGCGCATTCACCCAGTCGGTGATGTAGACATTGTGGTCGGGCAACAGGGTCGCGACGGTGCCGCGCAACAGGGTCGAGAAATGACCCGAAAGCGGCGCCACGACGAGGACCGTCGGCTCGTCGCGGGTTCCCTCTTTGCGAAAATGCAGCAGCCGGCAGAACGGATGCGATGCGACGACCTCTTCGGTGACGCCAACCTCCTCGCCGCCGACGGCCACCTTGCGGATGCCGAATTCCGGCCGATCGTGCGACATCCCGGCATTGGAGAGCAGCTCCATCGCCGCCGCCGCGCTCCTCACCAGCGGAGCATTCTCGATCAGCGGCCATGGCTGGGTCAGCACGCCGCGGAAGAACTCGGCCATCAGGCGAATCGGGGCGAGTACGTCGCTGTGTACCTGGTAAGTGTCGTAGAGCATATATCCTCGAATTTACCCGCCCCCGTGCTCGGGAACCTCCAAACTGTCGAAACGGTTCCCATTCCGATCCATCCAAAGGCGAAATCATCCCATCGCAAAACTTTTGAGATTTCAAGGGTATATTTGTATTGCCAGTCATTTAGGCAAGGGTGCGGGAGATCTTCTCTCCGAGCATTGCAACTATCGGGTGCAATGTTTCAAAACTTGGTTAACACCGCCGCTTTATGGGGCAGATCGATGCACTTGCTTAAATTATGGGCGTCTGTGGCGGCGAAACCGCGCCATTCACGTCAAACTGATCTCCCAGTGGGAGACTCGGCGCGAAGGCTCAGCGCGGCGGGGCGGCCAAGCCGCCGCGGACTTCGTGCACGACAATGCCGGAAATGCGCGGCGGCGGCGCGAGCCAGCGGGGATGCGCAAGGCTGGTCCCGATGTCGCTTTCTCCGGCTCGCCACCGCCGCGTAACCGCGGCCGACAGAGAAATCGGCCATCTTGACGGCAAACTCGGCGGCGTTGACCTCGTGAACCAGATGCAGAATCGTCATCGTCGCATTGCTCGCCTCTGACAGGCATCGCCTGATGTCGACATCGCTGCGCTGGGTCGGGGGAACCCGCTCGCCGAGCAAAGCAATTCTGCGGCGCAGGTCGTGAGTGCGGCGCATCGCGGCGATCTCCCGCGCAGTCCGGCTGATGCCGCCGTGCGTTCCGGGGACCGGATCATAGCCATCGATCGCGAAACACAGAGTATCGGCGGGACGCGCATCCTCCAGCGCCGAAACCGCGATTGCGCTGCCGCCGAAGAGCTGCTCATCGATCGCGATCGGCGGCAACCCCGGCAGCGGGGTGCCGGCCATCACGTGATCGGCGGTGAGCACGTGCCGGTCGTTGTCGAAGAATGTCTCGGCTCCGGTCGTAAGGTTCAACGCACCCAAAACGACCCGGATGGTTCCCGAATTGATCCGCTCGAAGTCGACCGTCTCGGCGATCAGCGCCCGCAATTGGGCGGCGGAAACGACAGGCTCGTCGCTGCGCGACCTGCATCGGCGTGAGAGCGCGGGCCTCCCGACAGAAAGGTCGTGAGAGCCGATTTGGCCCACCGGGCGGGGCCGCCGGGGCGCCGCGTTGCTGTGCACTTGCTCAGCTCTCGCCAAAACTGGCGCAGCCTTATGACGCGTTCATGCGGCAGATTCCCGGCAATGATCGCGGCGTTGACAGCGCCTATGGCGGTGGCCGCGATCCAGTTTGGCCGCACCCCGCATTTTTCGAGCGCCGAATAGGCGCCGGCCTGATAGGCGCCGAGTGCGCCCCCGCCCGACAGCACCAACGCGACCCGCTCGAAACGGGCCAGGCTCTTATCCGGTCGCCCTCGCGCCAAGACGCACTCCCTATCGTCAGTCGACCATTTGCTCGATCAATCAACGCCTGAAGACTACCCGCAGGATCCCGATCTGGCGCGGCCCGACATCATAGGAACTCCTGCCGGCGCGTCCAGTCTCGAAAGCCCCGCTCACCGACCCTTCTTTTTCGAATGAATCGGCGGAAGCGATTTCAGATAAACCGCAATCGCCCGCCGGTCGGCATCGTCGAGCCGAGAGGTGTTTCGCACGACTTCGCCCATCGCGCCGCCGACGAAGTCGAACTCCGGGGTCTGGCCGGTATTCAGCAATGTCGTAATGTCCTCTTCGGTCCAGTTACCGATGCCGGTCTGCGGGTCGGGAGTTATGTTCGGGACCTGTTTGCCGTCCGGCCCGTGCGGGTTCCCGGCGAGAAAGCGGTCCGGCTCGGTCGCGCCGAACCAATTGCGCGGTGTGTGACATTCGCCACAGTGGGCGAGCGCGGTAACGAGGTAGGCGCCGCGATTGTACGCTTCGGAGCGGTCCGGTGCCGGCCGGAACGGGCCGGGACTGAAAAACAGGAGTTTCCATATGTTTTGCAGAAAGCGCCAGGAGAATGGGAAGGAGACGTCGTGCGCTCGGTTGGCCTGCCGTACCGCCGGCAGTGAAAAGAGATAGGCTTTGATCGCTCGCGCATCCGCATCGGTGATCTTGGTAAAGCTGGGATACGGGAATACCGGGAAATAATTGGCGCCGTCGGGACGCACGCCGTCGCGCAATGCCCGCAAAAATTGCTCGTCGCTCCAGCGGCCGATACCGGTCTCCGGATCCGGAGTGATGTTCGGGCTGTAGAAGGTCCCGAACGGCGTCGCGAGCGCACGGCCGCCGGCATAGGGCTGCCCGCCATGCTCGCGATCAGTGTGACAGTCCTCGCAGCCGGCGGCGTTCGCGAGATAGGCCCCTCGCGACACCGTCGTCTGCTGCCGCCGAGACGCTCAGAACCGGCAGCAACGCAACCGCCGCTGCCCTCGAAATTCGCCAGCAAATACCAGCTGGACCGGCCGTCACGTCTAACCGATGCCAGAGACGGGTGAGCAGGCTGCTATTTCTCGATCTTTTCGCGGAACGTCGTATGGCAGCCGCCGCAACCGTTCTTGCCGAGATCGTTGAAAGCGGCTTCGATCGCGGTCTTGTCGCCGCCGTTCACCGCGACGAGGAGGGCGTCGGCCTTGGCGGCGGCGGCCTTTTGCGCATCGAGGAACTTGTTCCAGTCGGTCCAGATCACCGGTTTTGCGACATAATCGCCGGTCGGGTTCGGCCCGCCGGTTCCGGGAGGGAACAACTGCGGGATTTTCTTGGTCGTCTGGGTCAGATCGGCGGCGCCGGCTTTGGCTTGCGCCAGATCCCCCTTGCCGTCGAGATAGGCCTTTACGGCCCCGATGTCCTTGCCTTGTTCCTTCATCGTCGCTTGGCGATCCTTGAGGACGGTTTCCTTGTCTTGCCCAAGCGCCACCCCGCTCGCGCCGGCCACGACGATTGCTAACGCCGCTGCCGACACTCGAAATTTCGTAATAGACGACATGCTCCCTCCCTTTCTTGTCCGGCAAGGTTCAACTCGGCGGGACCAGCGCAGACTAGCCCGCAGTCGTCGGCAAAGCAAGAGCCGCCGCTATCGGCTCACTATTACGTGATCGGGATTTCGATATGCTTCTTGAAGGCCGGGCGCTCACGCAGCCGCTCGAACCAGGTCTTGAGGTTCTTCAGCGGCGGCCGCTCGATCGGAAAGGCGTGCCAGCGATAGACCAAAGTTCCCAGCGTGATCTCGGCGAGGCTGAGCTCTGCACCGGCAAGGTAGGGACGGCCTTCGAGCGCGTCATCCGCAATCGTCCAGGCGGCCAGCGCCTTGCGGCGCGCCGCTTCGACCGCGGCGGGATCGCGCTGCTCGGGCCTTGTGCGGATCAGACCGAACAGCAACGCGCCCATCGGCGGGCCGACGCTGGAGAGTTGCCAATCCATCCATCGCTCGACATGGGTTCGCGCCACGGGGTCTTTCGGGTAGAGCCGCTCGCCGTTGCGCGTCGTGCAGAGATAACGGCAGATCGTGTTCGATTCCCACATGACCAGATCGCCGTCTTTGACGGTCGGCACGAGCCCGTTGGGGTTCAGCGCGAGGTATTCCGGATCTTGATTGCCGCCAAAAGGCCCGCCCAAATCGACGCGTTCATATTCGAGCCCGAGCTCGGCGCAACACCACAGCACCTTCTGCACATTGGACGACGTCGCTCGGCCCCAGATCTTCAGCATTCCAGCCCCTCCGGTTGGATTCGGCCTATGGAGCCTCAGTTTTTTCCGAAGCGCAACAGCGCGGCGGGCGAGCTGCTGTATGATCGCAGGAGGAGGTGTCGATGAACCGATTTGCTTTCCCGCTCGTCGCCGTGTCTCTCCTGCTGCCGCTCAGCGCGGCGGCGACCCAACAGGGTCAGTCGGCGTTGAGAAGCTGGAAGACGATGGACACCTGCGCGCAGCAGGCGCAGACCGCGTTTCCCGATTTCAGCGCCGAATCGAACGCCAAGCGCGACGCCAAGCTGAAAGAATGCTTGAGCTCCAACGGCCTTCCCCCGCGAGCGCCGCTCGGGCAGCCCCCGTCCCGATAATTGTGGGTCCCGATAATAAGATGCCGGCCGCCGGCGGCGCTCAGCCGGCGTGCCCCTCCTCCCAGCCTTCCGCCATCGGCGGCAACGCAGGCACGCGCCGAAAAGCGCCTTCGTCCGATCTGTCGCGAGCTCTGTCGACGAGAGCGAGCTGAGTGTCGAGTTGGATATCCAGGCTGGAGGTAATCTCCAGTCGAGGGTCCTCGAACACTTGCGTGCGGCGGCGGCGGCGCCACGCCATGACAGTCTCGTCGCGGGCCTGCAACAGCCCCGCAATCTGCGGCCGGAAGAGGTGGATCATCGCGCCGATCCAGCGGTTGAGCACCGCGGACGGCTCCCTCTCGGCGATCACGAAACGATCCAGCATTTGGGTCACATCCTCGGCCCGGTACCAGGTCTCGCCGGTGACCCATCGATTGGTGGTAAACAGTCGATTGGGTTCGCCGCGAACATCGATGGCGATCGCGATCAGGTGGCTCACCTCGTCCCGTTCTCCGCGCTTGAGCGGCGCGGCTTGCGGCGGCGGCGCCGCGACATCGGCGACCGCCAGCTCGGGAAGCAGCAGCGGCACCACCCCACCCGGCATTCCCTCGGCTCGCAGAAAGGTATGGAAGTGGCCGCGCTCCGGGGGTGGCCGGCTGTCCGGCGCATGCGCATGGAAAAAATATTGCGCATGACTTGTCGCATCAAACACCTCCCCGTCGGGGTAATGACGCCAGGCGCAAATCGTCGAACTCCCGATGACCTCGCCGACGAGGCTGGTGTTGCGGGTCGCAAGGTCGCGCCGACAATCCCGGATGATCTCCGCAGCTGCTATCATCTGCTCGATTTCGGCTTGGCTGACGCGCAAGCCTTCGTCGCGGTGCGAATTCGCCAACCGACCACCTCACGCGAACAAAACGCGTCCAGGATAGCTAAGCGGGTTTAACCGACAAAGCGGGATTGGTAACCGTCCAAACGACGATGTCCTTCATCACGCCCCCGAGCGCCTCATCGAATGCCGACACGATGCTCGGAACGTCATTGGCGGAAGCACGCTGGCGCTGCTCGAACGAGGTTTGCGCGACGACGTCGCGGCTGGTCGGGTTGACGAGCCTGACGATGATCGCGACCCAAATCTCGGGCGGCTCATCCGACGAATCGTAGACGGCCTCGAAATGCCGAATCTCGGTCCTGAGGACGAAGTCCGCTCGCAGCCCGACCGATTCCCGGTCGATCGCGGTGATTGCCCTGCTGTTCTCGAAGGATTGCAGTATCGCCGTCTGCACCAGGAGGGGGGCGCGATCCGTCCACTCCGAATCGGCAAAATAGTCGATCGAGACTGGGGACCGGGTCAATGCGATGCGCGACTTGTCGAGCCCTGCCGGGGCGAGGGGCTCGTTGACCAGGAGCTGCACGGAGCGGTGCGGCAAATTCGCCGGATAGGTGCTCTTCGGGGTGAGGCGATAGAGGTGGGTAGGCTCGCCACCCCCGAGCAAGCCCGAGCAGCCGGCCAGGGTGAGTATCAGGACGCTCGGGACGAATCGGCGCGACAGGCGAGCCGTCGGCCGGTTCATTGCGGCTTGTATCCCTCCCGCCGCTCGCCGAACAGCAAGCCGCGCCGGGTCGCGTTCGACCGAGGCCACGAACCGCGACAGTCCGGCGATGAACCGCTGCATGTCGCTCACCAGGTTGCTGACCTGGTTCAAGGTCGCCTGCGTGAATTCGTGCAGACCCGGGCGGTTTTCCTGCAGCACCTGCTGGAGCTGCCGGTTGGTGTCGACCAGATTCTTGGCGAGCCGATCGAAGTCGGCAAGCGCCTGCGAGGCTTCGTCTTTCAGGCCGCCCTTACCGGCAAAGCCGTGATCGATGTGGTCGAGCAGTGTCGTCATCTCGAGCACGGCCGTGTTCGCGTTGCCGACGAGCTCACTCACCTCTTTGCTCGGCGCGACAAAGGCCTCGGTTATCGTCCGAACATTCTGGAGGCTGTCGGAAACAGCTGTGCGGTTCTGCTCCGACAGCAGGTCATTGAGATTGTCCACGGCCACCGTCAAGCGGTCCAACAATTGCGGCCCTGCCTCGGTCACATGCTGGAACACCGAGCTTCCCGCCGCGATGATCGGATAGCGATGACCCGGCTCCGGCTCGAGGTCCTTGGCGTCGCGGGTCCCGCCGCGGATTTGGATCGTAGCAACGCCGCTCAACAGGTTGGTGTCGACAAAAGCCCGGGCATCGGTCTTGATCGGAACGAGGTCTTTGTCGATCTCGACCGTGATCTGGATTTTTTCGAGATCGTCCGGATCGACCCGGACATCGACTACCCGGCCAACGGTGATCCCGTTGTACTGGACCACCGAGCCTTTGCTGAGCCCCGTGACGGATCCCTTGAAAAAGATGTAATACCGCTTGAGGTCTTGCGCGAACTCGACTCGGCCCAGCGACAGCACCGCGACAAAGCCTATGACGATGACGGCGAGGACGAATGCGCCGACTGCCACATAATGGGCTCTCGTTTCCATCTACTCTCTCCTGAGGAAGCGCGGCTCACACCGGGGCCGCGCTCGGTGCTCCTTGCTTGGTCCCAGTGGCGGCTTCCGGGTGCTGAGCCGCCCGCCCGCGCGGGCCGTGAAAATACGAGTGGATCCAGGGATGATTGTCATTGAGGAGCTGTTCCAGTGTGCCGACGCGAAGCTTTTTGTCGACCAGTACCGCGACGCGGTCGCAGATCGCGAACAGGCTGTCGAGATCGTGGGTCACCATGAACACGGTCAGCCCAAGACTGGTCTTCAGGTCCCGTATCAATTCGTCAAAGGCCCCGGCGGCGATCGGATCTAGACCCGCGGTGGGCTCGTCGAGAAAGACGACTTCCGGATCGAGGGCAAGGGCGCGGGCGAGACCGGCGCGTTTTCGCATGCCTCCCGACAGCTGCGCGGGGTATTTCTCCCCTGCGTCCTCCGGCAGCCCGACCATGCCCACCTTGACAGCCGAGATCTCGTCCATAAGGCTCAGCGGGATGTCGAAGTACTCCTTGATCGGCACTTCGATGTTCTGCGCGACTGTCAGCGAGCTGAACAGAGCGCCGTCCTGAAACAGCACCCCCCAGCGTTTTTCGAGCTCTCGCCGCCCGGCGTCGCTCATCGCCCAAACATCGCGCCCGAAAACTTCGACCTTGCCTTCAACCGGGCGGTTGAGGCCGACGACGGTCCGCAGCAGGACCGATTTCCCGGAACCGGAACCGCCCACAATCCCGAGCACTTCGCCGCGCCGAACATCGACATCGAGACCGTCATGCACCGTCTCGGCGCCGAACCGGTTGACGAGGCCCCGCACCCGGATGATCGGTTCCTCCATATGATCCACTGCACTCATATTTTCAGAACAGAAAAGACGATCGAAAAAGCTGCGTCGGCGACGATGACAAAAAAAATCGCTTCGACTACCGAAAGAGTGGTCAGCCGTCCCACGCTCTCGGCGCTGCGGGCAACTTGAAAGCCTTCGTAGCAGCCGATCAGGGCGATGATGAAGGCGAAGAACGGCGCCTTGACCAAGCCGATCCAGAACGTCCAGGGATAGAGCGCCGATCGCAGCTGCAGAGTGAATTGCGGGGGCGTGATGTCGAGCGAGGCCCACGCCATCAAGGCGCCCCCCAAAATTCCGAGAAGGTTGGCGCAGAGGGTCAGCATCGGCAAAGTCAGCATCAGCCCGAACAGACGAGGGATGACCAGCACTTCGACCGGGTCGAGGCCGATCGTACGCAGCGCGTCGATCTCTTCGTTGACCCGCATCGTCCCGATCTGCGCGGTAAAAGCGCTGCCCGAACGGCCGGCGATGATGATTGCCGCCATCAGCACCCCCAGTTCGCGCAGAATCCCCACGCCCAGAAGATTGACCGTGTAGATCTCGGCACCAAAGCGGCGCAGCTGATCGGCCCCCTGATAGGCGAGCACGACCCCGATCAAGAAGGACAACAGACCGACGATCGGCACGGCATTGACCCCGGTCTGCTCCATTTGGGCAACCAGCGCCGTCAGCCGCAGCCTGCGGGGGTGAAACAACACTCTCCCGGCTGCCATGCAGATGACGCCGAAGAAGCTGAGCAGGCTGAGGACACGACCGACGAGCCCGACCGAAATCCGGCCGATCTTCTCGAGAAACCCCGTTAGCGTATGGTGCGCCGGCCGCGGATGGGGGGCGGGAACCACCATTCCGCCCGCCCGGACTTGATCAAATATAGGCGCGAGATTTGCCCTGAAGATTCCGGAACTCGACGACGTTGCCGTGCGCCTCCAGTTCGTGCTCGGTCCGCAGCAGCAGCCAGGCGCCCGCGGTATCGAGCCGTTCGATGCCCGCCAGGTCCAGGGTAACCCGTTTGTCGCGCGGCATATGGACGGCACGCAGCCGCCGGTCCAGTTCGGCGGCGGTCGTGACCAGCCACTGGCCGGCCGCCGCAAAGACGAACGATCCGGGTTCTTCCGATTCGACGAGTGTAGCGGCGACGGACGCCATTACGTTCTTCAGGGGTTTAGATTGCGCTCTTCCGCCGCCGAACACGGCCTTCCCAACTACAAGAAAAGCGGTTATGCCGCAACGATCACCAGCTCAAAAGCCGCCGATTGGTCGCGGAGGACCCCCATGGACCTCAAGCAGCATATTCGACCGATACCCGATTTCCCGAAACCGGGCATTCTATTCTACGACATTTCAACCTTGCTCGCCCATCCGGAGGCTTGGCAAATAACGGTGCGGCGGCTGGCGGGCGCGTTGCAGCCGCACCAGCCCGATCTTCTGGTCGGCATCGAGTCCCGCGGCTTTCTTGTGGCGGCGCCTCTAGCCTATGAGCTCGGTCGTGGTTTCGCGATGGTGCGCAAGCGGGGCAAGCTGCCCGGCCGGACCGCCCGCTTCACCTATGATCTCGAATATGGCACCGATGCCATCGAGATCCAGGAAGATGCCGTCAGCCCCGGGCAGCGGGTGGTCGTGCTCGATGATCTGCTGGCAACCGGAGGGACGATGCAGGCTGCCATCAACCTTGTGCGTCAGCGCGGCGGCGAAGTGACCGCCGCGGCATGCATCATCGAGCTGTCCTTCTTGAACGGGCGTAGCCGCATCGACGTGCCCTTCACGTCGATAGTCGCTTACGATAGCTAATCGTCGGCCATCGCCGGCGCAGTACCGAGGCTACGCCCAATCACCGCGTAAAGCGGATCGCCGCCGCCGGGCGGCGTCCGGTCGAGGCAGCGAATATCGCCCCAATTCCCCGCCTGGACGAAGTGTTGAGCAATCAGACAGAGATGCCCGGCGTCGTCGAGCAGGCACCAGCACCCGATAGCGCGCGTCGGAACGCAGCGGTTTGAGAATGTCACGATCAGCGGAGCGCCCGGCTTCAGCACACGCCCCGCTTCGCGGATAACCTCGCAGGGCCGCGCCAAATGCTGGACCGCTACGCAGATTGCTGCACCGTCGAACTCGGCGGTGGCGAAAGGCAGGTGCGGGTCGCTGTTCAAATCCTGTATGTGCCATTCGTCGAGAAATGGGTTTTCCGCCAGCTCCTGGGGATTGAGGCCGACCCCGACGACCCGCGAATAGGGGATTTCCGGCGGCAAATGGCTGACCCAACCCGACATCAAATCGAGAATGGCGCCGCCGGGTGGCAGGACCTCACGGTAGAGCTCGGTAACCGCGGCGATCGCGGCCGCGTCGATTTGCCGGGCGCGCGCCAGCTCCGAACCCCCGAACGCGTCGGGTCGCATTTCCAGGTGCGCTGGCGCAGTGATCGGAAGGAGCGCCATATCCCCCGCCTTCCAGCCTGTTTGGCTTCAGATAGGGATGGCTCGAAGGTCAATCCATAGCAAGGTACCCGAAACTCAGAGGTTTATGCTTTTGCGATCATCTGCTCTGGAGGCGTGAACGGAAGATCCAGATCGCGGGCGACTGCGGGATGAGTGACTCGCCCCCGGCAAATGTTCAGGCCATTTCGCAGATGCGCGTCTTCGCGCAGAGCGCGCTGCCAGCCGTGATCGGCGAGTGCCAGCACATACGGCAGGGTTGCGTTGTTCAGCGCGACCGTCGAGGTGCGGGCAACCGCCCCCGGCATATTGGTCACACAATAATGGACGACGCCCTCCTCGACATAGGTCGGCGCAGCGTGGGTGGTCGGCCTGCTCGTCTCGAAACAGCCGCCCTGGTCGATTGAAATGTCGACCATCACGGCACCCGGCTTCATCGCGCGGACGAGGGTGCGGCTGACGAGTTTGGGTGCTGCCGCGCCCGGGATCAGCACTGCGCCGATGACCAGATCGGCCGCGGTCACCTCGCGCTCGATATTCTCCATCGTCGAGAACAGCGTATGGAGTTGCGCCCCGAATTGCAGGTCGAGCTCGTATAGCCGCGGCAGCGAGCGGTCGATAACGGTGACATAGGCCTCCATCCCCATCGCCATGCGCGCCGCATTAGTCCCCGATACGCCGCCGCCGAGGATCACCACCTTTGCAGCGGGGACGCCCGGAACCCCGCCAAGAAGCACGCCGATGCCGCCCTGCTCCTTCTCCAGGCAATGCGCCCCGACCTGCACGGCCATCCGGCCCGCGACTTCACTCATCGGCGCGAGAAGCGGGAGTCCGCCCCGCGCGTCGGTGACGGTCTCATAGGCTATCGCGATCACACCCGACCTGAGAAGAGCCTGAGCCAACCCTTTGGCCGCCGCCAGATGCAGGTAGGTGAACAGCACTTGCCCTTCGCGCAGCGAAGCTGCCTCTTGTGGCTGCGGCTCTTTGACTTTGACGATCAGTTCGGCGGCCGCGAACACCTCCGTTTTGCTGGGCAAGATGCGGGCCCCGACGGCCTCGTAGGATGCGTCCTCGAAACCGATACCGGTTCCCGCGCCGGTCTCGACGACCACTTCGTGGCCATCATGCACGATCTCCCGAACACTGCCGGGTGTGAGGCCGACACGGTATTCGTGGGTCTTCACCTCCTTCGGGACACCGATCAGCATGGGAAACTCCACCGAGCCGGTATCGCCGCGAAGCGGCGTGAACACCGGTTCCAGGTTCAGGTTGCTTCCGCGACACTCTGTCGCGTTCGGGTGATTTACCGTGTACCGCGTCCGAAAGTCGTCGACACTGCCGTCAGGGTACCAGGCTTTTTCCACAGGTGATAACCGTTGGAAACCTTCGTCGAGCTCGCTCTCGTTTATCTCGCGGTCGGTGCCGTCTTGTTTGCGTTGATCCCGGGTGAGGCGACGCCCGCTGATTTCCACTGGCGCAATCAGGCGGACGTCTTCCGCGACAGCGTGCCCGAGGTCCTCACTTGGCCCCTGGTGCTCTGGCGCCTTTGTCGGCAGGGGCGGTTTTTCGATTAACTCTCGGCGAAGCGGAGTTTTCGCACCACCTCGTCGGCCAGCGGCAGGGACGACGTAAGCCCCGGCGACTCGATGCCGTATAGGTTTACCAGACCCGGCACACCGTGGGTATCGGGGCCCTGCACGAAGAAGTCTGCGGCCGGGCTCGGCCGGCCCGCTGATCTTCGGCCGGATGCCGGCATAACCCGGCTGCAACCCGCCATCCGGCAAACCCGGCCAGTAGGTGCGGATTGCGGCATAGAACACCTCGCCGCGAGCCGCCTCGACCGTGTAGTCGATCGAAGAGATCCATTCCACATCGGGCCCGAACCGCGCCTGCCCTGCCAAATCCAGCGTGATGTGCACTCCGAGCCCGCCGGCCACCGGGACGGGGTAGATGAGCCGGTGAAACGGCGCGCGCCCGCTCAGAGTGAAATAGACCCCGCGGCAGAAATAGGCCGGCGGGATCGTCTCCGGCGGTATCCCCTCGATCATCCGTGCGAGAGCCGGTGCGTGCAGCCCGGCGGCGTTGACCAGAGACCGGCAGCGGATCCCCGTCGGCTCATCGCCGCCAATTGCAAGCTCGAAACCGTCACGGCACACACTGCCGCAGAGGACTGGGGTACGCAGCACGACGATCGCACCGGCGGCCTCTGCCTCGCCCTGATAGGCGAGCATCAGCGCATGGCTGTCGATAATGCCGGTCGAAGGGCGACAGCAGGGCCGCCACGCAATTGAGAGCAGGTTCGAGCTGGCGGGCCTGTTTCGGATCCAGCCATTCCAGATCGTCGACCCCGTTGCCGCGGGCCGTGCAGGCGATCTTTTCTAGACCGGCTATCTCTGCCTGGCTGGTGGCGACAATCAGTTTGCCCAGCCGGGCATGCGGGACCCCGTGCTCGCGGCAATAGCTGTAAAGCCGATGGCGCCCTTCGACGCAGCTGCGCGCCTTCAAGCTGCCGACCGGGTAATAGAGCCCGCCATGGATGACTTCGCTGTTGCGCGAAGAAGTCTCGAACCCGATCGTGTAGGCCTGCTCGAGCACGAGCACCTCGATGCCTGCGAGCGCCAGCGCCCGAGCCACCGCCAAGCCGATGACGCCGGCTCCGACAACGACGCACTCAACTTCGTCCATCACGTCTCCGTGACGTCGCTGTCAGTACCATCGAGAAATAGGGAGCCTGATCGGATTGACGCAAGAGAACAATGCGACGTACTGGGTCGGCAAGGTCGCGTGCTCGACATAGACCGCGGCATCGAGAAGACCGAGCTGGTCCAGTACCCGGCGAACTTTCGGGAGATGGCGGCCGAGCTTGATTATCGCAGCGGTATCGCTGGTGGCGAGCCGGGCTGCGATCTGGTCCTCGTCGAGCGTTGCTGGGATCACTGCGAGCGTGTCGTCCCGCGAGACCAGCGGGATTGCCGCGGCAGCGGCGCACGCGGTCAAAGACGAGACGCCCGGGACGATCTCGATCCGATACCGGCCCGCAAGGCGGATGAATACATTGACGAAGCTTCCGTAGAAAAGCGGGTCGCCCTGGCACAACAAGGCCACGTCATGGCCGGCATCGAGCTCGGCGGCGAGCTCGGCGGCGGCACCATCGTAAATCTCGAGGGGCGGAGGCCCCGGGCGCATCGGAAAGCGGATCGCGATCTCGCGCTGGTGTTCTTCGATCCAGGCGGCGACGATCGAGCGCGCGAAGCTGTCGCCATTCTCGGGCGCCGGATAAGCGACCACCGGCACCGCACGCAGCAGCCGCAATGCCTTCAAGGTCAGCAGCTCCGGGTCGCCCGGCCCGACACCGAGCCCGTAGAGCCGACCGGACTCTACCGGCATTCAGCCCGGCTCCAAACGGTAGAGGGTAAGGACGAGCTTGCCGCCGCCCGCCGAATAGTCGAGCCCCTGGACGCGCTCGAGTGCTCGGGCGGTCAGCCCGCGGCGGGCCAATGATCGCAGGAATTCCGCGTCATAGCGGTCATTGACCAGTGCCATGCCGGCGCCGGCCAATTGGTCGTCTCCAGGCTCCGCGGTCACCAGCCGGGTCGCCGTGCCGAGCAAAAAAACGAGGCTCGGTTCGCTGTAGCCGACCGACAGAACGGCCTCACCCGGACCCGGCGGATGGCGGGCGAGCGCCACCGCGGCCGATCGACTGGGCCATAGGTAGTCGAGCTCGGGCGCGACGGCTAACGCAGCCGGCACCACGAAGGCGGCGGACATGGTAGCAACCAGACCGGCGGCGCGCATCGGCTGCGGATCTCGAAAGAAAAGCAGGCACGCCAGGCCGAGCATCACCGGGACAGCGACGATGATGACAGCCGGCGAAACCGTGCCGCCGAACCACAGCGGCAATATGAGCAGCGCAGCTCCCAGCGCGATCGAAACCGCTCCCCAAAGCCCGCCAACGGCGCTGTCGACAAACCGCGCCGGGCCCGCGAGATGTTTTGCAAACCCTTCCGCCAACGCGCCGCCGGCGAGCAGCGCCAGCGCCGGATAGAGCGGCAGAACATAATGCGGCAGCTTGGTTGGGAACGAGCTCGAAGAAGATCCAGGCGGGACCCAGCCAGGCGAGCAGAAACGCCAGGCCGCAGCGCGCCGCCGCCGCCAGCCCCAGATCAGCCCCGGAACGATGAAAAGCGAGCCCGGCCAGAAGGTCGCGATCATCATCGCCAGGTAATAGCCGGGCGGCGCGCCGTGCAATTCCTGGGCGCCGACCAGCTTCGGCAAAAGGTCGTGCGCCAGCGAGTCCGAGAGGAAATGACCTGCGGTGGCGCTTTGCACCGCGATCAGCCACGGAGCCACCATCGCCGCCATGATCAACACACCGGCAAGCGGCCGCAACCTCTTGATCCAACGGATGTCGCGATCGGCGATCGACAGGCAACCCGCCGTCAACAGCGCCAGCAACGGGCCGGGCGGCCCCTTCAGCAGGATCGCGACGGCTTCGGCGAACCAAAAGACAAGCGGAAGCGGCCAGCCAATCGGACGAACGGTGCGGGTCATGGTATAGACGAGCCCGAGCGCACCCTGTCCGGCGACAACGGCGGCGAGAAGCGCCGCATCGGTTTTGGCGAGGTGCGCTTCGACCACCACGCCCAACGCGCTCGCTGTCAGCACGGCGGCGATAAAGCCGGCCGGCCGCGAGCTCGAAAAGCCGGGCGCCGAAGCCGAAGGTCAGCAGCACCGCTGCGGTCGCCGCCAGTGCCGAAGGCAGGCGATAGGGCCAGATCGCGGCGCTTTCCGGCGAGCTGAATGCCGCGACGGCCGCCGCCTGCAGCCAATAGATCCCGATCGGCTTCTTGTTGCGCGCCTCGTCCTGGAAGCGGATGCGAACGAAGTCGCCGGTCTCCAGCATCTGCCGCGTCGCCTGCGCGAAACGCGCTTCGTCGCGGTCGAGCGGCGGGATCGCCGCGAGCCCGGGCGCATAGAGGATCAGGCACAGAAGACACAGCAGCGCATAGGGCCGGATACCGCTCAGCCAGCCTCCACCCCTGCCCTCCCCCGTGAACACGGGGGAGGGAGGGGCCCGCGTTAGCGGGAGGGTGGGGGCCGAAACGAACCGGAAGATCCGCATTTCAGCCCGGCTTGACGGCGGCGAGCTGGGTCACCGTCGCCAGAGGCCGCCACAGGTGGTGCGGCCCGACCGGCTCGGCGCGGCTGACCGCGATGCGGGTCAGCGCGCCGCCGTGTCGGGCATGCCAATCGAGAAGCCGCGCCTCGCCCTCGGTGGTGACGACGTTGCGACGAGGCGCCCGCCGGGCGGCAGGCTGGCCCATGCCTGTGCCAGCAAACCGGCCGCGCCGATCCCGCCGCCGATAAAGATCGCATCCGGCGGGGGCAGGTCCTTCAGCGCCTCGGGCGCGGCGCCGAGCACGATGCGCAATTCCGGGACGCCGAGCGCGGCGGCGTTGCGGGCGATCATCGCGGCGCGCGCCGGATCCCGCTCGATGGCGATGGCCGAGCGGCCCTCGCCTTGACGCAGCCATTCGATCGCGATCGAGCCGCAACCTGCGCCGACATCCCACAGGGTTTCGCCGGGCAACGGAGCGAGCGCCGCGAGGGTCGCGGCGCGAACCTCGCGCTTGGTCAGCTGGCCGTCATGCTCGAAGACGTCGTCCGGGAGGCCGGCGATCCGCGGCAGTGCTCGGGCGCCGGGCCCGGGAATGCAGGCGATCGCGATCGTGTTGAGGTCGGGAACGCGGCTGTCGCCCCAAGAATGCGCCTCGCCGGCGATGATGGTTTCGCGGCTGCCGCCGAGATGCGCGAGCACGGTGAGGCGGCTCGGCCCCCAGCCGAGCTCGGTGAGCAGCTGGGCGACCTCTCGGGGCGTGCCGCCGTCCTCCGACAGGATCAAAATGCGGCGATGCGGCGCGAGATGCAGCCGCAAGGTGTCGAGCGGCCGGCCGTGCAAGGTGATCGTCGCGCAATCGGCGAGCGGCCAGCCGAGCCGCGCGGCCGCGAGGCTGAAGGCGCTCGGCTGCGGCACGATCGTCATTTCCTCCCGCGGAAAGCGGCGGGCCAGGGTGGCGCCGATGCCGTACCACATCGGGTCGCCGCTGGCCAACACGGCCACCCTCGTGCCGCGGCGGCCTGCGATAGCGTCGATCGTCGGGGCAAGCGGGCGTTCCCAAAGAATCCGCTCGGCGCCGTGGTCCGGCACCATGCCGAGATGGCGCGCGCCGCCGACCAGGACCTCGGCGGTTTCGATCAGCGCCCGCGCCGCCGGCGCGAGGCCGGCAATCCCGTCCTCGCCGATGCCGATGACCGATAGCCAGGGCTTCACAGCTTGCCTGCGAGGGCGTTTACCGCCGCAGCGGCAAGCGCGCTGCCGCCGCGCCGCCCGCGCAGCGTAATGAACTCGAGGCCATGCCCAAAGGCGGCGAGCGCCGCCTTTGCCTCGGCCGCACCGACAAACCCGACCGGAAAGCCGAGAACGAGCGCGGGTCTCGGCGCGCCGTCCGCCAGCAGCTCGAGCAACCGAAAGAGCGCGGTCGGCGCGTTGCCGATCGCGACCACTGCCCCCGGCAGATGCGGTCGCCATCGCTCGACCGCCGCGGCCGAGCGCGTCGTCCCCTGTGCTGCCGCCTGATGTGTCGTTTCGAGAGTCGCGCAGAGTGCAGACGATCCGGTTCGGGTCGATCATGATCCCGGCGGCGACCATGGCCGAATCGACCAGGATCGGTGCGCCGGCAGCGAGCGCCTTGCGCCCCGCCGCAACCGCGCCTTTGGACCAGGCGAGGTCGCCGAGGATCGCGATGTCCCCGGCCGCATGCGCCAGGCGCAAGGCCAGCGGCTCGATCTGCCGCGGGAAGCGCGCGAGATCCGCTTCCTCGCGGATCAGCGCAAACGAGCGCCGCGAGATCTCCGCCGGATCGCGGATGTAGGTGTACCTGCGATCAAGTCACCCTCCTCGCTGCCCCCACCCTTCCCTCCCCCGCTTGCGGGGGAGGGTTAGCGAGGGGGCTCCGAAGGGGCCGGGGTGAGGGGCAGGGGCGCGGCACCGGAATCGGGCGCTGCCTTGCCGCGGTCACCCCGAGGGTCCAGGCCTCCTCGGTTTCGACCCGGTAGCGCTGCTCCCGGGTCAGGGACGGATCGCCGGCGAACAACGCGGCAAGCTCGCCGGCGCGGTCGCGTCTCGGCAAAAAATCGGGCGACCGAGCGGACCTGGGCCGCGTCCTTGGGTTCGCCATCGGCCGGCGATACGGCCCACAGCGACGGATAAACCTCGGCGATGACGACCGCGCCCTCCTTTGGGGCCTGCAAACCGGTTTCGAACGGCCAGATACGCGCGCGATCGATCCAGCGCGGGTCGTCGCGCAACGCGCGCACGACCGGTATGCCGGTCAGCGCCTGGCCGCCGACCGACCCGGCGCCGAGCAATTTCCAGCAAGGCTGGGCGCTCGGGATATGTAGATCGACGAGCCGCCGCTCGGCCAAGCCGCCGCCCTCGTGTGCCCGATGGTGCTTGGGTCCAAGGAAGGGCGTGTCAAACCAGGGCGGACGACCCCAGAACGGAAAGCAGCCGTTGGACACTCGCCGATTGAATTCGGCGGCGATCTCGAAGCGGTTGTTGCCGTTCTCCTCGGAGTCGTTGAGGAGACCGGCGATCTCGTCCCAGACGGCACGCCAAGGCGGCCCGGAAAGGCCAAGCCGGGCGGCAAAGCCCGAGGGATAACCAAACGGGAAGTCGAAGCCGATAAGAACCCGCTCCCCGCGTTCCATCGCCGCCGCCAGCCAATCGGCAAGAATGGACTTTGCGGCGTGCCGGGTGGGAGGGTTCTCCAGCCTTTCCTTGTCTTTGGCATGCCAGCAGATCCAGATGCTGTCGCGCCCGGTGCGCGGCACGGTCGCCGCGCTCCAATCGACCATCACGAAGGTATCGAACATCATCCGTGGTGATGGTGGTGGCCGTCGGTGCCGATGCCGCGCACATGATGGTGGTGGCCGGTCTGCGGCGTGCCCGCGTCCTGTTCGTAGCCGATGATCTGCGTGCGGTACTTGCAAAGCTGGCAATTCATCGCCGGCTGGCCTTCATAGAGCTCGGCGACACGGTCTCGGAACGCGCCGAGCACTCCCTCGTGGTCGCGCAAGTATAGCGCCTTGACGAACTCGATTTCCGGAAAGAGAGCGGCGACAATGTCGGTCTGCGCGTAGATCCGTTTGACCAGCACCCCGGTAAACAGGAAATAGGGAAACACGATGATGCGGCGGAAACCGAGTGCGGCGGACCGCATCAGTGCCGCATCGACCCGCGGATGGGCGACGCCGCTGAAGGCGACCTCCGCCCATCCCAGCCCCATGCCTTCCCACAGCATCCGGGCGAGCTTGGAAATGTTGGAATTGGCGTCAGGGTCGTTGGTGCCGCGCCCGACCACGACCAGCAAGGTCTCGGCGCGCGATATCTCCGTCTCGGCCGCCGCTACTGCGATACGATCGGCCGCAGCGTGCAGCAGCTTCGGGTCGATCCCGAGATCGCGGCCGAGGCGCACATCGACACCCGGGTTTTCGGCGATAAAGCTGTTCATCTCCCAAGGCAGGTCGTTTTTGACGTGACTTGCGGCAAACAGCATGCCCGGGATCGCCAAGATCCGCCGCGCGCCGCGCCCCGCCAAGAGCGCGAGGCCGTCGCGGATCGTCGGGCGGGCGAATTCGAGATAACCGGTGGCGAAATCGAATTCTGGCAGGCGCGGGCGCAATGCCCGCGGCCGCCCGCTCGAATTCCGCGACCGCTTCGGGATCGCGGCTGCCGTGTCCGCACAGCAGCACCGCCGTCTCGGTCATCTGCCGATCCTCCCGCGGCCACAATGACGCCGGTGGCGGCCGACCCGTTGCTGCTGCTCGTCGCGGGGCTCGTCATCGACGCGCTGTTCGGCGATATGCCGGCGATTTTTCGCTATGTCCCGCACCCCGTCGTCCTCGCCGGCCGCGCGATCGCTTTCTTCGACCGCAAGCTCAACCGTGAAACCCGCAGCGAGGCATCGCGCCGCGAACGTGGCATCGTCACGGTCGTCGTGCTGGTCGGCGGCGCCGCGTTGCTCGGGCTGTTCGTCGAACGGGTCTGCCGCGGCAGCCTGGTCGGCGCCGCCGTCGAAGCCCTGCTGATCGCGTTGCTGGTGGCGCAGCGCAGCCTTTACGAGCATGTCGCCGCCGTTGCGGCGGCGCTCGCCGACGGCGGGTTGGACGGCGGCCGCGAGGCAGTACGGCATATCGTCGGCCGCGACCCGATGAGCCTCGATGCGCACGGCGTCGCCCGCGCGGCGATCGAGAGCCTCGCGGAAAATTTCAGCGACGGCGTCGTCGCCCCGGTCTTCTGGTACCTGCTGCTCGGCCTGCCGGGGCTCTTCGCGTACAAGATGGCCAATACGCTCGACAGCATGATCGGCCATCGAACGCCGCGGTACCGCGCCTTTGGATGGGCGGCGGCGCGCCTCGACGATGTTCTCAACACCGTGCCGGCGCCGCTCAGCGGCGTGCTTCTTGCCATGGCGGCGGTGTTCGCCAAGAACGCCCGGCCGGGTCACGCGCTGGCCGTCATGCTGCGCGACGGGCGCAAGCACCATTCGCCCAATGCGGGCTGGCCGGAGAGCGCGATGGCAGGGGCGCTCGGCTTGGCATTGGCAGGACCGCGCCGCTACCCCGAGGGTTTCGTCGCCGACCCATGGCTCGGCGACGGCAGCGCCCGGGCCGGGATATCCGACATCGTGCGTGGGCTGCAGCTCTACCGGCTCGCCTGCTTGCTCGAAGGCGGGCTGTTGGTGGGCGCTTGGCTCGCGGCGCATGCTACGCTGCTCGCCTGAGGCGGGGCGGCCGAGCCGCGGCCAAGAGCGCCGAAAGATCGAGACTACGCCCAAGGTGATCGGCGAGCGAGTCGAGGGTGGTCTCGATACTGTGCTCGTACGCTATTTCGCCGGGTTCAGCGCCCAACCCCGCTAGAAATGCCCGACGGAAAGGGTCGCTCGTAAATAGCCCGTGCAGATAGCAGCCGGCGACCAGCCCGTCGGCGCTGACGCAGCCATCGGGGCCGCCCGCCAGGCGCAGCATGGGGCGTTCGAGGCCCGGTCCGCAGGTCTCTCCGAGATGCATCTCGTAGCCCCGAACCGGCATTCCGGTCGCAAGCTCGACGCCGCAAGACTCGGCGAGGCGTTTGGTGTCGGTCAGAACGGTCTCGACATCGAGGAAGCCGAGCCCGGGCACCGTCTTGTTCCATCCCTCCACACCGAGCGGATCGGCAATGCTGCGGCCGAGCATCTGATATCCGCCGCAAAGCCCGAGGATTCGTCCGCCTTGGCGGCGATGCGCGAGGAGGTCGATGTCCCACCCTTCGCGTCGCAAGAATTCGAGATCGCTGATCGTCGCCTTCGAGCCGGGAAGAATGACAAGCGCAGCGTCGCGCGGCAGCGGCTGCCCCGGTCGGACCATGACCAGCTCGACCGCCGGCTCCGCGCGCAGCGGATCGAGATCGTCGAAATTGGCGATGCGCGGCAGTAGCGGGACCGCGATCCTGATGCGGCCCCCTGCCCTCACCCGCCTCGCTGCGCTCGAACCCAGCCCCCTCCCCTTCCCTCCCCCGCTTGCGGGGGAGGGTCAGGGTGGGGGCTGGATGGGTGAGGGTCAGCGTTAGCGCGAGAGAATCCTCTGCCGGAAGAACTGCCGCAGTGGGGAAGAACGGCACGACACCAAAGCAGCGCATCCCGGTGCGTGCGGTAACAGCCGCGATGCCGCCATCGAACAGCCCGACGTCGCCGCGGAATTTGTTGACGATATACCCGGCGAGGAGCGCCCGTTCGCTCGCCGACAGCAGCGCGTGGGTGCCGACCAGCTGGGCGATGACGCCGCCGCGCTCGATGTCGCCGACCAGCACCACCGGGACGTCGGCCGCCTCGGCAAACCCCATATTGGCGATGTCGCCGTCGCGCAGATTGATCTCGGCCGGGCTTCCCGCCCCCTCGACGAGGACGAGGTCGGCCGCTTCGGCGAGGCGGGAGAACGAGCCGAGGATGGCCGGCAATAGGCTCGGCGCCAGCCGGCGGTATTCGCCGGCGCCCGCGGTGCGCCAGACCCGGCCCTGCAGCACGATCTGCGCCCCGCTTTCCGATTGCGGCTTCAGCAGCACCGGGTTCATGTCGGTGACCGGGGCCGTCCCGCAGGCGCGCGCCTGCAATGCCTGGGCCCGGCCGATCTCGCCGCCATCGGCGGTCACCGCGGCGTTGTTCGACATGTTCTGCGGCTTGAACGGCCGCACCCTCAGTCCCTGCCGGGTAAAGGCGCGCGCCAGTCCCGCGAGCAGCAGCGACTTGCCGACATCCGAGCCGGTCCCCTGCAGCATCAGCGCCCGCGCCATCAGAACTCGATCCCCGGCTGAGCCTTGACCCCGGCGCGGAACGGATGCTTGACCAGGGTCATCTCGGTGACGAGATCGGCGGCCTCGATCAGCTCCGGCCGGGCGTTGCGGCCGGTGACGACGACGTGCAGGTCGCGCGGTTTCGCCTTCAGCACCGCCACGACCTCATCGAGCGGCAGGTAATCGTAGCGCAACACGATGTTGAGCTCGTCGAGCAGCACCAGGCGGTAGGAGGGGTCCGACAGCATCGCCCTTGGCCGCCTCCCAGGCATTGCGCGCGGCGGCGATGTCGCGGGCGCGGTCCTGCGTGTCCCAGGTGAAGCCCTCGCCCATCGCCCGGCAGGTCACGAGATCGCCGAAACCGCTCGAGAGCGATGCGCTCGCCGGTGCGTCCACACTCCCTTGACGAACTGGACGATGCCGACCCGCATGCCGTGGCCGAGGCAGCGCAGCACCATGCCGAAGGCGGCCGTCGATTTGCCCTTGCCTTTGCCGGTATGGACGATCAGAAGGCCGCGCTCTTCGGTCTTGGTCGCCAGCATGCGCTCGCGCGCCGCCTTGCGCCTGGCCATCTTTTCGTTGTGGCGGCGGTTGACCTCCTCCTCGGTTTCGATGAACTCGCTCACCGCGCGCTCCATTTCGTCAGATCCTCGCGGGCGCTGTTGCGGCGCGGGCGCCAGAGGCCGCGGTCGATCGCCTCGAGGAAGCGGCGGCTGGTCTCGGCGAGGGCGGCGGGGTTGTGCTCGGCCATGAAGCCGCGCACCGCATCGTCGGCGAGATAGGCGTCGTAGAGCGCATCGAAATGCGCATCGTCGACCGCTCGCGAGGTGGCGGCGAAGGCGAAGAGGTAGTCGACCGTGGCGGCGATCTCGGCGGCTCCCTTGTAGCCGTGGCGCATCACGCCGGCGATCCAGCGCGGGTTCGCCGCACGGCCGCGAACGACGCGTCCCAATTCCTCGCGCAGGCTGCGGATGCGCGGCCTCTCGGGCCGCGAGTGGTCGTTGTGCCATACCGCCGGCGCGCGGCCCGAGAGGCGTCGGACGACGAGGGCGAGCCCGCCCTCGAACTGGTAGTAGTCGTCGCTGTCGAGCAGGTCGTGCTCGCGGTTGTCCTGGTTGTGCAGCACCGCATCGGTGGCGGCCAGTCGCGCTTCGAGCATGGCCCGCTCGGCGCGCCCCTCGCAACCCGCCCCATACGCGTACCCGCTCCAGCCGAGATAGGCCTCGGCGAGATCGGCCTCGTCGTCCCAGATCCGCTCGTCGATCATGGTCTGCAAGCCCGGCCCCGTATGCGCCGGGTTTCGAGCCGAACACCCGATACCCGGCGCGCCGCTCGGCTTCTTGCGGCGGAACGCCCTGAGCTTCGAGCGTGCGCCGGTCCTCGGCGACGCGCGCGGCAAGCGGATTGACCGAGGGCGGCTCGTCGAGCGCAGCGACGGCGCGCGCGGCCGAATCGAACAGGTCGATCAGGCCCGGGAAACGCGTCGCGGAAAAAGCCCGACACGCGCAACGTGACATCGACGCGCGGCCGGTCGAGCACCGAGGCCGGCAGGATCTCGAACCCGGTCACCCGGCCGCTCGACCGCTCCCAGACCGGACGCGCGCCGATCAGCGCCAATGCTTGGGCAATGTCGTCGCCGCCGGTCCGCATATTGGCGGTGCCCCAGGCCGACAGCGCGATGCGCGCCGGGTAGTTTCCGTATTCCTGGGCGTGGCGCTCGAGCAGCAGCGCCGCCGATTTCCAGCCGAGCTGCCAGGCCGCTTGCGTCGGCACGGCGCGGGTGTCGATCGAATAGAAATTGCGTCCGGTCGGCAATACCTCCGGCCGGCCGCGGCTCGGCGCGCCGGAGGGCCCGGGCGGAACAAAACGCCCGTCGAGCCCGGCAAGGAGCCCGGCGATTTCGGCGGCGCCGCTTCCCGTGACCGCCGGGCCTAGCTGCCGCTCGATCCAGTCGAGAACCGCCGTGGTCTGCGACCAGCTCGGTCCAGGCGCTACTTCGCCCGCAACGAGACGCAAGGCCAGCGTCTCCAGACGCTCGACCGTGTCGCCGCAGCTGCGCCACGGCCCGGGACCGGCGAGCGCCGAAGGACGCGCCCCAGTCCAGGGTTCGGCAGGATCTTCGCCGAGCGGATCCTCGCCGAGGCCGAGATCGGCAGCAAGCGCCCGCAGCAGCGAGGCGTCCTGCGGTGCGGCGCCGCGGCCCGGGCGGGCAAAGGCGACCAGCAGGGAGTGCAGCCTCTCGCCCTCCGGGCTCCGGCCAAAGACGTGCAGCCCATCGCGTATCTGCAGCTCTTTCAACTCGCAGAGAAACCCGTCGAGCTTGCGCAGCGCCGCGGCGGTTTCATCGCCCGCGGTAATGCCGCAATCACCTTCGAGCCCGGTGGCGCGGGCTTGTTCGAGGATCGCCGAGGCGAGCACCGCGAGCCGGCGGGAATCGCCCAGCGCGGCCTCGTAATACTCGTCGATCAGCCGCTCGAGTTCGGCCATCGGCCCGTAACTGCCGGCGCGGGTCAGAGGCGGCGTCAAATGGTCGATGATCACCGCCTGAGCCCGCCTTTTGGCCTGCGTCCCCTCGCCGGGATCGTTGACGATGAACGGATAGAGATGCGGCAACGGCGCGAGCACCGCCTCCGGGAAGCATTCGGCCGACAGGGCCAGCGCCTTTCCGGGCAGCCATTCGAGCGTGCCGTGCTTGCCGAGATGGATGACGGCATCGGCGCGAAACTCGTCGGCGAGCCAGGCATATACCGCGAAATAACTGTGCGGCGGCACCAATGCCGGATCGTGATAAGTCGATTTCGGGTCGATGTTGTAGCCGCGCGCCGGCTGGATCAGCACCGCGACATTGCCGGCGCGGAAGCCGGGGATCGCAAAGCGGCCGCAATCGAGCCGGCCCGGCCGGAAAAATGGATCGCGCTCGGCGGCGCCCCAGCGGTCGGTTACCGCCCGCTGCACGGCTGCCGGCAAGGTCGCGAAAAAAGCCGAGTAATCGGCCAAGGACAGCGATTCCTCGGCTGGGGCAGCCGGGGTTGCCGTTGGTCGGACCTTCGAGCAGCCGGTGGATCAATTCCTCGGGATGGTCCGGCGCGTCGGCGATCCGATAGCCGGCTGTCTGCAAGCGCGCGCAGGATTGACGATCGCCGAAGCCGGCGTGTCGAGGCCGACGCCGTTGCCGATCCGGCCGTCGCGGTTCGGATAATTGGCGAGGATCAGCGCGATACGGCGTTCCGCAGGAGGCTTCGCTCGCAGCCGCGCCCAATTGCGCGCGAGATCGGCGACGAACGCGATGCGGTCGGCGACCGGCTTGTAGCCGACGAGATCGGCCTCGGTCTCGGGGTCGCGGCCGAGCGGCGCTTTGAACGACACCGCCCGCGAGAGAATGCGCCCATCGATTTCCGGAAGCGCCACATTCATCGCGAGATCCCGCGGGCCAAGTCCTCGGGTTCCGGTGCGCCAGCTCTCCTCGTCACCGCCGGCAAAGACCACCTGCAAGATCGGGCAGTCGGCGCTTGCCAGCGGGTCCGCGGCACCACCGGCGCCGACGGAAAAACCCGTCGCGTTGAGGATCACCGCCGGCGGCGCTGCAGCGAAGAGTTCGGCGATCAGCGCGGCACTTTCACCATCCTTGAGGCTGTGCACGAAGATCGGAAGCGGACGAAGGCGCCGGGCCGACAGAGCTTGGACCAGCGCATCGACCGGCGCGGTGTTGCCCGACTGCACGAGCGCCCGGTAGAACACGATCGGCGCGATCCCGCCGTTTCCGCGCCATAGCGCGGAGATTTCGTCGAGGCTCGGCAGCCCGCGATCGGGCCAATACAGCCCGGCCCGCAGCAGCGCCGCGGGTTCCGCCCATTGCAGCTCCCAGCCGATCAGAGAATCCGGCATAGCGGAGCAGATTGTCGGCATTGGCGGGGCCGCCTTCGGCCAGATACCGCCACAGCCGGTGGACCTGCTCGGGCTTCAACGTGGAGAGCTGCGCCAGCTCCGGATCGGGTTTGTCGTCGCCGGGCACCAGCGCCAGCGGGATGCCGTGCGTGCTGCACGTTTCGACCAGGCGCTCTACCCCATAGGGCCAATAGGCGCTGCCGCCGAGCACTCGTGCGACGACCAGCCTCGTGCGCGCGACAGTTTCCATATAGAGGTCGACGGAAAAGTTGTGGCCGAGCCGCAGGATCGGCGCAAGCCGCAGGTAGGGTATAGCGGGATCCTGCGCGCGGCGCCGCCTCTGCGCTGCCGCGAGGAGCGCGATTTCGGTGTCGGCGCTCGACAGCAGCACGATATCGCCCGGGGTCTGAGCGAGATCGACCGCAGTAGAGCCGTCGGCGATCGTCCCCGGTGTCGTCGCGAGCAGGTGCATTCAACCGCTCAGTGCTGCAGTGATTGCGGCGCGGTCCAGGCCTTTGCGGCCGATCACGACCAGCCGCGTCTGGCGCTTCTCGCCGGGATACCAGGGCCGGTCGAAATGCTGCTGCAATCGGTCGCCGACCGCCTGCACGACCTGCCGGCGATCGCGACCGGGCAGGTCAATAAAACCTTTGACCCTCAGCACGTCATGCAAGCCGATCGCGGCCCTCAGCCGAACGAGAAATGCATTGCCGTCATATACGGACCCCGCGGTCACGACAAAACTCTCGAAATCGTCGTGATCGTGCCCAGTTTCGAGCTCGTGGATCGAGGGGCGGGAAGCAAGGTCGTATTCGGCAGCGGCCGACATACCGAGCGCCACCTGTGGCGACACCCTGCCTTCGCACGCACTGACGAACTTCACACCCGGACGAAGTTGCGCCGCGATTTCATTGCGGAGCGCGGTCAGGCGCTCCAGAGCGATCAGGTCGGTCTTGTTGAGGATCACGAGATCGGCGCAAGCGAGCTGGTCGGCGAAGACCTCCTCGAGCGGGTTATCGTGAGCCAGCGCGGGATCCGCCGAGCGCTGGCGGGCGATGGCATCGGGGTCGGCCGCGAACAGCCCGGCGGCAACCGCCGCGCTGTCAATCACCGTGAGCACGCCGTCGACAGTGGTGCGGGTACGGATTTCGGGCCACGCGAAGGCTTGCACCAGCGGTTTTGGCAGAGCCAGACCCGAAGTCTCGATCAGAATGTGTTCGGGCGGTCCCCCGCGGTCGAGAAGGCGCGTCAGGGTCGGCACGAAATCATCGGCGACAGTGCAGCACAGGCATCCATTGGCCAGCTCGACGATGTCATCGTTGCCGCACGTGGCGTCGCCACACCCGAGCAGCAGCTCGCGGTCTATGCCCAGCTCGCCGAACTCGTTGACGATGACGGCGAGACGCCGCCCCTCTGCATGCGCCAGCAAATGCCGCACGAGACTCGTTTTGCCGGCGCCGAGAAAGCCGGTAATGACCGTCGTCGGAACGCGCCGCATCCGAGTCAGCCCTCCTTCAACACGAGGGGCAGGCCCGCCGCGACAAACACGACGCGGTCGGCGAGCGCGGCGACTTCCTGATTGAGACGGCCTGCGGCATCTCGAAATTTGCGGCCAAGCTGTGTCTCGGGGACGAGGCCCATGCCGACCTCATTGGCGACGAGCACCACGGGTCCGGTGACGTTTCGCACGGTTCGGAATAGCTCGCCCGTGTCGCTATCAAGCGACCTGCCGGCCAGGAGCACGTTGGACAGCCACAGGGTCAAACAATCGACGAGAATGGGACGCTCGGGTTCGACATGCTCAGCGATGCCGGCCGCCAGCGCGAGCGGCGCCTCGACGGTGCGCCAGAACGGGCCGCGGCGCGCCCGATGCGCGGCGATGCGCTCGGCCATCTCGGCGTCGCCCGCTTCGGCGGTCGCAAGGTACATGCCGCATCTCGCCGAGCGCCTCGACGAGCCGCTCGGCGTAGCGGCTCTTGCCGGACCGGGCGCCGCCCAAAACCAAGGTGACGTGGGGTAGACAAGCTCGGCCCGCGACCGGTATCGACAAAGGCCCCTCCTCCGCCCGAGGAATCGTCCCACTCCACGCGATGCGGAGGTCTCCTGGCTCGGGGTCGTCGCCCGCGGCGCCTTCCCAGCCGGGTCTGACCCAGCCAGTGGCGGTTACCGCGAACTCGCCGCTAACAGTTGCGGGGGCAGCGCCGGTCTCGCACCGGACTTCCCTGTCGCATCGCAAAGATCAAGCTAGCACACGCGAACAGACTGCGCCATCCTGCTCGCGGGACCCTAGTCACCGCTGCCGTCCCGGTCTGACGAAATGCCTCGATATAGTCGGCGCGAACATGAACCGACACCTGCGAGGATGCCGGGCCACTTGCGCGGGACGGAAAGCGGTGCGACCCGCGGGGGCCGAGTTCGCATCCGACTGTCTGCTGGAGAAAAGCGGGCTCGAACTTGCCCTATAACCGCATCCCTTCAGCGTTTGCCTCAAGCGCGCGGAGGCCGTCATTCGGCAGCCGAGTGCCTGGCAGCTGCTAGCCGAGGGGAGCCTGGAAAAGCCGTGTCTCGACGGGCTCCTCGTGGTCGTTCTTGCGAATCACAGCAACGCCATCATCACCGAGCAGCAACCCCGCTGCTTGCAACGGGGCCTGCGTGACCGGTGTAAAAAGCGGATGGCTTCTCTCATCGAGCTCCGACAGGAATTCCTCGGTACACAGCATCGTGCCGGGCGCGGCATGGGGCTCGATCCGCGCCGCGGCGCGGATCACGATGCCCGCGCTCGGGACCCGAACGCTCTGCCCGTCGGTGGACGTCGAAAACGCGATGGCGCCAACGGCGGCGCCGAACCGAAAATCCTGTGGCATCTGGAATCGCCTTACCGCCCGCTGCAGCGAGCGCGCCGCGCTCAGCACGCGGTCCGCGGAATCATCGACGAGCACCACCAATCGCCGGATTCTAGCGCGGCGTACTCTACCTCCTTTTTGCATTTCTCGAACTCGTTGCCGAGGTACCGCGTAAAATGCTCGCCGACTACGGGGTCGCTGAGCACGCGCGAATAGCGGCTGAGATCGCCTTTTGCCGCGCATTTGAAGATCTTGCCCTCGCGCCAACGATTGCCGTGTCCGATGACATTACGCGTGTGGAACGCGCGAATGTAGTCGCTCGAAGCCTGGGCGACGATGTCGTCAAGTGCGGGGTGGATCAGGTAATGCCGCTCCGCGGGCAATGTCGCCTGGGACCCGTCGTGTTCGATTTCGTGTGGTCGCCGAAAGACCTGGGTGTCTTTTTGCTCACGGTTGCGGCGCACGACGCCTAACAGACCGAGGCGGTACAGAGCGCAGAAAGGGTGCCCATTGGAAGCGTCGAGCCCCTTTTCCTTCAGCCGAGCGAGGTAGGTTTCGGCGATGCGCTTCAGCGCGCTCCTGTCCAATACGTTGCTCGGGATCAGGCCGAACAACGACCGATCCGGAACCTCGGTCAGACCACGCATCTCCGCGAGGTAATGCCAGACGATTTCGCCCGCGGCCTGGTCGACCGCCGCCCTGAGGCGTTCCTGCGTGCGCAATCCCGCCGGAATCTGTGCGATCTTGCCGCCGATCAGCATCAAATCGCGCGGCCGATACAGGCTGTGACGGAGCACGAAATCGTAAAAGAATTCGCTCTTCTTTGTGATCGGGTTGACGATTATCGCGTTCGACGCGCCGATGAAGCGCGCGATCGGCATCGCCTCCCTCGGCTGGGCCAGATCGTCGCGCTGCATCGCCTCGATGTTTTTATCGAAAATGCGGCTCAGGTCTTCGCCCGAATAATGCAGCTGGACGACCAGACTGCTGATGTTGATTGCGTTGCGATCATAATAATCCAGGCTGTTGAAGGCCTCCTTGCGAATCGAAACAAAGATCTTGACGTGCGGATTGACGCCGAGCAGCTCGCGGATCGCACGGCAGATACCGAGCTGACCGACGATCCAGATGCGGGAATCCTTGTTGCGGTGGAGATAGCTCGCATCCGCCTCGTTTGGGTCGCCGCTGTCGACGTAGCCCTCGAAGTATTCGTCGATCGTATCGACGAATACGGCCACCGGCCGCCGGATCTGGCGGTAATAGGACATCAGCGTGGTCAGATCGTGCGAGCGGCGCGCTTGCTGAAATTCGCGGTCGGAGTTGATCAGCCGCTTCAGCGCATCGAACGGCGAGACCGGGTACGAAGACAGCAGCAGTTGTCGCATGACGGGCGAGCGGAAATCAGCCGGGTCCAATGGGTGGAACTTCGCACTGCTCTTGACGACACTGACCATCAATGCAGCCGACCAAATCTGGCACCAGAACGCATAATCCACGAAACGCTGCAAATCGGCTTGCGACAGGCTCGGGCTGTCGGAAATCGTCGCGTCCACCAATTGATTGTCCGGCAAGCACGACAAATTTTCCGAATTGCGCTGCAGCAAAATCCGCTTCGACTTCAGAAGAAAGGTCTTGCCGTAGCCCTTCGGGGCCACGACGATGCGTTTATTGGTTTCGTTTCTCAGAAAATCGCCGATGGCTGGGGTTTCCAGCAGTATGCCATGGGCCGAGTGCAGAAGCTGCTCGGCATTGTCAAGGTTGCGGGCATCCTCCACCCACGCATCCGGCGAGTTGGCCATCGAAGCTGCCTCCCGCTTTTAATCGCCCCCGGGCCGAGTTCAGCTACAACGGGACGGAAAGCGACGCGCCTCTGGACATCGATTGTCCGGCACTGTTGAGCGATAGCACGACACTAAAGCCGTTCGGCGGCGAAAGATAGCTCTCGCGCCGCTGTCTCCGCGTCCGCGTCAGTTCTCTGAACTACTACGATTACCTCGGTGGTCATCGGCGGCATCCCGACCCCGGAGGGCCGCATCCTCATGTCGGCGGCGCCGGGGGAGGCGCTGGCGGCCAGAATTGGCCATAAATACGTTTTCAACCGGGCTTGCGGCAAGCTGACCAATAAGCGTACCTGCAACCCACCGGATCTGTGGATCCGTGCGAAAGGACGGCTCGCCCCTTTCTCCCGCACCCGCGGCACCGGAGCCGCCCTTTGAGATCCAGAACCTTGGCCGCGGGGTGGTGGCAGGCGTGCCGGCGGATGAGCCGTTCGCGCCTCCTTGCAATGTAAGACATTCTTATTTACATACCGCGTAAATTGTGCTCAGCCTCAATTTCTCTACCGAGAGACTTCCCATGCCAACGATCACGGTTACAGTACCGGGCGAGAAGCTGTCTGATGAGATGACCGCGATGCGAGACTGGCTTGATCGCAATCAACACCAGCCGACGCGGTTCGACTGTGATCGAAATGGACAAACGGTGATCGTGTCCGTCGCCTTTGGTGAGGAAGCGGCAGCAACCGCGTTTGCAAGCCGGTTCGGGGGTTCCCGAGCACCCGCGCGATAAGCCTTGTCCTTCTCGGTGCAGTGGTAGCTTCCCGCCCCGGCCTGGTTTGGGGATCGGGCATCAAATACCTGCCGCCGCTCGGCCGCCGCCGCAGCTACGCCGTATATCGCGATCGATCGCGACATCGGCGTAGCCGAACCCCTGGCTAAACTCGCGGCACATAACACCTCCGTCGGGAAGGCGATGCGATGAGCGGCGCTGGTCACCCGATCAGCTTCTTCAGCCTCTCGGAAATCTGCTCCGGGGCGCTTTCGTGGGTGAAGCTGGCGGTGAAGCGGCCCTCCGGATCCATCACGTAGATGACCGAGCTGTGATCCATCGAATAGTCGCCGCCGGCCTCCGGATGCTTGGCGTAATAGACCCGATAGCCTTTTGCCGCCTTGGCGACCTGGTCGGCGGTCCCCGTCAGTGCCAGGATCGGAGCATCGAAGCTCGTAACATAGGCTTTGAGTGATTCGGGAGTGTCCCGCTCGGGGTCGACGGTGATGAACACCGGACGAACCGCATCGCGCTTCGGCCCGAGCTGGGAGAGCGCAATCGAAATATCGTTGAGCGCGGTCGGACAGGCATCGGGGCAATGCGTATAGCCGAAATAGATCAGCGACCATTTTCCCTTGAGGTCGGCGTCGGTCACCGTCTTGCCGTTCTGGTCGACCAGCTGAAAGGGGCCGCCGATCGCACTGGCGAGCGCCGTTCCGGCCACACCCCGCGAATTATCTCGCAAGGCCAGGGCAAGGAAGGCGCCAGTCCCGAGGATGACGAGCCCGGCCAGAATGGCGGCGATCAGCAAGAAGCGGCGTGAGCCGCCCGCGGGCGAATTTCGGGCCTGGGCGGTCGGGGGGGTGCGGGCCATAATGCGGCTCCTCCTCGGCTCAGTGCTGCGCCGCGGCCGGGCCGGGGCCCTTGGCACCGGCTTTCTCGACGGTCACGGTCACCGTGCGAGGACCGGCCTTCTCGAAATCGAGGGTCAGCGGGAAGGATTGCCCTTCGCGCAGTGGTTGGTTGAGGCCCATCAGCATGATGTGCTCACCACCTGGCTTCAAGCTGACGGGCTGACCGGCGGGGATATCAAGGCCGGCAGATCGGCCTCATTTTCATCACCATGCCCTGCATCGACATCGTGTGCAGTTCGGCTTTCTTCGCGACCGGGGTAGAGGCCGAGACCAGCCGGTCGGCGGTGGGCGACGTTATTGCTCACGTAGGCGGCGCCATTTTCGGCCTTGCCTGGGGTTGCTCCGGCCCAAGCGTTGTTGACTTCGAGCTGGGTTGGCTGTGCCAGCGCGGCGCTCGCGACGACGAGACCCGCTGCGAAAGCGAGAATCTTGATCGACATCGGAATTCCTTTAGAGATCGCGGGCCCCGAAGGGACAGCCGCAGGGATCGTTACGGTGATGATCGGAGGTGGGCTTAGACTACCGATGGCGGGGCCCGCGCTTGCATCCGACCATGCCGGATCAAAGCGACCGATACAGTCGTCAGAAGCTGCAGCTGGCTCTCGTCGGCAAGCTCGCCAGGAACCACGATGCTCGGCGGCCCGCGGCAGCGGCGCAGCCGGCACGGCGCACAACGGGCAATGCTGCACGAGCAGCCCGGGTTTGGCCTTGCCCGGTGCATCGCCCGGCCAGTGGCCGCAAGGCCCACCCGGGGATGTCGCGACCGGGCTCATTCAGGACGAAGATCGAGAGCGCAGCCGGCAACAGGACGTTGCCCAGCAATGCGACAAAAGCGAGCCAGGAGCGGCCGCTCGGGGCGCGTCCATGCAAAGGCGCAATGCGGTCCGGATTGTCGAGCGGCGGACGTGTCATCCGGTCAACCAACCGTGCGTTCTGCCCTCGCCGCCTTACCGCGGCCCGGTCGGAACATGCAGGGCCTGACCACTTGGTGCCGCGACCAGCGCGGCACAAGCGTGCGGCAGATCCGCCAGCCGCAGGGGTCTGGGGGGTGGGGATGGCGCCGGATGAAGCGCTTCGTCCGTAAACCACCAATCGAGCTCTTTGCCGCAGCCGTCGCCCGACGGAGGCGGCGCCTGGTTATGGCATTCCGGCTCGCCGCTCGGGCAGGAAAGCCGAACATGAAAATGGTAATTGTGGCCCCACCACGGCCGAATCTTCGTCAGCCAGGCCCGGTCCGAGCCCGCCTCACGGCACAGCGCCCGCTTGATCGCCGGATTGACAAAGATCCGCGCCACCGCCGGCTCGCGCGCGACGGTCTCGAGCAGATGGCGATGCTGCGGCGTCCAGGCGGCATCGACCCCCATCCCGTCCGCGGTGACGACGTCGGTCGCGGACATTTCGTCACGTTCGGTCGCGCTCAGCCGTCGATCCGGCATGGGGGTCAGCCAGAGATCGGCGTCGAGGCCGATCTGATGCGATCCATGCCCGGTCAGCATCGGTCCTCCCCTCGGCTGCGCGATGTCGCCGACGAGAAGCCCGGGCCAGCCCGCCTCGGCGGGCAGCTTCTGCGTCAGCCGCTCGAGCAGCGCAATCAGCAGCGGGTGCCCCCACGCGCGGTTGCGCGACGGGCGCATGACCTGCCAATTCGGCCCGTCGGCGGGCAGGGCCACCGCGCCGCTCAGACATCCGCGCTCGTAGGCGCCGATCGCCTGCGCCGGCCCCGCCGCCGGCGCGGCCTCGCGCCCGAACAAGACCTTAGCCGCGTCGGGCGGCAACTGCGCGAGCACCATTGCCCGGTGGGCCGCCTCCTGCGCCGCGGTGTCCTGCGCCGAGGCACTGCAGCACCCGACCCAGGCGGCGAGAACGAAAATCCAGAAACAGGCGAATTCATCTCGGCTTCTCCGAATTTTGCACCTTACCCTGCCACGTCGCGGGTCCCTCCCTCTCCCCGTAACGCGGGGCGAGGGGCTTAGCACTTCTTCTCCCTCGCCCCGCCTGCGGGGAGAGGTCGGGGTGAAGGGCAATCCCGGGCACATCCATCGTATTCAAAAATCGAGGTCGGCGTAGTGTTTCGGCGGGGGGACGCCCGGGATGTGATCGGCCAGGATCGGGCGAAAGCTCGGGCGCGATTTGATCCGCGCGTACCATTCCTTGGCCGGTTCGTGTGCATCCCAAGGTACGTCGCCCAAATAGTCGAGGCTCGACAGCTGCGCGGCGGCGGTGATGTCGGCGATCGAGAAATGATCGCCGGCGAGCCAGCGCCGGCGCTCGACGAGGTATCCGAGATAATCGAGGTGGTAAGGGAGATTTGTGTGTCCCGCGCGAATCGCGAGCGAGTTCGGCTGGCCAAGGCCGGTCAGACGCTTCATCATCTTTTCGCCGAGCAAATTCTCGGTCACTTCGAGGTTCATCTTGACGTCGAACCAGGCGGTGAGGCGCCGGACCTCAGCGCGGTCGACGGCGTTGATGCCGATCAGAATCTTCTCGCGGTAAACCTCGTCGAGGTATTCGACGATCGCCGTCGTGTCGGCAAGGACGGTCCCGTCCGGTTCGATCAGTACCGGTACCTCGCCGGCCGGGCTGAGGGCGAGGAATTCCGGCCGCCTCTCCCACACCTTCTCGGTCTTCAGCGTGAAATCGAGGTTTTTCTCCCTGAGCACGACGCGCACTTTGCGCGAGAAGGGGGAGAGCCACAGGTGATAGAGAACGCGCATGGGCAGGATTGTAACCGCGACGAACGCAACTGGACACGGATCAATTGGACACGCATCAGCCGAGGCTGATCCGACAGCGCCGGTCAGCCCTTCGCCTAATGATCCTGGCGACCGCGTCCCAGCGCTTCGAGTTGCTGAGTAAGCAATTCGATCTGCGTCTCCAGCCGCTTCAGGCGGGGATCCTCGCCCTCCTTGCTGCTTGGTCTCGGGCTCGGCCGCGACCGGTTTTTCGTCACGGCCATAGGGCGAGAGCATCTTCAGAGCGCGCTCGAACAAGGCCATGTTCTGCTTGCCCATCTCCTCGAACTGGCCGAACGGGAAGATCCCGAACGTCGCCTGCAGGTTCTTGCGCATCTGCTCCTGGTTGCGGGCAAAGGCGATCATCGCCTGTTCGAGGTAGCCCGGCACGAGGAACTGCATGCTGTCGCCGTAAAAGCCGATCAGCTGGCGCAGGAAGCTGGTGGGCAAGAGATTTTGGCCGCCCTTCTGCTCCTGCTCGACAATGATCTGGGTCAGCACCGAGCGGGTGATGTCTTCACCGGTCTTGGCGTCATGTGCGACAAAATCGCCGCCTTCCTTGATCAATTTGGCGAGGTCGTCGAGCGTGACATAGCTGCTCGTCGCGGTGTTGTAGAGACGCCGGTTGGCGTATTTCTTGACGACGACCGGTTTGGCTCCACTGGAGTTGTCGCGGCTCGGGGTATTCATGTGCGCGGTGTCTCGCCTCGGGGAGAGTGTCCCTCGGCAGCAACAATACAGGCTTTTGGCGGGATTGCCTTATCAAACACGCGCCATCGGCTGGCGAATTGCTCCTCCCGTTTGCAGCGCGGGGTATATTGATCGCGATGACCGATGCCGCAGACCTCGCCCGCCGCTTTTTGGCGGCGTGGGAGGATTACCTGACCGCGCTCCTCTCGAGTGCCTCCGCCGCGGTCGATCCGCGATTCCGGTTCACGTGACGGCGCGGCGGACGAGCGATCAGGGCCGCTTGGACCGCCGGCTGGTGCCGCGCCCGTTGGCGGCGCATCTGGCGAGCGCAATGATGCTGTGGTCGAGCTCGCGGACCGTCTTGCCCCTCTTGAAAGACGCGTCGCTGCCGTCGAGCGCGGCGGGCGAGCGCCTTCGCGGCCTCGCGGCCGAGATCGACGCGGTCGGATCCGAGTAGCGTCGCCGCGGCGCTCGATCTCGAGATCACGCGCCGCGCCAAATCCTATCTCGCCGGCCTCGAAGCCTATCGTCGGCACCCTTACCGCCGCAGTGACGAAGCACCGCCGGTGCTGTGGCGCGAAGGCACGACGCGCCTGCTCGATTACGGCGGCGAAACGGCCGGCCCCGTAATTCTGGTCGTGCCGTCCTTGATCAACCGTTTCTACGTTCTCGACCTCCTGCCGGAACGCAGCTTTCTGCGGCATCTGGCCGGACGGGGTCTGCGGCCGCTGGTGGTCGATTGGGGGGCGCCCGGCAGGCGAAGAGCGCAAATTTCGACTTGACCGACTATGTCGCCGGACGCCTCGAAAACGCTTTCGACGCCGCATTGCGGCTGGCCGGCGCGCCGATCGGGGTCGCCGGCTACTGCATGGGTGGGCTGTTCGCTCTCGCCCTCGCGCTGCGCCGCCCGGACGAGACTGCCTGCCTGGCATTGCTCGCGACGCCATGGGATTTTCATGCCGCAGCGCGCGCAGCCGGCGCGATTCTTCGGTTTGATCGCCGATTGTCTGCCGCTCCTGTGCGATGACCAGGGCGCTCTCCCGGTCGAGGTGGTTCAGAGCCTCTTTTTCATGCTCGATCCGTTCAGCGCCGAGCGCAAATTCACCCGTTTCGCGGCGCTCGATCCCAATGGCGACAAGGCACGCGCTTTTGTCGCGCTCGAAGATTGGGTCAATGACGGGGTGCCGCTGGCGGCAGCGGTGGCGCGCGATTGCGCGCGCTCTTGGTACGGCGACAACGAGCCGGCTCGCGGCCTTTGGCAAATCGGCGGCGAGACGGTCGACCCGAAGCGGCTGCGCTCGCCCGCTCTCGTCGTAGTCCCGAGCCGCGATCGGATCGTCCCGCCGAGCTCGGCGGAGCCGCTCGCGGCAGCGCTCGGCGGCGCGACCGTATTGCGGCCACCGCTCGGGCATGTCGGCATGATGTCGGCGGCGCGCGCTCCGGCGATGCTGTGGCCCGCGATCGCCGATTGGCTGCGGGCACGGATGAACGCGCGATGACCCGGTTTCAGCGCGATCCCGGCTGGTTCAGCTGCTGCTGGATTTCGCGGCTGCGTTCGCTTCCCGGGCTGACGCCGCTGCGCTCGAGCTGCCACTGCTGGTCGAGCAGATTGTTGCGATACGATTGCATGTTCTGCTGGCCGGTCGGGCCCGGGAGTTGCGGCGACGGATAGGCCGGCATTGCCTGTTCGGGGGTCGGGTATACCGGCCCGGGTTCCGTCAGCAGCGGCGACAGTCCGGCCGGCGGTACGACCGCCGGACCAGGATTGATCGGGGGCGCCAGCGGAGCGGGGGTCGGAGCGGAATAAACGGTCGGTGGCGGGAGCGGCGCGGGTAGTCCTTTGTTCTGAGCGGCGGCACTGGTGATGCCGGCGAGCGTCGCCAGGCAAATCATCACCGTTTTCGTCGTCATGCCGTCCCGCTTTCCGATGCGCCCGACAGTGCGGCTTGCGCCGCGGCCAGACGCGCGATCGGCACGCGGTACGGCGAGCACGAGACGTAATCGAGCGCGACCTCGTGGCAGAAAGCAATCGACGCCGGATCGCCGCCATGCTCGCCGCAAATGCCGAGTTTCAGTCCCGGCCGGGTCGCGCGGCCCCGTTCGGCTCCGATGCGAACGAGCTCGCCAACCCCCGTCACATCGAGGGTGACGAACGGGTCGTGCTCGAATATCCCGAGCCGCTGGTAAGTCCCGACAAAGCTCGCGGCGTCGTCGCGCGACAGACCAAAGACCGTCTGGGTCAAATCATTCGTCCCAAAGCTGAAGAACTCCGCCGTCTCGGCAATTTCGCCCGCGAGCAGCGCGGCCCGCGGCAACTCGATCATCGTGCCGACGAGGTAAGGCACGACCGTGCCCTCTCGTTCCATGACCTCTTTGCCGACGCGGTCGATCATCTCCTTCAGGATGTCGAATTCCTTTTTGGTAGCGATCAGCGGCACCATGATCTCGGGCTCGACCGCCTCGCCCGTCTCCTTAACTACAGCCGCCGCCGCCTCGAAGATCGCCGCCGCCTGCATCTCATAGATCTCGGGATAGGTAATGCCGAGCCGGCAGCCGCGGTGACCGAGCATCGGGTTGGTCTCGTGCAAGGCCTGGGCGCGATTGCGGATCGCAGCGACATCCCTGCCGGTAAGCCGCGCCATTTCACCGAATTCCGCTTCGGTCTTCGGCAGGAATTCGTGGAGCGGCGGATCGAGGAGGCGGATCGTGACCGGCAATCCCTTCATGACGCGGAATATTTCGGCGAAGTCTTCGCGCTGGATCGGGAGCAGATCGGCGAGCCCAGCGCGGCGCCCGGCCTCGTCCTCGGCCATGATCACCCGCCGCATCGCGCCGATGCGGTCGGCCTCGAAGAACATGTGTTCCGTGCGGCTGAGCCCGATGCCTTCGGCGCCGAACCGGCGGGCCGCACGGGCATCGATCGGGGTTTCGGCATTGGCGCGCACCTTGAGACGGCGGATCGCGTCCGCCCAGCCCATCAAAGTCGCGAAATCGCCCGACAGCTCCGGCTGGATCGTCGGAACCTCGCCGACCATCACCTCGCCGGTCGATCCGTCGATCGTGATGATCTCGCCCGCCTTCACCAAAGTGGCGCGCGCCGCCATCGTGCGGGCCTCGTAGTCGATCCGCAGATCGCCGGCGCCGGCAACGCAAGGCCGCCCCATGCCGCGGGCCACCACCGCGGCGTGGCTCGTCATCCCGCCGCGCGTCGTCAGCACCCCTCTCGCGGCGTGCATGCCATGGATGTCCTCCGGGCTCGTCTCGATGCGGACGAGGATCACCGCTTCGCCGCGCGCGGCGAACGATTCGGCCTCGTCGGCGGAAAACACGACCTTGCCCGAGGCGGCGCCCGGCGACGCCGGCAATCCGCGGGCGAGAACCGTTGTTTTCGCCGATGGGATCGAGCATCGGATGCAGCAGCTGGTCGAGCGACCCGGGTTCGACCCGGCGGATCGCCTCCTCCCGGTCGATCACCCCCTCCTCGACCAGCGACACGGCGATCTTCAGCGCGGCCTGCGCGGTTCGCTTGCCGGTGCGCGTCTGCAGCATCCACAACTTGCCGCGCTGAACGGTGAACTCGATATCCTGCATATCGCGATAGTGGTCTTCGAGCGTCCGGCGCACCTTGTGGAGTTCGCCCAGGACCTCGGGCATGACCTCTTCCATTGCCGGCAAGGCTGAATTGTTCGTCTCCTTCCCGGCGATCGTCAGATGCTGCGGGGTGCGGATCCCGGCCACGACATCCTCGCCCTGCGCATTTACCAGGAACTCGCCGTAAAATGCGTTGGCGCCGGTCGAAGGGTCGCGAGTGAAGGCGACGCCGGTCGCGCAATCCGGCCCCATATTGCCGAATACCATCGCCTGCACGTTGACCGCGGTCCCCCAATCGGCGGGGATGTCGTGCAGCCGGCGATAGGTGACCGCGCGCGGGTTCATCCAGGAACCAAAGACCGCGCCGATCGCGCCCCATAGCTGCTCCTCGGGGTCCTGCGGGAAGGGATGCCCGTATTCCTGGGTAACGACGTCCTTGAAACCGGAGACGACGGTCTGCCAATCCTCTGCGGAGAGATCGGTATCGAGGTTGGCGCCGGTTTCGAGCTTGTGGTTTTCGATCAGCTCCTCGAAGTGATGGTGGTCGACACCGAGCACAACTTGCCCGTACATCTGGATAAAACGCCGATAGCTGTCATAGGCGAAACGCTCATCGCCGCTCTTGCGCGCCAGTCCGACGACCGCCTGGTCATTGAGACCGAGGTTGAGCACGGTATCCATCATCCCGGGCATCGAAATCCGCGCCCCAGACCGCACGGAAACCAGTAACGGATTGTTCGCGTCGCCAAACCGCGCGCCGAGCGAGCGCTCGAGCGCGGCGAGCCCCTCGGCCACCTGGTCCCGCAACTCGGTGGGATACGACTTTTCGTGTGCGTAGAAGTAGGTGCACACCTCGGTCGTGATCGTAAACCCGGGCGGCACCGGCAAGCCGAGATTGCTCATCTCGGCGAGACCGGCGCCCTTGCCGCCCAGCAGGTTTTTCATATCGGCGCGGCCCTCGGCGGCGCCGTCGCCAAACCGGTAGACCCACTTCGTCATCCGCCGCTCATCCTTCGATCTGCGAAAAATCGGCGACCTGGTTCAAAGTCGCCCGGATGCGCGACAACAAGCGCAGCCGATTTTCCCTGAGCGCAGCGTCATCGCAATTGACGGTGACCTTGTCGAAGAAATCGTCAACCGGGCGCCGCAATCGCGCCAATTCCGACATCGCTGCCTCGAACTGTTCGCGTTGCAGGAAAGTTCCTGCGCGTTCACCGACTTCGGCCAGCCGCTCGGACAATACTCCGCTCCTCGGACTGGCGCAGCAGCATCGGATCGATGTCGCCATCGTACCTGCGGTCGTCCCTGCGCTCCTCAATATCGACGATGTTGGCAGCGCGGCGATACGCGATCAGCAAGTTGGCCCCGTCCTCCGAGGTCGAGAAAAGCACGCAGCGCCGCGACACGCGCGAGCAGCCGGACGAGATCGTCCTCACGTTCGCCGGCCCGGTTGAATACCGCCGCGATCAGATCGTGGCCAATTCCCTGCTCGCGCAAATGAACACGCAGGCGCTCGGCGATGAAATCGAGGAGCTCGCCGCTGGGATCCGGAACGTGTGACCCCAGCGTCGAGTGTGCCCGCCTGAAGGCAACTTTGAGGGGCAGGCGAAAGCCGTTCTCGACAACCAGGCGGATGATGCCGAGCGCCGCCCGGCGCAGCGCGAACGGATCTCGCGACCCGGTCGGTTTTTCGCCGATCGAGAAGAAGGCGACGACGGAATCGATCTTGTCGGCAAGGGCCGCAACAATGCTGATCGGCGCGGTCGGGCAAGCGTCATTCGGCCCCGCTGGTCTGTAGTGATCGCCGATCGCATCGGCAACCGCCGGGTCCTCGCGGTCATGCCGTGCGTAATAGCGGCCCATGACTCCTTGCAGCTCCGGAAATTCGCCAACCATTCCGGTGGAGAGGTCGGCCTTGGCTAGCTGCACCGCGCGCCGCGACCGGTCACTGTCGGCGCCCGGGACGTAATTCGCCAGAAACTCGGCAAGCCGCTCCATTCGCGCGACCTTGTCCAGGAGGCTGCCGAGCCTGGCATGAAAAACCCGCTGCGACAGGGCCTCCACGCGGCTTGCCAGTGGGATGCGCCGATCCTGGTCCCAGAAAAACCGTGCATCGGCGAGGCGTGCCCGCAACACCCGCTCATTGCCCGCGATGATCGTCTTGCCACCGTCCGAGGCGATATTGTTGGCGACGAACAGGAATTGTGGCGCCGGCGAGCCGTCGGACTGCAGGCAGGAAAAATATTTCTGATGCGTGCGCATCGCGGTCGCCAGGACTTCCGGCGGAAGCGCCATGCACTCGGCGTCGATGGCGCCGGCGAGCACAACCGGAAACTCCACGAGGCCGGTGACCTCGTCGAGCAGCCCGGGGTCCGGTTTGAGTACAAACCCCTCGCCCGCAGCAACCGCTTCGAGTTTCTTCCGGATGATTTCCCTGCGGTGTTCCTGATCCAGTACGACCCGGGCTTCGCCGAGCCGTTCCACATACTCTGTCGGGTTGGCGACGCAAATCTCGCCCGGCGACACGAAGCGGTGACCTCGAGTGGTCCGTCCGACCGGTACCCGGTCGAGCGGCAACGGAAGGACCTCGCCCTCGAACAGAAAGAGGACCGAGATCAGCGGCCGAACCCAGCGCAGGGACGAGGCCGGATAACGCATCGATTTGGGCCACGGCAGCTCGAAGATCGCCGACCTAACGAGCTGCGGCAACACCTCGGCCGCCGGCCGGCCCGGTCGATTGATCTTCGCGAAGTGGAACTCGCCCTTGCCGGTGTCGCGGATCTCGCATTCCTCGATCGAGGCCACCCCAGCCGAGCGCAGAAAGCCTTCGATTGCCGGCGCCGGCGCCCCGACGCGGGGTCCGCGCCGCTCCTCGGAGCGATCCGGCTGTCTTGCGGGAATCCCCTCCCCAATGACCGTGAGACGGCGAGGCGTTACATACCCGCGCATTTTTACCGCGGGGATCTCGGCGGCGGCCAGCTTGTCGCGCAACAGCCCGGTGAACTCGGCGCTCGCGCGGCGCTGCATTCCCGCCGGGATCTCCTCCGACAACAGCTCGAGCAGCAGTTCGCCTCGGTTCGGCGACGGAATGGACGCGCAAACAATTTCTCCGACCAAGCTCATCCGGCGTTGACAATTCTACGGCGAGAAAAGACCTGCACGCTGATTTCGTCACCCCCGCGAAATCGCAGGCTTGTCCGGGGAAAGGACCATTTTTGCGATGGTTTGCCGCCGGAGTTTGGCCCCACGAGCACTTCCGCCACCCTCTCCCCCGCCGGCCAGGGGGAGAGGGCAGGGTGAGGGGAGCCGCCGAGCCGGTTCGCGGCCTGGCCCCCCTCACCCTCCCATCGCTGCGCGACGGGCCCCTCCCTCTTCCCCCTAAAGGGTGGAGACGGGCACTTGTCCCGACGAAGATTCTATTGGTTGAGCAGGACAGCAGCCTCGCAATCGACTTGGCAAGCGGCCGCATAGGCGACAGTAGAGGATCGGGTCTAGTCACGGCAGTTCACAAGTTGGACCCGGCCAGCCAGGTCTCGCAGCATGCCTTGGCAAGCGCCCTGACCCGCAGGATGTAGGCGGCGCGTTCGGTCACGCTGACCGCGCCGCGGGCGTCGAGCAGATTGAACAGATGGCTCGCCTTCAGGCACTGGTCGTAGGCGGGGAGCGCCAAGCGGTGGTCGACGAGCCGGCGGCACTCCTCCTCGGCATCGGCGAAATGAGCGACGAGACGGGCGGTGCCGGCGAGCTCGAAATTGTACGCCGAGAACTCGCGTTCGGCGCGCTTGAAGACCTGACCGTAGGTGACGCCGCCGCCGTTGTAGTCGAGATCGAAGACGCTCGCGACCCCCTGGACATACATCGCCAGCCGCTCGAGCCCGTAGGTCAATTCGGTCGAGACCGGGTCGCATTCGATCCCGCCGACCTGCTGGAAATACGTGAACTGGCTGACCTCCATGCCGTCGAGCCAGACCTCCCAGCCGAGCCCCCAGGCGCCCAAGGTCGGGCTCTCCCAGTCATCCTCGACAAAGCGGATGTCGTGCAGGCGGAAATTGATGCCGATCGCCGCCAGGCTGGCGAGATAGAGGTCCTGGCTATCCGCCGGCGCCGGCTTCAGGATCACCTGGAGTTGATGATGCTGCTGCAGCCGGTTGGGGTTTTCGCCATAGCGGCCGTCGGTCGGTCGGCGCGAAGGTTGAACATAGGCGGCCCGCCACGGCTCGGGGCCCAGCGCGCGCAGAGCAGTCGCAGGATGAAAGGTGCCGGCGCCCACCTCGACATCGTAAGGCTGCAGGATGACGCATCCCTGCTTCGCCCAGAAGTTCTGCAGGTCGAGAATCAGCGCTTGGAAGCTCAAGACAGGCTCATGACGTCTTGGATCAACGCGGCCGCGGGCAATCGGGTCTGGCGCAACCGGGCGCCGCGGCGGCAACATAGGCGCCGCAAACCCCGCAAGGCGCGAGATCTTCGGCGTGAAGCGACGGGCGCCGGGGCACCGGACGCCGCCGCGGCAGCTCGCGCGCCGGCCCGTTCAGCCAACGGTAGCCGATCCACACCGCGGCAATCACCAGAATGAGCACAACGAGCTTCGGAAATGCAAACATAGCCAGGGTTTATTGGCAATTCGGAAGGAAATTCGAGAAGCGGCAACCCTCACCCGCCTCGCTCCGCTCGGCACCCTCTCCCGCACCGCGGGAGAGGGGGGACCAAGCCTGACGGGCTTGGTGGGTGAGGGTAGCCGTCACAGCCCGAACCTCGCCCACAGAAGGCGAGTCTCCAACCAGTCGGCGAGCTCTGCAACCAGCGAGACGGGTTCGCGGCCGGCGAACGGCAAGCGGCTCAGGAACGGCAAGCGGCGCCTGTCGGCAGAAATGGGGCGCAGCCTCACCTTGTCTCCGTATCGGGTGCGCATGACAGTGCGCAGCTCGCCGATGCCGTCGACCAAGCCGCGGTCCATCGCCATGCGCCCGGTCAGAACGTCGCCGGTGAAGAGGGTCTCGTCGGCCTCGTCGATCTTGCCGGCGCGCCGGCGCCGCACGTGCTCCTTGAAGGATTGATGGATATCCCGCTGCAATTCCGTCAGCCGGGCGACGTCGGAGGGGTCTTCCGGCAGAAACGGGTCGAGCAATGATTTCCGCTCCCCGGCGGTGTGAAGGCGCCGTTCGATGCCGAGCCGCCCGAGCAATTGATGAAGCCCGAACCCGGCGCTGATCACGCCGATCGAACCGACCAGAGACGTCTCCTCGGTAAAGATCTCATCGCCGGCGAGCGCCAACCAATAACCTCCCGACGCCGCCACGTCTTCGGCAAAGGCAATGACGGGGACGCGCTTTTCGTCGGCGAGCTGACGGATGCGGCGGTAGAGCAGGGCCGACTGAACCGGCGATCCGCCCGGCGAGTTGACGACAATGGCGACGGCAACGAGCCCGGAAGCGCGGAACGCCCTGTCGATCGCAGCGGCATAGCTCGCCAGCGACAAGCCGCCGCGCCGCTGGCGCGGCATGATGACCCCCTCGAAACGCAGGACCGAAACGACCGGGCGGCGGCGCCACAGACGCTCCAGGTTGAATTGGTCGCGAAGCCTCATGCGATCCCAAATGGGGATTCGCGCCGGCCGCAACCACCGGGATCAAAGATCGAGCCCCCTGCCCTCGCGGAGCACCCCCTCCGCATCGGGCGAGAGTCGGCCGTCGGCATCGTGCAATACCAAGCCGGCGGCGAGCCGCGCCGGAGCAGCGACCTGCTTGCGCGCGCGAACCAGAATGCGGGTCGCCGCTCTGCCCTGGCCCGGCCACAACGGGAAAACCACGACTTCGCCCGCCCGCCCGGCGATTTGGCCGAGCAGCGCGTCGATACGGTCGGCCCGGTGAATAAATGTCACCGTGCCTTTCGAGCGGACCATTGCGAGCGAAAAACGCACCCAATCGGCGAGGTGGGCGTCTCCCTCTATCGTCGCCGCCGACTTTCCGGATGCCGCGGCGGGCTCGGCATCACCGCGCCGATGGAATGGCGGGTTCGCCATGACGTGGTCGAATGCCCCCGGAGAAAGGCGCGGCGGCGGATGCAGCAAATCCCCGATCATCACCGAAGCGCGGGCCTCGAGCCCGTTGAGGATTATGTTGTCGCCCGCCAGACGGACGAGATCGCGGTGCATTTCGAGGCCCACAAGGCGCGAATGCGGCACGCGCGCGGCGAGGCACAACATTGCAGCGCCCGCCCCGCAACCGATGTCGAGCACCAGCTGATGCGGTTCCGCCGGAACCGCGGCGGCAAGGAACACCGGATCGATCGCGACGCGGTACCCTGCCGCCGGCTGCTTCAGGCGAAGGCGGCCGCCGAGCAGACGATCCTCGGTAAAAGTGGATTCCTCCGCCGGGTGCTCGCTCATTGTTCGGCTTCGCCGGCCGCCGCGAGGACCGAGCAGGCGAGACGGTAATCCTGTTGCGCGACCATCAGACGGCGCGGAATGGCGCCGATGCTCCCCTCAACCAAGCTCGCATGGTGGTCGAGGATGAGGCTTTCGATGCCGAAATCCTTCAGCAGCGACTGCAGGAACGACAGGCGAACAGCGTCGTTGGTACGCAACAGCTCCTTCATGATCCTCAGCTTCGCGAGCCCATGATCGGCGTGCGAGGGCGCGGCGCTTGACCGGCCTTCAGGTCAATCTATGCTCGCTGGCATTCGGACGCGTCAAGCCGATCGACAAGCAACCGACGGAACCGGCAGGAGAATTGGGTGGCGCTCGAAGCGGGTGTCGATCGGGCGGAGGCGGTCCACAAGCCGTCTCTCGACCCGCTGTCCCGGCTTCTCGGAAGCGACCTCGAGCATGTCAATCGGCTGATCGTCGATCGCATGCAGAGCCCGGTTGCGCTGATCCCCCAGCTCGCCGGGCACATCGTCGCGAGCGGTGGAAAGCGCCTGCGCCCGATGCTGACCCTCGGGTGCGCCCGGCTCTGCGGATACAGAGGGAAGCGGCACGTCGCGCTCGCCGCAGCCGTCGAATTCATTCATACCGCGACTTTGCTGCACGACGATGTCGTCGATGCGAGTGATTTGCGCCGGGGGCGTGAGACCGCCAACGCCGTATGGGGTAACCAGCCGGCGATCCTCGTCGGCGATTTTCTGTTCAGCCGCTCCTTCGAGCTCATGGTGGCGGACGGATCTCTGCGCATCCTCGAGATCCTGTCGCACGCCTCCTCGATCATCGCCGAAGGAGAGGTGCTGCAGCTGATGACGCAAAACAACCTGCAGACGACAGAAGCGTCTTATCTGGAGGTGATCCGGGCAAAGACCGCCGAGTTGTTCGCGGCAGCGAGCCGCATCGGCGCGGTCGTGGCCGAACGGCCGCACGAAGAGGAGGCGGCACTCGATCGGTTTGGCCGCGATCTCGGCATCGCCTTTCAGCTGGTCGACGACATGCTCGATTTTTCGGCGCGGCAGACCGAGCTCGGCAAGAGCGTCGGCGACGATTTCCGCGACGGTAAGGTGACCCTCCCGATCCTTCTCGCCTTTGCCTGCGGCGACGAGGTGGAGCGCACGTTCTGGCGCCGCACGCTCGAAGACATGGACCAGTGCACCGGCGACCTCGAACACGCAACCGCGCTGGTCGAACGACATGGCGCCCTCGCCGAGACCCTGTCCCGAGCGCGCCGCTATGCAGCGAGCGCGATCGACGCTCTCTCGATATTTCCCGAAGGGCCCGAGCGGCGCGCACTGGTCGAAGCCGCCTCGTTCGCGACCGAGCGCAGCGCCTGACGAAGAGGGCGCGCGCGGATCAGTTCCTCGATCCCTCGAGTGAGGGCAGCCGGTAGCGGTCCTCGGGATCGTCCCAGCCTTTAAAGCGGGGTTGTCGCTTCTCGGCAAAGGCGGCGCGAGACTCGATCAGGTCAATCTTGGCGCCGTGCTCATGCAATGCGCCGGCAAGGCGCTGCTGTTCCGCCGACGGAGCCGGGCGCATCTGGCGCATCATATGAACGGTGTTGACACGCGAGGCCGGCGGCAGGGTCAAGAGGTGCTCGGCGATCGCGAGCGCACTTGGGATCAATTGGTCAGCGTCCACCAGGCGATTGAGAAAGCCGATCTCGTAGAAGCGCTCGGCGGTGAAGCGGAAGCCGAGCGCCATTTCCATCGCGATCGGGTAGGGCAGGTTTGCGATGTGCCCGTGATTGTAGCCGCCGAGCAGCCAGCGTTTCGCCTCCGACACTTCGAAGACCGCGCCTCGCGCGGCGACCCGCAGATCGGTGCGCTCGACCAACATGAAGCCGCCGCCCATGGCATAGCCGTTGACTGCGGCGATGACGGGTTTCTCCAATGCCCCGGACATGAACGGATCTTCGATCGCCGGCCGCCGCCCGCCGGGTGCGCCATGCTGCAGCAATTCCTTCATGTCCTCGCCGGCGCAGAACGCTCGGCCGGCCCCGGTGAAGACCGCGACTTCTAGCTCGTTGTCGCGGCGGAACTCCGTCCAGGTCTCGGCGAGCCGCGTGCGCATTTCATGACTGAGAGCATTGAGGCTCTCCGGCCGGTTCATCCGCACGACGAGGACCTGCCCGTGACGCTCGGTTTCGACGACTGCCATTTTCGCCTCTCTCGGATGCTTTGGACCGGGAGCCTATCAGCTTCGGGCGTGCTGCGCGTAGAGATTGTCGGCATTCGACCAGCGGATCGCCTTCATAAACGCCTCGACGTAATCGCCCGCCTTGGCGCCATAATCCATCTGATAGGCGTGCTCGTACATATCGAGCGCAAGGATAGGCTGGCCGCCGGCCAGGGTCGTCGTGTGGTCGGCCGCCCAGGAGTTGACCAGCCGCTTGTCGCGCGGGTCCCAGCTCAGCAACACCCAGCCCGAGCCACCGCCTTCGGCCTTCCCCATAGCGACGAATTGCGCGCGCCACCACTCGAACGAGCCGAAGTCACGCGCCAGCGCCTCGGCGAGCGCCGGGCCGGGGCGGGTCTCCTCCGGACCGAGCCCGGCAAAGTATACTTCGTGCAGGATCATCGAATTGGTCGCGATCAATTCCTCGCGCTTCAACCCGTTGATCAGGTATCCGGGCGCCTTGGCGTAATCGAGCCCGGCCAGCTGCTCGGCGATCTGATTGAGCCTTTTGACTGCGCCGGTATAGTTGTTGGCGTAATGGCTGGTCAGGATCTTCTCCGACAAGCCTTTGATCTTTGTCGGGTCGAACGGCATCGGCTTGACGTCGAAGGTCATCGGCTTTGGCGCGGCCGGCGCCGGGCCCGCGGTTTGCGCCGCGGCGGGGGCAGCTGCGGCAGCCACCGCGGCTCCGGCGGCAAGCGCGGCGCCGGCCTGAACAAAAGCCCTTCTTTCCAGTTCGATCGTCATCGGATCTCTCCCAGGTTCACTGCGCGGATTTCACTGTGCGGATAGGACTGCGGCCTCCTCGGGAGGGCGCAGTTTTTGAAACTTGATCAGCAATAGAATGTCGTAGACGCCCTTGATAACGCCGCCGATCACGAGCGGCCAGCCGAAGCTGGAAAGCGTCAGCAGGTAGCCGGAAATCATCGAGCCCGCCGCCCAGGCAAAGGTCTTCGGGACCGCCGTGATGCTGGCCGCCGCCGGCCGCTCGGGCGGGGTTACCACGGCCATCACATAAGAGGCCCGCGTCGGCACATCCATTTGCGACAGCGCGCTGCGGGCGAGCAACAGGCCGATTGCGGCCGCGAGATCGGGCGCGAAGGGGATCAGGATCAAAAGTATGTTCGACGGCAGATGCGTGAACACCATCGTATTGATGAGCCCGATCCGCGCGGCGATCGGCACCGCAACGAGATAGGAGAAGGCTGAGCAAAGGCTGCTCCAGAAAAGGATCGCCGCGGCGGTCGTAACTGAAACGTGGAACGCCTGGTAAAGCCACAGCGCGAGCAGCGACTGCACCAAAAAACCGGTGCCGAACGAATCCATGCCGAAGAGAGCCGCCATGCCGTAAACCAGCATCTTTGACTGCTGCAGCGGCGCCTTTGGCGCCTTCTCGGCAATCTCGACCTGCGGCGAGAGCGGCCGGTAGACCGCGAGGGCGACCAACCCCAATGCCGCATAGAGGCCGAACATCAATTGCATGGCGGTCGTCCAGGTGCAGCCGGTCCACATCGTGATGAAGTCGGGAAGCGCCGCCGCCAGCACGCCGAGCGCGGTCGCGGCGGAGCCGATGACGCTGTAGCGCGCAAACAGCGCAGTTCTGCGGCGCGGCTCGATCGTCTGGGTGAGCACCGTCTGTTCGAGCGGCACGAAAATGCTCGCATCGCCCGAGGTCGGGTTCATTGTGCCGACAAAGGCGATGACAAGGAGCGGCCAGAAATCGGTGATCATTGCAAAGCCCGCGCCCGTCGCCGCCATCAGCACCGCCGCTACGATGAGAAGCAACCGCCGGGAATATCGGTTGGCGATCCAGCCCACCCCGAGGGTAAGGATGGCGGTACCGATAAGCGTGCTGGTCACAATCGCACCAATTGCCAGCGCGCTGAACCCGAGCTCGACGAGGTAGATGGGCAGCAGCAGGGCGACAAAGCCGTCGGCAAACGCCCGCACGCCGCGCGCCATCAAAACACGCAACGCATCGGCCGAGGCGCCGGGAGGCATCGGCCGCCACCACTCGTCACCGGTCGACCATCCTCCCCGCACTAGTGCACTCCGTGCAGCGTCGTTGCGATGAGGCGAGACAAAATATCGGGCCCCTTGGTGACGCCGAAGGCGAAGGTCACCCCGGCGCGGATCTCGCCCATCGTGTGCTCATTGACATGCGCTCCCCGCAATCCAAAATCGACTGCAATACTGTCTTGCACCTGCCAGATCGCGCCGATCAGCGCGGAACGGGTGCGAAACAGGTCAACCTCGCGCTCGTAAAAAATCTCGGAGACGGGCCGCACCACCCAGTCGTGCGGACCCTCGATGATAGTGTCGAGGAAGTAATCGGCATGCTGGTCGCGGGTAAGCGCGATTTGCGCGTTGAGGTGGGCCGTTCCCCAATCCCAGCGCTGCGACGCGATACCGTTGAGGACTGCTCCAGTCCCGCGTTGGTCATTAATCCCCGGCAACAGGATGCCGAATTCGGTTGCGATACTGGGCCCGGGCTTCTCCTGCAGAACGCCCTCGCGCAGCACGCCTTTGAGAAGGACATCGCTGTCACCCAGGCTTGTGCTGGGCATGGTGCCGGTCAGAGCATGAGCGACTTTGCCCTCCAGCGATGCTTCCCAGCCCGGGGTGAAGCCGTAATTGATCCTTGCATCGGGAGCGAGCAGCGTATGATCGGCTCCGTCCCGAAGGTACTCGACCGGGCCAAGCTCGATTTCGACCTCCCCGGTTTCAGCCACGGCTGCATCCGTGCCGTCGAAGGGACGATAGGCCTGCGCGGTGCCGAACCAGCAGAAAGTCAAAGCCGCGGCAATGAGCGCCGCAACGCGTCTGGCCGAGTTCACGGGGCCGGCCGGAACACCCAAATCGCCGCTGCTTCACCCGACCTCGACCGCACCGCCACAAACAGTCTGTCCAACTCGGGAACGAAGAGCGAAGTGCGCGCTCCCGGTACCGTCGGCACACGCGCCAGCCGCCGGTATTCGGCTTCGCGCTGTTCGAGCACATCGACGACCCCCTCGCCGCAGCTCACGTAGACGCGGTGGCGCTTGGCATCGACGAACACATCGTCGGCATCGCCGCAGGTCTCGACCTTGGCGACCACTCGCCCGTCCTGGCTGGAAAGAGCCATCAAAGTCGGCGGGCTGCGAAAGACAACGAGAACGCGGTGCCCATCGCGATCGATCGCCATCGGGAAATTCGATCCTGCGCCTTGCGTCGGGAAAGATCGGGTTCGCCTCGGACGCAAGATCCGCAACCTCGATATCGCGCGCATCCGGCACATTGACAAAAACCTTGGTCCCGGTTTCGTCAATCTGAAAACCTTCCGGATGTCCCTTGAGACGGATATCGGCCGCTTTGGTCCGGGTTGCCGGATCGATCACCGCGAGCGCGCCTTTGCCGTAACCCACGAGCACGCGATTGCGTTGAGTATCCACCCGCACATTGTCGGCGTCGTCGCCGAGCTCGATGCGTCCGATCGGCGCAAAATCGTCGCCGCGCAGTACATGCACCGAGCCGTCGCCGGCATTCGCCACAAAGACGCTGTCGGTGAACGGGACATAGGCGACGCCCTGCGGCTCGCTCAAGCCGGCGATCGTGCGCAGCACCTTCCCGGCTGCCAGATCGACCACCCCCAGGCTGTTGTTGCCGAGCTCGGCAACAAACAGCCGCTGGCGCTTCAGATCGACGCCCAGGTGATCGATGCGGCCGCTCACCTGCCCTAGCGGGATTTTCGCCTCGAGCACAAGAGGCGCGCCGGCCGTTTGCGCCGTCACCGTGGCGGACCAAATGAGGCTTGCCATCAGAATTGCCGCCCGCGCGGACCGGAGCCATCGGGCAGAAATCAAAAAACGACCTCCATCCATGATGCGCGCTCCTCGCATAGCGAAGGGCGCAGAACTTGGACGGTTGGCCGTCTGACGGGGTGTCTGCACAACCCCGTTAGCTTGTGTAAGCTGTCGCCGCCCCGGAAGCAAGTCAAACTTCCGCAGGCGCTTCGCGCTGGATGAAGGGAGTTGTCGGTGATGGGTCTGCAGATCGAAGCTCTGGCGCAGTTTGTCGCGCAGACACAATGGGAAGATATTCCCGAGCCCGTGCAGCGCCATGCAAAGCTCGTGCTGCTCGACACTTTGGGGGTCATCCTGGCGGGCGCGGAACGTCCCGAGGTGCGCGAGTTGAGGGATGCCCTCGCCGGCACTGCCGGGACCGGGGCCACGGTATTTGCGCGGGGCTGGCCGACGCATGATCCCCGCACCGCCGCGCTGCTGAACGGTATCGCCGGGCGGTCGATCGAGCTGTGCGAGGGGCTGCGCTTTGTTTCCGGTCAGGCGGCGATGCAGGTGCTGCCGGGAGTATTGGCTGTCGGCGAGCACCTCGGAAGCTCCGGCCGCGACATGCTCGCCGCCTTCGTGCTCGGCTATGATGTCGCCGCGCGGCTGGCGGGCGGCTTCACGCCCCGGCCATTGGCGCACCAGAACGGCCAGGTGTCGCTGCTGGCCGCGGCTGCTGCGGGAGCGCGACTGCACGGGCTCGACGCGGCCGGCATCAGCCGGCGCCATGCGCATTGCGACGACGTTGCTGCTGACGCCGAGCTATACCAACGCGGTGGCGGGCGCGACGGCGCTCAATGTCGCCGGCGGGATGAGCGGTTTTGCTGCAGCGCTCGCGCCCGAATTGGCGCGTGCCGGTTTCAATGCGCAGGACGACGCCATCGAGCAGGCGCTGGGCGATCTGGTCGGAAGCGGCTTCACGCCGGAACGCTTGCTCGAAGACCTCGGCACGGTTTGGCACATCACCCGCAATTATTTCCGGCTCTATGCGTGCTGCAACCCGATCCACCCGGCGCTCGATTGTCTTCAGGACGCGCTGGCCGTGTTGCACCCACAGGCTGACGAGATCGAGCGGATCGACATTGCGACCTACCGGTTTGCTTCAGTGATGCGTAACCCCGATCCGCCGAATTACTTCGCCTCCAAATACTCGCTGCCTCATGCCGCAGCGGCGATAGTCGTGCGGGGCAGCGCCGGGTATGCGGCACTCGACAATTCCGCTCTGCGAGGACTCGGCAATAGCGGCGCTGCGTCACCGCGTGCACGTGACGGAGGACCCGGCAATGACCGCGGTGGCGCCGCGGCTGAGACCGGCCCGCGTCACCGTGACCCTGACGGACGGCCGCCACAGCACCCATTCCCGCGAGAGCCACAGGGGCGATTTTCAGCAGCCTTTTGCCGAATCCGAGATCCGCGGAAAATTCCGCGAGCTCGCCGGCGTCGTCCTGCGCCCGGAGGGCGTGAGCAGCGTCGAGAACGCGGTCGATCGCTGCGAGGAATGGCAGAGCATCGCCGAGCTGACCGAGCCGCTGCGCCGCTTCGGCCGCGCCTGAGCCATGGCGGGGGTGCCCATCGGCGAACTGGTCTGGCTTGCCATCGCCGTAATGGCCGCCGGGGTCGTCACGGGTTTGCTCGCCGGGCTTGTTCGGGGTCGGCGGCGGCGCCGTCATCGTTCCGGTGCTCTTCGAGGTTTTCCGTCTTCTCGGCGTGCCCGAAGAGGTCCGCATGCAGCTCTGCATCGGAACCTCCCTCGCGATCATCGTGCCGACCACCGTGCGGTCGTACCGGGCTCATCGGGCAAAGGGTCTGGTAATCACGGCGGTGATGCGGTCCTGGGCGGTGCCGGCGGTGATAGGCGTCGCGGTAGGGTCGGTGACGGCGGCGTTTGCACCCGCGCAGGTGTTCGAGCTGGCCTTTGTCGTGATCGCCGGTGTCATCGCGGCCAAGCTCCTCGTCGGCCGCGAGACCTGGGTGCTGGGCAGAAGCCTGCCGGGCCGCGCCGGGATGACCGGGTGCGGCTTTATTGTCGGACTTGCCTCGTCGCTGATGGGGATCAGCGGCGGTTCGCTCGCGACGATGATGATGACGCTCTACGGCGTGCCGATCCACAACGCCGTCGCGACCTCGGCCGGCCTCGGCGTTCCGATCACGATCGCCGGCACCATCGGCTACCTGATCGCCGGCCTACCTCATCAGGCCCTGTTGCCGCCTCTGTCGCATCGGCTTCGTCTCGGTGATCGGCGTTGTTATGATCGCGCCGATCTCGAGCTGGATCGCCCCGCTCGGCGCCCGCCTCGCGCATGCATTGCCGAGGCGCCGGCTGGAAATCGGCTTTGGGCTGTTTCTGATCGCCGCATCCCTGCGTTTCGTCGTCAGCCTCATTTGGGCTTAGGCTACTGCAGGCGCGGCATGACCTCTTGGCAGAGCAACTGCAATGAGCGGGTCATCGGCTCCGGCGGGATCAGCGCGCCGAAGTTCAGCTCCGCCAGGATGCCGTTCAATCCGAGCTCCTCATGCAATTGCCGCAGCCGGTCGGCGACGGTTTCCGGGCTCGCCGATGATCACCTTGTCGCGCATGACTTCTTCATAGGAGATCGTGCGCACCGTCGCCGCCTCCGCCGCGCGGCGGCGGTTGGGCGAATTTTCGAGCCGCGTGCTCAAGGTCCGGTAACCGGACATGATGCTCTCCTCGGCTTCGTCCCGCGCCTGCCGGTCGGTGTCGGCGATGTGCAGGGTCAGCCGCAGATAAACCTCGCCCTCGCCCGGGTGGCCGGCTTCGCGGTAAGCCCTGCGATAAGCGGCAAGGTCCGGCGCCAATCCCGACAGCGAGCCGCTGCGCACCGCGACAAATATCGGATATCCGGCCTCGCCGAGCGACGGAAAGGTCTCCTCGCTGGCGGCGGCGACGCGGATCGGCGGGCACGGTTGCTGATAGGGTCTCGGCACGGCGGAGGCGTTGTTGAAGCTGTAGTATTTGCCCTCATACGAAAAGGTCGGTTGCGTCCACGCCTGCTTGACGATCTCGAGCGTTTCGAGAAACCGCTCGCGGCTTTCCGAATAAGGCACGCCATAGGCGACATAGGATCGCGGGTTGCCGCTGCGCCCGACGCCGAACAGCAATCTGCCTTTGCTGATCTGGTCGATCGTCGCGGTCTCTTCGGCAAGGCGCAGCGGATGGCAGAGCGGCAGAACCTGCACGCCGGTGCCGATCTTGATGCGCTGCGTCCGCGCCGCAATCGCGGCGGCGACAGTCAGCGGCGCGCTCAATACCGAGCGGCGCGCTTGCTGGTGAATTTCGGCGAGCCAGATCGCGTCGAGCCCCCAGCGGTCGGCCGCCTCGATTTGTCCCAGCGCCTCCTCGTACGCCGCCGCCGCGCTCTGGTCCGGCCGGCAGTGAAATTCATGATAAACCCCGATTTCCATTGTTTTCTCCTGCGGGCAACGCGGCTCCGGCCACGGTAAGTTCCCTACCTTACCCTCACCAGCGGTCGACAGCACGGTGATAGTGCCCGATGCCGCCGCCGGCTCAAACCCAGGGATCGATCAATTCCAACCGGCAACCAGCAAAATCCCCGACGTTTCGCGTCGCCAGGGCGGCGCCGCGAGAGCGCGCGATGGCGGCGATGCGCGCGTCGGCTTCGGAAATCGGTTGCCCGGCGCGGCGTCGGTTCGCGGCGATGACCGCAAACTCACGGGCTGTCGCGCTGTCGAAGGGCATATGCGACCCGCGAGCTCTTCCGCGAAAATCAGGTCTACCACCGACTCCAGGGACTGCCGCCGCCTGCTTTCCGGTAGGAGGGCGATGACGTAGAGCAGCTCCGACTCGGTGATCGTCGTCGTAAACAACGCCGAGGCAGGCTCGAAACGCCTTCATTCCAGCACTCTGGTCGACGGCGTCGGACGCAGCGTTTTCGACAATACGTTCGTGTCCAGGATGATCATGTGAGATCGGGCGGCTCCCGCATCGGTCCACGCAGGGGCAGCGCCAGCTCTACGCCCCCCGACGGTTCGATTCTTTTACGGATCGCGTCGGCCAGATTTCCCGCCTGAGCGGGCTCCTGCGCCAATGCCGTGCGCAAGATGTCTCGCGCCTCGTCCTCCATCGACCGGTTCCGCTGCGCCGCCCGTAATCACTGCAGCTTATCACCGCAACCGGGATGCGGTGGGAGCTGCCAGCAGGGCGATCCAATTGGCGGGCGAAGTGAAAGCGCGGCGAGCGGCAGCAAGTGCGCTCGGATTGGATGGCGGTCGAGCGCGAGCGCGGCATCTCCGTCTCCTCGGCGGTGATGAGCTTCGAGCATGAGGGGCTCGCCTTCAACCTGCTCGACACGCCGGGCCACCAGGATTTCAGCGAGGACACCTACCGCACCCTGACCGCGGTCGACAGCGCGGTGATGGTGCTCGACGCCGCCAAGGGGCATCGAGGAGCAGACCAGAAAGCTCTTCGAGGTCTGCCGGCTGCGCGACGTGCCGATCATCACCTTCATCAACAAGCTCGACCGCGAGGCCCGCGACCCGTTCGACCTGATGGACGAGATCGAGCAGTCGCTGGCGCTCGACGTGACCCCGGCCTCCTGGCCGATCGGCATGGGGCGCGATTTTCTCGGCACCTATGACCTCTTCGCCGATGCGCTCCTGTTGTTCGAGCGCGGCGTCCACGACCGGGTCACCGAGCCGGTCCGCTGCAGCGGCCTCGACGACCCGAAACTGCCGCGGCTGTCTGCCGAAAGAGGCGCTCGCCAAATTGCGCGAGGAGGTCGAGATGGCGAAAGGGCTGTGCCCGCCATTCGACGCGCAGGCTTATCGCGAGGGCCATCTGACGCCGGTCTATTTCGGCAGCGCGCTGAATAATTTCGGGGTGCGCGAATTGTTGGCCGGCGTCGGCGAATTGGCCCCGGCGCCGCGCCCGCAGCCCGCTGACTCGCGGCCGATTTCGCCGGAGAAGCCATGGGTCACCGGCTTCGTCTTCAAGGTGCAGGCCAATATCGACCCGCAGCACCGCGACCGCATCGCCTTGGTGCGGATCGCGCCCGGCCGTTTCCAGCGCGGTGAAATTGAAGAACATCCGTACAGGGCGCCTGATGTCAGTGCAGGCCCCCGGTGTTTTTCCTCGCCCGCGAGCGCAACCTCGCCGAGGAGGCCTGGCCCGGCGACATCATCGGCATTCCCAGCCACGGGAGCCTCAGGATCGGCGACACCCTGACCGAGAGCGAGCCGCTCCGCATGACCGGTAACCCGAATTTGCGCGGCTCGGTGCACCTGTGCTGGTTGATGCTGTTTCAGTAAGCATCTTGCGGTGCCTGACATCATACCACGCATCAGAAGAGCGCCCCCGTACCACCAAGTGGGATTTTTGGCACCTTCTGCTTATAAGTTTACTCGATCGATGCTAAAGTGACGATGTTAGGGAGAGTTCGCGAATAAAGGGAGGTCGGTTGAATGAGCGACGACAACCATCTTACCGCGACTGTCAAGGACCGTCTGAGAGTTGGGAATCAATCCAGGCGAAGGTGCAGCGCAAGAAACAAAACGATCCGCAGTACTCGCCCGCAACGCTCACCGATGCATCGGGCATTCGGCTCGTTACGCTGTTCCAATCCGATTTACCGGAGACGCTCAATAAATTTATCGGCTTGATCGACACCGTAGAACCAGGGTCCGATGGCGGATTCGAGGACGACCCTATAGATCACGTGCTGATCTATTCTAGTCGACGCGAGAACGACCCGTTGTCGATCGAGAAGGAAGCGATCAAGGTGCTGGAGGGACGTGGGCTGAAAGATAAGTTGAGGCCGCCGGACACGCGGCCATCGAGCTATTCATCAATTCACCTTATTCTCAACGTCTGGGCTAATTTCAATAAATCAATAGTACGCTCCAAAGTGGAGCTGCAGCTCCGAAGCGTCTTCGAGGATGCATGGGGTGAGATCAACCACCTTCTTGACTACGCTCCCAAGAAGGAAGCACTCGGGATTGTAGCCAGCACCAATGGTGTCGTGCCGGAAAACACTGTGCCGGAGGTGTGGAGCCAACACCTCAATGCGCTGAAGGCGCTTGCTGATGGCTGCGCACAATACGCCGACGTGATCCGCCGCCAGTATCTGCTGGCCCAGGATGGCGATGCGGGCATTGAGGTCGCCCAGCGCAACCCGCAGCCAGCGGACAGCACTGACGAGACCGCGGCGATGTTCAGCAATTGCAGCAATCTGGTTCGCGACGCAGTGAATACGGCACTGAACGCGCGTGATGAGGCCCAGAAGGTTCCTCGTACCGAACTTAGTGAACGAGCACGGGCGTTCCGCAATGCCGCGGACGCTTTCGCATTTGCCCGGTCAACCCTGATTCCAATGCGCCTGCAGCGGGGCCGGATTGCCATGCGCTTGATCACACGTTGCGGGCCCACTTGGCATACTGCCTTATGTTCACTGGTAACGAGGAATTTGTGAATAAGGCTGAGCAAATACTGCGTGAGCTTCTGGACGAGGACAAAAATGACGCGGTGCCTTGCTATAAACTCGGTCAGATCTTAGAAGGCACCAAAAAATATGAGGAGGCGAGACAGTTGTTCGAAGAGGGGGTCAGACGGCTCGGTCGAACGAATTTGGCGCCTGACCACTGGTTGAGATCTTCTCTGCCACGAGGCTTGGGCTACATCATTTGGAATTTTGCGAGAACAGAGGCCGACGACGAGAAGCGACGCGCACTGCTGGAGGCTGCGCTAAGTTCGACAGGGGACGCGCTGCATGCTGCACGCACTGAACCCCATCAGGACATGGCACGGAACAACTTTATTTACTATGCGTTGGACCTCATGCCTCTTGTGAAGGATCAGTCCGGTCTGATGTCAGCTGTGAAAGAGCATTTTGCTGTGCTGAACGACCGTGCGGATCTCGAACATGATGATATGGAGCGGCTGGATACGCTGATGAGGGCAGCATTTCACATAGGCGAAATTAGGCGCGCCAAGGACGTCGCCGAGCAACTGATGGAGCGATTTGATGCGAAAATATTCGGTAATGGATCAAAGGACGCCTGGCGTGAGAAAATTCCGTCGGAGCGGGATCTCGCTAGGCTCGAACTCCCGCTGAACGCGATGTTTACCACTTTGCGCAAAGAGTGTTACTTGCGGAGTTCGGTCGACTTTAAGGAACTATCTCTTGCCGAGAGTGCGTTGATGCCCCATAATCACACGGATCGCTGAGGAGGTTGTCATGTTGCTGGTATGGTTGCCCAGGAGGGGCTCGATTAACGGACCCCATATGAAACCGAAATCGGCGCCTGTCAAACACGGGCGCCGATTTTGCCAACTACGATCACACCAACTCCCCTCATCCCGTTTAGGCCACGTGCGAGGGCCTGATTTGCTCGCCAGCAAAGCGTCGGAAGGCGGTCCAGGCGAGCGCGGCATCTCGGTGTCATCGAGCAGCAGGGGCTCGCCTTCGACCTCCTCGACACCCCGGGCACCAGGACTTCAGCCGATTGGAATTTCAGCGAAGGGCACCTATGGGTTCCGGCTGAGCACTGATCAACCATGCGATTGACATAATCGCATGGTACTTTGCGCATATCGGCGCCCACGATCGGGCCGCGGGTTCGCTTTGGAGGGGGTTGGCGATACCTGATCTCAACCTGATAAAACAGGCGAAACGGGTGGCGCGGTTAGGGTGATACCTGCTCGATCCCAGAGGTTGCCTGCTTTACTGCGGCGACATCGCTCAGGGGTCATTCCGGGGCGCGGGCTTCGCCCGCGAGCCCGGAAGCTATGAACGCGAGCTCGCGAAATCTAAGGCAAAGGCGGGTGTTCATGGGTTCCGGGCTCGGCCCTTACGGGGCGTCCCGGAATGACGATCTTACCAATGAAGGGACACTATTTTTTTCGCCTCCGTTTTCATGGCAGCTGGGTTCGCGAGGGGAAGGCGGTGGCAAAGCGGCCGGCTGCCATCATATCCACCGCTCGTGTGGGCGCGGGGGTGCGCTCGCCGGAAGACGCCGCAACCCCCGGAATAATTGAAACGGATTGATGAGTAATCTTACCGACGAGATTTTGCGCCGGCGGACGTTTGCGATCATTTCGCACCCCGATGCCGGCAAGACCACCCTGACCGAGAAACTGCTGCTGTTTGGCGGGGCGATCCAGCTGGCGGGCGAGGTGAAGGCGCGGGGTGACCGGCGGCGGGCGCGCTCGGACTGGATGGCGATCGAGCGCGAGCGCGGCATCTCGGTGTCCTCGGCGGTGATGAGCTTCGAGCATCAGGGGCTCGCGTTCAACCTCTTGGACACGCCGGGCCACCAGGATTTCAGCGAGGACACCTACCGCACCTTGACCGCGGTCGACAGCGCGGTGATGGTGTTGGACGCCGCCAAGGGCATCGAAGAGCAGACCCGGAAACTCTTCGAGGTCTGCCGCTTGCGCGACGTGCCGATCATCACCTTTGTCAACAAGCTCGACCGCGAGGGGCGCGACCCGTTCGACCTGCTGGATGAGATCGAGCAGGGCCTCGCGCTCGACGTGACCCCGGCCTCCTGGCCGATCGGCATGGGGCGCGACTTTCTCGGCACCTACGACCTCTTCGCCGATGCGCTCTTGTTGTTCGAGCGCGGGGTCCACGACCGGGTCACCGAGCCCGTCCGCTGCAATGGCCTCGACGACCCGAAATTGGCGCGGCTCCTTCCGAAAGAAGCGCTCGCCAAATTGCGCGAGGAAGTCGAGATGGCGAAAGGGCTTTGTCCGCCCTTCAACGCGCAGGCTTATCGCGAGGGCCATCTGACCCCGGTCTATTTCGGCAGTGCGCTCAACAATTTCGGGGTGCGTGAATTACTGCATGGAGTGGGCGAATTGGCCCCGGCGCCGCGCCCGCAACCTGCGGACCCTTGGCCGATCTCGCCCGAGGAGCGTCAGGTCGCCGGGTTCGTCTTCAAGGTGCAGGCCAATATCGACCCGCAG
>CAVSTA010000037.1:0-35049 GCA_963730745.1 uncultured Alphaproteobacteria bacterium
GACGCACGGGACGCAGTTCCTCGACGTCAAGGGCGAGCCGACCCGCGAGCGGCAAAACCTCTCGCTCGTCTTCGACAAATTGCGCGCGCCGACCGGCACTATGACACTGCGCCCAGGTCCGCTGCGCCTCACCCTGGAGAACCGCACCGATACCCGGCTCTTACCGGGGCTGTGGATCGCCGGAGACAAGCTCCACGAGCTGCTCGGCAGGCGCCGGCCGTTCCTGGCCGCAAAACGGCTGCTGACCAACCAAGTCTTCCGCGACATCTATGGCACCGACACGATCGACGTCGAGCAGCGCCTCAAGATCACCAGTCTGACCTTCCTCTTCACCGACCTCAAAGGCTCGACCAGCTTTACGAGCGGGTCGGCGACCTGGTCGCCTTCGACCTGGTCAGAGCCCATTCCCGGGTGCTCAACGAGATTGTCGCGTCCGAGGCGGCGCCGTCGTCAAGACCATCGGCGACGCGGTGATGGCGACCTTCCCGACCCCCAATCGGGCGGTCGCCGCAGCGCTGCGGATGCGCGAAGCGATGCGCGACCTCAATGACGGGCACAGCCGCGAGGATTTGCTGCTGAAGATCGGCATTCACGAGGGACCCTGCCTCGCGGTCGTGCTCAACGACCGCCAGGATTATTTCGGGACGACCGTGAACATCGCTGCGCGGGTCCAGGCGCTCGCGGATTCGCGCACGATCCTGGCGACCCGCTCGGTCGTAACCGACCCGCAGGCGTCCGCCTTGCTCGAAACCAGCGGGCTCAAACCGGTATCGCAAAGCCGCGCCTTGCGCGGCATCGCCGACGAAATGGCGGTTTACGAGATCCCATGATTTCGTGGTTGACACTGAGCAATAACCACGTATCGAAAATCACTGCGCCGGTGTTGCGGAAGCAGTGATTATGACAAATTCACACCATCTGGTGAGGAGCGGGGCGGGAGCCTGCGTAAGGGTTGATGCAGGATTCGGTAATTTCGGCCATGGCGAGCGCGTGGCTAGGATCGTCACCGTCCTCCAGTGACCAACAGGCTGACAGACTCGCATGGGCGAAGGTATAGGACAGAAGGCGTTTCCGGTCGAGGTCTAGGGCGGTCGCGATGATGTCGGCCTGACGGATCAGCCTTTCTGGGTTCTGGACGATTTTGGGCAGGGTATGGGGGTTGCAGAGTGCATTGGCCGCATCATAAGCGCGCTCGCCAATCAAGCCCTTGGGGTCGATAGCCAGCCAGCCACGCTCTCGGTGCTGCCGGATATTTTCGTGGTGGATGTCGCCATGGAAACATCCGCCGCGGCCTTGCTCTGAAGGACCGAGATCTTCGGGCGGTGTATATCGCCATGAGGCTGCTAGAGCCGGAAGATCGCGTTTCAGGTCATCGCGAGATAGATGAGCAAGCGTAGCAAGCGTAGGGCGGAAAAGCGCAGCGCCTTCCGCCGCTAAGTCTCGTTTGCGTATCGGGCTGTGCCCAACAATGATGCTCTGGAACGGTAGGTTCTGCGTGCGCCTGCGTTGGCCGTTTCAATTCATCGCCGCTCGCACGTCTCCGGCGGCTCGCCGCTGCCACCCATCCACCCCGCCGGGTACAGCCCGTCGGCGACATAGCGACGAAATGACGAATGCGGCCACTGCGCCGGGTGCTGGACCAAACCGTGCTTCACCGGGTTGGAATGCGTGTAGTGCATGTGCGCCGCGAGGTCGGGGTCGTCGCGGATCGTGTGCTCCCAGTATCGTCGCTGCCAAATACCGCGTTCGCCCCGGCCAGTCATGACCGGTAATCGCGGCTCGCCGACGCGTACGGATTTCGAAAACCCTTTCTTGATCGCGCGCCAACGGCCGGGGAAGTCGGCATCGCCTTCCGGCAGGGTCCATAGGCAGTGCATATGGTCGGGAAACACCAGCCGCACCCGCCGAACCGCTTCCCGTAACGCGTCGATTTGTACGACCAGCAAGTCCGACCGGCGGTCGAGCAGGTTCGCCGTGAAGAGAAACGTTCCGCCCGGAACCCGATTGCGACGATAATCCGGCACGACGAGAATATGCTCGGAGTTGGGGAGAGGCGGAAGGCGCTGCGCTTTTCCGCCCTACGCGTCTGCGGGCTGACATTGGCGAAACGAAGGATCGGAGAGGACATGAAGCCGACAAGTCGTCCGAATGGCGAGGCCGCTTCAGCGAACATCACCAAGCGGATTGAAGAGCTGGGGGATTGGAGAGGAGAGACCCTCGCTCATGTCCGTCAGCTCATCCACGAGGCCGACCCCGACATCCAGGAGGAGTGGAAATGGGAGAAGCCAAAATCTCCCGGAACCCCCGTCTGGTCCCATGACGGCATCGTCTGCACGGGGGAATCGTACAAGCAGGTCGTGAAGCTCACCTTCGCTCGCGGAGCCTCCATCGAAGACCCGATGAAGCTCTTCAATTCCAGCCTGGAAGGGAACACGCGGCGCGCGATCGACCTGCGCGAAGGGGAGAAGATCAACGAAGCTGCCTTCAAGCAACTCATCCGCGCCGCGGTGGCGGCCAACTCCGCAGCGCGCGCGGGGCGGGCAGCCAGGAAGAAGTAACCCGGCTCTCACCAAACCGGCTATTGCTATTTTCGGATATAATGTGCTATCATCACCGACGTGAATTGTGGTTCCTCAAATCGGACGTGCGATTCCAAGCAGCCGATAACAGCCAGGATCAGCGAGCACGGCCGCTGTTTTTTCGGGCGCAATGCACTGGGGCTCAAGGATTTCTGCGGGGCAGACGAGATCGATGGCTGATATTTTGACGGAGAAACAGCAAAAGCAGCGTGGGCGAGGCCGCGGGAGGCCCTTTGAGAAGGGCCAGTCCGGCAACCCGGCCGGGCGGCCGCCCGGAACCCGGAAACGCGCGACCCAGGCTATGCAATTGCTGCTCGACGGCGAAGCGCAAGCCTTGACCCGCAAGGCCGTCGAACTCGCCCTCGACGGCAATACGATGGCGTTGCGGATGTGCCTCGACCGCATCGGACCGCCGCGCCGCGAGCGCACCGTGCCGATCAAGCTCCCGCCGGTGCGCGACGCCGCCGATCTCGCGGGCACGATGACCGCGATCATCGCCGCGGCAGGGGAGGGCGCGATCTCTCCGGACGAGGGCGGCAGGTTGGCGCGGCTCGTCGAGATCTTCCTCAGATCCGTCGAGACGCGCGACTTCGAACGGCGGTTGCAGCTATTGGAGAATACCCCGCCAACCCCGTCCTATTGAGTGCGACCACGTCCCGGTCGAGGTTGATGCCGCTGAGGGCGTTCGATTGGATTAAGTCGCGGCGGGGCTCGACGAGGTCGTCCATCAAGGTTGTTTCACACCGCTATCAGTGAAGGACGACACCACTCGGTCGATTAACGAGAACAAAAGTTCCACGGCATATCCCGCGACAAAGGACATAACCAGCGGAGACAGGTTTGCCAAGGTTCTCGCACTGGTCGATGCCGCTGCTAAGAGCGGTTCTGTCGAAGGCGCAACAAACCAAGCGATCGCAAGGCCGGCAACACCGCCCAGGAAGAAGCGCAGGCGAAAGTCGACAGTAGAACTCTCGGAGAGTGATTCGCGGTTAATTTCTTGTGAAATTTTCCTTACCAAAAAAACGATAGAGCCCATAAACCCATACATCACTGGCAAGATGAACTGAATGGTTATTTGCAAAACATCATCTGCTTTTACGATGTTCTGGAGATTTGCGTGCGAGATACCCAATGATTCAAAATACCCGATTCGCCTATCGGCATCCGGGGCGAAATCATAAAACAGGAGATTTAACAGGTTGAAATCAACACTCAACGAGTTTTTCAGTCTCACGAAGTCGGATATCGATAATGAGGAAAGATCACTTAAATTTTTGGTGTTTGCATCTTTTGCCAGAACGGAGCCAACGGTACTTGTTCCATTTGATACGAAGGTAAGATTTTTCTTGGATTGACCGATCTTCGAAAACATCCACATCTCGACATCGGGCCCTGTCGGATTGTGGCCCATTTCTTGCCAAGCTATCTCCATTAGGTTTACGTAGGGTTTCATTAGTGTGCGCGTTTGTTTTATGTCTTCTACAACGCCGTTCAGTACGAACCATCCCAATTGAAAAGATAGTAAAACCAAAAACACGGAAAACCCAATCACATTATATTTTCTTGCTATCGTTGCTGGTGAATGCTTCTGCTGTAAATTGAGCCCACGACTGAAATTGATGCTCTTCACGGTGGCCGGAGAGATTAGGCGAGCCAGTTTTGCACTGCCCGCAATGAAGCGGGAGCTGAGCTCGGCGCTACCTTGGCCGTGGCTTAGCTGTATCTTAGCGACAGCAATGTCTTGCAGCACGTCGGGCGGTATTTCGAGCCCTCGCTTTACGGCAAAGTCAAGCATCACATCGACGTCTCTCAGTTGGTCGAAAGTGATGTTTGCGATGGTGAAATGCGAAGGGAGTTGCGCAACGCCGGACGTCTCGCTGGGGAGGTTCGGCTCTTCGCTGCGTTTCCGACCAGCGGTTTCCTCAACGTGATCCGCAGACTGAGAGCCCGCCGGTTGCGACATGGCCACCCCGCTCGAAATTAGCAAGGTGAAGATAACGCTCCCTCGCTGCTGCGAAAGTGACCAAGTTCACATTCGACAAGAATTACAAAGCGGTCCTGTTCCCCTTGACTCGGGCGCCGCGCCCTGAACGGGTATGTCGTTCCACGGATTGGCGGGAGGGATCGAGTGAAGCCGAGCGCTCACACATCCAGATTTGCGACATTGAGCGCATTGCTCTGGATGAAGTCGCGGCGGGGTTCGACGAGGTCGCCCATCAGGGTCGAGAAGGTTTCCTCGGCCGAATCGGCATGGTTGATCTTGACCTGCAATAATGAGCGGATCTCGGGGTCGAGCGTCGTTTCCCACAATTGCTCCGGGTTCATTTCGCCCAGACCCTTGTAGCGCTGCACGTCGATGCCGCGGCGGCCCAGTTCCATGACCGCCTCGACGAGGCTGACGGGGCCGGTGATCGGCCACGTCTTGTCGCGCGCGGCGAGGGTCCCGGAGCGGTCGTAGACCTCGCGCAGCCGGGCATTGTCGGCGTCGAGCCGGCGCGCCTCGGCGCTGCGCAGCAAGGCCGCGTCGATCAGGCGCCGCTCGTCGACGCCCTGGCGGGTGCGGCGGAAGACCAGGCCTTCGCCGGCAATGACCTCGCCGTGCCAATTGCGCTCGTGCTCCGGGGCGAGGCGGTTGAGCCGCTCGGCGGTCGCATGGGCGGCCTCGATCGCGCGGTTCGGGTCGGCGAGCAATCCGGCCGACAATGCCCCGGCGATCGCCGCCTGCTCGATGACCTCCATGCTGCCGGCCTTGCCGGCCAGGGGCTGCAGCCAGCGGCGGTGGACCCGCGCCTGCTCCAACAGGTCGCGCAAATCGTTGCCGGCGCGCTCGACGCCGTCATGCTGGGTGAACACCGAATCCCTCAATGCCGCGTCGATGCAATAGGCTTCGAGCGCCGCGTCGTCCTTCAGATAAACCGCCTTGGCATTGCCCCGCTGCAGCCGGTAAAGCGGTGGCTGGGCAATATAGAGAAACCCCTTGTCGATCAGGCTCGCCATCTGCCGGAAAAAGAAGGTCAGGAGCAGGGTGCGGATGTGGCTGCCATCGACATCGGCATCGGTCATGATGATGATGCGGTGGTAGCGCGCCTTCTCGGGGTCGAAATCCTCGGTGCCGATCCCGGTGCCCAGCGCGGCGATCAACGTGCCGATCTCGGCCGAGCCCAGCATCTTGTCGAAACGCGCGCGCTCGACGTTGAGGATCTTGCCCTTCAACGGCAGGATGGCCTGAAAGCGCCGGTCGCGGCCTTGCTTGGCCGAGCCGCCGGCGCTGTCGCCCTCGACGATGAAGAGCTCGCTTTTCGCCGGGTCGCGCTCCTGGCAATCGGCCAGCTTGCCTGGCAGATTGGCGATGTCGAGCGCCCCCTTGCGCCGGGTCAGGTCGCGCGCCTTGCGCGCCGCTTCGCGCGCCGCCGCCGCCTCGACGACCTTGGCGACGACCTTCTTGGCCTCGGCCGGGTGCTCCTCGAACCATTGCGTGAGCTTATCGGCGACGATGCCTTCAATGACCGGCCGCACCTCGGAGGAGACCAGCTTGTCCTTGGTTTGCGACGAAAATTTCGGATCGGGCACCTTGGCCGAGAGGATGCAGGTCAGGCCCTCTCGCATGTCCTCGCCCGACAGCGTGACCTTTTCCTTTTTGGCGATGCCGCTGTCATTGGCATAGGCATTGACCGTCCGGGTCAACGCCGCCCGGAAGCCGGCCAAATGCGTTCCGCCATCACGCTGCGGGATGTTGTTGGTAAAGCACAGCATTGTTTCGTGATAGCTGTCGGTCCACTCCATCGCGACTTCGAGAAGAATTCCCCCGGCTTCCGCAGGGGCGGGCTTGCGCTCGCCGCGGATCACGATCGGCGGCGAATGCAAGGCCTGCTTCGAGCGGTCGAGATAGCGGACAAAGGCTTCGAGACCGCCCTCGAAATGCAAGGTGACGGTCTTCGGCTCGACGCCGCGCAGATCGCTCAGCACCAACGTCACGCCGCTGTTCAGAAAGGCGAGTTCGCGCAGCCGGTGCTCCAGGGTCGTGAAATCGAATTCGGTTTTGCTGAAGGTCGCTGTGCTCGGCAAAAAGGTGATCTCGGTGCCGGTGACCTGACCCTCGCGGGTCGAGCCCACCGGCCAAGCCGGGGCCGGACCCACCTCGGCGACCGGCGCTTCGGGCACGCCGTCGCGAAACCGCATGAACCACTCCGACCCGCCGCGGTAGACGCGCAAATCGAGCCGGGCGGAGAGGCCGTTGACGACCGAGACGCCGACGCCGTGCAGCCCGCCCGACACCTTGTAGGCGTTCTGATTGAATTTCCCGCCGGCGTGCAAGTGGGTCATGATGACCTCGGCGGCCGACACCCCCTCCTCGTCGTGGATGCCGACCGGAATGCCGCGGCCGTTGTCGGTGACGGTGCACGAGCCGTCGGCGTTCAACGTCACGGTTACGGTGTCGCAATAGCCGCCGAGCGCCTCGTCGATCGCGTTGTCAACGACCTCGTAGACCATATGGTGGAGACCCGAGCCGTCGTCGGTGTCGCCGATATACATGCCCGGCCGCTTGCGCACCGCATCGAGCCCGCGCAGGACCTCAATCGATTGCTCGTTATAGACCGCATCTTCGCCATTGGCGGCGCCGTTCCGAGCCGGCGTGGCAGCAGCGTCACGCGGCGGCAAGCCGGTGCTCGCCGCGCGCTTGCCTGCGCCAGTGCCGAGGGGCTCGGATGCGGAGATGTTTGCCATGTCGTCCTTATTCGAAGTTCAGAGTTCAGAAGCCGCGGCCAGCTGGCCATCGCGCACCGACAAAAACTGGGCGTCACGCCGCAACGGCGCGAAGAGCGCCTCGTCGGTGCCGGTCAGCCAAGCCTGGCTGTCGAGCCGCAGCAGCGCATCGAACAACGCCGCACGCCGGCTCGCATCGAGATGTGCGGCAATTTCGTCGAGCAGCAGCAATGGCGGCTCACCGCGCACCGCCTGCTGCAGCCTCGCATGGGCGAGGAGGATCGAAATCAGCAAGGCCTTCTGCTCGCCGGTCGAGGCCTGCTCGGCGGCAATGCCACTCTCGGCCAAACTGACGTGCAGATCGGAGCGATGCGGCCCGATCAGCGCGCCACCGGCCTGCGCATCGCCCTGGCGATTACCGGCGAGCGTCGAGGCGAGTTGCGCCTCGACGGCTAGGGCCGGCATCGTTTCGAGCCAATTCTCGACGGTGCCGGCGAGAACCAGCCGGGCGCGCGGAAACGGACCCCGCGCCTCGGCGCAGACACGGTCGAGCCGCTGCACGGCCTCGCGGCGGCCCGCCGCGACCGCCACACCCTGCTCGGCCATGACCCCTTCGAGGGCGGTCAGCCAGGCGGGGTCTTTCGGACCGTCGCGCAACAGCCGCGAGCGCTCGCGCAATGCCTGCTCATAGGCCGCGCCGCGCGAGCCGTGCGCCGGGTCGAGACCGAGCACGAGCCGATCGAGAAAACGCCGCCGCCCGCCCGGACCCTCGACAAACAGCCGGTCCATCGGCGGGGTCAGCCATAGGACGCCGAGTCGCTCGCCGAGCGCCGCCTGGCCGCGCACCGGCTCGCCGTCGATCCGCACGACCCGCCGCTCGCCTGCCGTCGCGTCGCGCCCGGTGCCGATGCGCAGGCAGCCGCGGAGGGTCGCGACGACCGCAGCGACGGCCCAGCCGCCGGTCGCGCGATCCTCCCCTGGCCAAGGCCGACGATCGATTTCGGCCAGCTTGGCCCCGCGCAATCCGCGGCCGGGCGCGAGAAACGACACGGCCTCCAGGAGATTGGTCTTGCCCGCACCGTTGCGTCCGGTCAGCACCACCGGCGCGGTGCCGATGGTGAGCCTCGCCTGGCGATAATTGCGGAAATCAGTCAGCACGAGCCGCGTCACACCGACGCGATCCGCCGCGGCACCGGCATTGTCCCGGGCTTGCTGTGCCTCGGCAAACATATGAAATATATGGGGTCTAAGACAGCAGTTTGCGAGGATTCCGCGCCATTGGCGTCACACCGTCTGGCGCCGTCCGATAGTCAGCTCAAACCCGCATTGGCATCAGCACGTAAAGGGCGCTCGCGTCGGTGCTGTCGCGCACGAGGGTCGGCGAGCCGGCATCCGACATGACGAATTGCGCGCCCTCGCCCTCGATCTGCTCGGTGATGTCCAACAGGTATCGGGAATTGAACCCTATTTCGAGAGGGCTGGCGGAGTAGCGCACCTCAAGCTCCTCGACGGCGGTGCCGTTTTCGGGGCTCGTCGCCGAGACCAAGAGGTTGCCGCTTTCGATGCTCAGCTTGACGGCACGACTCTTCTCGGTCGAGATGGTCGAGACGCGGTCCACCGCCTCGGCGAAGAATTTGCACTCGACCTCGAGAACCTTGTCGTTGTTAGACGGGATCACACGGTCATAGTCGGGGAAGGTGCCGTCGATCAATTTCGAGGTCAGGGCCGCCTCGCCGACGGCAAGACGGATCTTTGTCTCGCCGAGCCCGATCTGCACCTCATTCTCGCTCTCCTCGACGAGCTTTCTCAGTTCGAGCACGGTCTTGCGCGGGATGATGATGCCCGGCATGCCGGCGGCACCCTCGGGCAAGACCATCTCCACCCGGGCGAGCCGGTGCCCATCCGTGGCGACAGCGCGAATCACCGGCACTTCGTCGGCTTTGGTCGCATGCAGATAAATGCCGTTCAGGTAATACCGGGTCTCCTCGGTGGAAATCGCGAATCGGGTGCGGTCGATCAAGGTTCGAAGCTCGGTCGCCGACAGCGAAAAGTTGTACGGCAGATCGCCGCTCGCCATCAGCGGATAGTCCTCAGGGGGGAGACAGGCGAGGGTAAACGTCGAGCGGCCGGAGCGCAGCACGATGGCGTTGCGCTCGCCGCTCGTCTCGATTTCGATCTGCGCGCCCTCGCGCAGCTTGCGGACAATGTCGTAGAGGGTGTGGGCCGGTGCGGTGGTCCGGCCCTCGCGTTCGATTTGGGCCGGAACGCGCTCGACGATCTCCAGGTCCATATCGGTCGCGCTCAGCGCCAGCCTGCCCAGTTCGGCGCGCAACAATACGTTTGACAGTATCGGGATTGTCGTCCGCCGTTCGACGACACTTTGTACATGGCCCAGCGCCTTCAGGAAGGCCGCCCGTTCAATGGTCAGTTTCATGTTGGCTACACAAGAGAGTTGCCGACCCCGGCCTCCGCCGCCCTCGGCTCATGCCAAAGGGCAGTCAGCCCCCCGCCGCGTCATTCCGGCTCGACGGGACAGCACTATAGCACGATCGGCGGCCCGCCTCAGCACCCGCGTTTGCCGCAGACGCCTTATGGGCGCTCAGCCCTGCAGCATCCGGCGCAACAGCTCGACATCCTCGGCGAGCGACGGGTCGGTCCGCGTCAGCTCTTCAATCTTGCGCACCGCATGCATGACGGTGGTGTGATCACGACCGCCGAACTTGCGGCCGATTTGCGGCAAGCGATCGCGTCGTCAACTGCTTGGCTAGATACATCGCGACCTGCCGCGGGCGGGCAACGGCGCGGGCCCGACGGTCGGAGGTCATCTCGCCCAGTTTTATATTGAAGTGTTCGGCGACCTTTTTCTGGATTTCGTCAATGGTAATCCGTCGTTCGTGCGAGCGGAGCAGATCGTGCAACACCTCTTGGACGCTCTCGAGCGTAATATCGCGTCCGACCAGTTGGACGTGAGCGGAGATTCGGTTCAACGCCCCCTCGAGGTCTCGAACATTCGAGGCGATCTTATGGGCGAGGAACTCCATTACCTTCGGCGGAATCCGCAACCCGCCTTGCTCGGCCTTTGACTGCAAAATTCCAAGGCGCAACTCATAAGTGGTCGGGTGCAGATCGGCGACCAGTCCCCAGCCCAGCCGCGATCGCATGCGCTCTTCCATACCTTCTAGGTCGGAGGGCGATTTGTCGGCCGAGATCACGATTTGGCGGTTCTCGTCGACCAGAGCATTAAAGGTGTGGAAGAACTCCTCCTGGGTCGATTCCTTGCCAATGATGAATTGCACATCGTCGATCATCAAAAGATCGACCGAGCGAAATTGTTCCTTGAAGTCCATGGTCGACTTGTAACGCAATGCTCGAATAAACTGGTACATGAACTTTTCGGCAGAAAGATAGATTATCTTACGGCCGCAGGCGTGCTTACGGACGTGCCAAGCCACGGCGTGCATCAGATGCGTCTTGCCGAGCCCGACGCCGCCGTAAAGAAACAGCGGATTGAACGGCACCGGGGTACCCGGACAGGCGCAAGCCTCGGCGACGCGCCGGGCTGCGGCGTGGGCGAGCTCGTTAGGCTTGCCGACGACGAAATTCTCGAAAACGAAGCGGTGATCGAGAGCCAAGAGCTGCGCCCGTTCGTCACCGATTTCGAGCGGCAGTACAGGTCCGGCGGGAGCAGGCGAGGCCGAGGGCTTCCGCATCATCATCCGGGCCGGCGAAATGGTTTCCGTTTAGCGGCCTCAAAGGCATGCCGACGACGACCGAGAGGCGCTTTACTTGCTCGTTCTCCGCCCGCCACAGCGCGAGAAGCCTATCCCGCATAATGGGTCGCCACCCAGTCGCGCAAAAAACGCGTGGGCGCGGCGATGACAGCCTGTCCGCCGTCGACATGCTCCAGGTTCATCGGTTGCAGCCAGTTGCGGAAGGCGTCCTCGCCAACTTCCGCCCTGAGCTGACCAAGAACCGCCATCCACTCCGCGACGCACGCTTGGCGTCGTGTTGGTCGCATCTTCTTGAATTGCTTGCGCCACCCCTCTACCCCCCATCTATAGAACAGACGCAATTCCGGCCGATCCGCCGGCAATGCTTCATCCCGCAGAGGCGCACATCGCGGCTCTGCTATACTACTCAATACGGGAAGAGACGCTCTCCCTGTCGCTGATTACAGTCGGTTAGATGTCAAGAGCTTGACGTTTTCTTGACGTTCACCGAGCATTTACGTGGCATAGCCGTACTTCTGAGCACCGTTATTTGAAAGTTTACCTATGTGTCGGATTAGTGGCAATGGGATCGAAGAAGGAACATGGCAATGTTTTTTTCGCTTAAGCGCTGGCGGTTCGTTCGCCTAAGAAACCCTGGTCGGCCCTCGCCTGCGGCATTCCGCCGCGGACACGATCGGCGCGATCTCTGGTCAGAGCGCGTTGATCCGCGCCGCCAGCCGCGACAACTTGCGCGAGACCGTGTTCTTGTGGAGCACGCCCTTGGTTATCGCCCGATGCAGCTCGGGCTGCGCCAGCCGGAGGGCCGACTGTGCCGTCGCCTTGTCGCCGGTTGCGATCGCCGTCTCGACCTTTTTGACAAAGGTGCGCACGCGGCTCGCCCGGGCGCGGTTGATGGCCGTACGCTTGGCCGTTTGCCGGATGCGCTTTTCCGCTGATTTGTGATTTGCCATGCAGTTCGCCGTGACCGAAAGACGAGACTTATATCGGGGCCTCGTCCGTGACGTCAACTTCGGGCGGGAGTCCCAGCGGGGGCGGAATGGCGGATCGGTTGGTTTTTGAGATCGATTTCGAGCTTGGAAGCGGGACTTGACTTAATTACCGGCCAAGCCCGGATGGCCGGCTGGTCGAGGCGTCTTGCCAGACCGGCACGGCGGCAGTACTCGACGGCGAGATCAGGCTGAAACGCCGCTGGCGGCGGTCTGGGCGCCTCGGAGATGGTGGAAAGCTTGTTGGCAACGAGCCCGCAATCGGCCGAATGCATTGCCGCACTGTCCGAGGATGACGGGAAAGCCAACCACCAGAGCCTCCCCAGCGCTGCCGGCCCGGAAGAGGTTCAGCGCCAACGCCGCTCGGCTGGCGCCTCAACGTGATCTACAACGTTTGTCCGCGTACAAGCGCGTCGGCTTACCCGAGGAGTTGCACACCGCACGGCCCGAGCGGGTTGTGCTTCTTACTGCTCGACACGGTCGGACGGTCGTCCGCCTGCCCGCAAGATCCTCCTGCATTGCACCAACGGAGATCGCCAGCGCCCTCGCCGGCCCGCCGGGGACCCGCTTCTTCCTCGAACGCCCTGCCCTGGCCGGGTTTAGAGGGTTGGGCGGCATTCAGTAGCGCCCCAAACCGCTAGTTTAAAAGCGTCGCCATTTTGCCACTGTGGCCGAAGCGACACACTTCGTTGAAAAACCTTAAAGTGCTTGTGGCTTCGATTGACTCTAAACCGTCGGCAGATAGTATTTACGGAGCGATTTTTGCCTGTGCGCTGTATCGGTCTCGAAGCGACAAGTAGTCGGCAAGCGTTCGCCTTTCCGGTTCGGCGTGGAAAGGGGGGGCGCGATCGCAGGTCGGCACGGGGGGCGCGTTCGGGGGAGCATGGCTGCAGAGATGCGGTCTACGACGAGTCGAGGGGACAAAGTGTCGACGCAGACGAACGTTGTGCCTTTCCCGCTAAGGGTAAGGGGGTTCCGATCGGCGGCAGATAAAGCGTCTTCGCCGACCAGCTACGAATTCACCGAAGAGGAGCTGGCTGCGCTGTGCCGATGGTTTTCGGCCATGAAATACGCCTTTCCGGGGACGGAAGGTGTAATGATGGTTAATCATCAGGAGGCCTACTCCGCAGTCGGGCTTTATAATCGGGCAGGAGGCGCGCCGAATTGTCTGGTCGCCAAACATCAGGTGGGCGGCGCGGCGCGATTTTTTTGGTCGACCGAATTCGATCCACCCCGTCCGATCAACGATTTGTCCGAGATCACGGATGCCCATATCCGCGCCATTCGTCCGCCGCGCAACGAAAAGGGCTGGCTCGACCCGACCGGGTGGATGGGCGTCTATGCATCGCGGCTGATCGCCACGCAGTTCCAACTCGTCTAGTTCCTACCGCATCCCGTCACCCGATCAGGCCTCGGGGAAAGAGGTGCCCGATCCAACAGCTGTTATCGGCCGCGAGGCTTGCCCTGATCCTCGTATCAGTAGAATACTATACCGGATATAAACCGTACCGCGTCGATGAATTCTGCCGTACTGCTTATTTGCCTCAGCGGCGCCGCACTGGTCGGCTGTGCATACCTGCCGACCTCCGGTCCGACCGCCGGTCGAGGTGATCGACCGGGGGGTGGAGGAGAATCAGATCCGCTACGATGTCGTCGACGTTGATCCCGGGGTTGTCGCGACACTGTCGGCGCAGCCGGCAGAGAGCTTTCGAACCCGCTTCGGGAAATATGGCATGCCGGCGGCGCCAAAGATCGGGATCGGCGACACGCTCTCCGTTTCGATCTGGGAAGCCGCGGGCGGAGGTCTGTTCGGGACGTCGCCGACCGGAAACGTCTCGGCCGGTTCGCGAAACGTGACGATTCCCGAACAGGTCGTCGGCCGGGACGGCGGGATCAGCGTGCCGTTTGCCGGGCGGGTTCCGGTGGCCGGACGGACGACGGTCGAAGTCCAGCGCGAAATCGAGCGGCGCCTCGCCGAGAAGGCCATCGAGCCTCAGGTCATTGTAACGATTGCGAAGAGCGTGACCTACGCCGCAACCGTGTCGGGCGAGGTAGTCAACGGTGCGCGGGTTCCGCTCTCGGTCAACGGCGATCGCATGCTCGATCTGATTGCCCTCGCCGGTGGCGCGAAAGCTGCTGTCTATGACACCTTCGTACGGCTTTCCCGAAACGGCGTCACGGTAACGATGCCGATGGAAAGGCTCGTGTCGAACCCGGCCGAGAACATCTACGCACAGCCTGGCGACGTGTTGACCCTGGTTCGTGTGCCGCAGACCTACTCGGTGCTCGGGGCGACCGGCCAGAACGCGCAGATCACCTTCAGTGCCCAGCGGATCACCTTGGTCGAGGCACTCGCCAAAGCCGGTGGCTTGCAAGACTTACGCTCCGATCCGGCGGGAGTATTTCTTTTCCGCTTCGAGCCGCCGGCCGTCGTCGCCGCGCTCAATGCTCCCCAGTTGGGCACCGGTCCCGATCGAACCTCGCCGGTCGTCTATCGCCTCGATATGAGCGATGCGAATTCCTATTTCCTTGCCCAGCGGTTTCCCGTCGAAGACAAGGACATCATCTACGTCGCCAACGCGCGGCTAAACGAGCTCCAGAAATTCTTCACGCTTTTGAATACCCTGACTGGACCTGTCATTACCGGCATCGTCGTCAAGAACGCAGCACCGTAGCGCTCGATTTCGGCATATAAAGCCGTCGGGGTAAAGCCATCGAGCGCGGACCCCTTTTGAAAGGACGCCATGCCGAGGGTGCAGAGCTTGTCCGGCGACGACCTGATCGTCGTTACCGGCGGTGCCGGCTTCATCGGCTCCCATATCGTCAGCCATCTGGCCGAGCTTGGTTTGCGCGTCGTGATCTCGGATCATTTCGGATCCGGTGACAAGTGGCGCAATATCGCCGCGGCTCGGCTTTATGACCTCGTCCGACCCGAAATGCTGTCCGAGTGGCTCGAGCGTCATAGCGGCAAAGTGGCGGCTATCGTGCACATGGCGGCGATATCCTCGACAACCGAAACCGATATCGACCGGTTCGTCGCCAACAATATTCGCCTGACGCTCGACCTTTGGGAGTGGTGCGCCGCCAACGCGACCCGCCTTATCTATGCTTCTTCCGCCGCCACTTATGGCGATGGCAGCGCCGGCTTCAGCGACGACCAGAGCCTTGCGGCACTGGCTGCGCTGCGCCCGCTCAATGCCTATGGCTGGAGCAAGCATGTCGTGGATCGGCGGGTGGTCGAGGACGTGGTGCTCGGACGGCCTAGCCCCCCGCAATGGGCCGGGCTCAAATTCTTCAATGTATACGGCCCGAACGAGGCCCATAAAGGCGACATGCAGTCCGTCGTCGGTAAGGTCTGCCCGATAATCGAGACTGGCGGGACTGTCACGCTTTTTAAGTCGCACAACCCGAGCTATCGGGATGGCGGGCAGTTGCGGGATTTTGTCTACGTAAAGGACTGCGTCGCGACGGTTGGCTGGCTATTGCAGAACCCGAAGGTCACGGGTCTGTTCAATGTCGGTAGCGGCGCTGCACGGAGCTTTCTCGATCTCGTCAATGCGGTCGGCGCGGCGGTCGGACGTTCGCCGAAAGTCCGGTTCGTCGACACTCCCGCCGAGTTGCGCGACAAGTACCAGTACTTCACCCAAGCCGACATCTCAAAACTTCGCGCCGCCGGGTTCGACCAGCCGTTTCACTCTCTGGAGGACGGTGTTCGGGATTTTGTTCAATCCTTGCGGGGCGCGGAGTGATCCTGTTCGATCTGTCGCGGCTGGTCTCGCGCGCCGGACGAGAGACGCCGACGGGGATCGACCGAGTCGAGCTCGCCTATGCCGAGCATCTCGTTGCCGGCCGCACTCCTTTGTCCTTTACGATGATGACGCCCTTGGGTGGGTTCGGCATGTTGCCGAAGGCGGTTGCCAAGGAATACCTGCAGGTTCTTGCCGGGACATGGCGGGAGGCCGGCTCGTCGCAGCGGATCCGGCGGGCGAAACGGCTGGCGCAAACGCTCCGCGCCGCCGCCCTTTGGCGCGGAGAACGCGGCCTGCGCGGGCAATGCCGTTCCGAGACCGGCCGCGTGGTCTATATGCTCGTCTCGCATCACCATCTCGAAAAGCGCCGCGCCATCGCCCGTCTAAAGGGACAGATGCGGGCGTCCTTCATCTGCCTTATCCACGATCTGATCCCGATCGAATTTCCCGAATACGCGCTGCCCGGCCAAAACGACAAGCACCGCAAGCGGATCGAGACTGCCGCGGCCCTAGCGGACGCGGTGATCGTCAACTCGAGTGTGACGCGCGAAGGATTTGCGCCCTATCTAGCGCGTGCCGGCCGAGCTCCGCCCGTCGTGGTCGCGCCATTCGGCGTCGATTTACCGGCCGGGATGCCGACCGAGCCGCCACCCATGAAGGCGCCTTATTTCGTGTGCGTCGGGACCATCGAGGCGCGCAAGAACCATCTTCTGCTGCTCAATCTATGGCGCCAGCTGGCGGACGAGCTGGGCGATGCCGCACCCCGTCTCGTCCTGATCGGGCAACGCGGCTGGGAAACCGAAAACGCGGTCGACATGCTCGAACGCTGTCCGGCACTGCGCGGCGTCGTCTTCGAACGCGCCGACGTGCCGGATGACGAGGCGGCCCGCCTCGTCAAGGGCGCCCAAGCGCTGCTGCTGCCATCCTTTGCCGAAGGGTTCGGGTTTCCGATGGTCGAGGCGCTGACTCTCGGGGTCCCCGTCCTATGCAGCGATCTCGCCGCATTCCATGAGAATGGCGGGGACGTGCCGGAGTACCTCGATCCGCTCGACGGGCTCGGTTGGCGCAGCGCCGTCATTGATTATGCGCTGCCGTCGTCGCCGCGGCGCGCCGCTCAGCTCAATCGGCTCTCGGGTTGGACGCCGCCGAGTTGGCGAGATCATTTCGCCGCGGTCGAAGCCCTGATTGCCGAAGCCCGATTGATTGGCCAATATGAGACCGAAAGTCCGCCACCCCCACGGCTGGGGGCTCGCCGCGAGCCTCGGTTTAACACTCGGCAGACTGCGGACATGCGCTGATTTATTCTCGGGAGGGACACGATAATGGCCGACACACCGCGTCTCAATGGGGTCATCGCCGCGCTGCAGCAGGGCAAGCCGGCCTTTGTCACCTTTTGCGCTGCCGAAATCGGGGTGGCGCAGACGATGAACGCTGCGTCATACGATGGCGTTGTGTTTGAAATGGAGCATCGCCCATATGACATCCGCGCGTTGCGCGATTGCTTGCAATACATGCTGGACCGCCGGCAGATCCTGCAAAGGGAGACGCTGGCTCCGGCGGTGACGCCGTTCGTGCGCATCCCGCCCAATGGCGGCGAGGCGAGCCAGTGGGTCGCCAAGCAGGTCTTGGACCAAGGCGTCTACGGCATTGTCTGGCCGCATGTCAGCACCGTCGACGAGGCGCGCAACGCTGTCACCGCCTGCCGTTATCCGCGGCCCCGCTCGGCGCAATATTTCGAGCCGGCCGGTCAGCGAGGCGATGCGCCCGCGGCTGCGGCGCGCTATTGGGGGCTGTCGCAGCAGGAATATTATGCCCGCGCCGATGTCTGGCCGCTCAATCCGCAGGGCGAAATACTGGTCGCCATCATGTGCGAAGAAGTGCGCGCAATCAAAAATTTGCCAAAGATGCTCGAGGAGGTTCCGGGGATCGGGGTCGTGATCATCGGCGAAGGCGATCTGTCGCAGGATCTCGGCTTCCCGCGGCAATACGACCATCCGACTGTAGCTGCGGCAATGGACGAGATACTGGCGATCTGCAAACAATACAATGTCCCTTGCGGACACCCGCATGTCGACACCAAGAATGTCGAAGCCTTACTGGAGAAGGGCTTCCGCTATCTGATGCCGGCGCCGGTCTACTCCTACGCCGCGCTGGAGCTCGGCCGCAAAGCCTGCGGCCGCGGCTGAATGGGAGAGTCCGACCCTCGGTTACTCTTCATGCAGCATTGGGGTCGGGCATCGGGTCGAGCGGCCAGACTGGGCGGCGGACTTTGGTGAACAGTTCCGGGGTGTAGATCTCGGAGCACAGCGCGCCGGTATCGACGAGGACGACCTCGCGGGCGATCGGCTCGAAGGCGGCGCGGAAATGCTGCATCGACTTGACCGCGACGGTGCGGTAGCGGGTCGGGTCGATGCCGAGCGAGGTGAACTGGGCGAGATCGACGGCTTGGCCGTTATTGGTGATCACGATGATGTCGATGCCGCCGACGCGGAACACCATCGACGGGCCGTAATTGCGCTCGATGCCGCCGCCCATCGGACCATAGGCGATAAAGCGGCCGTTGGTCAGGCAGACGACCTCGCCGGTCAGGGTGAGCGGGCCGCCGCCCATCGACGGGTCGGTCTTGCCGCCGAGGGTCAACGTCGTCTTGGTCCCGACCCCGGCGCGCATCCCGTCCTGCACCGCCTCGGGGTCGCAAATGGCGTGGAATGCGACGCTTTCGACGCCGGCTTCGACGAGGCCCTTCAGAAAAGCGGTCGCGTCGCCGTAGCCGCCTCCGCCGGGATTGTCGGTGTAGTCGGCGACAACCAGCGGCTTGTCGCCGGGCTTGCCTTGCCGCGCCAGCGCAACCGCCTCGGCGACCGGCAGCAATTTGACCGTCGTGAAATCGCGCGTCTCCCAGGCGTAGTCCATGAACTCTTCGGCGATCGCCTGCCCCCGCCCAGTGTCGCCGTCGACTGTCACGGTCACCGACGGGCCGACGTCGTGGATATTGGCGCGGCTGAACCCGGCGCAGATGCTGACCACCAGCGCCTCGCCGCTCTGCTCGAGCGCCTCGCCGCGGGCGATCAGCTCGGCCATCGGTCCGCGCTGGGTGCGGCCGTGGTCGAGCCCGTAGATCATCGGCCGGCGGGCGATCACCGTCTTTGGCCGGATCTCGCCCTGCATCGCCCGCTCCAATAACTCGGCGCCCTGCCAGGCGCGCTCGTACTGGTCGATATGCGGATAGGTGCGGTAGGCGATCAGCGCGCTCGCATTGTCGGCCATGCGCCGCGTCACATTGGCGTGCAGATCGAGGGTGACGACGACCGGCACTTCGGGCCCGAGCCGGCGGCGCAGCCGCGCCAGAAACTCGCCCTCGGCGTCCTCATGGCTGTCGCTGACCATCGCGCCGTGCAGATGCAGCAGCACGCCGTCGATCGGGCCTTTCATGTCGACGGCGTCGAGGATCATCCCGGCGATCGTCTCGAAGGCCTCGTCGGTGACGATGCCGGACGGGTTGGGGTTGGCGGAGACCGGGTGAACCAGGCTCCAGCCGAATTTGTCGGCCGCCTCGAAGGTCGCGCCGAAGGCCGAGCGGGTGCCGCGGAACGCCTCGGGGATCTCGTTTTCGAGATGGTAATCGCGGCGGCGGATCATCGCCATATCCGTCGGCACCCGGCTGAAGGTATTGGTCTCGTGCATGAAACGGGCGGTCAGAACGCGCTTCAAGGGATCACCTCGTCGATTGCGGCGCGCTGCGGCTGGCGTAGGCCGAAGACAAGAATGCTAGGGCGATCAGCGCTTCGAGGATAGCCCTTCCGGAGCTGGCGGTGCCTCGTGCGGGCCAACGGCCGCGGGGGGCTGGGCAAGCGTGCTTCTCACCGTGGAAACGTAAGTTTGATGCCCCGATATTTGCACTGCTCTGGTTCAAAAAGTGCGGGGCAAAAAGAAACGCCCCCGGTCAGGCCGGGGGCGTCTTCGAGGCGAAACTCGAGCGGTGTTACCGGCCGCTACCGAGATGTCCGCCATGCACCGGCGAAGTTGAGGAGCCGGCGCCGGTATTGGGGTTCTCCAGCCGGTAATTCTTGCGCCTGCTGGAGCTGTTCCTTGGTCAGATCCAAGGTCAGCCGGTTGTGATCGGTCTTCAGATCCCGCAGGTTGACGGCGACGTATTTCCCGCCCATCCCGAGAAAGGTACCGACATCGACGACGACCGAGGCGACCTGACCGTCACGGTCGAGGACCAGGTCCTTGACATGCCCGATCCTGCGGTTTTGAACGTCATAAACGGCGCTGCCGATCATCTTGCTGGCGCGGATCTGGTCGGGCTGGATCATGGTGTCGCCGCCAGTCGCCGCCAGGGTTGGGCTGTGCGCAGCCGTCTCGGCGTAAGTGACTGGTGCGGTCGCGACCAGCAGAGTTGCCAATGCGGCAGCGGCAATGTGCGGACTGGTCACGGTACTTTCCTCCTCTAGCGATTGCGATCGGCCTCGGACGAGACCGGTCAGACGACGTGGAACAGGAAAAGAAGGATGATGATCGGGATCGGAATCCCGAGCAGCCAAAGCAGAATGCCTCGACCCATAGCGACCTCCTCGCAGATGATAAAAGTTATTTCTTGCCGGCGATCTCGCGAACGGCGTCCTTCGCGTGGCCGACCGCGCCCTGAACCCGGCCTTCGGCCTGATCGGCCTTGCCTTCGGCTTCGGTAGCGGCATCGCCCAGAACTTTGCCGGCCTGTTCCTTGACCTTGCCAGTGGCTTTCTTCACGCCTCCTGCGACACGATCCTTATCCATTGCCAATCCCTCTGGTTGATTTACTCGCTCTGAAAACACGGTAATTCGCCCAGTAGTTCCTCACCGGCGGAAATCGAGCCTCAAAGCAAAACGCCCCCGAGATCTCGGGGGCGTTTCGCCTCTATTAGATCGAGCTGGATTAGGCAGCTTGACGCTGGGTCTCCTGCTCCTGTTGCGGTGCAGTCACCTGCTCAGGCTGTCCGGTGCCGATCTGGATTTTGCGCGGCTTCGCCGCCTCCGGGACCTCGTGGACCAGGTCGACATGCAGCATGCCGTTGACGAGGCTGGCGCCGACGACCTTGATGTGGTCGGCGAGGCTGAAGCGCCGCTCGAACGCGCGGCGTGCAATACCGCGATGCAGGTAGCGGTTCTCGTCTTCGTCCTTTTTCGCCTTGCCGGTCACCAGCAGCGTGTTCTCCTGCGCCGTGATGTCCAGCTCATCCTCTGAAAAACCGGCGACCGCCATCGTCAGGCGATAGGCGTCTTCACCGGTCTTCTCGATGTTGTATGGCGGATAGGCGAGGGAGGCGCTGTCGACACGAGTCGCGGCGTCGACCAGCCGGGTCAGCCGATCAAAACCGATAGTCGACCGGAACAGCGGAGAGAAATCAAAACGATCCATGACCAAGTTCTCCTATTGAGCAACATGGGGTTCGGCACCCACCAATTCGGCTGGATGCCATTCACTGATGCACGGTCCCTTAATGGCGACCGCGCAATGCTAAAATGGTGAATATAGGAGTAATGATCAAGGGGTGCGGCCGGTGCTACCAGCGCCGGCTGGACAACTTCAGCGCTTGATGCCAAACCCTTGAAAGCGCTTGTTGAAGCGGGCCAGCTGTCCACCGCTGTCGACCAGCCGCTGTTGTCCGCCGGTCCAGGCCGGATGCGATTTCGGGTCGATGTCGAGCCGCAAGGTGTCGCCCGCCTTCCCGTAGGTCGAGCGCGTCTGGTACGAGCTGCCGTCCGTCATCACGACGGTTATTTCGTGATATTCGGGGTGAATTCCTTCTTTCATCGAACAGTCCTCCGTACCGCTGTGGCTTATAGCGAAGCAGCGCCCCATGCGCAATATCGGCGGGATCTAGGCGCGGGAGACCCGCATTGCGAGGGCAATCAGGTCGAAAATATCGACGAGGCGGGCGACGTAGTGGTCGCGCATGAGCCGATTTCGACCCGGCTCGCCGCACAAATCGGCCTCCAAGATCTGCAGAAGCCGCTCGAGCCTGCCCCGATGCAGGCCCAGCCGGCGCTGCAAGGGATCGGTAACCACGCCGGAAAAGGCGGCCAGCATGGCGCCGCCGAGGAATACGCCGGCGGTCGTGGCGGCGAGCAGCCCGGGACCGGCGGCAGCCGGAAACAGGCTGTACCACAACCCGCCGAGACCAGCGCCGAGCGGAAAGGCCGCGATCGCCATCTGTTGCGCGATCATCCCCGCCAGAGCCGAGCTCAAGCGTCACGAGACCCGGGGTTGCCTGCTTGACGACCAGGGCACCCAAACCGGCGGCAACAAAGCCGGTTGCGATCTCGGCCGTCGCGGTGCGCGACCCGAGATAGGTCTCGACTGCGGCGGCGAGCCGGCGGCGAAAATCTGGATCGGCACCGGCCGGGGCGACGAGGAGTGCGGCCGCTCTCTCGTCGGCGAGTATCGTTTCGGCGATTGCATCGCAATACGAGACCCGATCTCGGCGTCGACACGGGATTTCGAGCAGTTCGGTTGCCACCAGCCACTCGATCTCGCGCGCGACCTCGGTCTCCAAGAGGAGCCGGCGGCTGGCAAGCCATGCCGCCACCCCTTCCATGCCGGCCCGCCGCGCCGCCCAGGCCATGAGCTTGACGGCGAGCGCCGGCCCCGCGAGAAACAGATTGGCCGGCGCCCGCAGCAGATCCCAGCCGAGCGCTCGGCGATGCAGCGCAACGGAGCCGGCCAAAGTGAAGTGGCGATCGACAAACGCGCCGATCCGCCCGCGCCGGCTCTCGATATACCGATGCACGGCATCGCGCACGATCGCGCTGGCGAGCTCTTGCGGGGAGATATCCGACATCTGTTCACGAAGTCGCCAGCCGCCCATATCGCTTGCATGTGTAGTGGTCAACTCAGTTTTTTCGAGCCGTTGCCCTCGCTTCCGGAAGGGCTCGAATATCGAGCGGAGCTTGTGTCGCTGGAGGAGGAAACCGAACTTCTGGAACATTTTCGCGAGCTGGATTTCAGGGAATACGAATTCCATGGGTATCTCGGCAAGCGGCGTGTCGTCTCGTTCGGACTGCACTACGACCCCAATGAGAGCACGGTCCGTAACACAGAGGAACATTCCCGGCTTTCTCCTGAAGCTCCGTCAGAAGGCTGCCGATTTCGCAAGGCTCGCCCCCTCGGAACTGCAGCAGGCTCTCGTCACGGAATACGCTCGCGGAGCCGGGATTGGCTGGCACAGGGACCGACCCGTCTACCGCGACGTCATCGGTGTCTCATTCGGCTCATCGTGCCGGTTTCGCCTGAGGCGCAAAAGGGGCAGCAGCTGGGAACGCGCATCCTTGGTCCTGGGCCGCGTTCGGTCTACCTGCTGCGAGGCCCGGCTCGGACGGAATGGCAGCACAGCATTCCCGCCGCCGAATGCTTGCGGTACTCCGTCACATTCAGAAGCATGCGCAGAGCGCCCGACAAGAGCGGTCAAGGTGCGGTGGCGTAAGTTGCGCGGCCGATTGCCAGCAGCTGGCCTGCTTCGTTCGTCACATCGATGTCGACGACACCGACTAGTCGGCCGCTGCGCCGCACCGTGGCGGTTACGACGAGCGCGGTATCGATTGCCGGACGAAGATAATCGACGCGGAAATTGATCGTCGGCAATGGCCGGCCGAACAGCATCACGAGCGCGTAATCGCCGACCGTGTCGATGATCGCTGCGATCGGGCCGCCATGCCATTGGCCGCTGCCGCGCCCGCGCTCGAATTCCGGTCGCATCGCGGCGCGCATGACCAGCTGCTCCTTCGCCGGGTCGGCGCTCAGCACCGTCAGATTCAGCAGGCTGATGAACCGGCGACTGGCCGAGGCGCTCCTGCAACGCCTCGACGGCGTCTGAGCGGTTCATCGCTCATGGCACGATCACCAACTTGCCGAATACATCGCGATGTTCGAGTCGAGCGCAGCGCCTCCGCCGCGCGTTCGAGCGGATAGGTGGTATCCACGACAGCCTCGAGCCGCCCCGACTGCACCATGTCGACCAATGCCGTGATGTCCTCGCGCGCCCAGCCGTTGGAGCCGAGGATCTGCAGCTCGAACGTCCAGATGAAGCGGATATCCTCCGGCGGGTCGTAGCCGGCTGTTGCGCCGCAGGTCAACAGCCTGCCGCCGACGCGCAATACCCGCAGGCTCTTGGTCCAAGTGTCGCCGCCGGTGTAATTGACGACCACGTCCACGCCGTGACCGCTGCCCGCGCCGCGCCGCGCCGGCTTGCCGTACAGCGCGTAAATCGCCTGCACAAAATCCTCTTCGGCATAGTTGATCGTATGATCGGCGCCGAGGGCGCGCAGCCTTGCCGCCTTTTCCTCCGAGCCGGTGGCGGCAATCACTGTCGCGCCGGCGAGCTTGGCGAGCTGCACACAGCACACCCCGACGCCGCCCGAGGCGCCAAGGATCAGCACCTTCTCGCCCGCGGCAACCCGTCCGTTGGTAAACATCATGCGGCGCGCCGTGCCGTAGGCGCAGGGCAGCGCCGCGGCCGCTTCAAAGCCGATGCCGTCGGGGATCGCGACGAGCTGATGCGCCTTGAGGCGGCAATACTCGGCCAGCCCGCCATGCACGGTCTCGCCGGTCAGCCCGCCCTCGACCCGGTTGATCGGGTCACCGAGCACGCGGTCGCCCACCTTCCAGCCCACGACGTTGGGGCCGACCGCTGCGATCTCGCCGGCCACGTCGAGCCCCATGATGGCCGGCATCGCGATCCTGATCCCCGGCATGCCGCGCCGGGTGAAAACGTCGTGGTAATTGAGCGCCGCGGCGCGCACCCGCAGCACCACGTCGCCCGCCCCGGGCGCCGGCTCGGGGAAATCGGTCTCATAGCGCAATCCAGCGATGCCGTGTTCGTGCAGAACCATAGCCTTCATTGGTGTTCCGCCCCATCAGGACTGCGACGAAGTTCGGCGGCGCGCTTTGCCAGCGCGTGCCGGTCGATCTTGTTGGTGCCGGCGAGTGGCATCTCCGGCACGAACCATACCCGCCGCGGATGCAAATAGGGCGCCGCATGGCGAAGCGCGAATTGTTTGATCGCCTCTTCGCTCGGCGCGGCGCCGGGCCGTGCCACGACAAAGGCCACCGGCTTTTTGAATTTCAGCTCGTCATCGATCGGCACGACGACCGCCTGGTGAATGTCTGGATGGCGCTCGAGCATCGCTTCGATCTCGCCGGGGTAGATGTTTTCGCCGCCGCTGACGAACATGTCGTCGGCGCGGCCAATGAAATAGTAGAAGCCGTCGGCATCGCGGCGGAACACATCGCCGGTGACGTAGAAGCCGTCCTCGGTCAATGCATTCGCCGTCGCCTCGGGCAGATTGTGATAGCCTGTCATCAATGCCGGGCATCGCATCTGCAATAAGCCCTCGCTCGCCCCCTTATTGGCGCCGTCGACGAGCCGCAGGCTGACATGGGGATGCGCGACGCCGACCGACAGGGTGGGGGTCGGCCGGCCATCGGGGTGCGTAGTGAAGACAATCGGCCCGGCCTCGGTCGTACCATAGCTGTTGGTAACCACGGCATTCGCGAATGTGAGCCGCGCAGCCTCCATCAGACCGGACGACACCGGCGCCGAGCCCATCCGCACCGCAGTGACCGCGCTCAGGTCGACGCGCGCCAGCAGCGCCTTCTCGCGCAATATCATTCCGATCATCGTCGGTACCGAGGTCAAAGTGGTGGCGCGATATGTGGCGGCGGCCTCGATGTAGCTCTGCGCGGTGAAGCCCGGCAGCAGAATGATCGTATCGTGTTGCGCCAATGCCGCCTGAGACACGGCGAGGGCATTCATGTGGTAGAGCGGCGCCGCCACGAGCACCCGTTGCTCCCCGCGCCCGCTCGAGCGGCGACGCATGTCAATCACCCAAAGGTGACTGTGATGGGACAGCACGACCCCTTTGGGCCGGCCGCTGGAGCCCGAAGTATAGAGGAACATGGCCGGGTCCGCCGGATCGGGCGACAGCGCGGCAGACGGGCCGGGGTCGAGCAATGCCGCGAAGCCCTCGCCGAAGACAAACCGCGGCAGGTCGGCTGGGCACAGCGGCAGGCGCGCCCGGTCGCATAGGACCAGCCTGGCTCCGCAGTCGCGCAGAATGAATTCGACCGTTGCAGGTGGCAGCTTCCAGTTGACCGGCACCGCGACCAGACCGGCTCGCATGATTCCGAGAAAGAGGCGACAAACTCGCCGCGATTGGCCGACAAAATGGCGATGCGCTCGCTTCGGATCAGGCCTTGCGCCAGGAGGCCGCGAGCCGTTGCATTGGCGACCTCGTCGATCTTACGATAGCTGTAAAAACGCGGCGCCGATCCGGCGCCGAGATCGATCACCGCCGGCGCGTCGGGATCGCCGTCCCGGTCGATAGCTTCGCCCAGATTTTGGAAATCGCTCGGCTCGTAACCATCCACCGCATCGCTCATCGCTCACTCCGAGAATGCGATAGCCGTATTGAATGCGGCGCCGGCCGGCACCACCAGCCGGTACGGCTGGACGCGCAGCCCCGCGACAGAGCGCAGGCATTGTTCCGCCTCGCGCAGCGACCGGACTTCTGATTTCCAGCGCCGCCATGTATTCGGCGCGACCGGCCGGCTGTGCTGCCATCTCGCCGAATTCGGCTGCTACCATATCCGGCGTCGAGAGCTCCACCTGCGCGGCTCCGGCGGCGATGATTTGGCCCCCATTGCGATCCGCCAGGGCCTCGTCGCCAAAGAGCCCGCGGAAAAGCCTTGCCGTGCGCTGAGGATCGGCCGTCGCAACCACCACGCGGGCAATCGCGCAGGCGCCGTTCGGATGGGTCTGCCACTCAGACCGCCATACGAGGTCTGGGGTCTGATGCTCGCAGAAATAGACGCGGCCCATCGCCACTTGGGCCGCATCGAGCCGGGTCGTGCGAAACCGCGCGTCGCGAGTAGCCCCATCGAGCGTGACGGGGCGCGAGAAGGACTGCACCGGCAGGATCGGGAGACCCGCTGCTGCCGCCTGGGCGTGAACCAAGTCGGCGTTCTCGGTCTTGAAGACGAGCCCGTTGAGGCCGACCGGAAAGCGCATGATTTCAGGGCGGATCGCGCCGTCCTCGGCAAAGCCGAGCAGCTCCAGATAGTCGGTCGCGAACATCGCGAGGTGGTTGACCGAGCCGAGCGTGTGACGCCCGCGCGGCGTCAGCCGGAACCCGAGGGACTGAAAGCAACGCCTCGCTTCGTCGATGCGGTCGCGCACATCGATCACGACGTGATCCAGGACAGGCGAGAGCGCGGGCATGTGAACCTCCATGGGGGAACGTGATCAGGGTAGTCGGCGCGGCGGCCGTGCGGCAAGGCGTAGCGGCGATGCCGATGATAAGTTGACAAGAGTGCGTATGCGCTTATATGGGTGCATATACTCGTAAACGCCCTGGACATGTTGCGATGAGCACCGTAGCCGAACTCGACATCAGTTCCGCGGAGGCTCGGGTGACCTCCGCACCGGCGAACCGCGATTTGCGAAGGGCGAGCCGGCGGCTCGACTTGCGACGGATCGGGTTTTTCAGCCTCGCACTCCTGATCGGTCTCGGCGCCGCGTGGTACGGCCAGCAATGGTGGACGGTCGGGCGCTTCATCGAGAGCACGGACGATGCCTATGTCGGCGGCGACGTTACCGTGATCGCACCGAAAGTCGCCGGCTTCATCGCCGAGGTCGCGGTCACGGACAATCAGGCGGTGCATGCCGGGGATTTGCTGGTCAAGCTCGACGACCGGGATTATCGCGCCGCATTGGCGAAGGCGACGGCGGCGGTTGCCGCGCAAGAGGCCACTCTCGCCAATCTCGACGCGACCCATCGCTTGCAAGAGTTGATGATCGCGCAAGCCGAAGCCGAGGTCGCAGCGGCAGACGCCGAGGTCACGCGCTCCCGGTTCGATGTCGTGCGCTACAGCCAGCTTGCCTCCGACCGATACGCCTCGCTCCAACGTTTTCAACAGGCGGATGCGGACAACAAGAAAGCGACTGCCGCAGTCGAGAAGGCGCGGGCGGCCCTCGCCGCGTCGCAGCGCCGGCTCGATGTCATCGACACGCAAAAGCAGCAGGCCCAGGCGGCACTCGATCAGGCCATCGCCGAGCGCGACCTTGCACGGCTCAATCTCGGCTACACCGAGTTGCGAGCCCCGATCGACGGCGTCGTTGGCAACCGCAGCGCGCGCAACGGCGCCTACGCGATGGTCGGTGCGCAGCTCATCTCGCTGGTGCCGGCGCAGGGCCTGTGGGTCGACGCGAATTTCAAGGAGAGCCAGCTCGCACATATCCGCCCGGGATTGCCGGCGTCGGTAGAGGCGGACGTGCTGCCCGGCCGCGTGTTTCACGGACGCGTCGCCAGTCTGGCGCCCGCAACCGGCGCTCAGTTCAGTGTGCTGCCTCCCGAGAACGCTACCGGCAATTTCACCAAGATCGTGCAGCGCGTTCCGGTCCGTATCCAGCTGGACGACGGAGCATCGACGCTAGGCGACCTGCGTCCCGGCCTGTCGGTGACCGCTGCCGTAGACGAGCGGTCTTCCCCGGAAACCGGACGATGAGCACCGTCGCCAAGACGGTACTGGAGCAGCTGCCGGCTCGACGAGCCGAGCTCTCCCTGAAGGCCAAGATCTTTGCTTTCGCCAGCATGTCTGTCGGCTTCTTCATCGCGCTCCTCGACATCCAGATCGTCTCGGCCTCGCTCGGCGATATCGCGGGCGGATTATCTGCCGGCCCTGATGACATCGCCTGGGTGCAAACCAGCTACCTGATCGCCGAGATCGTCGTGATTCCGTTATCCGGGTGGCTATCGCGGGTGATGTCCACGCGCTGGCTGTTCTGCGTCTCGGCTGCCGGGTTCACCGTTACCAGCCTGTTCTGTGGTTGGGCCTGGGACATCCAGAGCATGATCGTGTTTCGCGCGCTGCAAGGATTTCTCGGCGGCTCGATGATCCCGACCGTGTTCACGACCGCCTTCTTTTATTTCACTGGGCAGCGGCGGGTGATCGCCGCGGCTGTCATCGGCACGATTTCCTCTCTCGCACCGACTCTGGGCCCGACAATCGGCGGCTGGATTACCGACAATTATTCCTGGCATTGGCTGTTTTTTATCAACCTGGTCCCGGGGACGTTCGTCGCCGTCGCAGTGCCGATGCTCGTGCGCGTCGACCGCCCCAATCTGAAACTACTGCGCGGCGCCGATTACCTCGGCATGGCGCTGATGGCGATCTTTCTCGGCTGTCTCGAATACACGTTGGAGGAGGGGCCGCGATGGGACTGGTTCGGCGACGGCACGATCCGCGCGACGGCCTGGGTATCGGGCATCGCCGGGGTCGCGTTTGTCTGGCGCAGCCTGACCCATTCGCAGCCGGTTGTCGATCTGCGTGCCCTGAAGAGCCGCAATTTCTCGCTCGGCTGCTTCTTCTCCTTTGTCACCGGGATCGGAATTTTCGCGACGATCTATCTGACGCCGTTGTTCCTCGGCCGGGTGCGCGGCTTTAGCGCATTGCAGATCGGCTTCGCCGTCTTCTCGACCGGCGTGTTCCAGGTCCTATCGATCCCGCTCTACACCTTCTGCACCCGATACATCGATTTGCGCTGGCTGATGATGGTGGGCCTGGCGTGCTTTGCACTGGGCATGTGGAACTTCGCACCGATCACGCACGAGTGGGGCTGGCGCGAGCTGCTGCTGCCGCAGGCGTTCCGCGGGTTTGCGCAGCTATTCGCGGTAGCGCCGACCGTGACATTGACTTTGGGCGGGTTGGCGCCCGAGCGGCTGAAATTGGCATCCGGCTTGTTCAACCTGATGCGCAATCTGGGCGGCGCGATCGGAATTGCCGCCTGCGGCACGATTCTCAACGATCGGGCCAACCTGCATTTCCTGCGATTGGCCGAGCACCTGAACACGACCAACTCGGCGATGCTGGATCTGGTGCAGCGGGTGACTGCCGTGGACACCGTCAAATGGGGCGGTGACGCGTTGCACGGTCGCGCCGCAGCCTTGAGGCAACTCTGGGCGCTGACCTGGCGCGAGGCGCAGACCCAGACTTATGCGGATGCTTTCTTGGCCTTGTCCGCCTGTTTTGTGGTCGCCACCGCCATGGTGCCACTGATGCGAAAAATCGTGCCGCCGAAGACACCAACGGCAGATGCCCATTGAGGGTAGAGCGCTATCCGCGCATAAACCCTTCGAGTTCGTCCGACGCCCAGGCGATCGCGCGGTCGATGCTTTCGCCCTGCTGCGTGCAGCGCGCGATCATCTTGGTCATTGTCGCCTGCGAATACATTTGCGTCGCGATGTTGGTCGGGGCCGGCGCGCAGGAGATCGAGGCAATGAGGTCCTCGCGCGGCGGATAATTGTACAGAGTGCCCTTGGGCGGCCCCTCATCGGCCCAGGTTTTGAAATCGTGCAATTTGGCAAAGGCCGGCAGGTCGTAACCTTGGCCGGCGGCGACCAGCTGCTCGACTTGCGGACGCTGCGACAGAAACGTCAGCAGGCTCTTGGCGGCGGGCTTGCTCGCCGAAAAGTTCCAGATCCCCCAAAAATAGGGGAGGAACGGGTCGTAGCGGCCCTTGGGCCCGGCGGGCGGGTCGAAGGTCCACAGCTGCTCGGCGACATGTGGCGCATCGCGCTTGGCGACGGCCCAGGCCGAAGGCGGGTTCATGATCAGCGCGCCCTTGCCCGAGATCAGCCATTTGTTGTTGCCGGCATCGTCCCAGGCAAAGACGTCGGGCGGCAGGAACGGCACGATCTTTTTGAACCATTCGAGGGCCTGCTTTGTCGCATCGGATTTGACCGTCACGTTGCCCTCCTGGTCGACGAGCACCGAGCCATGGGAGGCGAATACGGCGCCGACCCAGTCGACCGCGTCGGTCGTCTGTCCGAGCGGCATGCCGAACGGAAACCCGGCCTTCGAGCATTTCTCCGCCGCCTGCAAGAAGAGGTCCCAGGTCCACCGGTCTGCCAATTCCTTGTTGGGCGGCGCGCCGGCCGGGTACATTTGGGTCAGATCGAGTCCGACATGCTGCTTGAAGAGGTCGATCCGCGCGCAGGGCGGTTTCGCCTGGCTGCCGACCGTCGCCGGCACCGCCACCCAATGGCCCTTTTGCTTGCCGAGATATTCGACTGCTGCAGTGACCTTGCCATATTTCTGGGCCAAGTCGTTGACGATGTCGTCGACCGGTTCGAGATTGTCGGCATTGCCGGCCGCATACCAGGTCGGGAAGGCAAGGATATCGTGCCCGCTGTGCGACTGCGCTTCGGCAGCGATCGTCAGCAGGTTCTTGTCGCCTTGTGAGGTGATGTAGTCGATCGCGACATCGACCTTTTCCTTGTCGCCCCACTCCTTGCACAGCTTGGTCAAGGTGTCGTTGGCGCCGGGGACCCAGTGATCCCAAAAACCGCAGGCGAGCTTGCCGGCGGCAAACGCGCTGTGCGCGAAGGGCACCGCCAGCGCGGTGCCGGCGAGCGCCGCAGCTCTGAGCAGCGAGCGCCGCGTCAAGTGTCCATTTTCCATCATGACCTCGCGAGGACGGATGCGGCGAGACCGGCGGGGGCCGGGACGCCACCCTATGCGGTAACGCGCGCTGCGCGAAAAGATTTCGTGTCAGGGCGCGCCGCGGACGGTGGACCGCATAATATCGGCGTAGAGCAGCTGCACCGCATCCTGTCTTGTGCCCGCGCGCAGTCGTTCGCCAAACTCGCGTTTGGCCAGCAGGCGAAGCTTTTCGAGCCTCGACAACCGGGCATTGGATGCGCCGGGCACTCCCGGGGTCATCAATACGCGGGTGCGGTATCGCTCGACTGCGGCCGGAAATTTGTCCGCCGGCCGCCCGCCGCCGATCCATTCGTCCAAATGTCCGGGCCCCCAATTATAGGCCGCGACGGCATCGGGCCAGCTGCCGTAGCGCCGGAACATGTGGGCGAGATAAGCACGGCCGAGCGTGCGGTTTTCCGTTTCGTCGAAACGATCGCCACCTCCGACATCGGCCGCCGCCGCGGCGGAGACCTGCATCGGTCCCTGTGGGCCGTTCGGCTCGGAGCGCCACATTCCCGGATCGCCGCCGTGGCTCGATTCCGCTCCGTCCACCCCATAGGCGATGCGATCGAGAACGTTGCCGGCTAACGCGGATTGTGCGGTGCCGATGATGCTCAGGCTTGCCAGCAACGCAAGAAGCCGGGAGGAAGCCCGATGGAGCCTCGGCATGGTCATGCTCAATAATTCGAAATCTCGACCAGGTTGAGATCCGGGTCACGAACATAGACGGATTGAATCGTCCCGATCGCTCCGGCCCGCGGCCCCGGTCCCGCTACGATCGGGACGCCGCAGGCTTGGAGATGCGCCGTCACTTCGGCGAGCGGCACAGGGGTGATGAAGCACAAATCGGCCGAGCCCGGGGTCGGCCTGTCGGCTACCAGGCCTGGGATGTTGTCGGCGGGATGCAGGTTCATCTTTTGCTGGCCAAAACGCAGCGCGGTGCGGCCTTCGCCAAAGCGAACGACCTCCATGCCCAGCACCCGCACGTAAAATTCGCAGGTGCATTCGATGTCTGCGACCGTCAGAACTAGGTGATCGAGGCGTTCGATGTGCATCAGTGGACCCCGGCGCCATAAGGACGGTTCGAGATTGCCACGATCGGCGCGATGCGGCCAGCGCCGGTTGCCATCATCGCGCCACCTGTCGGCCGCTGACCTCGGCGCCGGCGTCGGGCGACATCCGCAAGAAAAATGGCACAGAAAGCAGCGAAATCATCGCGACGCCGACAAAGACCGGGTAGAAATCGGCCGCCACCAGGGTTGTGCCGCCGCGCAATGTCAGCACCGTGTGCAGCATCAACGCGGCGGTGGCGACGCCGGCAGTTTGCGACAATTGCTGGGCCATGCTCGACAGGCTGGTGGCGCGGCTCAGCATCGGGGCCGGCACGTCGGCATAACTCAGGGTGTTGATGCTGGTCATCTGCAGCGACCGGAAAAAGCCGCCGATGAGCAATGCCAGAAAAATGACCAGATGAGGAGTGTCCGGCCGGAACAGGCTATAGCCGAATAAGAAACCGGCGCTGATCACCGCATCGCCGACCAGCACGATGCGAAAGCCCAGGGTGCGCAGGATGCGCACCGCCGAAGTCTTCATCAGCATCGCCCCGGCCGCACTCGCGAAGGTCAAGAGGCCCGAATTCAACGCGCTGAGCCCGAACCCGACCTGCAGCATCAACGGCAGCAAAAACGGTAGGGCGCCGAGCCCCATCCGAAACAAAAATCCGCCGATCGATGCGGATGCGTAAGTCGGGATGGTGAACAATGCGAGATCGATGATCGGATGCAAGACACGCCGGGCGTGGCGGACATAAAGCGTGAGGCAGATCAGTCCAACCGCCAAAAGGCCGAACACGCCGGCGCTCGGCAAAGTGCCGCGGCCGACATTCTCGAAACCAAAGGCGAGGCTCGCAAGGCCGATGCCGGTCAGCGCAAAGCCGGTGCGGTCCAGCGGCCGCCGCCCGGTCTCCTTCAAATCGCCGACCAATAGGTTGACCAGCACGATGCCTAAAACCCCGATCGGGATGTTAATGAAGAAAATCCAGCGCCAAGAGGCATAAGTGACGATGAACCCGCCGACGGGCGGCCCCATCACCGGGCCGATCAACGCCGGGACGCTGACGAACGACATCGCCCGCACCAAATCGGCTTTCGGCACGGTTCGCAGCAGAACAAGCCGCCCGACCGGAACCATCAGCGCGCCGCCCATGCCCTGCAGGATACGCGCGGCCACTAGGGCCGGCAGCGAATTGGCCATGCCACAGGCGATCGACCCCAAGGTGAAAACCACAATCGCAAAACTGAACACGCGTCGTGCGCCAAAACGGTCGGCGGTCCAGCCGCTGATCGGGATGAAGACCGCGAGGCTTAGCAAGTAACAAGTGATCGCGACGTTGAGGCGCAGCGGGGTCTCGCCGAGCGAGTGCGCGATCGTCGGCAATGCCGTGGCGATCACCGTCGAGTCGAGGTTCTGCATGAACATCGCGCAGGCGACGACGAACGGGACCAGCGCCTGACGTGACAGGTTCAGGCGCATAGACGCGCTCCAGGTGTCCCGCCATTGCCCGAGTTTCGTTGCCCGTCGTAGAACGATTCCAGCACTGACGCAGGCGGTAGATAATGGTCAACCCATATCATAAACAATGTATACTGCACGCAGGCAGGTGGCAGAAGCGCAATACCGGCGGGCCTCGGTTGCGCGCAAAGCTAAGGGCCGGCCAAGTGGTCATCCTTGTCGGGCTTTTGCAGCTCGCCGCCTGTGACGCGGTGCAGATCGTCGAAAACGCCGACACTCATGTCTCGGTCCGGTACGACGGCATCATGAACGGCGTCGACCAAGCGACAGAGCTTGCAAAAAGGGCATGCGCCGCCCACGGCAGGACCGCCAAACTGCAGAAGGTTTATTATGAGGGGCTGGGCGCCGGAGAGCGCTTCGCCTTCTTCGACTGCGTTTGATAAGCTCTTTCGAAGCGTGGGATGTAGGGGGCGGTGAGGCGCGCCGGCGAAATTTGAACCCGCCTACATTGAATTCGCCGCGCTCCAGCCGCTGAGCGCGAGCCCTTTTTGCCCTTAGCCCCGCTTCGACGACGTAAAGGAGGCACAGCGCATTGCCTATACTACGTCCTCCGTCCCAATAGGCCGTCGAACCGACGATCTGAAAGAACTTGGCGTCGCCGCGATCGCCATCACCGGCTACTGCTGCAAGCGATCGCTGATCTTGCGGCCGATGCCGGGCGGGCCGCGACGGAGGACGTGCCGGCTGCGTCCGCTGCGAACGCCACAGCCGAGGCCGAGCGGCGGCAGCTGACGGTGATGTTCTGCGATTTGGTTGGTTCGACCCCGCTGTCGACGCGCTTCGATCCCGAGGATCTGCGCGAGATCGTCGGCGCGTATCACCGCTGCGTCGCCGATACCGTCGGCCGCTTCGCCGGCTTTGTCGCCAAGTATATGGGCGACGGGGTGCTGGTCTAATTCGGCTATCCCGAGGCGCATGAGGACGACGCCGAGCGGGCGGCTCGTGCCGGGCTCGCGGTCATCGACGCGGTCGGCCGGCTCACCACGTCCGGGCCGCTGAACGGATTAGCATTGGATCGTTTTCACGAGGCCTTGCAGATCGCGCGCCGGGATCCACCGACGCACCAGGCGTCGGAGCTCCCGGAGAAGTTCGCGGCTGTTCATCAATGTCGTTATAGGCCACCCTGTATCAAGCCCGAGCGGGCTTTCCCACCCTGCTGGCCGAGCGGATGGCGGACCGCGTTCCCCGGCCTGCGCCGGGGCAGGCTTT
>CAVSTA010000038.1:0-78817 GCA_963730745.1 uncultured Alphaproteobacteria bacterium
TGTGCGAGCAAGGCCCGGCGCATGTTCTCCATGGCGACATCCACCACGAAAATATCCGCCAGCACCGAGAGCGCGGCTGGCTGGCTATCGACCCCAAGGGCTTGATTGGCGAGCGCGCTTATGATGCGGCCAATGCACTCTGCAACCCCCATACCCTGCCCAAAATTGTCCAGAACCCCGAAAGGCTGATCCGTCAGGCCGACATCATAGCGACCGCCCTAGACCTCGACCGGAAACGCCTTCTGTCCTATACCTTCGCCCATGCGTGTCTGTCAGCCTGTTGGTCACTGGAGGACGGTGACGATCCTAGCCACGCGCTCGCCATGGCCGATATTACCGAATCCTGCATCAACCCTTACGCAGGCTCCCGCCCCGCTCCTCACCAGATGGTGTGAATTTGTCATAATCACTGCTTCCGCAACACCGGCGCAGTGATTTTCGATACGTGGTTATTGCTCAGTGTCAACCACGAAATCATGGGATCTCGTAGACCGCCATTTCGTCGGCGATGCCGCGCAAGGCGCGGCTCTGCGATACCGGTTTGAGCCCGCTGGTTTCGAGCAAGGCGGAGGCCTGCGGGTCGGTTACGACGGAGCGGGTCGCCAGGATCGTGCGCGAATCCGCGAGACGCCTGGACCCGCGCGGCGATGTTCACGGTCGTCCCGAAATAATCCTGACGGTCGTTGAGCACGACCGCGAGGCAGGGTCCTTCGTGGATGCCGATCTTCAACAACAGATCCTCGCGGCTGTGCCCGTCATTGAGGTCGCGCATCGCTTCGCGCATCCGCAGCGCGGCGGCGACCGCCCGGTCGGGGGTCGGAAAGGTCGCCATCACCGCGTCGCCGATGGTCTTGACGATGGCGCCGGCCTCGGACGCGACAATCTCGTTGAGCACGCGGAAATGGGCTTTGACCAGGTCGAAGGCGACCAGGTCGCCGACCCGCTCGTAAAGCTCGGTCGAGCCTTTGAGGTCGGTGAACAGGAAGGTCAGACTGGTGATCTTGAGCCGCTGCTCGACGTCGATCGTGTCGGTGCCATAGATGTCGCGGAAGACCTGGTTGGTCAGCAGCCGTTTTGCGGTCAGGAACGGCCGGCGCCTGCCGAGCAGCTCGTGGAGCTTGTCTCCGGCGATCCACAGCCCCGGTAAGAGCCGGGTGTCGGTGCGGTTTTCCAGGGTGAGGCGCAGCGGCCCCGGATGCAGCGTCATGGTGCCGGTCGGCGCGCGCAATTTGTCGAAGACGAGCGAGAGGTTTTGCCGCTCGCGGGTCGGCTCGCCCTTGACGTCGAGGAACTGCGTCCCGTGCGTCACCGGGTCCATGACGATGACGAACTCGGCGGGCAATTGCAGTGACAGCAGCGCCTTCTCGCCGGGCGGCAGCTCGACCTGGTCGAGAACGATCTCCTCGACCAGCTGCTCGAAATCATCCGGAACATCGATGCCCGAGCCCCAGAAGATCTGACGAAAATATTCGGCAAACGGAAGCTCGTGCGGGTCGTGCGCGGCGATCCTGCGCACCCGCCGGCTGACCGTGAACGTCACCTCGACCATCTCGTCGAGCGTCGGCCGGTAGCCGGCCGCACACAGCGCGCAGTCGTACTCGTCCTTGTTGACGCTCTTCAATGTCGTGCTGGTGTCGAGGACGCCGCCGCAGCCGGGGCACAGCACGTTCCACGACAGCTCGAAGAGCCCGAGGCGCGCGGCGTGCAGAAAGGCGGCGACGGCGCGCTCCTCATCGACCCCGGCTTGGCGCGCGAAATCGATCACATTGACGCGGCAGAGGTCGCGATCGGGCGCGTCCCGCACCAGCTCCTCGATCGCCGCCGGCAGCTTCGGGATCGGCCGACTGCCGCAAGAGCGTGAACAAATTGCCGGCTTCGCTCATCTCAGGCTCCTACGCCGGTTCGGGTGGATCTCAGGGAATCTCGTAGACCGCCATTTCCTCGGCGACGCCGCGCAGCGCACGCTGATGCGGGACCGGATCGAGCCCGCTGGTTTCGAGCAATTTGCAAGATCCGGGATGTTTGACGACCGACCCGGTCGCCAGGATCGAACGCGAGTCGGCCAGACCCTGCACGCGCGCCGCGATGTTGACGGTGCGGCCGAAATAGTCCTGGCGGTTGTCGAGAACGACGGCGAGGCAAGGTCCCTCGTGGATGCCGATCTTGAGCAGCAGCCCGTCGCCGGGGCCCGCGTCTTTGAAGTCGCGCATCGCATCCCGCATGCGCAATGCCGCGGCGACCGCCCGATCGGGTGTCGAAAAGGTCGCCATCACCGCGTCGCCGCTGGTCTTGACGACGGCCCCGGCTTCGCCGGCAATGATGTCGTTGAGCAGCTGGAAATGCGCCCGGACGAGGTCGAAGGCGACCAGGTCGCCCACCCGCTCATAGAGCTCGGTGGAACCTCTGAGGTCGGTGAACAGGAAGGTCAGGCTGGTGATCTTCAGACGCTGGTCGACATCGATCGTGTCGGCGCCGTAGAGATCGCGAAATACCTGGTTGGTCAGCAGCCGCTTTGCGCTGAGGAACGGCTTGCGCCGGCTCAGCAGCTCACCGAGCCGGTCGGTCGCCACCCACAATCCGGGCAATACGCGCGTGTCGGTGCGGTTTTCGAGCGACAGGCGCAATGGCCCCGGGCTCAGCTCGATCGTGTCCGTCGCCGGACGCACCTTGTCGAAAAACAGCGAGAGGCTCTGGCGCTCGCGCGTCGGCTCGCCCTTGACCTCGAGGAATTGGGTCATATGGGTCACCGGGTCGAGAAGCATCACGAGCTTCGCCGGCAATTGCAGCGATAAGAGGGCCTTCTCTCCGGGCGGAAGCTCGACCGTGTCCAGGGTCACTTCCTCGATGACCTGATCGAGATTCTCCGGCAGATCGATCGCCGAGCTCCAGAACACCTGGCGAAAGTACTCCGCGAGCGGCAGCTCGTTCGGATCATGCGCCGCAATCCGGCGCACCCGCCGGTTGACGGTGAACGTCACCTCGACGATCTCGTCGAGGATCGGCTCATAACCCGCCGCGCACCAAGCGCAATGGTATTCCTCGCGGTTCACATTCCTCAACGTGGTGCCCGCGTCGAGCACGCCCCCACAGCTTGGGCACAGCACATTCCACGAGAGCTCGAAGAGACCGAGGCGCGCGGCGTGCAGAAAGGCGGTGATCGATTTCTCTTCGTCGAGGCCCCTCTTCGCCGCGAAATCCAACACGTTGACCCGGCAGAGGTCGCGATCCGGCGCATCCCGCACCAGCTTCTCGATCGCGCCTACGATGGCGGGATCGGCGGATTGCTGCAAAAGCGGAAACAGGTTTTTGGCTTCGCTCATTGGGAAAGCTCGCCTCGTCATCCGTTCACGGATCGGCTGTCGGAACCATGGGTGTAAAGAATTTGTGAACGGTTATACGGTTCGGCAAGGTTGCGGCCCCGATCCGTCGTGCTAGCCTCCGCGGCATGAAACTGGCCCACACGCTCGGCGTCGAACGCGCCGCGATCTTTCATGTCGACGATGTCGGAATGTGTCATGGCGCAAACCGCGGGTTTCTCGATCTCGCCGAGCGCGGCTTTGTCACCTGCGGCTCGGTCATGGTGCCGTGCCCATGGTTCCGCGAAATCGCCGAGGCCGCTGCCGCCGATCCGGCGCTCGATCTCGGCGTCCACCTGACCTTGACCAGCGAATGGGAGCACTATCGCTGGGCGCCGATTTCGACGGTCAGCCGGGCCTCGGGCCTGATCGACGACGACGGCTTCTTTTGGCGCGATGTCGCGAGCCTGCGCCGGCATCTGGTGCCGGAGGCCGCCGAGGCCGAGCTGCGCGCGCAGATCGAGCGGGCGCGGTCGGCCGGGATCAACCCGACGCATATCGACGCCCATATGGCGGCGGCGATGCTGCCCGAGCTGCTCGACTGCCATGTCCGGCTCGGGCATGATTACGGGGTCGTTCCGGTCCTGCCCCGCAAGATCCGCTTCGCGCCCGACCCGCAGAGCTACGACGCGACTGTCGCGGGGCTCGAACGCGCCGGCTTACCGGTCGTCGACGACATTCGCGGCACGTTGCCGGTCGCCGCCGAAGCCGTCGAGCCCGGCTACCGCAAGCTCGTCGAAGAGCTTCCCGCCGGCGTCACGCATTTCGCGCTGCACTGCACCGCGCCGGGCGACGTCGAGGCGATCACGCCGCAACACGCGCCGTGGCGGACCAACGAATATGCCCTCTTCGCATCGGGCATCGTCGCCGAGTGGTGCGCGGCGATCGGCGTCGTGCCGATCGGCTACCGCGACATTCAGCGCCTGTGGCGCAAGACGGGCTAGAGCGCCATCGGACGTCGCCCTTTTCCCTCGCGGGAGAGCTATGACCTTTACGCATACCCGGTGGTTTGCCTCGCGAGTGGCAAGCCCCTCCAGCTGCTAAGCCTCGGAGAGGCAAAAGATTTTGCTTGCACGGGCGATTGAGGCCGGATATTTCTGCGACTCAGTCGCATTCGCTTACTCGCCAACCTCCCGGAAACCCGAAGATGCTCCGTTGCACCCGGTCCCCGCTCGCCCTGCTGATCGTCAATTTCCTGCTCAGCCCGCTCGGCCCGGAGTAATCGGAGGATCACGATGAGTCTTATCGCACGGTTTGCGGCATTGTCGGTTCTCGCGGTTGCGGCGCCAGCCCTGGCCGATGACCCCAGTTTCTCGATTTTGTTGAAAAACAACCAGTTTGTTCCGAGCGAGGTCCAGATCCCCGCGGGTGTCAAGGTCAAGCTCGTCGTGCGCAACGAGAACCCGACCGCCTCCGAATTCGAGAGCACCCAATTCCATCGCGAAAAGGTCGTGCCTCCCGGCCAGGAAATCACCGTTTTCGTCGGGCCTCTCGATCCGGGCAGCTACGAGTTCTTCGACGATTTCCACCCGCAGACCCGCGGCCACCTGGTCGTCAAATAGCGAGGCTGAGATGCTGGCGACCGCAATAATCGTTTTTCGCGAGGTGCTCGAGGCATCGCTCGTAGTCGGCATCGTACTGGCGGCCAGCCGCGGCGTGCCGCGCCGCGGCGTCTGGGTGACCAGCGGGATCGCCGCAGGCGTTCTCGGCGCCGCCCTCGTCGCTGCTGGCGCCGGAGCGATTGCCGCGGCGGTCAACGGCATCGGACAGGAGCTGTTCAACGCCGCGATCCTGTTTACTGCGGTGGCCATGCTGGGTTGGCACAATATCTGGATGAACCGCCACGGGCGCGAGCTGGCCGCGGCCGCGGCCACGCTCGGCAAGGCGGTAGTCGGCGGAAGTCGGCCGCTTTATGCGCTGGCTCTGGTCGTCGGGATCGCCGTGCTGCGCGAAGGCTCGGAGATCGTCCTCTTTCTCTACGGGGTCGCGATCGCCTCGGGAGCGGGCGGGCTCAGCATGTTGGCGGGCGGGTTTTTCGGGCTCGCCGGCGGCGCCGCAATCGGCGCGCTGATTTATCTCGGGCTCCTCGCCATCCCGTTGCGCCGGCTGTTTACCGTGACGAGCTGGCTCATTTTGCTGCTCGCCGCCGGCATGGCCTCGCAAGGCGCGGCCTTTCTGATGCAGGCGAACCTTCTCCCCTCGCTCGGCAATGACCTCTGGGACACCTCCTCGATACTGAGCGAGAACAGCATGCTCGGGGTGCTGTTGCATGTGCTGATCGGTTATTCGGCACAGCCGGCCGGCATCCAAGTCGTGTTCTACCTCGCCACGCTTCTCGGCATCGGTTCCTTGATGCGAGTGATGGGGCGCGCGGCACCGCGGGCGCCAAGCCGGCCGGCCGCGGCGGCGCCCGTTTGAACTGAGCCTCCCCTCCTCCTCAGCCTACCAGATCGGCTAAGTTCCTCGTGTTGTGGAGACGCGAATGCGTTGCATTAGCATTAGGACCTTGATCGCGGGTTCAGCCTTGACGCTGGCCACTGTGGTTCCCGCCGCGGCGGATTTCAAAGTCCAAATGCCCGACGCCGAAACCGGCGAGGTCTCGATCGAGCCGCTCGGCGACTACGGTCACGACCCGAGGGCCGCCCACAGCGGTGAGTTGAGCACGACCCAGGAATTCGAATACGGGGTCAACGGCTTTTGGCGCACCGAGCTCGAGCTCGAGCAGGAACGGGACGCGGGTCCCGGACAATCGTACCAGTTCAGTCAAGTTACTTCCGAAAATATCTTTCAATTTACCGAACGCGGCCAGTATTGGGTGGATGCCGGCTTCTTTGCCGAGTTCGGCAGGGCGACGATCCATGGTGACCCAAACGAATTCACCTTGGGACCGATATTCCGCAAGGAAATCTTCCGCACGATCAACACCGTAAACTTGTTTTTGCAAAAAGAGGTCGGCTCCAACTCCGCGTCGACGTCCGTTTTTCGTGTACGCCTGGGAAACGCGGATCTGCCCTCGGCACGCCGATCGAGCCCGGCTTCCAGGCCTATGGCAACCCGAGCGGGTTCGAGGGGTTCAACTCGCACTGGCCGCAAGACAACCGCATCGGCCCACAAGTTTTCGGCACTGTGTCCAATATCGGTCCGGGCACCCTCAACTGGAACGCCGGCGTTCTGTTCGGGGTGACCTCCGCCTCACCGCGCGAAACGATCCGTTGGCAGCTCGAATACGAGATCCACTTCTGATCGCGATTGCGAGATCCTGCTTCGAGCCTTAGTCGGCCGCTTCGGCCTTCTCGGCCGGCAGCGGCTCGGTGCCAACCCAGGGATGCTCGGCGATGTCGAAGAGCACGCCTTCGGGGCCGTAAAGCTTGACCTCGAACCCGCCGGCGCGGTCGCCGGCTTGGTCCATGTAATGCGTCCCGCCCAACGCCTCGACCTTTTTCGAGAACTTCTCGACGTCGTCGACGAGGATGCCGAAATGGTGCAGGCCGGTATAGTCGAGACCCTTGCCGATCTGGTCGGTCTTGAACCGCAGGATCGCCAGATCGATCGTCCCGTCACTCAGGTGATAGCCATAGGCGAGCGGCCCGTCGGTCTTGCGGACCTCCTCGAAGTCGAACGCCTTCTTGTAGAACTCGGCCATCGCATCGGGGTCCTTGGCGGCAATGGCGATGTGACGCAGTTTGGCCATTTTTTGCTCCCCTCGCTGTCACCCCCGCGAAAGCGGGGGCCCAGGGCCTGCCCCTGGCGTGAACAGGGGGCACGTGACGTGGTTCAGCCCTAGGTTCCCGCTTTCGCGGGAACGACGGATTACATCGCAGTCGGTCGGAATTACTCGGCCGCCTCTTTCACCTGCTCGGGGAGCGGCTCGGCGCCGGCCCAGGCATGCTCGGCAATGTCGAACAGCACTCGCTCCGGGCCGTAGAACTTCTTTTCGAAATAGCCGGCCTGCGGGTCCACCTGGTTGCGGTCGAAGTAATGTTCGGCGCCAAGGCTCTCCAGCCTCTTCGAGAATTCGTCGACGTCCTCGACCAGCACGCCGAAATGGTGGATGCCGCGGTAGTCGAGGCCCTTGCCGAGCTGATCGGTCTTGAATTTGAGGATCGCCATATTGAGGGTGCCGTCGCTGAGGAACACGCCGTCCGCCAGCACGCCGTTCGGCCGCCCAACCTCCTTGAAGTCGAACGCCTTCTTGTAGAAATCGGCCATCTTCTCCGGATCTTCAGCGGCGATCGCGATGTGACGCAGCTTGGGCATGACAACCTCCTCAGTTGGCGGATCGCGCTAGCGTATCACGACCTGCCGGACGGATGCCAACACCCGCGCGAGGTTCTTGCCGACCCGTGACAGCGCATCTTCCCACGGCGAACAGCCCGAACCGGTCGAATTCCGGGAGCAACGTCCCGTTGGGGAGCGCAAAGCGCGAGGTGCAGGTCAAGCCTTGCGGGTCGGGGAGTTGCTCGGGTTTCCACATGAACAGGGCCAGGTCTTTGCCGCGCAGATAGGGATGCACGCCGAGACCGGTGAGCTCCTCGGTAGCAATCGCGAGGCCGGTTTCTTCGAGCAATTCTCGCGCGGCGGCGGCGGGAAGGGTTTCGCCCGGCTCCGCAACTCCCTTGGGAATGTCCCAGCGCGGCGACCGCGTCGCATGACCAAGCAGGATGCGCTGCCCGTCTGTGACGATCACCCCGCAGCTCGTCTGCCGCGGGCTCACGGCCGCGTACCGCCCGCCGAGACGCCGCCGTAAAACACGCCACGCTTGTCATTATCGGAGGTGGCGCCGGTATCGGCGCAGCCGGCGGTAAACAACGCAAGCAGGAGTCCAATTACGGCAAACCCGCGCCTTGTTCTCATCGCCTCTTGCCCATTCCAGCCTCTGCGGCCTTTATCCGCTACTATGCCACGCAAAGGACATCAATAATGGCTGCAGAAATGCGTTCCTACCGGCCGGTGATCATCGGGGCGCGCGGGGCCGTCGCGGCCAATCATCCGCTCGCCGCCCAGGCCGGCCTCTTGGCGTTGCGGGCGGGCGGCAACGCGGTCGACGCTGCGGTTGCGACGGCGATGACGCTCGCCGTCGTCGAGCCGATGATGTCAGGGCTCGGCGGCGACGGGTTCTATCATGTCTACGATCGGGCGACCGGGCGCGCCGTCGTGTTCAACGGCACCGGCCCCGCCCCTGCTGCGGCGACACCGGAACGTTACGCCGGCCGCATCCCGCGCACCGGACCGCTGTCGGTATCGGTCCCCGGCACCGTGTCGGCGCTCGGCAAGATGCATCGCGGCTTTGGCCGGCTACCCTGGCGCGACCTCTTCGCCGAGGCGATCACGTTCGCCCGCGAGGGGTTCGGCGCGACCCGAGCCTACAGCCATTTCGCCGATGAATACCGGGCCACTTTGCTGACGGACCCCCGCAGCGCCGCAGCGTTCGCCGGCGGTAGGCCGCCGGCCCTCGGCACGGCGATCGTGCAGCCGGACCTCGCCGGTACGCTCGAAGAGATCGCCTCGGACGGCGCGGAAACCTTCTACCGGGGCCGCTTGGCGCGGCGGCTGGCCGCAGCGCTCGAAGCAGCGGGAACCCTGGTTTCGGCCGGTGATCTCGAAGCCTTCGATGCCGAGCAGCAGGAGCCGATCGGCATCGATTACCGCGGCTTCACGGTGCTCGAGGCGCCGCCTAACTCGACCGGTTTTGTATTGCTTGAGGAACTGAAGATTTCTCGAAAATTTCGACCTTGCCGGTATGGGCCTGCTATCCGCCGATGCGGTCCATGTCATGGTCGAGGCAAAAAAACTCGCTTTTGCCGACCGCGAGCGCTGGGGCGCCGACCCGCGCTCGGTCGAAGCGCCGCTCGCACAGCTGTTGTCCGCCGACCATGCCGCGCAGCTCGCGGGGCGGATCGATCTGCAGCGCGCGGCCCCGGCCGGCCCCACGACCCTGACCGCCGGCGACACGACGTATTTCTGCACGGCGGATGGCGACGGAAATGCCGTCTCGGGCGTGCAGAGCATCAACAGCGGCTTCGGTTCGGGTGTCATGGCGGGCGGCACCGGGATACTGCTCAACAACCGGATGAGCTATTGGCATCTCGAGCCCGGCCATCCCAACCGGCTGCAGCCCGGCCGCCGGGTGCGTCATACGATGAACCCACCATTGGTCCTAAAGGACGGCGAGTTGTGGTGCGTCTTCGGCACACCGGGCGCCGACAACCAGGTTCAGATCAATCTGCAGGTCCTGACCGCAATGATCGATTTCGGGCTCGACCCGCAGCAGGCTGCCGAAATGCCGCGCTGGACCTCGAACGTGCCCGGCCAATACGCCAACTGGCCGCATGACGGCGAGGACGCGCTGACCATCGAGCGCCGCGTTCCGGAGGCAGTGCGCAGCGAGCTCGCGCGCCGCGGTCATCCGGTCAAGACCGTCGGCGACCTCGATGGCCCGTGCAGCGTCGAGATCATCCGCCGCGACGCGGCGAGCGGCATGCTGCTCGCCGGCTCCGACCCGCGCCGCGACGGCTGGGCCTTGGCGTGGTGACGGGTACTCACGCCGGACGGCGGATTTATTGTTTCGAGACCGGCGTGATGGTGCCGAACAGCCCGTCGGTCTCACCGTTGGGACCGGCCGTGAAGTAAAGCGTGTCGGAATTGGAGTTCCTGCCGCCGCCCAACGCCAGTGTCCACAACCCGTCGATCTTGATTTGTTTGCCATTGGCGTCCCGGAGGATACCGAGGAAATCCCCGTTTGAGTCGAACGCGCTTATTTTTCCATTGCCGAAATTGCCGACCAGGATGTCGCCGCTGAACCGGCCAAACGCGAATGAGGCCCGTGATACACCCCACGGGGAATTCAGTGTCCCGCGGCTGGCGAACCGCCGGAGCAGATTTCCATCGGTATCGAAGATGTCGACAAAGCCATTGCCGGCACCAGCTACGTCATCATGCTTGGCCGAGTTTTGCAGGGCGTAGGTCACGAACAGGTTGCCATTGATGTTTTGAATCCCAAAGGGTGCAAAGCCGGCTGGGAGATCCGGGTCAGTGAAATTGCCGCTGATCTCGGTATTGGTTGCTGACCGGAAGCCGCTTTGACCATTGGCTGCGAAGACGTCGATCGTTCCGGCTCGGAAATTAGTAGCAAACAGGAACACACCGTGGACATTGGTACCGAAGACCAGACCTTTGTAAACCGCACCCGGTGAGTTGTCGACCGCGAGGACTGCCTGATCCGGTGGGGTCAGACCGCCGGTCCAAGCCGAAACCGTACCGTCTTCGGTGTCGAAGATGAATGTCGCCGGGCTGGTCGTATTCGGCACGAGAAAGGTCGTGGTGGGGTTCCAGACGAGGCCGGTCGGTGCCGCGTTCGTCGGCGGGTTCGGGTTCTTTGGGTTGACCGTCTGGCAAGCGGTGCTGGGCACACTGCCTCCGGGCAGCGGGATCTTGACCAAGAGCGGCGGCGAGGGCTGTGGCACTCCTGTACCATCATAAAGCGTCGCACACCCGGTGGCGTTGTCGGCGATCCAGAAGGGGCTCGCTCCCGGCGTAAAAGCCACCCCCCAGGCATTTTGAAGAACCGGGTCGGTGTTCGGGGCCACGTTGGGGAGATCGGAGGTCAAGGGGGTGACCACATAGCGATTTGGCCCATTCCTTGGTTCGTTGTCATCGGCGCGAACGATCGTGGTGGCGGTGGCGCAGACCGCGGTGATTAGAGCGGGAGCGAGGTATCGAATTAAAGACTTCATCATGTTTGCCCTCCCTTTGAGTGGGAGTGCCTCGGCGCCCGCGCAGCGGCAGTGAGCCGTTTTGCTAAAGGGACGCCGAACGCACCACCCCAATTCAACGACTCGCTTAGGCGCGTTTTATTCCGTCCACCCGCCCGTAGGGGGGGTATGACGTGTCAGCTAGCCTTTCCGGCGGCCGGCGGCAGTTTGGCCTTGGCGCTATCGTCAGAGTTCTGCTGGTAGACGATCTCCGCGACCTTGAGCAACCAATCACGGGGGGCATTGGCGGTAATTGCGTAGGCGAGCCCGTCATCCACCCAATAGAATGCGCTGATGCCGTCCTGCTCGCGAAACTGGAATTCCGTCTCGCCGGCGACGTCGGCCACAAGATAATAACAACTGAGCCGGGTGCCCTTTCCGTCTTCATACATGAACATTGCGGCGGGGCCGCTATCGGCAGGCAGCAGGCGCCCGCCCATCAGCCGAAAGCCGAGCGCGTTGAGATCGGGAACGATCAATTGGTGGCCGAGGCGCTTCGATAGCCATTGCACGAGGTGGGCTTCCTCGTTGGCGCCAACCTCGACCGGGTGGCGGGTTTCCACCGAAAAGGTCCGGTGCGCCGCGATGGCATCGTCGAAGACCGAACTGGCGAGCACTGCCGACGCCGACGAGGTGAGATCAGGCACCAGATCGCGCGCGCCCCACCCGCCTATCCCACCGACGATCAGCAGGGCGACGCCGGCGGCGATGCGGGCGAACTGCCGGTGATATTGGCGCCGCCGCTCCGCCATCAGGCGAGCGACGCGCAGGCGTGCCGGTATCGGCTCCTCGGCTGATCTTGCAAAGGCCGCACGCAACTCTTCTCTCTGCTCGGCGTATTGCGACCAACGGTCCCGCGCCTCGGGATGCGCCGCAAAATAGGTCTCGACCGCCTCGGCCTGCTCGGGCGCGAGCCGGCCGTCGACCCACGCCTGAAGGTCGTCCTCCTTTATCGGCCGGCTCGCCGCCCTCACTTCACTCTCCGCAGCGCCGCATTGCAACTCGGGCTATTCTGGTCGCACTTTCCATGGATAGCACGCCGCAAACGCTCGCGGCCTCGCGAAAGCCTCGACATCACTGTGCCGATCGGCACCCCCAGCACACGCGCGGCGTCCTGGTAGGAAATATCTTCGACGCCGACCAGCAGCAGGACCGCCCGTTGCTCCGCCGGCAATGCCGCAAACGCGCGCACCAGATCCCGATGCTCCAGCACCGAATGCTGCCCGCCGTCGATGCCCGGCAATTCGGTCTCTTCGGTCAATGCGGCGTGTGGGCCTCGACGCCGCATGCGCTCTTTGTTGGACAAAAAGCGATGGTAAAGGATCGTGTAGAGCCAACCCTTCAAGTTGGCTTGGTTGCGCCGTAGATTCCAATGCGAAAGCGCGCGTTCGAGGGTGTCCTGAACGAGGTCGTCGGCCGCCTCCCGGTCGCCACGCAACAATGCGCAGGCGAACCGGCGCAACCCGGGAATCTGCGCTTCGATCAGAGCGGCTCGGTCCGGCATTACCTCACCGTTTGAAATACGGCTCCGGGGCAGCCACCAAATCACCCAGGCCACTGGCGGCAATGTCCTGTCGCGCGCCACGGTTCCGGTCGGTGTTCCCGGCATCATCGCTGCTATGTTGGTCACGGCGTAATCACATTTCCGTTAACTAAATGATTTGCTAAAACGCGTCATTCCGGAGGCGAGCCTGCCCTAATCATAAGCGCGTCGTACCTTCAAGACCTGCGGGGCACCCGATTTATTCCACAATCGTGATCGGACGTCGGCACAGCGACCGAAGTGCGCCGGAATAAACTCGCTCGGCCTGAGTCGTAAGGCCCAAGTGACTTTCCGAAGCACTGAGCTGAGGCGTAGACATGAACGCGAGGACCGTCCCGCTTTGTCGGCGTGCACTTTTAAAATACGCCATCGGCGCAGCCGGTGGGGTGGCGATCTGCCGTGCGCTGCCGAACCCTGCCACCGCGGCGCCGAAGATCTCGAAGAAGGCGGTTGCCTATCAAGATCATCCGGACGGCGACAAGGAGTGCGCAAAGTGTGCGCAATTCCAACCGCCCGACGCCTGCAAGATGGTCGAGGGTCCGATCAGCCCGCAGGGCTCCTGCCGGATCTTCGTGCCGGTGCGGCAATCATGAGGCGAACGCCCCTGCGGAATAAATTCGGCACCTAAGAGTCGTAGCGGTCAGCAACTCGGCTGCTCAGTGCATTGGTGCTGCCGGCACTGCCGGTTTGGGGAGATATTGGCATGATCCGGTGTCGGAGGCAGTGGCAGCGGCAGCGAGCCGTCGCGAATGGCTACGCCAGGCTGCTGATGACTATTCTCGTCAGTGCGGCAACAATCGCTGCGGTGCTGGTAATTGGCTTGTTGCCGCGCCGCGCCGTCTCACTGCCCCTATACGCACGTCAGACCGGCCAACCCTGCGCGACTTGCCATACCGCTTTTCTGGAGCTGACCCCGTTTGGCCGCCGCTTCAAGCTCGGCGGTTACACGTTGGACGGCGGGGACTGGAAGGGCCCACCCTTCGCTGTCATGCTGCAACCGACTTTCACGAATACGCAGGCCGCTCAGCCCGGCGGGGCCGCGCCCGGATTTGGCGTCAACAACAATTTTGTCCTTCAGCAGGCCAGCCTGTTTACCGGCGGTAAGATCACCGACAATCTAGGCGCCTTCATTCAAGGAACATATGACGGCGTGGCCCACCGCTTCGCCTGGGACAACACGGACATACGCGTCGCGAAACAGGTCAACGTCGACGGCCACACTCTGCTCTGGGGAGCAACGGTCAACAACAACCCGACCGTGCAGGATGTCTGGAACACGATACCCGCCTGGAGCTTTCCATTCATAAGCTCAGCGCTGGCGCCGATGCCGACCGCCAGCACATTTATCGAACAAGTATATGCGCAGCAAGTTGCCGGGCTCAGCGGCTACAGCTTCCTCGACGATACGTTCTATTTGGAGTTCGGCGGTTATTGGCCACTGGGGACCAACACGCAGCGCGCCCTCGGCATAATACCGACAGGGGAGAGCCCGATCAGCGGCATCGCACCCTACTGGCGGTTTGCGGCCGAGCCGATTTTTGGCAAACACGCGTGGGAAATCGGCACCTTCGGCCTCGCGTCAAACGTCGTTCCGATGGGAATTGTCGGTGCCGGCAACGATTCGTTCACCGATATCGGCATCGATACGCAGTATCAATATCTAGGCGATCCCCATACGGTTACAGTGCGTGGCGCTTGGATCCATGAAAACCATAATACCAGTGCCAGCCAGACGCTCGGTCTCGCCAACAATTCCAACAACCAGCTGCGTTCACTGAATGTATCAGCTTCCTATATCTATGACGCTACGTGGAGCCTTACTGCCGGGCGGGTCTCGGTTGGCGGCACTCCGGATGCGCCGCTTTACGGCACTTTTACCGGAAGTCCGAACAGCGCCGGGTGGATTTTCGAGCTCGCCTATCTGCCATTCAGCCACGGCGGCCCGGCGTTTTGGCCATGGCTCAATTTTCGCATCGGCCTGCAATATACGCACTGGACCAAATTCGACGGGGCCACCACCAACATCGACGGCATGGGGAGGAACGCGAGCGACAACAACACGTTCTTTGCATACATCTGGACCATGTTCTGATCGCCGCAGGGTCGAGGTCCCGGTATGATGCGCGGCGGCTTCGGCGGCGGCCGGCGTTAGAGAAGGGCGAATACCAGCACAGTTCCCGGGTTTGCCGTGCGCTCCCGATCGACCGCGGCGCAGCGGCAGATCGGGTCCGGTACGCAGTTCCGGGTCACGCGGTCTTTTTTCGCCGTCGAAGCTATGCTAGAGATCCCGCGTCATTGGGGAGTAGCCGCCCGCGCTAGCTGCGGGGTCTGCGTCAACACACTTGGCTCCGGCCATGGCGCAGGCGGCCTGGAAGGCTTGGCGAGACCTTTGGCATCGGTTCCCTGCACCCGGGTTGGGCGGAGGGGTCCGTGCCAAGGTTTATCTCCCGCCCGACCCCGATGGCGCCGCCGTGGAAGCGTTTCTCGTATCGACGATGGTGGTCGGCCTCGCCGAGATCGGCGACAAGACGCAAATTCTGGCGTTGATGCTCGCCGCGCGCTTTCGGCGCCCGCTGCCGATCATCTTCGGGATCCTGTTTGCCACCCTTGCCAACCATGCCGCCGCCGGTCTGGCGGGAACGTATTTCGGTGACCTGCTAAACGGCCCCTGGCTGCGATGGATTCTCGGGATTTCCTTCCTCAGCGTCGCGGTGTGGGTGCTGTTCCCGGACAAATATACGGGCAATGATAAGGCGATCAGGCGATCGGGCGCCTTCATGTCAACCCTCGTCGCCTTTTTTCTCGCCGAGATCGGCGACAAGACGCAGATCGCCACCATCGGCCTGGCCGCCAGGTTCGAGCAGTTCTATCCGGTCGTCCTCGGCACGACGCTCGGGATGATGCTGGCGAACATCCCCGCCGTGCTGATCGGCGACAGGATCGCCGGCAAGCTCCCGGTGAAACCCATCCGCATTACGGCTGCCGTCGTGTTCGCCCTAATCGGCGTTCTCACTCTCGCGGGTGTTGGCGAGTAAAAAACGGATATCACCTAGCGGTGCTGTGGGCAGATGGCTGGATTCGCCCCGCACGATGCCGCGTTGCAAGTCGTCCCGGGCCTGACCAGGCTTGACCCGGGCATCCACGCTCCACAAGCTGTGGATTGCCGGGTCGAGCCCGGCACTGGCGATTTGCGGAGGAGCCGCCCGTGAAAATCCGTGACGTCGAAATCTTCCAGGTGCAATGGGCGCCCGAAGACAAGCCGGCGCAGCGCAGCGCTTGGGTCAGAGTTCATTGCGACGACGGCTCGACCGGCATTGGCGAGGCGTCGCCGATGCAGGGCGGGCTTGCCTCGCTCGGGATCGTCAAGCACAATCTGGCGCCGGCGCTGATTGGCAAGGACCCGCTCGACCATGCGGTGCTGCTCGACATGCTGCTCCACACCTTCGTCAAGCTCGGACCCGAAGGTGCGCTGACCGGCGCCTTGGCGGCGCTCGACATTGCGCTGTGGGATCTGAAGGGCAAGCTGTTCAATCAGCCGATCTACAAATTGCTCGGCGGCGCTTGGCGCACCAATCTGCCGTTTTATGCCTCGATCGGCGGCAATGGCGAGCGCAGCGTCGACGAGGTGCTGCGCGTTGTCGAAGCGCGGTTGAAGGACGAGCCGGCAGCGGTAAAGATCCGCTTCGACAACGACCGCACCAGGCCCGACATCGACATTCCGGGCGATATCGCCAAGGCGCGCGCGGTTCGGCGACTGGTCGGGAATGATTTCCCGCTCGCCTTCGACGCCAATAACGGCTACTCGGTCGGCGGCGCGATCCGCGTCGGGCGCGTGCTCGAAGAACTCGGCTATTGGTGGTTCGAGGAGCCGGTGCAGCACTACCATGTGAAGGCAATGGGTGAAGTCGCGCAGCGGCTCGACATCACGGTCTCTGCCGGGGAACAGACCTACACGCTGGCTGGATTGGCGGATTTGATCGCGGCCGGAGTCCGGATGGTGCAGCCCGACATCGTCAAGATGGGCGGGATCACCGGCCTGATGCGCTGCGTCGCGCTGGCCAATGCGCATGGCGTCGAGCTGGTGCCGCACCAGACGCAGCCGACGATCGGCCATACGGCCAATTTGCATCTGGCGGCGAGCCAAGCGCACGCCACCAAGCCGTGCGAGCTGAACGACCCGTCGCCGCGCATGCATGCGGTGTTCGAAAATTTCCTGAGGCCCGTGGACGGTCTCTTCCACCTGCCGCAGGCGCCGGGGTTGGGACTGCAGGTCAATGAGGCGGAATTGGCAAAACGGCGCGTGCCGATCTCCTGAGGAAAAGCGATGGACGCAGTGGTCGCGGCAGTCAGCCGCAGCGCAAAGCATACCCTGGTCAAAGCCAACCAGGACAGCATCCGGCTTTTGCCCGGGCTCGGGGTCGACGGCGACGCGCATCAGGGCGCTACCGTCAAGCACCGCTCGCGGGTGGCGCGCGACCCGACCCAACCCAATCTGCGCCAGGTTCACCTGATCCACGCCGAATTGCACGAGGAATTGCGCGCGGCGGGCTTCACCGTCTCGGCCGGTCAGATGGGCGAGAACGTCACGACGCAAGGCGTCGATCTGCTCGATCTGCCGGCCGGTGCGCGGCTGTGTCTCGGCGGCGCGGCGGTCGTCGAGGTGACCGGTCTGCGCAACCCGTGCGCCCAACTGGACCGCATCCAGCCGGGACTGATGGCGGCGACCCTCGGCCGGGACGGGCACGGCAATCTGGTGCGCAAGGCCGGCATCATGGGCGTCGTCATCGCCGGCGGCGAGGTGCGGCCCGGGGACCCGATCCGGGTCGAGCTGCCGCCGCAGCCGCATCGCCCGCTCGCGCCGGTGTGACGGCGGGGGCGCGGCAACAAGTATTATCCCGGGATGACCGAAGGGCAGGCCCGGGATCCATGAACACAGGCGGTGCGTAGATCTGGAAGGCCGGTGTTCATAGGTTCCGGGCTCGCGGGCAATGCCCGCGCCCCGGAATGACAATCGTAAGGCCGCACCCGTTGCTGGCCATCGGAGGCTGTGAGAATTTAGCCAGATGAACCCGCGCGCCGCCAGTCTGGCGCTCTGCTTTTCAAGCGTCGGCCATTTCTTTGCGCATCTGTTGATGCTGCTCTACCCGACCGTCCTGCTCGTGCTCGAAGGGCGGTGGGGCATGTCATACGGCGATCTCCTGTCGCTGGCGCTCGGCGGGTTTGTATTGTTCGGGCTCGGTGCGCTGCCGGCAGGCTGGCTCGGCGACCGGTGGAGCGCCGAGGGTATGATGGTCATCTTCTTCATCGGCACCGGCGGCGCGGCGATCGCCACCGGCCTGACCGACGGGCCGGTGGCGCTGGCGCTCGGTCTCGCCGCGATCGGGCTGTTCGGCTCGATCTATCACCCGGTCGGCACCGCGTGGCTGGTCCGCAATGCCAGAAATCGCGGTCGGGCGCTCGGCGTCAACGGCATTGCCGGCAGCATCGGCCTCGCCGCAGCGGCGTTCGTCGCCGGCGCACTGACGCAGGCGATCGGCTGGCGGGCGGCCTTCATCATACCGGGAGCGCTGTGCGCCATGACCGGGGCGGTTTTGCTCTGCTGTATGCGCGGAGGGGGCGTTGTCGCGGCAGCGGCCGACCGCCGGCCCGAACCGGAGGCGTCGCGCAATGACGTGATCCGCACTTTCATCGTCCTGTCCTTCACGATGCTGGCCGACGGCACGATCTCACAATCAATCACTGTCGCCTTGCCGAAGGCGTTTGCCGCCGGACTGACCGGCCTCACCGATGGCGGGACCCTCGATGCCGGCGGCTTTGTCACGTTGGTGTTTCTGGTCGCCGCGACCGCGCAGCTGGCCGGCGGCTGGCTCGCCGACCGCTTTGCGATGAAGGCAGTATACGTCCTCGCCTGGGCGGCTCAGGTCCCGCTTTTCGGCATCGCCATGCAGGCGCGCAATGTGCCGCTGCTCGGCGCGATGATAGCGGTCAATTACCTCGGCGTGCTATCGGTGCCGGCAGAAAATGCGCTGCTCGCGCGCTACAGCCCGCCGCAGTGGCGGGCCACCGCGTTTGGCGCCAAGTTCCTGTTGGCGCTCGGCGTCAGCACGATCGGGGTCAAGCTCGTCGCCGTTATCTATGACGGCGCCGGGAATTTCGCGCCGCTGTGGCTGACCTTGGCTGGCTGCGCCGGGTTTGTCGCGGCTGCCGGATTGTTCCTGCCCGGCCGATTCCGGCGCACCACCCCGATCCTCGCCCCGCTCCCCGCGGAATAGCGGTTACGGAAAAAGCGTCGGAGTGTGACCGGGGTCACATACGGCTGCGGCGATCCTGTCGATAATGCCGAGTACCCGCATGTTGGCGGATGCAAGTTGCCTCTCATGGAATCGCGATCTACGTTACCGTCGGTAGAGTCCGATCAGCGGGTTTATCGGTCGAGGTTTCGTCGGAGAACCGACGGACGCTATCTCCAATTGTGGCGCCCACATCCTAAAGTTGAGATGCCGCTAGAGGACTACCACTTAGCCGCGCCCGGCCCAGGCTCCGGTCGGCGAAGGCTTGAGCGGCGATTGGCTGCGATCCTTGGCGCAGACATCATGGGCTACAGCGCTTTGATGGAGCGCAACGAGGAGGAAACCCACCGACGGGTGGGAGATGAGCTCGACCGGTTTCGCCGCGAAATCGAAAAATCTCACGGCCGCGTGTTCAGCTTTGCGGGAGACGGCCTGATGGCCGAGTTTCCCAGCGCGGTCGAGGCATTGAAATGCGCCCTTCGCGTTCAGGCGGAAGCCGGAAAGCGCAACGCGAAACTCCCCGCTGACGAGTGGATCCTCTTCCGGATTGGCATCAATTCCGGGGAACTGGTCCTGCAAAAGGGCCGCACCGGGGGCACCGCGGTAAATATTGCTGCTCGCCTAGAGCAAATTGCGGAGCCCGGCGGCATCAGCCTCTCCAGTTCCGTGTTCGAGCAAGCCAGACGAATAGTCACCGCCAGCTACGAATTCCTCGGCGAGCAGCGTCTCAAGAACATCAAGGATCCGGTCGCCGTCTACGGCATCCGCGCGGCCGCCTGCAGCGCCTGGATGGGGATGCCGAGCCTTCCCAGGCAAATCGGCCCGGCTATACCCGACGCCGGTCCGCTGCAGACCACGGCCGAATACCGTCCCTCCCTGGCGGTGCTTCCGTTCCGCACACTGCAGGAAGACCAGTCCGATGCCTATTTCGCCGAGGGGATGGTCGACGACATTATCCGCGTACTGGGAGGATTGAAGGAGCTGCTGGTCATTGCCCGCAGCTCCACCCTGATGTTCGCTCGAGCACCGCTCGACCTGCGCCGGATCGGCCACGAGCTCGATGTGCGCTACGTGCTGCATGGCAGCGTCCGACGTTCGGGCAGGACGCTGCGCATTGCGGTCGAGCTGAGCGAGGCGCAGTCGGGGCAAGTCATCTGGGCCGACCGTTTCGAAGGTGATCTCGCCGAGCTGTTCGAGCTTCAGGACCGGATCGCCACGCGCGTCGTGTCGGCTATCGCCCCTCATTTGCGCGAGCGAGAGCTAAGCCGCGCTCTGCGCAAGCACCCGGCGAGCATGACTGCTTACGACCTCACGCTGCAGGCGCTCGATCTGTTCTATCGGATGGACCGCCCTTCGATTGCGCAGGCACGGGAACTGCTGGAGCAGGCACTGTCGCATGATCCGGATTACGCACCCGCTTATTCGCATATGGCCTCGCTATACATGAGATGGATCGGCCAGGGATGGTCGGAAGACGAGATGGCGGACAGAGCGAGGGCAGCGAACGCCGCGCGGTTGGCGATTGAGCGGGACCGCAATGACGCGGTTGCGCTTGCGATTTACGGCCACGTTCAGTCGTATTTGATGAAGGACTATACCACAGCAACTGATTACCTGAATCGAGCTCTCATCGTCGGCCCGAGCTGCGCCTGGGCCTGGGGTTATGGCAGTCTCACCTGCGGGTATCTGGGTGATTACGAAACAGCCGTTGCCCGCGCGGAAAACGCCGTGCGCCTGTCGCCGCTCGGACCGGACGCATTCTGGCTCGAGCATTATCTCTCACAGGCGTACTATCTCATCGGCCGTTATGAGGACGCTGTCGGGTGGGGGCAAATGTCCGCGGCTCATGCCGGAGCCAACACTTCTAACCTGCGCAGTTTGATTGTTAGCCTCGTCGCAGTCGGGGAGATGGACGAGGCTCGCACTGTCGCTCAACGTTTATTGCAGCTGGTTACCGACGTTTCGGTTGACCACCTTCCTAGCGCGGACCCCCTTGCGCGGCGAAGTCCGGGATCTATTCGCTGAACGGCTGAAATTGGCGGGCGTGCCTGAGTGAGCGGGCAAGCTCCGCTGATCTATCTGTAAGCAATCGCTCACAGGAGAGGCAGAACATGACCGCCAGCTTCGATGGTAACGACGGCAACGACGGCAACACCGCCAACGCGGGCGGCGCCGGAAACATGACGAGCGCCAGCGCCGGGTGGTTTTTGGCCGACCGGATTGACCTGCCGCTCGTCACCGAGCTCGACACGGGCCCCAACGCGCCCGCCCAGCCGGTGCAGATCGGCCAGTTGCCGATTATCAATCAGCCGCGCTTTCCGAACCGCAACTGGTCGGCCGACTGGTACGCCTGGCTGGCGCTGAATGATTTCTGCGGAACCGCCTGGCAAGCGATCAACCCAACCGGCCCGCCGCCGCCTGGCGTCGCCAACTGGCCCTGGCCGAACTGGGTCCCCTACCCGGCTCCGGCCAACTGGACGGGCCTCAACGCGGAGGCTGTGGTCGCGGACGAAATCACCCAGCTCGTGACCGCCGCCTCTGATGAGCGCGCTGACGCGTTGGCCGACATTCTGTCGCAGTCCGACGAGTTCATCAGCTACTTTTTGAACATGATGACGGCGCGGCCGGGCGCCTATCCGTACACGACGAAAGTGCTGGGAATCGCCAGCCTGGTCGGCACCTTTGTCGCGATGTACTTTAAAAACCTGTACAGCAGACCGCGCCCATCGCAGCTGTGTCCGGCGCTGCTGCCGCCGATCGAAGTACCGGGACATGCGTCCTTCCCGAGCGGGCACTCGACGCAGGCGCATCTGATGGCGTTGTGCATGAACGACGTCTTCAACGGTCTGCCGCAGCAAAACACAATGATCGACGATCTGTGGACGCTCGCCGACTGCATTGCCCGCAATCGCGAGATTGCCGGACTGCATTACCCAAGCGACACGGCCGCCGGCATCGCATTCGCCTATTGGATCCACTCTCTGCTCAATGGCGCCGGGCAAGCGCACTATCAACAGGCCGTTGCGGCGGCTGCCGGAGAGTGGCAGTGAGCGGCGCGGATGCCGGGCGGGGCACAGCCGAGACTGTCCCGGTCGTCGTCATCGGGAAGCTGAAAAAGCGGTTCCAAGCTTTCCCGGTGCCGCCCGCGCGCTTCAATCCCGTCACCGCGAGCCCGGCACAGCTGAGCGAATTCGGGCTCCCGCCGCGGCCTGACCCGGTGAGGCAGCCGTTGCTGCGACAGATTTGGGAGCGCGGGTTCGGCGCGCCGCTGACCCTGCTCGAATTCCGCCTCGACGAGCGGCTGATCGAGGCGACCGACTACCGTCCGCAAATCAGGCAGGCCACCGAGCGTTCGGTCGCCGAGACGCGGTTCGAGGACAGTTCGAACTGGTCGGGGGCGTACATCACCGCGAACTTCGGCAAGCAGTTCCTGCAGATTTGGGGCCTCTGGACAATCCCAGCCAATCTCCAGCTGCCGCCGGGACCGCTTCAAGGACCACCCGGGATCGACTACATCTGCTCCAACTGGATCGGGCTCGACGGACAACGGTTCTATTTGGACTCCTCGTTGCCGCAGATCGGCACTCTCTCGCAGCTACAGGCAAACGGCACCACCACCGCGCAGGCATGGACGCAGTGGTGGGCGCGGTACAGCAATAACACGGTGCCGGTGCCGCTCGGTCTCGGGGTCGCGCCGGGCGATCAGGTGCTGTGCGTGCTGACCGCCACCGACCCCCAAACCGTGATCTTTGTCATGGTCAACCTCAGCACGCTGCATGCGATCGCGGTAATGGCGACCGCGCCGACGGTCAAGCTGCCGAACGGTGCGATGGCTACGCCCGAGATTGCCGGCGCGACGGCCGAATGGATCGTCGAGCGTCCCGCCATTCCCGGCCAGACAACGCGCTACAATTTCCCAAACTACGGCCGCACCGAATTCGACCTCTGCGTGGCGGTCGAAAGCGACAGCGTCGACATTGCCTCGCTGTTCGATGGGACCCTCCAGGATCTGGAAGCTGCGCGCCGCATCCGCATGTTCGATGTGCTGCAAAATCCTGGGCGCACCGTGTTCATCTCGATGCCGAGGAAGCTCGACGACACCACCGTCCGCCTGAGCTACGGGGGCTTCTGATCAGCCCTCAGCTCGCGAGGTCAGCACAAGAAGCGTGCAAAACGCCTGACCCGCATTTCTGAAATCACCCGTAACAGCTCTATACCCTCGCCAATTACTGCCGGATGGAGTTTTCGAGCTGCTCCGCCGCCGAGGCCAACCCGGCGGTACCGAATCCGCCTCACGTCGTGGGAAAGAGCCTGAAATTGGATCGTGAACGGGTGATCCGGATGTACGACGTGCTCCCCGAATCCCAACCGCATCAGGTTCATCTCGATGGCGCAAAAGACGAGCGATACAACAGCCGTTGTCAGCTATCGCGGGTTTTCACGCGTATGGTGTAAGCCGCGAATTGGATCTATAACCGGGCCGCAGGCATTCTCGACCTATTCCGTCGCGTAAACGGCAAGGGGTTGAAAGCCCCAGATGGCGCAGGAGAGAAGCGTGAGCGAACCGCCTCCGGTCGTCCATCTGGCAAGGCATGGCGAGACCGCCCCGGCGGTCTATTTGGCGAGGCACGGCGAAACCGGTTGGAGCCTTTCCGGCCAGCATACCGGGCGCACCGATCTGCCGTTGACCGAGCGCGGCGAGCGCCAGGCACACGCCCTCGGCGGCCGGCTGCGGGGGGTAAATTTTGCCAAGGTGTTGACCAGTCCCTCGCAGCGTGCGAAGCGGACCGCCGAGCTGGCCGGCTTCGGTGATGTGGCCGAGGTCGACCCCGATCTCGCCGAATGGGATTACGGCCACTACGAGGGCCGCCGCACCGCCGATATTCTGGCCGAGCGGCCGGGCTGGTTCTTATTCCGCGACGGCGCCCCGGGAGGCGAAACTCCGGACCAGGCGGGGGTGCGGGCCGACCGGATAATCCAACGCGTTCGCGCCGTCGGGGGCAACGTCCTGATCTTCTCGAGCGCGCACTTCCTGCGGGTGCTCGCAGCTCGCTGGCTCGGGCTCGAAGCGGCTGGCGGCCGTTACTTCTTGCTCGACACCTCCAGCCTCAGCATCCTCGGCTACGAGCACAATCTGACAGAGCCGGCGATCCGGCTGTGGAACGAGACCCATCAGCCGGAATGAGATCGGCTCGGAAGGAACCCGCTCATATGATCAGCCCCGATACGACCGTATTTCTCGTCGATGTCGACAACACGCTGCTCGACAACGACCGCATCCAGGCCGATCTGAGGCGCCACTTGGAGCGCGAATTCGGGGCGGATTGCCGGGACCGCTATTGGTCGATCCTTGAAAATCTGTTTACCGAGCTCGGCTACCGCGATTACCTCGGCGCCTTGCAGCGCTACCGCGCCGAGCGGCCGCGGGAAATCCACCTGCTGTCGATGTCGTCCTACCTGGTGGACTATCCGTTTGCCAACCGGCTCTACCCGCAGGCGCTCGATGTTCTCGAACGCTTCCGCGGCTGGGGGCCGACCGCGATCCTATCCGACGGCGATGTGGTTTTTCAGCCGCGCAAGGTCGAGCGCTCCGGGATCTCCGAAGCGGCCGACGGCCACGTGCTGATCTACATCCACAAGGAGCAGGAGCTCGAAGATGTGGAGCAGCGCTACCCGGCCAGTCATTATGTCCTGGTCGACGACAAGCCGCGGATCCTGGCGGCGGTCAAGGAGATCTGGGGCAATCGCGTGACAACGGTCCTGCCGCGTCAGGGCCAGTACGCCAACGACGCCCGGGTCGTCGCGTCATTGCCGGCTGCGGACGTCACCGTCGAGCGCATCGGCGACCTGCTCGGGTATGATTTTCGGACCCTCGTCAAGAAATCCTCGTAACGCTGTCGTTGGAAGGGAGACCCCATGCAACTCGGAATGGTCGGCCTCGGCCGGATGGGCGCCAACATGGTGCGGCGGCTGCTCAAAGGAGGCCACGAATGCGTGGTCTTTGACATGTCGCCGAAGGCGGTCGGTGAACTCGTCGCAGAACACGCCGTCGGGTCCGCCTCGCTCGCCGAATTGGTCAAGAAGCTGGAAAAGCCGCGGGCGGTCTGGCTGATGGTGCCGGCGGCCGTTGTCGACAAAAGCATCGCCGACATCCTGCCGGCGCTCGAGCCCGACGACATCCTGATCGACGGCGGCAATTCCTACTACATCGACGATATCCGGCGCGCCAAGGAGCTGATGCCGCGCCGCATCCACTATGTCGATGTCGGGACCAGCGGCGGGATTTGGGGACTGGAACGCGGCTACTGCATGATGATCGGCGGCGAAAAGCCGGTAGTCCAACGTCTCGATCCAATCTTTGCGACGTTGGCTCCGGGCAAAGGCGACATTCCGCCGACCGCGGGCCGAGAGAAACTGGGCGCCAGCACCGCCGAACAAGGCTACCTGCACTGCGGCCCGAACGGTGCCGGCCACTTTGTCAAGATGGTCCACAACGGGATCGAATACGGGTTGATGGCCGCGTATGCCGAAGGCCTGAACATCCTGCACTCCGCCAATGTCGGAAAGCAGACCCATGCCGCCGATGCCGAGACCACGCCGTTGCGCGATCCCGAGCACTACCAATACGACCTCAACCTGCCCGATATCACCGAGCTGTGGCGGCGCGGCAGCGTGATCGCCTCATGGCTCCTGGACCTGACGGCGAATGCGCTCGCCAAGGACCCTGGGCTTGCGGGCTTTGCCGGCCGGGTCTCGGATTCGGGTGAGGGGCGCTGGACGATCAAGGCCGCGATCGACGAGGGCGTGCCGGCGCACGTACTGTCGGCAGCTCTCTACGACAGGTTCGCCTCACGCGGCGAGGCCGAGTTCGCGAACAAGCTGCTTTCGGCGATGCGCTACGAGTTTGGCGGCCATATCGAAAAGCCGGCAGGCTAGCTAGGCGCTTGGATCAAAACTCCCGGACCGCTGCGCGGTGATCGCCTTGGCGATGGCGGCCCTCTCAGCATCGAGATCGCCCTTGCTGCCAAATTGTGGTGCCCGAACGAGAAGGCCCATAAACAGCTGGCAATCAGCCTCCATGCCGTTGTGCGGTGTTGCGGACATCAAAAGCAGGTCGCGACTGCGCGTGCCGAGCAATTTGCCGAGCTTGTAGCACTGCGTTTCTTTTACTTCGCCGCCAAGTAGGACGCCGCATCCGATGCGCTTCGTCGCAGATGACGAGATCCCGCTCGGCGGCGACGGCCTATCATGCACCTTTGCGACATTCGTTCGACGCCTATTTCGGGCGCATCATAGGCTCCCACGCGTTATCGTTCGCGCGTACTATGCGCCGAGGACGAGCGCCGGGCCCATAGCGATCTTGACCTCGCTCTTAAACGGGCCGCCCCGCTCGAGTTTGCGAGCAGAAAGCACGTCGGTGAAACGCTGACGGCTATAGCGAGTACTGGATTATTTGGATCGGCATTACACGGGCCGTCAGCTCCGGCAGGACGCGCAGGTCGACCTCGTTCTCGCGGAAAGCCTGCTCGTATCGCTCCAGCCCGAGCCCCCGCAGCCAGCCCCCAATGTCCATCGTGTCGTTTTTGCCTCGGCGTCGTTTACGAGTTCGGGCAAATTTCGGATCGTCAGATTCAAGTGACCGACGGACCTTGGCGCGTCGGTCAATCGCGCAATGTGAAGCATTGTCGCCTCCCAAAGCGTATCCCGGATCAATCGGAAAAACGCCGGTGCCGCTTCATTAAGAAGATCGACACGCGACGGTTTGGATCCAAACAATTCCACGTACTCTGCCCAGTTCCAATCTAGCCGCACGACCTCGTTCCACAGCGCGTGAAACTGCGTGCCCAGCGCATCGCCCATCGTCTCGATGCACCGCTCTTTCACCTCATCCTGCGTCCGGGACACCATGGAAAAGTGCTTGCTCCTTCACAGCTCAAACTTCGCTGCGCCGCTCACCGGTGCAGGAGCACGTCGCGGGCGCGGTTGATCTTGGTGGCGAGATAGTCGGAGCCGCCGTGGTCGGGGTGCAGTTTGACCATCAGCCGGCGATGCGCCTCCTTGATGGCTTCGGCGTCGGCGCCGGGCGAGAGCCCGAGGATGGCGTAGGCTTCTTCGACGCTCATGTCACCGCTCGCTGGCCGGGACCCGGCTCCTCCGGCGCCGGCGGCGCGTTCCCCGGCGAGTTCGTCGCGCCAATCCGGCCGCACGCGGTCGAGATAGGCTTCAAGCAGCCTCGCGCCCTCTTCGTCCTCGGCCCGACACTCGCGCAGCAACGCCAACAGGTCTGCCGGCCCCAACTCGTCGAGGCGCATCCCGGCAAAGCGGCCGCGCAGGATCGTTCCTTCCATGCTCCCGGTATCGTGGTCGAGGGTCATGCGCAGAAAAGCGGTCGCCACCGTCGAGGTCTGCCCGCCGGCCGGCGGGCGGTAGCGGTCGAGCAAGCTGCGCACCCGGATCAGCAGCGGCATCAGCATGGCCAGCGGCATGAGCAGCGCGGCGAGCCGTCCGGAAACCGCCAAGGTCGCGACGGCGGCGACGGCGATGACGATGCCGCTCACCTTGAGGCCGCGGGCGAGCCGTGCCGGGTCGGCGTTGACGAACAAGTACACCAGCAGCAGGAAGCCGCTGAGGACCGCGAACCCGCCGAGAAGGTAGAGCATCGCCGCCGCTCACTCGCGCAGCTGCGCGGTCAGACGTAGGATTTCTCCGCCTTTTTTTTCGCCATACGCGGTCAGCGCGCGGTAACCGCCCGCGGCATAGACCGCGACAGCCGCGAGCAGCTCTTTGAGGCGATCGGCGCTCGACAGATCGAAGCTGAGATAGGCGCCGCGCGACAGGTTCGCGATCTGCTTGAAGGCCGCCGCTGCGGTCCGGTCCCGCCCCTCGTGAAAGATGAAGATCGGCACGCCGAGGAGACCCAGCTCGCCGGCCAGCCGGCACAGCCGATCGACCTTTTCCTCCATCGCGTCCCCTACGAAGACGAGCGCATTGACCTTGCGCGCCCGGGTTTCGCGGATCGCATGGCTCAGCACCCGCTCGATCTGCGTTTCGCCGCCGACGCAGAAGACCGATCGCATGACCCGGTGCAGATCGGCGGCGGTCGTCATCCACTTGCTCGATTTGCACTCCGAAAAGCCGCGATAAAAGACTAGCTGGATCTCGAGCCCGCCGAGCGCGGCGGTGGCTTCGAACATGTCGCCCTGGATGCGGCAGGCGCGGTCCCAGGTCGGCTCGCGGCTGGCGGTGGCGTCGAGCGCAAAGATCAGCCGGCCGCGTCCGCCACCGGGGTGCGCGGGCGGTGCCTTTTTCAGCTTATCGAGGAATTGTTCGACCTCGGCGGAGCGCGCCTCGGTCGGGAGATGGTTTTTGCTGTTGCTCATCATGCCCCTCACGCCGGGCTGAGCCATACCGAAGTATCGTGGAAAACGGCGCCGCCGCGAGGCAGACCGGGATCGGCGCTCGTCAACAAATTGATCCCAACACCCTCTTCGAAAGCATGGTTGGGCCATAGCCCTTCGACGATCACCACCCGCGCCTGCAACCCGTCAAAGCCGCGCGCGTGAACGACGACACTGCCGCGCAGGTTCCCGATGCGGATCCGGTCGCCATCACTCATACCGAGTTCGGCCAGCACCTTTGGATGGACCAGGGCGGTGGGACGACCCTCGCGAGCAATGCTCGACGGCGCATTGTTGAAACTCGTATTGAGGAACGAGCGCGACGGCGCGGCAATCAGTCGGAACGGCTGCTCGGCGTCGCCTTCGTCAATGACGGCGACATGGTCAGGATAGGCCGGCAGTTGCGCGTGATCGGGCCCGATCGCTGTCCAATTGGCGCGGAAATGAAATTTCCCGTCGGCATGCGCAAAACCGTCGAGAAAATGGCTGGTCTCGAAAGACGGGCAGCAATCGAGCCAACCGCCTTCCGAGAAGCTTTCAACATCGGGCAGCCCGCTGATCCGCAGGGTCTGCTCGATCAGTTCGATCGCGCTCATCGCGAAGCCGCGGTGGCACGCGCCGAGCCGCTCGGCGAGCCCGCAAATAACGTCGTGGTTGGACTGGCACTCGGCGTAGGGCTTCAATGCCGCGCGGCCGATCTGCAGGTAGCTGTGGGCGCCCGCGGGATAGATGTCGTCATGCTCGAGGAAGGTCGTCGCCGGTAATACGATATCGGCCATCGCCGCGGTCTCGGTCATGAATTGTTCGTGAACGCAAACAAACAGATCGGAGCGTCCGAAGCCGCGGTGCACCAGGCCCGATTCCGGGGCCACCACCATCGGATTGGTGTTCTGGATGAACAACGCGGTAACCGGCGGCCCGTCCCCAATGTCGCGCCGGTCGCCGGTCAGCACCGGGCCGATCCGCGACTGGTCGAGGATACGTGTCGCCGGGTCGAGCCGGTCCAGGCCCTCGATCAGGGTGAGGTCGAGCGTCACCAGACCGAGGTTCGAATAGAGCGCGCCTCCGCCTTCATAAGCCCATGCGCCGGTTACCGCCGGCAGGCAGCTGACGGCGAAGAGCTGCGCAGCGCCGTTGCGTGACCGCGAAAAGCCGTAGCCGACGCGGATATAGCTGCGCTTGGTACGTCCGTAGAGCCGCGCAAACGCGAGGATCTCGTCTTCGGGGAGCCCGGTAATGCGCGCCGCCCAGGCCGGGTTGCGCGTGGCGAGATGCGTTTCGAGCCCTTCGGGGTTGGCGGTATACCGCGCCATGTAGCCGCGGTCGGCATAGCCTTCCTCGAACAGGACGTGCATGACCGCGCAGGCGAGTGCTCCGTCGGTGCCGGGGAGCGGCGCCAAATGGAGATCGGCCTGCTCGGCGGTCGCGGTGCGGTAGGGGTCGACGACGACGAGCTTGGCGCCGCGCTCCTTTCGGGCCATCGCGACATGGGTCATCACGTTGACCTGGGTCGAGACTGGATTGCCGCCCCAGACGACGATCAGGTCGGATTTGGCTATCTCGCGTCCGTCGACCCCCCGTTTGGTTCCGACCCCGGCGAGCCAACCGGCGTCCGACAACATGTTGCAGATCGACAAGTGTTCGCGCGAATAGCGCATCGCGTGGCGCAGCCGGTTGATGCCGTCGCGCTGAACCAGACCCATCGTGCCCGCATAGTAATAGGGCCACACCGTCTCGGAGCCGTAGCGCTGGGCCGCGCGTGTCAGATTTTCGGCGACCTCGTCGAGTGCCTCGTCCCAGGAAATCGGCACGAAAGCCAGCTCGCCGACGCCCTTCTCGCCAACCCGCCGCAGCGGCCAGGACAGTCGCGCCGGATGATGCTGGCGCTCGGCATAGCGCGCGACCTTGGCGCACACCACTCCCCGCGTGTAGGACTGTGCCGAAGCCCCGCGCACCCTGCCGATCCGACGTCCGTCGAGCCGCTCGACCTCGAGCGCGCAGGCGCTCGGGCAATCATGTGGGCAGACGCTTGGGACGATGTCGAGCGGCAAGGAGCGGCTCCGCCGTGAGTGACGGGGCAGAATATCACAAAGTATCGGCAGTCGGATCGAGTTGGATTGCTCGCGCGCCGCCGGTCGCTGTCGGGGCTGTCATTCGGTGTCGACCTCGCAGTTGAGGGAGAGCATCGCAGGCGCCTCCAGTTCAATCGCGAGCTAAGGGTAACCTTTCGGCGCCGCGCGCCGGTTACATTGGACCATTGGAATCCTCGACGTAGCTGAAGTAACACGCCTGACGGTTCTCGAGATCCAACAGCACTGCCCGAAGCTGCGTATCGGCCGGATTAACGGCGGCCAACTTCCGGGCGTGAGCAAGCGCAGTCGCCACCTCTCCGCTGTCACGCTCGATCGCGACGGGGCCAAAACAACGTCAATATCCGTCGGATGCTGTGATATGTCTTCTCCAGTAGCGCTGTCGCATCGCCGTGCGCGTTCAGTGCGACGGCGTAGACATAGGCGTACCTCGCACTTTCCGGCGCCAGCTCGTGGGCTTGGAAGCAGATCCAGCGCTCCGCGGTAACGTGCTGGCACACCGGCAACAACCCCAAAGAATGCAGCGGATTCACCCCGAAGGCATAGGCCATCTGATATGCGTGCGGCGCACCGTCCGGACTGTCGGTACGGGTCATGGATTTGTCGTCGTCACGAAAGAAGCCGGTCGTGGCCCCGAGATGCTCGAATTGGACGCGGAAGAAATCGCCGAGCACCGTCGTTGGGTGGGTGGGCCGCATGGCCAGCGCGTGGTGCGAGCTTTTCCAGGCATCGAGTTCCGCGGCGTGGCAGCCAGCGCAGGCCTGGGCACCGATCAAGGTGGGAGGCTCCTCGGCGTGGGCGGCCCACGAACGGCAGTGTCATTACGACGGCTAAGATGGCCAAAGGCCGCGAGAATCAGTCTGCCGGTTTCTCGCATTTATGGCTTTTCCTCCCGCATCAAGCTACCAGCCCTAGCCACAGAAACTGAAGGTCAGCGTGAGTTTGTCGCGTCGAACACGATTTGATCGTACTGCCAGAGCTGCTGGATAAACCTGCGTGTCTGCTGATCGCCGCCCGCGCGCGCGGCGCCCCGGAGCATCTCATCGATAGACCGGTTGCCATCGATCGCGGCAAGGATCTGCTCCTGTGCTGCATCGATGGGAAGGGCGAGATCGGCGTTGGTGTGAGCCCGATTGATCAGGACGACCACAGAACCGGGAGGCACCCGGTCGCGGATGCACAAGGTCCATGGCAGACGCAGCGGAACGTAGCCTCGCCATGCATCACTGTCGAAACTGATGGGCTGGCTGACGCCGAGGCGATCATCGCGATAGGCGATGAAGTTGTGCTTGGTCATCGTCCCGCGCAGCAATTCGACCGCGGCATGCTGCAGTTGCGGCGAAAGCGAGGCGAGACGCGCCGCGTGCGGCATACTGGCTATTGCCCCGCATTGCGGGAGATAGGGCGCCTGCTCGTGCCAACGACCAAACGATAATCCGCACCGCTCGACCCAGGCGTAGAGCTCGGGCACAGTGTAGGCACGGTCCTGGGGGTGAAGTAGCGCATCGGCGAGCGCGGCCGGATATGTGAAATCCTTCGCTTTTCTCGACAGCCCGGCGATTGGATGGTCGGGGGAAAGGCGCTCGATTGTGATGCCGAGTTCCAGCAACTCCGCCTCAGTGGCGCCAATCCCGAGCAAGCGGCAGTACTCCTGCATCATGTAAATGCCGGCGCGGCCATATGGCGCATAGACCATCAGGTGCATCGCGCCCTGGGGCGCGAGGACATCGCGCAGCGACCGAAGGCCGATATCCGGGTCGGGCAAGTGGTGGAGCACGCCGGTGCAGACAATCTGATCGAAGATCCGGCCGAGTTCCCCGACCTGCTCGATCGCTAGCCGATGGAGGTCGAGGTTTCGCAAACGATATTTTTGCAGAAGATCGCGCGTATGACGCAGGCTGGTTTCGCTGATATCGATTGCCGTGACCCGAGCGTCAGGCTCGCGCAGCGCATAGGTGGCAGCTTGAGAGGTTCCGCAGCCGGCGACCAGGATCTCTCGATTACGCGGTGGTTTCTCCGTCGGCCATAGCAGCAGGGACAATGCCCGGCGTCGATCCCGGTTCCGATAGAGCTCGCGATGCCGATCAAGGTTGTCGATCGGCGCCGGATATGGATGGCTCTCGTAAAAAGTTCGCACCTCGTCGGCTCGATCGACGGGCGATTGTGTTCTTGTCTCTCGTACAACCATGTCCGTCCGTTTGCGTGCCTCAGCGCGGATTCGCTGCCTTCCCAAGCTCGGCCAAGTCCCGCTCGAGGAAATAGTTCAGAAAGGTTCGTACCACAGCAATCGCCCCCGGCTGCCCTACCTCCTGCCAGGTCGGAGTAATCGACGTCTCGATGATGTCGGCCGCGAGCTGAAATGTGAAGCCGCCGACGAGCCAGCGCCCGTAGCGCACCAAGATCTCGCGAAACCGGCGATGTGCCGGGGCGGGAAATGCCGCCCATAGCCCAGTAAAAAAGGCCTCAGCGGTGCCGATGGCGACAATGATCAACGCCATCGCATCGATGACGACGACAATTTCTTTAGTGACGAGATGCAGCCATTCTTCCATCGGCCGCTCCTCCAGCCCCGCATCGGGCGGCCGCCGGAGATACCCGAGCGGCCGCCCTTTGTCCGGTTGGGCCGGGTCAGGAGTGGGTGGGCTCCTGGATCTTGCGAAGCACCTCGTCGAGGTTGAAGCTGGCGGCCTTCTGGCGCTGCGGATATTCCCGGAAGGTCTGCAGGAATTCACCGACAAAAGCCTGCGCCGGCACCAGCATGTAGGCGTGGCCGATCATCCAATCCCAATAGGTGTTCGAGGTGATGTCGGCCTTCTCAAACGGGTCGGTGCGGAGATTGAAGATCTTCGGCACGCGCAGGTTGGTGAACGGCTCGGCCCACAGCTCCAACGTGCCGGGCGACCGCTGCTCCGAGAATACCAGCTTAAAATTGTCGTAGCGCAATGCGACGAGCTGCTGGTCGTCATTGCAGTAGAGGAACCACTCGCGCGGGCTCTTCTCGACCTCGCCCGTCAGGTACGGCACCAGGTTGAAGCCATCGAGATGGACCTTGTAGGTCATGTCGCCGATCGTATGGCCCTTCAACAGCTTATCCTTGACCTCGGGATCACCGGCCATGGCGACGAATGTCGGCAGCCAGTCGTGATGCGCGACGATCTGGTTCGACACGGTGCCGGGCTTGATCTTGCCCGGCCAGCGCACCAGGCACGGCAGCCGATAGGCGCCTTCCCAGTTGGTGTTCTTTTCACTGCGGAACGGCGTCATCGCACCGTCGGGCCAGGAATTCATGTGCGGGCCGTTGTCGGTGCCGTACATGACAAAAGTGTTATTGGCAATGCCGGCATCGTCGAGTGCTTTCAGCACCTGGCCGACGTTCTTGTCGTGATCGATCATCGTGTCGTGGTACTCGCTCTGCCAGCGGCCCGCCTGGCCCCGGCTCTCCGGCTTCACATGCGTGCGAAAATGCATATGGGTGAAGTTGACCCACAGAAAGAACGGTTGGCCGGCCTGGGCCTGGCGCTTGATGTATTCCTCGGCGCGACTGGCGACATCGTCGTCGATCGTTTCCATACGCTTCGTGGTCAGCGGGCCGGTGTCGCGGATGGTCTGCTTGCCGACCCTGCCAAACCGAGGGTCGACCGTCGCATCATCCGTGTCGGTGACCTTGCAGTCCATGACGCCGCGCGGGCCGAACCGCTCACGGAAGTGCGGAAAATCCCGTGGGTTCGGATAATCCGGCAATTCCGGCTCTTCCTCGGCGTTCAGGTGATAGAGATTGCCGTAGAACTCGTCGAAACCGTGCACCGTCGGCAGGTATTCGTTGCGGTCGCCGAGATGGTTCTTGCCGAACTGCGCCGTCGCATAGCCTAAGGGCTTCAGCAATTCGGCGATCGTCGGGTCCTCCTTGGCCAGACCCGACCGTGGCCGCCGGGAATCCGACCTTGGTCAATCCGGTGCGCAAGCCGTGCTGACCGGTGAGGAACGACGCCCGCCCGGCCGTACAGCTCTGTTCGCCGTAGTAATCGGTGAAACGCACGCCTTCATTGGCGATGCGGTCGATATTGGGCGTCTGGTAACCCATCAGCCCATGGGTGTAGCAGCTCAGATTGGCTATGCCGATATCGTCGCCCCAGATGACGACGATGTTCGGCTTGGCTGCTGTTCTGGATCTAGCCATCTCGATCTCCTTTCGTTGGTCGGGTGGTTTCGAAAGTGCTCATTGGTCTTGGTTGCTTGGGCTTGAGGCTAGGTGAGGCGGAAAAACACGGCAAAGAAGGCGAACAGGCCGATGCCGATGAGGAGGATGGCGACGGCAATAACCGGCGATTGCATTCCCTCCTTTGTCAGCCCCGCGATCGGCGCGAACGACCCGCCCCACAGGTAACGAACCGTCCAAAAGTACTGCCAAATCGAAATGACGAGCGCCAGCACGCCGCACGAAATCAGCGCGAGCCCCAAATATTCCGGCGCGGTTGGAAGATAGGTGGGGCGGTCTCCGGGGAGCGGTTGCAAGTGGTTCAAATACTGGACGATCGCGAAGCCGAAGCCGATCAGAGCCACTGCCGTGCGCAGCCACGACATCATCGTGCGTTCGACGCTGAGGCGAGTGCGGATCCAGCCAAAGTGACTGTCCGCCGTTGCTCTTACTTCGAACCTTCCCGCGCCTGGGGCGCTGCGTGTATCCGACATGCCCGTGCTCTTACGAGGTTTGATGCGGGGATGCGCGGCGCCACCGTCGAGCGATGCGCGCGGCTGGCCCGCGGATGATCACGTACGGGATGAATGCAAACAGCAGTGCGACGATGACTGCCTCGGCCGGATAGAACTGGCCCAGCACGACGACCTGGTAGATCGCATCCATCACGAGCCCGAGAAGGATGATCCTGGCGGTCGCGTTCAACCCTTCGTTCAGCCGCTGCGTGCGCTCGCGTGGATTGCCCAGCATCGTCCAAAAATAGGGTGAGCGGCCGGTCCGCGCGTCGTTGAGACCATGGCGGATCGCGACGATCGCCGCCATCAACGGCTGCAGGATGAAGCGGAACCTCATCGGCGCGTCCGGCCGCGCGACGAGGTCGTGCCAAATGCGCTTGAAGGTCGGGATCGAAACGCCATGCCACACGATGCCGGCGACGATCAGCGCAAGGATGAGCGCAATGATAAGTTTCGCCAGGAGGCTCAGTTTCTGCGGCTCCGCATCGGTCATCGATGTACCCCCCTCTGCGTCCGTCAGGCTCGCACAACGCAGCGGAAGCCGATATGGCTCATGCCGCTGTCGACCATTTGCGCGTGGCGCGCCGCCGGGCGATACCGCCGGCAGTAATTGGGCGCGCAGAGAAACGAGCCGCCCTTGACGACCTTGCGCGCAATCGAGAACTGCGATTGGACGGGATCGAAACTGGCCTCCACGGGTCCGCCCCGCGGATTGCTCGGTACGCAGCAAGGGCTTTCAGAATTCGGTGTATGGCGGGCGCTGAACCAATCGGTGGTCCATTCCCAGACATTGCCCGTCATATCGAACAGCCCGTAGCCATTTGCAGGGAAGGTGCGGACCGGCGAGGTCCTCTCGAAACCGTCAGCACAGAGGTTTTGCCATGGGAATTCGCCCTGCCAGGTGTTCGCCATCTGGCGGCCTTCCGGAGCGAATTCGTCACCCCAGACAAATTCGGCGCCGTCCAATCCGCCGCGCGCCGCGAACTCCCACTCGGCCTCGGCCGGCAAGGCCTTCCCCGCCCAGGCTGCGTAAGCCTCGGCGTCCTCGAATGCGACCTGCACGACGGGATGATCCAGCCTTGCGGCAACGGAGCTGCCCCTGCCTTCCGGATGGCGCCAATACGCTCCCGGTTTCCATTCCCACCAATTCGAGATATTGCGCAAATCCACCGGCCCGCGCGTCTTACGGAAAACCAGTGAGCCGGGTTTGAGCATATGCGGTAACGCGCCCGGGTAGTCAGCCGGATTCGGCATGCGCTCGGCGACTGTGCGATAGCCCGTGCCAGCGACAAAGGCGGCAAACTGGCGGTTGGTCACAGGACAGGGATCGATAAAGAAGCCATTGACCCGTACCCAGTGCGCTGGCGCCTCTTCCGGGTAATGGGCATCGGAGCCCATCCGAAACTCGCCGCCGTCAATCCACACCATGTCCCGTGTCGGATGCGCAAGAGGGTCGGAGTTACTGCACTCTGCTGCCATTCCTACCAATTCGCGATATTGCTCAAATCCACTGGCCCGCTCGTCCTGCGGAAAACCCCTCTCAGCCGCTATTGTGCCTGCAGAACTGCCGCGTCCGCGGCCTTGGCGACCGGCGGCGGGTTCCATTGCCCAGTCAGCGCCTCGCTCTTCGGAGCGTAGAGCCGCATCGTCAGGTTGAACGGCCCCTTCGGCGCCGGCAGCCAGTTGGCTTCCCTGCCATTGCCTGGGCTTTCGTTTTGGAAATAGAGATCCAGAGATCCGTCGGGATTGAAGTGGAACGGCATCCAGCTGCTGACGGCAAAGCGGTTGAGTGGGTTGGCCACTTGGTATCCTTCGCTGATCGTAAAGCGTGACCGACCAGAATGCCGAGGCCGGCGGCGTGGCGCCCTTGTCGAAGTGGATTGTGTATTTGTTGGCTCCGTCTAGCGGCTTGCCGCTCTCATCGAAGAGGTTGATGGGGTAGATCGCGTCCTCGGGGAGATTCGCGCCGAGGCCCAACTGAGTGACGATCGCGCGCTTCAAGTAATAGTTGCCGTAGACGCCCATCGTATCGGTGTTCATCGACCAGCCGTTTACGACTCGTGCAAGTGTCTTGATTTTCCAGGCCATTAGCTTCTGCGCGTCTTCCGGCACACCTTGCAGTCCCTGTTTGACAGCGGGATCTGCCTTGTCGATCTCGAAGCTTTTTCCGCGCTCCAGACCAATTCGGCGCATCAGCACAACGATGGGCTCGTCGGTGATATGCGGCGGCTGCAGCTTCATCACCTCGGCAGCATAGGCGAAGAACTTGTCGGCAGGCATGGTGTCCACCTGGACCTTGGGCGGTGTCTTCATATCGATCGTCGTATCGATCTTGCCCGTTACCGGCTCGGCCGGCTTGCCCCAGCGGGAGAGTGGAGTGATCCGATAGCTAGCCTGGATTTTGTGGACGGCGTCGTAATCGGCGGGACCGTCGGTCTTGGTCCGCCCGATGATCCAGACATAGGGTGTCGGGGCATCGATCCGGTCGACGCCGTCGGGTAGCGTGCCGGTCCAGCCTGGCGGAACGACCGCCCAGTTGCCGGCTTGCGTGCCGGTCGTGCGCCAGCCTGGAGAGGCGAACACGTCGGTCCACATATCGAGCATCGGCAACAAGTAGTAGCGTCCATTGGTATCGGGCGCCGAGACGATGATCGGCTCCGTTGTCAGGTCGAGCCAGCCGCTGGAATAGAGCGTATCGAAATTGGGCCGGACGACTACTTTCATCGTCGCCGTTGGAAAGGCTGGAATGTTTGCAAAAGTATTCATCGGCGCATTGATTCCCTCGGCGCGCTCGACATTGGTCAGCTGCTTTCGGGTCAAATCCATCGTCACGAGCGAATACAGGTACAGATAAGCCTGCACCGCGATGACGTGCGCGTCCTGCTCGGTGATAGGCTCGCCTGCACGCACGCCAGTCGAAAGGCCGCTTGTCAGCACCCCGATGAAGAGAACGAACCGAAGGCAGAACCGACCAGCGATTTTGAGCCATTCGGGGCCATAAGGGGCGCAGATGACGCCTCTCTCCTGCTTTCCGGAAAGCAAAGGATCGTCGGTACAGTACATGCTTTTCTCCTCTCTCCTGCGGTAAATCTGGATCAGTGCTTCGCAATCAGGGCCCGGAGCCGGCAAGCGTCAGTATGGGTAAGGATAAGGAGAATAGGGTGGCGGGTAATAGCCCGGGTAGCCGTAGGGTCGGTAAGGGGCGGTGGCGGCGCCATACCAATAGGCTCGTCGCGCCGAGCGCCGGGCCACGCCGGCAAACGACAGCGGCGTGAGGGGCATGCCGATGATGTCGATAAAGACTGCGGCTGGGCCGTCGGCGCCTGCCAAGTCACCCTCGAGCACGCGCACATCGAAAGTCAGGCGGTCGCCATCGAGATGCGGGGTCCGCAGCTCGACAACAACGTCGCGGGCCGAAACGCCATCCTTGCCGAGCACCGACACGGTGGCATTCGGGGCGTCTTTGGCAAAGTCGCCGGTTGTCCATTCCTCGAGCAGGGCTTCCGTCGGCAGGTGCCCCGCGGCTCTCACCGGCCGATCAGCGAACACGATCGAGGTGGGGCTTACGCCGGCCAGTGTCAGGGTCTGGCCCTGCAGGGTGGCGCCATGCGCGTTCATCACGAACAGCGACGGCACCATGTCGATCTTCACCGACGATTTGCCTGGAGCGGGCGCGCTCGGGGTGGCTGCGGCCGGAGATCGTTAGAATGAATCAATTCATCGCCCCATCGCCTTCAAATAAGCCGTTTCGTCCTCGACGCGCTGAACGCAGATTGCGTGGCACGCGTCGTAATCGCCGGGGTTTGTCGCCATACAGACGGCACATTGCTGGCCCGCTATGTCGGACCGGCCGGCTGCGGTGTTCGGGTTTGGCTGGGGCATCCAACGAGGAGCACGCCGGTAATTCCGGCGGCGAAAGCGAATCGCCCCAGAGTTTTTTCGGTCATCTTCACTCCCTTCCGGATCAGGTGCCAGAGCCGGCCAGAGTAAGCTCGACGCGGCGGTTCTGGGCTCGCCCCTGCGGCGTGTCGTTGGGAGCGACCGGGTCGGCATCGCCGAGACCGCGTGTTTGGACCAGGTTCGGTTTCACTCCTTGCGAGATCAAGAAGTTCGCGACGGTTTGCGCCCGCTTAAGCGAAAGCTCCTGGTTGCTGCCGATCCCCTGCTGCTGCAGTTCGGGGCCAATCGGTACATTATCCGTGTACCCGGTCACGATAATCGTGGTCTGCTGGAATGGTGCCAGGATCGGGGCCATCTCGGATATTGTCTGGGCCGCCGCAGGGGGCATCTGCCAGCCCCCGGAGGGGAACAGCAGGTCGCTGTTCACGGCCACCTTGATCGCCCCCTGCAGTCGCGTAATGTGGACTTGTTGTGACGCGATCTGACCCGAGAGTCGCTGATTGAGTTGATTGTAGTCGTTTTCGAGCGCGTTGTATTGCTGGGCCGGCACGCAAGCCGAAAGGATCAGTCCGATCAAGGAAATCATGATCCCCGCGGACGCGGCAACGCGAGACAGATTGTCGGTTATCATTTTTTCTCCCCCTTGCTGATGTGAGCGCTTACGATTTCCCAAGGTACGCACCCGGTTATGGAGCGCCCCCATCTCTCGCTAGTCCGGGGCGCCTATCTCCGCCCATCGCGGCGGAGGAGTACATCGGGATCTATGCACTTTCGACAGAAATGCCCAAGATGCGCCATCGGGCGAATTGCCGCGGAGTACCATCAATCTAAGGCTGCGAGCCCCGGATCGGCGGGCATCGCCGCTCCCTGACGCTCCGCCGCTGCGTCCCACATCAGGCGCGGGTCGAAGGTCTCGGCCGCGAACATCGTCAGGATCACGACGGCGCAAAAGGCGAGGGCGCCGGCGCCGGGCTCGATCGTGATCACCGAGCCGAACGCCACCAGCGCGCCGAGCAAAGACTCCATGAAGATGTCGATCATCGACCACCGGCCGATAAAGCGGACGATGTGGTAGAGCCGGATGCGGTCGCGCAGCCATCCCAAACGGCCGGTTTGGATCGTCACGAGCATGAAAGAGAGCCCGATGAGCTTCAGCATCGGCACCGCAATGCTGGCGAAAAACACCAACGCCGCGAGCGGATACTGGCGCGCGGTCAACAGTTCTTCGACTCCGCCGAGGATCGTGCTGGGCTGTCCGGCGCCGAGCTGCACGACCGACAGCACTGGGTAATAGTTCGCCGGGATATAGAGGACCGCGGCGGCGATGACCAAGGCCCAGGTCCGCGCCACGCTGTTCGGCTTACGCTCGTGCAGCGCGCTGTCGCAGCGGGGGCAGCGAGGATCATCCGGCTGCGGCACGCTGACCAGGCCGCAGACCTCGCAACCGATCGCGCCGGCCAGAAGTGGCGATCCGCCGCAAAGGGGGCCTTGGTAGAGCCTCTCCCAGATCGCCTCGCGATCGAGGGCGGAGTCCATCCAGATAAGGACAAAGGTCAGCGCAAGAAGCGCATACACGCCCGCCGCGAGCCCGATCGTCACCAGGTCACCGAGCTTTACATAGGCGACGAAGACACCGAACACGAAGACTTCGAGCATCGACCACGGCCGCAGGCGCTCGGCCCATGCAAAGACATCGCGCAGGTGCCGGGGCGGCGCGGCTTCGTGCAATCGGATCAGCACATAGAGGATGCCGACGAGCCGGATGAGCGGGGCCAGCACGGTCACGAAGATTATCACCACAGCGAGCTCGCCCATGTTCTGCCGAACCAGCTCTTCGGGCCCGGAGAACAGATCCGCGGTGCGCCTGATGCCGGCGGTCTCCACGCTCATCAACGTCGTCGAGCACATGACGACGAGCAGGACGAACGCTGCCAAAGTCAGCGCAATGATGTGTTCGATTTGATGAGCGCTGGTGCGGCGCAGGATCGTTGGGCACCGTGCGCACTGCGCGCTCGCTCCCGGGGCCAGAGGCGGCACTGTCTGCAACAACCCGCAGCCCGGGCACTCCCTCAACTGCGGCTCGGTCATCGACTGGTCCGCCGCGGAGCGCATTACCGGCCGGTCACTAGCATCGACGAAATTCCGTCCGCGAGCTGCCCGACCGCCATGCTGATCGCGGTGACCTCGCCCTGGACACCGGGCGCCGGCGGCGTCACGACAAAACGGAAATTGCGCAGCGCCTGGCCGGACCGCCCTTTGAAGCTGACGCTGGCCTGCGCCTGCAAGACGAGATCGCCGGCGGCATCTTCATCGAGCCGCTGCAGGTTGAGCTCGATCGTCGCGTCGGGCGAGGCCGAGACGGCGCCGCTTTCCGCAAATACCGTGCTCTGCGGCAGGCGTTGACCTAATTCCTCGACCAAAACCCGGCTGAGCATGGCGCCCAGCGGCTCGCCCCACCAATCGTTCGACATTACATCGAGCCGATAGTTCTCCGACGAGCGCACGATCTCGGAGCGCTCGAGGAAACGCGCCGTCGAGATCTGCTGCAGCGCGATCACCTTAGGTCCCCCTGGAGGCCCCCCTGCCTGCAGCCGCCCCGGGACCGGCGCGATCGTATAAAGCACCGGGCTAGGCGAGGAGCAGGCAATAAGAGTTGCCGCGAGCGCCAATACCGCGAGCTTTGCGCCGTTCATTCGAGCGCCCCGGCGGGGCGGCCCTTGATCAGCGCCTCGGGATGACGCGCCAACAGATCGGAAAGCGCCCGGATCGAGCGAAGCGCGTCATTGGCCTGTGCAAGCAAGCGGTCCATATCGCGGCTGAACTTGGTGTTGTCGCCATAACCGCTGTCGAGCGACAGGACGAGCTTATTGGCGCTGGTCAATGTCTTTTGCAGCCCGGAAACGAGCTCCGGCAACTGCTTCGTATCGAGGTTCCGGATCATCGTCTGGGCCGACGCGATCATCCCGGCGAGATCGGTCAGCGCCTTCTTCATTTGCGGGCCCTGGGTCAAGTCATTGGCCGACTTCAGGATGCCGTCGAGGTTCTTGCCGATCTGCTCGAACGGCAGCGTATTGACTTTATTGAGCAGCTCGGTCGCCGACGCGGTGAGGCCGGTAAATCCGGCCCCTTCGGTCGCCGGGACGACGTAGTCCGGCCCGTCCATCGACACTTCCGCGGCCGGCTCGTCGGCGTTGAAGTCGAGCGCAACATTTTGTTGCCCGGTGATCAGGTTGGCGCTCTGCAAACTTGCGTGCAGGCCTTTTTTGAGCAGCGCGTCGACCGCCTCGTCATTCGATTTGAATACCCGCTTGCCGACGCCGATGACGCGTTCAGGCTCGACCTCGTACCGGACCGGCGCGACGATGGCGTCCTTGGCCGCGTCGTAGCTGAGCCGCACGTCGGTGACCTCGCCGACCTTAAGCCCATGCATCGTGACCGAGGCGCCTGGCGCCAGCCCGCTGACCGAACCGGGAAAATACGAGATCGCCGGGATCTCGCGGGTATAGGACGCCGCGTTTGCTGTATCCCGGTTGTCGAACAGCGGAAAGACATGGTTTTCGGATGTTTCCGCCGTGTGGATGTCCGCTACCGCCGTCTCGAACGCGACGCCGCCGAGCAGCAGCGCCTTCAGCAACTCCATCTGCACTTCGACGCCGGTTCCGCCGAGCTTGATCGAGACACCGGACGCGTTCCAGAAACGGGTCTCGTCGTGCACATAACTGTCATACGGCGCCCGGACGAAGGCGTGGATCGTCACGTACTCCGCCATATCCGCGATGTCCCAGCCGAGCACCTCACCGACATTGAGGTCGCGGAAGAAGATCGGCGAGCCGACCGAGACCGCGCCGATCCGCTTCGACTTGAGCAGGAAAGTGCGGCCTGGGACATAGGCTCCCAGCAGCGGCGGGTCTTCGCGCCCGACGAAGTCCCGCTCACTCTTGCCGGCCTTGGGCGCGGGCAGCATGCCGACATAGGAACCCGACAACAGCGTCTCGACGCCGGAAATATTGCCGGCAAAGAGCCGCGGCTTGACCACCCAGAACAAGGTTCCCTCGGTCAGCAGCGGCTCGGCCTCATGGGTCGTCGCGACCGTCACGATGACATGCGTCTTATCAGGGCGCCAATGTCAGGCTCTTTACCGTGCCGAAGACGATGTCCTTGTATTTCAGCTGTGACTGGCCGGGCTGCAGCCCTTCGCCGCCCTCGAACGAGATCTTGATCGTCGGTCCCTCTTTCGACAGCGTGTCCCAGGCGAGCCAAGCGCCGATCGCGAGCGCGACGAGCGGGACGATCCAAATAACCGATATCCGCCGCGAACGGCGAGTCGTGGCGTGCGGGATGACCCGCGGCTCGGCTATGTTGCTCATTGGCTAGCTCCCATTAGACCGGCGCGGGCTGTCAGCGCGTCTCTTCCGGATCGTGCAATGTCGCGCTGGCCGCCCAGCCGGGTCAAGCCGTCCGCGGAAATAGGCCGCCTTACGCGCGTCTGACTATGCAAAATTGGCAAAAGGCTGCAGGGCGCCTCGCCGTCAGCCCCGGAATAGGGTGACTGCGGTGTCAGTCTAAGCCGAAGGCGCTTCGGGGGAGGTCAGCAGGTGAAAGTCACTGCCGCAATCCGCGCAGCCGCGGTTCATCGCGGCCGGGGGATTCTTCCGGCTCGAAGCCGAACCGCTGCGCCACGGCGACAATGTCGGCGAGGAAGGCTTCATACCCCGCTCGCGGATCGGGGTCGGCCGACACGGTCGTCGGGCTGTCGCGCCCCGCGTCTTGGGTTCTTTCCTCCCGACGGTGCGGGGCAAGAAAGCTGGCCGAGGCCGCCTCTCCGATCTGCTGGGTTGCCCGCTCGAAATCGAAGTCCCCGGCGGCGTCGGGCGCCGACAGGATACGAACGCCGTTCAGCATGGTGTTCGGCACGCGGCCGTTCTGCGCCGCATCGCTGGCGAAAGCATCCGATGGATAGATCTCCTCGAGCGTGCTGCGGCGGTGGATGTTGGCTTTGGCCATGGCACCCCGCTAACACGCCTCCGCCTCGGCTGTTCCCTTAGGGCCACGCCACCAAGGGCGGCAACGACATCAGGATCGCCTCGGGATTGCCGCCGGTCTTCAGACCGAACACGGTGCCCCGGTCATAGAGCAGGTTGAACTCGACGTAGCGGCCGCGGCGGACCAGCTGATGGCGGCGTTGCTCCTCGGTCCAGGCGAGCCGCATCCGCGCCCGCACAATCGCCGCGAACGCGGTGAGGAAGGCCTCGCCGACCGAGCGGACGAAGGCGAAGTCGCGCTCCTGGTCGCCGCTGTCGAGATAATCGAAGAAGATGCCGCCGGCACCGCGCGGCTCGCCCCGATGCTTGAGAAAGAAGTATTCGTCGCACCATGTCTTGAAGCGGCCATAACAATCGCCGTCGTAGGATGCGCAGGCTGCGGCGAGCGCGGCATGAAACTCCTTGGCCGCGGCCTCGTCGGGGTAGATCGGGGTCAGATCGGCGCCGCCGCCGAACCAGGCTTTGCTGGTGACGATATGGCGGGTGTTCATATGCGCCGCCGGGACGAGCGGCGAGCACATATGGGCGACGAGCGAAATGCCGCTCGCCCAGAAGCGCGGATCCTCCGACGCGCCCGGGATCTCGTTGCGGAACTCGGGCGAGAATTCGCCCGACACGGTCGAGATGTTGACCCCGACCTTTTCGAAGACCTGCCCGCGCATGACCGAAATCGTCCCGCCGCCGCCTCCCGGCCGCTGCCAATCCTGGCGCTCGAAGCGGCCCGGCTGCCGCCCTTCGGGGCATGCGCCGGCGAATTCGTCCTCGATCGCCTCGAACTCGGCGCAAATTCGGTCGCGAAGCTCGGCAAACCAGGCCTCTGCCATGGGCGCACCGGCAGGCATCGGGCGGAAGAAGGCTGTACTGTCATGGTTGGGGAAACAATCCGGTTTGACGCAATCCCTCGGCGAGCGCAATCGCGCCCGCGAGCGCGACATTGAGCGAGCGCGCTCCAGGGCGCAACGGGATGACAACGCGCGCCGCCGCGGCTGCGATGCACCTCCTCGGGCACCCCGGCGCTCTCCCGGCCGAGGAGGATCGTGTCGTCGGCCGCAAATTCAAAATCATGCAGCGGGATGGTCCCGCTCGTCGTCATCAGGATCAGCCGCGATTGCGATGCCCGGCGCACGAGGAACGCCGGCCACGAAACATGACGGCAGAGAACCAGATCGGTCGCATAGTCGAGGACGGCGCGCTTGAGCCGCCGGTCATCGAGCAGAAACCCGCACGGCTCGATCAGATCGACGGCCACCCCGAAACACGCCGCAAGCCGCAGCAAGGCCCCGGTGTTCTGCGGAATATCCGGTTCGAACAAAGCGAGACGCACACGATCTCCGCCGACACGTTGGAGACAGTATAAACGTTATGGTCTAAACTCGGACCGTTGCCCATTTATGCGGCAGTCTGTCACATAGTTCGCTCTTCTCAACATTATAGCTTGCCAAGGTAGCGGCGCCTGACCGGCGGTCGTGAAATGATGAGGTTTGGATGGCCGATCTGGCGCAGCACAATGTCACCGGGGCACATGCCGGCGAGACGCGGCGCGATTTTCTGATTTTGACCGCCACGGCCATCGGTGCTGTCGGGGTCGCCGCGACGATTTGGCCATTCATCGACAGCCTGAACCCGGCACGCGACACTTTGGCTCTGTCCACCACCGAGGTCGATCTCGCGCCCGTGCAGGTCGGCCAGCGTCTGACTGTCGCGTGGCGCGGAAAGCCGGTCTTCATCGACCACCGCACCCCGGAGGAGATCAAGGCAGCCGAGGACGTCAATGTATCGGAATTGCGCGATCCGCAGCCGGATTCGGCCCGCGTCAAGAAAACGGAGTGGCTCGTCGTAATCGGGGTTTGCACCCATCTCGGCTGCATCCCGCTCGGTCAGAAGGCCGGCGATCCCCGCGGCCCCTATGGCGGTTGGTTTTGCCCGTGCCACGGCTCGATCTATGATACCTCGGGCCGAATTCGCCAAGGGCCCGCCCCGCTGAACCTGTTCCTGCCGCCTTACGAATTCACCCACGACACGACAATCAAGATCGGGTAGTAACGCGCCATGGCCCAGACTCGCCTCAGCGCAACGAGCCGCATCATCCGCTGGATCGATTATCGCTTGCCGTTTGTCGCGATGCTGCAGCACGAGCTGTACGAGTATCCGACGCCGCGCAATCTCAGCTATTGGTGGAATTTCGGCTCGTTGTCCGGGATCATGCTGGTGGTGATGATCGTTACCGGCATCTTTCTGGCGATGCAATACACCCCGAATGCCGCTCTTGCCTTCGACTCGGTCGAGCGGATCATGCGCGACGTCGATTACGGCTGGATGTTGCGCTACGCCCATATGAACGGGGCGTCGATGTTTTTCGCGCTGCTCTACATCCACATGTTCCGCGGGCTCTACTATGGCTCCTATAAGCAGCCGCGCGAATTGCTGTGGATACTCGGGGTCATCATTCTGATACTGGCGATCATGACGGCCTTTATGGGCTATGTGCTGCCCTGGGGCCAGATGAGCTACTGGGCGGCCACAGTGATCACCAATCTGTTCTCGGCGATACCGTTGATCGGGCAGAACATCGTCACGTTCCTGTGGGGCGGCTTTACCGTCGGCAACCCGACCTTGAACCGCTTCTACGCGCTGCATTACCTGCTGCCCTTTGTGATCCTGGCCGTGGTGTTGCTCCATCTGATCGCCTTGCACCGCTTCGGCTCCAACAATCCGCTGGGGATCGAAATGAAGGGGCCGCAGGATACGCTCCCGTTCCACCCCTATTTCACGATCAAGGATCTGTTCGGGCTGGCCGTATTCCTGCTGATCTATAGCTTCTTCATTTTCTATGCGCCGAACTTTCTTGGGAAGCTCGGACAATTACATCCCGGCGAACCCGATGCAGACGCCGAACCACATCGTGCCGGAATGGTACCTGTTGCCGTATTACGCGATTTTGCGCTCGGTGCCGAACAAGCTGCTCGGCGTCATCATGGCGTTCGGGTCGATTTTCCTGTTGTTCTTCGTGCCGTGGCTCGACAGCTCGCCGGTGCGCAGCGCGCGGTTTCGCCCGGTCTATAAGTGGGTGTTCTGGCTGCTGGTCATCGACGTCATCGCTCTCGGCTGGGTCGGCGCCAATCCGCCCGAAGGCCTGGTGGTGGTCGTCGGGCAGATCGCGACCTTCTACTACTTCGTCCATTTCCTGATTCTGTTCCCGGTCATCGGCAGGCTCGAGCGGCCCAGACCGCTGCCCGCCAGCATCGCCACGGCGGTGTTGCAAGGCGGCGGCGCTCGACTTGGCGGCGCCGGAGTGCCGCTGACGAAATCCTGAGATGCCGAAGCCCATCCTTGCCGCGCTGGCGCTGCTGGTCTTGGCGCTGACACCGCTCTGCGCGAATGCCCAAGAGACTCCTTCGCTGCCGCACCAGCAATGGTCGTTCGACGGCATCTTCGGCACCTACGACCGGGCGGCGCAGCAACGCGGCTTTCAGGTCTACAAGGAGGTCTGCTCGGCCTGCCACCCGGTCAAGCATCTTTATTTCCGCGACCTGACCGATATCGGCTACACCGAAGACGAAGTGAAGGCGATCGCTTCGACCTATCAGGTGACCAACGAGCAGCCGAACGACGAGGGCCAGATGTACCAGCGCCCGGGCCGGCCCTCCGACCCGATCCCCGGCCCGTTTCCCAATGACCAGGCGGCTCGCGCCGCCAACAACGGCGCGTTGCCGCCGGATCTGTCGATGATCGTCAAGGCGCGCGAGGGGGGGCCCGAATTACGTTTTCGGCATCCTGACCGGGTACAAGGAGCCGCCGCCCGGGTTCAACCTATTGTCGGGGATGTACTACAACGAATATTTCCCCGGTCATCAGATCGCGATGCCGCCGCCGCTCAGCGACAACGCCGTGACTTTTGCCGACGGCACTTCCGCCACGGTGCCGCAGATGGCGCATGACGTGGTCGACGTTCCTGACCTGGGCGTCCGAGCCCAACCTCGAGCCTCGGCACCGCACCGGGTTCAAGGTCATGCTGTTCCTGATTATCATGGCGGGCATCTTCTACGCCGCCAAGCGCAAGATCTGGGCCACCGCACACTAGGTCCTGGCTCGGATGAGGTCTATACGCAACAGTTACCGTCGCCCCCGGGAAAGCGGGGGCCCAGGGCAACCACTACCGCCTTACGGCCCCAGTTCCCGCTTTCGCGGGAATGACGAAAGTCAAAGGCGTTGAAATTTCCGTATCTGCCGTTTTAGGCCCGGTGGATGACCGGGCCCGTCATCGGCATCATCGGGGGGAGCGGGCTTTATCAGATCGACGGGCTCGCCGATGTCGAATGGCGGCGGGTCGAAAGCCCGTTCGGCGCGACATCGGACGAATTCTGCTTCGGAACGCTGGACGGTCAGCCGGTCGTGTTTGTTCCCCGCCACGGCCGCGGCCACGTGCTGCCGCCGTCGGAGATCAATTATCGGGCGAATATCGATGCGCTGAAGCGCTGCGGGGTCACCGACATCATCTCCTTGTCGGCCGTCGGCAGTCTGCGCGAAGACCTGGTTCCCGGCGATTTTGTCGTGATCGACCAGTTCATCGACCGCACCTTTGCGCGGGCAAAGAGCTTTTTCGGCAAGGGCTGCGTCGCGCACGTCTCGATGGCGCACCCGGTCTGCGGCCGGATCGGCGACGCGCTGGCCGCAGCCGGGCCCGAAGCGGGCATGGCGTTGAAGCGCGGCGGCACCTACATCGTCATGGAAGGACCGCAATTCTCGAGCCTTGCCGAAAGCGAGCTCTATCGGTCGTGGAACTGCGACGTGATCGGCATGACCAACATGCCCGAGGCAAAGCTCGCGCGCGAGGCCGAGATCTGCTACGCGACGGTCGCGATGGTCACCGATTACGATTGCTGGCATCCCGGCCACGACGCCGTCACGGTCGACATGATCGTCGGGGTGCTGCTCGCCAATGCGGAGCGGGCGAAGGCGCTGGTCAGGCACGTGGTGCCGCTGCTGTCGATCGCATGCCGGGCCGTGCCGGCAAGGGTGCCAGCAGGCCCTCGATCACGCGCTGATCACCGCGCCCGAGCGGCGTGATCCCGAAATGCTCGCGCGTCTCGACGCAGTGGCCGGGCGCGTGCTGGAAGCACAGGAGGCGCCATGAACGTCCGCGGCCGGGCAATGCGCACGATCTGGCCCGCTGCCGACGGGCGCACCGTCGAGATCATCGATCAGACGCGATTGCCGCACGAGCTGGTGATTGTCGGGCTGGAGACGCTCGACGACGCGGCGCGGGCCATCGCCACGATGCAGGTTCGCGGCGCGCCGCTGATCGGCGCCGCCGCGGCCTACGGCATGGCTCTCGCGGCCGCCGAGGACCCGTCGGATCGCGGGCTCGAGGCGGCGGCTGTCGAAGCTCGCCGCGACCCGCCCGACCGCGGTCAATCTGCGCTGGGCGCTCGCCGAGATGAAGCGGGCGCTGTCCGAGGTGCCGGAAAACCGCCGGTTTGCCGCGGCGATGGCGCGGGCCGGCGAGATCGCCGACGCCGATGTCGCGATCAATCGCGCGATCGGCGAGCACGGCGCCGCGCCTGATTGCCGAGGCCTGGCGGCGCAAGCGCGGCGCCGGCCGCGTCGAGGTGCTGACGCATTGCAATGCCGGCTGGCTCGCGACGGTCGACTGGGGCACCGCGCTCGCCCCGGTCTACCGCGCCCACAATGACGGCGTCCCGATCCATGTCTGGGTCGACGAGACCCGCCCGCGCAACCAGGGCGCGAGCCTCACCGCCTGGGAGCTCGGCGAGCACGGCGTCCCGCATACGGTCATCGTCGACAATGCCGGCGGCCACCTGATGCGCGAGGGCCTCGTCGATCTCTGCATCGTCGGCACCGACCGCACGACGGCCGGCGGCGACGTCGCGAACAAGATCGGCACTTATCTGAAGGCGCTGGCGGCGCGCGACAACGACGTCCCGTTCTATGTCGCGCTGCCCTCGCCGACGATCGACTGGGCAGATCGAGAGCGGCGCGGCGATCCCGATCGAGCGCCGCGACGCGCGCGAGGTCACCCACATCGAAGGCTGGACCGAGGAGGGCCGGCGCGTCGCCGTCCGCCTGACGCCGGCCGGACAGCCCCGCCGCCAATTACGCCTTCGACGTAACCCCGGCCCGCCTCGTCACCGCCCTCATCACCGAGCGCGGCATCTGCCCCGCCTCACGCGAGGGGCTGCTCGAACTGTTTCCGGAGCGGGGGCGGCGGGTCGCTGGAGAATAGCGCTGTCAAGAAAGTCGACACCACCGGGGCGGGCGATCTCTACGCCAGCGGCTTTCTCTATGGCTTGACCCGCGCTCTGCCGCTTCCCATTTGCGGCGAGATCGGCAGTTTGTGCGCTGCCGAAATCATCAGCCATTTCGGTGCGCGCCCCGAGGTCGACCTGTCACAACTCCTGGCCGATGCCGGCCGCGCCTGACGATCCCGCGCCCGCTGCGTGCGGGTGAGGTTTTGCATTTAATGGACATTCGCAACATCGCGATCATCGCCCATGTCGACCATGGCAAGACCACGCTGGTCGATGCGATGCTGCGCCAGAGCGGCGCGTTCCGCGCCAACCAGCAGGTTGCCGAACGCGCCCTCGATTCGAACGAGCTCGAGCGCGAGCGCGGCATCACGATCCTCGCCAAATGCACCTCGGTCGTCTGGCGGGACGTCCGGATCAACATCGTCGACACGCCCGGCCACGCCGATTTCGGCGGCGAGGTCGAACGCATCCTCAGCATGGTCGACGGGGTTCTGGTATTGGTCGACGCCGCCGACGGCCCGATGCCGCAGACCAAATTTGTCGTCGGCAAGGCGTTGAGCCAGGGTTTGCGGCCGATCGTCGTCATCAACAAGGTCGATCGGGCCGACGCCCGCGCTCAGGCGGTCCACAACGAGATCTTCGATCTGTTCGCGGCGCTCGACGCGACCGAAGCGCAGCTCGATTTCCCGACGGTTTTTGCCTCCGGCCGCCAAGGCTGGGCGACCGCCGCTCTCGATGCGCCGCGCAAGGATTTGTCGCCGCTTTTCGAGCTGATCCTGGCGCATGTCCCGCCGCCGCAGGCCGATCCCGACGCACCGTTTTCGATGCTGGCGACGACGCTCGATTACGACCCCTATCTCGGCCGGGTGCTGACCGGCCTCATCCATTCCGGGGTGGCGCGCCTCAACATGCCGGTCAAATCCTTGGGCCGCGACGGCCGGGTGATCGAGCAGGCGCGGCTGACCAAATTGCAGGCGTTTCGCGGGCTCGACCGGCGGCCGATCGAGGAGGCCTGGGCGGGCGACATCATCGCCGTCGCCGGGCTCGCTCAGACGACGGTCGCCGACACGATCTGCGCCCCCGAGGTCACGACGCCGCTCGCCGCCGATCCGATCGACCCGCCGACCTTGGCGATCACGTTCTCGGTCAATGACAGCCCGCTCGCCGGCCGCGAGGGAACCAAGGTGACCTCGCGCATGATCGGCGAGCGCCTGTTCCGCGAGGCCGAGGGCAATGTCGCGATCCGCGTCAGCGAGAGCACGCGAAAAGGATGCGTTCGAGGTCGCCGGCCGCGGCGAGTTGCAGCTCGGCGTGCTGATCGAGACGATGCGGCGCGAAGGGTTCGAATTGTCGATCTCGCGGCCGCGCGTGTTGTTCACGACCGATCCGGCGACGGGCCGGCGGCTCGAGCCGATCGAAGAGGTGGTGGTCGACGTCGACGAGGAATTCGCCGGCGTCGTCGTCGAGAAGATGAGCCGCCGCAAGGCGGAAATGCAGGAGATGCGGCCCTCCGGCGGCGGCAAGCTTCGCCTCACTTTTCTTGGCCCGACGCGCGGCCTCATCGGCTACCAGGGAGAGTTTCTCGCCGATACGCGCGGCACCGGCGTGATGAGCCGGCTCTTCCACGGCTACGCGCCCTTCAAGGGGCCGATCGAGGGACGCCGCAACGGCGTCCTGGTCTCGAACGCGAACGGCGCCGCAATCGCTTACGCGCTGTGGAACCTCGAGGAGCGCGGGCCGATGTTTGTCGACCCCGGGACCCAGGTCTATCAAGGAATGATCATCGGCGCCCATAGCCGCGGCAACGATCTCGACGTCAATCCGCTCAAGGGCAAGCAGCTGACCAATATCCGCACGACCGCGAAGGACGAAGCGGTGCGGCTGACCCCGCCGCAGGTCATGACCCTGGAACAGGCGATCGCTTATCTCGCCGATGACGAGCTCGTCGAGGTCACCCCGCAATCGATCCGCCTGCGCAAGCGGCTGCTCGACCCCAACGACCGCAAGCGCGCCACCCGCGCCGCCGCGGCCGCGGAGTAGCAGGTGTATGCCCTCACCGACCAAGCCCTTCGAGCTTGGTCGCCCTCTCCCGCGTGCAGAGTGCGGGAGAGGGTGCCGAGCGCAGCGAGGCGGGTGAGGGTCTGCCCGGCCCGGATTTGACTTTGACCAAGGGCCGACTATAGTTCAGTCTGATTGAACCGGAATTTGACTCTTATGAGCAGCAAGCGTCAGGAACCGAAGTACAAGATCAACCGGCGTCTCCAGGTGAATTTGTGGGGCCGGCCGAAGAGCCCGCTCAACCGGCGCGAATACGGTCCGGGGCAGCACGGGCAGCGGCGCAAGAAGCCTTCGGATTTTGGCACGCAGCTCGCCGCCAAGCAGAAGCTGAAGGGCTATTACGCCAATATCGGCGAGCGCCAGTTCCGCCGGCTCTACGCCGAGGCGGTGCGGCGGCGCGGCGACACCGGCGACAATCTGATCGAGCTGCTCGAGCGGCGGCTCGATGCGGTGGTTTACCGCATGAAGTTCGTGCCGACGCCGTTTGCCGCGCGTCAGCTCGTCAACCACAGGCACGTGCTCGTCAACGGCCGGCGCATCAACATTCCGTCCTACACGGTGCGCGACGGCGACACGGTCGAGCTGACGGCGAAAGCGAAACAGATGGCGCTCGTCCTCGAGGCGTCCGGATCCGGCGAGCGCGACGTCCCCGATTATCTCGAGATCGACCACGACCGCATGCGGGGCCGGTTTATCCGCGCACCCAAGCCCACCGATGTGCCTTATCCGGTGTCGATGGAGCCCAACCTCGTCATCGAATATTATTCGCGCTGATCCTTTAGCCCATCCCGTATCACCACAGCCGCGCCCGGCCGCGGCTTTTTCCGTTGCGCGATCGCCTTCCTGTTCCACACTGATGGCGGCGCGCCCGCTTGCGGCGGGCGCCATCTCGACAGGCGATTGCGATGCTCATCCTGCACCTCTCGATCGTCCTCTTGCTGATCATCATGAACAGCGTCTTTGCGATGGCCGAGATCGCGCTCGTCTCGGCGCGAAAGGCGCGACTGGTGCCGCTCGCCGAGGCTGGTAATCGCGGCGCCCAGGCGGCGCTCGAACTGAAGGCGGATCCCTCGCGGCTGCTCTCGACCGTCCAGATCGGCGTCACCTTGATCGCCGTCCTCTCCGGTACTTTCGGGGAAGCCACTTTGGGCGACCAACTCGAGCGGCAGCTCGGGACCTATCCCGGGTTTACCGCGCGATACGCCCATGTGATCAGCATGGCGGTGGTCGTGCATCGGCATCTCGTATTTCTCGCTGATTCTCGGCGAGCTCGTCCCAAAGCGCCTCGCACTGCTCCACCCCGAGCGGATCGCCGCTGCGCTCGGCCGGTTCATGCGCGCGGTTGCCCGGGCGGGAGCACCGATCGAATGGTTCTTGAGCGCATCGACCGATTTCGTGCTTCGCCTGCTGCCGGTCCGCAGCCAGGGAGCCGCCCCCGTCACCGACGAGGAGATCACCTTCATGCTGCGCGAGGGAGTTGCGACCGGACACATACCCGCACGCCGAGACGGCGATCGTCGAAATGGCGCTGCGCCTCGGCGACCGACGGGCGAGCGCCGTCATGACGCCACGGACGCGGATCGAATGGCTCGACCTCGACGATCCCGAGGAAGACAACCGGCGCAAGATCCGTGAAAGCAACTACTCTCGGTTTCCGGTGGTGCAGGGCGGTTCTCAGCAGGTCATCGGAATCGTCCAAGCCAAGGACCTGCTCGCCGCGTGCCTTGCCGGGCAGCCTCTCGATCTGCGCGCCGCGACGCGGCCGCCGCTCTATCTGCCCAACACGGTCACGGTGCTCCGGGTTCTTGAGGTGTTCAAGACTTCCGGTGAGCCGATGGCGCTGATCGTCGACGAGTACGGCGACCTCGAAGGACTGGTGACGCCGAGCGACATCCTCGAGACGCTGGTCGGCGATATTCCGGGCTCGCCTGAGGCCGATCAGCGCATCGTGCGGCGCGACGACGAGACCTGGCTGATCGACGGCATGGTCGGGCTCGACGAATTGAAGCAGGTGCTGGGGATTTCCCGATTGCCCGGCGAAGACCCGGACTTCCACACCCTCGGCGGCTATTTGATGGCCCGCCTCAATCGCGTCCCGATGGAAGCCGACCGCGTCTCCGCCGGCGACTGGCGCTTCGAGATCGTCAAAATGGACGGCCGCCGGGTCGACCGGGTACTGGTGACGCCGGTCAAGGGCAGAAGCCGACGATGATGGGCAATAACGACAGACCGATGGCATGAGTATCGACAGCCCCGCCGCGGGAGCACCGCGCGAAATCGCTCGGCTCGCTAAACTGTGGGTGGATATTCGCGTGTGGCGATGGGCGACCGGGGTTTTGGCAACCCTGTCGCTCGCATTGCTGGTTGCTGCGATCATCGCCCGCGACCCGCCTGACTTTTCCGACATCTCGATCGTCGCGGTCGTGCGCGACGGCGAACGACATCCGGTCTGGGCGATCCGGCTCGCCCGCGCCGCTCATCAGATTGCCGCCGACACTCTGCGGGACGAGCTCGCTCCGCCGGGCCACGTTTACCAGCTGTGGCTCTTGGTCGCGGACCGGACCGGGCCGCGGCAGCTCGGCCTCTTGCCGCCGTCCGGGCGCAAGCGCATCGCAGTCTCCCCCGAAAATGCGCGCCTGTTGGCCGGCACCGGCGAACTCGTGGTCACGCTCGAACCAGCCGGCGGCTCTCCAAATCGCGAGCCGAGCGGGGGGGCGGTATTTCGAGGGACCCTGGAGAGAGCGGGCTGAGTGCGGTTTCGCCAGCGTGAATTTTCAAAGAATGTTCCTAATTCCTTGCCCGAGGCGTGTTGCGCCACAGTTATAAGGTATGCGACACCGCGGCGGTATGATTGAGGCCGCCAGAGCGACGACACGGAACCATGGCGCAATGCGGTGATGGACCCGCAGGCGCGATCGTCATGGGGGGTTTCGGGTGCCGGAAAGCCCACTCTCCGGCGGCAATGGCGCGGACCCGAACGAAAATCGGATCGCGGTCGATATCGATCGGCCGGTAGGTGAGATCGTCGAGAAGCATCTTCGGCGTTCTCTATCTGGCGGCACGAAAGCCGCGGTGACTTCGGTCAAATCTGAGAGGGACGATTTGATGGCCCCAACCGGCTCGATCCAGTTCGTCCACTGGCTCGATCGACGAAATTTGCGTCAACACCATCCGCACCCTGTGCATCGATGCGGTTCAGAAGGCCAAATCCGGCCATCCCGGGACGCCGATGGGGATGGCGCCGGTGGTTTACACGCTGTGGCAGGAATTCCTGCGCTTCGATCCCGAGGATCCGATCTGGCCGAACCGCGACCGTTTCGTGTTGTCCAACGGCCATGCCTCGACCTTGCTCTATTCGATGCTGCACCTGACCGGGGTAAAATCGGTCGACGAAAAATACGAGCGGCTCGGCACGCCAACCGTCACGCTCGACGATCTGAAGCGGTTCCGCCAGCTCGACAGCAAGTGCCCGGGTCACCCGGAATATCATCTGGACCTCCGGTGTCGAGACGACGACCGGCCCGCTGGGGCAGGGGATTGCGACCAGCGTCGGGATGGCGATCGCGGCCAACTGGCTGGCGCGCCACTTCAACCGGCCGGATTTTACGCTGTTCGACTACGATGTCTTCGCATTGTGCGGCGACGGCTGCATGATGGAGGGCGTCGGCAGCGAGGCGGCGTCGCTGGCCGGCCATTTGGGGCTCGGCAATCTCTGCTGGATCTACGACAGCAACCACATCACGATCGAAGGCAACACCGCCCTCGCCTTCAGCGAGGATGTCGCCGGCCGGTTTCTCGCCTATGGCTGGCATGTCCAGCGGGTCAGCGACGCCAACGACCGCGAGCGGGTCGCCGACGCGATCACCGTCGCCAAGCGGATCGACGATCGGCCCAGTCTGATCATCGTCGAAAGCCATATCGGCTACGGCGCGCCGCATAAGCAGGACACCTCGGGGGCGCATGGCGAGCCGTTGGGCGAGGCCGAGGTCAAGCTGGCCAAGCGCTTTTATGGTTGGCCCGAGGACGCGCAATTCCTCGTGCCCGAAGGCGTCTACGAGCATTTCGCAGAACATTTCGGTGCCCGCGGGAAGAAGCTGCGGACGGAGTGGCTGGCGCTGTTCGAGCGCTACCGCAGCGCCTATCCGGAACTCGCCGATCAGTGCGAGCGGATGCAACGGCGCGATCTCCCGGAGGGGTGGGACAAGGACATTCCGTCGTTTCCGGCCGACCCGAAGGGCATCGCCAGCCGCAACTCGTCGGCTCATGTGCTGAACGCGATCGCGCCGCGCTTGCCGTGGCTGCTCGGCGGCGCCGCCGATCTCGCGCCCTCGACCAAGACCCGGCTGACTTTCGAGGGAGCCGGTGATTTCGAGCGCGACGACTACAGCGGCCGCAATTTTCATTTCGGCATTCGCGAGCACGCGATGGGGTCGATCTGCAACGGCCTGTCGCTGTCGAAATTGCGGCCGTACGGCTCGGGCTTCCTGATCTTCTCCGATTACATGAAGCCGCCGATCCGGCTCGGCGCGATCATGGAGCTCCCTGTCGTTTATCGTGTTCACGCATGATTCGATCGGGGTTGGCGAAGATGGGCCGACGCATCAGCCGGTCGAGCAGCTGGCGGCGCTGCGCAGCATTCCCGGGCTGATCGTCCTGCGTCCGGCGGACGCCAACGAAGTGGCGGAGGCATGGCGCGTCGCGCTGAGCCTCAAACACGAGCCGGCCTGCCTGATCCTGAGCCGGCAGAACCTGCCGACCTTCGACCGCACCCGGTATGCGCCGGCGAGCGGGGTCAGGCGGGGCGCCTATGTCTTGGCTGATGCGGCTAACGGCAAGCCGGACGTGATCCTGATGGCCACCGGAAGCGAGGTGGGACTCTGCGTCGAGGTCTATGAGAAACTGACGGCCGAGGGGGTCGCTGCGCGGGTGGTCAGCATGCCTTCGTGGGAATTGTTCGAGCATCAGCCGGACGAGTATCGCGCATCGGTATTGCCGCCCGACGTGACACGGCGGGTCGCGGTCGAGCAGGCCTCGACGCTCGGCTGGGAGCGCTATACCGGATTGCGCGGCACGATCCTCGGCATGAAGACCTTCGGCGCCTCAGCCCCGCTGAAGGAGCTGTTGGTCAAATTCGGGTTTACCGGCGAAAACGTCTATGCGGCTGCCAAGCAGCAGCTCTCGCGCAAGGAGTAGGATCATGGCCAATCCGCTGAGAACGCTTAACGAATTTGGGCAGTCGGTGTGGCTCGACTTTGTCAGCCGCGATCTGTTGAAGAGCGGAGGACTGGCCCGGCTGATCGCCGAGGACGGCCTGCGCGGCGTCACCTCGAACCCGTCGATTTTCGAAAAGGCGATCGGCCACGGCGATGATTACGACGCGCTGATCGCCGAGGCGGAAGCCTCCGGGGATCTCGATCCGGGCGCGCTGTTCGAGGATCTCGCGGTTCGCGACATCCAGGAGGGCGCCGATACCCTGAACAGCGTCTACGAGCAGACGCAGCGGCGCGACGGCTTTATCAGCCTCGAAGTCTCGCCCTATCTGGCGATGAACACGCATGAGACGATCGAGGAAGCGCGCCGGCTGTGGCACGAGGTGAACCGCCGCAACCTGATGGTCAAGGTGCCCGGCACCAAGCCGGGTCTGCCGGCGATCCGCACCCTGATCAGCGAGGGGATCAACGTCAACGTCGACGTTGCTGTTTTCGCAGCAGGTCTACGCCGAGGTCGCCGAGGCTTACATTTCCGGGCTCGAGGCTTTCGCCAGGAAGGGCGGCGACCCGCACAAGGTGTCCAGCGTGGCGAGCTTCTTCGTCAGCCGCATCGACACCTTGGTCGATGACGAGCTCGACAAGAAGATCGCCGCAACCGCCGATCCGGCTGCCAAGGCAGAGCTGCAAAAGCTCAAGGGCAAAGTCGCGATCGCCAACGCCAAGCTCGCTTATCAGCTCTATGGACAAATATATTCGGACGAGCGCTGGCAGCGACTGGCGCAGCAAGGCGCCCAGACCCAGCGCCTGCTGTGGGCGAGCACCGGAACCAAGAACAAGGCCTACAGCGACGTTCTTTATGTCGACGAGCTGATCGGCCCCGACACCGTCAACACGATGCCGCCGGCGACGATGGACGCCTACCGCGACCATGGCCGTCCGCGGCCCAGCCTCGAAGAGGATGTCGACGGCGCCCAGGCGGTGATGGATGCGCTCCCCAAGGCCGGCATCTCGATCGATGCGGTGACCTCGAAGCTCGTCGAAGACGGCGTGCGGCTGTTCGCAGACGCTGCCGACCAGCTCTACGCCGCGGTTCAGAAAAAGCGCCGCACCGTGCTCGGGCCCAAGCTCAATTCGATGACTTACAAGCTGCCGGACGAGTTGCAGAAGGACGTCCAGGCTGCTCTCGAGGACTGGCGCAAGGAGGGCAAGGTCAGGCGGCTGTGGGCCGCCGACGCCTCGCTGTGGACCGAGGCGGACGAGGCCAACTGGCTCGGTTGGCTGGATATCGTCGACAAGCAGCTGAAGGGGATCGCCCACCTCCAGGACTTCGCCGACGACGTCAAGCGGTCGGGGTTCCGCGATGTGCTGTTGCTCGGCATGGGCGGCTCGAGCCTCGGCCCCGAGGTGTTCGCCGAGACTTTCGGCTCCAAACCCGGCTACCCGAAACTGCATGTGCTCGACTTCGACCGACCCGGCGCAGATCCGGCATTTCGAATCACGCATCGATCTCGGACGGACGTTGTTCCTGGTGTCGAGCAAGTCCGGCAGCACGCTCGAACCCAACATCTTCAAGCAATACTTTTACGAGCGGGCCAAGCAGACCGTCGGCGCGGCAGAAGCGCCGAAGCGGTTTGTCGCCGTCACCGACCCGGGCTCGTCGCTCGAAAAGAGCGGCGCGCAACGAAGGGTTCCGCTGGGTGTTCCACGGATTGCCGAGCATCGGCGGGCGCTATTCGGTATTGTCGGATTTCGGCATGGTGCCGGCGGCGGCGATCGGCATCGACCCGCGCACGTTCCTCGAAAACACGGCCGAGATGGTGCGGTCCTGCGCGGCGAGCGCGCCACCCGTCGAGAACCCGGGGGTGATTCTCGGTGCGATCCTCGGGACCGCACAGCGTCGCGGACGCGACAAGGTGACGATCATCGCCTCCCGAGGGATCTCCGATTTCGGCGCCTGGCTCGAGCAGCTTCTCGCCGAGTTCGACCGGCAAGCTCGGCAAAGGCATCGTGCCGGTGGATGCCGAACCCTTGGGTCCGCCCGAGGTTTACGGCAATGATCGCGTCTTTGCCTATCTTCGGCTCGCCGCCGATCAGGATGCGGAGCAGGAACGCGCGGTTGCCGCGCTGGAGGCTGCCGGTCACCCGGTGGTGCGCATCACGGTTTCCGACGTGATGCAGCTCGGGCAGGAGTTTTTCCGGTGGGAGATGGCGACCGCGGTCGCCGGCTCGATCATCGGCATCAATCCGTTCGATCAGCCCGATGTCGAGGCGGCCAAGGTCAAGACGCACGACCTGACGGACGCCTATGAGAAGGCCCGGGCGCTGCCCGAGACGCGCGCCGTTCTTCGAGGGCGACGGGATCAAGCTGTTCGCCGATCCACGCAACGAAGCGGCGCTGAAGCCGCAGGCGACGAGCCTAACAGCGGCTCTCAAGGCCCATTTCGGGCGGATCGGTGCCGGGGATTACGCAGCGCTGCTCGCCTATATCGAGCGCAGTCCCGCCCATATCGATGCGATGCAGCGGCTCCGTCGATTGATCCGCGACCGCACCAAGGCGGCGACATGCGTCGGGTTTGGACCGCGCTTCCAGCATTCGACCGGACAGGCCTATAAGGGCGGACCGAACAGCGGGGTTTTTCTGCAAATCACGTGCGACGACCTCGAGGATTTGCCGGTGCCCGGCCAGTCCTACACCTTTGGCATCGTCAAAGAGGCGCAGGCGCGTGGCGATTTCGAGGTTCTCGCGGAGCGCGGCCGGCGGGCGTTGCGCGTGCATATTACCGGCGCTCCCGATGCCGGTCTCGCCCGACTCGCCCGCGCGGTCGAAGAGGCCTTGCGGTAGACAGCAAAGGACTGAACCATGGACGTTCCGGTCGTGGACAGAACCAGGCGTCGGGAGACGCAGACGCCGGCGCACCAGGCGCCGCCATGCACATTGGTGATTTTCGGCGCCGGCGGCGATCTGACAAGGCGGCTCTTGATGCCCGCTATCTACAATCTGGCCAAGGACAAACTGCTCTCCGACAAATTCGCGATCATCGCCGTCGACCGCACGCCAAAGCCGATCGAAGATTATCGCGACTACTTGGCCGAGGGGATCAGGAGCTTTGTCTCGGATACCGCTTCTGGACCTGCGACCGAGCCGTTCGACGCGAGAGCGTGGGAGTTCATCGCGAGCCGAATCACCCACTTCGCCGGAGATCTGACGGAGCCCGACACCTACGCCCGCCTCCACGACGTTCTGGAAAGGACGGCGGCACTGCATCGTACCGGTGGCGACGCGATCTTTTATCTTGCTGTCGCCAGCCAGTTGTTCGGCACGATCGTCGAGCAGCTCGGCGCCGCTGGCCTCACGCAGGAAAAGGACGGCGCTTTCCGCCGCGTTATCATTGAAAAGCCGTTCGGCACCGATCTCGCCTCGGCGCGCGCGCTTAACGCCCAGATCCTTCGGATATTGTCGGAGTCCCAGATCTATCGGATGGACCATTTCCTCGGCAAGGAGACGGTCCAGAACATCATGGTGCTGCGCTTCGCGAACGGCATCTTCGAGCCGATGTGGAACCGCGACCATATCGATCATGTGCAAATCACAGTGGCCGAAACCGTCGGCGTCGAACGCCGCGCGAGGTTCTACGAAGCGACCGGCGCGATGCGCGACATGGTGCCGAACCATGTCTTTCAGCTCCTCAGCCTCATCGCGATGGGGCCGCCAAACTCCTTCGCGGCGGATGCGGTGCGCACCGAGAAACACAAGGTGCTCGAGGCAGTGCACCCGCTCGACGATGCGGAGGTGCGCCGCAACGTCGTGCGCGGCCAGTATGGCCCAGGTATGATGAACGACAATGCCGTGCCGGCCTATCGGAAGGAGCCCGGCGTGGCTCCCGACAGCACCACCGAGACCTATGTCGCAATGCAGCTGGCGATCGATAATTGGCGTTGGGCCGGCGTGCCCTTCTATCTGCGCACCGGCAAGAGAATGACCCGGCGGACGACCGAGATCGCCATTCAGTTCAAGCACGCGCCGTTTGCGATGTTCCGCGACACCCCGGTCGACATCTTGACGCCCAACGTTCTCGCGCTGCAGATCCAGCCCGACGAAGGGGCGTCGCTGCAGTTCAGCGCGAAGATCCCGGGCCCAGAGATTTCTCTTGGCGGCGTGCGGATGAATTTCTCCTACAAGGATTATTTCAACACCGAGCCGACCACCGGCTATGAGACGCTCGTGTACGACTGCATGATCGGCGACGCGATGCTGTTCAATCGGGCCGACGGGGTCGAAGCCGGCTGGGAGGTGGTGCAGCCGATCCTCGATCTGTGGCAGAACGACAAGGCAGTCCCGCTCGAAATCTATCCGGCTGGCAGCGCCGGTCCGGAGGCTGCGGACAACCTGCTCTGGCGCAGCGGCCGCCAATGGCGCCCGATCGCGTGACCGCAAGGGTTGACGGATGAGCCGCCCCGTCATCGTCGCCCCTTCGATCCTGTCGGCCGATTTCGGCCGGCTCGCCGAAGAGGTTCGCGCCGTCGACACGGCGGGGGCCGACTGGATCCATGTCGACGTGATGGACGGACGCTTCGTCCCGAACATCACGATCGGCCCGGTTGTCGTCGAGGCGGTCCGCCGGGCGACGGCGAAGCCGGTCGATGTGCATCTGATGATCGTCGAGCCCGAGCGTTACGTGCACGACTTTGCCCAGGCCGGCGCGGATCATCTGTTGGTTCATTGCGAGCCGAGCGCGACCATCCATCTGCACCGAACCCTGGGGCAGATTCGTGACCTCGGTAAGACCGCAGGCGTCGTGCTGAACCCGGCGACGCCTCTCTCAATGATCGAATACGTGCTCGACCTCTGCGGCATCGTGCTGATCATGACGGTCAATCCAGGGTTCGGCGGCCAGCAATTCCTGCCCGAAATGTTGCCCAAGATCCGCGCGCTGCGGCGATTGTGCGACGAGCGCGGTCTCGACCCCGTCATCGAGGTCGATGGTGGGTTGGGCGGCGAGAATGCCTGGCGGGTCCTCGAGGCCGGCGCAAACGCCATAGTCGCCGGATCTCACGTATTTCACGCGCCGGATTACGCGCGGGCGATTTCATCGATCCGCAAATCGGTGCGTCCTCGCCTGTAAGGAGCACTGATGTCGCAAGTGCCCGCCCGCATCGAGCTTGCCAAGGATCCCGAAGCTCTGGCCCACCACGCCGCGAGGTGGATCACTGATCTGGCCGCCGCCAGCCGCGACCGGTTCGCGCTCTGCCTGTCGGGCGGTTCGACCCCGCGCCGGCTATACCAGCTGCTTGCCGAAAACCCGTATCGCGATGCCCTGCCATGGAACCGCGTCCACTGGTTCTGGGGCGACGAACGCTTCGTCCCGTGGGACCACCCGGACAGCAATTACGGGATGGCGCATGCCGCGCTGCTCGGGCGAGTGCCCGTTCCCCCCGGCAACATCCACGGCATCCCGACGACCGGCGCGCCGGCCGATGCCGCCGCCGCTTATGAGCGCGTGCTGAAATCCTATTACGGTTCCGAAAACCTCGATCCCGCCCGGCCGCTCTTCGACATCCAGATCCTCGGGCTGGGGCCAGATGGCCACACTGCCTCGCTGAATTCCTGGGACGAGCGTGCTCGAGGAGCGGCGTCGATGGGTCGCCGAAGTCATCGGCGGCCGGCCGGAGCCCCGCATCACCCTGACCTACCCGGCGCTCGAGAGCAGCCGGCATACCGCTTTTCTCGTGGCTGGGGCAGACAAACGGGAAACGCTGTCTCGGGCTCTGGCGGGCGATCAAGCATTGCCTGCCGCCCGGATACGCCCGGTTGGTGAGCTGATCTGGTTTGTCGATGAGGCGGCGCGACCGCAGCGATGACCCCCAATCGTGACGAGCTGAAGCGCGCAGCTGCGATGCGTGCCATAGAGGAAGTCGAGGACGGCATGGTCCTCGGGCTCGGAACCGGATCGACGGCCTTCTTCGTGGTCGAGGGGCTGGGGCGCCGCGTTGCCGCCGGGCTCCGTGTGGTGGGCATCCCGACCTCCGAGCGCACGGCAGCTCAGGCGCGCGGGCTCGGCATTCCGATCGCAACCTTTGCCGAATATCAAAGCCTCGATCTGACAATCGACGGAGCGGACGAGGTCGAGCTCGGCACCCTCGATCTGATCAAGGGGCTCGGAGGCGCATTGTTGCGGGAAAAGATCGTCGCCGCAGCGAGCCGCCGGCTGGTAATCGTCGTCGACCAGGAAAAACTGGTCGAGCGGCTCGGCGAGCATACCCCGGTGCCGGTCGAGGTCACTCAATTCGGGTGGCAGGCCACGGCGGTGGCGCTCGCCAAGCTGGGCTGCTCGCCCGAGCGGCGCTATACGCCCGGTGAGCAACCTTTTGTCACCGACGGCGGCAACTACATTCTAGATTGCCGGTTCGGCCCGCTTACCAACCCGGGCGAGGTCGAAAGAAACATCGCCATGACGGTCGGCACGGTCGAAAGCGGGCTTTTTGTCGGACGCAGCTCGTTGGTCGTCGTCGCATCCCCAACGGGCGTCGAAGTGTTGACGCCACCCGCGCGGGCACGAGCTGCAAGATAAAGGCCGCCCGCTGAGGGCGGCCTTCATAGCTCAGTTGGAGCAATCAGCGGCCCAAATCGCTTCGCGTGTGCCGGCGCGAGGAGGAGGAGCCCGACAAAGGCTCGTCCTGACGGAAGCTGGCGAGGCACTGTTGATGGAGTTCCTGATCCGTGATCGGACCGCACTCTCTGCGCATGCGGGCCTCACGGAAACCACGACTGGTTTCGAGCAGCCTGTCATAGCGTTCGCTCTGCTTGACATTCTGCTGCGCAGACCAGTTGGACGGCGGCGAGCCCTGCGGGCCGTTGGTTATCACATCGGTCTCGCCCATCCCCGCCGGAGAGGATGACATATTGCCCTGGTTGGATTGCGGGGCGTAGTTCGCGGCACCCGCGCCGTAGCTGCCCTGCGACCAATTAGGAGCTGTGCTTCCTTGATTAGTCTGAGGGCCGGAGTATCCGGCCGCCGGAACGCCCGCACCCGCCGTCTGGGCATAAGCGGGCATTGTTGCTATCGCCGTCAGACAAGCAGTTGCAAAGGCTAAGCTAGTTGCAATCTTTGGCAGCATAAAAACCTCCTGAACCAAGTTGCCCCGTAGTCGAAAACGGCCGAGACGGCTTCGCTGTTCCGCCAAATCAGCCGTGGCAAAAAACCGCCCGACGCCGCACGCCCTGCGCGACGCCGCCGAGGCGCACAGGGCCGCCCCGGAGTGTCAGCGCCCGTAGGAGCTCCCATTTTGCCCCGATCCGGTCGATGAACCGTAACCGGTCACCCCCGCACCGGCCGGCTCGTACTGGCGGAAGCTCGCCTCGCAATTGGCTCGGAGCGTCGGATCCGTGACCGGGCCGCACTCCCTGCGAACGCGCGCGTCGCGAAACGCCGGGTTTATTTCCAGCAGCCGATCGTAATTCGCGCTTTCGGCCACGTTGCGTTGCGCCGACCAGGAAGGGGACCTGTCGCCCGGGCTGGTCTGCGGACCGTTGGTCACCAGTTGCGTTCCTGCGCTCGTCGCAGCAGAAGGCGGGGTTGGATATCCCGAATACGGCCAACTTGGGTATGGACTCCCTTGGACCGCACTCCCCTGATAGCCTGGCTGACCGTAATAGCCCGGATAGGTCTGGCTGGAATAGCCGGGATAAGTCTGCGGGCCATAATAGCCGGGCATCGGGCCCGCGACCGGCGCCATCTGCGCACTGGCGCCGGAGATGCCCGCAAGCGACGCAAAGCAGGCGGACGCAAGCGCCAAGCCCCCGACAGTCTTGATTAGCATGATTCTCACCGTCTCAGGATTTGTCATAGGGAGCAAACACCAATGACAGATTGCCGTTCCGAGTGAGCGCAGCTTGGAAATGCGCTGCTTAGAACGCCGGAGCGGGGAGACCGCGGCGGCGGCAAGCGGCGAGCAAGGTGTTTAGCAAAAGGCAGGCGATCGTCATCGGACCCACTCCGCCGGGTACAGGAGTAATCGCCCCGGCGACCGCGCTGACCGCGGCAAAGTCGACGTCCCCGACAACCCGGATGCGTAATTCCGGGTCGGCCGCCGCGTTGATGCCTACGTCGATGACCGTCGCTCCCGGCTTCACCCAGTCGGCCTGAACCATCCTCGGCCGCCCGGCCGCGGCGATCAGAATGTCGGCATGACGGGAGATCTCGCGTGCATCACGTGTCTTGGAGTGGATCACCGTGACCGTGCAATCGGCCCCGATGAGCAACGCCGCCAACGGTTTTCCGACGATGTTGGAGCGACCGACGACGACGGCCTCAAGCCCGGCCAGGTCGGGGTGCACGGTACGCAGCAGGCGCAGACAGCCTTGCGGCGTGCACGGCACCATTGTCGGGAGCCCGCTCCATAACCGCCCGACATTGACCGGATGGAACCCGTCCACATCTTTGGCGGGGTCGATCGTACCCAGGATCCGATTTGGATCGATCTGCCGCGGCAGCGGCAGCTGAACAAGAACTCCATCGATGCGGTCGTCGTCGTTCAGCTTTTCGATTTCGGCAACAAGCTTCGCTTCCGAAATGTCGCTCGGCAACCGAATGTCGAATGCGCCGATCTCCGCGCCGGCGCACGCGCGAGCTTTGGCGCGCACGTAAACCTGGCTCGCCGCGTCGTCTCCGACCAAAACGGTGGCGAGACCCGGCGCGGTTCCGATCTCACCACGCAGGCGCGCCGCGACCTTGGCGACGCGCCGGCGCAGCGCGGCAGCGACCGCAGCGCCGTCGATGACGGTTGCCTGCCCCACTCCGACCTCCTCCTCGGCCGACACGCTGACGGTCGACACTACTCAACGGAGGAGATCGGTGTAAGAGGCTGCTGCTGGCTGTCCTGAGGGGGCTCAGCGTTTGCCGTGATGACGGCTGGCGTGGCTTTCGCCGTGCTCGCGGGCTTCGGCGGTTTCACGGCCGACGAGCTTGTTGAAGTTGCTGCGCTGGCCGCTCGCGGTTTGCTCCTGATAGAGCAGCGCGAGTTTCGATTCGTCGAACTTCTCGAAAAATTCGTCCCAGGAGATCTCTTCGAGATTGTCGTCCTTCGCATTCGGGGCGTCGGGAAATTCGATGCGGATTATTCCGGTACTGGCCTTCGATTGCGTCGAACGGACGGCGGCGGGGCGCCCGCCGCGCGCCTGCGCCCATTTGCGGATTTCGTCGTGGTCCGTGGTGACCTTTGCCTGGGCCATGTCCATTTCCTCTGTAGAAGCCAGCCCGCTGCTGTCATGCTTCCGGGCCTCTCGCTGAGAACAGAGGTGGCGGCGGTCGAGTTCAGCTTGCCTCGTGCCGATTGGGCCTGTGTCGATGACGATCGCGAGCTATCATTGCCCTGCCTGCAGGCGTGTCTACCCCGCCGACCGGCCGCTGTGGCGGTGCGATTGCGGAGGTCATCTCAATCTGATGCCCGGCCGCGGTTTCAGGCGCAGCGAGATTACTTCGGACGAAACATCATTGTGGCGCTACGCCGCGGCGCTGGCCGTGTCAGGAGCGCCGCGCGTCTCGCTCGGTGAAGGCTGGACACCGCTCGTCCTGCGTGACTGGCAGGGTGCCAAGATCCATTTCAAGCTCGAATCACAGATGCCGACCGGGTCGTTCAAGGACCGCGGCACGGCGGTCATGCTCAATCATTTGCTCGAGGTCGGGATCGGGCCGATCCACGAAGATTCCTCGGGCAACGCCGGCGCTTCGATCGCCACTTACGCGGCGGCAGCGGGGCTTTCGTGCCGCATCTATGTCCCGGCCGCGGCGCCCCGCGCCAAGCTGGTACAGATCGGTGCCTCGGGGGCCGATGTCCGGCCGATCCCCGGCACCCGGCAGGACGTGACCGAAGCCGCGCTCGCCGCTATCGGCGAAAGCTTTTACGCCAGCCACAATTGGCAGCCTTTCTTTATCGAGGGCACCAAGACCCTCGCCTTCGAATTATGGGAGCAGCTCAGCTTTCGGGTTCCCGACAATATCCTCGTTCCGACCGGCTACGGCAGCAACATCCTCGGGCTCGAACGCGGCTTCGACGAACTCGAGAGAGGCGGCGAGATCGCCGCGCGACCGCGGCTCTTTGCCGTTCAGGCGGCGAATTGCGCAGCCTTTGCGGCGGCCTGGTCGGCGCGCGCGGACGGGTTTGTGCCGTTCGCGGCACAACCGACTGTCGCCGACGGGATCGCCACCTCGAAACCGGTCCGCGCCGCCGAGGTTTTGGCGGCGTTGCGTCGCTCGCAAGGGGGCGTCGTCGCCGTCGCCGACGAGGAGATCGCGCCGGCGCTTGCCGCGCTTGGCCAACTCGGGCTCTTTGTCGAGCCCACCGCCGCCACCGCCGGCGCGGCGCTGACCCGGCTCCTGTCCGATGGGACGATCACGGCGGATCAGACGACCGTTGCCGTGCTGACCGGCTCTGGCCTCAAGGCGGCCGAGCGCGTCGGCGAACTCCTCGGCATCGCCGCGGGATGAGGCGGGCCCATCTTGGATCGGCTCAATATCTGAGGATCGCGGCGGAGAGGCCCGGCGAAGGCAACGCCTCTCGCGCGACGAGCGTCACCGACCCGCCGTGACGCAAGGTCATCAGGGAAGCAAAGTCCAGCAGATCGATGTCCCCATCGAGCGGCGCTGCCATGAGCGACGACGCGGTCTTCCGCTTCGTCGAAACATCCCCAAAGGTGGTCGTCGCCCGCCAGAAACAGCATGTCGACCCGCGCATAGCGCGCCGCTTTGACGATCTCCTCTGGCTTGGCTGTCCCGCAGGGCGAGCACAAAATCGCCACAGGAGGGTGATATCAGGCAGGTCAGTCGCAACCAACGGTCGACGAACGGACAGGCGCGGCCGCCGCAGCGAGCATCGGACCGTGGGAGATAGATTTTGGACGCCGCAGATATTTACATACGCCAGCTGACGCCCGGCGGACGCCGCCTTATACCGCAGCATTCGCCTGGAGGGCCTCAAGGAAAGCCCGGAAGCCTTCGGCAGCACTTTCGATGCTGAGTTAACCAAGCCTTTGGCTTGGTTTTTCGACCGACTGAGCAGTTCCGTGGTGTTCGGCGCAATTGGTGGATGCAGAAAATTCTGGGGGTTGCCGGATTTGCCGTTCGAGACGGCGAGAAGGAGGCGCACAAGGGCCTGCTCTGGGGCATGTATGTCCGCCCGGAAGCCAGAGGGGCGGGGATCGCCCGCCGATTGGTCGAGGCGGTAATCGCTTATCGCCCGCCCGCGTGTCGAACTGATCCAGCTGAGCGTGGTGGTGGGCAACGAGCAGGCACGCCGGCTCTACGCCCGCCTCGGTTTTGTCGAGTACGGGATCGAAAAGAACTCCCTGAAATATTTCGGCAAGTACTACGACGAGATCCTGATGGCGAAGGAACTCGGCTCCGAGACGGATGACGACGCGGTTCCCGCAGCAGGTGAGATCGCCGTAAACAATGCGCGTAGCAGCAGCGCCATCGAGTTCGGAAGCGGCTGGCTAAACTCCCGGGCTACTGCGGGCCGCCGCGCATCGAGGCCGGATGGCCCGGCAGCTTAATCCGCTGCGAGGTATCGGTCAGCTTGCTGCCTTCCACGTGCAAGACCCAAAGGTCCCCATCCATGAAGTTGCCCACATAGACGTACTGCCCATCCCGGCTGAAGGCGACGGCTTCGGGCAGCGCGCCGACACTTATATCGCCGACATTGGTGACCTTCTTGCCGTCGATCTTGAGCGCGGTGACCGCACCGGCCGAATGATGAAAAAAGGCCGTCTTGGGCATGTTCGAACCGCGCGCCTCGACCGCGACGGCGAGATCGCCCTTCGGGCTGATCGCCAGGCCTTCGGGCGAATCCCCTACCGTCACATGATCGATCACCCGTGACGGGTCGGCTTCGAGGTCGATGACGCTGACCGTGTCGACATTACCGTCGGAACTTCCGCCATTGCCGGTGTCGGCCGTCAGCGCCAGCTTGCCGTCCGGCGCCACTGCAACGTTGTAGGGGAAAATGCCGGGCGGCAGGTCGCGTTTGTCGTAAGTCACTTTCTGGCCGTCGATCGACAGCAGCGCCACCTTGTTGGCGGCGGCTTTAACCGCGAGCGCGTGCTTGCCGTCCGGTGTGATCGCGACCGCGGAGACCTGGTCGGCCGCGGCTCCGATGGTCACCGTATCGAGGACCAGAACGTCCTTGCCGCGGATCGACAGGACCGAGATCGTGCCGTCGGCGCGATTGGCCACGAGCGCCAGGTCTCCCTTCTGGCTGATGGCCATTCCCGAGGGCTGCTTGCCGACCGTGATCGTTCCGATGTCGGCGGGCGGATTTGCCTTCAGGTCGATCAGGAAGACTTTGTTGTCGGGCTCCAGACGTTGGCCCCATCCCTGGACGACCGGCTCCAACGAGTTGGCAACCAGAGCGATGTCACCCGTTGGAGATATCGCCAGGTTCGTCGGCGGCCCGACCACCGAATTCATCAGCGGTATCGAAGACGTTATTCGCGGCGTGTCTGGCTTCGAAACATCGATCACCGACAGCGTGTCTTTCCCGGGCTCGCGGAGGATCGGTTTGCCGTTCTCATCCCAGCCCTGCTTCTCGTCATTGCCGACGATGAGAATTTGGGCTGACGCGTGCGACGAGAGCCCGGCAGCCAGGCCGCCGATCACGACTGCGACGGCTGCAATTCCGCCGAGCTTCGATGGAACCATTTTCCCCTCCACCATATGCCGTGCTCACCCGCGGCTTTACCCAATGCTGCTCCGATCCGGTTCGGGCGACAAGCCGCCTCGACCGTCCCCTACCGTTGCCTTGCCGACAACAGCGCCGAGCGGCACTGGCGTGAAAGAGAGGGGCCGTTCTCTCTCAGGCACTCGATGACCCGGCCACCGCCGAGCGGCACCTCGCTGCAATAGGTCCGGTAATCGATGCCGCAGGCGCGGCGCAGCAGCATCGCCTCCTGTCGGGGCGACATCGGCGGCCAGTGGGTCCGGGCGGCAGGTGCAGCCGGCGCCGGCGCCGCGGTGCTCGGGGCGGCGGTTGCCGCAGCCGTTGGTGAAGTCGCGGGCCTCGGATTCTGCGCCGCCGGACTGCCGATTGCAGCCACCGCCTGATGGCACGGCTCAGAAAGGCTTTGCACATTTCGCTTTAAGCACGCCAGCGACGCGGAGCCGCCGGTCGGGACATTTGAGCAATAAGTCTGGTAATCGCCAGGGCAGGCCTGCCTGACGGCGTTGATCTGCGCCTGGCTGGGCTTTTGGGCAACCGCCGGGCTGACCAAGCCCAGCGAGATCACTAAAAGACCCGAGAGCCGGCCGATCACCGTTGACCTAGGTATATGCATTTCGGGTGTTTCCTCGTGGATCGGCGTGTGGCGCGCGACATGTGGTTTCTCTCATCCTGTGGCCAGGATAGGCAACGACCGATGATGCTTCCGAGATGACCGGGCCCGAGCTGATCGCTCTGGGACACGCGGCGATCGCCAAGGCGCACGAGCTGATCCTGCTGGGCGGGGCGCTCGGGCTCTTGAGCATCCTCGCCGGGCTGCTCTCGCGCCGGGTTGGCGCGCCGATGCTGCTCGTCTTTCTCGCGCTCGGCATGCTGGCAGGCGAGGACGGCGTGATCGGAATTCCCTATGACGACTTCACCTCGGCCTATCTGATCGGCAGCGTCGCGCTCGCGGTGATCCTGTTCGAGGGCGGCCTCAAGACGCCGGTCTCCATGTTGCGGCTGGCGTTCTGGCCGGCCGCCGTGCTGGCCACGATCGGGGTCGCGTTGACCGCCGCTATCCTCGGCACCTTTGTCTCGCTGGTCGACGGCCTGCCGATCGTCGGCGCGCTGCTGGCGGGCTCCGCCGCGGCGCCAACCGACGCGGCGGCGGTTGCGGTGCTGTTGCGGCGCGCCGGCGCCGCGCTGCCGGAGCGGCTGCTCGCGCTGCTCGAGGTCGAGTCCGGGCTCAACGACCCGATGTCCGTTTTTCTGACGCTCCTGCTGTTACGGCTGATTGCCGAGCCCGGCTCGGTCGGCAGCCGCGAAGCCGTACTGCTGTTCCTCGAGGAAATGGCAGGGGGTGCGGTGCTCGGCTTGGCCGGCGGCTGGATTCTCGCGCAGTTGCTGAAGCGGCTGCCGGTAGAGGGCTCGCTAGCGCCGGTGCTGGTGCTGACCGGCGGACTTGCCGTCTTCGGCCTCGCTCAGCTGCTGGGCACCAGCGGCTTCCTCGCGACCTACCTCGCCGCGATCGTGACCGGGGCCACCCGGCACCGCGCACGGCAGGAGGTCGAGCACTTCTTCGAAGGGATGGCATGGCTCGCTCAGATCGTCTTATTCCTGATGCTCGGCCTCCTGGTGACGCCTCACGATCTGCCGCCTTACCTACCGGGCGCGATCATTGGGGCCGCTGTGCTGATCTTCGTTGCTCGCCCGGTTGCGGTTTTCGCCTGCCTCGTACCTTTCGGGTTCACGATGCGCGAGACCGCGTTCGCGTCGTGGGTCGGACTGCGCGGCGCAGTGCCGATCTACCTCAGCATCATCCCGGGGCTCGCGGATCCAAACCGAGACAAACGCCTATTCGCGAGCATCTTCATCGTGGTGATCGCGTCCCTGGTCGTGCAGGGCTGGACCGTCGGACTTTCCGCCCGCCTGCTCGGCTTCGCGCGCCGGCCGGCGAGCTAGGAGCGTTGGTCCCGCTCAGCCAGGAACGCGATTTCCTCCGGCGTCGATGGCCGGCCAAGGATCTCGTTACGATGCGGAAAGCGCCCGAACCGTTCGATAACTTCGACATAGGGCCGCCCGTAACGGTGCAAGCCACCAGAGCGCTCGGGATCGGGCGGCAGCGTAGCAAACAGCGCCAGCGAGCGGCGCTGGTCGGCGAGGTCTTCGCTGTGATGGAATGGCATGTAGAAGAACTTGCGCCAGGCCGGCGGGATCAGCCGATCGAAGCTGCGCTCGAGCGCGCGGTCCGCCGCAACCAGCGCCGCCGCGTCGGTGGCATAGGCGCGCGGGGTGCCGCGGAAGATGTTGCGCGGCACCTGGTCGAGCAATAACACCAGAGCGAGAGCGCCCTCTGGCGACGCTTCCCATGACTGCAGCGCACCGGCGCTGGCCGCTTCGTAGTCGGTGAGAAACTTCCGGCGCAGCGCTGTATCGAATTCCTCGGTGCTCTTGAACCAGATCTCGCGATGCCGCTCGCGGTCGGGGTCGACCTCCGGTCCAAACCAAAAATCCAGCAACGATTTCGCCCGGCCGGGCGGCGCAGCCGTAAGCCGCTTGCGGAGAAAAAACTTGGAATGCCCCGGCGGATAATCGTCCAAGGTGGCGAAGACCTCGTATCCGCGCTTCTCATAGAATGGGCGTGCTTCGAAGCTGGTCGTTTCCAACGTCGCGCCGATGCAGCCGCGCTCGACGGCGTAATCCTCGGCGGCCTGCATCAGCCGCGTGCCGTACCGTTGCCGGCGCACGGCCGAGGCGACCCACAGATGTGTGACCTGAAGCCAGCCGCCCCAGATATTGCCGAGCAGTCCGCCCAGCCATTCGCCGCTCCGGCTCTTCAAGAAGAAGCCCACCGGGTACCAGGCCGAGAGGCCCGTCGCAGCGACATTGAAGGAGGCGGAGACTCTCGGTCACGAAGCGTGTCAACGGCTCCGGCGGCAGCGGGTCGAAAACGATATCGAGTTCTTCCACCGTCAAGCTCCGGCAGAGGCGTCGTCGAGGATACGGACGAGATGGCGGGCCTCGCGGCCGGCGGCATCGGCGATCTGATGACGGCAGCTCGTGCCGTTGGCGGCAAGAAGGGTGCCGGGCGGAGCTGCTCGCATCTTCGGCAATACGCCGAGCTCGCCCATCTGCAGCGAGATGTCGTAATGCTCGGCCTCATAGCCGAACGACCCAGCCATGCCGCAGCAGGTCGAGTCGAAGGTCTCTACGCTGAGACCGGGGATCAGCTGCAACGCCTTTACCGCGGCACCCACGGTTCCGAACGCCTTCTGGTGGCAATGACCGTGCAGCAATGCGGTTCGGCCTTCCATCGGCGTCAATGGCAATTGGAAGCGGCCCACCGCGCGCTCGCTTTCGACGAATTCCTCGAAAAGCTGGGCGCGCTCGGTGAGCGCCTTGGTCTGTGCACCCGGCAAGATCGCCGAAAATTCATCGCGCAATGTCAACAGGCAGGACGGTTCCAGCCCGACGACCGGCGTTCCGGCCTCGAGATGAGGGCTGAGGGCGTCCAGCGTGCGGCGGACCTCGCGCCGCGCTTCATCCACGAGACCAGCCGAAAGAAAGGTGCGCCCGCAACACAGCGGTCTGCCGCTTGCCGGGTCGGGGATGATTACGCGATAGCCGGCGCGAACCAGCACCCGCTCGGCCGCACGTGCGTTCTCCGGCTCGAAATAGCGGTTGAAGGTGTCGACCAGCAGCACGATCCCGCGCCCGCTTCCGGACGATGCTCCTCGATAGGGATGGCTGGACCAGTGAGGCAGCTTTCGTCGGGCGCTGAGCCCGAACCGCCGCTCACCGAGCTTGGCGACGCATCGGGAGCCGATTCCTCAGGTTCATCAGCGGCGCGAGGCGCCCGGCGTAGAATGCATAGCGGGGCAAATACGCGACCAGCCGGTCGCGCGGGGTGAGCCGGTGCCGCTTGCGGTAATGATGCAGAAACTCGATCTTCATGCGCGCCATGTCGACCCCGGTCGGGCACTCGCGCTTGCAGCCCTTGCATGAGATGCACAGCGCCATCGTCTCGCGCATATCGTCGGAGACGAGCGCCTCGGGCCCGAGCTGTCCCGTCAGCGCCAACCGCAAGGTATTCGCGCGGCCACGGGTTAGATGCTGCTCATCGCCGGTCGCGCGGTAGGAGGGGCACATGACGCCGGCATCGCGGGCCCGGCAGGCGCCGTTGTTGTTGCACATCTCGGTGGCTGCGGCAAAGCCGCCCCATTCCGACCAGTCGAGCGCCGTCTCGATCGGCAGTGGGGAGTAGTCCGGCTTGAAGCGGAAGAGGCCGCGGTCATCCATTTTAGGAGCACGCACGATCTTGCCGGGATTGAAGAGGCCCGCGGGGTCGAAGGCGTCCTTGACCTCCTCGAAAGCGTGCACCATCCGCGAGCCGAACATCGCCTCGTGAAATTCGGAGCGCACCAGGCCGTCGCCATGCTCGCCGGAATGCGACCCCTTGTATTCGCGGACCATCGCGAAGGCTTCCTCGGCGATCGCCCGCATCTTCTTGACCTCGAGCTCCTGCTTCAGGTTGAGCACCGGCCGCACATGCAGGCAGCCGACCGAGGCATGCGCGTACCACGTGCCGTAGGTGCCGTGCTTCTCGAAAATGCGCGTGAGGCGGTCGGTGTAATCGGCGAGGTCCTCGAGCCGCACGGCGCAATCCTCGAGAAACGAGACCGGCTTGCCGTCGCCCTTCATCGACATCATGATATTGAGGCCCGGCAGCGCGAACCTCCCACACCGCTTGCTGAAAGCCGGGCTCGATTGCCTCGACGACGGCGCCGGGGCAGCCGAGGTCGCCCATCAAGTCGCCGAGCGCCTTGAGCCGCCGCAGGTTCTCCGCCGGGTCGTCGCCGGCGAATTCGGTCAGCAGCAGCGCGGCCGGTTTCCCTTGAACGAAGCGCTCGACAACCGGGCGGAACATCGGGATGTCGCGCGACAGATCGATCATCGTGCGGTCGACCAGCTCGACCGCGCTGGGACCGAGCTCGACGATCCGCCGGGTTGCGGCCATCGCGCCGTAGAAGCTCGGGAAATGGCAGATGCCTAGCACCCGGTGCCCCGGGATCGGCTGCAATTCGAGCTCGATCTCGTTGAAGAAGGCGAGCGTGCCCTCGGAACCGACCAGCAGCCGCGCCATGTTGTGGCCGGCCTCGCTAATGCTGTCGATGTTGTAGCCGCCGACCCGCCGCAAAACCTTGGGAAAGCGCCGCTCGATCTCCTCGGCCTCGCGCCGGTGCAAGGCGCGCATGCGGGTCACGAGCTCGCGATACCGCTGCGGCATCGAGCCGCCATTGGAATCAGCTGGAAAATTCCCGGGCACCTCGCCGAACCACGCCGCGGCGCCATCGGCGAGCAGCGCGTCGATGCCGCGCACATTGTGCACCATGTTGCCGTAGCGCAGCGAGCGCGAGCCACAGCTGTTGTTGGCGGTCATGCCGCCGATCGTCGCGCGGCTGGCTGTCGACGGATCGACCGGAAAGAACAGCCGGTCTTTGCGAAGGAGGCGGTTGAGCCGGTCGAGCACGACCCCCGGCTCGACCCGTGCCCGGCGCCTTTCGACATCGACCGAAACCACCCGGTCGAGATGTTTGCTGCAGTCGATGACGAGCGCCCGCGCCACCGTCTGCCCGCATTGCGAGGTGCCGCCGCCGCGCGGCAACACCGGCACCCCCTCCTCGCGCGCGATCGCGATCGCCGCCGCCGCATCGTCGCGGCTCTTCGGCACGACCACCCCCAACGGCTCGATCTGGTAGATCGACGCATCGGTCGCATAGCGCCCGCGACTGAACGCATCGAACAGCACCTCGCCGCGAACCACGCGCCGTAGGCGGGCTTCCAGGGTGGGGCCGGGTATGTTGTCGAGCGGCATGCGCTTATCAGACGCGGGTCCGCGGACATGCGTCAACCGCTATCGAGATTAAACGACGAGTCCAAAACCATAAAATGGAGCCCTGTCATGATTCTCGGCGTCCACCCCCTCATCGCGTTGGGCGTGCTTGTCTCCACCGCCGCGACGGATGCGGCCTATGTATTCTTCAACGCGGCGGTGAGCGGCAGGCGCCGCTTCTGGGCGGCGAACTGGAGCGCCATCTGGTATTTGCTGTCGGCGTTCGCGGTGATCAGCTACACCGAGAACGCGGCGTATGTCCTGTTTGCGGCGACTGGCTCGTGGCTCGGTGCATTCGCGTCGGTGACTTGGCTGCACCGCGGAGTCCTTGCGGAGACGCAAACGCGCCACAACCCGCCGTGAAATGTGATAAACACTCGGCAGTGCGGTCGGGTGAGGAGGCGAAAATGGCGGATCGGCTGATTTCCTGCGACGATCATATGGATCTGGGGCAATTGCCGGCGGATTTGTGGCTGACGCGGCTGCCGGCCTCGTTGCGCGAGCGGGCGCCCCGTGTCGAGGAGCGCGACGGGCAGGCGGTGTGGATCTGCGACGGCAAGGTTTGGGGCAGCTGGGGCGGTCAGAAGCCGGCGAACGGCAACACACGCTCGGTCAAGCCGATCTATAACGCGTTCGATCGCGCCCAAATCTACGATCAGAGCCAGCGCCGGCCGGCGATAGCCGAATTGCGCCTTGAAGACATGGATCGCGACGGGGTCGAGGCGCAGGTCATCTTCGGCCCGATCTTCCAGATCTCGACCGACGACCCGGTGCTGCGTGTCGCTTGCTACCAAGTCTACAACGACTGGCTCCTTGAGTTCTGCAAGGCGGCGCCGGACCGGCTGATCGGCGTGCCGATGCTGCCGGAAACTCCGGAGACGGCGCTCGCCGAATTGCAGCGGCTGATCGCCAAGGGCGGCGTGCGCCAGGTCAATCTGATGATCGCGCAGATCAGGCCGAAGCTCGATGATCCGAGCTGGGAACCGTTGTGGCAGGCGCTGGAGGAGAGCGGTATCATCCTGTCCTGGCACATCACCGTGTTCCTGCCGATGCCGGGCAGCCGCGCCGCCGGCAAGGCCGCCAGCGTGTTCGAGAACACCAAGGGCTTTCTCAACAATTTCCTCGAACCGTTCGTCGACCTGTTCGCCTGGGGGATTCTGGAGCGCCATCCGCGGCTGAAGATGGTGATGGCCGAAGCCGGCACGGGCTGGCTGCCCTGGCTCGTCCAGGAGCTCGACTACCGCCATTGGCGGCTGTGGGAGGCCAAGGAGTTCTGGGCCGACAAGGGCGGTGCTGCGCTCGAGACCAAGCCGAGCGAACTCTTCAAGCGGCAGATCTATGCGACCTTCCAGGAGGACGAGGCGGCGATGGCGCTGATCCCGTTCTTCGGCGACGGCCACCTCCTATGGGCCTCGGACTACCCGCACCCCGACAGCGTGTGGCCGAACTCGCGGGCTGCGATCGAGCGCCAGATGAAAAACCTGTCGCCGGAAATGCGCCAGAAGCTGACCCGGGATAACGCGGCAAACCTTTATGGTCTCGCCTGATCGGCGCTGCATCAATGCCATGTCTGCTTCGAGGCGCGCCCTTCGGCATCCCTGGTGGCATTCCGAAAAACCTTATCCTAAGGAGGCCGCGGAGCGGCCGTCTCGAAGGACGCACCGGCTTATCCAACAAATGACCGATGGGGGCTCCGCTTTGGGCTTTGAGACCAAACGGATCAGCAGTAAGCCCGACGCGATCGCACCGGACGGCTCCGAAGTTCGCGTGCTGTGCCAATTATCGCGCGGCGGTCTCGCTATTTTTTCGCTGCCGCCGAACACGGTGTCGAAAGCCGTCGCCCATCGCACGGTCGAGGAGGTCTGGTACGTCATCTCGGGAGATGGGCGCATGTGGCGCAAGCTCGGCGAACAGGAGGAAATCGTCGCGCTCGTCCCCAGCGTGTCCCTGACGATACCAACCGGCACGCATTTTCAATTCCGCTGCGACGGGCCCGAGCCGCTCAGCATAATCGGCGCCACGATGCCACCCTGGCCCGGCGAAAGCGAAGCCTGTTTTGTCGAAGGAACCTGGCAGCCCACGCTATAACCGGACCGGCGATAAAAATTTGGGCCATCCGATTACAATCGCGAGACAGGCGCGAGCCGGCCATCAGCTTCAACGAAAGCTCTCGAAACTCATATCGCGGTATAGACGCTCGTCCTCCCCCGCCGAGCCGGTCATAATCGGACGGCAGCGCGAGCCCTACGGGTGATCCCGAGCAATACCATCTCGATCAGTGGACAATTCGATGAGGTGCCCATAGGGCGGGCGAGGCGGTCAATGCGCGCCACCGTTACCACATCGCCGAGGGTGAGCCGGTAGCAGTTGGGGACAGCGGATGTTGAGCCTTGATTAATCTACAATACCATGCTAATATCATAATATGACCAGTTTGTCACTCGCTCTTGGGGGCGCAGATTGCAAAGCCGACCAGCGCATACTTTTGCAAAAGAGCGGGACACCGGACTACCGATGCTCTCTTTTCGCTGTGCTTCGCTGTTAATCCGCTGTTTTCTTGGCTGTTATTCCTTCCTTGATGCCGACAGCGGGCCAGGGTTTCTGCGACGAACCGGAT
>CAVSTA010000039.1:0-103338 GCA_963730745.1 uncultured Alphaproteobacteria bacterium
GATACTGATGGACTTTTCGCTGTCTGACGATCTCGTCGAGCTGAAGGAGCGCACCGAGCGGTTTGTGCGAGACAGGGTCCTGCCGTTCGAGACCGACCCGCGGCAAACCGCGCACGGGCCGAGCGAGGACTTGCGGCGCGAACTCGTCGCGCTCGGCCGCGAGGCAGGTCTCCTCAGCCCGCATGTCGGCCGCGATTGGGGCGGGCTTGGGCTCGATCACCGCGGCAAGGCGGTGGTATTCGAGGCCGCCGGCTACTCGCCGCTCGGGCCGGTCGCGCTCAACTGCTTCGCGCCCGACGAGGGCAATATGCACCTTCTCGAAGAAGTCGCCGAGCAGCGCCAGAAGGAGCAATGGCTGCGGCCGATGGCGGCGGGGCAGATCCGCTCATGCTTCATGATGACCGAACCGGCTCCCGGCGCCGGAGCGGACCCCTCGATGCTGCTGACGACCGCCCGCCGCGACGGTGACGAATTTGTCATCGACGGCCGCAAATGGCTGATCACCGGAGCGGTCGGCGCCGATCTCGGCATCGTCATGGCGCGCAACGAGAGCGACATGGGTGGACCCGCCGGCGCGACGATGTTCCTCGCGCCGATGAGCGCGCCGGGGATTCATATCGAACGGGTGCTGGACACCCTCGACCAATACATGACCGGGGGTCATGCAGTCGTCCGGCTCGACGGATTGCGGGTGCCCGAAAGCCAGGTTCTGGGGCGGGTCGGCGAGGGCTTTCGTTACGCGCAAGTGCGGCTGGCCCCGGCGCGCCTGACCCATTGCATGCGCTGGCTCGGCGCCGCGCGCCGCGCCCAGGATATCGCGACCGATTACGCGCTGAGGCGCACCGCCTTCGGCAAGCCCATTGGCGAGCACGAGGGGGTCGGGTTCATGCTCGCCGACAACGAGATGGACATCCACCAGTGCCGGCTCGTGATCTGGCACACCGCCTGGGTCCTCGACCAGGGCCAGCGAGGCCGCCACGAGTTGAGCATGGCGAAGGTCATCTGCTCGGAGGCCATCTGGCGGGTCGTCGACCGCAGCATGCAGATCCTCGGCGGTCTCGGCATCACCGACGACACGATCGTCGCGCGCCTGTTCCGCGAAGTCCGCCCGTTCCGGATCTACGACGGCCCCTCCGAGGTCCACCGCTGGAGCATCGCCCAGCGCGTGCTGCGGAATGCCGCTGCGGGCTAGCCCGAGGGAGGCCGTCATTGCAAGGGGCGCCTTGCGCGACGAAGCAATCTCGACCGAATGGTCGCTCAGCGGCCTGAGATCGCTTCGCTCCGCTCGCGATGCAATTGGCGGATTGCGTCCCATGCGGATTTCCATCGCGGCGGACACTTGGTCAGTGCGCCCCGAATTCTTGGAGCAGTGCGTCGCGGACCGTGTCGAGGTCGAGCCCGTGCTCGGCGATGAGCGGGCTCGTCTCGACGATGATGTCGTCGATGTCCCTGATCATCTTGAGCCGCTTGTAGAGATCCTCGGCACGAAGGCCGAGCCCTTCGCCGAGGATCTCCATGAAATTGACGACCTCGAAGCTGCGCCCGTCGCCGACATCGCAAAGCTCGCGGTGGCAGGCATGGTAAATCGTGGCGAGCGTCGTCACGCCGGCATCGGCCACGGCGGCGAGCTCGCGGGCGACGAGCTCGCGCTTGAACGCCGGCAGTACCGCCAGGCTGTTGGCCTGGGTCCCGACGCGGGGCACGTCGATCTCGATAAGCTCGACACCCGGTATGATCGCCAACAGCTTGCGCACTGCCGCCTGCACCGACGGCAAGACCGGCCGTTCGTGCAAAGCCACGCGTTTCTCGACCCGGTGTTTCATCATCGGGGCGAGGGCCTCCGCGTGGTCGGCGAGAAACACCAGGAACGGGTTCAGGTCGAACGGCCGCGCGCCGAACCGCGCCTCATAGCTCGGCAACGTCACTTCGCCGATCTGGACCTGGCAGCTGGGACACCAGGACAGCACCGTCGAGGTGCCGGCCGAGGCGAGGCCGTCGATCGTCGTGTAGGACACGCGGGCGGTGTTTTCGAAATCGCCCTCGCGGAACTGATAGACGCCGCAGCACTGCCCGGGCCCGCCCATGACCTCGTAATCGACGCCCGAGCAGATCGAGCACGTCGAGGCACAACAGCGCGATGTGCGGCGTCTTCAAGATGTTGCACCCGGTGTAGAAGACGACATCGGGCGGGCTTTGGCGCGGCTGCTCCGCGGATTGCCCTCTGACGCGGGCCAATGTCTCGGGCGGCAATTGCAGCCGCGACAGGATCCGCACGCCGCGGCTCATCGTCTGGAAGCCCTGCCGCCAGCGCGTGTTGAGCGGCGCGTCGCCGGCCTGCGCCCGGGCAAAACCACGGGCGAGCTGGACCATGAAGCGCGTGTTGATGCCCTCGGGGCAGGCCGGAATGCAATTGCCGCTGCCGCTGCACACCGAAGCCCAACGGGCCGCCGCCGCGGTGCCCGCGCCGCCGGTGATCAGGTCGACGATGCCGGCCGCGGTCTCTTCCGGGTCCGCCTCGCCGAGCCCGGCCGGCGCGACCATCGGGCATGCCCGAAAACACGCGCCGCAACGCGTGCACGCCTCGGCGATCGCCTCGCCGCGCGCCCGGAAATCGTCGAGATACCCGGCAGTCCCGCCGTCAGCCATGCCGCCACTCCGCTGTTTGTCAGCCCGAGGCTATCCTATTCGATCGCCGCAAGGGAAGCGGGCACCGGCTGTGGGCGCTGTCCCCGACCTATCATCCGTGTCATGCTGTCGGCGTGGACGTGAGATGGGGAGGCAGATAATGCGGTTCCTGGTCAAGGTTTCGTTTCCGGTCGAGGCGGGCAACGCAGCTGCAAAAAAAGACGGCTTCAAGGTGATCCAGACCATTCTCGAGCAACAAAAGCCCGAGGCTGCCTATTTCATTGCCGAGGGCGGCCGGCGCACCGGCATTCTGATACTCAACATGAATAACGCTTCAGAGCTCCCGCGGATTGCGGAGCCGTGGTTTCTGGCATTGAACGCCAGCATCGAAGCAACGCCAGCAATGATCCCGGAGGATCTCCAGAGGGCAGCACCGGCCATCGAGCAGGCGGTGAAGACCTTCGGTTAGACGCGATCGCCACACGAAGCCGCAGTGGGTTCAATTCACAGCGGTATCACCAGCAATGTGTCGATCTTCTGGCTGTCGAGGACGACGAGGCGTTCGATGAAGCGGTAGGGCTGGCTCGTCAGAGCGATGCGGTCGAGATAGCGGCCGGCGGCGAAGAGGGCCATCTCGCCGTCGTGCATAATCCGCACCGCAATAAAATTTGATCGCACCTGCGCCACTGTCGCGTCGACCTGCTCGATTCGGATCGGGCCGACGATGTGGCGGTAGCGGTGCGGTTCGAAAATGTTGGCCTGACGCAGCGCGGTTACTCGGTCGATCAGCATGCCGCGCGACGCCGCATAGACGACGCCGTGCGGCAGCCCGGCCTCGTGGCTGGTCCGGCTGGTGATCACGTAGCGGCACTGCTCGACAAAGAAATCGGGCCAGTCTTCGAGCCGGTCCTCGTCGATGCAGTCGACATAGGCGGCGATCAGCTCTTGGACGCCGAGCCGGACGGCGACCTCGTCCATCAGCGCGTCAGCTGCCGGTCAGCGCGCGGTATTCCTTCCAGAAGCCGCGGATCGCCGCTTCGCTGGCGCGGAAGGGCTGCGGCTCGGCATCGTACCCGCCCATCATCACAACACCGGTGTCCTCGTCGTTGTAGCGTATCCCGCGCTGGACAAGCCCGCCGATGCAGCCATCCTCCATCGAGATGTAGCCGGCCGCGCCGACCAGATTGCCTTGCCTGAGGCGCCGTTCCGTCATCGCCTCGTCGTCGTCCTCAAAGCCCAGATGGATCCATTCGAGCTCGGTCTTTTCGAGCCCGCGCGGGCGGATGACGCGCACCGCGATCGTGTTGCGGATCTGCTGCAACACCATGCTCGGGAAGACTGTCAGGATCTGCACCGAGATGCCATCGCCATATTCGTCGACCGATTCGATGACCGAGCTGTCTTTGAGGCCGAACCCGCTGTCCGAGCGCAGCGCCGCCTCTCGGTAATCGGCGTCCTCCTGCGCGTAATCGAGCTTCGAATAGCTGAAGTGGTGCGCCCCGCTGTCGTCCATGACGATCCCGCCCTCTTGGCTCAGGCGGTTTATCCGAAAGGTCGTCAGAAACAAATGCAATATGCTGGCGTGATAGGTGTCCTTGACGTTTTCGGCATAGAGCTTCCAGTTATTGGGCAATACCTGCGTGCTGCGGCCGAGAATGCGGGCGGGCCGGTTCAGCACGCGGCTGATGCCGGCGGAAATTTTCGGCCCGAGATAGGTTTCGAGATCGGGGGTGTCGTCGCGGAACGACCCGAACACCAGGCCGGCGAACTCGGCGACCCGCAGCCGCTGCAGATTGTGCTCGTCCTTGCGAAACTCGGGGGGCATGCCGCCTTGCCGCTTGACCCCGCGCTCGAACGCGACGCCGGTCAATTTCCCGGTCAGGTCATAGGTCCAGCCGTGATAGATGCAGCTGATCTCTTTGACGTTGCCGCGCCGCTCCAGGCACAACAGATTGCCGCGATGCGCGCAGCGGTTGACAAAGGCGTTGATTTCGCCCTCGGCGTCGCGGGTGACGATGACTGCGGTCTCGCCGATCGTCGTAGCGATATAATCCCCGGCGTTCGGGATCTCGGAGGTCAGGCACAGAAAATTCCAGGTCGGGCCCTTGAAGATCCGCTCCTGCTCGAGCCGGTATTGGCCGGGATCGGTGTAGAGGCGGAACGGGATCTCGGTCAGGCCATTCGAGGGCCAGGGAACTCCCCGCATTGCATCGGCGCCGAGCTCTGACATGTTTGCCTCCTCATCGCGGTAATGGCTCACGGTAATGGCAGCCATGATAGCAGGAACCCGCAGAAGGGGGAAATTAGCTTGCGGGAACCAGGCCGATGGCCGACCATCCGCCGCATCAGGTTTTCTGCCGGAGGATCTCGGCATGGACGATCTCTATCTGCGCAGCGGCATTTTTCTCGCGCCGTTTCACAACCACAACGAGAACCCGACCTTGTCGATCGAGCGCGACCTCGAACTGCTCGAGCATCTCGACCGGCTGAACTATCACGAGGCGTGGATCGGCGAGCACCATTCGGGCGGCTTCGAATTGATTGCCTGTCCGGAGATGTTCATCGCCGCGGCGGCGCAGCGCACCCGCCATATCCGGCTCGGTACCGGAGTTGTTTCGTTGCCGTATCACAATCCGTTCATGCTCGCCGACCGCATGGTGCAGCTCGACCATATGACGCGCGGCCGGGCGATGTTCGGGGTCGGCCCCGGCGCCCTCGTGCACGACGCGCTGAAGATCGGCATCGACCCCGGCGACCAACGGCGCATGATGAACGAGGGGCTGGAGGTCATCATCCCGCTGCTGCGGGGTGAGATGGTGAATCGCAAGACCGACTGGTTCAGCCTGACCGACGCGCAACTGCAACTGCGGCCCTATACCCACCCGACGATGGAATTGGCGGTGGCCGCCGCGCGCTCACCTTCAGGATCGTTGCTGGCCGGCAAATATGGTATCGGCCTGCTGTCGATCGGTGGCACCGCCCCGGCGCAGATGGAGCGCCATACCGCCAATTGGGGGCTTTATGAGGAGACTGCGCGCGCCAATGGCCATACGCCAAACCGCAAAGACTGGCGCGTCGTCGGTTTCTTCCATATCGCCGAGACGCGCGAGCAAGCGCGCAAGAATGTAGAGTTCGGCGTCCAGGCCTTCGCCAATTATTTTCGTGACATCGCCACTTTCCCGATCATCCCGGCCGATGTCGGCGACCCGATCGAGTGGCTGATCGAAACCGGCACGGCGTGCATCGGCACCCCCGACGATGCCGTCGCTTATGTCGAGCGCCTGGTCCAGGGGTCGGGCGGGTTCGGCGTGCTGTGCGAGCTGGCGCAGAACTGGGCCGATTGGGACGCGACCAAGCGGCATTACGAGCTGATGGCGCGTTTCGTGCACCCGCATTTCCAGAAGAGCCGCGATTTATTGCGCGCCAGCTACGACTTTGCCGTGCGGCATCACGAGGATTTTCTTGGGAAAGCCAGCGCCGCGATCCAATCGGAGATCGAGCGGCACGCCACCCGCCGCTCAGCCAAATCAGAAAAGTCCGCGGCAGAGTAACAAGGACCAAAAATCCGCCCCGGAAGCCAGTAAAGATCAGGCGAGGTCGAAGCGGTCCAGGTTCATCACCTTGGTCCACGCCGACACGAAGTCTTTGACGAATTTCTCCTGCGAGTTGGCGCCGGCATAGACTTCCGCGAAGGCGCGCAATTGCGAGTGCGAGCCAAAGATCAGATCGGCACGCGTGCCGGTCCATTTGAGCTCGTTGGTCTTCCGGTCGCGGCCCTCGAACACGCCTTCAGAGCCGGCGGACGGCTGCCATTGCATGCTCATGTCCAACAGATTGACGAAGAAGTCGTTCGTCAGAGTCTCCGGCCGCTTGGTGAAGACGCCGTGCGAGGACTTCCCGGCATTGGCGCCGAGGACGCGCAGGCCGCCGACTAGAACCGTCATCTCGGGCGCCGTCAAGGTCAGCAACTGCGCCCGATCTACCAACGCCTCCTCGGGCAGCATCAGCTGCTTGCCACGAAGATAGTTGCGGAACCCCTCGGCGGTCGGTTCGAGCGGCGCGAAAGACTCGACGTCCGTCTGCTCCTGCGATGCGTCCATGCGGCCCGGCGTGAAGGGGACCTTTACGTCGTGCCCCGCGGCCTTTGCCGCTTTCTCGACCGCCGCGCCGCCCGCCAGAACGATCAGGTCGGCAAGCGAGACCTTCTTCCCGCCGGACTGTGAACCGTTGAAATCCCTTTGGATCGCTTCAAGCGTCTGCAGCACCTCCCTCAGCTGGCCCGGCTGGTTGACCTCCCAATCTTTCTGCGGCGCGAGGCGGATGCGCGCGCCATTCGCGCCGCCGCGTTTGTCGGAACCGCGGAACGTCGAGGCCGAGGCCCAAGCCGTCGAAACCAGCTGCGAAACGGAGAGGCCAGAGGCGAGGATTTTCGCCTTCAGAGCGGCAATATCCTTTTCCCCGATCAGCGGATGATCCACCGCGGGGATGGGGTCTTGCCAGATCAGCGTCTCCTTCGGGACGAGCGGGCCGAGATAACGCACCTTCGGACCCATGTCGCGGTGCGTCAGCTTGAACCACGCCCGGGCAAACGCATCTGCGAACTGATCCGGATGCTCGTAAAAGCGCTGTGAGATCTTTTCGTAAGCCGGGTCGGCCCGCAGGGCGAGGTCGGTGACCAGCATCGTCGGCAAGTGCCGCTTCTCCGGGTCGAAGGCATCCGGGACCGTTGCGGCGGCGCCTTTCGCCTTGAACTGCCAAGCGCCGGCCGGGCTCTTCGTCAGCTCCCATTCGTATTTGAAAAGGTTTTCGAAGAAATGGTTGCTCCACGTCGTCGGCGTCTGCGACCAGGTGACTTCCGGGCCGCCGGTGATCGTGTCTGGCCCGAAGCCGGTGCCATACTTGCTCTTCCAACCGAGGCCTTGGTCCTCGATGTTGCCGGCTTCCGGCGCCGGACCGACAAACGACGGATCGCCGGCACCGTGGGTTTTGCCGAAGCTGTGGCCGCCGGCAATCAAAGCAACGGTCTCCTCGTCGTTCATCGCCATTCGGTAGAAGGTCTCGCGAATGTCTCTGGCCGCCGCGACCGGATCCGGCTTCCCGCCGGGTCCCTCCGGATTGACGTAGATCAGGCCCATTTGCACGGCGGCGAGCGGGTTCTGAAGCTCGCGTTCGCCGCTGTAGCGCTCATCCCCCAGCCACGTCCCCTCGGGACCCCAGTAGAGCTCTTCGGGCTCCCAAACGTCCTTGCGCCCGCCGCCGAAACCGAACGTCTTGAAGCCCATCGACTCGAGCGCGACGTTGCCGGCGAGGATCATCAGGTCGGCCCAGGAGATTTTGCGGCCGTATTTCTGTTTGATCGGCCATAGGAGCCGGCGCGCCTTGTCGAGGTTCGCATTATCCGGCCAGCTGTTGAGGGGCGCGAAGCGTTGCTGGCCGGCGCCAGCACCGCCGCGGCCGTCGGCGATGCGATAGGTGCCCGCGCTGTGCCATGCCATGCGAATGAATAGTCCGCCGTAATGGCCAAAGTCGGCCGGCCACCAATCTTGCGAATTGGTCATCAAGGCGTGCAGGTCCTTGATCACTGCATTCAGGTCGAGGCTGTTGAATTCCTTGGCGTAGTCGAACGACTTGCCCATTGGATCGGATAGGCTGGAGTGCTGATGCAGAACCTGAACGTTCAGCTGATTCGGCCACCAGTCACGGTTCGTGTGTGTGCGGGTCCCGCCCGAGAGCGGGCACTTGCTTTCACTTGCTTGGGATTCCACGATGTGCTCCTCGCCGACTTTAGAACGTTTCTAGACGTGTTGACCGCGGAGCGAAATTTCAAGGCGGCCTCCAATTCCAACGGCAGTGGATCTAACTAGAGGCGGTGCGGTTGAGGGCTGAAATCGCCCGCGCCGGCGTGGAGGCGACCGCCAAGGCGGCCGCGCTGTTGCGCGCCGGCCGGCTTGTCGCCTTCCCGACCGAGACCGTGTACGGGCTCGGCGGCGACGCAACAAACGACCGCGCCGTCGCCGCGATATTCGCAGCCAAGGCCCGGCCGCGCTTCAACCCGCTGATCGTGCACGTCCGGAACCTTGCGGACGCCGCGACTCTGGCCACCTTTAATTCTCCCGCCCGTTATGCCGCCGCGCGGTTCTGGCCGGGACCGTTGACCCTAGTCTTGCCGCGCCGGCCCGCCGCAGGTTTGTCGCTGCTGGCGAGCGCTGGCCTCGACACGGTGGCGATCCGGGTACCCGCCCACCCGGTCGCCCAGGCGTTGCTGCGTGAGGCCGGCCGTCCGATCGCGGCGCCTTCCGCTAACCGCTCGGGCCGCATCAGCGCTACGGAACCCCTGCATGTCGCGGAGGACATCGGAGACCATGTCGCGCTGATCCTCGACGACGGTCCGACCCCTCTCGGCCTCGAATTGACCGTGCTCGATCTTTCGGGACCCTCCCCTGCCCTGCTCCGCCCCGGCGCGGTCACATCCGAGGCACTAACCGAATTGCTTGGACCAATCGCCCTGTCCGGCTCAGGCGTGCCGAAATCACCGGGCATGCTGGCGAGCCACTACGCACCTGGTCTGCCGGTCCGCGTCGGCGCGATGGATGCCCATCCCAGCGAAGCATTGCTCGCCTTCGGACCGGACGCGCCGCCCGGCTTCGCGGAGGTGCTATGGCTGAGCCGTTCCGGTGACCTCGCCGAGGCGGCGGCCAACCTTTTCACGATGCTGCGCCGCCTTGACCGCCCCTCCTTCACCGCGATCGCCGTGATGCCGATCCCCGAGCAAGGCCTCGGCCGAGCAATCAATGACCGGCTCCGCCGCGCCGCCGCCCCACGGGAAATGCCGCCACTCGAGTGACCACTGCTCCGCCGATTTCGCTGATAATGCAGCGCGTGTGCAGGTGGCCGATCTTGATTGCGGCAATTCGGCGGTGCCGGGCATCAGCTAGTCGGCGAGCGTGCCGGCTAGCGATTGGCCGGCATCGTCATAGGGGATTTCCTCGTAGAGCGCGGTGCCGATGCCCTGCACGACGCCGCGGATCTGGCCCTCGACGAGCATCGGGTTGACCATCGTGCGCAATCCTAGGCGACGGCGTCTGCATGGGTCTGGTGACGCTTGCGTTAGGGAAGCGCTGACGAACTGTCGCCTAGAGTTCCGGCGCGCCGCCGGATTTGCCGTTGAAGGATCAGGGACCGAGCATAAATGAGGAGCACCGATGGCATCTGCCTTTGATAGCCTCGGCTATGCGAAGAAGTTTCGGGATGCGGGCGTTTCGCAAGAACAGGCCGAAGCTCATGCAGAGGCGGCGCGGGAGTTCATTATGGTCGAGCTGGCGACCCATTACGACCTCGATACCGCTCGAGGCAGCTTCAGTCCGCGATAGACACGATGCGGCGGGAGCTGGACGCTGCCATGGACAATCTCGGCCTGCAGCTCACCGTGCGCATGGGCGTATTGCTGGCAGCAGGGCTCACTCTGCTCGGCGCTGTCCGGTAGGCCTTCGACGACCTTCCCGGTAATCAAAATCAGAGGTCAGAGCGCGGCGCCGGTGACTTCCAGATTGCTGCGACTATTCGGCGGGGGGTGATTGGGGTCTCGTTGACTTCGGCGCCGATTGTGGCGAGGGCGTCACGGAGGGCGTTGGCGATGGCCGCGGGCGGGGCGACGGCGCCGCCTTCGCCCATGCCCTTCATGCCGTATTCGGTGTGAGGGGTGGGGGTGTGCAAATGGGCGATCTTGATCGCCGGCAGTTCGGCGGCGCCGGGCAATAGGTAGTCGGCCAAGGTGCCGGCGAGCGGCTGGCCGGTTCCGTCGTAGGGGATTTCCTCGAACAGAGCGGTGCCGATGCCTTGCACGACGCCGCCGCGGATCTGGCCTTCGACGAGCATCGGGTTGACCATTGTGCCGCAATCCTCGGCGACGGCGTAATCGAGGAGCTCGACAAAGCCGGTTTCGGGGTCGACCGCGACGACGGCGCCGTGCGTCGCATAGGAGTAGACGCCGGTGCTGATCGCCGGCTCGTAGGTCGCGGTCGCGTCGAGCAACGGATCGACCCCTAGCGGCAATCCGTCCATGCGCAAATGCGCGACCTTGGCGATCTCGGCGATCGTGACTGACCCTTGCGGCCCCGCCACGACACCATCGGCGCAGCGCACCTCCGCGACTTCGCATTGCAATAGATGCGCGCCGATGCGGCACAGCTTGTCGCGGAGCATCCGGCTGGCGCGCGCCACCGCCCCGCCCGACATCACCATGCTGCGCGAGGCGAAGGTGCCGAACCCGAAGGCGGTGCTCTCGGTGTCGCCGTGGCGCACCGAGATCCGCGCCGGGTCGATGCCAAGCTCCTCGGCGGCGACCTGCGACAGCGCCGTTTCGAGGCCCTGGCCGTGCGACTGGATGCCGACCATCAAGACGACGCTGCCGTCGGTCAGGATGCGCGCGGTGCAGCTCTCGAAACCGGGGATGATCGAGGCGCCGCGGGCGGCGAATTCGGCGGCGCCGTGCGCGGTCTGCTCGGCAAAAGTGGCGAAGCCGATGCCGATCAGCCGCCCGTTCGGCTCATTGCGTTGCTGGCGCGCGCGGATCTTCGGCATGTCCAACAGCTCGGCGCACAGCCGCACGCTCTGCGCATAATCGCCGCTGTCGAGGCGCAGGCCGCCGATCGTCGTGAACGGCATTTGTTCGGGGCGCACCAGGTTGAGGAGCCGCACCTCGTTGGGCTCATGCCCGATCGCGCGGGCGATCTCGTCGATCAGCCGCTCGATCACAAAGCACGCCCCCGGGCGGCCGACGCCGCGATAAGGGCCGAGCGGCGTTTTGTTCGTCGCCACCGTGTAATGTTTCGCGCGGTAATTCGGGATCGTATAAGGACCCGGCAGCGCGCGCGCCACCATGCCGGCTTCGTGGTACGGCCCCTGCGGCCACAGCCCGTAGGCGCCGGCATCGACGACGATCTCGGCATCGACGCCGAGGATATGCCCCTGCCGGTCGGCATAGGCGGTGACCTTGTAATGGTGGTCGCGGGTGTGCGCCGTGGTCAGCAGATGCTCGCTGCGGTCCTCGATCCAGCGGACGGGGTGATCGAGCTCCATTGCCAATGCCGCAAGGATGACCTCTTCCGGGTAGAGGCGGGCCTTGGGCCCGAAACCGCCGCCGACATCGGGCGCGACGACGCGGATGCAGCGCTCCTCGATATCGAGGATCTCGGCCAACGCGACGCGCACGATATGCGGCGTCTGGGTCGAGGCGTAGAGCACGACCTCGTCGAGCCGATGGTCGCGGTAGGCGAGAACGCCGCGGCATTCGAGCGGCGCGCCCGATTGCCGCTGCATGCGGAATTCGCGGGTCACCGTCAAATAGGCCGCGCGCGCCGCGGCGTCGATGTCGCCGCCCTGCAGGGCGTGCTCGATATAGAGATTGTCGCCCCACTGCTCATGCACGGGATGGCGGCTGCCGCGCATGTCGCGCGGCGCGTCGACCACCGCGTCCAATATCTCGAAATCCACAGACACGGCGTTGGCGAGGTCTTCCGCCTCGCCGCGCGACGGGGCAATGCAAGCGGCGATCGCTTCGCCGACATAGCGGACCTTGTCGGTGGCGAGCGGCGGCCAGGGCGGCGATTTGGCGCCGGTCGAATGCGAGGTGACGCGGATCGGCTTGACCCGCGGCAGATCCGCCGCGGTGAAGACGCGGCCGCGCGCTTCGGGCGGCACCGAGATCGCTCTGATCCGCGCGTGCGCATGGGGACTGCGGACAAACGCGACGTCCATCGTGCCCGGCAATTTGATGTCGGCAACGAACTGGCCGCGCCCGTGTAGGTGCCGCTCATCCTCCCTGCGCAAAAGCGACGCGCCGACGCCAAACCCCTCGTCAGGCATTGGTCGCCTCCCTTCCCAATTCCTTTGCCGCTTCGGCGATCGCAGTCACGATATTGGTGTAGCCGGTGCACCGGCAGATATTGCCGGCGAGGCCGTCGCGGATCTCGCGCTCCGACCCGGCGCGCCGCCGCAAGATCAGGTCGCGCGCGGTGATCAGCATCGCCGGCGTGCAGTACCCGCATTGCAATGCGTGGTGCTGGTGAAAGTTTCGCCGCAGCGCCTCGATCACGGGGTCGCCAGCGAAGCCTTCGATGGTCCTGATTTCGCGCTCGCCGCAGGCGACGGCGAGCATCAGGCAGGAGCGTGCCGGCTCGCCGTCGACGAGGACCGTGCAGGCGCCGCACACGCCGTGCTCGCAGCCGAGATGGGTACCGGTCAGATTGCGGCGCTCGCGCAGAAAATCGGCCAGCGACAACCGCGGCGGCAAGTCCTCTGCGACCTCTGCGCCATTGATGCGCAAGCGAACCGCGGTCATTGCAGTACCTGTTGCACTGCGCGCGTTGCGGCGACCATATGAAGATTGCGCTGGAACTCGTCGAAGTGCCGGTCCGCAGCGCGGTCGAGATCGGCCGCCACGGCATTGCGAATATCGCCGCGCTGGCTCTTGCAGACGAGCCGCGAAGTGTCGTCGAGCACCAAGGGGGCGCCATTAGCCACGCCGAGCACGACGCGGCAATGACCACGCGAATGATCGGCAATGGCGACTGCGAGCGCGCTGGCGAATTCGCCCGATTTGCGGCATAGCTTCAGATAGCCCCAGCGGGCATCCGCCGACACCCTAGGCATCCGCACGCTTTCGATGATCTCGTCGGGACCCAGCTTCGTCTCGAAGACCCCGGTCGTAAACTCGGCGCATCTGATCGACCGCCGCCCACCCGGGCCGCAAACCACGACGTCGGCATCCAGGGCCGTCAGAATGGCGGGCCACTCGGCCGCAGGGTCCGACAGCGCGAGGCTGCCGCCGATTGTGCCGCGATTGCGGATCGCGCGATAAGCAAGGCTCGCCGCCACTCGCGGCATCAGCCCGCGCGACGGATCGGCGACGCGGCCGTCTTCGATCGCGGCATGCGTCACGCAAGCGCCTACGGTCACCGCATCGGCATCATCCGAAACCGAAGACAGCTCCGGTAGTCGGCTGATATCGACCAGCAGGCCCGGAGCAGCAACCCGCAGGTTCATCATCGCCACCAGCGACTGGCCGCCCGCGATCACCCGCGCCTCGCCCCGGCGTTTTGCAAGCAGATCGACCGCCTCGGCCAGGCTGCGCGGCCTGATGTAGTCGACAGGCCCCGCTTTCATGCGAGATCACCCTCACCCACCAAGCCCTGCAGGCTTGGCGCCCCCTCTCCCGCGGTGCGGGAAAGGAGCTTTGAGCTGGGTTGTAGCCCCTCTCCCGCATTGCGGGAGAGGGTGCTGAGCGCAGCGAAGCGGGTGAGGGCGAGCCCTAGGCAATGGCCGATCATGAGAGAACTGCAACACTCGCAGCCACTGGTGTCAATCCACTGCGGGACTGATCTTGCGATCTCCGCGCGTCGCGGTCATTCTTGCGGGCAGACGTCCAGAAGGAGCGGATCATGGCGATGCCCGCGCAGACGCGCGAATCCGGTTTCAAGACCAACCCCGACTACAAGATTTTGTTCGAGCCCTCGCCGCGGCGGGTGCGCGTCAAATTCAATGGCGAGATCATCGCGGATAGCACCAACGCGCATCTGCTGTTCGAGACGCGGCATCTGCCCGTCTACTACTTCCCGCGCGCGGACGTCCGGATGGATCGGATGGCCCCGACCGACCACCACACCTTTTGCCCCTATAAGGGGACGGCCTCGTACTGGACGATTACGGTCGGCGGCAAGGTGGCGGAGAACGCGGTGTGGGGGTATCCCGAGCCCTTCGAGGAGGTGACGGCGATCAAGGATTTCGTCGCGTTCTACTGGAACCGCGTCGATGCGTGGTACGAGGAGGACGAAGAGATTTTCGTGCATCCGCGCGACCCCTATAAACGCGTCGACGTGCTGGATTCGTCGCGCTCGGTGCAAGTGGTCGTCGCAGGCCAAGTCGTCGCCGAGACCCGGCGCGCCCGGTTCTTGTTCGAGACGCGGCTGCCGACCCGCTATTACATCCCGCCCGAGGATGTGCGGATGGAGCTGCTCGTTCCGAGCGACACGGCGACCCGCTGCCCTTACAAGGGCAAGGCCAGCTACTACTCGGTCAAGATCGGGGACAAGGTGTTCAGCCGATCTGGTCTGGACCTATCCCGACCCGATCCCGGAATGCCCCAAAATCAAGGGCTATCTCTGCTTCTTCAACGAGCAGGTGGACGAGATCCGGGTAGACGGCGTCCCGGTGGCGCGGCCGGAGACCCCATGGTCGAAGGATTGGAAGGAGAAGGCGGCGACGGTGCCGGACAGCCGCGGACCGGTCGTCCGGCCCTGAATTAGCCGGCCTTGCGTTGAAAGGCGCGGATAAATGTGCCGACCGCGCCTTCAACGACAATGTCGATCTCACAGTCGCTGGGCTTGGCTTCGAGGCGGAGCAGCTGGCGCAGCTGGACATCGGCGCGCACGAGGCTGACAAATTGCTCGGCGGCGAGCCGCGGGTCGGGCAGCGTCAATGCGCCGGCGGCTGCCGCACTGCGCAGGAAACCTTCGATCTGGACACGTTCGCGCTCGGGTCCGGCACGCCAAAACACCTCGCCAAGCATCGGGAAGCGGGTGACCTCGCCCACTATGATGCGGTGCAACGCGATCGCGTCAGGCGAGAGAATGAGCTCGAGAAAACGGCGTCCCAATATCATCAGTGACGCGCGAACATCGCGAGCATCGAGCTCGCCGGCCGAGAAGCGTTCGAAATATTGTTCGCACTCGCGCTCGATGACGGCGCCGAACAGTTCTTCCTTGCTGCCGAAATGCGCGTAGACCGTCGCCTTTGAGACGGCGGCCTCGCGGGCGATCGTGTCCATGCTGACCGCTCCGAAGCCGGCGGCGAGGAAAGCCCGTTTGGCGGCGGCGAGAATGCTTTCTGCCTTGCCGCGGGTGGGGACCTCATGGTGTGCGGTCTGGGCCATGGCTTGACAGCACTCTGCCAACCTTTATATGTTTGCGCAAGAGTAAACTGAACGGTTTAGTTTAGGTAGTGATGCGCAAAAAGATCGTGGCGGGGCTGGCCGTGGTGGTGCTCGCCTTCGCCGGCATCGGCGGGTGGTATTGGTGGGATGTGCTGCGATTCCGCCAATCCACGGACGACGCTTATGTGCAGAGCGATGTCACGGTGATCAGCCCGAAAGTGGAAGGCTACATCAAGAAGGTGAAGGTCGCTGAAAACCAGACGGTGGCGGAGGGGGCGATCCTTTTCGTCATCGACGACCGCGACTTCAAGGCCAAGGCCGCACAAGCTGAGGCGGCGGTTGCGACCGCGGAAGCGACGATCGCGACATATGAGAGCCGGCTCAAACTCCAGCAGGCGATGATCGATCAGGCCGCGGCCGTGGTCCAATCCGCCGAGGCCGATCTGTCCCGGGCACAGCAGGATTACAAGCGGTACGCCGCCCTGATGACGAGCGATTTTGCCAGCCGGCAGCGCTTCGAACAGGCTGAAGCCGACGCCCGCAAGGCCGAAGCGGCCCTCGCCAAAGCCCGCGCCGCATTCGCCGCCGAGCAGAGCCAGTTCACCCTCCAGCAGGCGCAGCGGCGCGAGGAAGAAGCCAGGCTCCAGCAGGCTCGAGCCAATCTGTCGCTGGCGAAGAACGATCTCGACAACACCGTGATTCGCGCGCCGATACCGGGGGTGGCCGGCAACCGCGCCGGCCAAGTCGGCCAGTACGTCAAGCCCGGGACCCAGCTGCTGTCCCTGGTGCCGTTGCCGCAGGTTTACGTCACCGCCAATTTCAAGGAGACGCAGCTGACGCGGATGCGGCCGGGCCAACTCGCCGAGGTGTCGGTCGACGCCTACCCGGATCAGGTGTTGCAGGGCCGCATCGAGAGTTTCGCCCCGGCCAGCGGCGCTCAGTTCAGTCTGCTGCCGCCGGACAACGCGACCGGAAATTTCACCAAGATCGTGCAGCGCGTTCCGGTGCGGATTGCATTGCCGGCCAGCGGCCCCCTCGCCGCGCTGTTGCGCCCCGGTCTCTCGGTCACCGTGACCGTCGACACCCGCGCGGCGGGTGACGGCGCCATCGGCACGGCGCGCGCCGAGGCCGCAGCCGCCGATACCGCCGGCCCGCAGTGAGCTGGGCCCCCGTAAGCTGGGCAGCGGCGTCCCCGCTGCGGCGGGTGCTCGTTGGGCGCCAATCCAAGATTGCGCGCCGACCGATCCCGGCTGCAAAAGCTGCGATTGCCCCCGCAGCTCCCTCTCAGTCGTCGCCGAGCCTGCGCGACTGGATCGGCGTTCTCGCCATGGTCTTTGGGCTGTTCATGGCGATCATGGATGTCCAGATCGTGACCAGCTCGCTGACCCAGATCCAGGGCGGGCTGTCGGCCAGCCCCGACGAAATCAGCTGGGTGCAGACCTCCTACCTGATCGCCGACGTGATAATGGTGCCGCTCTCCGGGAGTTTGTCGCGGCTGTTGTCGACCCGCGTGCTGTTCGTCAGCGCGACACTCGGTTTCACGCTCGCCAGCGCGTTGTGTGCCACCGCGACGAGCCTCAGCCAGATGATCCTGTATCGCGCAATGCAGGGGTTCAGCGGCGGCGCGATCACGCCTTCGGTGTTTCCCGTCGTCTATACGAAATTCCGCGGGCCGCAATTGGCGACGGTCATGGTGATGATCTCGCTGATCCTGAACCTGTCCTCGACCTTGGGCCCGACGATCGGCGGCTTCTTGACCGACACTTTCTCCTGGCACTGGCTGTTCCTGGTCAACATCGTGCCGGGCATCGGCGTTGCCGTCGTGGTCTGGATGCTGATCGACATCGACAAACCCGACCGCTCGCTGCTGCGCTATTTCGATATTTATGGGCTCGTGCTGATGGCGGTGTTTCTCGGCTGCCTCGAATACGCGCTCGAGGAAGGACCGCGCTGGGATTGGCTTTCGGACGACACGATTTTTGCTGCCGTCGTCGTGTCGGGCACCGCCTCCGTCTTGTTCTTCTGGCGGGTGCTGACCTATCGCCAGCCGATTGTCGATCTGCGCACCTTCACCAACCGCAATTTCGCGCTCGGCTCGTTCTATACCTTTATCGTCGGCACCGGCCTCTACGGCGCCACTTACCTGGTTCCGCTGTTTCTCGCGCAGGTGCGCGGCTACAGCAGCTGGCAGATCGGCGAGATCGTCGTCGTCACCGGGCTCGCGCAGATGGCGATGTCGCCGTTTTCCACGCACATCGCCCGCAACCTCGATCTGCGCGTGATGCTGGCGATCGGCATGGGTCTGTTTGCATACGCCATGTACTTGACCGCAGGCCTCACCAACCAGGCGAGCTTTACCGAGCTCCTCGTGCCGCAGGTAGTGCGCGGCATCGCGCTGATGTTCTGTTACCTGCCGGCCAATCTCATCGCGCTCGGCACCCTCACGCCCGACAAGCTGAAGAACGCCGCAGGGTTATACAATTTGACGCGCGATCTCGGCGGCGCGATCGCGCTCGCTGCGCTCGGGACGGTGATGACCGAGCGGCTTCATTTCCATTGGAACCGGCTGATCGAAGACGTCAACCCGGCGCGCCCGGCGGTGCAGCATTTTCTCGACATGCAGACCAGCCGGCTCGACCCGCTGATCAGCGGCAACTCGAGCCATGCCGCGCTGCAGCTGCTCGCCGGCGCAGTGCAGCGCGAAGCCCTGGTGCTGACTTACAATGACGCGCTGATGCTGCTCGGCGTCGCCTTCGCCTTCAGCCTGGTGCTGATGCCGCTGGTCAAAAACCCGCGCGGCGTCCTCACCGCCGACCGCCACTAACCACGAGGCTCACAGGTTGGGGTCCGAGAAGTGCCAACAGAATCCACCTAAACGCCGCAGCCGACCCGCCACGATTGTTGCTCAGATCCAGCCTCCGATGACGGTTGATGCCCCTAAGGAGACCTTTGCCTGGCCGCGGGGTATGATCGGGAAGCAGTCATTTAATGACTGATCCTGGGGATGATCGCACTGACCGAGGTGCGCGCGCGAACTGGCTCAGGAGGTCGCCAGCACCGTACGGAGCCGGCTCAGGTAGAGCCAAACCGATTCGGCATCAGCGGTCATCTCAGCGAGCGTCGCCTCGACCCGTTGGCGTACCCGATCGCCGGCGTCCATCGCCGCGATCGCCTCGGCAAAATCCTCCGGCGTAATCTGTTCAACCGGGTCACGCTGCGGCCGCTCCTCGCGCAGAAACGCCGCGAGAGCCCGCTGCAAATCCTGCAGCCCGGCATTAAGCCGACGCGCGTCATGGTTGCGATCGCGTCCAGCCGCTTCGCCAGCGGCATGATGTGCCTGGCCGAATCGTCGGCGATGTGGCCCTGCCAGCGGTTCATCCCCGGCCGCTCGGGATCCGGCAGGTGCGCTGTCTCGGCTGTGGGGAAGCCGCACTCTTCCGGCGTGAGGACTCCGGCAGTCGCGGCACCGGGAAGTGCTCGATCGGCCGCTCGCGCTTCTTCTCGATTGGCCGAACCTTCTTCACCCGCTTGGCCGGCTTTAGGATCGCCACCGAGCGCATAAACTCCCGGTGCACATAGACCCTGGCTGGGCGGCCATGACGGGTCGGCCGCATCGCTTCGATGGGCACCAAGACGCCGTCGGCCTTCAGATCGGAAAAACGCGCCCCGGCTGTCTGGTGCAAGAGATCGAGTATCCGCTCGGCTTCATCGGAGGTGATCCCTTCGATGCCGCGGGTTTTGGCCAGCTCCTCGATCGGGAGCGCGCTCCAATATCGCCCCGTTGCAGCTCGGTAACCGGACGTAAGAGTCTCCTGGACGAAAAAGGGCGGGCGACCCTGAGGGCCGCCCGCCTGGTCTTACCGCGAACTCATGCCTCGGGCCGGTGCTCCGCGAACCTGCAGGCTGCTGCGCCGTTCGCTCCTCCTATTCGCTCCGACATCCTCCGGGAGTCGAACTGTGGGAACGGTTCGTCGGTGCCGAGGAACAGCCGGCGCATCGACCTGCCGCTATCAGGCATTGAAGGCTTGATAATGAAGCAGGACCTTCCTGCTTCGACAGGTCGGTGCGGTTTTCGGCGTCAGCCATCAGCTTGGCGCGTAGCAGCCCAATCGGACCTTGCACGGTGTCTTCGTTGCCGAGATCGGTGAAGAACTCCTCGGCAACATCCTCGCCGTGCCCCTTGAGGATTTGCCACCCGGCAAAGCACGCAACGTCTTTCTTGCGCGGCATCAGGTCAGCGAGGACCTTCCGATGCTCCGAGACGACAGTGTTGACGGCGTCGTGCAGATCGGGCCGGTCGCGCACGTAAGTCGAGCACCTCGATCGGCGTCATCCGGGGGATGCGGGTTTCTTCATCGGATGATAGGCGCCGCGCTCGTAGTTGACGGCGATCTTCACCATCTTGGCGATGATCTTCGAGAGCCGTTCATCCCCGCCGTCTCCAGCGCATCGGTATCGGTGCGCGACTTCCCGTTGTCGATGAAGGCGAACAGATCGGGCGTCGGTTCAACATCAGTGACGACAAAGGTCCTGAACGACGCGCCGGACAGATAGCACGCCCAGCACCTGTGATACGCGTCCCGCATCACCCCGTCAGAGGTGATGATGATCGGCTCACCGTTGCGCCACGTCCCCTCCATCATCTGCGTGCGTAATACGCTAAGGTGGCGAGGGAGATTTGACGGTTGGCTTTACCGATCAGCAGCTGTCGGCCATTCCGGCGTTACGCGAGCCGGTCGTCAACAGGTCCGGCCGCACCGGCCATTCGCGGGTGACGCGGTAAAACTCCCTATGCTTCTCGTCGAAGGCCTTTTGCGTCGCGGTCATCACATCGAGCGCGACAACAGGGATCCAGCCGCCATTAGGCGACGGGTTCTGGTCCGACATCAGTCGGTCTCCTCTCTCTGGGCGACCCGGGTAGGCGCATAGCCGGAACGGGTCTCGATGCTGCGAGCCCGCCATGGGCAGCTTGGCATCGGTGCCAACGATAGGTTGTCACCCCGCGCCCCGTCAAGGGATTTTCGACAGCCTGAATTTGTCGGGTATGATGCCGCGGCATGGATGAAGGTCTGAAACTTGCCATCGAGCGCGCGGGCAGCGTGCGCAAGCTGGCGCGCATGCTCGGCATCAGCATGCAGGCTGTGGTCAAGTGGAAGAGCGTGCCGGCGCACCAAATCATCCTGGTCGAGATAGGCGACCGGCGTGCCGCGGGAACCCGGCCGGACTTATCGGCGGACAAAAGATCCACGCCCGCTTTGATGAACAAGCTTGGTCATAAGCCCGTCCGAGAAACATCACATTGCATCCAGTGATGCATTGACGGCGCCGGGACGTTTAATTCTGGCAGCACGATGGCGCGGGTAACCGTCAGCCTCACGCTCAGCGAGCACGGCGAGTTGCGCGCGGTAGCGGCGCGTGCGCGGGTTACGTTGCCCTGGATGATACGTCAGACGGTCGCCGAATTTCACGAGCTGGAGAGGGGCGACGTGGGACAGCTTCTGCTGGATTACGCAGGAGCCGGCGGCGGCGGAATTCTGAAGGGGAACACCGGGGGTGAGTCGCCGACCTCGTCGGAACAGAGAAGTCGGTCAGGGCAGTGACACCGGCTGCGCCAATTCAAACGGTCGATCATCCCGGAGGCCCGCCGGCGGCACTTTATCGACAAGCTGGGGGCCTTACGGCATCGATCCGGCTTCCATTTAGGGCCCTGCGGGAAAGAGGCGGTCATCAGTCGCGTCCTATGCGTTAGTTGAGAGACATGTGGAAACGTCGAGAAGGTCCGACCACTGGCATGCTCGCTCGCTGCGCCCGCCCGGGACAAGCGGCCGTTCTGGCGACACGGAGGCCAGCCATGAAATCGGGTCGTCGCATATAATCCCGGTCAACCGACGCATCGCTGTAGCATTTCAAACCTGATCCGCTGTCGAGGAATCGGGTTCCACTTGGCGAGGAATGCTGCTGTTCAACCCCGTAAAACTGCCGGCGCCAGCTGAATGGGTGAATCGTAAACGGTTAATCGAGGACAGAATACATTTGATGCTTTCGCCGGACCCGCGGCCTCGGGCTGACAACAGAAAGGTACTCGCACATACAGCCGGGACATAAGGACTGATCGAAAAGCTACAAGGGAAGGTACGGCATCGAATGGAACATACGAACAAATGCCACAAGATCTACGGAGGATGATATTCCGACAAATCTTCTGGTTCGTGGCAATAACGAGAGCAATTCGGCTTATATCAAAGCCTGCCAGGGTTTAGAGTAAAAGTTCACCCGGCACGTTTTCCTTACGCTTTAGCGGAATTCTATATCAAGTGCTAAGCGGCCGGGCGGATCGTGCAAGATCCGTTGGGCCGAACATCACGGGCCGTGCCGCCGAGGACTTGGAAGGTCATGGCTGTCCGTCGAGATCAACGCGGAGTATGTTCAGGCATCGGCCATTCGGTTCGGTATCGATCCCCACCTTCTCAATTTGGACAGTCCCGTCGACGTCCCGCGTCGCCCTACGGCGCCCGCCTCCACCCACCTAGTCGTATGCGACTGCTTTCGGCGCAAAAGCGACATCCGAAGTGGGATGGCGGATCGTCGCTTCGCCACCTCAGAACACTCAAAACCTGGGATACCCACGCTGATCCTAACGCGAGATGTGGTCAGCCTCCCTCGCGCCGATGCGCTTATTCTGACCGAGATTTCTGGCGTTCCCCGAGCTTATACAATGGCGGTACCGCGAGACGATCACGAAACCCGGGCTGGTCGCTCAGTATCAGATTGACAAATTGAGTAAGCCACAATATAATGGGCACGTCACGAGTTTCGACCGGAGGCGCCGGCTGATAATTGGCTGCAAATAACAGCAAAAACAGCGGATGCGCGTGCGAGATCACAGCTATCTTCTGTTCTTTTGAGGCGGTCTGAAACTAGCGGCCGTGCAGCCAGTCTTCGATCAGGCGGCGGGCGATCGAGTCGAGGCGCGGCATGCGGAAGCTGTCGTCGTCGGGGTGCGAGATGAGCCAGTCGCGGGTGAACCAGCGGGCGTCTTCGAGCTCGCCGTAATCGATCGTGATCTCGGTCGTTTGCGCCTCGGCGTGAAAGCCGAGCATGATGTTGCCGGGAAAGGGCCAGGGCTGCGAGGAGTGGTAATGCACGGCGCCGACCTCGACGCCGGTCTCTTCACGCACTTCGCGCGCGACCGCGTCTTCGAGGCTCTCGCCCGGCTCGACAAAGCCGGCCAGGGTCGAGTACATGCCGGGCAGCGGGAAGTTCTTGTTGCGGCCGAGGAGCGCGCGCTCGCCGTCGGTGACCAGCATGATGACGGCCGGATCGGTGCGCGGGAAATGCATCGCATTGCAGGCGGGATCGGTGCAGCGGCGCATGTGGCCCGCTTCCTCGCTGCGGGTCGGACTGCCGCAAAGGCCGCAAAAGCGATGCCGAGCGTGCCAAAAAACCATCGCGCGGGCGAGCGCCAGGAGGGCCCCCTCGTGCCGATTTATGCGCGGCCCGACGTGGCGCAGATCGGCGAACCGCACCGTCGCGGCCTCGACACCCGATGCGGCCAGCGCCGGGGAATGCAGCATGTCGAGCGGCGCCTCGACCGGCGACAGGTCGAGCGCGAAATGCGCCCGCTCTTCGATGACGCCGAGAAACACCACCTCGCCGCTGGCGAGCCGCTCCTCACTCACGCCAAAAATCTCGGAGATGCTGGCCGACTGGAGCACCGCGGCGCGCGGCTCGCCGCCTTGGAGCTCGATCACCAGGTTCTGGTTGCGCCAGACCGGCACAAAGAGGCTGCCGGGATCGGTAATCCGCTCGACGATCCATGTCGTATCGCGGCGGCGCAGACCGGCGCGCTCGAAGCCGGCATGGGAATAGAAATTAGGCGCTCGCATTCGGACACACTGGCACATCCGCGCGCGCGGCGGCAAGCACAGGACCTTCCAAGAACCCCTCGCCGCCCTTCAGGGGGGAGCGGGAGGGGCCCGCGAAGCGGGAGGGTGAGGTGGGCGGAGCCGCGAACCGGCTCGACGGCCCCCCTCACCCTGCCCTCTCCCCCAGCCAGTGGGGGAGAGGGTTAAAGGGCAATCGCCAACACACGACATCGAGCTGCACTGGTAACGCCGCTTCGGGAGGGAGCATTGCCGAAAATATCTGCCATTCTGGCGTTGCTGTTGCTGAGCGTGCTGCCTTCGCCGGCAGCCGGCGCAGCCGGCTACCAGGAGGGGCTCGCGCCGCCCGGCATCCCCGCCGGCGCGTTTCCGGCGCCGAGCCGGAGGGTTGCCGGGATCGTCACCGACACATGGAGAGACGAGCAATCGCGCGACCAGGCGGGCGAGGCCGAGCGGGTCATGTCGCTGCTGGGCGTAAAACCCGGCCTCGACGTGGCCGATATCGGCGCCGGCAGCGGCTATTACACGGTGCGGCTGGCGCGGCGGGTCGGGCCGCAAGGACACGTCTTCGCCGAGGACGTCGTCCCCGATTATCTCGGCCGGCTGGCCCGGCGGGTCGACGCCGAAGGGCTCGCCGGCTTGGTCACTCTCGTCCACGGCGAGCCGCACGACCCTCGCCTGGCCCCGGGCTCGCTCGATCTCGCCCTCCTCGTGCACATGTACCACGAGGTGACGCAGCCTTACGGCTTGCTGTGGAACTTGCGTCCGGCATTGCGGCCCGGCGCCCGGGTGGCGGTGATCGACGCGCGCAAGGAGACCGCCTCGCACGGCACCCCACCCGACCTCTTACGCTGCGAGTTGGCCGCGGTCGGCTATCGTCAGACGGCGTTCTACGACCTTCAGGAGAACACCTATCTCGCCGTCTTCGAGCCGACGGCCGGCCCGGCATCGCCGGCTGCGATCCGCCCGTGTCTGCCCGATCACAGCTGATCGCGCCGCAGCGGCACGACGTTGTCCGGCCCGTTTGAAGAAACCCGTTGAAGTGCGGTCTGAACCGCTTCGGCCAAGGTTTCCGGCTTGAATGGTTTCTTGAGCAGGGAGTGACCGCCCAAATTGCCGCCAAAGCGCGACAGATCAGCATAACCGCTGGCGAACAGCACCTTGAGGTCGGGCCGGGTGCGGCGTGCCAAGCGCAGCGTATCCAGTCCCGACAGCCCCGGCATCACCAGATCCGCGACCATCAGGTCGCAAGGCGTGTCCCGCTCGAGGATCGCCAGCGCGGCGCGGCCACTATCCGCCTCCGTCACGGCGTATCCAATTTCCTGGAGATCCTGAGCGATGATCCAGCGGACATCGGGGTCGTCATCGACGACGAGGATGTGAGCTTCCCCTGCCGCGCGGGCCGGCCTCGCGCGGCCCATGCCGAACGTCGCGGTCTCGATGGCGCGGGGAAGATAGATCTGCACGGTGGTCCCCTCGCGCAGACGACTGCGAATACGCACTGTGCCACCGGATTGTCGGACGACGCCGAACACCATCGACAGACCCAATCCCGTTCCCTTGCCGACTTCCTTGGTCGTAAAGAACGGCTCGAAGGCGCGCTCCAAGACCTCGGGGCTCATTCCGGTTCCGGTATCGCGCACCGACACCAGCACGCAATCCTGGCGTGCGACCTCTTCCGGCAATTCCTCGCTCGTCGCGCGGATGTTTGCCGTTTCGATCAGCACCATGCCACCGCCTGGCACGGCATCCCGCGCGTTGAGGGCGACATTGAGGAGCGCCGTCTCGATTTGGCCGGTATCGATCAGAACCGGCCAGAGCTCGCTCGCCAAATTATGCCGAATCTCGACGGTTGGACCGATCGAGCGGCGCAGCATCTCGGTCATCTCGACGATGATGGAGTTGAGGTCGGCCGGGATCGGGTTGAGGCGCTGTTTGCGGGCAAATGCGAGCAGTGATTCGGTGAGTTTGGCGCCCTGCGAGGCGCCGCGTTGGGCCGTGTGCAGCAGGCGTAGGCTCTTATCGTCCGAAATCCGCGGCTCGAGCAGCGCCAAGGAGCCGGAAACGGCCGTCAGCAGATTGTTGAAATCATGCGCAACCCCGCCAGTCAGCTGCCCCATCGCCTCCATCTTTTGGGCCTGCAGCAGCGCCGATTGCGCCTGCTCACGAGCGTCGATCTCGGCGCGGAGCCGTTCATTTGCCGCGGCGAGCTCCCGGGTGCGGCCCGCTACCGTGCTCTCGAGCTGCTCGCGGTTGCGCGCCAGCGCTGCGGCGGTATTGCGAAGCTCATTGCCGACATCCTCCAGTTCGCGCACGCCGCAGCTCAATGGATCAACCGGCTCACCCCTGCCTAACGCCTTGGTGGCGGCGGTGAGTGCTTCGACCGGCCGCCGGATCGCCCGAGCCATCCACCAACCCAAGGCAAGGCTCAAGGCGAGGACTGCTGCGCCGCCGCCAAAGGCCAACAATCGCGCACGGCGAACAGGGCCGTCCACAAACTGCCTCGGCAGACCAATCGCTACGGTCCAGCCGGTAATCGGCGAGCGCCGGAATGTCGAATACACGGGGACGCCTTCACTCGTGACACTGGGGAACCAGTTCTCCACCGGCTCGCGCATTGCTTCCAAAAGCGTCGGTGAAACCCGCTTGCCGAGAAACCGATCCAACTCTCGATTGCGCGCGACAATGACGCCCTTGCGATCGAAGATCCCGACCGTCCAATCGGGCGAAAGACTTTGCTCCTTCAGCAGCGACGACAAAACCTCCGGGCCGAGCCCCATCGCCAATACGTAAACGACCTGCCCGTCTCGGAAAACCGGCACCCCCGCCACCAGGATCGGCCGGCGCAACACGGCACCCATGATCAGATCGGAGATCTGGGGCTGACCCGTCGCAACGACCCGGTCGTGCATTTCGGTATTGGTCGCGCGAGGGAGCGGTTCGCCGAACGGCCGGTTCGTGCTGAGGAGTTGCTGTCCTTTGGTGTCGTGCAGGACGATCGACGTTCCACGGATCGTCAGGGCGGCGCGCATCTGTCGGTCAAAGGCCGCGAAGTCGCCGTCACGCAGGCTCGGCGATACTGCGAGGACCTGAAGCTCAGCCTGAATTGCGCTGATCTGGCGGTCGACGTCCGCGAGCAGATCTTCTACTCGCTGTTTGACATCTTGCTGTATTTGCGTTCGCTGATCATCGACCATACGGAGGATGGCGAAGCTCGCGAGCGCGACGAGCGGAAGCGCAGTCGCGACCGCCAGCATCGTGAGCCGAGCCTGAATGCCGAAGCTGCGGCGCCGCACGAACAGCCTCATCAAAGACCTCCGCGCATAATCCGGGCCGGCTGCAACTGGGTTCAACGCCAGCTGGTAAACCGCTGACCCGCACCATTACGCGATCACAATCGTCAAAAACGCGCCCGCTGCTCTCCGCCGGTCCTAGGCGATTTGAGCTGCCAGGAATGCCGCCATGCGGTCCCATGCCTGGTTGGCGCAAGCCACGTCGTAAGCCGCGCTGCGCTCGTTGGCGAAGGCATGGGCCGCGTCATAGCGGTAGATCTCATGGCGAATTTCGGCCGCCTCCAGTGTCCTTTCGAGATCATCGACCGCCGCTGGCGTGCACCAATCGTCCTTGTTGGCGAAATGGCCTTGCAGCGGCATACGGATCTTGGCCGGGTCGGCGAACGCCTTTGGCGGGATCCCGTAAAAGCACACGCCGGCGGCGAATTCCGAGACGTGCACGGCGGCAGCGATGGTCAAGGCTCCGCCCATGCAGTAGCCCATCACCGCCACCCTTCCGCTTTGCGCTTGCAGGTGCTGCGCGGCACCGCGCAGGTCCTGGTGCGTCGCGCCGGCGAAATCGAGATCCGTCATCAGGTGGTTGGCCTCGTCCGGCTCGGTGGTGAGGCGGCCCTTGTAGAGATCGGGCGCCAGCGCATTGTAGCCGGCGCGGGCGAAGCGGTCAGCCACTCCGCAGATCTGGTCGTTGAGGCCCCACCACTCCTGGATCACGACAATTCCTGGCCGCCCCTGGCCGGCTGCCGCCAGGTACCCCTTGGTCTTGCCCCCGTCGGGGCGCGCAAACTCGATCATCGTGCCCATCGAGAACCCTCCTGTGACACAGCGATTTCACGCATCGGCAAAGGCCGGCATTACCTCGCGCGCGAACAGCTCGACCGATTTCACCACGTCCTCGGGCGAGATCGTGCCGAATGCGAAATCGCATACGAAATAGCTCGCGCCGGCGGCCTCGGCCTGGCTGGCAATATATTTTCGTACCTCCGCCGGCGTACCGGCTATGGCGTGCCCATGCGCCTGCAGCGGGTCCCATTCCTCGGGCAGCCCGTCCTTCAACGGGAACGGCACGTCGTATTTCGCCCACAGCAGCTCCATGTGGCGGCGCCACGGGCGATAGGCGCGCTGCGCGATGTCGCGCGCCGCAGCTTCGGTCTCGGCGACGACGATATGCCGGTTGATGCCCATCATCGGCAGCCCGGCCTCGGGCCGGCCGCGCTTGCGCCATTCAGCCTTGTAAAGTTCGATGATCGCGCGGGCCTGGGTCGTGTCGCGCAACGTGACGATATGGGCGCCGTGCTCGGCCGCCCAGGGAATGCTGTCCGGCCGGCTGGTGCCGTACCACAGCTCCGGATAGGGCTTCTGAACCGGCTTCATGACGATCGGCACATGGTCGAAATCGTAGAACTTGCCGTGATAGGTCAGCTCATCTTCGGTCAGGCCGATGCGGATGGCGTCGAAGGCTTCGCGGAACTGCTGCATTCCGGTATCGAACTCGACGCCGTAGAACCCGACCTCGATCGGCGAGATGCCGCGCCCGACCCCATAGAGAAACCGCCCCCCGCTCATCTGGTCGAGCATGCAGATCTCGTCGACCAGCCGCAGCGGATGGTAGAGCGGCAACAGATAAACCATCGGGCCGAAGCGCAGCTGCTTTGTGCGCTGTGCGACGGCCGAGAGAAAGATGCCGGGCGACGGCGCGTAGCCGAGCGGGGTGTTGTGATGCTCGGCGAGGTGATAGCCATAAAACCCGGCGCGGTCGTACGCCTCGATGAGCTTCAGCCGCTCCTCGAAATGCCGGGTCAGCGGCAGCCCGCTGTCGTCCAGATGGTCAAAAACCCCGAAGCGCATGCTCTCTCCTCTCGCTGTTATCTACGCCGCGGCGACCATCGCGTCGGCGATTTTCTCGGCGGTCATCAAGGTCGGGAAATTGGTGTTGGCGCACGGCACCGCCGGGAACAGCGAGGCGTCGACGATGCGCAGACCGCCGACCCCGCGGACCCGGCCCTGATTGTCGGTCACCGCCATCGGATCGTCCTCGGCTCCCATGCGGCAAGTGCAGGTCGCGTGCCAGACCCCGATCGCCGCCTTGCGGATAAAATCCTCGAGCGCCTCGTCATCGCGCATCAGCTCGTCGAAACGATAGCCCTCGACGATGACCTTCTCGATCATCATCCGCCGCAGCCAGGCCGGGCCATCGAGCAGTTTCGCGATGACATCGGTGATCATCTTGTTCTTGGGGTTGACGACGCCGATCTTGCGGACGCGCTCGGTGTAGCTCGCCGGGAACGGGTCGCTGGTGGCCTCGCGCAAGGCGGCGCTGATCTGCATTGCGCCGAGCCGCCGGAAGGCGTCCATCAGCCGTTCGAGGTCGCGGCGGTCGGACAGCAAATTGAACTCGACGACCGGCTCGACCCGCCAGTCGCGCGAGGCGAGCTTGACCTGGCCGGTCTCCGAAAACGTCTTGTAGACGGCCGCCAGCAATGAGCCGATCTGCTCGCCGACCGCATGCCACGCCGATTTGCTGACGCCGGCGACGAACATGTCGCCTGCCGGCGCGCCGCCGATCCCTGAGGAGTAGCGTAGCGCCAGCAGAATATGTCGCCGCGTAATGCCGTTGAGCCGGGATTCGGGCTTGATGAACGACGACACCGAGATCGACGGGTGGTCCATCAACCGCTGGCCCACGCCCGGTACATGAGCGACGACCTCGATGCCCACATCGCGAAGATGGCCGGCCGGCCCAACGCCGGCGCGCAGCAGATGCGCCGGCGAGTGGATCGCCCCCGACGACACGATCACCTCGCCGCCACGGAATTCGGTTTCCTTGCCGTCGACCAGCGCCTTGACGCCGACGCAGCGCGTCCCCTCGAACAGCAGCTCCCTGACCTGCGTCAGCGCCGAGATCGTCAGATTGTCGCGCAGCCGAGTGCCGGGATCGAGATAGCCGATCGCCGCCGAGACGCGCCGGTCGTAAAGGTTTGAGATCGTGATCGGGAAATAGCCGTCCCTGAACTCGCCGTTCTGGTCCTGGACGTATTGGAACCCCGCCTCTTCGAACGCCTTGGCAACAGCCTTGGCGTGACCGTTCCACAAATCGGGGAAGATGCGGCGGACTGGGATGCGGCCGTCTTTGCCGTGCCACGGCCCGTCGAAATCCATGTCGCGTTCGACTTTTTTGAAAAAGGGCAAAACGCCGTCCCAATTCCATCCAGTGGCGCCGCGCGTTTCCCATTCGTCGTAATCGGTCGGCGCGCCGCGGTTGGCGAGCTGGCCGTTGATCGACGAGCCGCCGCCGAGCACTCGCGCCTGCTCGTATTTGCGCAACGGCGGCCGGTCCTCCTCCGGGCGGTTGTGCGAGATGACCTCGGTGTGGACCTTGAGCTCGGTCCAGTGAAAGCGCGGGTCGAAATAGGCGGTGCCGGGATAGCTGTCGAGAATTTCGGGCGGCACCTTGCCGTGCGGCGTGTCCTGGCCGGCTTCGCACAGCAGTACCTTGTTGCTGCTCTTGGCGGAGAGCCGGTTCGCCATGACCGATCCGGCCGACCCGCCGCCGACGATGATGTAATCGTAGGTCATCTGCCTCCCTTTCGGGTCCGCTTCGCCATGGCCTGCTGACCCGCGCATCCACGATTTTCTGTGGAATGATGTAATGCAGCGCGGATGGCCGGGTCAAGCCCGGCCATGGCGTGAGGAAGAGGTGTCATTGACCAAAGAGCGATATTTCGAGGACTACATTCCGGGCGCGGTATTCGAATACGGCGAAATCCGGGTCGACGCGGGCGAGATCATCGAGTTTGCCCGCCGCTTCGACCCGCAGGACATGCATGTCGACCCCGAGGCGGCAAAGCGCGGCCGGTTTGGCGGCCTGATCGCCAGCGGCTGGCATACCGCAGCGATGATGATGCGGCTCTTCGCCGACAATTTTCTGCCCAAGGGGGCGAGCCTCGCCTCGCCCGGCATTGATGAATTGCGCTGGCTGTTTCCGGTTCGGCCGAGGGACGTATTGCGCATCCGGGTCACGGTGCTCGAAGCGACGCCATCGCGTTCAAAACCGGACCGAGGCATGGTGCGCACCCTGATCGAAATGCTGAACCAGGACGGAGTCGTCGTGATGAGCCTCAAGCCGATGAACATAATCGCACGCCGGAGTAGCAGTTGAAGATCGGCATCGTCTCCGACCTGCATTGCAACGCACAAGGGCTGCTGCAAGCGCTCGACATCCTGCGGGATGTCGACGAATTGGTCTGCCTCGGCGACAGCATTAACGAATACCGCTTTTCGAACGAGGTCGTTCGCCTCCTGAAGGAGCGCGGCGCCCACACGATCCTCGGCAACCACGAGGAGGGCTTTCTCGGCCCGCAAGGCGTCCGCGCCCGCCAGCCCGACTGGATCGACCGGTCATTGCTCCAGTGGCTCGCCGAGCGGCCCAAGAGGCTCGAGCTGAGTGTCGGCGGAAAAAAGCTGCTCCTCGTCCACTCGACCCCCTGGGAGCCGCAGGGGGCCTACGTATACCCGCACAACTCAAAGTTGGCGCGGTTCGGGGAGGCCGAAGCGGACTTCGTGCTCTACGGCCACACCCATCATCAGCTGGTGCGCCGCGTCGGCAAGGTGCTGGTGATCAACCCAGGCTCCGCCGGCGAAGCGCGCGACCACGGCAATCGGCGGCAATTGAGCTGCGCCGTGCTCGATACCGTCAGCGAAGAAGTCGTGGTGACCGATTATCCGGAAGTTCAACTCGTCACCCCCGGGCTCGTCCCGGGGGTCCACGTGGATGCCCGGGCGGCCACGGCTGTCCGGTTGAGTTTTGCTGGACAACGGAGCATGGCATTGATTCCACTCGGTTGGGACGTTTGCCGACGATCCGGACACGAGATGGGAGAGCAACGCCATGCGCCACCAGAATAGCGTTTTTCATGGGCTTTTGAAGCATCATGCCGTGGGATGAGTTTGACCGTTTGGTGGCGCAGCACCGGGCTGATTAGCGGGTTCGTCGGTTGACGACGAAAAGCCAATTCGTGGCGCTTGCTGTATAGCCAGCTGGCGGGGGCGACAAGCTTGCGCGACATCGTCACGGGTCTGCAGAGCCATGCAGGCGCGGCTGTACCATCTGGGGGCGCGCCCGGTGCAGCGCTCGACGCTGGCCGATGCCAATGCCGCACCGCCCGCGCGGAAGTTTTCGCCGAGCTGTTCGCGCTGAGATGGTGCGCCAGGCCAACCGACAGTCTGCGCCGGGCTCTGGGCGATACGGTCTATCTGATCGATTTCGACCGCTCTGCGAACTCGATCGAGGCGCAGCGCCGCGTGGGCCCGCTTCTCCGATGCGGCGTGCGGCGCCAAGGTGCATATCGATCTACGATCCCGACGGCGACCGGCCGATCTATGCGGTTGTGACCGCCGCCAAGGTCAACGACATCACCGCCGGCCAAGGCGATGCCGATCGAGGCCAGGGGCGACTTATGTGTTCGACCTGGGCTATTACGATTACGACTGGTGGGCCAAGCTGGACCGCGGCGCAATGCCGCATCGTCACCCGGTTCAAATCCAACACCCCGTTGGCGGTGAGTCGAGGAGCTGCGCGGTACCGCCGGACACCAACATGCCTGTCCGATCGCATCGGCCATCTGCCGGCGGCGCCAGGTCGAACCAAGCCGCGGCCAACCCCTTCGCAGGACCCGGTGCGCGAAGTGCGGGTCGAGCTCGACACCGGCAAGGTGCTGCGCATCTTGAGCAACGACCTCGACGCCACCGCCCAACAGATCGCCGAACTCTACAAGCGCCGCTGGGCAATCGAGCTGTTCTTCCGCTGGGTCAAGCAGACCCTCAAGATCCGCCGCTTCCTCGGCACCAGCGAAAACGCCGTGCGCATCCAAATCGCCGTTGCCCTGATCGCCTTCCTGCTGCTGCGTCATGGCCCAGGCCACCCAGCATGCCATTGCAAGCGCCGCTTGCCTTCGCGCGCCTCGATGCGAAGTCAATCTGATGCATCGCCGGCGGCATCGACCATCTGCTCCAAACCGAGCCGCCAGACCCAGTTCTCAGATGCGGCGCAATTGGCGCTCCAATGGAGTGAGTCAGATCTAATGACCGGAATCAGCATAGGTCGTGGGCTCTTCAAGTTGCCGCCGGGGTCGCACGTGGATGCCCGGGACGAGCCCGGGCAAGACGATTAGGGGCGTCCGGCTCAGCTTGCCGGCTTGCGGTCGAGGAAATCCTTGAAGCCTTGCCGCGGGTGGCCGGCGGCGAGCCAGGTGGCGCGCGCCTCTTCTTCATTGTCGTAGCGCTCGCGCCAGCCCATGCCGATCTGCTCGTGCAGCAGGCGCTTCAGGCCCTGCACCATGCGCGCGTCGTTCTTGGCGATCATCTGCCCGATCTCGATGCAGGTTTCGAGCAACTTCGCCGCGGGGACGACCTGATTGAGAAGCCCGATGCGCTCGGCCTCCTCGGGAGCGACGATCCGTCCGGTGTAGAGCAGTTCCTTCGCTTTCGGCAGGCCGACCAACAGCGGCAACGACCAGCTGGAATTAACCCGGCCATAACTCGCCGCCAAGAAACGAAACGCGGTGCGCTCGCAGCCGATCCGCAGATCGAGGGTCGAGCTCATCAATGCCGCACCGCCATAGGCGAGCCCGTTGATCGCGCCGATCAGCGGTTTTCCAAATGTCGCAATGTGCCATGTTGCGCGGCCGCGGACCTCCCCGCGTGTGGCCAGTTCCGCGGCGCTCAGTCCGGCCATCTCATGAATGTCGGCGCCCGCCGAAAACGCCCGGTCCCCGGCGCCGGTCAGGATCACGGCCTTGATGTCGTCGTCCGCTTCGTATTGGGTCAGGGCCTCGTCGAGCTCGCGGACCAGCGGAAAGCTCAAGGCGTTGAGCTTGTCCGGGCGATTGAGCGTGATCACGGCAACCGCGTCGAAACGCTCGGTCAAAATGTATTCATAGGCCATTGCTCGCCCTCCTTCGCGGCTCCTCGATCGTTTGACACTACGCGGGAGCAGGTGTTCACTCAACTGCTGCGCAGATTTGGAGGCGGGAGATGGTCGGATCGCTGGAAGGTGTGCGGGTGCTCGAATTGGCGCGGTACCAGGCGGGTCCGCGCGGCGGCATGATCCTCTCCGACCTCGGCGCCGAGGTCATCAAGATCGAGAAATTGGGCGGCGAGGAGACGCGGCGGTCCGGAGCCGCTGGTGCGCGGCCAGAGCGTCTATTTCTCGGTCTACAACCGCGGCAAGAAGAGCCTTTGCCTCGATATGCGCTCAGCCCGCGGCAAGGAGGTTTTCGCCGCGCTGGTGCCGACCGCGGATGTCGTGCTCGAAAACTTCCGTCCCGGCACGATGGCGCAGATGGGGTTCGGCTACGACCAATTGCGCGCGCTGAAGCCGGACATCATCCTGACCTCGGTATCCGGGTTCGGCCAATACGGCCCCTACCGCGAGCGCCCGGCCTTCGACCCGCTCGGCCAGGCGATGAGCGGGCTGATGTCGCTGACCGGCGCGCCGGTCGGGACGCCGCTCGGCGCGGCAACCTCACTGGTCGACCGCTACACCTCATTGCACGCGACGATCGGCACGCTCGCCGCGCTGCATCACCGCGACCGCACCGGCGAAGGCCAGCTGGTCGATTGCTGCCTGATGGATTCGGCACTGACGATGGTCGAGATCCCGACGTCCTACTACCTCGCCACCGGCGAGGAGGGCGGCGAAGCCGGCCGGCCGCCCTTCAAGGCGAAGGACGGTCATGTCGTCATATCCGCTTCCGGCAGCGCGATGGCGACGCGCCTCATGCAGATCGCGACCGGCAACAAGGAGGCCGCCGCCGAGGGCTGGACCAGCCGGGTCGGCCGCGGCGACGCGCGCCGCAAGGCAGTCGAGGCGTGGTGCGCCGAGAACACCGTCGACCATATCGTCAAGACCCTGCTCGACGCCGAAATCCCGGTCGCGCCGGTCAAGACGATCCCGCAGGTCGCGGTCGACCCGCACCTCTGGGAGCGCGAGATGCTGGTCAAGATGGCGGACCCGGTCGCCGGCGAGATGTACCTCCCGGGCGCGACGATCAAGATGTCGAAGACCCCCGGCCGCGTCGGCCCCGTCCCGACCCCGGGCCAGCACACCGACGAGGTGCTCTCGCGGCTCTTGGGCTACGACCGTGCGACCCTGGAGGAACTGCGGCAGGCAAAGGTGATCGCGTGATCTGGCGATCTCGGGTCCCGACGAGATGGAAGGGCTGACCAACTTCAGAGACGGTTTGCGAGGATCAAGGCCGACCTGGCGATTATCAAATGGATGCTAGGCTGCAACATCCTGGCCTTATTGCTACTTCTGCTCATGGTTAACTGCTGAGCCGATCCCCGGTTGGAGGCCGTCTATCGGCCAGCCGAGCCAGTCGCAGACGGCCCGCCCCATCACCCACTCCTGGTCTGCCGCCGAAAGCCACGGCAATTCTTCGGTGAACAAGGTGATCGCCTGGCGGTAGGTGCAGGGCAGCCGGGTCAAATCGGTGCCCCAGAACATCCGGCGCGGGCCAAAGGCGTCGAACACGCGGCGCAGGTAGGGGTGCAAATTGTAATAGGGATAATCGTGGCTCGAATAGGCCGGCAATGCCGAGGCCTTGACCGCGACGTTGGGCAGCCGCGCCAAGCGCAACAGCTTTGGCAGGTCGTCGAACGCGGCATTGTCCTTCGCCCGCAGCAGCGCCAGGTGGTCGATGACGAGCTTGAGTTCGGGATGATGCCCGGCAATGCGGTCGACCTGCGGCAGCAAGCCTGACGGCGAGACCATGACCGGGAGCCCGGCACGCTCCGCCTCGTTCCACACCCAGCCCGCGGGATCGTCGAACAATCCCCGCGCCTCGGCCGTGTTCGACGTGACCCTGAGACCGAGCATGCCCGGCTGATCGCGCCAATCACTCAGCGAGCGAGCCGCCGCCGGCGGCCGGCCCATCACCGCAAAGCGGTCGGGATGGAGGCGCGCCGCTTCCAGCGCCAGATCGTTGCGGTCGCCCTCCCAGGAGGGCGGCACGATCACGACCCGCGCCACCCCGGCCGCATCCATCTCCTTCAGCAGATCGTCCTTCGAGAAGGGCTGCGGCCGATGCGGTGAGCTGCGCCCGGCCGGCCACGGCCGCTCCGGCGTATTGGCGCCCCAGATGTGAACCTGTGCGTCGACGATGAACATGTCGTTCCCTCCTTTCCGAAGCTGCTGCTGTCAAACCGCCTCGCCGGCCGCCAGGCGCAGGCCCGACAGGAACAGCTCGCGGTGCTCGGGGTTCCGCAGGAACTGGAGCTCGGCATCACGACAGGGGTGATCGCGCGCAGCCGCGTCACGATCTCTCGCGCTTCGTCGAGCCGCCCCATATGCGCATAGCAGGCCGCGAGAATGCGGTACGGTCACGGCGAAGCTCGGATACTTCCTGGATCGCGAGGAGCAGTTTCGGCACTGCCTCATCGAACCGCCGGCTGAAGAAATGCGCGGCGCCGACCAAACAGAGCGGCGTGCCGATGCGGGCGCGCGGGCTGAGCCGCAGCGCGGTCTTCGACATGCTCGATCGCGAGATCGGGCTGGCCGCCACAATCCTGAGCGCGCCGCTGATGACCAGCCGCGCGCGAAGCTCGGGTTAAGCGCCAGAGCACGATCGACCAATGCCGATCATCGGCACCGATGTCCTCGCCGAAATAGCCCAGCGCGAAGGCGGCGTTGGCAAGGATGCCCGGGATCGTCACCGGCCACTTCCAGAGCGCCGCCGGGCGAAATCGGCGCCCTTCAGACGGTCGGCCTCCCGGTCTTCGCTCCGGCCGTCAGTGAAGCAGCCGAAGACAGCGGACTGCGGCCCAGGCGAGCGCGGGCCCGTAACGCGGATCGCGTTCGATCGCTTGCTCCAGCAGGCGGAGCGCCTGGGGGATTTGCCTTCGCCGACGATAAGACACATCGCGATGAGCCGCGCAGATAGAGGTCGTAGGCGGTCAGATCGTTGGTCGGCCGGTTGGCCGAACGCGCGGTCTCGGCGGCTTGCAAAGCCGGCTCGATGACGCCGGCGACGCTCGATCGCCACCTTGTCCTGAAGCTCGAAGACGTCTTCGAGCGAGCCGTCGAAGCGGTCGGCCCAGAGATGCGTGCCGGTGAGCGCGTCGATCAGCTGCGCGGTGATCCGCACGCGGTTGCCGGCCTTGCGCACCGAGCCTTCGAGCACATAGCGCACGCCCAGTTCGCGCCCGACCTGCTTCACATCGACTGCTTGGCCCTTGTAGGTGAAGCTCGAATTGCGGGCGATGACGAACAGCCAGCGGATGCGGGAGAGCGCGGTGATGATCTCCTCGACCATGCCGTCGGCGAAATATTCCTGCTCCGGGTCGCCGCTCATGTTCGCGAACGGCAGCACCGCGATCGACGGCTTGTCGGGGAGCGGCAGCGCCGGCGCCGATCGCCGCCGCTCGCTGGGGAGGGTTAGGCTGGCGGCGTCGCGCACCCGGTAGACCCGCACTGGCCGGGCGATGTTCTTGACCTGCTGCTCGCCCAGATCCTCGAAGACAAAGGGCAGCCGGTCGCGCACCTGGTCATGGACCGTATTGGAGACGAACACCCCGCCGGCATCGGCCAGGGCTTCGATCCGCGCCGCGATGTTGACGCCGTCGCCATAGAGGTCGTCGCCCTCGACGATCACGTCGCCGAGATTGATGCCGATGCGCAACTCGATGCGGCTGTCCGCCGCGACGCCAGTGTTGCGCTCGGCCATCGCCTGCTGCACCTCGACCGCGCAGCGCACCGCATCGACGACGCTGGCAAATTCGACCAGCATGCCGTCGCCGGTGGTCTTGACGATGCGGCCGTGGTGCTCGGCGATTTTCGGATCGACAAGCTCGCGGCGCAGCGCTTTGAGGCGTTCGAGCGTGCCTTCCTCGTCCGCCCCCATCAGCCGCGAATACCCCGCCACATCGGCGGCGAGGATCGCGGCGAGACGGCGGGTGGCGGCCATGGCTAACCGGAGACTAACCCAAAACCCGAAGTGCCGCACCGGTTGTTCGGCGCTCTGCGCCGGTCCGGAAAATAGCCGCAATGGCCGGATAACATCCTCTTTTTCGGCGATTTGTTACTGAAGAGATTTCAATTTGATGGACCGATCGTCTCTCAAGAACAGCCAGGAACAGCAGATCAGCCACGTTTCGCTGTTATTTCCCCGTTGTCGTTGCCGGAACCGAGATTTTCTGCGGGCAAGGGCGATGCGCTGGCTGTTTTTGTGCTGTATTAGTCAGCCAGAACCACTCGCCCGCCGCTCCGCGGCTTAACCGTGTGTCCGATCGTGCTATACTCCCTCGCTCGGGAGCAAACCCATGCCCAGCTTTGTCGTCGGCGATATCGAAATTACCGATCCCGTCGCTTATGAAACGCATGTGCCGCGCGCGTTGGCGACGATCGCCCGGTTTGGCGGACGGGTCATTGCCGGGGGCGGCAAGGTCCACCTCCTCGAAGGCGGCCCGATGCCGAAGCGGATCTTCATCATCGAATTTCCGAACGTCGATGCAGCGCTGGGATGGTACCGGTCCGACGAATATCAGGCCGCCTTGAAAATCCGCGATGTCGGCCTCGCACGGCCGCGTGCTTCTGCTCGAGGGGGCGGAAATATCGACGGCGGTTCCGGCCGGCGGTCTGGACGCGGGTACGGGCTGACCCGCTCGCAGCGGAGGCTTTCCGACCCCGTCCTGCTGCTCTACGATCGGGTTCGGCGAGGGCGGCAGCGGAAAGCGACATGAGCGACAGCACCGACAACATCATCGTCGATACCGCGACCCGGATCTTCCAGGATCTTTGCGAGCCCAACACCGTCAACGAGGCGGAGCAGGGCGTGTGGCCCAAGGCCTTGTGGGATGCCCTGGAGGAGTCCGGGCTGACGCTCACCTGGGTCCCCGAGGAGCTTGGCGGGGCCGGAGCGGCGCTGGCCGACGGCTTCGCGGTGCTGCGCGCGGCCGGGCGGTTTGCCGCGCCGGTGCCTCTCGCCGAGACATTGATGGCCGGCTGGCTGCTGACGCAGGCCGGGATCGCGGTGCCGGGCGGGCCGCTGACGATCGCGCCGATCCATGCCGATGGCCGGATCGCGCTGACTGCTGACGGCGCGCTGAGCGGCCGGGCGCGCCGGGTCCCGTTCGCCCGCAATGCCGGCCACATCGCCGTACTCGCACGCCGCGGCAACGAGGCCGTGGTGGCGCTGGTCGCCGTCGCCGGGTTTGCCGATCAGCCAATCCACGAGCCTTGCCGGCGAACCGCGCGACGATGTCTCATTCGACGGCGCCATCCCGATGGCCGTGCGACCGGCGGCCGTCGATCAAGATTTGCTCGTCTGCTTCGGCGCCGCGGTCCGCTTGCAACAGATGGCCGGGGCGCTCGAAAAGATTCTCGAACAGTCGGTCCAGTACGCGCTCGACCGCGTCGCAGTTCGGGCGGCCGATCGCCAAGTTCCAGGCGGTGCAGCACAATTTGGCGATGCTCGCCGGCGAGGTCGCGGCGGCGAGCGCCGCCGCCGACGCCGCCGCCGAGGCGTGTGCGCCGCCGGAAATCGCGATCGGCGAGATCGCGATCGCCAAGGTGCGCGGCGGCGAGGCGGCCGGCACCGGAGCGGCGATCGCCCATCAGGTCCACGGCGCGATGGGCTTCACCTACGAGCACTCGCTGCACCATGCGACGCGCCGGCTGTGGGCCTGGCGCGAGGAGTTCGGCAACGAGGCGGTCTGGGCCGCGCGCCTCGGCCGGATGGTCGCAGAGCGCGGCGCCGACGGGCTCTGGCCCTTCATCACAGCAGGATCGTGAGGCACCGATGAGTTTCAGCTTTCGCTTCGATCCGGTCGAGCTGCCCCCCGAGGCCAAGGAATTGCGCGAGGAGGTCCGCGCCTTTCTGCGCGAGGAGATCGAGGCCGGCACCTTTTCGCCCAATGGCGGGAAGGGGTCGTTTTCGCGCGAGTTCAGCCGCAAGGTCGGGGCCAAAGGCTGGATCGGCATGACCTGGCCGAAGAAATACGGCGGGCACGAGCGCTCGCATCTCGAGCGCTATGTCGTGACCGAGGAGATGCTGGCGGCGCGCGCGCCGACCCGCGCGCATTCGACCGCCGACCGGCAGAGCGGCCCGGTCATCCTGCGCTACGGCCAGGAGGAGATCCGGCAGAAGATCCTGCCGCAGATCGCGCGCGGCGAATTGTGCTTCTGCATCGGCCTCAGCGAGCCCAATTCGGGATCGGACGTGTTCGCCGCCTCGACCCGGGCGACCAAGACCGACGGCGGATGGCTGGTCAACGGCCGCAAGATCTGGACCAGCGGCGCGCACCACGCCGATTACATGATCGCGCTATTGCGCACCTCGCCGCCGACCAAGGAGAACCGGCGGCACGGCCTGACCCAGTTTCTGGTCGAGATGAAGACGCCGGGGATCACGACCCGGCCGATCATCAACCTGACCGGGTCGCACGATTTCAACGAGGTCGTGTTCGACGATGCGTTTCTGCCGAATTCGCACCTGATCGGCGAGGTCGACATGGCCTGGAAGCAGGCCACCGACGAGCTCGCCTATGAGCGCAGCGGTCCCGACCGGTGGATCGAGACCTTCCCAGCTCTCGTCGAGCTGGTTCGAGCTCGCCGGCGAGGAGCCGAGCGAGCGACTCGCCGAAGGCATCGGGCGCGAGGTCGCACATCTCGCCACTCTGCGCCGCATGTCGCTCTCGGTCGCCGGGATGCTGCAGGCCGGCAAGACTCCGGCTGTCGAGGCCGCCGTCGTCAAGGATTTGGGCACCAATTTCGAGCAGGCTTTGCCCGACAAGGTGCGCCTCTTGGCGCCGCAAATCGGCGACTCGCAACCGGACAGCAACGACGACCGGTTCGAGGAAGCACTGCGCTACGCCACCCTGATCGCGCCCAAATTGACCATCCAAGGCGGCACCCGAGAAGTGTTGCGCGGCATCATCGCGCGCGGTCTCGGCCTGCGTTGAGTCAATGCCTGATCTGAAGCCGCTTCTCTCGCCCGACAGCGTTGCCATCATAGGCGCTTCGGCCGACACGGAGACCTTGCGCGGCCGGCTGACGCATGCGCTGATCGGCCATGGATTTAGCGGCCGGATCTTTCCGGTGACCCGCAGTCAGAGCGAGGTGCTCGGATTGCGGGCTTATCCTTCGGTCGCGGCGCTGCCTGAGCCGGTCGATCTCGCGGTCATCCTGGTACCGGCGGCGCATGTCGTCGAAACCCTGGAGCAATGCGGGGGGCAGGTCCGTGCGGCTGTCGTGATCAGTTCCGGATTTGCCGAAGAGAGCAACGAGGCGGCCCGGGCCCGCGACGTCCAGCTCAGCAGGATCGCCGAGCGCCACGGCATCGTCGTCTGCGGCCCCAATTCCGAGGGCATCGTCAATCCTCTGCGGCCGCTCGTCGCGACCTTCAGCCCGGTCTTCCACGACCCTAGCCAAAGCCTATTGCCCGTGGTTAGCAAGGCGCGGCCGATCGCCGTCAGCTGCCAGAGCGGGGCGCTGACCTTCTCGTTTCTCAGCCGCGGCCGCGACAGGCAACTGCAATTCACGCATCAGGTCAGCGCCGGCAACCAGACTGTGCTAGAGGCGCACGACTACGTCGATTGGTGGCTCGACGAGGGCAGCGCCGACATCTTCCTCCTTTATCTCGAGGGGATCCGCCGCCCGGAACGGTTCCGCGCAGTTGCCGACAAGGCGGCGGATGCCGGCAAGCCGCTGATCGTCGCCAAGGTCGGCCGATCGGCCGCCGGGCGGCGTGCGGCGGCCTCGCACACCGGCGCATTGGCGCAATCCGGTGACATCGACGATGCGATCTTCCGCCACCACGGCATCATCCGCGGCGAGGATCTCGACCATATGCTCGATGTCGCGGCCGCCTTCTCGTTCTGCCGGTTGCCGCGCGGCAACCGCGTCGCGGTAATCACCGGATCCGGCGGCAGCGCGGTGTGGATGGCCGACATCCTGTCGGCGCACGGGCTCGAACTCCCGGTCCTGGAGGACGACATCCAGAAGCGGGTGCTCGCCCTCCTGCCCTCGTACGCCTCGGCGCAAAACCCGGTCGACGGCACCGCGCAGGCGATCCACGAGGTCGGCTACGCCCGGCTTGTCGAGATCGTCCGCGAGTCGAAGCGCATCGATACGATCCTGCTGATCGGCTCGCTCGCCAATGACGCGACCGCCGCCAAGCGCGCCGAAGAGCTCGCCGCGATCACGGCGGCAACCGAGCAGCCGATCCTGCTGTCGACCTACACGACTGCGTCGCCGGGGGCGATGGCGCGGTTCGCCGAAGCCGGGATCCCCTGCTATACCTCGATGCCGAGCTGCGCCCGCGCGATCCGTGCGCTGGTCGACTACGCCGCGTTCCAGACGCGGCGGCGTCAGCCGGTGACGGCCTCGGCGACCCCGCCGGCAATGCGCGCCGAAGTCGGCCGCGCCCTGGCCGCCGCCGGCCCCGTGCTGACCGAGACCGAGGCCAAGGCCCTGCTCGCACGATACGGTGTGCCGCGACCGGAAGAGGCGCTGGCGACGAGCGCCGACGAGGCCGCGCAGGCTGCCGCCCGCATCGTTGGCCCCGTCGCGCTCAAGGTGCAGTCCCCGGACATTACTCACAAGACAGAGGCGGGCGGCATCGCCCTGGGCATAGTCGGCGAAACGGCGGTGCGCGAGGCCTACGAGCGGGTGCTGGGGAATGCCAAAAGGGCGTACCCGGAGGCCGCCATCCACGGCGTCCTGGTGCAGGCGATGGCGCCGCCGGGCCGTGAAATCATCCTCGGCATCATGCGGGACGCGATTTTCGGTCCGATGATGATGGTTGGGCTCGGCGGCATCCATGTCGAGGTTCTGCGCGATATTGCGTTCGCGCCGGTACCGATCGAGACCGAGCAAGCCTTGGCTCTGCTGGACCAGCTAAAGGGAGCGGCGCTTCTGGGGGCGGTTCGAGGGGCGCCGCCGGCGGACCGCGCGGCGCTAGCCGAGCTGATCGCGACATTGTCTCGTTTCGCCGCCGATCATGCCGAGCTGATCGAGGAAGTCGACCTCAATCCGGTCATCGTCCATCCGCAAGGGCAGGGTGTGACGGTGGTCGACGCGCTGATCGTCAAACGAAGTCCCGAGGAGAGCCGCAGATGAGCGACACCCATGTAAGCCACGACGGCTATGTCGCGACGGTCGAGATGCGCCGGCCGCCGCACAATTTCTTCGACAGCGACCTGATCGCCGAGATCGGCGAGGCTTTCGAGCGCCTCGATGCCGATCCGGGCTGCCGGGCGATCGTGCTCGCGGCCGAGGGCCGCTCGTTCTGCGCCGGGGCCGATTTCTCGAAACGCATGGAAACCGGAACGGCAGCGGAGGGCAGCCGCAGCGGCGCCGGCCGGCACCTCTACAAGGAAGCGATCCGCCTGTTCCGCACCCGCAAGCCGATCGTCGCCGCCGTGCAGGGCGCCGCGGTCGGGGGCGGGCTCGGCCTGGCGCTCGTCGCCGATTTTCGCGTCACCTGTCAGGAGGCGCGGTTCAGCGCCAATTTCAACCGGTTCGGGTTTCACCCGGGCTTTGGCCTGACCGCGACCCTGCCGCGGCTCGTCGGCGCGCAGCAGGCGGCCCTGCTGTTTTACACCGGGCGCAGAATTCCCGGCGACGAAGCGGTGCGGATCGGCCTTGCCGAAGTGCTGGTGCCACTCGCCGAGGTGCGCAGCGCGGCGCAAGCATTGGCGCTAGAGATCGCGCAATCGGCGCCGCTCGCCGTCATGTCGACGCGCGAGACGGTGCGCCGCGGGTTCTGCGACGCCATCGAAGCCGCGACCGAGCGCGAGCTCGTCGAACAGGACTGGCTGCGCCGCACCGAGGATTTCAAGGAAGGCATCAAGGCAATGGCCGACCGCCGCCTCCCTGATTTCCAGGGCAGGTAGGAAACTTTCAGTACCGGTTGAAGCAGTGCCGCGGCCGCAAGTCGCCAGCTCTGCAGAGGGTCCGGGGCCGCCAGGGCCGGGTCGAACGGGTCGTACGGCGGCCCGCTTCAGTCGCAGCAGCGAGCGTTGCGCGACAACGGCAGGCAGCAATGCGGGAAGCGCCGAGCGTGGGATCTTCGCGCGATGGGCACGGGCCAAGCCGAGGTGCCGTGAGGCCGCCGCGGCGAGTTCGGCGGTTGCCGAGCGCAAGGCCGGGGTACTGCGCAGCGCGCGATAATCCTGCTCGCTGAGCCCGTTTCGGGCCGCAATATCGGCCGGGATGAACTGGCGACCGGCGCGCGCATGAAACGGCATCGCGCGCAACAGCCCGGCCAGCGAATAGGCAATCCCGACATGCAACCCGGCCTCACCCGCGCCGGGGTCGTGCACCCCGAGCATCTCCAGGGCGAGATAGACGAGCCTCCCCGAGCTCGCCTCGGCATACTCCTCGAGCGCCGCGAGGCTCGCCGGCGGCTCGATCATCGAGATCGGTCTCGCGCGCATCGATCAGCCGGTCGAAATGCGCGCGAGTCAGCGCGAGCTCGCGGATCGCACCGGTGAGCGCTTCGGCAACCGGGTGATGGCGGACGGGACCGCCCTCAAAGGCGGCGGCGATGTTTTCGCGCCACCATTGCAGCCGGATCTGGCCGAGCATCGGCTCGGTGACGCTCTCGCGCACCCTTGCAATCTCGTAATTGAAGGCGTAAAGCGCGAACAGCGCCTCGCGACGCGCGGCCGGGGCAAACAGCGCCGTTTGATACCGGTCGCGGTCGTGGCGCCGCACCAGCGCCGCGACCGGCGACAGGCGATCCGCTCCAGCGGAACGTCGCTCCGGGACCGGTGTTTTTCGACTGACCTCTTTCACATAACGCGGGATGGTCGCCATGGCTTTCGAACTGCCGCCCCTGCCCTACCCGAAAAACGCGCTCGAGCCGCACACTTCGGCCCAGACGCTCGATTTTCATCACGGCAAGCATCACCAAGCCTACGTCACCAACCTCAACAACCTCGTCAAGGGCTCTCCGATGGAGAACCAGTCGCTCGAGGAGATCATCAAGGCCACCTACAAGGACTCGTCGAAGACGGGCGTCTTCAACAACGCCGCGCAAGTGTGGAACCACACCTTCTTCTGGAACTGCATGAAGCCGCAACGGCGGCGGCTCGCCGAGCGGGCAGGTCGCCCAGGCGATCGACCGCGACTGCGGCGGTTTCGACAAGTTCAAGGAGCAGTTCAAGGCGGCTGCCGTCGGCCAGTTCGGCAGCGGCTGGGGCTGGCTCGTCGCCGACGGCGGCAAGCTCAAGATCATCGCGACGCCAAACGCGGTCAACCCGCTGGCCGAAGGCCAGACGGCGCTCTTGACCTGCGACGTTTGGGAGCACGCCTATTACCTCGATTACCAGAACCGCCGGCCGGATTTCGTCCAGACCTTCCTCGATCATCTGATCAACTGGGACTTTGTCGCCCAGAACCTCGCGAAAGCCCGTTAGCAACCGGCAGGCATACAGCAAAAGCCCCGCCTCGGCGGGGCTTTTCATAGGTGCACACCCCTGTCGAGCAGCACCGCAGTATATTCCCGGTAGGTCATACCAAGTGCGCTGGGCGCGCGCAAGGCGGGCGAGCGCGATTTCGCGCGGTGGCATTTTCCAGGCCCGCGCGTGAGCCTTCTTCCAGCAGAACTTCCGCCAATCGGCTCCGGGATCCAACGGCGGACCGCCATTATGGCCGATGCCGGGCGGAGCGGAGCATGCGGCCGCATCATCGGGCGCCATCACCAAGCTCGTCGACGCCGATCCCTTCCTCGTAAAAAGCGCGCCCTCGGATCATAAAGCAAGCCCCGCCGAGGGCGGGGCTGCCATCGTAGCCTGGCCCTTACCCGCTGCGGCCGTGATGCGCCGCTCGCCGTTGCGCGTGCTGCTCCGCATTGGCGCGAAACACCTGGTCGGCGACCTGCTTCTGCTGATCGGGCATCGCGTCGTAAAGCTTCTGGAACGCCGGAACCAGCTTCTCGCAGATCCTGAGCGTGCGCTTGCGCAAGCTTCTCGTAGGATTGCATGTTCTGCACGGCGTTCATCGACTCGAAGCCCTGAGCGCGCTCCCTAAAAGCCTGATCCATCGCGCGCGCGTTATCACGCATGACCTCGGCGAATTGGTTCCATTGCGGTTCCTCGGCCGGGGTGATGCGCAACTGTGCATGCAGCTCCTTGATCCGGTGTTCCACCCGTTCCTCCGCATTCTTGCCGGGTACCGGGTGGTCGGCCATCGGGGATGCCGCGGCCGCAGGCGGCGTAGCGGCTTGCGTCGCGGGAGATTGCGAGGATTGCGCCCAGGCGGTCGCGGGCAACGACAGCAGAGCAGCAACCGCGACCGGGGCAAAACGGCTGGACAGGACTCATTTTCATCGGCGTGTTCCTGTTGGCTGAGATCGTCGATCAGTAGCCGTAGTAAACGGCAGGCGGCGGGGGCGTGTAATAGGCGGGCGGCGGCCCGTAATAGCTGTAGGGCGGCGCATAATAGCCGGGTGCGTAGCCGCCGCTCGACGCGATCGCGGCACCTACGCCGAGGCCGACGAGCCCGCCGATGATCGCCGCGCCGGCCGCGCCACCGCCGCCGCCGTGATGGTGGTAACCCCCGTGCCAGTGTTCCGCATGAACGGCAGGGGCTATCGCCAAGCCCGCGACCAGCGCCGCGGTGCTGAACAAGCGTGCGCCGAAAAGCCATGATCAACTCCCTCAAAAGTCTAACCGGCAAACGTCAGCACACGGTCAGCGGTTCCCGCCGAACTCGGACCGGGCGGCGAGCGCCGATCAGCGAGGGCGGGATCAGCGCCGCGGCGACGCGGCGATCCTCCGCGACGAGCACATTGTAGGTGCGGCATGCGGCGCCGGTGTCCATCGCTTCGAGCGCGATCCCGGCGGTGCGCAGCGCGCTGCGCAGCGCGGCGGGTACGGCACTGGTCGAGCGCCCGAGACCGAGCAACAGGATCTCGACGCCGCCATGCTCGATCACCGGAGCCAGGGTCTCCCAGGTCACATCGGCGAGCGCTCGCGGCATCCCACGCCACAGTGAGGTCGGGAAAAACCAGGACCGGGCCGTGATAGATCACCCCGCTCACCCGAAAGCCGCTCGCTGCGTAGCGCTCGATGATCTGGCGGCCGGCCGTGGCCACGGGGGTGATATCCATTCCCGCCGACCCGCTCGGCTCAGCGCGCCCCGGGAGCGCGGGCTGCGACTGCTTCGCTCGACCGGGCGATCGCAGCGCGGTTCGGCCGGACATAGTAAAGGATCGGCGCCGCAATGAAGAGCGACGAATAGGTGCCGATTACGACGCCCCACAGCATCGCGATGCTGAAGCCCCGCAGCACTTCGCCGCCGAGGAACAACAATGACAGCACCGCGAGCGCGACCGTGCTGACGGTCAGGATAGTCCGCGACAATGTCTCGTTGAGCGCGAGGTTGATCAGGTCGCGAAACGGCATCCTTGGGTATTTACGCAGCGACTCGCGGACCCGGTCGTAGATCACCACGGTGTCGTTCACCGAGTAACCGGCGATGGTCAGGATCGCGGCCAGAGTCGTCAGGTTGAACTCGAGCTGGAAAAGCGCGAACAACCCGACCGTGGTGATCACGTCGTGCAGGGTCGAGATCATCCCGCCGACGCCGAACTGCCATTCGAAGCGGAACCAGATGTAAAGCGGCGATCGCGAAGAGCGCGAGAACAGTCGCGATCACCCCGGCGCGGATCAGCTCGCTGCCGACGCTCGGGCCGACGACCTCGGTGCGGCGGTATTCGACGCCGGAACCGAGCGCTTGGCGCACCAGCTGGACGGCCTGCTCCTGCGCGGCATCGCCGCCCGGCTGACGCGGCAGCCGGATCAGCACATCGGTCGGGGGGCCGAAACCTTGCAGGGAAGGTTCGCCGATATGGAGGGCGTCGAGCTTTTGCCGCATATCGGCGAGGTTCGCCGGCCCGGTGGTGGAGCGAACCTCGATCAGCGTGCCGCCGACGAAGTCGATGCCGTAATTGAGCCCGACAGTCAAAAACAGCCCGATCGAGCCGAGCGTCAGCAGCAGGGAGAGCGCAAACCCGACCTTGTGCCAGCCCATGAAGTCGATTTTCGGCGTGCGCCGGATGACGATCAGCGGTCTCATTTTGTCTTCAGGATCAAATCGGGATGGCCCTCGGTTTCCATTCGCGCAGCCAAGTGACGATCAGCAGCCGCGTCACCAAGATCGCCGAGAACAGCGAGGTCAGCACGCCGATGCTGAGCGTCACGGCAAACCCTTTGACCGGACCCGAGCCGAGCCAGAACATCAGCGCGCCGGCGACCAGGGTCGTCACATGGCTGTCGAGGATCGTGCCGAAGGCGCGCTTGAAGCCGGCGTCGAGCGCCGACAGCACGGTGCGGCCGGCGCGGACCTCTTCGCGGATGCGCTCATAGATCAGCACATTCGCGTCGACCGCCATGCCCATGGTCAGCGCGATGCCGGCGATGCCCGGCAAGGTCAGGGTGGCGCCGAGCAGCGAAAGGCTGCCGAGCATCAGGCAGAGATTGAAGATCAGCGCGATATCGGCAAAGACGCCGAACAGTCCATAGAACAGGATCATGAACACGACGACCAGCGCGACGCCGACGATGCTGGCGACCGCTCCGGCATGGATCGAATCGGCGCCAAGATCCGGGCCGACCGTCCGCTCTTCGAGGATCGTGATCGGCGCCGGCAGCGCGCCCGCGCGCAGCAGCAGCGCAAGATCGCTCGCCGACTGGACCGTGAAGCTGCCGGAAATGATGCCGCTGCCGCCGAGGATCGGCTCGCGGATCACCGGCGCGCTGATCACCTTGTTGTCGAGCACGATCGCGAATGGCTTGCCGACATTGTCGCGCGTCGCATCGCCAAAGCGCTTGGCGCCGGCGGCGTCGAAGCGGAAGCTGACCACCGGCTCGTTGTTCTGGAAGGTCGGTTGCGCATCGACCAGGGTATCGCCGCCGACCATGACGCGCTTGCGCACGACATAGGCGGCGGGTCCGGCGCGCCCTGCCCTGCCCTCCTCCGCGGGCAGGATTTCGTCGCCGGGCGGCAGTCGGCCGCGGCGCGCGTCTTCCAGCGAGACGGTAGTGTCGACGAGCTGGAAGGTCAGCTTGGCCGTACGGCCGAGCAGCGCCTTGACATGCTCGGGATTGTCGACCCCCGGCAGCTGGACGAGGATGCGGTCCGCTCCCTCGCGCTGGATCGTCGGCTCTTTCGTCCCGGTCTCGTCGATGCGCCGGCGGATGATCTCGATCGACTGATCGACGGCTTGCCGGCGCCGCGCCTCGGTCGCAACGGTGCTGAAGCGCATGCTTGCCGGCTCCGTCGGGGGCGATGTCGACGGTCAGGTCGGGATCGATCTTGCGCAAGGATTGGCGGGCCGCCTCGATCTGGTCGGGTTCGCGGATCGTGAAGACGATCGCGTCGCCTTCGACGCTGAGCCCGGTATAACCGATATTGGCGTCGCGCAACGCGTTGCGCACATTGTCGATGATCGAGTTGAGGCGCTCGCGCTGGGCCGCGGCGACATCGACCTCGAGCAGCAGGTAGGAACCGCCGCGCAAATCGAGCCCGAGCGCCACCTGCTTGTGCGGCAGCCAATTCGGCAGTTGCGCGAGGAAAGACGGACTGAACAAGTTCGGCAGCGATAGGAGCACACCGAGCGCGCAGACCGCGCAGATGAGAGCGATCTTCCAGTTCTCGAAATACAGCATTCGCTACTTCTCACGCGTCCGTGCCAGGGAGCCCGTCACCCGCCTCGCCGCGCTCAGCACCCGCTCCCGCAAAGCGGTAGAGGGGGGACCCAGCTCGCCAGGGCTGGGGGGGTTACCGTTGGCCGCGGGTTCGTCCCGAAACCCGTTTCCCCTTGGTCCTACTTTCGCTCGCGCTTCCGTTTTCTGCTTGGCGGCCTCGCGGGCCGCGGCCGGGTCGGGCTTGGCGAGAACGGTGGTGATCGTGCTGCGCAATACGCGAACCCGCACATTCTCGGCAATGTCGACGACCACTTCCTCCGGGTTGTCGACCCGCGCCACGGTCCCGATGATCCCGCCCCCGGTCACCACCCGATCGCCGCGACGCAATGCGTCGAGCATCGTCTTCTGATCCTTGGCCTTGCGCTGCTGCGGGCGAATCAGAAGAAAGTAGAAGACGACGAAGATCAGGATCAGCGGCAGAAACTGGACGAGCGCGTTCTGATCAAATATGCCTGTTCCTTGGGCATAAGCCGTGGAAATCCACATTGGAAGGGCGCCTCAAAATCGCGTGCCGCATCCGTCGGCGCGCAGCTCCGCCGTCACCGTCATATAGTGCTGTCGTGCGGCAGGCCAATTGGTACTCGATGGCCGGTTAAAGGGCAATGCCAAGGCAGGTTCCGCGGTTCTCGGCCGCTGTGGTAGCGTCGGCGGCCGTGCTGCCGCAGGATTTGGACTTGCCCAAAACCAATCCCGACTTGCTGCCTTTGCTCAATCGCATCGCCGATGCGCTGGAGCGCCTGGCCCCTCCCGCCGCGCCTTCCAACGACCTCGATGCCGGCGACGCCTTTGTGTGGCACGCCGACCGCGGCTGGCTCGAGCCGGTTCACCAGGTCAACCGGGTCGAGATCGGACTATTGCGCGGCATCGATCGGGTGCGCGACATCCTGCTCGACAACACCGAGCGGTTCGCCGCCGGGCTCCCGGCCAACAATGTATTGCTGTGGGGCGCCCGCGGCACCGGCAAGAGCTCGCTCGTCAAGGCGGCGCACGCCGCCGTCAACGAAATGCATCCGCACGCCCTCGCACTCGTCGAAATCCACCGCGAAGATATTCCGAGCCTGCCGCACCTTTTGTCGCTGTTGCGGCTGAGCGCGCGACGCTGCCTGCTGTTTTGCGACGACCTGTCCTTTGATCAGCACGACACGAGCTACAAATCGCTGAAGGCGGTTCTCGAAGGGGGGATCGAAGGGCGGCCGGCAAATGTCGTCCTCTATGCGACATCGAACCGCCGCCATTTGATGCCGCGCGACATGATCGAGAACGAAAGATCGACCGCCATCAACCCGGCCGAAGCGGTCGAGGAAAGCGTCTCGATGTCGGACCGCTTTGGTCTGTGGCTCGGCTTCCACAGCATCGATCAAGAGACTTATCACGCGATTGTGCGCGGCTATGCCGAGCGCTACGGACTGGACACGCCGCTCGATCAGCTAACGGCCGAGGCCAGCGAGTGGTCGATCACCCGCGGGTCACGCTCGGGCCGCGTCGCATGGCAGTTCATCCAGGACCTCGCCGGCCGGCTCGGCAAGCCTCTCGCGTGAGCGATCTTCGATGGCGATGTACCCGCGCTGGCGCGCCGCTGTGCTTGCGGCAGCTTTGATAAGGGCACCATTATTTCTGAGGGGGAGAACGCATGCGCGCCTGCTGGTGTTTGCTTAATTCATATTTTTGACAAAATCGCATGTTATGCAAGCCGCCGATGATCACGTCCCGTGAGATACATTGATCCTTTATCGAAACGACGTGCTGCGCCTTTTCGCTCAAGTAACCGCGTTTCGCCGTTTTCCGCTGTCAAGAACAGCGAAAAACGAGAACAGCCAGCTTCCACGCTGTTCTTTCGCGTCTACGATCGTCGACGGCCGAGGGTTTATGCGGAAAACGAGACGTCGCTGGCTAATAGAGAACAGCGGGAACAGCAAAAGACCCGATACCATGCTTCAATGTCGCGGATCGGTAGGACGGGTTGAGGATCGCGAAACCCATCGCCGCCACGGTAGACGATGGGTTTCGCTTCGCTCAATCCATCCCAGATCTGAATAGATCGCATCGTTCGGCTATCGGCAATGCGGCATCACCTCCTTGGCGAAGAGGGTCATCGATTGCCGAACCATGGCATGGTCCATGATGCCGCCCTGATTGAAATAGCAGATGAACTCGTCCATCCCGTACTCGCGCTCGAGGGCGCGCACCCTCTCGACGCAAAAATCCGGATCGCCGAAGACGGCCATCTCGCTCTCCACATCCTCGTAGCGAACCCGCTCTATGCGTGCGAGCACCTGCCGGAACGCCTCGAAGCTGCGCACGTCGGACTGGCCGACGGGCCGCAGCCGCTCGGCGGCCTCGCGCAAAAAGCGCAGCAGTCCGGCCTCGGTATCCTGCCGCGCCTGCGCACGGCTCGCCGTGACATGTACCGAGAATGCCAGCGCGGTGTCGCCCTTGGCGTCGCCGGGCAAATTCTCGCGGTAGGCTTTGAGGCCAGCCTTGAGCCTCTCGGGTGGATTGATGAGCGGCGCAGCGAAGATCGGCAAGCCGCGGCGCGCAGCAAAGGGGAATGTCTCGGGGCTGTTGGCGGCGACGCGCACCGGTGGATAGGGCGTTTGCAGCGGGCGCGGGATAACGCAGAGATCGTGGGCGCGAAAATATTTGCCCTCGAACGAGAAGTGGTCGCTTTTCCACGCTGCCAGGATAAAGTCGAGCGCCTCCTCGAAGCGTTCGCGGCTTTCTTCCTGCGGAATGTCAAAGCCGACGTAATAGAGCGGGAACGCGCCCCGCCCGACCCCTAACTCGAGCCGCCCACCGCTGAGAATGTCAGCCGTCGCAGCCTTCTCGACGATCTCTACCGGGTGGTGCAACGGCAATAGGATGACCGCGGTCCCGAGCCGGATGCGCTCGGTACGCTGCGCCGCCGCCGCCAAGACCATCAGCGGGTCGGCAAGAATGGAAAAAGCTTGACTGAAGTGGAGCTCTCCAAGCCAAGCCGTATCGAAGCCGAGGCAATCGCCCAGCTCGATCTGCGCCAGGATGTCTCGGTAGCGCTGACGCTCGGTAAATCCGCTCGCACACGGCAACTGGTCGAAGAAGCCGAAGCGCATTTAATCCTCCCGAACTGGATTGCCGCCACCCGCGCTTTCTCAGCCGAATAGCACGGGGAACGCGAGGCAGCAATGGACGGTGGAGAGGACGGGATTCTCAGCTCGACCGCGAATCCTTCGTCATCGCGGTCGGCAGCGGAGGCAGAAATTCGCGCGGATCGACGGCGTGTTGACCGCGGCGCAGCTCGAAATGCAGCTGCGGCTCGCTGACATTGCCGGTCGAGCCGACCCGCGCGATCACTTGACCGCGCCCGACCTTTTCGCCGCGTTTGACGAGAATCGCATCGCAGTGGGCATAAGCCGAGATCCAGCCATTGGCATGCTTGACGAGAACGAGATTGCCGTACCCGCGCAGCTCGTTCCCGGTATAGGCGACGACGCCGGCGTCGACGGCTTGCACTGCGGTGCCGCGCGGTGCGGCGATGTTGATGCCGTCATTGTGTGTGCCGTCGGATTTTGTGCCGTAGTTTGCGAGAATATGGCCGCGAACCGGCCAGAGAAACGCGCCGGTGCCGGCAGCCGGGGAGGTCGCGGCGCTACCCGAATCCGGGCTCTCGGGGACCTCTCGGGGCGGTGGCGCGGCAGAGACTGCGGGCGGCGACGACGCTTCAGGGGCGGGCTGCGGCCTCATGCAATGCGGCGGGCGGAGCCAATCGGCTCAGCCCGAAACCGACGGAGTGTCCGGGGCGGCCGTCGCCGGGAGTGCGGGGCGCGACGTGGGCGGAGGAATCTCCGGCCGCTGTGCGGGAGGCAGCGCCGCGACCGACGTGGGCGCCGCAGCGAAGCGCGGCGAGGCCGGCGCCTGGTATGACCAAGGTGCGCCCAACCTGAATGCGATAGGGCGGCGACAGACCGTTCGCCTCGGCAATCACCCGCATCGGGACATGGTAGCTGTGGGCGATCTCGGACAAGGTCTGCCCGCGCTGGATCGTGATCGTCTGCGGGCCGCGCTCCACCGGCGCGGGGCCGCCGACCACCGGCGCCGGGCCCTCTACCCGCGGAGCGCAGGCCGCGAGAGCACAACCAAGCGCCGCCACAAGCCAAGACGCGGACCGCAAACCGCGCCGCGCGCCAATACGAATTGTCATCTTCCCCCAGCACGCCCCCCGACGCGCAAGAACCTCCGCTATTTGGTACGCGAAGGCAGAATCATGTCAAGCTCTGGTCCGCTTGGCGGCGCGGCAGCCCGGCGACGAGCGGGACGAACCGAACGAGACCGAGATCCTCGGTCAAAAACCGGTCGTCTTCGCGGCGGATGCGCACGAGCTGCTGGTCGCGGTGATCCTCGCCGACCGGGACGACCAGGATGCCGCCGGGAGCGAGCGCGTCGACCAGGGTCGCCGGGATTTCCGGAGCGGCGGCGGTCACGAGCACTCGATCATATGGCGCCTGCTCGGGCCAGCCCTTCGTGCCGTCGCCGAATCGGCACACGATATTTCGCAGGCGCAGCTCTTCAAATCGGCGCTCCGCGTCGCGCAACAGTTCGCGGTGCCGCTCGATCGTAAAGACCCGGCGGCAGAGGGCGGCCAAGACCGCGGTCTGGTAGCCGGAACCCGTTCCGATCTCGAGAACATTCTGCCGTGCTCCGAGCTCGAGCTTCTCGGTCATCAGCGCCACGACATAGGGCTGGCTCACCGTCTGCGCATTGCCGATCGGCAGGGCCATGTTCTCATAGGCTTGGTCCTCGAACGAGGCGGGCACGAATTTCTCCCGCGGGGTCTTTTCGATGGCGCCGAGCACCCGCGTGTCGCCGATCCCGGCGCGACGCAGCTCCATCAGGAGACGCAGCTTTTTCTGGATCAAGCCCGGCTCGACCGGGCCGGCTCGGCCAGGCGTCACCCGAAGACCTTTTTCAGAGAGGCGAGCACCGGAACGTTGGTCAGGTTGAGATAGATCGGGGTGACCGAAACCTGCTTCTCGTTGATCGCAGCCAAGTCGGTGCCGGGCTCGGCAAACCCGTCCTCGCGGACCGGGCCGATCCAATAATAGGGCCTGCCGCGAGGATCGAGGCGCTCGCTCAGATTGTCGGCGATCGCGCGCTTGCCTTGGCTGGTGACCGCGATGCCGCGGACGTCTTCGGGGGCGGCGGCCGGGAAATTGATGTTCATCAAGGTGTGCTCGGGCCAGGGCAGCCGGGTCAACCGCCGGATCACCTCGGGCGCGAAACGCGCGGCGGTGTGCCAGGGTATCGCCTCGCCGTCGATGAAATGCTGGCTCAGCGCGATCGCCGGGATGTCGAGCAACGTCGCTTCCATCGCCGCCGCGACGGTCCCCGAATAGGTCAGATCTTCTCCGACATTGCCGCCGCCATTGATCCCGGAGAGGACGAGGTCCGGGCGGCGCTCGCGCAGCAGGTGCTTGACCGCCAGCATCACGCAATCTGTCGGCGTCCCGTCCACCGCGTAGCGCCGCTCCGCCAGCTCCGACATGCGCAACGGGCGCCTAGTCGTCAGCGAGTGGCTGGAGGCGCTCTGTTCCTGCTCGGGCGCGACGACCCAGACGTCCGGCGAGAGATCGCGCGCGATCTCCTCCAGCAGCTTGATACCGGGCGAACCGATGCCGTCGTCGTTGGTGACGAGAATGCGGGCTTTGGCGAGCTCGATGCGGCCCTCAGCCATGGGGTTCGATGACCTCCTGGCCTCCCATATAGGGCTGCAACACCGGCGGGAGCGCCACGGTGCCGTTGTGCCGCTGGAAGTTCTCCAGGATCGCGATCAGGGTGCGCCCGATCGCGAGGCCAGAGCCGTTGAGGGTGTGAACCGGCAATGTCCCTCTTCCCTCGGCGGGGCGATAGCGCGCCTTCATGCGCAAGGCCTGGAACGCGCCGCAATTCGAGCAGCTGGAGATCTCGCGGTAGGTGCCCTGCCCCGGCAGCCAGACTTCGATGTCATAGGTCTTTTGCGAGGCAAATCCCATGTCGCCGGTCGACAGCAGCACCACCCGGTAAGCCAGGCCGAGGCGCTTCAGCACTTCCTCGGCGCACGCGGTCATCCGTTCGTGCTCGGCCGCGGAATTGTCCGGTCGAACGACCGACACCAGCTCGACCTTTTCAAACTGATGCTGGCGGATCATGCCGCGGGTGTCCTTGCCCGCCGCGCCGGCCTCGGAGCGAAAGCACGGCGTCCATGCGGTGTAGCGCAGCGGCAGGACGCCTTCGTCGAGGATTTCGCCGGCAACGAGGTTGGTCAGCGGCACCTCGGCGGTCGGGATCAGCCAATAGCCGTCGGTCGTGCGGAACATATCCTCGGCGAATTTCGGCAGCTGGCCGATCCCGAAGACCGCGTCGTCGCGGACCAGCAGCGGCGGCGAAACCTCGTTATAGCCGAACTCCGTCGTATGCAGATCGAGCATGAACTGGCCGAGCGCCCGTTCGAGCCGGGCGAGCGCGCCGCGTAGCACGACGAATCGGGACCCGGACAACTTCCCGGCGCGCGCAAAATCCATCATGCCGAGCCGTTCGCCGACCGCCTCATGAGACAATGGCGCGAAATCGAAACGCGGCGGCTCGCCATGCTGGCGCACCACCCGATTGGCGGTCTCGTCCGGGCCGTCCGGCACCTCATCGGCCGGCAGGTTCGGCAGACCGGCGAGGATCTCGTCGATTTGGGCGCGCAGCCGGGCTGCGTCAGCTGCAGAGTCGGCGCTTCGAGCCTCCGCTGGACCTTGATGCTCTGGAGTATCTCATCGATGGGTCTCCCCCGTTGTTTTTCTCCGGCAATTTGCTTTGAATACTCGGTTACGCCGAGCTTTCGCGCGCTGGGCGAGTGTCTCGGCGGCGCGCCACGACCGGTCGAGCGCCAAGATCTCTTCGGCGCGCGGCGCCAAACCGCGCCGCGTTAGGCCGCGGTCGAATTCCGCCGGGTGATCGCGGATCCATCTGAGGTCGTGCACTGCAGCACGTCATGCCCGGGGTTGACCCGGGCATCTCCTGGATCGCCGGGTCAAGCCCGGCGATGACGAACGAGGGACGGTAATAAGCATAGTGCCCGCATATAGAGAGCCTTACGCCTCTCGTCCATCCGGCTCGCGGTCATCAGGTTCCGCCTGCGGGCTTCCCTTTGCCGGCGAGTTCGGCTTCCTCTGCGGCCTCTCGCTTGGCGCGCGCCTTCTCCACCATCCGGCACGAGATGATCGAGGCCTCAAACAAGATGATCAAAGGTATCGCGAGGCTCGTCTGGCTGATGATATCCGGTGGCGTCAATACCGCGGCAACGACGAACATGATGACAATGGCGTAGCGTCGTTTGGATGCGAGCCCGGCCGAAGTAACCAGACCCACACGCGCCATCAGGGTGAGCAGCACCGGCAGCTGAAAGGCGACGCCAAAGGCGAAGAGCAGGGTCATGACCAACGACAGGTATTCGTTGACCTTTGCCTCGAGGACGATCGGAAGTCCGCCATCGGCGCTGGCCGGCGTCTCGAAGCTGACGAAGAAGCGCCAGGCAACCGGGATCACCACAAAGTAGGCGAGCGCCGCGCCCATCGCGAACAAGACCGGAGTGGCGAAGAGATAGGGATAGAAGGCGCGACGTTCGTTCTTGTAGAGGCCGGGCGCGACGAACTTCCAAATTTGACTGGCGACGATCGGGAAAGCGAGGCACAGCCCGGCCCAGAATGATACTTTGACGTAAGTGAAAAAGGCCTCGGTCAGGCCGGTATAGATCAGATGCCGCCCAGTCTGCCCTTCGAAAATGACCGCCAACGGGTGCACCAGAAAGCCATAGATGCGCTCCTTGAACTGGTAGCAGATCAGAAACGCGACGAGGACCGCACCGATCGCCCACATCAGCCGGTTGCGCAGCTCGATCAAGTGATCGAGGAGCGGCATTCTGCCTTCTTCGAGTTCGGCTTCCCTGTCGTCGTCCACGGCGGTTCCTAAAGCCGCCAAATATGCACCGACACCATCATGAGATCCCGCCCCCTCAAAGCGACCCTCACTGCTTTAGGGGCACGGTGCCCTGACCGACCTCATTCGGCGGTGCGATGGTCGGCACCTCCGGTTCGACCGCCTCGATCTTTGTAGGCTCTGCAGGCGGCTGCAGTCGAGCTTCGGAGACCGGCGCGGCCGGAACAGCCGCATCGGAGAATTTCGGCAGCTCCGGCGGCTTTAGGCTTTCGGCAAGGCTTCCGGTCGGATCGATCGTCTCGCGAAACTGCTTTTCGAGATCGATCTCGGTGGCCTTCTTCAACTCCTGCCGCATTTCGTCCAGTTCGGCTTCGCGGATCATCTGCTCGACGCTGCTCTGAAACTCGCGCGACAAGGTGCGCGCTTTTCTGACCCAGAAGCCCGCGACGCGCAGAGCCTTCGGCAGATCCTTCGGTCCGATGAACACGAGCGCCACGACCCCAATGAGGAGGAGCTCCGACATGCCGAAGTCAAGAAACATGGCGGCGCCGCCCCACTGCGTCCTGGTTAGGTCCAAGTAGCGTAATGATGTCAGATGCCTCTGATATGGGCAACATCGGCCGGCGCACCACCCTGGCAGGTCACGACTCGGCGCGGGCTTCCTGCTCGGCGTTTTTCTCACTCGACCCGTTCGGGCAGGGTGAGTGGGGTCAGGTCGAGAAGACCGGCGGCGCGCAGTTCGTCGAGACCGGGCAGCTCGTTCAGGCTGTCGAGCCCAAAATGGACCAGAAAGCCCGGCGTCGTCACCCAGAGGAGCGGCCGGCCGGGGCCGGCGCGCCGGCCCTTGGGGCGGACCCAGCCGGCCTCCATCAACGTATCGATCGTTCCCTTGCCGAGAGCGACTCCCCGGATCTGTTCGATTTCGGCGCGCGTCACCGGCTGGTGGTAGGCAATCACGGCAAGGGTCTCGATCGCGGCCCGCGACAGCTTGCGGGCGACCGGCCGCTCGATGCGCAAGCTGGCGGCGAGATCGGGCGCGGTGCGAAACGTCCACCCGCCGGCCAGCCGGACAAGGTTCACGCCGCGCCCGGCGTAGCTCTCGGCCAGCTCGCGCAACAACCCCGCGACATCGGCCGCCTCGTCCAGGTGCCGCGCCAGAGCCTCCTCGCGGATCGGTTCGGCGACCGCGAATAGGAGCGCCTCGACGAGACGCAACTGCTGCGCCCGCCCGCTCACGCGCCCGCCCCGAGACCCTGTGCAGCGGCCGGGGCGAGGCTGCGGAGATAGATCGGCCCGAAGGCCCGGTCCTGACGGAGCTCGATGCGGCCGCTGCGCGCCAGCTCGAGGGTGGCGGCGAAAGTCGCGGCAAGCGCCGAGCGGCGGAACACCTCGCCGCGCAGCTCCCTCGGCAAGAAGCTCGCCAGCTCGCGCCAATTTGGCACCCGGCCGATAAAGCGCGCCAGCCGGCTCAATGCATCGTCCATCGAATAGAATTCGGCTGGCTCGATCGTCAGCACCGCGGCTTCGGTTCGGCGCCGGCCGTCGCCATAGGCACGCAGAAGTTCGTATAGAGCGAGTTCGTAAGCCGGCACCGGGATCACCGCGAGCCCCTCGGGGGCGCCGCGCAAGAACACGTCCTGCCCCGTCCGCGGACGCGCCATGAGCCGTCCTCCGGCAATCTGCATCGCCTCGAGCAATCGAAGGCGGTGCTCCAGCTGGGCTGCGAGCTCAGCCCCGCTCGGCTCCTCGTCCTGCGGAGGCTGCGGCAGCAAGAGGCGCGATTTCAGATAAGCAAGCCAAGCCGCCATGACCAGGTAGTCGGCGGCAATCTCGAGGCTGAGCGAGCGTTGTCTCGCGATGAACGCCAGATACTGGTCGGCCAGCGCCAGGATCGAAATCTTGCCGAGGTCGACCTTCTGCTCGCGCGCTAACGCCAGCAGCAAATCGATCGGCCCCTCATACCCGTCGAGCTCGAGCACCAGCTGCTCCGAACGAGAGGGCGGGACCCGCGACGTGCGACGGCCATGGGTAGCTTCGGTCATCCTCCTTGCCCGGTGATCGCCAGTATCAAGCGGATCAGCGCTTCGGTCGGCACCCCGATCAGCCAGCCAGAATATTGAGATCTATGACCCGTCTGCTCGCCGACATAAGGGATCACGAACAAGAACAGCAGCAGGATCAACATGCCGTAACGCTCGAGCCGAGCCAGCGGGAGCGCGAGCGCATCCGGCAATAGCCCGACCGCTACCCTTCCGCCATCCAGCGGCGGCAGCGGCAGCATGTTGAAAACGCATAGGACTGACATTGATCAGAATCGAGTGCGCCAGATTTTCCGCCAGCCACTCGGACTGGCCCGGCGGAATCAAGACCGATGCCGTAAAACAACAAGCGACGAGACGATCGCGAGCAGCACGTTGGTGCCGGGCCCGGCCAAAGCGACCCACACCATGTCGCGACTTGGGTGTCGAGCTGCCGGAAATTGACCGGCACCGGCTTGGCATAGCCGAAGAGGAACGGCGAGCGCAGACAGGATCAGCATCGCCGGCAGGATGATCGTGCCGAAAGGGTCGACATGCTTGAACGGATTGAAGGTGACGCGGCCCGCCCGCTAGGCGGTATCGTCGCCGAACTGGTAGGCGACAAAGCCATGCGCCGCCTCGTGAAAGGTCACGGCAAAGACGACCGGCAGAACCCAGGTGCTCGCCTCGATAAACCATTGCGGCCATGCCGCCCGCTGGGTTCACTGCTCCACAACCTCCGAAAGGCGCGCGCCTGCAACGAGCGCGTCGAATTGCGCCTCGGCTTCTGCGCGGTCGAAGCTGTTCGCCGCAGGAGCGCGACGCATCGCTTCGCCGCGCCGGAGCCGCGCCGCGGTGAGCGTGGAAATCGGCCGGGCTGCCGCTACGACCTCCTCCATCTCGCCAGGGTCTCCATTGCAATGCAAGGCAAGATCGCAACCGGCGGCGAGCGCCTGCCGGGTCCGCTCCCCGAGCCCGCCGCCGAGCGCCCGCATCGACAGATCGTCGGAAACCAGAACGCCGTCGAACCCGATCTCGCCGCGGATGACCTCGGCGACCACGCGCGGCGACAGTGTCGCCGGCGCCTGCGGATCGATCGCCGAATATACGATGTGCGCGGTCATCGCCCAGGGCATCGCGGCGAGAGCTCGGAACGGCGCAAAATCCGTGTTCGCCAATTCTTCGTAACTGGTCTCGACCAGCGGACAGGCATGATGGCTGTCGACGCGGGCCCGGCCATGGCCGGGTATGTGCTTAAGGACAGGCAGGACGGCGCCGTCGAGCAGCCCCGCACACACGGCACCGGCGAGGCGCGCGACCCGTTCCGGATCGCTTCCATAGGCCCGGTCGCCGATCACCGGATCCGCCGCCGGCGCCGGGATATCGAGCACCGGCAGGCAATCAACGGTGATGCCGAGCCGCGCCAAGTCGTCGGCGATCAGCCGGGCGCCGAGACGGGCCGCCGTCGCCGCCGACGGGTCCGGCAGCGAGGCCAGGCGCGCGGCCGATGGGTAATGGCGCCAGTGCGGCGGACGCAGCCGCGCCACCCGGCCGCCTTCCTGGTCGATCAGAACCGGCGCGTCGTCGCGTCCGACACAGCCGCGCAGCGAGCCGACCAGATCGCGGACTTGATCGGGCGAGCTGCAGTTGCGGCGGAACAGAATGAAGCCGACCGGATCGGCAGCGGTGAAGAAATCGCGTTCCGAGGCGGTAAGACGCTCGCCCGAGCAGCCCAAGACAACCGCGAGCGGCGGCGTTATCGGGCAATGTATGCACCCGATGTTGCGCCGCTTCAGCTCCCCGCAGATCCGGTCGGCATCCGCGATGGGGGTAGTCTGGAGGCGGTAAAACACCCCCTTTTCGCCGAGATCGGCACGAATGGGTGTGGCCGATACATTTCCGAAAAGGTCTGGGTTGGCGCGTCTGATGCGGTCCCATTCCTGACGCGCGAGTCTCCTCGCTGCGTACTGAAGCGAGCTGGATCCGGGTGCCGCCCGTCTTTTGTGCGGCAGCTGGTTTTCCGGCACCAGGCACAGCGGGTTCGGCCTTGGCGGGCGGTTTGCCGGTCGCCTGCTGCGGCTGCGCCTGCGGCGCCGGATTCGCAGCTCCAGCTGCCGCGGTCACCAGCGGCGGCTGGGGTAGAGCGGCAGCAGAAGGCCCCGTGGGCCGTAGCATCGGCTTTTCGGGTGGCGGCAGCAGGTGCTCCACGGCCGCGCGCTTTTGGGTATAAATCAGCTTGTCACGATCCGGGACTTCCATGCCGCCGGGCTTCTCCGGCCGCACTTTTGTCGGACGCTCGTCAGCACGGATCAGCGGGACATCCGCAGCTGCTGTCATGACGCCTCCGCGCTTTATTCCCTGCTGATAGGCGAACCATAGGCCGCCGGCAAACACCCCGATGACAACGAGCGCGACCAGACTTGCAACCAGCCCGTGAACCCGCGGCCGCGCGCCGTCTTCCCGTGGGTCGGCGTAGAGATCGGCTCGCCCGTCCGAATCCATCGATCCGAGTTGGTACGACATGATCACATCTCCTGCGCCGGCTCGACCCCGAACACGGCGAGCCCCGAAGCGATGACGAGCGCGACGCCGCGCACCAGAGCCAGGCGCGCGCGGGTCAACTCCGCGTCAGAGGCGAGTATAAAGCGTAATGTCGCCTCGTCCTTGCCCTTGTTCCAAAGCATGTGGAACTGCGCGGCGACTTCCTGGAGGTAGAAGGCGATGCGGTGTGGCTCGTGGGCCTCGGCGGCAGCCTCGATCAGCCGCGGCCACCCTGCGAGCTGGCGAATCAGCGCGATCTCGGAAGAGTCGGAGAGCCTCTCTAGCGGTGCCTCGCCGAGCGCAGCGTCGGACAAATCCTCTTCGGGAAATTTTTCGGCGGCGTGCCGCATGACGGAGGCGGCGCGGGCGTGAGCGTATTGCACGTAGAAAACCGGATTATCCTTCGACTGCTCGGTTACCTTGGCAAAATCGAAGTCGAGCGCCTGGTCGTTCCGCCGGGTCAACATGATGAAGCGGAACACGTCCTTGCCGACCGCGTCGACGACTTCGCGGAACGTGACAAACGTTCCGGCCCGCTTCGACATGCGCACCGGCTCACCTTTGTCGAACAAATTCACAAACTGATAGAGCTTGAGGTCGAGCGACGCGGCGCCGCCCGTCACCGCGCGAACTGCAGCTTGTGTGCGCTTCACATAACCGACGTGGTCCGCTCCCCACAGGTCGATCAGATTCCGAAACCCGCGGCGGAACTTGTCCCGGTGATAGCCAATGTCGGTGGCGAAATAGGTCAACGAGCCGTCCGATTTTCTAAGCGGCCGGTCTACTTCGTCGCCAAACTTGGTGGCGCGAAACAGTAATAGAGGGCGCGGCTCCCAATCTTCCGGCGGCGGTTTGCCCTTGGGTGGGTCCAGAACACCCGTATAGATAAGCCCTTGCTGCTCCAGCTCGGCAAGGCACTCGTCGACGGTCCCTTGTTTGACCAGCGCCCGCTCAGAGACGAACACATCATACTTTACGCCGAGGGAGACGAGGTCGGCCCTGATTAATCGCGATCATTTGCTCGACCGCGAACTCGCGAACCGGGCCTAGCCACTCGTCCTCCGGCCGGCCGAGCCATTTGCGCCCGTCGCGCGCAGCAAGCGCGCGGCCGGTTTCCGCAAGGTAGTCGCCGGGATAGAAGCCCTCGGGGATGGGGCCGATCGCCTCTCCGAGCGCTTCGCGATAGCGCATATGGGTCGAGCGGGCGAGGATATCGACCTGGAGGCCGGCGTCGTTGATGTAATACTCGCGCTGCACGCTGAACCCGGCCTTGCCGAGCAGCCCGGCCAGCGCATCCCCGACCACGGCGCCGCGGCCGTGGCCGACATGCATAGGCCCGGTCGGGATTGACGGACACGAACTCGACATTGACCCGTTCGCCGCCGCCGATCGCCGAATCGCCAAACGCCGTGCCGGCACGCAGAACGGCGCGGAGCTGCGCGTGCCAGACCTCGGGAGCCAGCCTGATGTTGATGAAGCCTGGCTTCGCCGGGGTAACCGTGAACCCGCAGCCGCGATAGTCCCCAGTCACGAGCCGGCGTCCGGCGAGGGCGGAGGCGATCCGCTCCGCGAGGACCATCGGGTTTTCTTTGACCGCTCCGGAGAGCACCATTGCCGCGTTGGTCGACAGATCTCCATGCGCGGGATCGCGCGGCAACTCGACCGCGACACGGCTCAAATCAAGCCCGCGCGGAAATCCGCCCTTTCGCCGCGAGGTCATCGAGCGCGGCCAGCTACGAGGCGCCGAAAGTCGGCGAAGATGTTGGTCATATCAGGCGACGTCCGCGGATGGTCGGCTCAAGCTCGTAGTTGCTCAATTGCAAAGTGCTGCAGCAGATTTGGGAGAAAGCCCAAGAAATAATCGTCATCACCGGGCTCGACCAGGAGATCCACACTCCTCTCCGCATCTAAGGAAGCCATGTCGGGATGGCCGGAACAAGTCAGAACAAGTCCGGCCATGACGGTCTCAGGTCGCCTGGGATCTAGTTGGTGAGCCAAAGTCGCATTCAAATTTGAACTGTGGCCGTTGGCCAACCCCGATCACCATAGGCAGCGTTATAGACGAAAACGAACGGTCATATCCGGGCATACGTGTCGAACAACCGATGATGCTCGTCGAGCGCGAAACGGTCGGTCATCCCGGCAAGGTAATCGGCCGCGACCCGCGCGGTCAGGGGTTCGTCCGGGCCGGCCGCCAGATCGCGCCATTCGCGCGGCAAAAATTGCGGCTCTGCGAGGTACAGCGCGAAAAGGTCGTGGACCACCCCGTGGGCCTTCGAGCTCATCCGGTTGACCCGGTGATGGCGATACATCCGCTCGAACAAAAATTCTTTGAGTGCGCGATCGTTGCGCCGCATCTCGTCGGAAAAATCAACAATCGGCGCGTTGAGCGCCCTCACCTCGTCGACCGATCCGAGTGCGCCATCGGCGAGCCGCCGAGATGTCTCGCCGATCAGATCCCCGACCATCCGATCGATCACCCGGCGGATCGATTCGTGGATCAGGCGCGGTTCCTCGATCCCTGGATAGCGCGACCCCATCCGGTAAAAGACCGGACCGACAAGCGGCACATCGGCGAGGTCCGCTACCGCGAATAACCCGGCGCGCAATCCGTCATCGATATCGTGGTTGTTGTAGGCGATGTCGTCGGCAAGCGCGGCAACCTGCGCCTCGGCGCTCGGGAAAGTGTCGAGTGCTAGCGGGTGACATCTGTCGTACTCGGCGATCGTTGGCGGTATGGGTCGCTCGATTCCGGCGCCATGCAGAGGCCCGTTGTGCTTGACGGTGCCTTCCAGCGCTTCCCACGTGAGATTGAGCCCGTCGAACTCGGCATAGCGCCGTTCGAGACGGGTTAGGATGCGCAGGGTTTGGTCGTTGTGCGAAAATCCGCCGAACCGCGCCATCTCGGCATTGAGCGCCTCCTCACCGGCATGTCCAAAGGGGGTGTGGCCGAGATCGTGAGCGAGCGCCAGGGTCTCAGCCAGGTCTTCGTCGAGCCCGAGCGCGCGGCCGATTGTCCGCGCGATCTGCGCCACTTCGAGGCTGTGCGTCAGCCGGGTGCGATAGTGGTCGCCCTCGTGATAAACGAAGACTTGGGTCTTATGGGTCAGCCTGCGAAACGCGGTCGAGTGGATGATGCGGTCGCGGTCCCGCTGAAACGCGGACCGCGTCGAATGCTCGGGCTCCGGATAGAGCCGCCCGCGTGACTCCTGCGGTTTCGACGCATAGGGCGCCAGACCCTCTGGCCGGACCATCCAGCAAATCTACGCTGCGCCGCGGCCGGCGTCTACTCACACGCGAAGCCCGCTACGGCATCACCTGCGCGTGGGATTGACGAAACCGCGGCAAGTTCGGATATTGTTAGCTAGATTAGCTAGCCATCGAAGCGCCGATGACCGAAATCGTAAACATGCATCAGGCGAAGAGCTCGCTTTCACGCCTCGTCCAACGAGCGCTCGCAGGCGAAGATGTCATGATCGCCCGCAATGGTGAGCCGCTTGTACGGCTCGTCCCCCTTCCCGAAAGCCGCGAGCCGCGTGTGCCCGGTCGATCGAAGGGACGAGTTTGGATCGCGCCCGACTTCAACACGATGAGCAGGGAGGAACTCGAGGATTGGGAAGAGCGTTGAGTGCGCCTTTTGCTCGATGCGCACGTGCTCCTCTGGTGGCGGGATGATTCTCCGCATTTGTCGGCACGGAGCCAGGGCCGAGATTACTGATCCGATAAACGAGATCCTGGTCAGCACAGCCACACTCTGGGAAATCGTAATGAAGCGCAGCGTCGGGAAACTGATCTTTCCTGACGACCTGGAGGGTGTCCCGCGGGAAGAGTTGTTCAGTCTGATACCGATCGGCTTTCAACACCTGCGCCAGATGGATCTTCTCCCGAAGCTGCATCGCGACCCTTTCGACAGGATGCTGGTCGCCCAGGCGCTCACCGAAGGGGCTCCGCTGGTGACCGCACTTCCGGATCCCGTGGCCTGCGAATTTTGTGGTTAATTTTGCGGCGTCGAGGGGAAGCGCCATGGAGTACATTCGCGTTGATTTTGATTTGGACGACATCCGTGACGTCTTGGCGAACGGCAATGTGGTCGGTCAAACCGAAACCGAGCTGACGCTGCCGTCGAACTATTACGTGATAACTCTGTCCGGCAACGGATACACTCCGTCCAGCTGGTCAGGGGTGGTGGCCGGCACGCTGCCCGGCAACCCGCAGCGCATTCGGTTCGTCAAGAACTGATCGGATGGGCTGATGCATAAACTCCTCCTGTTTGTCGCGTGCGCGCTCCTTTTCGGTGCGTGCTCGTCCACCCGCTTTGAGAATGTGCCGCTGCAGACCGGCCAGGCCAATCCTGAGAGACGCAGCATTGCTCCGGGAAGCCTCGATCGCCCTGCGATACTGATGACTTTCTCCGGCGGCGGTTCACGGGCTGCTGCACTGGCCCAATCGGTGCTGCGCGAAATGGCGGCAACCCGCTACGTCACGACCGACGGCCCGCACGTGCTGACCGAGGACGTGAAGTTGATCTCGTCGGTGTCCGGCGGCAGCGTCACAGCCGGCTGGTTTGGGCTGCATCGCACCCCGTCTCACCCTGACGGCGAGCTCGACGGCCTGCGCGAGAACTTCCTGACCAGAGACAACATGAAGGAACTCGAGCTCGACGCGGTCGATCCGATCAGCTGGTTTCGGCTGACCTTTGGCGGCTTCTCCCGCATCGGGGCGCTCGAAGCGTTGCTCGACGAGCGCCTTTTCCATCAGGCGACACTCGCCGAGCTCAATCAACCGGGCAAACCCTACATCGTCCTCAATGCAACGGACATGGCCGGCGGCGAGACGTTTGCGCTGGTGCCGCGGCGTTTTGACGACGTCTGCTCCAATCACGACATCCTGCCGCTCGCAACTGCGGTCTCGGCGTCGGCTGCGTTTCCGATCCTGCTGACCCCGGTGAGCTTTCAGGATTTCGCCGTGAGCTGCGCGGGTCACCTGCGCAACGGGCAATGGATCGAGGTAGATCTATCGAATCCCTATACGCCCTATCTTAATCTGCCGGAGTACCGAGACGCTCGCTATTCCAACGATCTGCGTCACGGCCCTAACCCCTTTCGCGACATCGATTACGTATACCTCCTCGATGGCGGCTTGGCCGATAATCTCGGGACCCGGTCGTTACGATCGGCGCTGATCGCGCCCTATGACGACGCCGGCGTTTTGCGCGCCATCAATGAAGGCAAGATTCGCAGTCTCGTCATCATTGTCGTCAACGCCCGCTCGGATCCGCCGAACAATGTCTACCAGCAGAGAGACCGGCCCGGCCTCGTCAGCATGGTCAATACCGTGACGTCGGTCCCGATCGATGCCAATACGACCAACTCGCAGGTCGCCCTGTCCGACTTGCTCGGTGAGCTCGCCAATGCCACTGCGGGGAGCGGTGGTTCGGCGAAATTTGCTGGGATGAAAGTTTACGGCCTCACCATCGATTTCGACCAGATCCCGGCTGACACGCCGGCGCATCGCGCTATGCGTGATGCAGCCAAAGTCTTGCCGACGAGCTGGACGTTGACGCCGCAACAGCTGCAACTGACCGAGACGGTGGGTACCTTCCTGCTGCGCCGCGACCCGTGCTATCGGGCATTGGTTGCCGATTTGCGCGCAACCCAACCGCCCGCGATTGGCGAGGCCGACACACCGGCAATTCCCTGCACAACCAAAATCGAGATGGAGAAGCGGCGGATCGGGCCCAGGCCCTCCAGCTGAAATGCCGGTCGTTTACATGCGGTATTTGGAAGATCTCGTGCCGCGGCATAGTCTTGGGGGCGAATTGATCGGTTGAAGGAAACTGGAGCAATGCGGTTCGGTCTCTTCGGCAGCGCCGCGGCACGGCGCGGCGGCCCCGAATTCGACAGCAGCGAGGGATTTCGCGATTTCATCGAATACAACATCGAGGCCGAGGCGCTCGGTTTTTACAGCACCTTTGTCGTCGAGCACCATTTCACCGGCTATGGCCAGGTCTCCGCGACGCTCAACCTGTTGACCTGGCTCGGCGCGCGCACCCGCTGGCTGCGGCTCGGAACGGCGGTGATCGTGCTGCCCTGGCACAACCCGGTGCTGTTGGCGGAGCAGGCGGCAACCCTCGACCTGCTTTCCGGGGGCCGGCTCGATTTCGGCATCGGCAAGGGTTATCGATACAACGAATTCGCCGGGTTCTGCGTGCCGATGGAAGAGGCCGACGCACGGTTCGACGAAGCCCTCGGCGTCATCATCAAGGCGTGGACCGCCGAAGAGCCGTTCTCGCACCGCGGCAGGTATTGGCGGTTCGACAACATCGTCGTCGAGCCGCCGACTGCGCAAAAGCCCCACCCGCCGATCTGGATGGGCGCCGGCGGCGAGCGCTCGGTCCGCCGGGTCGCGCAGCAGGGTTACAATCTGTTGCTCGGCCAATACGCCTCGCCGGCGGATGTCGGCCGGTCGATCGCGATTTACAGGGATGCCGTCGAGGCGACCAGACGCCCCTTCGATCCGATGCAGGTCGGGGTCACTCGGGCCTTCTTTGTCTCGGACAGCCCGGCCGCGAAGGAAGCGGCGATGGAGCGCCGACTGCGAAACCGCATGCGCCAACTGAAGCTGGCGACACGGCCGGACGGCACCGTTCATGGCGGGCCGGACCGGGCCACAGGTGATCCGCGCACGGTCAACGAAGTCAGCGCAATCTACGGAACACCCGACGAGATTGCGCAGCGACTCGAGACGCTGCGCGGATCTGGGGTTGGTTACGTGCTGCTCAACGGCGGCGGCTCTGGTGGCGGCGTGCGAGGCCGCGACAGCCTGCGCCGCTTCGCGCGCGAGGTTATGCCGTTGTTCGCCGAGGCGCCACCGAAGCGGCTTGCCGTCTGAGCGGGGCAAGGGTGCCTCACCCCTCCCTTTCCCTTCGATTTTTACGACGTAGGTCCGGTGTCTTGGTTGTCTCCCGCTCGCCTTCCGGTCAGAACGTCGGGAGACCGCCTTTCTTCGAATCCCATTCCTTGCGGACCTGCTCCTCGACCGGCAGGCCACTGTCGGTAGTGGGACTTTGGACGTGCCCTTCCGCCGGCGTATATTCGTACACTTTGTCCACCAAATGATCGATCGTAGCTTTCTCGCGTTTATGGCGTTTCTGGCTTGCTTTATCATTCGATGTGTTCGTCATTTCCATTCTCGCCGATGATTTCGTCTCGCTCCCTCAATTTGTTTACATACCATTGGGGAGAACGGTTCCAGTCGGAAGTAAGTGTATCGTCAACCGCGATGATCTTCATCGCTGCGCGCGTTCGCGAACTGTAACCGATTCCTCAGGCGGTTTCGGTCCATTGCGGTGGAGGTGGAGGGACGCGCTGCGGAGGCCCGGAATGCCGCGCCTGTCAAACGCCACCTCCCAATCCGCGAGTTCCTCATCGGAGAGCATATAACGCTGACACGCCTCCACCCGACTTAAGATCCCCGTGCGGGTGGCGACGACCACAGCGGCTTTGCGGCGAGATGACCATCGCTTCGTGTCGGGCGACGGCAGTTCAAGATTTGTTTCGCGCTGTTTCGGGGCGATGCAGCAGCCGGATTGTTGCATGGATTGTCCCTCCGGCACAAAAGTCTGAAACGTGAGCCGATAATCCTATGACTCGGTCCCGCGATGTTTATTCCGCGCTCCAGGGGCTGTCCGCCGAAGGCCGGAAGAACGCAAATTTCCCGTGCTCGACCCGAGCAGTGTGACAGATTGACGCTGTCCTGTCGAACGCCGCCGGTCGATCGGGTCGGCCGATTCGGCGTTCATCTGGTAGCTGCCGCACTCGGAGGGCTTACGTTCGCGAAGCCGGCGCGCGATTTTCGGGGTAGAGACAGATCGCACCCCGCGCCGCGCAAACGGCGTTTACGCTTCCCGCACTTCTGAGGACTAAACTCCGTTCCGCAGCGAAGTCAGATAGGCTCCCATAGGGGAAATTTACCGATGTCGGTCAGCTCTTCCAATCGCCGTGTCCTCCTGCGGATCGTGCTCGTCATCATCGCCGTCGCGGTCGGATGGGGGCGTGCCGCAACCGCCTCCGAGATCACGGCACCGGTCGAGCAACTGCATGCCGGGCTGATCTTGATCATGAAGGCGGGCAAGACGGTATCCTTTCGCCAACGCTACGAAACGATCGCGCCGGTGATCGGCCGGACTTTTGATCTCGAGGCAATTCTGCGCCAGGTCGTCGGCCCGCGCTGGCCCTCACTGCCTGTGGACCAGCAGGCGGCGCTCGCGGATGCTTTCCGCCGCTACACAATTGCCTCCTATGTCGCCAATTTCGACACCTATTCGGGGCAACGCTTCGATACCGGGCCTGCCGTCAGGCCAGTCGGCAACGATCGCGTCGTGGAGACCCGGATCGCTTCGCCTGAGGGCAGGATGCATGCGCTGGACTACGTCATGCGCCAGGAGGGCGGCGGGTGGAAAGTGGTCGATGTGCTGGCCGAGGGCTCGATCAGCCGCGTAGCCTCGCAACGCTCCGAAATGCGCTCCCTGCTCGCCGATGGCGGCGGCGCCGAGCTGCTGGTCAGTCTGCGGCAGAAGACCGCCGAATTGTCGGGCGGCATCCTGCAGTAGCTTCGGCGGCTGCAGGCGGGCCCTGTCCGTAGCCGATCCGGGACCGGTTGCCCCGACGGGGTGATCTTCCGATATAGGCCCAGACGGTCGCCACCGACCGGCGCATGCGACACAGCCTCGGATTCTAATGACATTTCCGGCTCTGCTCGTCGGCTTGGTCGATTTTTGCCGGCGTAATGCTCTCTCCATAGTCCTCGCGGGCGTACTCCTCGTCATTTTCTCCGGGTGGTACGCAGCCGGTCATCTCGGCATCACGACCGAAACGGACGAGATGTTCGCCGCCAGCCTGCCGTGGCGGCAGCGCGCCGAGATGTTCAAGAAACTGTTTCCCCAGTTCCAAGACCTTCTTGTCGCCGTCATCGATGCGAAAGAGCCGGAGGAGGCCGAGCCACCGCCGCCTCGCTCGCCAAGGCGCTAGCCGACGACCCCGAGCATTTCCTCAGCGTTCGGCGCCCCGACGCGTCGCCGTTCCTCCAACAGGAAGGGCTCCTCTACCTCGATACCGCTCAGCTCGAATCGCTGATCGAGCGCATGATCGACGCTCAGCCATTCCTTGGCGAACTCGCCAAGGATCCCAGCGCACGCGGGTTATTTGACGCACTCTCCCTGCTGGGCACGGGTGTCGAGCAGGGTCAAGTCAACCTCGCGCCGTACCGCACGGCCTTGGAGGGCTTTCACGAGGCGATGACGAGCGCTCTCGCCGGCCATCCACACCCGTTGTCCTGGGTGCGGCTACTCGGCGGCGAGCTGGCCGACCTCGGCGGCCGCTACAAATTTGTCCTGGTGCAACCCAAACTCGACCACACTACCCTTCAGCCGGGTGGAGCGGCGACACGAGCGATGCGCGATGCGGCGAGCAAGCTCGAATTCGTCAAATCGGGAGACGCCCGGGTGCGCATCACCGGGAGTGTGGCGCTCGCCGACGAGGAGTTCGCGTCGGTGGCCCAGGGTGCGGCGACGGGATTGATCGGGAGCATCTTCCTGATCGCGTTGTGGCTGTTCCTGGCCGTCCACTCTTGGCGGCTGATCGCCCCGATCCTGATTACTTTGGGGGTCGGCCTGATGCTGACCCTGCTGTTCGCCGCTACTGCGGTGGGGACCCTGAACCTCGTCTCGGTCGGCTTCGGCATCCTCTTTGTCGGCATAGCAGTGGACTTCGCGATTCAGTTCTCTGTGCGCTATCGCGAGATGCGCCTGCTGTTTCCCGAGGCGGCGCAGGCACTGGCAGAGACCGGCCGTCGCGTCGGTGGGCAGATCCTGGTGGCGTCGGCGGCAACGGCGGCGGGCTTTCTCGCTTTTGTTCCGACCGATTTTCGCGGTGTGGCCGAGCTTGGCTTGATCGCCGGCATCGGCATGTTGATCGCATTCTTGTGCACGATGACGTTTCTGCCGGCCGCGATAAGTCTCTTTCGGCCGCGCGGGGAGAACTGCGGAGGTCGGGTTCCACTGGGCAAGGCCATTGGACGACGCCGTCCGCCGCCGCCGCATGCCGCTGCTCGCCGCATTCGCCATGCTCGGATTGCTGGGCCTCATCCTGCTCCCGCAGATCGGCTTCGATGCGGACCCGCTGCACACGAAGAACCCGAATACCGAGGCGATGCAGACCTTGTACGATCTCGGAGATTCGCCGCTGACCAACCCATTCACGATCGACATTTTGGCCGCCGATCCCGCCGCTGCGGCCAGCCTGGCGGAACGGTTGAAAAAGCTGCCGCTGGTTTCGGGCGTGCTGTCGATCAACACTTTCGTGCCGAAGGACCAGGAGGCCAAGCTCGCCTCTGATCGCCGACGCCGCCACCTTGATGGGTCCGAGCCTCGCTCCATATGACACCCCCGCGCCGCCGACCGCAGGCGAGATCCGGACCGCTGCGAAGAGCGCGCACGACAAGATCGCGCCCGCGCTGGCGAAACTAGCGGATGATCACGTCCTCGCCGCTATCGACCAGGATCTGGCCAAACTGGCCGACCGCGCCCGACGCCGTGGTGATCGCGGCGGACCGGGCGCTAACCCGTTTCCTGCCGGCTCGAGCTCGACCAGCTGCGCAAATCGCTGGAGGCGAAGCCGGTCACATTGCAGACGATCCCGCCGGAGTTGGCCCGCGACTGGCTCCTGCGGACGGGCGAGCCCGCGTTCAAGTCCTGCCGAAGCCGGAGGCGGGCAACACCAAGGGGCTTGCCGAGTTCGTCGCGGAGGTGACTGCGGTCGCGCCCGATGCCGGCGGCTCCGCCGTTACTATCGAAGCGACCAGCGCGACGATCGTCGGCGCCTTTCGCTCAGCCGCGATCTACGCCGTGATATCGATCGCGATCATTCTGTTCATTGCGTTGCGGCGCTTGCTCGACATGTCCCTGGTGTTGGCGCCGCTCCTGCTGTCGTCGCTGATGACCGTCGTGGTCATCGTGCTCGCCGGGTTGCTGCTGAACTACGCCAACATCATTGCGCTGCCGCTGCTGCTGGGTGTCGGCGTTTCCTTCAATATCTATTTTGTGATGAACTGGCGGGCGGGTCAGACCTCGGTGCTGGGATCGGCGACGGCGCGGGCGATCCTGTTCTCGGCCTTGACGACCGGCACCGCATTCGGCTCGCTGGCGCTGTCGGGGCATCCCGGGACGGCGAGCATGGGAGTATTGCTGCTGATCAGCCTCGGCTGCACTTTGGTAGCGAGCCTCGTCTTCATCCCGGCGCTGCTCGCAGCGGTACCGAGGCCTCGCCGCCTCCCCCCCTAACCCTCCCCCGCGCGCGAGCGGGGAAGGGGCGAGCGCGCACGACGCTACGCAAAGCGGGAGACGTCGACCGCCTTTTCGGTGATGAACTCGAGCAACGCAGGGGTGCCTTCGCGGGTCTTCTCGATGCCGCGGCGGATCGCCGGCACGATCTGCTCGGGCTCGGTGACGCGCTCGCCATAGCCGCCGAGCGCACGGGCGAAATCGGCGTAATTGCCGCTGATGTCGGTCGAGCGATACTTCTCGGTCGCCACCGGCATGACCTTCAATTCGATCGCCATCGAGAAATTGTTGAACAGGATCGACAGGATCGGGATGCGCTCGCGCACCGCGGTCTCGAAATCCATGCCGGTGAAGCCGATCGCCGCATCGCCCCAGACATTGATGCAGAGCTTGTTCGGCGCCGCGAGTTTCGCGCCCATCGCGATGCCGAGCCCATAGCCGAGCTGGGTGGTCTTGCCCCAGCCGATATAGCTGAGCGGCACTTCGCTGACCCAGAACGGCGACAGCTGGTCGCGCGGGCTGCCGGCATCATGAGTGATGATCGTCTCCTTGACGTCGACGGTGTGCAGCAATTCCCAGATCACCCGATAAGGCGACAGCGGCGTCGTGTTCTGGGTCAGCCGCGGCATCCATTGCTCCATCCACTCTTTCTTCAGCGAGCTGATGCCGCGGGTCACCCCGTCGAGCCGGCCGCGAGGCTTGCCGTGCAGCCGGTCCTTCACTTCTTCGAGCAGCGCGTCGAGCGTCAGCCCGGCATCGCCGACCGCCGCGAGCTCGACCGGCACATCCTTGTTGATGTCGGTCGGATCGAGCGTCGCATGGGCGATGCGCATGCCCTTCGGCATCGGCGTCGCAAAGCTGGAGCGGGTGAAGCTGCAGCCGATGCCGAACACCAGATCGGCATTCTGCAGGAAGGTGTGCAATTGCTTCGAGATGCCGATCCCGCCCGAGCCGAGCGCCAGCGGGTGGTTTTCGGGGAAGGCGCTCTTGCCCGGTAACGTCGTCATGACCGGCGCTTCGAGCACTTCCGCGAGTTGCTGCAACTGCTTCCATGCCTTCGCGTAATGGACACCCTGGCCGGCAACGATGACCGGGCGCTGGGCCTCGACCAGCGCGGCGGCGATCTCGGAAACCGACCGCGGATCGGGGCCGCTCTTGAGCCGCGGCGTCTTCTGGTACTCGATCGGCCCGCTGATCTCTTCGCGCAACAGGTCGGAGGGGAATTCGATCAGCACCGGCGCCGGCCGGCCGTTCTTGACCTGCGTGAAGGCGCGGCGCAGCGCCTCCTCGGTGGCGCCCGGCACCGTCACCTGCTCGATCCATTTGGTGACATGGCGAAAGTTCAGCGCGGCATTGAAGTTCGGGCGCACCTGATTGACGTTCCGGGCGTAGCCGGCCGGCAGCACGACGACCGGGCAGGAATCGCCATAGGACTGCGCGACCCCGCCAAAGGCGTTTTCGGTGCCAGGGCCGTGCTGCATCGCAAAGACGCCGATGCGGTCGCCCGAGGTGACTTTGGCGATCGCGTCGCACATATGAAGGCCGATCCGCTCCTGGCGCACCATGATCGTGCGGATATCGGCCTCGGCCGCAGCCTCGATGATCGGGTTGACCGGATAGCCGATCAGAAACTCGATCCCCTCGCGCTTCAGGATTTCGGCGACGGCGTTGGCGACCTTCATGGGAATCCTCCTCGGTATTCGGCGGTGGTGCGGTCATTGTGACACAACCGAAGCCGCAAGTGCGTCGAAAAGCCATCGGCCATCGATACGCGGCGAGACGGTGAGCCCGGCTCCGCCGCCGTCCGCAATCCTAAATTGTATAGAACAAGGGCCCTGGCTGTTTCTGCAGCAGAACTACAGCCACGTTTCCCGCTAAGATAGAAGGACAGCTCCCCGCGCGCATGGCAACTCCTATCAGCCCGTCTCCGCAATATGGCATGCGAAAGCGGCAATTTTACGATCGCCGATCTCGATCGCAAAGCCGACTACGGCCCACTCAATGGATTGTCCCCTGATCTCGTGAAGCTAAATTCGATCGGCGAGCGGAGAGGGAAAACCCCGGCAGCACTTGACGATCGGTGAGTATCGGCGATCTACACGCACTAGTCGTATAATCGGCGTTCCGGAAAATTCACGCCATTGCAGGGTGAAACAGCGACGTTGTTCAACCCCGAAAAAATCGCGGAACGGAAAATCGGGAGAAACCAGGTGGGTGGCCTCACTGGCGGGTGATGATCTGTTTACGGAAAATTTAACTCACGCTGATTGGCTGTGCGCCTTTTTTCACACACGCGCCCCGCCCCGCCTGAGAGAAGATGATCGGATCGACAACGAGCCCGCTTTTACGCGAGGGTTTCATACTCAGTGGCTCTGCAGGCGATGCAACCAAGAAGTCCCCGACGAGCGAAAAGTCGGTCCCGATGCGGTGCGCGACGTGCTCCGCTCGATTGATTGCGTCTACGATGCCGAGATCACAGCGCGGGTCTCAACCTGCAGACTGATCGTTATTGTGGTCGTTGCCTTTCTGGTCGGCGCTCTCACGGTCGGTACTGTCGACCGGGCAGCACCGCTCCACCTTGCCACTCCATTTGACGATGCTGTCATTGATATTATCCGTGGGTTAGGCGCTCTATTCCTGTACGGATTGGGCGCGGCTATTCTGGGCATTGTCGTCGATCAGAAATTGACCGGTGCCATCCAGATTTCGAGCGTCATACAACCGGCCGCGGCAGAAGGAAATGCCCGCCCTCAACCCGATCCGGGAGGAATAAATAAATGGCACCCGTCCAGCTTATCGATCACTCTTTTGACGACTTAGCTCACAGTCTTCGAGTTCCTGCTCGAAGCAGATTATAAAGCAAATCACGGCCTTCTATTTGTTGATCGTGCCGAAGCGGTAGGAAATATTGAAACCGCACTATCCTCGGCGCTTAATTCATTTCATAGTCTCTACGACGCTATTGGGCGTCAACTCGGCGAACAACCAGTCAATTGGTATAATACTGGTGCACTAGCAATCATTTTAGCCATCCGCAATGCCAGACATCACACAGAGCTAATAAAATTCGTACACTTTACACATATCATATGCAGGAGTTGGAGCGCCCCGATGGCATGAGACAATATGTATTAGTCGATTTTTCGTCAAACGAAGAGGGTGCCGACACATTTGATGTTTACCTCTCTTTCCGTGATTTGAACGATCTGCTATTGTTGGATAAGAGTGAGAGCCGGCTTGATGCGTCTACGTGTTCCTTGATACATAATTATATTGGCAGCGCCAAATTCGCGACTACGCGGCGTATTATGGACTGAACATCTCTAGGGTGTTTTTTTAACATAGTGTGCCGCTATTGGTAAATGCTGGGGCCACACTCGTGCCGCTGATCCAAAGCAACCTTCGAGGTATATCTACAGAGAGCGAGTTCTTCGTGAGCCATTTCGCAAGCGTCCACCTTGCGGATACAGAACATCCATCTGTAACTTGTGGCCCAATTGCGCTGCTATAAACTCCATCTGTCAAACTCCCGTGAGCCGTGAAATCGTGCTCTGACTGACATTGTAGCTGCGAGCGACGCTGCGCTGTGTCTCACCGGCGGCGAGGCGTTCGCGGCCCTCCTGCTGTGGGCCCCGTGGAATTGGGGCGTCGTCCAAGACGGCCTAGATCCAACAGTCGTGCCCCCAGCCGTCAAATCGATTCGGGGCTGGTTCTTGAATGGGTCGAGGCAATAGGAAGAGCCGGATTTTGACGAAGGGCGCTTTTGTCAAAAGTGATGGCTGGCGCGCCGCGCGATTCCGAGAGTTTGGTCCCCAAATCCGCGCCGCTTCAACCGGCTAAATGTCAAAAGTGCCACTGCAAGACGGTGTTCAACCCCAAAAAAGCCGCCTGCCCGGGGAGTTTTCCGAAAAGGCGGCTGGTGACACGACGGTTTGCGGTATCATGATGGCAGGCAGGGATAGGGTCAAAAATGGCCGCGGGAACAGAGCACGAAGTACCACCACCCGTCGCAATGATGGGCCTCATTACGGGCTACTGGATTAGCCAGGCAGTTGGTGCCGTAGCGACGCTAGGGGTCGCTGACCGCCTCGCCAACGGTCCGCGGACTTGTGACGAGCTCGCTCGGGAAGTCGGGGCGGACCCGCAAGCGCTTTACCGGGTACTGCGATTGTTGGCCAGCATTGGCGTCTTCGTGCAGGCGGCACCACGCTCGTTCGAGCTCACCGCGCTTGGCGAGACCCTCCGCTCGGATACCCCGGGTTCCGTGCGCAACGTCGCGATCACCTTGACCGCACCCGGGCATTGGCAGCCCTGGGGTCGTCTCGAGGAGAGCATTCGGACCGGTCAGCCTATGGCGCGCGCGGCGCTCGGGATGGAGTTATTCGAGTAGTACGCGCAGAATCCCGGGGAGGCCGGCTTCTTCAACGCGGCGATGGGTAACCTGTCAGCCCTAGCCGCTGGTGAGCTCGTGCGGGTGTTTGACTTTTCAGCGGTTCGCAAGGCAATGGACGTGGGAGGCGCGCACGGAGTTTTGTTGGCCTCCATCTTGCGCGCCAGCCCTGCAACACAAGGGATCCTGTTCGACCTGCCCCACGTCATCGCAACCGCTGGTGAGAGCGTCACAGCGCAGGGGCTCTCGGGACGCTGCGAGCTGAGGAGCGGGGACTTCTTCGAGGCTGTACCGGAGGGCGCCGACCTTCACTTACTGAAGCAAATCATTCACGACTGGGACGATGAGCGGGCAACGCAGTTGCTGCGGAACTGTCATCGCTCGCTTGCTCCGGGTGGGACGCTGCTGCTGGTGGAGATGGTGGTTCCGCCGGATAATCAGCCGAGCCCGGCACAGGCAATGGACCTGAATATGCTCGTCATGCTGGGCGGTCGGGAGCGTACCGAGGAAGAGTATCGGCGCCTCCTCTCAGAAGCAGGTTTCCGGCTGGCCAGGGTTATCCCGACACACTCGCCGTTCAGTGTGATCGAGGCGACGCGGACCTGAGCAGCGGTTCGCCGACCCCGAAATATTCGATGGAGATGGGCTGAACCATGGAAGGACGCTACACCTGCGGGGCGGTTTGCTACCGGCTCACCGGTCCGCCGCTATTCACCCACTGCTGTCACTGCCGTTGGTGCCAGCGCCAAACCGGCTCCGCCTGCGTGGTGAACGCGATGATCGAAACCGACCGCATACAACTCCTCACCGGGCAGCCTGAAATGATCTCGATCCCGAGCCCAAGCGGCATGGGGCAAACGGTTGCCCGCTGCCCTACTTGCAAGATCGCCCTCTGGAGCTCCTACACTATCGCCGGCGACAAAATCCGCTTCGTCCGCGCATGCACCTTGGATGATTTCGGACGCGCTCCCCCCTCAGCTCCATATTTTCACCAAATACAAACAGCCCTGGATGGTCCTGCCCGCCAATACTCCTTCCGTCCCCGAATTCTACCGCACCGCCGACTACTGGCCGGCGGAGAGTATAGCTCGATGGGGTGACGCACGGTGGTGAACGGCAGATATTTTGAGTGGTCGGGCGGATCTGATAGAATGGTTCCCGATGTAGGTAGATCGGTATACCCCCATGAGCTTGAACATCAAAAGCAAGGAAGCACACCGATTGGCCCAGGAGCTAGCGCGCGTTACTGGAGAGAGTATGACCGTCGCTGTCACGGAGGCCGTGCGCCAGCGTCTCGATCGCGTGCGTCGTGAACGGGCGGATGGTCTGGCAGATCGCCTGTTGGCGATCGGGAAAGATTGCGCGGCGCATCTCAAGGAGCCCTTCCGTACAGTCGATCACGGTGACCTGCTTTATGATGAGAGCGGGTTGCCGCGATGATCATCGACACATCGGCGCTGATCGCGATCCTTCGCGATGAACCCGAGGCGGCAGCCTGCGCCGAAGCTATTGAGGCAGCTCCCTATCGCCGCATTTCGGCTGCGAATTTTGTCGAAGGCGCAATCGTCATTGACGGAAGCCGGGACCCGGTCGCCAGCCGCCGCTTTGACGATCTCGTCAAGGAGGCGCAGCTGGTCATCGAAGCGGTTACCGAGGTCCAGGCGAGGATAGCGCGCGAGGCATATCGCGATTTTGGCCGGGGCAGCGGTCACCCGGCGCGGCTAAATTTCGGCGATTGCTTCGCTTACGCCCTGGCGCGCGCAACGGGCGAGCCGCTGCTGTTCAAGGGCGACGATTTTGTGCACACCGACATCGCACCGGCGCTGGCGTAAATAGACGATGAGACCATCAGCCGGCTGTAGCCTTCTACCGGTAGCCGAGTTCTTGGGGCCCGACGATTAGCTCGCGTACGGGAGCGGCAGGCGGATCATTTCGTCTCCAACGCCTCGGCTACGATGTAACTCTCCGCCCTAGGCTGCATGATCCGCCGCCGGTTACGGGTTTCCTCGGGACGGACGGCGGAGGGGAGGTAATCCGTGGACATGCTCGATCGGGTATCGGATATTTTCCGGCCACTTCAGACCCGGACGGGGAAGCCATGTCCAACCGCATCAACCGTGCCATCGAACTTTTGGAGCAGGACCAGGCGATTTATTACACCGGCGGCCATAGCGGCCACGTGCTGACCTATCCGCAAGGGCGCGAAGACGCGCATGTCTGGGCCGATTACATCAATGTCGGGATGGAGCACGGGGCGTTCGACATGGCGGGCCTCGCCGAATATTTGCGCGGGCTCGTCGAGGGCGGCCCGACGCGCTCGGGTCACCGCACGCCGACGGTCATCGTCGAGGCGCCGGTCAACGGCACCGACGCTGCAAATGTCCGCTTCAATGCGTGGCAATTCCGCCAGATCCTCGGCCGTGGCGTGCATGGCGTGCTGCTCTGCCAGGCGGAATCGGCAGCGGCGGCCCTCGCCTTTGTCGAAAGCTGCCGCTATCCGCACCAGCCCGCCGGCGTCGATCGGTCTTTGCCCTCGCCGGGCGAGCGACTGCGCGGGGCAACCGCAGAGGCGAGCGGCGACCGTCTCGGGATCGGCACGCGCGGCCGCGGCTCGGAAGCAACTGCGGCTCCGGTATGGGGGATTTCGCCGGAAGAGTACCTGCGAGTGTGCGATCCCTGGCCACTCAACCCGAACGGCGAGCTGCTGCTCGGCATCAAGCTCGAGAGCCCGGAGGGCATCGCAAATTGCGAGGAGATCCTGGCCGTCCCGGGCCTCGGTTTCGCCGAATTGGGACCGGGCGACCTCGGACTGGCGCTCGGCTATCTGTTGGTCCCGCGCGAGCCCTATCCGCCGGAGATGAAACAGGCGCGCGAGCGCGTCTTTGCCGCGTGCCGGAAAAATCGCGTGCCGTTTCTCGAAACCTGTTCGCCCGAAAACATTGTCGCAAAGCTCGACGAGGGCGTGCGCGTCATCGCCGGCCACCGCGAGGAGACGGCGAGGATCGGGCGCGCTCATCAGCAGCGGACAATGCCGGTTTAACTCCGGGAGGCGAGGATTTTTCCGGCTACTCCGCCGCGTCCGGCAACAGCACTGCCTCGACCGAATTGTCCGTTACCGCGGCGGTATGGAAATAACGGATTTCGGGGTCCATTCCGTAGCGCTCGCGGATTCCTTGCAGCCAGGGACCCGAGTAGAACGCCTCGGCATCCGCGCGGCTGCGCCATAGATAGACGCCGCCGGCCCAGCCATCCTCCCCATAGATGAACTGTTTGCGGAGCAGCCCGCGCACCTGGCGGAAGCCGGGCGCAATCGCGCGGAAATGCTCGGCGCAGGCGGCGAGATCGATGGTTGGCGGAAGCCGGTACTGAACGATTGCGGTGATCATCACGCTTTCTCCTGAAACTTACTTCAGGCGTAATAGTCTGACGCGGCGGTTTCGTCGAGCGGCGTGCGCTGCGCGGCTATCGCATTGAACACCGGGGTTAGAACGATCGTCACCAGGATGTTGAGAATCACAGTGTAGAGAGCGGTGTAACCGGGGAAGGTATAGCCGGCGAATTGTAAGGGGTAGGTCGGCGTGAGGTTTACGGCGGCGGCCATTGCGGTACCGAAGACGATCCCGGCGGCCCAGCCGACGAGCAATGCCCAGTCATTGAACCAGCGGGTATAGGCGCCGAGGATCACTGCCGGCAATGTCTGAATGATCCAGATGCCGCCCAGCAGCTGAAGATAGATCGCATATTGCGTCGGCACGAAAATGATGAATACGAGGGCGCCGAATTTGACGATCAGCGACACCCATTTCGCCATCTGCGCTTCCTGCTTATCAGTCGGATTCCGGTTGATGAACTCGCGGTAGATATTGCGGGTGTAGAGGTTCGCCGCGGCGATCGACATTATCGCTGCCGGGACGAGAGCGCCGATCCCGATCGCGGCAAAAGCGATGCCGACAAACCACGACGGGAAGCTGTGCAGAAACAGCGCAGGCACCGCGAAATTGTTGCCGAACTGTTTGAAGCCGGCGGCATATTCGGGAAGGCTGCCGACCCCGGCGGCGATGGCGAAGAAGCCGACGAGCGCGAGCAAGCCGAGCATGAAGGAATAGCCCGGCAGCAGCGCGGCATTGCGGCGGACGGCACGGCCGCTGCTGGCGCTCAGAATTCCGGTGACTGAATGAGGGTAGAGGAAGAGGGCGAGCGCCGAGCCGAAGGCCAACGTCGCATAGGCGCTGTAGGCGCCCGTGGTATTGGGCCCGGGCACCGCCAGCAGCAATTTCGGAGGCGGGACCGCAGCGAAGATCTTGCCGAAACCGCCGAGCTCGATCGGAATGACAATTACCGCGGCGAAGGCGGTCAGATAGATCAGGATATCCTTGACGATGGCGATCGAGGCCGGCGCGCGCAGACCGCTCGAATACGTAAAGGCAGCCAGGATAACGAAAGCGATGATCAACGGTAGGTCAGCCGCAAAGCCCGTGCCCGACACGCCGAGCGCGCCGATCACGACCTGCAAACCGACCAGCTGCAACGCGATGTAGGGCATCGTCGCGACGATGCCGGTAATCGTCACCGCCAAGGCGAGCCAGCGATTGCCGAATCGCCCCCGCACGAAATCGGCTGCGGTGATGTAGTGGTGCTTGTGGCAGACGTGCCAAATGCGCGGGAACACCAGGAAAAAGATCGGATAGGCGACGATCGTGTAGGGCACCGCGAAGAAGGCGACGGCGCCCGCGCCAAAGGCAAGCGCCGGAACGGCAATGAAAGTATAAGCCGTGTAGAGATCGCCGCCGATCAGGAACCAGGTGACGACGGTGCCGAACCGGCGTCCGCCGAGCCCCCATTCATGCAGCAAGTCGAGATCGCCTCTGCGCCAGTTCGCCGCCGCGAAGCCCAACCAAGTTATAAAGCCAAATACAGCGATGAAAATGATCAGGGCGATCCAGTTGACGTCCTGCACCGTATTCCTCCCTCCGCTTTTGGCTCTCGATGGTGAGCTCTATGTCATCGCGTTAGTCTTCCGTCGCAAAATACACGATCGCGGTAAGCAAGGCGCCGATGATTACCCAAAGCAGCTGATACCAGTAGAAGAAGGGGAGACCAACCCAATAGGGTTCAGCTTTATTGTAGAAGGGCGGCCAGAGCACCGCGACGAATTGGACGAGAAGTAGCAGGTACCACCAGCTCCACCCACCCCGCTTCTTACTCGGCTCGAACATGAATCCCCCAAAGCCGGATGCCGTTGCTGAGGCGCGAATTTGCGGAAGCTAACCGCAAACGTGACTGCTAGCGCAAGCTCTGTCCCCAGCCGAGGCGAACGCGGCCGATCGCCATTCCTACGGCGGCCTGGGTCGGCTCGACGACCGGGATCTCGACGGCCTCTTCGAGTTCGGCGCGGTAGCCGGCCATGCCGGCGCAGCCCATGACCAGCACGTCGGCGCCGTGCTGATCGCGCAGCCGGCGGCCAACATCGATCATGCGCGACAGCGTCCCGCGGTCATCGGCGAGTTCGGTGACGCCGAGGCCGATCGGCAGGTCGCCAGCGAGCCGCTGCCGCACTCCCGTCGCGGCGATGTAGCGCAGATGCCGCGGCACCGAGCGGGCCAGGATCGAGATCACGCCGAAACGGTGGCCAAGGGTCAACGCCGTCAGGATCCCGCATTCCGCGATGCCGAGCACGGGCTTCGCAGTCGCCTCGCGCGCCGAGAACAGGCCCGGGTCGCTAAAGCAGGCGATGACAAAAGCAGCCGTTTCCGGTTCGGCGTGGCGGATCGCGCGGCACAGCGGCGCGATGACCGCATCCGCATCGCTCTGGCTTTCGACGCCGGGCGGTCCGTCGCGCAGCGTCATGCAATCGATCCCAGGCCCGCCGGTGATCCGCAACGGGGCCAGGGCGTCATCGATTGCGCGCGTGACGGCATCGGTGGAATTCGGGTTGATCACCAGGATGCGGTCCGGCATCGGCCTCTCCCTTCGGTTGGCCTGCCGGACAGATTAACGCGACGCGCCGATTGTCGTGCTCTTTTGCTGACTGCCGGCGGAGGGGACTGGCAAGTTCGCGGGGACGGCCATCCTCGCCAACGGCGACAAAGGTGAATTCGGCCTCCCTCACCTTGACGCGCTCGCCCTAGCCCTGGTGCAGCACCCAGACCTCGACGTCGAGCGTGATCGAGGTGCGGCCGGTGCGCTTGACTTCGGTATAGCAGCAGACCGTATCGCCGGCATTCACCGGCTCAAGAAAGGTGATGTTCGAGACCGAAAGCCACTGCCCGATATCGTTCAGATGCTTTCACGACGCTACGGTGATTATTGTTCGCCTTGTCCCGATGATCTAAAACCCGACACGGCGGCGAAGCCGCTATGCGCGCGATAAGGACAGGGAAGCGAACGGCCCATGAAGCGTCTTGTTCGGGGATTCGTCGTGTCTGGCTGCGTTTTGTCCAGCATGCTCGGTGCGGACGCGGCGATGGCGCAGAAGTCGGGCGGGGTTCTAAAGGTTTACCACCGCGACAGCCCGGCGAGCATGTCGATCCTCGAAGAGGGGACGAATTCGACCGAGATCCCGATGATGGGGGTGTTCAACAACCTTGTCATGTACGACCAGCACGTGGCGCAAAACAGCCTGTCGACGATCGTCCCGGACCTCGCGACGGATTGGTCGACGAGCGAAGACGGCAAGCAGCTGACCTTTCATTTGCGCCAGGGTGTCAAATGGCACGACGGCAGACCCTTCACCGCCAACGACGTCAAATGCACCTGGGACATGCTGACCGGCAAGTCGAGCGAAAAGCTCCGGCTTAATCCGCGCAAGTCCTGGTACAACAACATCGAAGAGATCACCACGAACGGCGACCACGAGGCCACCTTTGTTCTGAAGCGGCCGCAGCCGTGGCTGATCGCATTGCTCGCCTCGGGTTATGCGCCAGTCTATCCGTGTCATGTGTCGCCGCGCGATATGCGAACGCACCCGATCGGCACCGGCCCGTTCAAATTTGTCGAATTCAAGCCCAATGAACGGATCGTAGTCGCGCGCAACCCCGATTACTGGAAAAAGGGCCGGCCTTACCTCGACGGCATCGAATACACGATCATCCCGAACCGCTCGACCGCGATCCTCGCCTTCATCGCCGGCAAATTCGACATGACCTTTCCGTTCGAGGTCTCGATCCCGCTGTTGAAGGACATCAAGACCCAGGCGCCGCAGGCGATCTGCGATCTGGCGCCGGGCAACGCCAGCACTAATCTCATCCTCAATCGCGACAAGCCGCCCTTCGACAATCCGGAAATTCGGCGGGCGATGATGCTGAGCCTCGACCGCAAGTCCTTCATCGATATTCTCGCCGAAGGCCAGGGCGATATCGGCGGGGCGATGCAGCCGCCGCCGGCCGGGATCTGGGGCATGCCGCCGGAACTGTTGAAAACAGTGCCGGGCTATGATCCTGACGTAGGCAAAAACCGCGCCGAAGCCCGCCAGATCATGGAGAAGCTCGGCTATGGGCCGGACAATCGGCTGAAGCTGACGGTCTCGGCGCGAAACATCGCGATCTTTCGCGACCCCGCGGTCATCCTGATCGACCAGCTCAAAGAAATCTATATCGACGGCGCGCTCGATCCGGTCGAGACCGCGAACTGGTTTCCCAAGGTGGCGCGCAAGGACTACCAGATCGGCCAAAACAACACCGGCAGCGGCGTCGACGACCCGGACCAGCAATTCTACGAGAATTATGGCTGTGGCTCGGAGCGCAATTACACCGGTTACTGCAACCCGGAACTCGAAAAGCAGTTCGCGCAGCAATCGATGGAGGCCGACCCGGAGAAGCGCCGCAAGCTCGTCTGGGAGATCGACAAGAAAGCTGCAGGAGGACGGCGCGCGCCCGATCATCTACCACTTTCGCGCCGCGACCTGCTGGCAGCCCAAGGTCAAAGGGCTGACGATCATGGTCAACAGCCAATACAATGGCTGGCGCTTCGAAGATCTCTGGCTAGACGAGTAGGCGATAGCAAAAGGAGCGGCAAATGAAACTCGGTGTGGCTCTGCCAATCGTCGATATCGGCGGCGAGCCGGAACCCCTACGGGAGTTTGCTCAGGCGGCGGAGGAAATCGGTTACCACGGGATTGCGGCGCCGGACCACGTGCTGGGCATCAATGTCGCGGGCCGCCCCGGTTGGAACCAGCCGCGCGCCCGATCCACCGATCTGTATCATGACCCGTTCGTGCTGTTCGGCTTTCTCACTGGGTGCACGAAGATCGCCGATTTTTCCACACAGGTGTTGATCCTCGCGCAACGGCAAACCGTCCTTGTCGCCAAGCAGGCGGCATGTCTCGATGTACTATCAGGAGGCCGGTTCCGGCTCGGCATTGGGGTCGGATGGAACGAGGTCGAGTTTGTCGGGCTGAACGAGAATTTTCACAACCGCGGCCGCCGCTCGGAGGAGCAGGTCGAGGTCATGAAGGCGTTATGGGCGCAACCGCATGTCAGCTTCAAGGGCAGATGGCACACGATCGAGGATGCCGGGATCAATCCGCTTCCGGCCAAACGCAAGATCCCGTTGTGGTATGGCGGTCACGCCGACGTGACGTTGCGCCGCTGCGCCAAGTGGGGCGATGGCTGGATGCCGCTTGCGTATCCGCCTGGCGACGAAGCGAAGGCCGCCTTTGCCACTCTGCATCGTTATGCCGAGGAGGCGGGCCGTGATCCGGCGGCGATCGGCATCGACACCCGGGTCTCGGCCGGCGCCGGGGCCGAAAGTGAGTGGCGCGAGCAAGTGCGGTTCTGGAAATCGATTGGGGTCACCCACCTGACCTTGGCCAATTACTACGAGAGCGGCCACCTCCATCGGATCGCCGGTCGCTCACTGAGCGATCACCTCGCCGCGATCAAGCGCTATTGGAACGCGGTCGCCGACCTCCTGTAGACCGACCTGCTGGAGATCCGTGACAACGCGCATCTGCACCAGCGTACCACACCCTTGCGGGCAATTCCTCCTGCGCTCAGACCTTGAGCACGCCTGCGGGCGGATTGTCGGGCCGGGTGAGCATATGGCCACAACCGGCCTTATTCGCCCAGTATTCCCAGGCGCGCCAAGTCTCGGTCGAATACGGGCTGTACCCTTGGTTGCGGGTATCGATTTCGCCCTCCGACAAGTATCGGATAGTGCCTCCCAGCTGCTTTGCGCGCATTAACGTGCGCGCGTTTCGCGGGAGATAGACCGACATCCGCACGACCTCGATCAGAGTGCGGCCAGCCGATGCAAAACCGTGGCCGCGCATCAGCGCCACGTTGTTCCCGCCGAGGCATTTCGCGAGATCGCGGCCCTGCTCCCTATTGGTCACCAGCAGGTTGGTATCACCGAAATTATCGGCGATATCCCAGACCGGCACCTCTGTCCCGATGAAGCTTCCCGAATGGATCACCGGCCGCAGCTTCGTCGCATTGGCGATACCAAAGGCCAGGGTGTCCTCGGCATGCGCGTGCACCACCGCCAGGACATCCGGCCTGGCCTCATAGATCGCCGCGTGAATGAACCGCTCGAGATAGAGGGTGCGTTCTTCATCGCGCACCGGCTGCCCATCGAGGCCGAGCTCAACGATGTCTTGCGCAGCGACCAGGTCCGGGGCGAGCGCACGCGCGATCAAAAAATGGCTCGGATCGGCCGGATGTCGGACGCTGACATGGCCGTATGCATCTACCACGTCCTCTTTCGCGAGGATGCGGTTTGCGATCACAAGATCCTGGATAACGGTGTCGAGGTTGACCATCGCCATGATGAAATCCAGTGGGTTGGACCGTCACGCTCCCCGTTTGACGCCGTTGGCCGGAGCCAACAGGTCGTTCGCCGAAACCGGCGTGGCGAACAAATGCTAGTCGCCGACCGCCGCTTCGGCAAGCTGCGGGCGCGCCATGACGAGCTGCCGCCCATGCCGGCGGCGCCGCAACCAGCGGGCCCGCTGAGCATCCGATCCTGGGCGCCGACGGCCGCCGGTCCCCGATTAGCCGCCGATGCGGATCGAGGTATCCGTCCCCGGGATCAGGAAAGACCGTGGAAAACTGCCCGCCCCGACAACACTGGGCCACTGACGCTCGCGCGATTGCCCGCAACCGAGCCGCCAATTCGGGGTAAGCTAATCGATGCGGCCCGGTAGGAGCCGGTGATTGGCGCCGAGGTTCGCGAGCCGATCGCCAACGCGCACCCCGTCAGCCCCAAGACGAAGACGAGGATGATCATCCGCATAACTACCATGGTTGAGCATTATCCTTTATTATCCTTGCGAGGGGACAAACGACATGGCTCAGAAGAGGGGGGACGTATCAACAATGGCTGCCATCGGCCGTCCTATCGTGACGTTAGCTGCTGAAGTGGTGGGCTACTCGAAGCTGATCCGAGCTGACGAGAAGGGTGCTCTCGAACAGCTGGAGGTACGTCGCGATCAATTCGTATGTCCCAAGATCGCCGAGCATTCTGGCCGGATCGTAAGGGCGACCGACGATAATCTGCTCGTCGAGTTCGACAGCGCGACCGAGGCTGTGCGGTGCGCCGTCGAGCTGCAAAACGGCATGATCGATCGCAATATCCGGACCTTACCCGACCGGCGGATTATTTTCCGCGTAGGGATCACGATTGATCCAGCGACCGGTGATCGCGACGATTTGGTAATCCGTGCCGTCGCTGCATTGCCAAAGGACACTCTCGCAACTCTGATCAAACCTGGTGCCGAGGTTTGCGGCGAGCGCGGCAACATAGCCCTGCGCCTTGCGGCGTTGGCCGATCCGGCGGGCATTTGCATTTCTGGCGCCGTCCGGGACGCCATTCGTGGCCAGCTCCCGTACGATTTCAAGGACATCGGAAAACAGAACCTCGACATCCGGGCAGCGCCGGTTGACTGCTATGCCATGAACGCGGAGGCTGTGGAATCCGGTTTGCGCCTTGCGGCGCAAAACCCGCAGCGCCGACCCATGAGGTTGCGAGGCGGTGCCGTCGGAGTGGGCGTGTTTGGTGCGGTTGGAGTTTGCGGCGTGGCATTGTTGGCGTGGCTCAGCACACATTCGTCGACGACACTAATCCACGTGCCAGTGACTTCGGGCTCGCACGGGCCATCCGTCGGCACTACGGCGGACGGGGCTGCCCTTGCGTCATCGTCGCGGCAATCCCCGCCTCTGAGCAAGACGGCGGCCGACACCGATACCCAAGCTCCGCCGGCGTCGCAATCCTCGCTTGCAAGCAACAACGGGGCGGTGGACAGGAGTAGCCAAGTATCGTCGCGACCTGAGCTATCCGAAATCGGCGTAGTCGTGGTCAGAGGCAAACAAGCGCCGCCGCCGCAAAACACGCCCGACAACGGAACCTCCGCTGTCAGAGGCACCCAACCGCCCTCAATTGTTCAAACTACGACGAACAGTGGCGCGGTCGTTGTCAGGGGTAGACAAGAGGCATCGGCGATGCAAATCACGCCCGATAGCGGCACCGCGGTAGTCAGGGGTAACCAAGCAACTTCCGCGCTGCAATTCGCGCCCGATGCCGCCGCAGACGTGGTCAGGGGGACTGAAGTATTTTCCGGACCAGCTCTTTCCTCCCGTCCGGATCAAAGGTGATCACCCAAAGCTCCGAGCCGAGCGCCCTGCCGGGCCCCGGAGTTCCGAACCAAGAAGCAGAAACGCAAAGCCGGCTGACTGTCTCCTTGACCCTTAAGGACCCGCTGATGATGAAGCGCGCTGTACCGAATTGGTCAAATCGTCCCATCTTCCAACGTTACTATGGAGACGGAAATTCCGGCGATGCTTCAGGCGCGCCAGCTCATCGGTCCCGAGCGCTTTGCCTTCCATTCCAGCCGCATGCGCATGAATACTGTGTCGAAGGAAGAGCTGGCATCGATGGATAGCGAATCCGACCGCTGCGCGCTGGAGCTTAGCGACGCGCATGTCGATGTCCTCGGCTATGCCTGCCTGGTGGCGATCATGTCGATGGGCCCAGGATATCACCGGCGCTCACGGGAGCGTCTCGAGGGCCGCACGCGGGAGAACAATGCGCCGACACCGGTAGTGACCAGCGCCGGCGCGCTAGTCGACGGGCTGGGGGCGATAGGCGCCCGCAAGATCGTGGTATTGACCCCCTACACGAAGCCACTGGCCAAGCTGGTCGTCGACTACATCGCCAATGAGGGCTACGACGTTCTCGATTTTACGGCGCTCGAGATTCCAAACAATCTCGACGTTGCGCGGCATGACCCGAATGAGCTGCCCGGCATCGTTCAAAGCATGAAATTTGAAGAGGCAGACGTGATCGTCCTGTCCGCATGCGTGCAGATGCCATCCCTATCGGTCGTCGCGAAAGTAGAGGCGCTAACGGGTAAGCCGGTTCTCACCGCCGCTGTTGCGACGACTTACGCCATGCTCAAAGCGCTCGACCTTGAGCCTGTTGTCCCCGGCGCGGGTGCGTTGCTATCCGGCGCGTATTAAAGAGCAATCGCCGCTAGGCTCACCCGGCTTGCGCCTCCCGATGAAGCTCGCTGCCGTGCATCAGCCGGCGGGCGATGTCGGCCGTCTGCAACAGGGTGCGCTGTGTCGGAAAATGGGCAGCCAAAATACGCGTGCGACCGCGATAAGGATATGCCGGCCTTGGTCGCCATTGCCCCACTCACGAAACTGCCGCACGCCCGCCTCGAGCATCTGGTAAGCGTGAAACCCCGCATCCTCGCGAAGAAGCGCATGTGCGAGCGTCGCAATCAACGCCTCGGGCGGGTGACCCAGGGTAAGGTGGCGAGCGACAAGCCGCGCCGCAGCATCGACCTGTTGCTGGCGGTCGAAAGTGTCGAGCAGAGCTGCGCGGATATCCGCTGCTGAAATTGGCAGATCATGAAGCCTGTCGTCGCGCTCGCCCGGCAGCGAGACTGGCGGCACATTCAGGTAGCGGGCGAGATAGAGCGCCATGGCCCCGTGGAGCAGGCCGCGCACGGCCTCGACAGGCTCGCCTGCGTCGGCCGCCTCGCTGTCGATCCGCTTGAGTGCCTGCTGGACGGCATTCGCGTAGGTGAGGACGTGGTGTGCGGTTTCCCAATCCGAATGCTCGTTGGCGGTGCCAAACCGCGCGACCCTGAGCGCCGCCGCATAAGCAAGTGATTGGCCGAGATCGGCCGGAGAGGCCCCCTCCCACGCCGCAGCTGAGAGCGCATCGATAATTGCGGCCGGGTCGTCGGCGAGAAGGCGATCGGATAATCTCGCGTGATCCGACCAACGGCTCGCACCGCAGCGGGCGGCGAAGAGTTGGGGAAACTTCAGGGCGGCCTGCTGGCATAGATCGATAAGGTCTATGGGTTGGCGCCAGGCTGTCCTTTCCTCGGCGCCTCGGGCTGCAGCCATCTGCCCGACTATGCTCGGCAACACCTCGGCGGCATATTCCCAGCCGATGAGGTCAAGGCACTCGAAAGCCTTGTTGATGAAATCGAGCGAGTGGCCGCCATCGGCGTAGGCGCGGTCCGTCTCGACCGCCAAGAGGAGATCCGCCAGTGCCGCCGATGAGGCGCCGCCGGCAATGGCGGTCAGCACAGTACGCTCGGCCGCATCGCGATGCCGCACGGCGACCCAGCGCCGCAGCCAGCGCTTGAGGGTAGTGAGGTCAGGCCGACTGGCCAGCGGCGCACGCTCCCGGCTCGGGGTTGCACCCTCGCAATCCGCAGCCACGCGTCGCGCCCCGTGAAACAGAGCGAGGTGTGTTTCCTCCTCCGACAGGAAGGGTAGAAGCCGGCCGAGCGCGGTCAGGATCGTGAGCCCGGTATCCCAACCATCGCGGTTGCGGGTGCCGAACAGCGCAGTCTGCCGCACGACGTCCGATGGCGACTGGCCCGCCGCCAGCTGACCCTGCACAGCCTTGGCGATGACGAGGCCGAGATTATGGGCGAGGCCGTCTTCGAGCCGCTGGCGCCAATGTCCAACCGGATCGACGTAACCAAACACCGGTTTCACCCAGATCTCGCCGCCCGCGCGGATCTCGACGGGACAATTCGGCACGTCGTCTGCCCACAGATCGAAGGTGCAGCCGCTCGCCAACGCGAAGCGGGCATGATGCCAGTGACAGGTCAGGATGCCATCCTCGACGCTGCCTCGTTCGAGCGGGAAACCCATATGCGGGCAGCGATTGTCGAGCGCAAAGACATGGCCGCCCTCCTCCACAAGGAGGATCGGGCGGTGGCGGCCATGCACAACAAGCCGCCCTTTGGCTTTCAATTCGTCGAGGCTGCCGGCGTGTACGAAATCCGGGATCGGGCTATCCATGGGCGGCTCATCCGAGGAGCGTCCGCGTCAGCGCCATTCAGCAAGGGCATTCCACGAAAGTCAATGCGGTCACCCGGTTGCCAGGGCCACGAGAACCGGCGATCACCCTCGTTTCGGCCGCCCGTTTCTGAGCGGCACCACGTTTGCGTCCGCCTCGTTAGAGCCGCGGCTTATAGCCCTGCGGACGCCGTTTGTGAGATCTATGAGTTTGAAAGGCTTTTTGATAAGCGGGTCGCCTCCGGTTTGCGGCTCTGCGCCGGCCATATCGACGTACCCAGTGACGTACAAGACGCGCAGAAACGGGCATCGTTGGCGGGCCCGTTTCACCGTCTCGATCCCGTTCAGGCCCGGCATCGCGACATCAATCATCATCAGGTCGTATGCTTCGCCTCGCGAGAGGGCGTCCAAAGCCGCCGGCCCGCTCTCCACCTCTGTTACCCCATACCCGAGCTGACGCAGCATCTGTACCGTGATCTCGCGTACTCCCGGGTCGTCGTCCACCACCAGAATGCGCGCTGCAGTTTGGTCTGACGTCGCCTCGTCCGAAGCCGCGTCCAGCTTATCCCCTTCCGAAGCGCCCCGGGGCAAGTAAAGGTGTACGGCTGTGCCCATTCCGATCCTGCTTTCGATCTGAAGCGAACCGTTGGACTGTTGGACCATGCCATAGACTTGGCTCAACCCGAGCCCGCTGCCTTTGCCGACCTCCTTGGTTGTGAAGAAGGGCTCGACAGCCGAGCGCAACACTTCCTCGGTCATGCCGGTCCCGGTATCCCGGACAGAAATGCATATGCAATCGCGCTCGCCGAGCTCGCTTGGTATGGCATTCGTCCCGGCCTGCAGGTTCCTGGTCTCGACCAGCAAAGTCCCGCCGAGCGGCATGGCGTCGCGAGAGTTTATCGCGAGGTTTAGGATTGCGATCTCGATTTGGGTCGGATCGACCAGCGCCGGCCACAGCTCCGGCGCCAAATTGGTTCGAACCTGAATGGTGGTGCCGATCGTCCGCGCGAGAATCTCGCCCATCCCGCCGATTACGGCGTTCAGGTCGACGGCCCGAGGCTGGAGATGCTGTCGCCGTGAAAAGGCCAGAAGCTGCTCGGTCAGCTTGGCGCCACTTTCCGCCGCGCGCTGCGCTGCGCCTAAGTAATTGCTAGCCCTCGGGTCACCGGCAACACGCGGCGCGAGCAGTTCCAGGTTGCCGATGATCGCCGTCAGCAGATTGTTGAAATCGTGCGCAAGCCCACCCGTGAGCTGTCCAACGGTCTCCATCTTCTGCGCCTGGCGCAACTGCTGCTCCATCGCCTCTCTCTCGGTAATGTCGCGGGCCGTTGCCATGATGAAGTAATCGCCGTCGTGCCTTTCCGGCACTAGCACGAACATGACGTCGATCGTGCGTGTCACCCCGGCCATGGTCCGCCGTGCAGTGTAGCGCTGATTTTCGCCAGTCCGAATACAGGCCCGCATATGCCCCAGCGGCACCTGCGCCGGCTCGGTGCCGAGAATTTCTTCGAGCCTGCGTCCGATCACCTGATCGCGACCCAAGCCGTAAGCACGTTCGGTCGCCCGATTGAGATCCTCGTAGATGAAGCGGCCGTCCTCGGTGGCCCGAAATAACGTCAGCCAATCGGGAGAGTTGTCGAGGATTGCCTGCATCTGGGCGCGGCTCGCGTCCAGCTGACGGGCGCGACGCTCGGCGAGCTGCTCCAGCTTCTCATTGAGTTCCCGTTGCCGCCGTTCACTTTCGCGCAGTGCCGCCTCGGCCGCTTCCTCGATACGCCGCCGTCGGGTGCCGTCAATGGTGATGCCGCGCATAACCACGGGGCGCCCATCTGGATTAGCAACCACCTCGCCGAGAAACACGATCCAGTGAATATCACCACTGGGCCAAACTGCCCGCAGCTCAATCCTCATCGGCCCGGGTGCGTTGGAGAATCTTGCCAATGTCGATTCGATCTGCTCGCGATCGTCCGGATGCACTGCTGACAGAAGGGCCGCGTGCAAGTCGTCTTGATTCCGGGCTTCGAGGCCAAGATTGCGAAACATCTGTGCCGACCATTTCATCCGGCCGGCCGCTAATGCCCATTCCCAAGTACCGATGCCCCCCGCCTCAAGCGCAAGCCGGACTTGGTGGTTTTCGGGCCGGAGCTCATCAGCAGAACCCGGCGGCATCAGCGGTTCGGAACGTTCTTGCACTGTTGTCATCCCCAGAGCGCTGCGCAAACACCAGATTTATTCGTGCGTTCCCGGCAACCGCATACTCGGCCAAGTGGGCGGATCGTAATACCGGGCCCACTGTTATCAAACAGACAGGTGAGGTGCGTTTCCAAAGATTCCCACCGCTTCTATGCAATGGCTATTCGCGAGACTACCCTAACATGAGCCGGGATCAGGTGAGTCCTGCGATACACAGGAACCGGAAGGGATCAGTGGGAGCGAGGCAGAGACCGTCGAGGAGCGGTCTCGCCTTCCCGCCCCGCTGATTTACGAAATTGTCCGCCGAATGGGCGAAGAGGAGATGGAACGGCCGATCACTTCGCTATGGTGGTCGGGTGTGGCTGCCGGCTTGTCGATCAGCTTTTCTCTGCTCGCGCAAGCGATACTCCAGGCGCATTTGCCGGACACCTCATGGCGGCCGCTGATCACCAGCCTTGGATACCCGGTCGGATTCTTGATCGTTGTCCTGGCACGTCAGCAGCTCTTTACTGAAAACACTATTACTCCCGTGCTGCCCCTCGCAGCCAATGTCACAGCAGTCAATTTGGCGAAGCTCGCGCGGTTGTGGACAATCGTCTTCGCCGCCAACATGACCGGGACGGCGGCTGCCGCGGTATTTTGCACGTTGCCGCCGGTGCTCGCCCCCGAGCTGCGCGACGTGATGATCGACATCAGCCGGCATATCCTCCAGACGAGCTGGATCGAGTCGTTCTTTCGCGCGATTTCCGCAGGCTTCCTGATCGCCGCGATGGTGTGGCTGATCCCGAGCGCCGAGGCCGCCGCTTTTCATGTAATTGCGATGATGACCTACCTGATTGGCGTCGGCGGTTTCGAGCACATCGTTGCCGGCAGCGTCGAAGCCTTTTTGCTGGTCGCTAACGGGCAGCTTGGGTTGGGCCATATGATGTTTTCGTTTGTCGTGCCGGTCCTGCTCGGAAATATGGTCGGCGGCACTGTGCTCTTCACATTGATCTCGCATGCCCAGGTGATGAGCGAGATCCCCACTCCACCCGATCGCACCCGGCCGCCATCGTAAATTGTAAAATCGTCGCCCTCCGGGAACTCGCCAGCGAACGGTCCGTTCGCGAGCATCAAGCCGACCGAACCGGCGGTCTTGGCTGCCGGAGGATGCCCAAGTGAGGAGCATGCTTGTGGCAAATGAAGCGGGCGCCGTTCCATACCTAGGCGGAGCAGCAGCATGAGCAATTCTGGAGGGAAACCGGCGCCCGCAAGCAAATCGGAAGCGGTCAGCGCCGTTATCGATGCGGTCGGCGGAGCGGCCGGACTGGCCTTGGCGGCCATTTCTATAACCCGAAAACAATTTATTAAGCGTGCCGTTATCGCCAACCTCTACGAGGTCGATGCGGCGAAAATCGCGCTGCAGCGTGCCCGGCGTGACGAAGTCAGGGAATTCGCTCGGGCAATGATCGCCGACCACGAGAAAATGAGCAGTGAACTGCGCTCGTTCATCGGTGGAACCAACAGTCCGCAGATGCCGCCCGAATCGCTCGATACCGTGCATCAAACCTTGATCGACCACCTGAACGGCGCATTCGACGAGGATTTCGATAGACGCTACATCGCGCAGCAGAAGATCGCTCATAAAGAAGCCATTACCTTGTTCAAGGCCTATCATCATACGGCGCGCGATGATGGCCTCAGAAATTTAGCGGGATTGGCGCTGCCGGTACTCGAACAGCATATGCAAATGGTGCACAAATTGGAGCAAGCTGCGTAAGCGCTGCCGAACAGGAGGAAGCTCGTCAATGGCCAAAGAAACAACTCCGAGAAAAGCGGCTCCGCAGCGCGTTCCAAGCTTCTTCCGCGCGGAGAACCGAGATGAATGACATCGCCACCGTTCCGCAGACTGGCGCGGGCGAGGAAAAGAAGCGCGGCACGCTGGTCGAGAAGCACTGGGATCCGATTACCCGCATTGTCGGCAATCTCGGCATTTTCACCAAGATAGATTTCGAGAACCGCGAAGTGGCCGAGTGCTACAGCACCTCGTCGGTGTTTCGCGGCTACAGCGTCTTTATGAAGGGCAAAGACCCGCGCGACTAGCATTTCATCACTAGCCGGATCTGCGGCATCTGCGGCGAAACCACGCGACCTGCTCAGTCTATCCACAGAATATGGCCTACGGCATCAAGACGCCGCCGATGGGCGAGTGGATCATCAATCTCGGCGAAGCGGCCGAGTACATGTTCGACCATAATATCTTCCAGGACAATATGGTCGGCGTGGATTTCTGCGAGCGAATGGTCAAGGAGACCAATCCCTCTGTCTGGGCCAAAGCAGAGAAAACGGAAGCGCCGCACGCCGCCGATCACGGCTATCGCACGATCGGCGATATCATGACTGCGCTCAACCCGTTCACCGGCGAATTCTACCGCGAGACATTGGTCATGAGCCGGCTGACGCGCGAGATGTTCAGCCTGATGGAAGGCCGCCACACCCACCCTTCGACCCTCTATCCGGCGGTGTCGGGACGGTGCCGTCGAACCAGTTGTTCACAGAGTATTTAACTCGGCTGACGACCTATGCCGAATTCATGAAAAAATGGCTGCAACGCGGTCTCGCGGCACTCAAACCACAGCGGAATCGCTCCTAATGATCGAGAATCTCGGTAATCTCGAGCGCAGCTCCGCGCCATGCTGCTGCGCCACCGCTCGATCAGCTCGTAGCCGAACTCGCGGCCGATAACCGAACCGACCTGCGCGACCTCCTTCGCCGTCGGCCCGAGCCGGTCGAGACGCGCGATCAATGAGGCATGAAGTGTCGGCGGGATCGTGACTCCGGCAACGCACTTGCCGCCAATACTCGATCATTGGTTTCGAGGACGGCCTTCGTGGCCTCCTCGACGAACAGCGGGACGCCGTCGGCGCGTTCGACGATCTCATCGACGGTTTCGTGCGAAAGGCCGGCGTTGCCCACAAGCCGTTCGACCAGCTCCACGCCGTCGCGTCCGGCGAGCCGGTTCAAACTCAGCGCGGTGACATGCGGCTCGCCGCCCCAACCGTGCTGAAACTCGGGACGAAAGGTAATCACGAGCAGGACAGGAATGTGCGCGACCCGAGCGACCGTGAGGTCGAGCAGTTCGCGCGAGGTCGGATCGACCCAATGCGTGTCCTCGAACACCATCAGGACGGGGCGGCTGCGCGCGCGAGCTTCGAGTTGATGGAGCAATGCTTCGAGCCGCTTTTCGCGCTTGCGCTGTGGGCTCAAACTGGCCTCGGCGGCAGCACTCGGCAATGACAGCAGCTCGGCCAGCAGTTCGATCTCGTCATCGCCGCGCGCAGCGGGGGTGAGCAGCTTCCGTAATTTGCCGAGCTTCTGCTCGACTGTATCGTCACGCGCGAAGCCCGCGGCGCGCTCGAGCTGTACAATGAACGGGTAAAGTGCACGGTCCTGATAGTGCGGCGAGCAGAAATAGCGCAGCCGTGTGTGCGGCTCCTCCGAAGCGTTGCGACAGCGCGGCAGCCAAGCGCGATTTTCCGATACCAGGCTCGCCCGAGACCAGCGCCACCCGGCCCTCGCCGGTTTTCGCCTGCCGCCAACGCCGCAATAGCAATTCGAGCTCCTCGTCGCGGCCGACGAGCGGTGTCGCCCTCCGACCGCAGCGCTTCGAAGCGGCTGAGGAGGGCGCTTCTCCGACGGCGCGCCAGGCGCGCTGCGGTTCGGCAAACCCGGCGAGCGGCTGCAGCCCGAGATCCTCGATTCGAAGAGAGCGCCGATCTGCCGCCGCGTGCTGTCGGCGATGACGATGGTGCCGCGTTGGGCCAGCGCCTGTATTCGGGCGGCGAGGTTCGGCGTCTCGCCGACAACGCCGTGCTCCTGCGCCGCGCCGGTGCCGATCAAGTCGCCGACCACGACGAGACCACTGGCGATGCCGAGCCGCACATTCAACCGCTCCGGCGCGGCAAGCTTACCGACCGCCTCGATAACCGAGAGGCCGGCGCGCACCGCCCGTTCGGCATCGTCCTCATGCGCCTCCGGATAGCCGAAATAAATCAGCACGCCGTCGCCCATATACTTGGCGACAAAACCGCCAAAGCGGGCGACCGTATCGGCGACGCAGCGGTGATACGCGCCGACGATCTCGCGCAAATCTTCGGGATCGAAGCGCGTGGACAGCGGGGTCGAACCCACCAAATCGCAGAACATCACCGTCAGCTGCCGCCGCTCGGCCTCGACGGGGGGCGCTCGCAGGGTTCGCAGCCAGCGTGGGCCGCATCTGCGCTGTATCGCTGGGGACGCGGCGAAGATCAGCGCCGCTCCGCATCTTCCGCAGAACCTGGCGCCGGAGCGGGCCGGCACCCCGCAAGACGGACAGAGGATCGGCACCGGCGCGCCGCAGGCTTCGCAAAACCTGTTGCCCTCGGGAATGTCAGCCTTGCAGCTCGGGCATTCCATTGCCGCACCCCGATCTCCCGGCAGAGCGAGCGTAGCATATGACGGCGCGATGCGATGCCGAGTCGTTTCCCCGAGCTGGCGACCAAGCGATCAAAGCAGGCGTACCAGCTCGTCGGCGGTGAGCCCGGCTTGGCGCAGGATCGAGCGGAGAATGCCGCGCTTTACGTCGGCGCTTCCGTGGTGCGGGACGACAATGCGTATGGCGGGACGGATAGGGATGCTTCAACACGTAATGGCCGCCGGTCACATGGTGGACGAAAAAGCCGGCACGCTGTAATGCCCGGATCAGCCGTGTGGTGACCAAGGGCAGATCGGTCATGCGCTCGCGAGTTCGACGGTCAGCCTTTCGGTGGTCGGTCCTTTGGAGCCTCATAGGGCAACGGTTCGCCGTCTTTGCGCGAACTAAGATACGCGCGCAAGCAATCGGCCGCCATTGCGCGCGCCTCGTCCATCGTCTCTCCCTGGGTTGCCAGACCCGGGATGGCCGGGAAGGTGACGATAAACCCGCCCTCTCCGGCCGGCTCGAAAACCGCGGCGTACCGGAACTCGTTCGCCATTCGAGCATCGCTCCTTGCTGCACCTCGATCGCGCGGCCGTGCAAGAAATTATGGAGGTGGCGCTACCCGATTACCACCGCAACAACCCTGCGATGCCAGCGAAGAGCCCTCACCCACCCGTCACGCCGCCGCCTCGGCATTGAGCGAGCCTGTTGCACGATCACGCCAACTCGTCGAGCAGGGCCTTCGCTTCTTTCAAGTCGGGGGTGTCGACACCTCGGTGAACCAGCCGTAGAGGGGCCTGAGCAGGTCGCGTGCCTCGGTCCGTCGGCCCTGCTCCCGCCACAGCCGGGCGAGGCTCGTGGCGGCGCGCAATTCGTAGCCGCGTGTGCCCTGGTCGCGAGCGATCGCGTGGGCAGTGCGGAACGACTCCTCGGCCTTCGCTGGATCGGGATATGGCAGGCGACCGGTGAGTTCGCCGCGCAATCGATGAATTTCCGCCTCCCAGCCCCTCTCGCCGGAGACGGCCGCCTTTGCCATGCGGCGTCCACGGCGGCAAGACCTTCCTCTATTTTTCCGGCTGCGCCAGCGCCTCGGCCAGCAGGGCGCGGAAAAACGGTCTGTTCAAGCGGCTGCCGGTCGCCTCGGCCGCGGCCAAACCGTCGCGCATGCGGGCAATTCCCGTCGTCGGTTCCCCCTCTTGGGCGCTGGCCCAGCCCTGAAGGATCCGGCCCCAGGCCGCCCATTGGGCGAAGCCGTGTTCGCTTGCGAGCGCCACGCAATCGTTGCTGCGGGCGTAGACGGTGGCGACGTCTCGGGCGAAGACAGCGGCCATGCCGGCGTGATAAAGGGCGTGGGCACGGGTGGGGGCATGTCCAAAGCGCCCAGGACAATATGACAAAGGCGCTGACCCCGATGTCCAGCCCGTAGTGGAGGGCGGAATCGCGATGCTCGTCAGGCCGATACAACGACGCGGCGGTTTCGAGATGCGCCAGGGCTCAACTGTAATCGCCGCTATAGATCAAAGAGGCACCGAGGGTGCGATGGCCGATCAGAAGCGGACCGGACGAGGGTTGCAATTGGGCTGACGACAGGAAATTGGTGGCGTGATCGAGCGCGGCCGCAACTGTCCCGCTGTTCAAAGTAGAGACCCAAAGCGCGCAAAGCAGCATATCCGGCCGGGTTTCGCAGCTCATAGGAAAAGTTGCGCCCGATGGCGGCGCCGATCTACACCACAGTCTTGGCCGCCGGACCCAGCCGGTCGAGGCGCCCCAGCAGCGAGGCGTGCAAGGTGGCGGTACTGCGAGCGAGGACGGCGGCACGGTGGATATCGACCAGCCGCGATCGGCGCCGGCCTCGACCACCGCCTGGTCAATTCCTCGACAAAGAGCGGCACCCTGTCGGTGCGCTCGACGATCTCGTCGACAACATCCGGCGGCAGTGGCCCGAGATTGCCGGCGAGCCGATGCACGAGCCCCTTCGCCGCGGCCGAGCCGGTTCAGCGCAATCACCGCCACCTGCGACGCTCCGACCCAGGGCGGTTGGAACTCGGGCCGGTAGGTTACGATCAGCAGCACCGGCAGGCCTGTGATCTTCTCGACCGTAAGATCGAGCAGCTCGCGCGAGGTCGGATCGATCTGCGCTGCCGCCACCCGCATCCCACCGCCGGCATCGGGTGCGAGCGGTACAGGCGCTCGCGTCCCGAGCGGGTTGCCCTGATCAGCCCCGCCCGCTGCAACGTCCGCGCATGCTTGCAGATAGCCGGACGGCTCACCGAAAAGCCGCGGGCGAGGTCGCCGGCGCGGCAGGGGCGCTCGGAGAGCCGGCGCAAAATTTCGCGCCGGATCGGGTATCCGACTGCGGTCAAAATCTCGTCGACTTTCGCCACCGCAATTTCGTGACCGGTAGGTTACATGATGTCAAGTGGCCATTTCTCGGGTTGGCAGCGGCAGGTTGTGCGGACAGAATGGTGCCGCGAAAGGCAGGGGCGGGTGGAGCGGATGACGGAATCACCTCTGGCGGTCTATCAGGCGGGCCTGGAAGCGGCGAACTGGCTTACCAATGGAGCCCGGAGGCGAACAGGGCGGTATTTTATCCGCGCGTCATCTGCCCGTTCAGTGGCAGCGAGCCGTCTCGAATGGCGGGTGAGCGCGGGTCTCGGGACGGTTTACGCCACGACGGTGACCCATCCGCGCGAAGGCGCACCCTATAATGTCGCCCTCATCGATTGCGACGAGGGTTTCCGGCTGATGAGCCGGGTCGAAGACATCGCGCCGGAGGCGGTGCAGATCGGCATGCGGGTCAGGTTCCGCGTTCACCGGCCCGGCGGCGGCGAGCCGCCCTACCCTGTGTTCGCGCCGCTGGAGACCGGCTGATGGACGGGCTGCAGCGCGGCTCCGCCGCGATCGTCGGCGTCGCCGAATCCGATCTGGGCGCAGTCGCCAGGGAGATGAGCCCGATCGATCTGATGGCGCAAGGCATCCAGCGGGCGCTCGCCGATTGCGGTCTCCATCTGCGCGATGTCGACGGCCTTCTCTGCGCGACGACGCAGAGCCGTACCTCGGGCCTCGCATTGAGCGAGTATCTCGGCATCTCGCCCGCCTTTATCGATACGACGATCCTCGGCGGCTCGTCTTTCATGTTTCATGTCGCGCATGCGCAGGCGGCGCTCCAGCTGGGCCTGTGCAAGGTCGCGGTCATCGCCTATGGCAGCACCCAGCGGACGGTCGGCCGCCGCCACGCCTCGGTGCGCGAATACAATCCCTACGAAACCCCGTTCCGGCCGTTTCTGCCCGCGACTGCCTATGCGCTGGCGGCATCGCGCCATATGCACCAATACGGCACGACCCGCGAGCAATTGGCGGCGGTCGCGGTGGCGGCGCGGGAATGGGCATTGCTCAACCCGGCGGCCTGGGAAAAGAAGCCACTGACGATCGACGAAGTGTTGTCGGCGCGCATGGTGAGCTATCCCTTGACCGTGCGCGATTGCTGTCTGATTACCGATGGCGGCGGCGCGGTGATCATGACCACCGCCGAGCGCGCCCGATCGCTGAAAAAACCGCCGGTCTATGTCCTCGGCTGCGGCCAGGCGATCACTCACGCCAATATTTCGAGCATGCCGGATCTGACGGTGACCGGGGCCCTTCAGTCGGGGCGTGCGGCATACGAGATGGCGCGGCTCGGTCCCGGCGACATCGACGTCATCGAGCTGTACGACGCCTTCACGATCAACACGATCTTTTTCCTGGAGGATCTCGGCTTCTGTCCGAAAGGCGAGGGCGGCAGCTTCGTATCCGACGGCCATATTGCGCCGGGCGGCAGTCTGCCGGTCAACACCAATGGCGGCGGCCTCTCCTATTGCCACCCCGGCATGTATGGATTGTTCTTGTTGATCGAGGCGGCACGCCAGTTGCGCCGCGAATGCGGCGCCCGCCAGATCGCCGATTGCGAGACCGCGATCGCGCACGGCAACGGCGGCGTGCTGTCGTCGCAGAGCACGGTTATCCTCGGAACACAGGCGACGATTTGAACTCGACGGACATTTTTCCCGGTCCCTTAAGTTCGCCTTAGGGCCGATTATAAGCAATGTTAACGCTTGAAGCGCTCTTATGCCCTTTTGGACGCACCTGCGGGTAAAGGAAATGTCTGCGGCATTGTAGAAGCCACTGAATGACGGTCGGGCGTCCGCGGCGGCCTCGTGGCATTTCTGTTCGTTGTGAGTCTCGGAATTTCGAGCATTCCAATCTTCAGCTGTGAATACCCGTCGATAAATGATTATTTCAATCATTTATCCCGCGCTGCCACATTGTTGTGGTACTATGATGATCCCACATTTTCGTCGTACTTTCTTCCGAACTGGAAACCCCTACCTAACCTGGCGTTCGATATCTGGATTTTCGGGCTCGGCCGGATTCTTCCGGTCGCCGTCGCCGGCAAACTCTTTGTTGCCGCCACCTTTGCCCTTCTCCTCAGCGGCGTCATTTTCCTCCACCGATGCATATTCGAGAAATGGTCTCTTTGGCCGTTCCTCGCGCTTTTGCTGCTATACAATCGCCTGCTTTTGACCGGTTACCTCAATTTTCTGCTTGGCGCGGCACTGTGGTTGTATGCACTTTCATTCTGGGTTTGCCTTCGCGGAGCGCGTGCCGCGCTTCGCATTCCGGTTCTATCGATAGCCGCCCTCATCATATTCTTCACCCATCTAGCCGCCTTCGGACTTCTGGTGGCGACAATTGCCGTTTATGAACTCGCATGATTCGGATCCGGCACTCAGCGGTGGCAGACAAAAATTG
>CAVSTA010000040.1:0-14777 GCA_963730745.1 uncultured Alphaproteobacteria bacterium
CGCGACGGGCTCCGCCAGCGCGTTGCTGTCGGCCGCGCTTGCCGGGTCTATGCGATGGGCTAGGAGAATCGAGAGCGCAGCGAGCACCATACGGCTCGTAAAAATGGCGGATGGATGGGACACGGTTCTGGCCTCATGGCAACGTGACACGTCACCACGAACCAAAGCCCAGATGCCGACTCAGCCGAGAAGCGGCCCCTGGTCTCCATCGGTGCACCCCGCCCGACGTGCTCGTGCGTGACCACGGCCGATGGCAGGTCTCCTGGCTCGCGGGTCTCTGCCTTGCGCCGCCTTCCCGGTTTCCCAGTGGCGTAATTGGCGCGCGGCTAGCCGCTTACAGTTGCGGGGGCAGCCACGGCATCGGCGTACGCCTCAGTAAAAGGCAGCGACCTCACCGTGTTCCCTTTTGATCCCCGAGGGGAACCATCAGCGACGATGATGCCGAACGCTATGGTTGTAGGTCAAGGCGCCATTTACACCGCGCTCAGAACGGCCTCTTGATAGGCGTCTCGGATCTTGGTAACTGCGCGGTGCGGAAGCGAGCAGTCCAACTCGGCCGCATCGGAAAGTCCCCATGAAACTCGATCGGATCTACACCCGCTCCGGCGACGATGGTCGCACATCGCTCGGAGACGGGGCGCGGTTGCCCAAGTTCCACAGCCGGGTGGCGGCTTACGGCAGCATCGACGAAGCGAACTCGGTCATCGGTATTGTCCTGCTTTACGTCGACGATGCCGTTGTCCGCGATGTGTTGACCCACATTCAGAACGATCTCTTCGATGTCGGCGCTGATCTCTGCCGGCCTCAGCGGGAGCATCGTAAGGTGGAGCCGTTGCGGGTCAGCGAAGGTCAAGTCACCTGGATTGAAGAGAAGATTGATTCGTTCAACGCTGCCTTGGCACCACTCGACAGCTTCGTTCTTCCGGGCGGCAGGCGCGCGTCGGCCTATCTGCATCACGCCCGCACCGTGGTGCGGCGGGGTGAGCGCGATATGACGGAAATCGCCTATCAAGAGCCGGTCAATTCGGCCGCCCTCAGATACGTCAATCGCCTTTCGGACCTGCTATTTGTGCTGGCGAGGTATCTCAATGACAGCGGACGAGCCGACGTACTGTGGAAACCCGGTTTGTACCGATAGGTTGCTCGGGGAGCGTCAAAGGCCGGATTTGAGGCGAGTCCAGGCGCGGGTGCGGGCCCGCTCATAGGCAGCCGGTGCCGGGAGATCGACGTAGAGCCGGCGGCGGATTTCTTCCGGCGGGTAGACCGCCGCGTCATTGCGGATCTCCGGCTTGACCAGCGCAGTCGCCGGCAGGTTCGGGTTCGGGTACCAGACGGCATTGGTGACATCGGCGATCACCGTTGGGCGCAACAGGTAATCGATAAAGCGCAGCGCGTTTTCGGGATGCGGCGCGTCGGCCGGAATGCCCAGCATGTCGATCGACATCATCGCCCCCTCCTTCGGCACCCGGAAGGCGATCTTGAGCTTGTTCCCGGCCTCGCGCGCGCGATTGCGGGCCTGGATCACATCGCCCGAATAGCCGAGCGCAACGCATAGATCGCCGCCGGCGAGATCGTTGATGTATTGGGAGGAGTGAAATTTGCGGATGTAGGGACGGATCTTTTGGAGAGCGGCGAAGGCTTTGTCGAGGTCGCCGAGATCGCGGCTCTTGGGGTCGAGCCCCAAATAGGCGAGCGCCGCTGGAAACACCTCCTGCGGCGTGTCGAGCAGCGAGATCCCGCATGGCGCGAGCTTCTCGGCGACCGCCGGATCGAAAATCAGCGCGAGGCTGTCGACCGGCGCGGCCTCGCCCAAGGCGGCATTGACTTGTGTCACGTTATAGCCGATGCCGGTGTCGCTCCACAGGTAAGGTGCGCCGTGCTCATTGCCCGGGTCGGCGGCGGCGACCAGTTCGAGAATAAATGGATCGAGGTTCCGCCAGCCGGGGAGCTTCGATTTGTCGAGCACCCGATAGACCCCGGCCGCAATCTGACGCGCCATGAACGGGCTCGCCGACGGCACGACGACATCATACCCCGACCGGCCGGACAGCAGCTTCGCTTCCAGCACCTCGTTTCCGTCATAGACGTCATAGGAGAGCCTGATCCCGGTTTCGGCCTCGAATTTCGGGATCGTGTCCGGCGCGATGTAATCCGACCAATTATAGACATTGAGCCGCGGTTCTTCGCCGGCAGCCGCTGACGCCACAGCCGCCGCGGCGAGGAGCCAGAACGCGAACCACCCGACCTTCATGAGCCCGGCATACACCAGCCGAACCGCGGCTTGTCAACGCCCTGCCGGTGCCGAGTATGCCCGGCTATTCAGCGTTCGAGGGCGGCGCGATCCCAATGGCCGAGACCCGCGGCGGCAGCGTACGTGCTCTCCAGGAATTCGAGTACGGCCTGATCGGGGGAGGCCGCTTGGCGGACCGCGTCATAAGGCAGTATGAATTCGTGGAGTTCACGGCTGTAGTAGGCGGCACCGGGGCGAATTTGGGCGTCCGCTAGGCCCGCCGGCTCGGGGTAGGCGTAGGAGTAGAAGGCAGCCTGGCCGAACCCGCCGTTTCCGGGCCAAAAACCGCAGCTGCTGACCTCGTGCGAGTAAGCTTCCCGTGTGACCCTGTCGGCCACGTAGGAGGAGCCCGGATGGGGCGGCGCAGGGCGGCCGGAGAAGCGAGTGACCGCCATGTCTAAGCTGCCCCAGAAGAAATGCACCGGGCTCGCCTTGCCGAGAAATCGTGATCGAAATTGCTTGAGCACCCGATCCACGTCGACGAGGACGCGCCAGAACACCTGCGCGTAACGGCGATCGTAAGCCGCGTGCTCGCTGTCCTGGTCAAATGGAATGGGGTCGGGGAGCTCGACCGGCACTGGCCAAATCCGGCTTTCCAGCCCGAGCGCCTTCAGCCGGTCCATAATCGTTTGATAGAAATCGGCAACCGTGCATGGTCCGAGCGGCAGGGTTTCCGACCTCCCGTCGCTGACCTCTATGCGCAACCCGTGATCAATGAAATCGAAGTCGATTTGAAAACTCACACCGCTCTCGTGCGGGATCGGCGAGGTGGTGAGGCCGCGGCAAGTCACGTAGAGCGGCACCTGCCACCAATGGTTCATCATCGGCGCCTTGGCGAGGCGAATCTTCCCGACAATCTGGGTCCAAAGATGAAGGGTGGCGCAGGCGTCCTTCCACGCCTCGAAAGGGAGCGCCGGCCAGGATTGGATGTCTGTCACGTCGAGGAGCCCTCCGATCGCATTCTACGCCGATGGAGAGGCGCGCGCACGCCAACGCACGCGCCTACTCGATCAAGTCACGTCGACGAGGACGATCTCGGCATCCTCGATTGCCGTCACGCTCAATGCCCGCTCGTTCTCGATCGCCGCGCCGTCACGCGCGGCGAGGCGCACGCCGTTGACCTCGACCGCGCCGCGAGCCGAGACGAGATAGGCGCGGCGGCCCTCCGCCAAGACGGTATTCCGCGGTCTCGCCGGCCTTCAGCGTCGCGCCGAGCACCCGCGCGTCGGCCCGGATCGGCAGTGCCTCGGCGTCGCCGTCGACACCGCTCGCCAGGGTCACGAACCGGCCGGAGCGGTCGTGCTTGGGAACGGCTTTGCGCCCCAGCTCGGCTTCTCGCCCGCGGCTGGTCGGCTGGATCCAGATCTGGAACAAGGTCGTGGTCTCGGGCTCGAAATTATATTCCGAGTGGCGGATTCCGGTGCCCGGCGCTCATTACCTGCACGTCGCCGGCCTCGGTGCGGCCCTTGTTGCCGAGGCTGTCCTGATGGGTGATCGCGCCCTGCCGCACATAGGTGATGATCTCCATATCGGCATGCGGATGCGGCGGGAACCCGGTGCCCGGTGCGATCTCGTCGTCGTTCCAGACCCGCAGCGCCCCCCAGCCCATGCGCTGCGGGTCGAAGTAATCGGCGAAGGAGAAATGGTGCTTGGTGTCGAGCCAATCGTGACCGCGCGCCGCCCAACTTCTCGAAAGGTCTGCGTTCGATCATGTCTTGCCTCCAACCGAGCGTTTCGCTCGTGCTGGTGGACAAGATTGGGCGTCGGGCCGATTTGAAAATAGAACCGCTCGAAACACATCGTTTCCAAATCTGATGCCGCAGCCTCCCCGATCTCGAAGCCTGGGCGATTTTCGCCAAAGTAGCCGAAGCCGGCTCCTTTGCCGGCGCCGCCGTCGAGCTCGATCTCTCCAAGGCGACCGTCTCGAAGGCCATTTCCCGTTTGGAGCGCCGCCTCGGCGAGCGCCTGTTCCACCGCACCTCGCGCCGATTGTCGTTGACCGAAACCGGCCGCGTGCTCTCGGTACGCGCGGCGCAGATCCTGGCCGATGCAGAGGCGGTCGAGGCCGAGGCACTGGCGCAATCGGCGACGCCTCGCGGCCGGATCCGAATGGCGGCGCCAATGTCGTTCGGGGTCGAGCACGTGGCGCCGGCGCTTCCGGATTTCTTCCACGCCTATCCGGAGATCTCGATCGACCTGCATCTCAGCGACCAGACCATCGAGTTGGTCGGCGGCGGCTTTGATCTGGCATTGCGCATCGCTGCCTTTCGGATTCGAGCATGGTGGCCCGGCGCCTCTGTCAGGTGCGGCGCCTGTTGGTCGGCGCACCTGATTATTTCGCCAGCCGAGGGCGGCCCTCGCATCCGCGAGACCTCGCAGCGCATGCCTGCCTCGGCTATTCCTATCTGCCGTCGGGCGACAGCTGGCAATTCGTCGGCTCCGCGGGCGAAGAGCACGATATCGCGGTGACTGGGCCGTTACGCGCCAACAACGCCGATGCACTGATGCCGGCGCTTCGCGCGGGTCTGGGCGTGGCCGTTCAGCCGGAATTCGTGGTTTGGCGCGACCTTCGGGCGGGACGTCTCGAAGCGGTGATGAGCGACTGGTCCGCGCCCCCGATCGCGCTCAATATCGTAATGCCACCCGGTGGACCCAGACCGCCGAAAGTTGCCGCGCTGATCGAGTTTCTGGTCCGCCGGTTCTCCGAGCGCGCCGCTCTTGGGCGCAGGCCTGAACTGCGGTTCTGGGATCGGTCGAGCCCCCGCATTGACCGGAGCCGGCACGGCTCCCTACAAAGGCAGGGGCGCGGCTATGGAAGGATTTGCGGCGCGGTGACGGTCTTTCATCTGCTGCGGCACGGCGAGCACGTGCTGCGGGGTCGCGTGCTTGCCGGGCGCACCCCGGGTGTCGGCCTTTCGGCGCGGGGCCGCGCCGAAATCGCTGCGGTCGCCGACCGCCTCGCCGAAGAACAGATCGCCGCGCTCTATTCGAGCCCGCTGCAGCGCGCCCGCGAGTCGGCGGAGATCCTCGCCGAGAGACTGGATCTGCCGATCGCGTACCGCGAAGACGTGCTCGAGCTCGATTTCGGCGAGTGGACCGGCCTGACCTTTGATGCCGTCAGGTCGGACGAGCGCTGGCGATTGTGGAGCACCTGCCGCAGCATCGCCTGCGTGCCCGGCGGCGAGAGCATGCGCCAGGTCCAGGAGCGGGCGGTCAAAGCCTTGTTCGAGCTGCGCGAAGCGCACCGCGACGGGACGGTGGTCATCGTCAGCCATGGCGATGTGATCCGCGCCGCATTGCTCTTCGCGCTCGGGATGCCGCTCGATTTCTATTCCCGGATCGAGGTCGGCCTCGCCTCGATCAGCACGATCCAGATCGACGATTTCGGGATTCGCGTGCTGGCCGTCAACGAACGGCCCCGGCTCGCGCTTTGAGCTTGTCGAATTGAACTTATCAACCGCTTGATGTTCTTAGCCCCCTGGCGCGTCGAGTTCTGTGTGGCGCCGTCGTGCTCGCGTCGGCGCTCGGGGGTGTGGCGGTGGCCGCGGATACCCGAGCTGTCGGCTGCGGCACCAGTCGGGTCGGCGAGATTCACCGTCGCGACGCTGCGCAATGCCCCGATCGTCACGCTCGTCGCCAACGGGGCGCCGGTCACTCTGCTGCTCGATACCGGCGCCGAATGGACGATCCTGACGCCGGTCGCCGCCAAGCGCGTCGGCGCGCAAACCCCGCGCATCGAATTTGACCGGCAGATACGCGGCCTTTCCGGCAGCCTGGCGACCAACGAGGTCGAATTGCGCAGCTTCACCGCCGGCGGCGACGGCGATACCGTGGCGCCGGGTGCGCGTCGCCTCGCTCAATATGCCGAGCGTGTTCTCCGGCCCGCTCGACGGGGTTCTCGGCGCCGACACGTTGAGCAGCTTCGACATCGATCTCGATCTCCCGCATCACCGAATGGTGTTTTACGGCAAGCAATCCTGCCCGAGCGCGGCACCGGCCTGGGCCGAGCCCTACGCGACGATCGCGGCACGCAAAACCTTCAGCAACCACCTTTCCTTTCCGGCGCAGCTCGATGGTCGCCAGATCGACACATTTATCGATACCGGCGCGCAACTGAGCGTGCTCTCCAGCAAAGCCGCACTGGCTCTCGGCGTGACCGAGGCGGCCCTGTCGCGCGACCGTGCGACGGTAACCCTCGGTGCGGCGGCAGAGCGGCTGAACTCCCACCTTCACCGCTTTTCACACATGGAAGTCGGGGGAGAGGTCGTCCGCAATCCGGCACTGATCGTCGCGGACGTCAGCCTGAAAGATGCCGACCTCGTTCTCGGCATCGATTTCCTCGCCTCCCGGCGGATTTGGCTGTCCTACGGATCGCAACAGATTTTCCTGTCGCGCCGGACTTAGGTCGCCTCGTCCGGGGCTCGGGGCCGCCGCTATGATCGGCAACGGCCCTGTTATTCGCTGCCGCCATCCCAATATACTACCTTTGATCCCCACAGGCAGAATAGCGATGACCCCAGACGAACTAGCCGACGCTGCCCGCAATCTCGCGCATGCGCTCGGCATCACCGTCTATATTCGGGATGGGCGGATCTACCAGCACGGGCCGGGGGTCGAAATCTTGCCGCCGCCGGGCGCCTGCCCAACCGCGCCGGGCGCTCCCTATCCCCACGAAGAGGCGCCTGTCAACTAGAACCGGATCGGGCGTAAGGGCTCGGTAGGACCGGATGCCGCCCATGCCAAAGACCCACCCCCACGCCGAGGCGACATACCGCGTGATCCCGCTCGAGGACGGGTCTTTCGGCGTCGAGGTCAGCATCCCGGAGAACTATCCGACCACGGTCAAACCGTTCGGCACCGAAGCCGACGCCGAGGCATGGATCGCCGAGCATCGCGAACGCGTGCAGTCCGAGAAACTGGCGGGCCGCTGGTTCACCAGGCCTTCCGGCAACCGTCGCCGCTAAACCGGCGCTCACGTTTGCTGTCGCTGCTCGCCGATCGATGTTAGAATTGAACATCGAAAGGGAGGGAAGAGATGGCGATCGCGCGGACGGTTTTCCTGGCACTGCTTCTGGCTCTCGGCGTGGCGCCGTTGGCCGAGGCGCAGAGCAGCACGCCGCTGTTTATCGCCGCCGACATGGTGCGGGGGCCCGGGGGAAGCGGACCGGTCTGCGTCCTCAGCAATCGGTTCATGAGGAAGGAGGAAGTCGCCTGGCGCATCCGCGTGCAGGACGGGACCGGCAACAGAACTCGACGGCAAGGGCCTCAAGAGCGTCATCGTCGAATTGTCGGACGGCCAGAAATTCCCGGCTCACTTCGGCGGTCACCCGCCGAAGGCGCCCACGGCCTATCTCTGGTCGACCGCATGGGTGATCCCCGAGGACTATCCGACGGGAAGCTTCAACTACAAGGTGGTTGCTACCGCCTTGGACGGCACCACGCAAACCTGGGAGCCGGTCAACACCAAACCGTCACTGCTGACAGTAGTCGCCGGCACTTTCGAACCCGCCAAGTAAGCGCCCAATGATCGGAGGCTTGGGCGCTGCAGCGCGCTGCGTTCTCTTCGCCATCGCTCTGCTGGCGCCTGCTGCCGCAGCCGCGCAGCTCGGCCCAGAGGCGCCGCTCGCCACGCCGCACGGCTTTGTCGGACGGATGACGGTGTCGCCCGAGCATGGCCCGCCCGGGACGCCGGTGCGGGTCACGGCAGAAGGACTGCCGGCCGACACGGATTTCCAGCTCGTCTGGCGCACGGTCAAAGGCAGCTGGAAGGTGGCGCAGGCGGAATATCACGGCCGCGAATACCTGCCTGCCGCCTTCGAGATCGCCACGGTCAGGACCGACGCGGTGGGCAGGCTCGCCTCAACCTTCACCGTGCCCGAGGATTTCGGCTTTCTTCATGACGTCGTATTGCAGCAGGGCGAGCGCCTCTTCATTCAGGCCGGCTTCGCCGTCGACATGTCGGTGACATTGTCCCCGCCGAGCGGGCCGGTGGGGACGCCGATCACGGTTGAGGTCAAGGGCATCGGCTGGCGGCCGCTCGAGAGCAGCTGGATGCTGCTCTACGACAACAATTTCACGGGCTGGATATCGGCGGTCACGACGGCGGGCTCGGCGACATTCACCATCCCGGCCAGTGGACGGCCCGGCTTGCACTTGCTCGAGGTGCTGCACGGCGAGTTCACCTTCCCCTACCGCAATATGCAGCAGAGCCCGGAAGGCGACCGGCCGCGTTTCGCGCTGCGCTTCAACCTGACCCCGGGTGCGCCGGTACTTCCGCCGCCGATAGAGGAGCAGGCGCAGCAGAGGGTGCGCGGATTGCCGGTGCGGGCGTGCTCGCGGCGGCGCCGCCCTTCGCCGCTGTCGGCCAGCCGGTGATGGTAAGCGGGGCCGGCTTCACGCCGGGCAAGCGATATTCGCTCGCGTGGACCACCATCATCGGCAACCGCGTGGGCGGCCATGGCTGGAACGAAGCATCGAGACCCGTCGCCGAGGCCGTGGCGGATCCATCGGGGCGTGTCGAATTCCATTTCGCTGTTCCCGACGACCTCGGCGGCGCGCACGCGCTCTCCGTCGAGAACGGCGCCGAGAAGCAGACGGGAAGCTTGTGGATCAAGCCCACCGCGTTTCCGCTGGATGTCGATCACGGCCCGGCCGGCACGCCCTTTACCGTGCATTTGAAGGGCGTCGGCTGGACCGAGACCGCGAATATTTACACCGTCGTCTACGATAACAGCTATATCGGCTACGTCTGCGCCTTCAACAGCCAGGGCGATGTCGAGATCCCCCTGCTGGCGACGGGCGACCCCGGCTGGCATTTCATCGACCTTTATCCGGCGATCTACCGCGGCGAAGAGCAGCGGCCGCGGAATTTTCTGATCCCGCAGCTCACTTACGCGGCCGATCATCCCGGCGAGGATTTGCCGCGCTTCCGCTATGCCTTCGAGGTGACGGAGGAGTAGCGCCGATACCGCGGTTATTGCCGATCGCGGCGCGGCGGCATCGTCAGGAAGGCGTGCACCGTGTGCCAGAGCTGGTGCCGGTTGTGGCCGAAGACGAGCGCATGCGCCGCCCCCGGCAGGACAACGAACTGGCGGTCGGGGTTGGGCAATTGCCGGAAGAAATCGAGCAGATCCTCTTCGCTGGCGATCCCGTCATGCTCGCCGCGCACGATCATGACCGGCGCCTGCACCTCGCGCGGATCGACGACCGGCAGGTTTGCCGTCATGTCCAGATAGGTTCCGGTCGGCACCTGGTCGCCAAAGACGAGCTCGGCATCGGCCAGCGCCTCGGCGACGGCGGGGTCGCTCGTTCCCGGGATGGTCGCGGGTAAAGATGCTGCGGATCATCGCCCGATCGCGCAGCCGGCGGTTGTGGGTGCGGAAATAGTCGAGCTGCTCGGCGCGCTTGGCCAGGGTCGGCGAGTTCCGGCCGGTGTAGGTGAACGCGTTCAGCACGAGCCGGTCGACCCGCTCGGGCCGCACCATCGCAAAGGCGGCCGCGCGCAACGCGCCCGAGGATTCGCCCATGAAATGCATCCGCTTCTGGCCGGTCTCGCGGATCACCAGCTCGGTCGCGGCGACGAGATCGGCAACGCCGCTGGCGATGTCGGAATTGCCCGAGGTCCGCGACGAGCGCCCGTAATTCTCGTGGTCCATCGTCCACACGTCAAAGCCGAGCCCGGCAAACACGTTCATCGTCGAGTATTCGCCGGCGCCGGGGACCGTCAGGTCGAACGACGACAGCGCCGAATTCGACGAGCCGTGGACGAGGAACAGAACCGGGCGGGGCGGCTGGCCCGCAGCCGGGTCGAGGCGCTTGCGGTAGACCGCGAGCGAGACCTCGCCCTTGTGGACCGTATAATCGGTGCGTGACGGGATTGCGTGCTGATCGTCGGCCATCGGGAACCCTTGACTTGATTTCGCGACAGTCTGCGCCAACTCCAGCATCGGCCCGCGGCGCGGGCTTTGTCCACCACCCGAGGAGCAGCAGCGATGACGGGGTCACGCCAATTGCATCTCGGCGCCTTCATGCGCCCGGTCGGCATCCACACCGCCTGGTGGCGCTATCCCGGCGCCTACCCCGACGCCAACTTCAACTTGCAGCACCTGATCCGCTTCGCGCAGAACCCTGGAGCGCGGCCGGTTCGACGCGTGGTTCATGGCCGACCATCTGGCCGTGCTCAACATGCCGATGGCGGCGCTGAAGCGCAGCGCCACGGTGACCTCGTTCGACCCGCTGACCCTGCTGCCGGCGTTGGCGATGGTGACCGAGCATCTCGGGCTGATCGCCACCGCCTCGACGACCTTCGAGCCGGCCTACATGATCGCCCGGCGTTTCGCCTCGCTCGACCATATCAGCGGCGGCCGCGCCGGCTGGAACCTGGTCACCACCTCGAACCCCGACGCGGCGCTCAATTTCGGCCTGACCGAGCATATGGAGCATGGCGAGCGCTACCGCCGCGCCCGCGAGTTCTTCGACGTCGTGACCGGCCTCTGGGACAGCTGGGCCGAGGACGCCTTCATCCGCGACGTCGAGAACGGCATCTATTTCGACCCCGAGCGGATGCATGTGCTCGACCACAAGGGCGAGTTCCTGTCGGTGCGCGGCCCGCTCAACATCGCCCGGCCGATCCAGGGCTGGCCGGTCATCGTCCAGGCCGGCGCCTCGGATGCCGGCCGCCAGCTCGCCGCCGAGACCGCGGAGATGGTCTTCGCCAGCGGCGGCAAGCTCGCCGACGCGCAAGCGCTACTACGCCGACGTCAGGGAGCGGGCGAAAAAGGCCGGGCGCGACCCGGACCACATCAAGATCCTGCCCGGCTGCCTCGTCGTCGTCGGCGACACCGCCGAGGAGGCGCGCGACAAGCGGGCCTTGCTCGACAGCCTCGTGCATCCCGACAGCGGCATCGCCTCGCTGTCGATCGCGTTGGGCTACGACGCCTCGGACTTCGACCTCGACGGCCCGCTGCCCGAGATCCCGGAGAGCAACGCCAGCAAGAGCGGCCGCGAGCGGGTCATCGACCGCGCCCGGCGCGACAATCTGACGGTCCGCCAATTGGCGCAGATCGCCGGCAGCTACGGCGGCCTCGCGATGGTCGGCACGCCGGAGATGATCGCCGACCAGATGGAGGAATGGCTCTACGAGCGACGCCTGCGACGGCTTCAACATCATGTTCCCGTGGGTCCCGGGCGGCCTCGACGATTTCGTCGACCGCGTCGTCCCCGAACTGCAGCGCCGCGGCCTCTTCCGCCGCGAATACGAAGGCAGGACCCTGCGCGAGAACCTCGGCCTGCCCCGCCCCGAGAACCGGTTTTTCGCAGAAGCGGGGCTTCTAAGCCGGAGCACGCCGGCACCGTCTAAACACATAAAAGCCTGCCGTCTCCTGTCCTCCTAGAAGAAGACAAAGGACCGGACCACGACGTTCTTGCGGCATCGCGCATTGGCGGGCGCGGTCGGGTCGATACAGGCCGTGTGGAACGACCAGCGCGAGACGGAGCCGTCGGTCACCGAGTCATAGCATTTGAGCATCGAGACCTCGGTCGGCTTCTGCTGCGGGAACCAGTACCACTCGTGGTCGGGACGGTAGGTGAAGCGGGTGGTCTCGCCGACGCGGTCGTCGTAGATCCGGTAGTTGGTGATGTAGGGCTGGTCGGCGAAGGAGGGCCAGGCGCAGAGCACAAAGGGGAACTGCTCGACTGTCTCGATCGGCTTGGCGAGGTTGATCGACATGAACCGCCGCGACATCTTCGCGTCGGCCTCTTCCTCGGTGTAGTGCTGCTGGCGCCCGAAATTACGCAAGTTCTTCGTCAGCAGCTCGCGGCAGCGCACGCGCCCGCTGTTGTCGTTCAGATCGTTGTGCACCAGGTTGGCGTAATTGGCGTTCACGCCAGGGTTCTTGCCGTCCTGGTCTTCCGTGCGGTCGCCCTGGTAGTCCTTGTCGAAGACATCGTGGTTGTAGACCAATGCGTCGGTCGCGTCCGGGAAGAACTCGAGCAGCAGCTTCTCGATCTCCGGGTAGTACACCCGCTCCACCTCCGCCGCATCGTAGATGTTTGTGCATTTGGACTCGAGATGCGCCAGCGACACGCCGAGCTTGTCCATGCATTCGGGGCTGTTCGGCGAGAGGCCCGGGTAGTACTCGCCGATCCGCCGCGCATCGCGCAGCACCTGCGGGAAATAAAGGTCCCGCCGCCGGTTGCCCCGCTCGTTCGTGCGCAGGATCATGGCTGTCTCGGCGCGCGCCGGGTCCCGCCAGATCGCGTTGGACGGCACGACGGAGTAGCTCGGCCGCTCGTACACCGTATAGGGCAGCGGCAACGCCACGCCGCCCGGCGGAGCCTTGATGCTGTTCGACTGGCGGATGTAGTTGAGGCATTCGTCGTAGTCGCGGAACCCGATGCCCCATTTGGTCTTGATCGGGCCCGGCGGCGCCTTGTCGATCATGTCGGTGACGCGCTGGCTCTCGCCCGAGGCGATCTCGGCGAGCGCGTCCTCGAACGCCACGGCGGTTCCTGCATCGCCGTCGCGGTCGAACGCCATGTAGGACAGACCGCCATGCGCTGCGATCGGCTCCGGCTGTCCTGCCGTGCGCTCGAGCGGCGGCACATAGGCGACCGTACCGTCGTGTGGGTCCGCGACCTTGTTGTCGGCGACATCGAGCGGGCTCATGGCATACCTCCGATTATTTCGGTCTCACCGTGGCACATAGAGCCTGCGTTTTCCAGACCATGATTTTCCGGTCATGCGAACATGCGCTGCGCCTGCCGCGCAAACGCGCGCTCTTTCCGATGTCCGTGTTCGGGCATGAAGAGCGGTTCCCGCCGACAAGGCTGAGTGCCGGCTGTGGGTTCAGAAAGGAGACGATCGCCGGAATGCGCCGCAACGGGCGAGATGCGCCGAAAGCGGCCCTTGACCCGACCGCCAGCAAACCGTCGGGTTCGATCCCTTGCTGACATTTGCACCTGATCTTTGTACCGCCTAACCATAGAATTTGCGGCCACGAGCTACCGGCACGAAATTTTTTTGCATGCGAGTCGCAATCCTGTCTGTGCGCCAACTCGCGCTGCATTTGTGATGCGGCTTTGCGCTGCTCCGATACGACACGGTTGCGCCTGAGGTCGGAAACCCTCCTTCAGTCAAAAACTCTTTCGGCAAGAGCAAGGACTGAGGGTGGGACCGTAAGGCCCAACGCTTTGGCCGTCTTCAAATTAACGGTAAGTTCAAATCGACTAGGCTGTTCCACAGGGAGGTCCGCCGGCTTCGCCCCCTTGAAAATTTTCTCCACGTAACGCGCGGCCTGGCGGCGCAGCTCGGGAAAGTCTGTATAATAGGACATCAATCCCCCTTCCTCAACATAGCGAGCTTCCTGAAACATGGAAGGCAATTTATTTGTCGAGACAAAATCGAGAAGCGCCTTCTTGTGTTTACCGACCGTAAACTCAGGAAACGCGAACAATGCATCCGCATGTTCTTCCATGATCTTGGACAAATCGCAGCGAAGTCGTCGGCGCTCTTGGCCTCTGAGACATCATGGACCAGCAACGTCATCTCCAGGTATCCAGCAATAGCCCGTTGCACATCGACAGACGACGAGAAACCGCCATCCAAAGCTATGAGAATGGCAACACGCGAACTGTACGGAGCCGTCTCCTTAAGCAGTTGCAGCGCCTTACCGGCGAAGTCGGGTCCCGGGTTGTGGGTAAGCCCCGTCACGTTTCCACCCGGATGCGCGAGGCTGGTGATAAAACCATTCTCGACCGGGCTTTGGCTTCCGGCCATGATGATCGGGATCGTGGCGGTCGCTTCCATTGCGGCGCGGACTGTTGGTGTGCCAATCGTCACGACGACGTCTACCCCACGATCAACCAGTTCTTTCGCTAAGGTCGGGAGCCCATTCCGATCAGTGTCGGCAAATCGGGCGTCGATGACGTAGTTCTGGCCCTCCTTGTAACCCAGCTCGTTAAGCCCCCGCTGAAACGGTTCGAGGTTTATGGGAGGCCTGTCCGTGGTTGGCGGCGTGCCCAGGTCCAGAAAGCCAATCCGCCAGATCTTGTCCTGCGCCCGCGCGTGAGTAGTAGGCGGTGCGGACACGGCAATTATGATGAGGGCAAGGTAGAGAGCGATCCTAAGCGTCATGCTACCCTCCGGAGCTTGAAATTCGATTTCTTAAGGAACGGATTCTACCATCTTCTCACTCGGTGGGTCTGAACGTATCTCGTCAAAGCCGCAAACCGACATTCTGTAAGCCTTTTACACAGTCCAACAAAATCCTCCTGTTAACGATAAAGGTTTTTCAAAACAGGGGGGAGAGGACAAAGCCCAATAGTCGGGACCGGACTGGAGTTGGCGCGTAGTCACTTGCCTCTGCTGGCCCGTACACCCCGATATCCGCTCTCCACCGACCTGGCCATTGCTTGGTGGTTGCCGCAAGGTCCGTTAAAGTGAAGGAGGAACTATTCCGATAGCGAAGGTTTGAGTGGCCGGTTAGGG
>CAVSTA010000041.1:0-33119 GCA_963730745.1 uncultured Alphaproteobacteria bacterium
CATAGCAGTTTCTCTCGCCAGAAAAACCCAGTCGTTACCTATGATCGCACGACTTGGCCGGGCAAATGGAGCTTGTTGCCGCCGCCCTAACTGACCTCAAAGCTGCGATGACGATTGATCAACTCCCCTCTGGCATAACGTGCATTATACCAGAGGATTACCCGTTAAAGCAGTGTCAAGATTTGGCGAGAGCCGTCGCCGCGGTCGCGCTGGATCTCGCGGCCGCGGAAGTAACCGACGACACGCCGCTCGGCGGTGACGATCTTGATCTTGTGCTCGTAGAGCTTTCGCTCTCCGGGGTCGAGGTCGATCGTCATGGCGTCAAGACATCGCAATGTCCATTAAAATCCGCCCGCCCTTTGGCGTCCGTTGGCCATAATTATAGTTAAGCCGAGATAGCAGCCGGGGCCGGTCCAAGCGAGTAGTACTTTCTGATCACCCGGGCGGGGAAACCGTGATAGCTTCGGCTCTCCCCAATGGCCGAGGAGGGAGCCAATGCCCGACGCGCTGACCGTCATTCGCCATGCCGACCGGCCGAGTGTTACATTGCCGGGCGGAGCCGCTTATCAGCCGATCATCGGCGACGACACCGGTGAGGGCTTACCGATCCGCACCGGCATCCAAACCTCGCAGCCGGGATACGCGACGCCGCCGCACTCGCATCCTTACGCCGAGATCTTGACCGTCATCGAAGGGCGCGGTGAAGCCTGGCTCGATGGCGAAGAAGGTGTGGTCATGATGGAACCCGGGGTCACGATCGCGGTACCGGCAAACCGGGTGCACGCCTTCCGGGTAGTGGGCGACCGGCCGCTCGTTACCTTCGGCGTCCACACCAACAGCAAGCGCATCGTCAACTACGTCTCGCCGCCGCAGAACCCGGGCTGACCGCTTTGCTTCCGCATCACCTTTAGGGAGAGTTGACGATGGCCATCACCCGTTTCGACCGAACCCAGCCGCCCGGTCCGCGCATGAGCCGCTGCGTCGTGCGCGGCGACACGGTCTATCTCGCCGGTCTGACCGCCGGCGACACGAGCCAGGACATCAAGGGTCAGACCAAGCAGATCCTCGACAAGATCGACGGCTACCTCGCCCAGGCCGGGACCAACAAATCGAACCTCCTCTCGGCCAATCTGTGGATCAAGGACATGGCGCTGTTCGCCGAGATGAACTCGGTGTGGAACGCCTGGGTCGATCCCGAGAACCCGCCGGCGCGAGCCTGCGTGAAGGCCGATTTGGCGCGCCCGGAATTGCTCGTCGAAATCATGGTGACCGCCGCGAAGTAGCGAAGGGGCGTCCGGGCGAGCCGGGCTGATTAAGACAGCCCGATCTCGCCGTCGACGACGTGTTCGAGCCCGAGCTCCGGGATCGACAGGGTTACGCGCGGTTTCAGTTGTGCACTTTGGCTGAGCTTGCCCTTGGCGAGCGCGTCCCGGACTGCGTTCTCGATTTCGCGCTGCGAGGTCACGCCGACCACTTTTAAGAATTTTCGGATATCCATGTTGAAACGGTCTTCGTTCATCAGTCTCTCCTTCGCCCGATCCTCGAGGGAAATTAACCCCGGAACACCGGCCCGTCGATCACCGCGAATTCTAGTCAACTCATTGTGATGGCACCCGATGCGGGCACAGCTGCGGCGCCGGCCGCGGAACCGATGGCGGCCTACCGTGCGCTGCGCCAGCGGGGGCTGCTGCAGCCCGACCCGGCGCAGCAGCTGGCTGTGGAGAGGCTGCAGAGCCTCTATCGCGCCTTGCTGCACTACCGCCCGGAAACCGGCCTGCGCGGCTGGCTCGCCCGCTTCGGCCTTGCCGAGAACGGCGGCAGTCACGCCCCGGTCGGGCTTTATCTGTGCGGTCCGGTGGGTCGCGGCAAATCGATGCTGATGGACCTGTTCTTCCGCTGCGTGCCGAGCCTTCGCAAGCGGCGGGTGCATTTCCACGCCTTCATGATCGAGGTCCACGACCGTATCGAGCGGGAGCGACGGGCTCAGACCGAACGGCCAATCGCCAAAGTTGCGCACGATCTCGCCGCCGAGGCTGCGCTGTTGTGCTTCGACGAGTTTCAGGTCGAGGACATCGCCGATGCGATGATCCTCGAGCGCCTGTTCAGGGCATTGTTCGACGCCGGGGTTGTGGTCGTCGCGACGTCGAACCGCGCGCCGGACGAACTCTACGAGCATGGTCTGCAGCGCGAGCGGTTTCTGCCGTTCATCGCGCTGCTCAAGCAAAAGCTCTATGTGCTGGAGCTCGACAGCGGGCGCGACTACCGGCTCGCCCGGCTGCATGGCAAGCCGGTCTACCACCACCCGCTCGACGAGGCGGCGCACGACGCGCTCGAACACGCCTTTGCCGAACTGACCGATGGGGCATCGGGCGCCGGCGCAACGCTTACCGTGAAGGGGCGCCCGCTCGCCGTCCCTCGAGCGGCGCGCGGCGTCGCCTGGTTCTCCTTCGAGGATCTTTGCGCCAACCCGCTCGGCGCCGCCGATTACCTCGCGATCGCCGAGCGCTTTGCTGCGGTCATCGTCGAAGGCATCCCGCGCCTCTCGCCGCAGCAGCGCAACGAGGCTCGACGCTTCAACATCCTGATCGACACGCTTTACGAAGCGCGCACCCTGCTGATTGCCTCGGCCGAAGCGCCGCCGGAAGAAATTTATACTGCCGGCGACGGCACGTTCGAGTTCCGGCGCACAGTCTCGCGGTTGATCGAAATGCAGAGCGAGGAGTACATCGCCAACGGCCCGCGCCGCGCGCACTGACCCCCTCAACCGGCGTCAGCCCCTCACCCTCCCGCTTGCGCGGGTCCCTCCCTCTCCCCGCGCGCGGGGAGAGGGCTGGGGTGAGGGGCTCGTTCCGCACTACGGCGGGCGGCGAGGCGCAGGCGGAGCGCGTTGAGCTTGATGAACCCTTCGGCGTCGCGCTGGTCGTAGACGGCGTCTTCCTCGAAGGTGACGTGGGCGAGGCTGTAGAGGCTTCTCGGCGATTTTCTGCCGACGACGCGCGCCGAACCCTTGTGGAGCTTCAGCCGCGCGACCCCTTCGACATTCTCCTGGCTCTTGTCGATCAGCGCCTGCAGCATCTCGCGCTCCGGGGAAAACCAGAAGCCGTTGTAGATCAGCTCTGCGTAGCGCGGCATCAGCTCGTCCTTCAGATGTGCGGCGCCGCGATCAAGGGTCAGGCTCTCGACCCCGCGATGGGCGGCCTGCAGGATGGTCCCGCCCGGCGTCTCGTAGACGCCCCGCGACTTCATGCCGACAAACCGGTTCTCGACGAGATCGAGCCGGCCGACGCCGTGTCTTCCGCCGATCTCGTTTAAGCGCTGGAGCAGCGAAGCGGGAAGGAGATGTTCGCCATTAACCGCGACCGGGTCGCCGCGCTCGAACGCGATCTCGACATATTCGGGCTCATCGGGCGCCGTTCCGGGGCGACGGTGCGGCTGAACACGAACTCTTCCGGCTCGACCCACGGATCTTCGAGCACTTTACCCTCGGCGGAGATGTGCAGGAGATTGGCGTCCACCGAAAACGGAGCCTCGCCGCGCTTATCCCGGGCGATCGGGATCTGGTGCTGTTCGGCATATTCGAGAAGCTTGGTGCGCGAGGTCAGGTCCCATTCGCGCCATGGCGCGATGACCTTGATGCCGGGATCGAGCGCATAATAGCTGAGCTCGAAACGGACCTGGTCGTTGCCCTTGCCGGTCGCGCCGTGAGCGACGGCATCGGCGCCCACCTGGCGGGCGATCTCGATTTGTCTTTTGGCGATCAGCGGCCGCGCAATCGAGGTGCCGAGAAGATAGGCGCCTTCGTAGAGCGCATTGGCGCGGAACATCGGAAATACGAAATCGCGCACGAACTCTTCGCGCAAATCGTCGACGAAGATCTCGCGCACACCGAGCATCTCGGCCTTCCGGCGCGCCGGCTCCAGCTCCTCCCCTTGGCCCAGATCGGCGGTGAAGGTGACGACCTCGCAGCGATAGGTCTCCTGCAGCCAGCGCAGGATGACCGAAGTGTCGAGCCCTCCCGAATAGGCCAGCACCACCTTTTTCACCGTGTCGGGCATTCGATCACCTCGGTTCCGCATTGTTTCGGGCCTATAAACAGCCCCAGAGTCGCTGATAATGGCTGATAATGCAGCAAAATATCAGCCAGCAGGTCCGCCAAGCCGCAGCAACACTCGATTTCTGGCGACAGCTGGAGCAAAATAACAGCCAGGAACAGCCAGCGATATCAGTCAGTAAAGGGTGTAATTCGCCGCTTCTCTTCTGCCCGATGTTCTTCGGTCATAGAGCCTGCGGCGTCCTCTCGTGAGGATGAATATCATGCGATTGAGGCAATTTTCGGAACGGCACGGCGACGGTTTCCGTTCGACACTGTGGCCCGCCAGGGTTACCCTGCTGCGAAACCGACATTTCACCAGTCCCAGCGAGAGGAAGGGAGGAGAGGATGCAGATAACCCGTCGTGACTTGGCCGTCGCGGGGGCGCTCGCGCTCGGCGTGCCGAGCCTTTTGTTCGGCTCGCCTGCGTTTGCCGAAGCCGGCGACGAAGCTGCCGTCAAGCAAAACGTCGAGACATTCCGAGAGGCGCTGCTGAAGGCAGATAAAGCCCAGTTGGAGCGGCTGACCGCCGATCAGCTGAGCTACGGGCATTCCGACGGCAGGGTCCAGAACAAGCCCGAGTTCATCGACGGCGTCATGACCCGGAAGGCGACAGTCAAATCGCTGAGCTTCCCCGACCTCAAGATCGAGGTGGCCGGCGACGCCGCGATCGCCCGCCACCTTTATGAAGTCCGAAATCCGAAATGGACGGCAAAACTACCAATACCAGGATCGGCACTCTCGAGGTCTGGCAGAAGCAGGGCGGGAACTGGAAGCTTCTGGCGCGGCAGGCATACAAGCTTGCTTGAAAGGCTGGGCCAGCTTTCGTCTGACCCCTTCAGGCCGGAATGACCCTGTCTGCTCGGGCACATCGGGACCGTCAAAACCTGCTCGAGGAGGCAATGCTCGGGATATTCAAGCGGGTAATATTGGGAGCCTGCCTGTTTGGATTTGCGGGATCGGCCAGCGCACAGGACCGAGCGCCTGCGCCCGTTGGATCTTGGAGAGGAAGCGTGGTCATCTTCGACTTCGCTTCCGACGGAAAATTTTCCTACAAAGACCGCGAGACAGCCAAGCTCATCGGCAGCTGGCAATGGCTCCCGACGACTAAGATCGGGGTGTCTTCGAGCTCACCTCTTCGGCTCGCGGCTCACCGAAGACATTACGATTTCCGATCACTTGGATGAACAAGAACAATCTACGGTTCTGCGACGCCAACGACCATTGCGATACACTGTCTCGACAAGCAGCGTCTAGCCCGAGCCGACCCGGGTTTTGACTGTCGCGGGGACATTGTGTGAGAGCGGTTTGGCATTATTGTATATCAATGCGCGCCAGCGTTGGTGCGCCCGGCGCAGCGTAAAAATAGTACATAACCTCCCTTGCGTATTTCTTCACTTGCTCGCCAACAGAAGCTTAGAGAGCATTATTTTACATAATTACATCCTTTCCAGCATAGCATGCTGAAAACGGTCTGCCAAAACGATGAGAAGGTTACCTGTAAACTCTACATGATCTGCGATATCGAGTGCAGATAGGTCTGGTGGATCACCATGCGCAACGCTGTGTCGCCAGCCAACCACCTCTTTGTCTATTCGAATTCGAAACCGTTGCATAGACGAGAGGTCTATGTTGAGAATGGAAAAGTTTTCCGCGAGGCGTTCAAAGCTAAGGTTTGATCGTGCCTCTACGACAGTGTCGTCAAACAAATCAAAGCCGCATTCTAGCCGCACTTGAAGATCTTCTACGAATTGCCGTCTAGCATCGTACGAATGGCTCCTTGCTTTCAGGGACTCGAAATCCGCATGGAAGGCCCCTAGGAGCAACATCCAGTCGGTGTCGCGGATCTTGCCGCCACGGTCTCGAAGAAAGCGAATATAGGCGCGCACGCAATCATTGTAAAAACCCTCCCAATTCGCATAGGCCAAAACGACTGTGGCCTTTGAGTTCACTCCAGCAGGATCAGGCACTCTGTCGGTGCTGAACCTTCGCTTGATCTCTGATAGTCTCGCTCTTCGAATACGGGCGGCATCAATCTCGTCAAAATAGTGATCGAGATCAGGCATCAGGATTGAACCACCGCGATCCAAATGCAACACTGCGCTGGAGCCTGACGCTACCCCGCAGCCCCGGTGAACTCATTTCTGCAACTTCAGGCTGGTGCCAGAAACCCTCCACCTTTCCCCTTACGAATCCATCGGGGTCTTCGGTCGCCAGTATCGCGTCTTTGTGCCGCGCTACGCCGACACAAATGCCTTCGAGCGCTCTTAATGAAAAACGTGGGCGATGCCGGCCGGTCGATCTTCCGGCGGGATCAATGCTCTCTCTCCGAAGAGACGGTGTAGAGTCTCCACTGACCAGCCGATCTGCCTCAGGACGTCGTGGCGATCGCGTTCACTCATCACCTTCAAGATGGCTTGATCGAGGAACTCCTGCACGTCTCTGCCTCGCGGGAATTCTTCGTAAGTGTGGACGACTAGGCGAACTGCGTATTCGAGATCTTGCTGATTCTGCTTCTGATCTGCCGATATTCGGAAAATTTGCTGAAAGTCATTGCGTTGTGCGAATCTTCGTAAAGCGTTCGTGAAATCCACGTCTGCAAGTACCATCGAGCAAGTGCGAACCTCCTGCTCGTTAGCATAGGCACCTCCCCGGTTGAGGCGCTGAAACAGATCGAACTTCGTCTTAGGATCACTCGGATGTTTTAGGATCTGAAAATCAATGCGGTGCCGCCTAAAAAACAACTGAAGCGCTTTATCGAGCGTCTCCTCGCCGTCCTCTTTTGCTTGCCAGACTATGCTATTGAGCGACGGCAGGTATTTCGTCCCAAGAAGCTTTGACCGTCTCATTTTGCCAGTGTCTGGATCTTTGAGGACTTCCCATAAATTCAAGAACCGTCGATATCCGCTGGAGGCCGTCTATAAGCTCCCATGTCCCATTCTCGTTCTCATAGACGAATGCCGGAGGAATTGGGATACCTATTAAAATTGATTCTACAAAATTGGACTTCCGGTCATCTAACCACCGAAACAGCCGTTGGAAGTCCGGAAGTATGTTCAATTCGGCGTTCGCATACATGTTAGCTACTTCGCCAATTGTAATCTGTACAGTATCAGTGCTTACGGTACGCTTGGCCTCATCGATCTCGTCCTTGAGCATGCGTTTCGTCCAATCGAAAAGTAGCCCACAAATTTAGCACATCAGAGGTTTCCGGGCATTTTCAAGCGCCTAAATGCACGTAGAGAATCGCGCGGAGTTTATGGCGTGGGGCTCCGGCACCTCGTCGAAAGGTGGATTCAGCCATGACATTCGTGAGGTCACGAGCCCGCCGACGTCGGCTCAGATGTGCCCCCTGCTATTCACGCTGGTGGGACATTTACCTTAGCACGTGTCAGATGCATCGCACTACCTCGGCTCAATGCGCCAGCGGGTCGGGGCGGAGCTGGAAATTCGACGACAAGCGGACTCGAGAGCGTCGCTTGGGTCTGGCCGGGGGCGCCGGGGGCGGGGGCGTCGATACCTTCGATGTGGAAAGGGGTGCGGTTGCCCGAGGTCACCCAGAGGCCGCGGCCTTTCCAGCCGGCGTTCGGGTCGTCGATGCGGCCTTCGAGACCCTTGGCGAAAAAGCCTATCGGGTAGGGTACCCGCAACTCGATGATCTGGCCGCCGACTAGCGCATGCAATGAATCGGATTGATTTCCGGTCTCGATCGGGACATTGGCGCCGAGCCCCAGGATATTGAACCAGTCCACCCACATGTAATACGGGTTTTCCTCGGCCCCCGGATCGCCTTGGAAGCCCGGTCCCGGCAATGCGTAGAACGAAAAGCCCTCGGGACATTTCTCGCCCTTCTCGGCGCCCGGCCCGTTGAGCGGCCCCTGGCACTTGCGGCGGTCGAAGCTGGCGATGTGGCCGCTGTCGAGCGGCAGCCAAGCGACCCCATTGCGGTCGACATCCATGCCGCGGATGCCAAAGCCCGGCAGTGGGATCTTGTAAATCTCGGTCAATGCCGTGTCGGGCGGGTTCGCTCCCGGCGCCAGGCGGATGACGTAGCCCGGATGCGCCAAGCTCGAGCCCCAGACCGAGCCGTCGGCCGGCGACCACGCGATCGCGTACAGGCCGAACGGGATGCGGGTGTCCTTGTTGGGATCGGCCGGTTGGCCCGGCTCGTTCCAGCTCTCGGTGCGCTTGCCATTGCCGACGGTATCGACGATCAGTGGCGTCCAGCCCTGCGCTTTCGCCGCATCGCCCGTCTCCCAGAACAGTTTGGTGTTGATCCAGCCGACGACCGCCAGCTCCGGCACGGGGGCTCCGCCTAGCCCGGTATTGTTGCTGAGCCACAGCGTATTGTCGGCGTCCTCGGCGAAATTCAGATGATGCGTGCCGAAGCAGGTGTCGATCGTCGTGAATTTCTGGGTCTTCGGATCATAGACCGTGACCTGCCGCGAGTTCTGGAAGAAGCCTTCATGCGGCACGTCGAGCGGATAAAGCTGGGCCGAGCGCAATGGCGAACCTTTCTTGCAGTAATCCGGGATATCGTTGGGCGCGCGGTTCTGCGCGGCCCAATAGACGCGCCCGTCCTGGTCCATCGCCGAGGTGTGCGCATTGACCTTGCTGTCCCAGGTCTGCTCCATGCCCCAATAGGGTGACGGATTGACGACCTGATTGGCGAGCGCCGAGCTGGGCGTATCGGGGCGGAACGGCGGCTGGATCGTCGTCTTGGTGTTGTGCACCGGGTCGAGCACCGGCTGTGCGTTGCTGCTGAGCTCGGTGTCGCCGTAGATCGGGCCATAGGCGTTGACCGTCGGATTGCGCCGGTCGGTCGTCGTCAAATCGTGCAAATAGTGCTTGGGGTCAAGCCAGTCGCGCACCGTCACGACGATGTTGCGCTCGACGCCGACCGGCCGCGGCGGGCTGCGGCTCGGCAGTTCGCCCGCCTGGATGCGGTCGGTCCAGTCGGCGAGCGCCTTCAGATGGCCGCCTTCCGGCGTCATCAGCTGGCTGATGAAGTTCACCATATCGTGCCCGGCCGGTCCGACCGACAGCCGATACGCCCACGCGTCCTGGGACAACTCGAACTGGCCGAGTTTTGGCGACAGGTACCGCGTCGCGTAATTGCCGATCTGATGGCAATTGCCGCAGCCATTGGTCTTGATGAAATTCAGCCACTGGTCCTGCGTCTTGAAATTTTCCGGGTATGCCGTTGCCTTTGTCGCCGGTGCCGGGGAAGCGGCTCTGGTCCGGAATCTTGATCATCGAGGCCCAATAGATCGCCGGATAATACTGCGCCGCGGCGGCGAGGTTCGGCGCGGTTTCGGCGGTCAGGTTGAGGATCTTGCCCGGCTCGGCCGCAACTTTCGGCGAGTCGACGAGACCGTAGCCGCGCACCCAGACCTGGTAATGCGCCTTGGGCAGGTCCGGCACGACGTAACGCCCGCGTTCGTCGGTGACCGCGATCTTGGCGAACCGCGTGCCGAGCTCGGTGGTCTGGGCGATGACCCAGACGCCGGCTTCCGGCCCGAACCGGCTGGTGACCACGCCGCCGATATCGTCATCGTCGATGGCAACCGCCGGTGCGGGGTTCTGCTGAGCACGCGCTGGCCCCAGCCGCGGAAACATCGCCAGGGCCAAGTATTGCTGCTGAAAACGGCTTTGCCGGCCCTCATGATGTCTCCCCAAGCCTCATTGATTTCAGAGGCATTCGGCGCATAGTAGCCCAAATCCGCTGCAAGGATGCACCGACATGCTGCCGACTCCGAAATTTCATCACCTGCATCTGAACTCGACCGATCCGGATGCCGCGATGGATTTCTACGCGCGACAGTTTCCGAGCACCTCGGAGGGGAGTTGGGGCGGCTTTCCGGCCCTCAAATCGCCGAACGACGTCATGGTGCTGTTCACCAAAGTCGATACGCCGCCGACAAGCGAGCCGCAGAGTGCGATCTGGCATTTTGGCTGGCACGTCACCGACTCGCGCCGCAGCCTCGACACCTATAAGAGCCGGCGGGAGGTCGAGCTGCTGCCGCTCTACACGAGCGCGGAAGGCGGCTCGGTGCTGATCAGCAGCGACACTTGGCCCGGCCAGGGCGGTGTGCTGGGTCTGACCAAGGCGCAGATTGCCGAGGCGAGGCAGAAGGGCCTCGGACCGGCCGGCGGCGGAGGCTTCGCGTATATGAAGGGTCCCGATGACGCGCTCGTCGAATATGCCGGCGACCACCCGGCCGAGCGCTTCAACCACGTGCACCTCTACCAGGAGGACCCGCTCTGCGCTCAGCTGTGGTACCAGAAGCATTTGAACGCGCTGCCGCGGGCCGGCTGGGGCGGTGCGCCGGTGACCGAGGCCGACTGCAAGGTGCCGCGCGGCGCTGACCGCACCTGGCCGGCGCTCAACCGCGAAGGGATGTTCCGCTCGCCGCGGGCCGGCGTCGAATTCGGCGACGTGGCGCTGATCTGGTACGCCAACCAAGGCGAGCGGCCGCTCGCCGGCTCGCGCGGCCAATTGCAGGATCACATCGCGCTGAGCGTCGCCGATCTCGACGCCTGGATCGACAAATTGCGCAACGAAGGCGTCGCCTTCCTCGAGGAACCCTACACGCTCGGCGATACCCGAGCCGTCATGATCGAAGGCCCGAGCGGCGAAGCGCTGGAGTTGGTCGAGGCGGGTTGATCGTTTACACGGCGCTGCGCAGCCTTGGGTCGAGCATATCGCGGATGCCGTCGCCGAGGAGATTGAAGGCGAGCACCGTGATCGTGATCGCGAGGCCCGGAAACAGCACGAGCCACCACGGCGGGACGAGGCCGGCGTTCAGCGAATCCGCCAGCATGTTGCCCCAGGTCGGGGTCGGCGGCGGAATGCCGACCCCGAGAAAGCCGAGCGCCGCCTCGATGATGATTGCGACGCCGAGATGGGTCGTGGCGAGGATCAGGTAGGGCGCCACGCATTGCGGCAATATGTGCCGCGCCATGATGCGCAGGTGTGAGGCGCCGAGGCCGCGCGCCGCCTCGACATAGGACAACTCCTTCAACGACAGCACCACCGCCCGGATCACCCGCCCGCCAAACGGGATGCGGGTGATCGCGATCGCGACGATGACGGTTGCGAAGCCGGCGCCGAGCGCCATGGCAATCGCCATTGCCAGGATCAGATCCGGGAAGGACTGCAGAAACTCGATGATGCGCTGACTGAAAATGTCGAAGCGTCCGCCGAAATAGCCGCTGGCGAGGCCCCACAAGGCGCCGAGGGTCGTCCCGAACAGCACGGCCCCGAACGCGACGGCCAACGAGGCGCGGCTGCCATAGATGACCCGGCTCAGCACATCCCGGCCGATCTGGTCGGTGCCGAAAATATGGCGCTCGTTCGGCGGTTTGGACATTGCCCGGAAGTCGGACTTCAACGGCTCATAAGGAGCCAGGACCGGCGCCGCCAATGCCATCAGGATGATCGCCGCCGCGATGCACCCCCAGAAGGCCGAAAGGGGCGAGCGTCTGATGAACCTGCGCAGTCCTGCCTGCGCGAGCAGCGGCCGCGAGCGCTCGATCGCCGGCGCAGGCGTTTCCGCCGGATAGGCGGTCTCGGGCTCTATAACCGTCATCGATACCGAATCCTCGGGTCCAGCCAGGCGATCGTGAGGTCGACCAGTATGTTCAGCAGCACGAAGACGACGGCATAAAGAAACACCAGGTTCTGCATGACAAAGACGTCACGCTCGCTGACCGCGGTAAACATCGCATAGCCGAGCCCGGGTGTCCCGAAGGCCCGTTCGACCGGGATCGAGCCGGCGAGCACGAACCCGAGAAGAATTCCCGACAAGGTAATCACGGGCAGCAAGGCATTGGGCAAGGCGTGAAAGGTGATTACCGGGCGCCGGCTCAGCCCCTTGGCGCGGGCCGTGCGCACATAATCCTCCCGGATGACCTCCAAGAGGCTGGAACGGGCCATGCGGGCGATGTAGGCGGCCTGGCCTAGCCCAAGAACCACCGCCGGCCCGATCACGACTTGCAGATTGCTCCACGGATCCGCCAGCAATGAGGGGCCGGTCAGCGGCGCGCGGTAGCCGAACAGGAACAGTGCGGCGAGCACGATCAGCATCCCCAGCCAGAACCCGGGGACTGCCAAAAACAGGATGCTGAGAAATCTCGAGACGTTGTCTCCGAGACTATTGGGCCGCAGCGCGCTGACGATCGCCACCGGTATTCCGACGAGCCACGAGAGGATCACCGACAGTATGGCGATTTCGGCGGTCAGCGGTCCGCGCCGCAGGATCATCTCGCCGACGCTTTCGGCGCGGAAGAAGGATCGCCCGAAATTCCCGCGGGCGATGTCTCCGACCCACCGCAGGTACTGCACGACCAGTGGGTCGCTGAGCCCGAGATCCGCCATGTAGCGGGCGCGCTCCGCCTCGCTGAGCTTGGTGAAGCCCTCCGGCCCGAAAATGGCGACCAGCGGGTCACCCGGCAGAATCCGCAAGACTGCGAACACGATGATCGAGACGCCGATCACCGTCAGGGCGCCGAAGGCCAAGCGGCGTATGATATAGCTGTACATATCCTCCCTGACTGCGATCCGGCGGGTTTTCCGGCGAGAGTGAGGTCCGCCGGATCGGGAAGTCAAGCCGCTCTACGTACCCACTTTGCCGTTCGGCCCCGCTTCGGGTTACTATCGCGCGTTGGTTGCGGGCGGCTGTTCGCAGCCTCGAGAGCCACAAGGGAGTTGGTCAAATGGGATATAGCCTCGAGCAGTTTTCGACGGAGTGTCGCCGGATCCTCAAGCAAGATCCGGGTGTCGAGGGGCGTAAGCAGGTATGCGCACTCGTCCAGCAGGTGTTGAAGGACGAGGACTTCGTCAAAACGCATCTCGGCGACGATGTTCCCGAGCGCAAGGTACTGTACGAGGACCCCGAGCTCGGCTTCTGCATTCTCGGCCACGTCTATCAGGGCGCGAAGGACAGCAACCCGCACGATCACGGTCCGTCATGGGCGATCTACGGCCAGGCGCGCGGCGAGACGGTGATGACCGATTACGAGCCGGTGGCGCGCCCCGGCGAGGGCAAGCCGGGCAAGGCGCGGCGCATCAAGGACTACACGCTGAAGCCCGGGGCGGCCTATCTCTACAATGAAGGCGACCTGCACTCGCCGCGCCGCGCCGGCACAACTCGGCTGATCCGCATCGAAGGCAAGAACATGGAGAACGTCCAGCGCTTCCCCTATGAGCGCGTCCCTTAACGGGAACCAGCGGAGCCCTCACCCGCCTCCCCCCGGATTAAATCCGGGGTCGGCACCCTCTCCCGCACCGCGGGAGAGGGGGGACCCAGCCCGCGAGGGGCTGGGTGGGTGAGGGATAGCCGATCGCTATGCCCGCGCCACCGTGCCGATGTTGTCGCGCCGCTTCGCGGCGGCGGAGGCTTTATCGAAATCATCGTCGGTGAAGCCGTAGAGACGAGCGCCGCCGCTCAGGATCTTGCCGCCGATCTCGGGGGTGATGCTGGAATTCGTCAACACCCGGCTCGACACCTCGGGGAAGCTCGAGTCGAAATGCGGGAAATCGCTCGACACACAGATGTTGTCGGCCCCGCCGAGCAGCTCGACCGTGGCGCCGACCTCGCGCTCGCCGCTCTCGATCGCCGAGAAACAGTTGCGCTGCCAATATTCGAGAGGCGACATCTTCAGATAGGGCGCATCGGAGTCATGGTGCTGGCGCAGATCCCACTCGATGCGCCCCAGGAGGCCGGGGACCCACCAGCTCTGCGCCTCGAGAAACGCGACCCGCAGGCGCGGATAGAACTCGAGGATGCCGCCGAGCATCAGCGCGATCAGCGCCAATTGCATCTCGGTCGAATGGCTCGCGACATGGCGCATGAAGCGGTTCTCGCCAAAGCGCGGCTCGATCGTCGAGTAATACGAGCCGGTGCCCTCGTGGAAGCACAGCGGCACATTCAGGTCCTGCAATAGGCCGTAAAGCGGGTCCCAGTAGTTCGAGTGCCAATAACGGCCGTTGACGTAATTGGGCCGCACAAAGGCGCCGACCGCGCCGTAATCCTTGACGCAGCGATAGAGCTCCTGGCACGCGAGGTTGACGTCGTGGACCGGCAGCATCGCCGCCATCTTCAATTGGTCCGGGCTGTGTTGCACGAAATCGTGCAGCCAGTCGTTGTAGGCCCGGCAGATCGCGGCGGAGAATTGCGGGTCCATATTGTCCCGCGCGAGGAACGACAGACCCGCGGTCGGGAACAGCACGGCGATGTCGATCCCCTCCATCTCCATGCCCATGATTTGGGCTTCGGCATCGTAACCGCGCTCGACCGCGAACATCACAGCGGTGTTGGCGCGGCGCGACACGAGCGGGCCGCGCGTGCGGTTGTATTGCGAGATGTTGCCGTCATTGCTGGTCGGCGTGCCGTCGAAGAACCACAGCGGCCGGCCGCGCATGCCGGTCGGGCCGCCGTCGCTCCGCCGCATCGAGGAGGTGATGCGGTGCTTGAAGGCCGGATCGAGATATTTGTCGAACAGGTCCGGCGGCTCCATGATGTGCATGTCGCAATCGACAAACCGGTAGCCCTGTTTCATCCGACCCTCCTGCAGCGAAATCGCAGCCTCAGCATAGGCGTCGCAAAGCCGCCGGGACAAGCCTCGCTCCCGGCGTTATCGTGCATGCCTGTGCTGCCACCTAATCGGAGAAGAGTCCGTGCGAAGGATCGACGTTCTTTTAATTCAGCGCCTCGGCGCCGAGGATCGGGCCAAGATCGAGGCGGTCGATCCCTCGATCCGAGTGACCGATGCCGGCGGCTGGTTCGACGGCGAGTATCGCGAGACGTGGCCTGCATATACCGCATCCCGCTATTTGCGGTCGGGCTCCGTCGGCGCGGGTACACGCGAAGAGCGCGACCGCCTGCTCGCCGAGGCGGAGGTTATCCTGGGCGGGTGGCCTTTCCCGCTCGACCTGCGCGCTCGGGCGCCGCGGCTCAAATGGTTTCATCAGCGCCCCGCCGGCGCCAGCAACCTGCTGCGTGGCGACCTGTGGGGCAGCGACGTCATGGTCACGACATCGCGCGGCGTCGGCAGCACGTTGGCGATGGCGGAATACGCGCTCGCCGGGATTTTGCACTTCGCCAAGAGCTTTGACCGCGCCGTCCTCGACCGCGGCAGCGGCGCCTTCGAGCACCGCGCGTATCGGCCGCTGCTGATCGAAGGCAAGACCGCCTGCGTCGTCGGCGCCGGCGGCATCGGCCGCGATGTCGGCCGGCTCTGCGCCGCAATCGGCATGCGGGTCGTCGGCACCAGACTCAACCCGCGCCCCGATGAACCCCTCCCGCCGGGGTTCAGTGAAATGGGCGGGGCCGCGGATCTCGACCGATTTCTGCCGCAGAGCGATTTTGTCGTGATCTGCTGCCAATGGACGCCGGAGACCAACCGGCTCTTCGATGAGATCCGAATTGCGCTGATGAAGCCGGGGAGCGTGCTGGTCAATGTCGCGCGCGGCGAAATCGTCGACGAGGAGGCCCTCGCCGACGCGCTCGAGCGCGGCCATCTGCGCGGCGCGGTGCTCGACGTCTATGTCGGTGAATTCGAGCACCTGCCGCCGCCGCGCCTGTGGTCCAATCCCAAAGTGCTGATCACGCCGCATGTTTCGGGCGCCAGCGACGAGGATCGCCACGGCGGCATCGACCTGTTCTGCGAAAACCTGCGTGCCTATATCGCCGGCTGCCCCCTTCGGAACGTCATCGATTGGCAGCGCGGCTATTAGCCGCCACCAAAAACTCCAGGACCCGGCCGCTCGACGGCTTTCGAGGTTGGGCTACAAAAAGGGCCTAGCCGATTCCGGCTAAGCCCTTCTTTTGTCTGGTGGAGCCAACCGGGATCGAACCGGTGACCTCTACAATGCCATTGTAGCGCTCTCCCAGCTGAGCTATGGCCCCATGGTCGCGCTCGGCGAAATTAGGAACAGCGCGACGCGCCGGCAAGAGGAAAAATCGCGCCCTCAGTGCTCCTCCTCCTCGACGTTCTCGATGACCTCGGCCATGTCGTCGTCGTCCTCGCCGAGTTCGGAAGCGTCCTCGAGGAGCTCCTCGTCCTCCTCCTCGGCTTCTTCGAGGGGCACCGCCTCCTCTTCCTCCTCGGCGGCTTCCGCCTCCTCGGTTTCGACCTCGGCATCGATTTCGTCGGCGCCGACCGGCTCCAGCTCTTTCTCGACCGGCGGCGGGGGGCGGGTGCGGCGCGACTTGAGGAACGCCTCGGCATCGAACGGCGTTGCGCATTTCGGACAGATCACCGGCTCGCGCAGCAAATCATAGTAGCGCGCGCCGCAACTCGGACAAATCCGCTTGGACCCCCACTCGGGTTTGGCCACCATTCGCTCCCACTGAAGTTCAGCAATGTCTCGCCGGCGCGGCATTGCCACAGGGTGCCCACCCTGTCAAAAGCAAAGTTACGAAAGTAGATTAAAGCAGCCGCGCCGTGCGGGCTCCCGATATGGGCTGCGGACGGTGTGACCGCAACCGCATTTTCCTGCATTGCGAGGCATCCGTTCCGCCATGGCTCACCCCGCCTCCTCCCGCCGGCGCGCACCGCCCACCGCTGCACGGCGCGGCGGCCCGCTCGCCGGCGCGATCCGAGTCCCCGGCGACAAATCGATCTCGCATCGCGCGCTGATGCTCGGCGCGCTTGCGATCGGCAGGACCGAGATCACCGGCTTGCTCGAAGGCGAGGACGTGCTCGCGACGGCCGCAGCGTTGAATGCGCTCGGGGCGAGCGTCACCCGGAACGGGGACGGCCGGTGGAACGTCGACGGCATCGGCGTGGGCGCGCTCGGCGAGCCCGAAGACCTGCTCGATCTGGGCAATTCCGGAACCGCGGCACGGCTCCTCCTCGGCATGCTGGCGACGCACCCGATCACCGCGTTCGTCACCGGCGATGCGTCGCTGCGGCGCCGGCCGATGGGCCGCGTCGTCGAGCCGCTGAGCCGCTTCGGGGCGCGCTTCGTCAGCCGCGAAGGCGGCCGGCTGCCGCTCGCAGTCAGCGGCGCCGTCGATCCGATCCCGATCATCTACCCTCTGCCGGTGCCCTCGGCCCAGGTCAAATCCGCGGTATTGCTGGCTGGGCTCAACACGCCGGGGGCGACCACCGTGATCGAGCGCCAGCCGACCCGCGATCACACCGAGCGGATGCTGCGCCACTTCGGGGCGGCGGTCTCGACCGAGCCTGAAGCAGGCGGCGGGCTCCGGGTCACGGTCGAAGGTTTTCCCGAAATGACGGCCGCCCCGATCATCGTGCCGGGCGACCCGTCTTCGGCCGCCTTTCCACTGGTCGCGGGGCTGATCGTTCCGGGCTCCGACGTCACGGTCGAAGGCGTCGGGATCAACCCGCTGCGCACCGGTCTTCTCGAATGCCTTTCCGAGATGGGCGCCGATATCGCTCTGCTGAACCGCCGCGAGGAAGGCGGCGAGCCGGTGGCGGACATTCGTGCCCGGGCCGGCACCCTCAAGGGTGCCGAAATCCCCGCCGAGCGGGCGCCGCGGATGATCGACGAGTACCCGATCCTCGCGGTCGCCGCCGCCTGCGCCCGCGGGCGCACGGTGATGCGAGGGCTCGCCGAACTGCGCGTCAAGGAAAGCGACCGCCTCTCCGCGATCGCCGCCGGCCTTGCGGCCTGCGGTGCGCATGTCGCGGTCGACGGCGACGATTTGATCGTCGAGGGCGCGGGCGGCCCGCCCGCGGGCGGCGCCTTGATCGAGACGCAGCTCGATCATCGGATTGCGATGGCATTTCTCGTCCTCGGGCTGGCTGCCAAAGAGCCGGTGCGGATCGACGATGCGGCGCCGATCGCCACCAGCTTTCCAGGGTTTGTCGGTTTGATCGACCGCCTCGGCGCCGCGATCGCGGAGGAGGGGTGAGCTGCGGTTTGCAGCGGGAGGAGTGACGGGGTCACGTCCCTTTGTTGTCGCGATCGACGGTCCGGCGGCTTCTGGGAAGGGCACGCTTGCGCGCCGGCTTGGCGAGCGTTTCGGATTAGCTCATCTCGATACGGGCGCGCTTTATCGGGCGACGGCATTGCTGCTGCTCGACGAGAATGGCGACCCCGACAATCCGGCGGCGGCGGAAACGGCCGCGCGTCGCGTCGATCCGCGGCTGCTCGCCGACCCGAGGCTGCGTGCCGATGCGGTCGCGTGCGGCGGCCTCGGTGGTCGCCGCGATCCCGGAAGTCCGCCGCGCCTTGCTCGGGCTGCAACGGGAATTTGCCGCGCACCCGCCGGCATCGGCGCGCGGCGCGGTTCTCGACGGACGCGACATCGGCACGGTCGTATGCCCGAAGGCGGATGTTAAGCTGTTCATCACCGCCAGCACCGAAACGCGCGCCGCCCGCCGGGTCAAGGAGTTGCGCGAGCAGGGCGCCCCCGCTATATACGAGAATGTCTTGCAAGATCTTAATGAACGCGACGCGCGCGACAGCGGGCGCCGGGCGGCTCCGCTAATGGTGGCCGACGACGCTCATATCATCGACACGACGACGCTCGACGCCGATGTGGTGTTCGAGCGCGTCTGCGCTCTGGTCGCGCGTGCGCTAGAGGAGAAGGAATGGCAGCAGTAGAATTGCAAACCCGGGAGGCGCCTGCAAAAGAGAGCTTTGCCGCGCTCCTTGATGAATCGCTCGGGGTCGTCAACAGTCTCGAGGGCACCGTCGTCAAGGGCCGGGTCATCTCGGTCGAGAACGACGCCGTGCTGATCGATGTCGGCCTGAAATCGGAGGGCCGCGTTCCGCTGAAGGAGTTCGCCGCCGGCGGCGCCCAACCCGAGATCCATGTGGGCGACACCGTCGAGGTGTATCTCGAGCGGATGGAGGACAAGAACGGGGAGGCCCAGCTGTCGCGCGAGAAGGCGCGGCGCGAGGAGGCCTGGACCCAGCTCGAGAAGAGCTTTCAGACAAACGACCGGGTCACCGGGACCATTTTTGGCCGGGTCAAGGGCGGGTTTACCGTCGACCTCAACGGCGCCGTCGCGTTTCTGCCCGGCAGCCAGGTCGACATCCGGCCGGTGCGCGACATCACTCCGCTGCTGGGATCGCCGCAGCCCTTCCAGATCCTCAAGATGGACCGCTCGCGCGGCAATATCGTCGTGTCGCGCCGCGCCGTGCTCGAAGAGAGCCGCGCCGAGCAGCGCTCCGAACTCGTCGCCAGCCTCAAGGAGGGCCAGATCCTCAATGGCGTCGTCAAGAACATCACCGATTACGGCGCGTTTGTCGATCTCGGCGGCGTCGACGGATTGCTGCATGTCACCGACATCGCCTGGCGGCGCATCAATCACCCCTCCGAGGCTCTGAATATCGGGCAGAACGTCAAGGTTCAGGTCATTCGCTTCAACCCCGAGACGCAGCGCATCTCGCTCGGCATGAAGCAGCTCGAATCCGATCCGTGGGAGGGTGTCGAGCTCAAATACCCGGCCGGCGCCAAGTTCCGCGGCCGCGTCACCAACATCACCGACTACGGCGCCTTTGTCGAATTGGAGCCAGGTGTCGAGGGGCTGGTCCACGTCTCCGAGATGAGCTGGACCAAGAAGAACGTGCACCCCGGCAAGATCGTCTCGACCAGCCAGGAGGTCGAGGTGATGGTGCTCGATGTCGATCCGCAAAAGCGGCGCATCAGCCTCGGCCTGAAGCAGACCCTCGCCAATCCGTGGGAAGCCTTTGTCGAGGAGCACCCGGTCGGCACCGAGCTCGAAGGCGAGGTTCGCAACATCACCGAATTCGGCCTCTTCGTCGGCCTGCCCGGCGACATCGACGGCATGGTCCACATGTCCGACATCGATTGGAACCGGCCGGGAGAAGAGGCGATCAACGACTACCGCAAGGGCGACGCGGTGCGGGTCAAGGTGCTCGATGTCGATGTCGAGAAGGAGCGGATCAGCCTCGGCATCAAGCAGCTCGAATCCGATCCCTTCGAAGCCGGGATGGCCAAGGTGAAGAAGGGCGATGTCGTGACCGGCATGATCTCGGCCATCACCGACGGCGGCGTCGAGGTGACGGTCAGCGACGGCATGCCCGGGTTCATCCGCAAGTCCGAATTGTCGCGTGACCGCAGCGAGCAGCGGCCGGACCGCTTCGCGGTCGGCGAAAGGGTCGATGCCAAGGTGACGGCGATCGATCGCGCGACCCGCAAGCTGTCGCTGTCGATCAAGGCCCGCGAGGTCGACGAGGAGAAGCGCGCAATGGCGGAATTCGGCTCCTCCGATTCCGGCGCCAGCCTCGGCGATATCCTCGGCGCCGCGATCAACCGCGCCCGCCGCCAGGAGGAGACCGAGGAGAAGAGCTAAGCCCTCCGCCCCCAAGAAAATGAACCGCAACTTGCTGGAAGGCGGCGCTACCCTCACCCACCAAGCCCTTCGGGCTTGGTCCCCCTCTCCCGCACCGCGGGAGAGGGTGCCGAGCGCAGCGAGGCGGGTGAGGGCCGCTTGACGCTTGTCGGCTCGTTTGGCAGGCTGATCGCCTGCAAAAGTCTAAGGCGGGGAGCGACGATCGCGATGACGAAATCGGAGCTCGTACAGAGGCTTGCCGACGCCAACCCTCATCTTTACCAGCGCGACGTCGAGGTCATCGTCACGGCGATCTTCGACGAGATCGCGGCGGCGCTGGCGCGGGGCGACCGGGTCGAATTGCGCGGCTTCGGCGCGTTTTCGGTCAAGCGCCGCGATGCCCGCGTCGGCCGCAACCCGCGGACCGGCGACAGCGTCTCGGTGGCCGAGAAGCACATCCCGTTCTTCAAGACGGGCAAGCAGTTGCGCGACCGCTTGAACCAGAGCGCAGGCCAAGCCTGACGCGGTTTTCACCGTAAGGCCCGGCGAGTGAGGATCCTTTACCGGGCTGGCTTTCTCGTCATCGCGATTTTTCTGATCCTGTTCGCCGTCTCCAATCGCGAAACGGTATCGGTCGGGTTCTGGCCGCTGCCGTTCCTGGCGGATGTGCCACTCTATCTGCTGTGTTTCCTGAGCCTTCTGATCGGGGCTCTGATCGGCGTGGCTACCGCCTGGATGGCCGGCCACCGCAAGCGGCGCGAGCTCAGCGCCCGGCGCCGGCGTATCGAAGCGCTGGAGCGCGAGCTGATGGCGACCCAGTCACAGCTCGAGGATCAATCGGCCGCCGGCGAAGACGCAATTGCCCGTCACCCGGCAACTGCGCCCATTTGTCAGAGAGAAAGCGTAAATGCCCGCCAGGACGGCCCAGCGGGACTATTCAGTGGCCGATCGCAGCCGTTTGCTCCTGTTCACGCGCAATTCGCGAGATTGCAGGCGCAGGTGACGATCGCCTCACGCGGCGCGGTCGGACCCGCCGCGCTCGAACCGGCGCCGCCGTCCCGGCCTCCATCTGAGGCCGCGGCCGGGCCCTGATCCAAGCACGGCCCTCATCCGCCTGAACGGTCGGGAATACTCGTATTTCGCTCGGTATCAGAAAGCGAAGCGCTTTCACGGTGAGCCTGACCCAACCGATATCGGTCACGATCGCGACCCGCTCGCAGCGCGACGCATGCTCGAGTCCGAGGTCGAGCTCGTCCCATGCGGCACCCGGAAACCGCGAGTTGAGCTCGTAATAGAGCCGGATTTTGTCGTGCCGTTTGAGGGATTTCTGCATCGCCGGGACCAGGACGTCCTGGCAGTCCTGCATCGTCAGGCGTCCGCTCACCGCGATGCCGACGACGTTGCCGGGAAGGCCGTCGATGAGTTCGAGCATCGCCTCCTCCTAGAAGGCTACGCGGAACTTGCCGATCAGCACGTTCTCATGGCCCTTGCCGTTGGCGACGACGACGCGAGTGCCATACATGTACTCGACGCCGGTGGTGATGAACGCGACCGGGTTCCACACCAGATTGGCAAAGGCGTTCCACTGCTCCTTCGTAAATGTGCTGGCCTGGGTCGGCCCTATGAGCTGCGAGTTGATGTCTTGATGCGCGATGCCGGCCGCTATCGTCGATCGCAGGTTCGGCGCCCACCAGTGCTGATAGCCGCCGTTTGTGCTGTACGCCGAAGACCTGCTTGAAGAGGACGTTCGACGCCGCCATCCCGCCCGTGCAGCCCGGCACCGGCGTCGCGCACGCGGTCGCGACCGTGAAGTTGGTCGCGTTCGCCGCAGTGTTGCTCCACCCGCCGGACAAATAGTCGCCGATGCCTTCGCCGGCGATAAAACTGAACAGGAAATCGTCCTTCTGCCCAGCCGAACCAGCCGGGCTTCACGTCGCCGCTGAAATGGCCGCCATAGCCGAGGTAGGTGCGGTCGATGAAGTGGCCGTCGTTAAACCTCGCGGTACGAGTACGCCGGCAAAGTCGACATGCCCCCAGGGCTGCGCCCAGTAGGAGGCGACGGTGAGGTTGGGCGCGAATGGCCTGAGCGAGAACTGCCGTGTGATCCGGGGTGCCCGCGCCGGTGCAGGGGACGCCATTGCAGGTCGCCGGGATAGGTTCGGGAGCGGTGGTGGCCGAACACCGGTGCCCGGCGAGTATTCGTGTCATTGGCAAGGATGCCGGCACGGACGTTAGGGTGTTGACGGTCGGTTGTTCCGCCGAAATCGAGAAGGCGCTGCCATACGGACCCGCAATGGTGTAGCGCACCTGCGGGATGCGTAGGCCGCCGGTCGAGCCCATCGGCGCCGCCGAATTCCATCGATTCGGTGTCGGCGTCGGCATCGGAGAAGTTCGAGATCGCCTGGCCGGCAAGGAACCCGCCCAACGTGCCGTAGGCGAATCTGAGGCGCGGGCAGGAGGCTGTTGCCGCCGGCGTACTGCACGGTTTGGCAGCTGAAATTGTTGCTGCCCGACCAGTCGAACTCCAGAAATGTCCGCAACTCGCCCCAGGCGGTCGGGGTGCGGGTCTCGACGTTGAGCCGCGATTGCTGCGGGCTGAACATGAAGACCCCGTTGCCGCGCGAATGGTTGGCCTGCTGCGCGACATTGCCGAGGCCGGGAACAAACACTTGGCCGATCGGCAGCGCATTCAGGTTCCCGTTTTGCCCGGAATTCGACGAGGGGGTGCCGGGGTTCCCGCTGTTGGCGCCTTGCAGAAAATAAAGCCCCGTCAGGTCGATGAAGCCGCCGACGCGGATCGAGGTGTCGGTGCCCGGGATCAGGAACGACCGCGGGAAGCTGCCGCCCCCCACCGGGACGCCCGGCGTCGCCTGGGCGCCATAGGGCGAGCCGGGGCCGCCGCCTGGTATGCCACCCGCTGCAGGCGGCTGGCCTTGCGCCAGCTGGTCGATGCGGCGCTGCAGCAGTTCCTGATTGGCCCGCAGATCGGCCATCTCGTCGGCGCTGGCGGCAGGAAGACCCGTCAGCAATGCAATCGTCGCGGTCACGCCGCCGATCGCCGCCAAAGTCCCGATAGTGTGCGTTCTCGTCATCGTTAGCCGCTCCCCCGGTGACCAACCTCTGAAATCACAGGTTGATGTTGACCGAGTGTGGGCTTCCGGCACTATCCATCGTCGGATTGAAAAGAGGTGTAGTGCGAGGTCTAAGCCGCTTCTTGCGTAGGTTTAAATCTATGGCGTGCAAGACACTGACTTTGTTGAGAATTCCGTTAATTCGACAGTCGCGCTTTTGCGATCCGTTTAGCTGAAGGAGCGGGGACGAGGCCTACGGATGCGCGTAGGTGTGCTAGATATGCAACAAAAGGGAGCGCCTGGCGGCGCGACGCGACATCCTAGGGAACTAAAGAGCATCCCCCGTGGCCGGGCTTGTCCCGGTCACCCACGTCTTCGTTGCGGAGCGGCTGCGTCATGACGCGGATGCCCGGGCCAAGCCAGGCCAAGCCCGGGCAAGGGGCTCTTGGCAGCAAAGGTTCGAAGGCACACGTTCGAAGGAACCGCCTTTTAACTTTTCCGGGACAGCCCCGCGCCTTCCAGGGAGATGACGGTTACAAACGGTAACTCGCCGAGAGTTCTCGCTTCATTTTTTCGGCTAGCCGGTGGCGCCGGCCGCGACCGGAGCTAAAGCAGATTTCGACCGAATTGGCGGTGTCGTTGCGAGGCGCGCCTTGCACGGTGAAGCAATCTCGGCCCATCGCGCGCTCCGCGGCCCCAGATTGCTTCGCTGTCGCTCGCAATGACCGTCGGAATTGATGGTACGGCCTGATCGGAATCCGGATTAGCGCTGGCCGAGATAGGATAAGGTCGGCAGATACGCCTGAGCCACCTGCGGCGATGCCGTCAGGACAGCAAAGGTATTCGGTGCGAAACTGAAATCCACCTCGGGATAGCCGAACTGCCAGCTGGCTACCCACTGGACCTGAAGATAGTTCTGCGTCCCCGCTGCCAGTTGGACGTTCGCGGCCTGAGCGGTGGGCAGGCCAATGGGCTCTACGGTAAAGCGGTAGGCCCCCGGCGGGAAATCGCGGAAGAAGGCAGTACCTGTCGGGATTTCACCGATAGGGGCGCCATTCGCGTATATCGTCGGTGCTGCCCCATAGACAAAGCTTTGGCCGCTGGGCGAATCCCATCCTCGGAAAAACCAGACCCGCGCTGTTCCCGGCGCGATCGCCGGAATCTGCGCTTGCGAGGTCGTGACCGTCGCCTGTGGCGTGCAGTCGGCGAGCACGAGGATGCACGTGAGGAGCGAGACCGCCACCGCAAGAGCGTGTTTGCTCATGCCTATCTCTGACCGTGCTATGTTCAGAGGCATCGGATCGTCCAGTTCGTGAACGTGCCGGGCTCGTCGCGGGCCCGATCGGGGGTGCCTTGGTGAACCGTCTTGTCCATGACCCGATACCCGCCCGGACAGACGCGCTCGGCCGTACGTCGGTTCGGGGCCTCGGAACCTCCGGGAATGCCGGCGCTTTCGATAACAAATGTGCGGGCGTCGATCTTGCTGACCGAAGACTCGGCGGAGCAAGCGGCAAGGGCGAACAGCGCGATCAGCAGAAGAGAGCGCATTTCGGCTTACGCAAAAGTTTACACGCGCCATAGGACGCTTTAGCGGGCCATTTGCGCAAGGGCTGCCGCGACCTCGCGCGCCACACAAGACCAATCCCCCTCCTTCCTCTGTCGGAACAGCCGCGCCGTCGGATACCAGGGGCTGTCTTCGCCCTCGAGCAGCCATCGCCATTCCGGCGGATACCGCAGCAGGAGCCATGTCGGTCGGCCGAGAGCGCCCGCCAGATGCGCAACCGAAGTATCCACGCTGATGACCAGGTCCAGGCGACAAACGGCAGCCGCAGTTTCGGCAAAATCCGTGAGCCATGGCGAGAGGTCGGCGATCTTCGCTCCGCCAACAGACGAGATGTCGCTCGACCGCTCGCCGACCTGAAGACTGAACCAGCTTACGCCGTCGACTTCCCACAACGGTTGGAGCAATCGCAGATCGATCGCGCCAACCGTAGTGCCGGCCCACACGACACCCACTCTGAGGCCGGACAAGGTGGGGATCCGGTCGGCCCAGTCGGCTGACGCCTCCGCCGGGACCCGCAGATAGGGCACCGCGTTGGGGATAGTTGCCAGATTTGTCTTGAACACCCGAGGCAGGCTGAGAAGCGGACAATGGCAGTCGAAGCCCGGCAGCGGATCGCCCGCGGCGACGACCTCCGATGCGCCGGCGACCGTGCGCGCAAGACGGACGAGTGATGCCGGCACCTCTAGAACAACTCTGCCGCCACGCTCCGCGACGGCGGGGAGATAACGGACGAATTGCAGCGTGTCCCCGAACCCTTGCTCGGCGTGGATCAGGATGCTCGCTCCGGAGAGGGGCTCGCCGGACCATAGAGGCCGGTCAAACTTTCGGTCGTATACGTTGACGGCAAAGCGCCACTCGTATTCTCGCCATCCCTGGTCGAGCTGACCGGTCAGCAGCAGAGCGAGCGAGCGATTGAGATGCGCCTTCGCATAATCGGGTTCGAGGGCTAATGCGCGCTCGTAGCAGGCGAGCGCCTCGGCATACAGTCCTTGGCGCTGCAGAGCGCTGCCGAGATTGTAATGCAGTTCGGCGCGATCCGGTTGCAGAGCCAGCGCCTTTTTATGATGCGTGATCGCCTCCGCCCGCCGGCCCAGATCGACGAGCGCGACGCCGAGGTTGTTGCGCGCCTCAGGATGGTCGGGCGACGATGCCAGCGCGCGCCGGTAGCGGGCGACGGCTTCCTCCAACCGGCCTTGGGCGCGCAATACGACGCCGAGTCCGATAAGGCTCTCGACACGATTTGGCCGAAGCGCAAGAGCGCGCTCATAGCAAGCCTGCGCCGCGTCCCACTTCCCTTGCGCCTGCAGAGCACCAGCGAGGTAGTCAAGGCTTTCGACAAGGTCCGGCCGGAGCGCCAGCGCCTTGCGATAGCAGCCGATCGCTTCGTCGAGCCGGCCGAGATCCTGCAACGCAGTGCCGAGATTGTTATGTAACTCTATCGCTTCAGGGTTGAGGCGCAGCGCTCGTTCGAAATAGGCGGCGGCGCGCTCCGGCTGGCCGAGGTCCTGATATGTATTGCCCAGATTGTAGAGGGTATCGACCGAGGCCGGCGCGAGGACGAGAGCCCGCTCGTAGCAACTAATGGCCTCGGCGGGCCGACCGAGCGATCTGAGGATGTTGCCGAGGTTGTGGTGAAAAGCCGGGTCCCGGCCATCTCGCATGATCGCCATGCGGATGTGCTCGATCGCCTCGTCGGAGCGGCCGCGCTGATGCTCGAGCAGACCGAGCAGATGAAGGGTTTGCGCATGACCGGGGTCGACAGACAGGATCTCGCGGCACACCCGCTCCGCCTCCGCCGCGCGTCCCTCGCGCTGATGCGCGAGCGCCGCGCTAAACCATCCGGCGATCGTCGCCGCTGGGCTGACCGCCGCACGACCCTGCTTGCCTCGCCCGGGCTTGGGCGCGCCGCTGCTTTCGGTTCATCAGACCTTGATACCGCAGCAGGATGATGCATATCCACCCTGCGGGAATAAATGCCGTTTTGGCGATTGATACGGCTCAGGCTGCCCACGGGCGCGTGAATAGAAGGCGAAGCCGATGAGGAGAGATCCCACTCCACAACCACGAAGAAGGATGCTGTGGGCGAGCGGCCTGCTACTGATCGCGGCGGGCTGCGCCGAGCCGCCGGCGACGGGTCAGGTCGCGGTCGCGGCACCGCCGGTCCCGGCGGGCCAGGCCCGGGTCTGGTTCTACCGCCACTTGGAGCCCTACGGGAGCCTCAATCTCGCCCGAGATCGACATGAACGGCAGCTATGTCGGGGCTGTCGAAAACGGCAATGCATTCTATCGCGACGTCCCGCCCGGACATTATCACATCGCGCCCCAGAGCTTTGGCCGGGACTTCAATCAGGACAGGAATGTCGACCTCGCCCCCGGCCAGCAGCTCTACGTCAAGATCGTCTCTCTGGAATCCTGGGGCGTGAGCGTCTCCGCCTCGAAGAACATTGAGCGCGACGCCTTCTACGCCTGGCTGATCCCGTCGGAGGTCGCGCAGGCCGAAATCGCCCGCGACCACGGCGGCATCTGACTGTAAGGAACGGCCGCAGAAACTCCGCTTCCGATCGATAGTACACTTACCGGCGCAAGTGGTCGGCCACCTCGGTTCGACGCCGCGCGTTCAGCTTGCCGAGCAGGTTATGAACATGTGACTTCGTCGTCGCGAGGCTGATGTTCAACCGGCGGGCGATCTCCTTGTCGCTGAGCCCGCTCCTGATCAGTTCGGCGGTCTGGCGCTCGCGTCTGGTGAGCACGGGTATCGCAACCAGCCCACTGCGGCGGGCTCTTCCATTCGCGGTGTGAGCGATTCGCCGGAGCAGGCCGGCGGCGACCCGGCCCGAGCAGACCTGCTCGCCACTATGGATTTCCATCATCAGGCGGATGAAATCGCACAGCGGTGTGGTTCTCGGAATGTAGCCGATCACCCCCGCCTCCGCCCAGGCAACGACGTCGTCTTCCGTCTCGCTGACCGAGGAGACGACAATGCGCATCCCGGGAGCCTCGTCGAGAGCGCGCCTCGCTGCGGCTGCACCCTCGGGCATTCTGCCATCCAACAATACTATATCTGGCTGCATGGACGCACTGAGCGCCACCGCCTCGGAAAGGTCGGCGCACAACCCGATGACCGACACCGAGGGGTCGCGTTCGAGGAGCTCGGCAAGACATTCGCCGGTGAAGCGCACGCCCCATACGAGCAGGATGCGTATACCCCGAGCCGTGCGGCTAGAGAATACAGCCTGGTCCGGCGCGACGTTTGCCTCCACAACCCTCCTCCCGTCCCGCAATTCTGCGCGCAGGGCCACGCCGAGTTAGGTCCGGGATCGGCGTTTCGATCACGCAGCGATCGCTCCGATCCTCGTGCCGCCAGCCGGCCATATCAGCCTCGCCGCCGCGGCGCCTCTATGGGGAGAGTATTCAACCTTGCGTAGTTTGTCCAGGAAGATATTGCGCGATTGGTTCTATCGGGATGCTCGCAGCCCGCGGAGGGACGCCTCGCTGACGTGACGCGCGCTCACCTCAGCCGAGCGAGGCGACGATCTCCCGGTAAGCCGCCTCGGGAAACGCCTTCAAGGTCTTGGTCCGCACGCTGCCGAGCATTCCGAGCATCAGGCTGAACCGGGCCGCCACGGCATCGTCCGGTGCTTCATAAACGCCGACGAGATCGTACTCGCCGAGCGTCATGAAGACAGTCTTGAACTCGCCCCCCATGTCGAACAGGGCCTTCTTGGCGGTTTCTAGCCGGCGCGGCGAGTCCTTCACCTTCTGGGCGCCCTGGTCGGTCCAATTGGCAAGCATGATATAAGTCGGCATCGGTCTTCTCCCTTGATCTTCTCCATGTTCAGGATGCGCTCTCGGCGGCGATGCGATCGAGCTTTGCCGCCATGATGAAATCGTTCTCGTGCAGTCCTTTGATCTTCTTGGTGTGCAGCGAGACCCTCGCGTAACCCCAGCCGAAACCGATATCGGGGTGGTGTCCTTCGGCTTCGGCGAGCGCGGCCGCGCGCTCGACAAATCTGAAGGCTTCGGCGAAGTTCTTGAACCGATAGGTTCGCTCGATCCGCTTGGCCTCATCGAGAAGCGCCCAGCCGGGCGCCTGCGCATGATAGGCTGCGGCTTCCTGTTCGGTCAGCGGCGGTATGCCGCCGCGGCACGGCGTGCAACTCTTCTCGGCGAGTAATACCGGCATCTCATGACCTCCTCGATTTTCGACAGGATAGCACGACGCGCGGCACCATGCCGCGATGCTTCTGTAAGAGGCACTGTCCGATGAAATTGGCGAATTGTCCCGGGCTTCTTCGCTTGATGCTGGTTCTCGGAGCGCTCGGCTGGCGGCGCCACGCCGGCCGGCGCGGCCGGGCTATCCGGGACTTGGCAAGTCGTGCTCGCCGCGGGAGACGATGCCGAACCGGTATTCGACAATGCGACCCATGAGATGAACCGGCGGCTTGCCGCGGCCGGCATCCCGGCGGGCAACATCCATCGGCTCAGCGCCAGCGACCCCGAGCTCATCACCGGCGCCGAACCGGCCACCGCCGAAGTTCTGTTGCGGCGGATCGCCGACCTGCCGGCCCGGCCGGGGGACCAGTGCTTGATTTTTTTGACCTCGCACGGCGAGCGCGGCAGCGGCGTATGGCTGGCCCGTTCGAACCGGGCACTTACTCCGGACGAGCTCGCCCATGCGTTGTCGCGGGGCTGCGCCGCAGTGCCCACCGTCGTGATCGTCTCGGCCTGCTACAGCGGCAGCTTTGCCACCGGGAAGATGGCGAGATCCAATCGCATTGTCCTGACCGCCGCCCGCGGGGACAGGCCATCCTTCGGCTGTCAGCCCCACCGCACCTACAACTTCTTTGACGAATGCCTGCTCGGCGTATTACCGAAAGCGCCGATTTGGCGTTCCGTGTTCGACGGAGCCGACCGGTGCGTACGGCGCATGGAGCACGCTCTCGGGGTACAGCCCTCCGAACCTCAGGCCTATTTCGGCGGAACGGTCGCGGCCCTGAAGGTCGGGTTTTGAAGCCGACCCAACCTCAACGAACAATACCTCAACGAACAATGACGATCGGCACTTTTCCTTGACGCCGCGTGATGTCGACCGATACCTCGCTACCGTAGCGGCGCAGCAGGATATCGGCGACGCCATGTCTCCCCTGCAGCCCGCGTAGGTGCAGGTGGTCGAGAAAATCCGGCAGCACCGGCCGGTCGAACCGGATCTCATCGCCGGTCTGATCGAAGCTGAGACCGAGGCTCGCCTGTAACAACGCAAACACGGTAGCGCTTGCCCAAGCCTGCGGCGCGCAGGCGACCGGGTAGAGCGTCGGTGCGGTTAGTTGCCGCCAGGCAAACCCGCAGAACAGCTCCGGCAGCCGCCGCAAGTCCATGTAACTTGCGGCCTGAAAGAGGCCCTTGAAAATCCGCAGGATACCGGATTTCAGACCATAACGGGCGAGGCCCAAGGATATCACCGCATTGTCGTGCGGCCAAATCGAGCCGTTATGGTATGAAATCGGGTTGTAGCGGGCGGCTGATCGCGCCACGGTACGCACACCCCATCCGGAAAAGCAGCTGGTGCCAAGCAGCGTGTCGGCCACGCGTGCGGCGCGCTCGGGGGCGGCAATCCCCGTCAGCAAGGCATGCCCGGCATTGGACGAAGTCACCCGGCATGGCTGCTTGGCGCCGTCCAGCGCGAGCGCGTAGGTCGCCAGATCGTCGCACCAGAACGCGGCCTCGAACCGCTCGCGCAACGCATCCGCCTGGTGCGAAAGGGTAGCGGCGGCTACCAAATGGTCCAACGCCAGTGCCAGTGCCGCTGCGTGTCGCTTGGCGCCATAAACGTACGCCTGAACCTCGCACAGAGCGATCGGGCCTTCAGCCAGGCGGCCATCCTCGTGGAAGATTGCGTCGTGCGAATCCTTCCAACCCTGATTGATCAACCCCTCGGCGTTCTTGCGCTCATATTCCACAAACCCGTCGCCATCCGGGTCGCCAAAGGTGTCGATCCAATGGAGGGCCGCTTGGATGTTCGGCCATAATTCCCGAACCGTATCGAGATCGCCGGTGCGTCTGAAGTATTCGCCGACCAACAGCACGAACAGCGGCGTCGCATCGACGCTGCCGTAATAACGCGCGAACGGCACCTCGCCCAGCCGCGCCATCTCGCCGTCCCGCATCTCGTGCAGAATTTTGCCCGGCTCGGCATCGCGCTCGGGATCGAAATCGGTTGATTGCGTCGCCGCGAGAAAGCGCAATACGCCTTTGGCGATCGACGGGTCGACCCATAAGGCGAACAGGGCGGTCAGGATCCCGTCGCGCCCAAACGGCGTGCTGAACCACGGGATGCCGGCGAACGGATAGGGGCCAAATGGGGTGTCGGTCAGCAGCATATAAAGGTCGGCGACTGAGCGCCGCGCAAACTCGTTGAATAGCGAATTGGAGCTGTCGACGCTGGCGGCCCGCCCGCTGGAAGATCTGAGGGCACGCCGTGCCGTGCGAAGTGAGCTGTAGAATTGCCGACTGACGCCAACCTTCTGATCGCCACTGTCGCTGCAAGCAATCCGAAGCACGGATCGCATCCCCTCGCCCGGCCCGAGCGAAAACTCATAGAGGGCAGTCGCGGCATCGAGCCGGGTCGGGGCCGGCTCAAACTCGATACTCGTGAACCTCTCTATCTCGTCGAGACCGAGGTACCTCAAGACAACGGATGATACAGACCTGCGTTCGATAGAAACTTGGCCTCGCCGAGCCCGCTTCTGCCCCCTCACCTCAAATAAATCGGCAAAATCAGCGGCAAATCTGACCCCAAGCCTCACATCACGAGCGCGGTCGTCGAAGTTGTGGACGAGGAGCCGCTCGTAACACGCGTTCTGCCATATGTATTTGAGCCGGTTCACATGGATCAGTTCGCCGCGGAAGGCGACCCCGTCGCGAGAGATCAGCTCGGGGTTGGCCAGATCCACGGTCAGAACCGCGTTGTCTTCCTGCACGTTCGAGCTGAGCAGGAGGAGCGGCGCACCATTCGCCGCACTCCAGCTGCGACAGGAAACGCGTGTCGTGAAGATAAATGCCGTCGGAATTGCCTTCGCCCGGCACGATATCGCCGCGGTGATCAAACAAGGCAAAGGTATAACCTGATTTGAGCGTGCGCGGCCGACGCTCCTGGAAGGAGACGTTCGAACTCGATGTGAAACGGCGACGCTTCCTCATCGGCAGCCGGCGCAGTCTCGTCTCTATTGCTCGCCGAGGTCAGGCCGCTTCCCGCTGACCGGCTGCCCGGGGGCTCATGGCAACCGTCCTGATCGAGCTGCGACGCAACACACCATCATAAAGCTCGATGTAGTCGCGCGCCATGCGCTCGACCGAGAACCGCTCTTCAAAGCAACGTCGAACGCCGCTGCGATCAAGGGCTGCGATACGCGGAACCGCGGCAACCGCCTTGTCGACGCGGTCGACTACAAATCCCGTCACTTCCTCGTCGATAATTTCCGGAACGGAGCCTCGCCTAAACGCGATGATCGGGGTGCCGTTTGCCATCGCTTCGATCATGACCAGCCCAAAGGGTTCTGGCCAGTCGATCGGAAAAGCAGCGCCCTCGCCCGACCAAGAAATTCTCCTTTGTCGCGGTCGCCGATCTCACCGATGAACTCCACCCCCGGACCCTTGAGCAGTTTTTTGACGTTGTCATTGTAGTAATCAAGATCGGCCTTGTCGACCTTGGCCGCGATTTTTAGCGGTATTCCCGCGCGACGGGCAATTTTGATCGCCTTTTCCACCCCCTTCTCGGGGCTGATGCGGCCGATAAAAGCGAGGTAGCCGCCGTCTCCGCGGCCCGGAAGATAAAGATCCGTCGGGAGGCCGTGATGAACAGTACCGTGCCAGTTCGCCCAGGGCACTGCCCCTCGCTGAGCGTCCGAGATGGACACCAGCGGCATCATCGGAAATTCGCGAAAGAGGGGCTGCAGGTCCGGCAGATCGAGGCGGCCATGGGCTGTCGTTAAGGTCTTGCCCCACAGCCGGGCAAATAATGGAAAATGCAGAAAATCCGCATGAAAATGGATAATGTCAAAGGCTTCGGCGCTCCGCGCCACGCGGTTCAGCATCACCAAATGATGCGGCAACGGATCCT
>CAVSTA010000042.1:0-266436 GCA_963730745.1 uncultured Alphaproteobacteria bacterium
TCGGTTCAGCCTAGGTTCTGGGCCGTCTGGGGTCTTGCGTCTGATAGCCAGGCACCTCCGCGACGGGCGCGCGCAGCTCGGCGCCGGCCATCGTCTCGAGGATCCGCGCGGCGATCGGAAAACCTTCCTGCCCCAAGCCCTGCGCCTGGGCGCGGCTCAGCACGTCATGCGCAAGCAGCCCGAGATGGGCGGGCGCCCCGACCTCACGCGCCAATCCGCAGGCGAGGCTGAGATCTTTCGCGACGATGTCGAGGGTTCCGCCGGCGGTGAACGAGCCCGGCAGGACCGAGCGCGGGATGTTGTCGAAGGTCCGGCTGGCGCCGGCGCTCACTGGAACGATCTGCGCCAGCACCCCGAGATCGATGCCTGCCTTGGCGCCGATCAGCATGCCTTCGAGCGCCGCGACGAAATTCGTATAGCCGAGATACTGGGTGACGAGCTTGGCGGTGCAGCCGGCCCCCGCCCCGCCGACATAGAAGATGTTCCCGGCCATCGCCGCGAGCAGCGGCCGGTAGCGAGCGAATACCGCCGAGTCACCGCCCACCATGACCGTCATCGTCGGAGGGCGCCCGCTGACCGGCGCGTCGAGCATGTCGACGCCGCGCGCCCGGCAAGCCTCGGCGACGCGCCGCGCCACCGATGGCGAGTTCGTCGTCATATCGATATAGCCGCCGCCCCGCTGCAGCCCGGCAATGATCCCGCTCGCCGGGTCGAGCGCGGCGTGCTCTACTTCCGAGGGGCCGGGTAGTGACGTGAATACCACCTCGCTCCCGCGGGCCACGGCGGCTGGATTTTCGGCCGAGACTGCGCCGCGGGCACAAAGTGCAGTGGTGGCATTGGACCGGACATCGTAGACCGTCAGCTGGTGGCCGGCATCGATCAAACAGCCGGCCATCGGCGCACCCATCGTCCCCGTGCCGACGAAACCCAGCCGCATCGGACTTTTACCTCTCGCTCGAGGCAAAGACCCTAACCCGCGGCGTCGATCGAAACAACCGGGGGCTGATAGCCGCTAGTCGCGGAAATTCACGTATTGCAAGGGCTGCTCGATTTTCATGCCGCGGGCCACGGTGATCGCCGCCTGCAAATCGTCGCGCTTCTTGCCGGTGACGCGCAGCTCGTCGCCTTGGATCGAGACCTGCACCTTCAGCTTGCTGTCCTTGATCTCGCGGATCAGCTGCCTTGCAAGATCGGCGTCGACGCCTTGCCGCAGCACAATCGTCTGCCTCAGCGTATTGCCCGACGCCTTTTCCGGCGTCTTGTAATCCAAAGCCGCGGGGTCGACCTTGCGGCGCGTCATATGCACCTTCAACAACTCGTGCATCTGCTTCAGCTTGAGCTCGTCGTCAGCGATGACGTTGAGCACGCCTTCCTGACGCTCGACCTTGCATTTGCTGCCCTTGAAGTCGAACCGGGTTCCGATCTCGCGGGTAATTCCGGCGAGAGCGTTGTCGACTTCGGGAAGCTCGATCCGCGAAACGATATCGAAGCTCGGCACGGCGCCTCTCCGCTTTAAAACAATTCCCGTCCGATATAGCGCGCCATAAAGCCAAAATCAGCGCCGATCAGGTGGCTCCTGTCCGGGCCGAGTAAAGACGGGCTGATCCATGATCGATTGAAGATAAGCCCTGATGCGCCGGTAGGCGGCGTCACACGGCAACCGCCGTGGCGGCGCGGTCGTCGCCTCGCCGCTTTCGGCGAGCCGACCCCAATGCGCGACCGCCGCGCGCAGCTCTGGGTCGGCCAGAATGAAATCCACCACCTGGTTCTGCGTGCCCAGGCTGGGGGCGCCATTCTCCTCGCTCAACTCGCGGTAAAGCTCGATTGCATAGGCGAGCGCTTGCCGGATCAATAGGGTGTCTTCGGTAATGGCCGGCATGGGGTCTCGTTTCTGGATACTCGCATTGAGAACACCGCGGCACGAAGCAGGTTCTCGTTACGACCGGGCGCGAAAGGCATTTGCCGTCGCTGCAAGCCCGATCTCGGGCGATACCGGAGGCCGCCAATCGAGCGCGGCGCGGGTGGCCGCATCATCGATCTGCAGCGAAAGCGTCAGCCGGGTGAGCGATGGGCCCAGCATCGGAACTCGGCGAAGCGCGGCCAAAACGGGTTGCGGTACACCAAAGAGCCGGGCCGGCCGACCCAGCCCGGCGGCGAGGAGCTGGATCAGCTCGGGTGTGGACAGGTCGGTCGCGTCGCGCGCCAGCAGCACCCGCCCGGCCGCGCCGGAATGCAGGCAAGCGCGGCCAACGAGATCGACGAGGTTGCCGATGAAGATCAGGCTGCGGCGATTATCGATCTCGGCTAGAGGCAGCGGCAGCCCGCTCGCGACGAGGCGTATCAGCGCCCGGAAATTTGCCTTCACTCCCGGACCGTAGACGAGCGGCGAGCGCAAAATGACGATTTCGATCCCGCTTTCCCGCGCCGCCGCCAGCAAGGCGCGCTCGATCGCGAGCTTGCCGCGGCCGTAAGGATCGCGGGGTTGGGGCGGGTCGGCTACGCGAAAAGGCATTCCCGGCGGAGTTGCATCACCCATGGCCCGGACCGAGCTCATATGGATCAGCCGGCGCACCCCGGCCTTCGCCGCACAGTGCGCCAGGACCCGTGCGGCCTGCGCCTCGTTATGATCTGCTGCCTCGCGCCCCGAGTAGTGCGCGCGGTTAGCGAGATGCACGACGATGTCGATTCCGCCGAGATGCCCCGACCACTCGGTCGTGGGGCCGATATCTCCGATCGGGCGAAGCTCGACGCCCGGGATTGGCTCCGCCGGACGCCGGGATAGCCCGAGCACGGCATGGCCGCGCTCGACGAGGCCGAGGCACAGCGCACGGCCGATAAAGCCGGCCGCACCGGTCACCAGGATGCGAGCCAAGCGCCCACCTCGAAGTCACCGCCTCGCCGATTGTCTAACCGATCCCGACGCGGATGGATTAGAGAGATCACGCTGACGATCCCACCCTCCGGCGTTTCGACGTGGCTTTATCCGTTATCACCGAACCGCTGAATCTGCCGCGACGGTCCATCGCGCCCGGCCCGGTGCGGCGGCCAAAGCTCCTCTTTCTCGTAACGGAGGATTGGTATTTCTGCTCGCACCGTCTGCCGGCGGCACGAGCCGCCCGGGCGGCCGGCTTCGATGTCGTCGTCGCGACACGCGTGCGCGCGCATGGCGATCGTATTTGCGACGAGGGTTTCGCGTTGCGCCCGATCGGCTGGCGGCGGCGCGGGGACGGGCTCGTTGGCGCCGGGCGGGCAATTTCCGAAATCGCCGGGCTCTATCGCGCCGAGCGGCCCGACCTCGTCCATCACATCGCGCTGAAATCGGTACTGTTCGGCAGCATCGCCCTGCGCCGCGCCTTCTCGGACCCGGAAGGTGCTCCGGTGGCGATCAATTCGATAATGGGTCTGGGTTCCCGGTTCTCGGCCGCGAGCTTTGCCGCGAGGTTGCGGCGGCCATCGCTGGGCATCGCGCTGCGCCTTGCGGCGGGTACAGAGCGGGGTTGGGTCATCGTGCAGAACCCGGAGGACCGCGACGCCCTGATGACACTCGGGATCGCCCCTAAGCGAATCGTGATGATCAGAGGGTCGGGTGTCGACTGTAACCATTTTCGAGCGCTGCCCGATCCCGACGCTTCGACCATCAAAATCGCGCTCGTCTCGCGTATGCTGCGCGCCAAGGGCGTGCTCGACGCTGCCGCCGCAATCGGCCTCCTTCGCGGGCGCGGCCTCGCGGTCGAGCTGCTACTCGCCGGACCGACCGATCCCGACAATCGCGGCTCACTGACCCCCGAAACACTTTTATCACTGGGCGCCGCCGGTCGTGGGATCGAATGGCTCGGCCCGATTGCTGATGTCCGCGCGGTGTGGCGCCGTGCGGCGATCGCCGTGCTGCCGTCGACCTATGGCGAAGGCGTGCCCAAGGCGCTGCTCGAGGCGGCCGCCTGTGCGCGTCCCATTATCGCCAACGACGTTCCCGGCTGCCGCGAGATCGTGCGCCCCGGCGAGACCGGCCTTCTGGTACCTCCGCGCGACATCCAGGGACTGGCGGATGCCATCGCCGCGCTCGCCGGCGATCCGACGCGCCGCAAAGCTATGGGGCGCGCGGGGCGCGCATTGGTCGAGCGCCATTTTGACGAGGAGATCGTCGCCCGCGAGACGCTCGCGGTCTATGACGTTGCGCTGCGCGAAAGGGCGGCGAAACAATGATCCGGGCATGGCTTATCGCGGCAGCGATCGGCGGGTTCTTGTCCGTTGCAGCAGGCGCCGCCGCGGCGCACCTCCCGGCTGGGGAGCGAGCCGCCGAACTGTTGCGGACGGGCGCCGTTTACGGGATGGTGCACGCCGCGGCGCTGATTGCCGTGACGGCGATGGCGCAATCCCCCGGCCGGCTCGGGCTGGCGCTGACTATCGCTGGCTGGAGCTTTGCCGGCGGCGTGCTGCTGTTCAGCCTCAGCCTCTTTGCACTGGCGCTGACCGGACGCGAATGGCTCGGTATGATTACGCCGTTCGGCGGCGCGGGTTTGCTCGTCGGTTGGGCCGCGCTCGCCGTCCATGCTTCAAGCCGCCGCTAGGGAGCGGGCGCCGGGTCTGTAGTTATCATTAGTGCGCGTATGCGACACTCGGCCCGGCTGCGAGGATTCTGACATGACGACATTCCTTTATACTCATCCAGCCTGTCTCGACCACGACCCCGGCCGGCATCACCCTGAATCGCCGGCCCGGTTGCGGGCGGTGCTGGCGGCACTCGACGATCCTGAATTCGCCCGGCTGGAGCGCCGCGAAGCGCCGGAAGCAGCGCGCGAAGATCTAATGCGTGTCCACTCCCGACGGCACGTCGAGGGCATTCTCGCCGCAGTCCCAAAAACCGGCCATATCGCAATCGACGCCGATACGGTGCTGTCCTCAGCATCGGGCGAAGCGGCGTTGCGCGCCGCCGGCGCAGTCGTCGCCGCGGTCGATGCGGTCGTGGCAAACCAGGCCGACAACGCGTTTTGCGCGGTCCGTCCGCCCGGCCATCATGCCGAGCCGCAACGGGCGATGGGGTTTTGCCTCTTCAACAATGCCGCGATCGGCGCGCTGCGAGCGCGCGAGGTGCACGGGCTCGCCCGCGTGGCCGTCGTCGATTTCGACGTCCATCACGGCAATGGTACACAGGCGGCCTTCGAGGGGGATGGCAGCCTGTTCTACGCCTCGACGCATCAATATCCGCTATATCCCGGAACCGGTGCGACGAGTGAGACCGGGGTCGGCAATATCGTTAACGTGCCGCTGCGCCCGATTTCCGGCTCGAATCAGTTCCGCCACGGCGTGGCACAACGCATCCTGCCGGCGCTCGATGCCTTCCGGCCCGAACTGGTGCTGGTGTCGGCGGGTTTTGACGCGCACAGGAGCGATCCGCTGGCCCAGCTGATGCTCGAAGAGGCTGACTACACCTGGGTCACCGAGAGGCTGCTCGAAATCGCCTGTCGCCATGCCGCAGGCCGGTTGGTCGCCACTCTGGAAGGCGGTTACGACCTAGCTGCGCTGGCGGCAAGCGCTGCGGCGCATGTCCGCGTGCTGATGTCCGCGTGACGGATCACCCCTTCCCGCTGTTGTAATTCGGCAACAACGGTCTTATTTCGCGCTCTCGTTATCTGCTAAACGGCAGAACCGCGATCGCGTTTTTTGTTAAGAAGAAAGTAGATGGTCGACCCAGGCGTTCCGCCCGATATCGCCGCGATGAGTTTCGAGGATGCGCTTGCCGAACTGGAGCAGATCGTGCGCCGGCTCGAAGGCGGCCAGATCAAGCTCGACGAAGCAATAATGTCTTATGAGCGCGGAGCTCAACTGAAGCGGCATTGCGAAAGAAAGCTGAACGAGGCGCAGCAAAGGGTGGATCGAATCGTTATCGGCCCCGAGGGCGCCATCGGCGTGGAGCCCGCTAAACTTGACTGAAACGACCTGGTCCGAAACGATTTCTTTTCCGAGCGCTTTGGACGAGGCCGCCAAGCTCACCAATGCCGCATTGGAGCGGCTCCTGGTCGTGCCCCCCGGTCTCGAGGCGAGGGTGTATGACGCGATGCGCTACTCGGCCCTGGCGCCGGGCAAGCGGATGCGCCCGTTTCTCGTTTTTGCGGGCGCCAATTTGTTCGGGGTGGCACAACGCTGTGCACTGCAGGTGGCGGCGGCGATCGAGATGGTCCACGCTTATTCGATGGTGCATGACGATTTGCCGGCAATGGACAACAGCGACCTGCGTCGTGGGCGCCCGACCTGCCACAAGCAATTCGACGAGGCGACGGCGATCCTCGCCGGCGACGGATTGCTGACCACCGCCTTCGAGGTGCTGGCCGACCCCGACACGCACGGTGACCCGGCCGTGCGCTGCGAGCTCGTGTCGGCGCTTGCCGCCGCCGCCGGAGCGGGCGGTATGGTCGGAGGACAGATGATCGACCTGATCGCCGAGCACCAGACACTCGATATCGGCGCGATCACCCGGCTACAGCGGATGAAGACCGGGGCGCTGATCGCATTCTCTTGCGAGGCCGGGGCGATTCTCGCCAAGGCCCCCGCTGATCTGCGGATCGCGTTGCGCGGCTATGCCCACGATCTGGGGCTGGCCTACCAGATTGCCGACGATCTCCTCGACGTGGACGGTTCCTCCGCCGAGCTCGGAAAGCCGGTCGGGGCCGACGCCGCGGCCGGAAAGGCCACTTTTGTCTCGATACTCGGAGCGGAACGTGCCCGAGCCCAGGCCGAGCTGCTGATTAACCAAGCGGTGGCGCACCTTGATTTGTTCGAACAAAGAGCGGAACTTTTACGAGAGGCGGCGCGATTCGTGATCACCCGCCGTACGTGAGGAGCGCAGCATTGGACGCAAAAACAAACCGCCCGATTTCAAATCGGACGCCGCTGCTCGACCAGGTCGACACTCCCGCCGATCTGCGAAAGCTGCGGGAAGAAGATCTGCGACAGCTCGCCGACGAATTGCGCGCCGAGCTGATCGATGCGGTTTCGATCACCGGCGGTCATTTCGGCGCCAGCCTCGGCGTCGTCGAGCTGACTGTGGCGCTGCATTACATCTTCGACACGCCGCATGACCGGCTGATCTGGGACGTCGGTCATCAGGCGTATCCGCACAAGATCCTGACGGGCCGGCGCGATCGTATCCGCACAATCCGGCAGGGCGGCGGCCTTTCGGGTTTCACAAAACGCTCGGAGAGCGAATACGACCCGTTCGGCGCCGCGCACGCCTCGACCTCGATCTCCTCTGCGCTCGGCATGGCGGTCGCCCGCGACTTCCGCGGCGAGCACCGCAATGTCATCGCGGTGATCGGCGACAGCGCGATGAGCGGGGGCATGGCGTACGAGGCGATGAACAACGCCGGAGCGATGGATTCTCGGCTGATCGTCATCCTGAACGACAACGACATGTCGATCGCGCCGGCGGTCGGCGCGATGAGCGCTTATCTTTCGCGCCTGCTGTCTTCGAAATCCTTCATGTCGTTGCGCCACATCGCCAAGGAGGTCGTGCGCCACTTCCCGAAGCCGCTCGAAGATGCGGCGCGCCGAGCCGAGGAATACGCGCGCGGCTTTGTCACCGGCGGAACATTGTTCGAGGAGCTCGGTTTTTACTATGTCGGCCCGATCGATGGTCACAATATCGATCATCTATTGCCGGTGTTGAAGAATGTCCGCGACAGCAAGGAACCGGGACCAGTCCTGATCCACGCCGTGACCGAGAAGGGCCACGGCTATCTGTCGGCCGAGCAGGCCGAGGACAAGTGGCACAGCGTCGCCAAGTTCGACGTCGTGACCGGCACCCAGGTTAAATCGAAATCCACCGCGCCGTCCTACACCACCGTTTTCGCCAAGTCGCTGATCAAGGAAGCCGAGGCCGACGACCGTATCGTCGCGATCACCGCGGCGATGCCGTCGGGGACCGGGCTCAACCTGTTCGGCGACAAATTCCCGAAGCGGTGCTTCGACGTCGGCATCGCCGAGCAGCACGCGGTGACCTTCGCCGCCGGCCTCGCCGCCGAGGGCATGAAGCCTTTCGCCGCAATCTATTCCACTTTCCTGCAGCGCGCCTATGATCAGGTCGTGCACGATGTCGCGATCCAGAAATTGCCGGTGCGCTTTGCCATCGACCGCGCCGGTCTCGTCGGCAATGACGGCCAGACCCATGCGGGCTCGTTCGACGTAACCTATCTCGGCTGCCTGCCCGGTTTCATCATTATGGCGGCGGGCGACGAAGCCGACCTTTTCCACATGGTGGCGACTTGCGCGGCGATCGACGACGCACCCTCGGCGGTGCGCTATCCGCGCGGCGATGGCATCGGCGTGCCGCTCCCGGAACGGGGTGTGCCGCTCGAAATCGGCCGCGGCCGCATCATGCGCGAGGGCACGAAAATAGCGCTGTTGAGCCTGGGTGGGCGGCTTACGGAATGCATGAAGGCTGCACAGGAGCTCGGCACCTATGGGCTGTCGACAACGGTCGCCGATGCGCGTTTTGCCAGGCCGCTCGACACCGATTTGATCAATCGCCTGGCCCGTGAGCATGAGGTCGTGATTACGGTTGAGGAAGGGGCGATCGGCGGCTTTGGCAGCCATGTTCTGCACCACCTCGCGATGACCGGGACGCTCGACAACGGGCTGAAGATCCGCACGATGGTGCTGCCCGATGTCTTCCTCGACCACGACTCCCCGCAGGCGCAATACGACCAGGCCGGGCTCAACGCCCGCCACATTGTAGCTATGGCGCTGTCGGCGCTCGGCCGCGAACTCGCCGAGCAGCCCGCCCGCGCTTAGCCGAGGTCGCATTCGGCATTGGAGCGCATCGGCGCGATCTGCGCCGTCGCCGCCGCGACCCCTTCCCTCTACGCTTCCCCCCGAACGGACTGCGCGCCAGCGTGCGGCAAGCTGGGCGAGGGGTTTTTATTTCCCCGCCCTGTTTTAACCCAGTTTGCGATCAGATCGAACTCCCCAGACACAGCGTCGTTGCGAGCGCAGCGAAGCAATCTTGGGCCCGTGAGGTTCCTCGGCCCGAGATTTGCTAGCCGCCGGGGCTCCTCGCAATGACCCCCGCACCAATCTGGTCGCAACCGCGCCAGCGAGAGCGGGAAGCCCGCCAGGGGAGGGTGAGCGGGGCTTCCCGTTTAGTTCGCCATCGCGGGCTCGCGGACCTTGGCCTGCTCGAAGGCCGGCATCACCTCGGAGGCGAACCACTCGAGCTGTTCGAGGCACACCGCTTTCGGCACGCCGACTGACAAGCTCACCGAGACCCGATCGAGGCCGGGGTAGCGCCTTTCGAGGCTCTTCAGATGCTCGACGACCTGCTCCGGCGAGCCGCACAGGAAACCGCCATTGGTGATAGCATCCTCGATCCGGGGCAGCTTTGCGGTCGGGGCGCGCTTCGGATCGCGCATGATCTCGATCTGCTCGTCGGTAAGGGCGCGAACCAGCCGCAGCTCGCCAAACATTTTCATGTTCTCTTCGTAGAATTTGGCGGCTTCTCGAATCCCCTGTTCGCGGTTCTTGGCAAGGTAGAAATGGAAACCGAAACACAGCCGCTCACCCAGCTCGAGATGTTGGCCACGCCGCGCATGCGCTTCCTGCCATCCGAGTACCACTCTGTGCATCGCACCACCCTCGGCCGAGCCGCCGCCTATCAGTCCCCTGATCCCGTGCTTTGCCATGAAATCCATGGCTCGCGCCGTGCCGCCCTAAATCGGCTGCCAGCACTCGACCGGGAGCCGCAACGGTCGGGGCACCACGGTCAGCTCCTTGAGCGTATAGCCTCGATACGGCACTTCCGGCGGCAACGTGTAATACTTCCCGCGATGTGAGAAGGACTCCTCGTTGAACGCCCTGAAGATGATGTCGACCTGCTCCTCGAAGAGCTCGCGGTTGGCCGACTGATCCAGCAGCGGCGAGCCGAAGGTTTCGACTTCTCTGGTGTGGTAGCCGCGCCCGACCCCGAAAATGATGCGGCCGCCGGTCAGAATATCAGCCGTGGCATAGTCCTCGGCCAGTCGCAGCGGGTGCCACATGGGGGTAATGTTGAAGCCGCAGCCGATCTTCAGACGCTTGGTGAGGTGGGCGAGATGGAGCGCCGTCATCAAGACATTCGGGATGCATTCATAGCCTTCGTGCTGAAAATGGTGCTCGGCCATCCAGAAGGCATTGTAACCGGCACGATCCATCAACTGGGCCATAGCCTGAGCCTTGTCGAAGACGCCGGCCAAATTTTCGTTGGGAAATCGACGGTCGTTCACCGGAGTGCCGCCATAGCCGGCATTTTCCATGTCGATATGTCCGGCAAACAGGCTGTCAAATTTCGTAATCATGCCAGGTCCTCCAGAGGAAATGCCGATCGAGCCTCAACCGCGCATCTTAGACCACCGTTCACCGGTGGCAACCCGGAACCCGTGCGTTGCCGCGCCCGCCGACTACTTTCGGGCGATCAACTAGGGGAGTGTTCGGATGGCCGAGGAGGCGGCGCCGCCGTCGGCGGCAAAGCCGCGGCGCACCACGCTCCCGGCTCAGCCCGGCTGAAAAGTAAGGGTCATTTCTGCGATACCGGCCGCGACATTGAGACCGGTGGTCCCTTCGATACTGACCGGCTGCAGTGCGATCGAATTGCCGGAACCGCCGACCAGCACATTGGCCCCGACCCCGACCCCGACCGTCGCGCTGCCGGTGGCGCCCGCATAGGTCCCCGCCAGCGAGCCCGGCGCGAGATTGGCGGTCGGCGCGACTACTGCCCAAACAATCACGCCGCCTTGAAGATAGCCGATATCGACGCCGAATTTGTTGATCGCGCCGACGTAATGTTGCGGAGGGCCGCCGCCGAGCGGCGAGAAGGTGCAGTTGATCGCCCGCGAGGAGCCGAAGATGAAGCCAAAGCCACTGGCGACGTTGCAGGTGAGCACTCCGACCTTGACTGCTCCCTGCGCGTGCGCCGGGGTCGCCGAGCGTCAGGCCTCCGGCGGCCAAGCCGAGCGCGCAGATCGCAATCGCGAGTTTTCTGAGCATACCGTCAACCTCCTGCTTCCAAATCCGCTGGGCGAAGCCAAAACAGCGGGTCATATACCGTGGTTCCGCCGCCGGATGCCATGGTTTAGTTTACCTGCCGTTTCGCCAGCCGCCCGGTCATCGACTTTACGTTTGGTGGCTCTCGATAAGCCAGCGACAAATTGAACTGCGGTGAACGTCGGGCGTTCCAGCGGCAAATCGTAGCCCGGACATCGTGGCCGGACATCGCGAGCAAGGCACGGGCTGAGGCTGGGGTGGAGGACCGGCAAACCGGGCGGTTTTTTCATCGGTGGTCATTGTCACAATTAATCCGCTCGCGCCGGCGTCGATTTTTTGGAACAATCGATTCCTGCGGTCCGAACGGGCCGTGAACCGACTCGACAGGAAGCTGACTTGATCAGAGACAGGAATTTTCGTCAAACCCGGCGCCGCGATTTCGACGACGACGGGTATGACCCGCATCTCCGCGAATTTGGCGGCGCCCCGCGTTTCAGCCAACCGCGCTTCGAAACACCATCCGGCCCGCCGGTGCGCGCCGTCGTCAAATGGTTCAAACCCGAGAGAGGCTTCGGGTTTGTCGAGCTGACGGACGGCTCGGGGGACGCGTTCCTGCATGCCAGCGTGCTCGAACGCAACGGCATCACCGCGGTGCAGGCGGGTGAAACACTCGAGATCCGCGTGGCGCCGGGACAAAAGGGACCGCAAGTCACCGAGGTCCTCAGTGTCGACAGCAGCACGGCGTCGCCTCCCGCGCCGCGCCGGTCGGCCTATCCGGCGGCAGCTGGCCGTGCACCACTCTCCACCGAGGCGACCGTCGAGGAAGCCGGCACGGTGAAGTGGTTCAATGCCCAAAAGGGGTTCGGCTTCATCGTTCGCGACGATGGCGGCAAGGATGCTTTCATCCATGCCTCGGTGCTCGAGCGATCCGGGGTCGCCACCCTCAATGAAGGCCAGCGGGTGCTGATCGACATTGCCGAGGGCCGCAAGGGCCCCGAAGCCGTCCGGGTCCGTCTCGCCTAGATCAGGTTCGGGCGGCCCCGCCGCCCGCATCCGCAAAGGAGGAGAGGGCGGCGTTACCCTCACCCACCAAGCCCCTTCGGGCTTGGTCCCCCTCTCCCGCGGTGCGGGCGAGGAGCTTTGATAGCCTCTCTGCATGCGGGAGAGGGTGCCGAGCGCAGCGAGGCGGGAGAGGGTCTTGCCCCGCCTGCGGGAAGCGTGGGAACAAAGCGGGGCGCAGGAGAAACAGTCAGGCGGCGTTTCTGTCCAGCAATTCGATATGGACATTCTGTGGGCCGCGGAGAAAGGCGATCCGCACCCCGGGCCTGATCGTCTTGGGCTCGACGGTAAATTCGGCGCCCTTTTGCTTGAGCTCGGCGACGACATGGTCGATCCCGTCGACACGCAAGCCGATATGCTCGAGCCCGAGGTAAGGCGGCTCCGGTGGTGCGGCTACGGCTTGCTCGGGCGGAACTTGCGCGATGAAGACAGCCACTCCTCCGAGATCGAGGTCGAGGCGCGGCCTGCCGTCCGACTGCACCGAGCGAATGATCTCGGCGCCGAACATGTTCTCATACCAGCGGGCGGTTGCTTCCGCATCCGGGCTGCGCAAATGGATGTGGTCGTAGGTGAAGGCGGTCATGCGTTTCTCCCTTTGATCGGACGGCTCGCAACTCTAGGCCCGAGCCGATATCCAAGCCAGCCCGATCACATGCCGCGGATCGGCGGCCATGCCGTTAGCGCGCTATCGGCTGCGAAGCGAAATTCCTATAACTGCGCCCGCTGCGGCCGAAGGCACGGTCGGGCGCCACAAGAGGAGAGGGATGGATGCGCTGGTTTGTTTTTTTCGCGTTTGGTGCGATGGTCGCCGCCACCTCGGCCGCGGCCGCAAGCCGGTGCGATCGGCTGCTCAGCCTGCTCGGCCACCAGGTAGTAAATGCCGCCGATACGACGTGCTTCGAGAGCCCTGACCTCACCACCGCCAACCCCAACACGACCCCGGCCGACAATTCGCTGCCGGGCCTTCCAGCTTTTGCGTTTACTCCGCAGACCGACCGCACCGTAATATCGCCCAGCCCGCCGAACCGCACGCCGATCACTAAAGCCGTGCCGGGCATCCAGCTGGACGCGCGCATTTCTGACGACCCGACTGGCGAGGCCCGGATCCTTTTCCGGCTGCCGAACCAGTGGAACGGCAAGCTCGCCGTCGCCGGCGCCTCAGGGACGCGCAGCGAATTCAATGGCGATTTCGCCTGGAGCGATTACGTGTTGCAGCAGGGCTATGCCTATGTTTCGCAGAACAAGGGTGTTCTCAACTTTTACCTGACGACGGCGGCCGATCCGTTGGGGTGCCGGCTCAATCCGGCGTCAGCGATCTTCGTTCATTTCTACGACAACGATCCGGGCCAGCCTTTCGCGCGGTGGACCGAATTTCATGATCGAGGCAACGCGGATCGGAAAGAATGCGGTCACGGCCAATTATGGCCGGTCTCCGAGCCGAACCTATGCGGTTGGAACTTCGAATGGCGGCTACCAGGTGCGGCGCGCGCTCGAAACCGCGCCGGAGCTGTTCGACGGCGGCGTCGATTGGGAGGGCACTTACGTCGATCCGGTTGCACCCAATCTGTTGAGCGCGTTGCCTCCGGCAATACTCAATTTTCCCGACTACGTGAAGCTCCGGCTACGCACCGAACAGCACCGCAGCCGAGAACATCGTGCTGGCGGGCTACCCGCCCGACATCGTGTCCGGACCGAACTCGCTTTGTGGGTCTCTTACTGGGCCGCAATTCTGGGAAGTCACGCTATGCCAATGGCAGAAGCGGCTCGATCCGACTTATGACACTTACGTCTCGGGCACCGGAACTTATAGCTACGTCGACCGGCTGTCGGCCTCGGATGTCGGCGCCCAACTTGCCGCGATAGCGACGACGGGCAATATCGGCAAGCCGCTGATCACCGTGGCCGGAACTATGGATGCGCTGCTGCCGATCAACCTCAACGCCCGCGCCTATGAGCGTGCCGTCGCCGCCGCTCTGTCGAGAGATCGGAGCCGCGAACAGGCGATGCAGCAACAGCGTCCCGCATACCGCCTCTACGAGGTGCAGAACGGCAACCATATCGAGACATACAAGGACTACCTTTCCCCAGCTCGAGCTGATCCAGCCGCACGCCCAGCACGCCTTTGACCTGCTGACGGAATCGGTCGAGCACGGCTCCGCCCTTCCGCCGGACCAGTGCATCCCGCGCGGCGGCTCGATCGCGGCCTCGCCCACTCAGCCCGGGCATTGCGCCGAGCTCTTCGTCGGGCCGTGAGCGGCGGGTGGTGGCGTCCCGCCATCACCCGACCAGCATCGAAGGCCGCTCCTCCTGGGTGGCGGCGTCGATCACGCTCGCCATCCTTTCATTTTCCTACGGCGCACCGCTGATCGTCGTCGTCGGGCTGAAGCCGATCGCGGCTTCTCTCGGCACCGACCGTTCGGTGGTGGCGTTGGCTGCCTCGCTGGTCTGGCTCGGCACCGGCCTCGGCGGCATCCTCATGGGGCGGATCGCCGATCGGATCGGGATGCGGCAGGTTGCGATCTTCGGAGCGCGCGATGACGGCGCTGGGCCTGGCGGTTTCGGCGATCGGCCAGACCTGGGCGCTGGTGCTCGGCAGCGCCGTCCTGATCGGATTTTTGGGCAACAGCGCCCATTTCCCGCCACTCGTGACCTATGTCAGCCGCTGGTTCGACCGGCGGCGCGGAACGGCGGTCGCGCTTGATCTCGTCGGGGCAATATATCGCCGGCGTCGTCTGGCCGACGGTATTCGAGCGCGGCATGGACGCCTTCGGCTGGCAGGCGACAATGTTCGGCTTCGCCGTCGTGATCGCAGCGGCGATCGTGCCGTTGGCGCTGTTTTTGCGCCCGCCCCCGCCGCCGGTCCGGACGGAAGGCTCGGCGGCCCATCTGCGCCGCCGAGCCCAGGCGCCTGCGGCTGCAACCAAATCTGGTTCAGGCGCTGCTCTGCGCGGCGTCGTTCCTGTGTTGCGTGCCGATGGCGATGCCCGCGGGGCATCTCGTGGCGTTTTGCAGCGACCTCGGCATCCCGGCGGCGCAGGGGGCGGCGATGCTGTCGGTGCTGCTCGGCTGCGCCTTCGTCAGCCGAATGTTCTGGGGGTGGCTGACCGACCGGATCGGCGGGCTCGCCGCGGTATTCGCCGGATCGGCCTGTCAGGCGCTGGCGATCGCGGCGTTTACCGTGACCCAGAGCGAGGCTGGCCTGTTTGCCGTCTCGGCCGCCTACGGGCTCGGCTTCAGCGGCATCATCCCGGCTTATGTCGTGGCGATCCGCGAACTCTTCCCGTCAGCCGAGGCGTCGTGGCGGGTGCCGACTTTATTGTTCACCGGCATGTCCGGCATGGCGTTCGGCGGCTGGTTCGCCGGCGCGCTGTACGATCATTTCGGCTTCTACGCGCCGGCCTTCGCCGCCGGCGCGCTGTTCAATCTCGCCAACCTGCTGGTGATCGGGTTTCTTGTCGCGCGTCAGGCGCGGCAATCGCGCCTGCCGGCGGTCTCCCACGCTTGATTAGTCTCCAACCAATGGATGACGTAACAGAGGGAAGGGAATGTCATGACAGAAGTGACCGGTGGCGTACGCGTTCCGGCCTGCAGGGCAGGCCCGGCGCGGGCAAGGGGCGCGGCTGCGCATTCGCCGCAGCACTAGCGGTCTCGGGTCACGGGCGGAACCGCCGCCGCCGGGCTCGACCACGCGCCCTACGGCACCACGCAAGGCGGGCAGGCGGTCGAGATTTTCACAATGACCAACGAGCACGGGCTCCGCGTGCGTTTCCTGAGGCTTGGGCGGCGTGATCACCGAAATCGACGTGCCCGACCGCACCGGCCGGCTCGGCGACGTCGTGCTCGGCCTCAACAATTTGCGGGAATACGAGACATTTCCCGGCCATTTCGGCGCGATCACCGGCCGCTACGCCAACCGTATTGGCGGTGCGCAGTTCACCCTGGGCGGCCAGACTTATCATCTGATCGCCAACAATGGCCCCAATACGCTGCATGGCGGCCCCAACGCGCTCGATCGTCAGGTCTGGACAGTAACGCCGCTGACCGTGCCGGACGGGGTCGCAGCAACGCTCAGCTATGTCAGCCCGGATGGCGATCAGAACTTTCCCGGCACACTGACGACGCACGTCACTTATACGCTGACCAACGACGATGTATTGCAGATCGCCTACGTCGCGAGCACCGACAAGGATACGGTGGTCAACTTCACCAACCATTCCTATTTCAACCTTGCCGGCAACGGCTCCGGTTCGGTTGCAGATCAGACATTGCTGGTCAATGCCGACCGCTTATACCCCGACCGGACCCGATCAGATCCCCACCGGAGAGATCGCATCGGTCGAAGGCACACCGCTCGATTTTCGGCAGATGATGCCGATCGGCGCCCGGCTGCACAGCGCGTTCCAGCAGATGGTCTATGCGCATGGCTACGACCACAATTTCGTGCTGAACAAAGGCCCCGGCGACGGCGTGACGTTTGCCGCGCGCGGCTATGACCCGCGCACCGGCCGCGTCATCGATTGTTTCACCACCGAGCCGGGGGTGCAGGTCTATACCAGCAACGGCATGAACGGCTCGGTGGTCGGGTCGTCAGGCACGACCTATCGCCAGACCGAGGGGTTCACGCTCGAGACGCAGCATTTCCCCGACAGCCCCAACAAACCGAATTTTCCGACGACGGAGTTGAAGCCGGGGCAGGATTTTCGTTCGACGACAATCTTCCGCTTCGCGACCGACGCGCCCCTGCCGCCCCTGCCACGCTGAGAGCGGGGGTCAACCGGCGGTCGTGACGAGCTTGTGGATGACGCGCAGACGCTTGGGCGGCGGGTCCTTCGAGAAGCGCGGCCAGGTCCGACCCGACAATTCGCCGACATAGATGTTGCCGCGCCCGTCGACGGCGATGCCGTGCGGCGAGGTGAATTGACCGGGGGCGAGCCCGGTATGCATTTTGCCGAGCCGGGCGAGCACCTTGCCTTTTGACGAATGAATGCTGACGCGCGGGCCGATATTGGGCCAATCCTTGTTGATTTCGCCGGAGGGGCCGCCTTCGCCGATGTAGAAGAGCGGGTCGGGACCGGCCGTCATGCACATGCCGTTCGGCCGGTGCAGATTGTTCCACTGGGTTTCGAATTTGCCGTTGCCGTCGAACACCTGCACCCGGTGGTTCTCGCGGTCGGCGACATAGACCCAGCCATCGCGGTCGCAGCAGATGTTGTGCGGGATGTTGAACTGGCCGGGGTCGGTGCCGGGCTCGCCCCATGACATCAGGAGCTTGCCGTCCGGAGTATATTTATGGATCCGGGCGTTGCCGTAGCCGTCGGAGACGTAGAGGTCGCCCTGCGGCGACAAGGCGGTATGGGTGCAGCGGTGGAACGGCTCGCCGCTCATGAAGGGCTTGGGCTCGCCGGGAATGCCGAGCGTCATCAGCACTTTGCCGTCGAGCGTACACTTGCGCACCGTATGATCGCCATCATCGGTCAGCCAGATCGTGTCGTCCGGGCCCATATGGACGCCGTGGGGCCGGTGAAACACGCCCTCGCCCCAGGTGCGCAGCAGATTGCCTTCGGCATCGAACACCGCAACGGGATGTTCGCCGCGATTGAAGGCGTAGACCCGATTTTGCCGGTCGACGCCGACCGCCGCGCAGTCGCCCAGCGTGATTTCCTCCGGCAGCTTGGCCCAATTCTCGTTGACCTCGAAGGTGTATTCGCCGCTTCCGAGTTGAACCGCCATGCGCCCTCTCCGTTGTGCCTCCGGTCTGGCCGAGCGCATCATAGTCACGGAAACGCAGATCAGGCGAGCGCTGCGCGCGGCTCATTATTTATAGCGCTGATAGTCAGCCGATCGTACGATGTTGCGATCGATGTCTCTTTGCGGAGGAGCAAGAGGAGCGCGCCATGCCAGAAAAGCTGATTTCCGGCGACAACCACATCGACCTGACTTATCTGCCGCCCGACCTGTGGTCGTCGGAGGCGCCGAACAAATGGAAATTGCTCGCGCCCCGCGTCGAGGAGATGGATGACGGGCTGCATTGGTTCGTCGACGCGCAGGATCGAGGGATGTGGAACGGCATCGGGCCGGGATTCCTGCCGTACCAGAAGGGGATGTTCGGCCATATCGACGAGATGAAGGATCTCGGCTTCGAGTGGAATTCCCGCCCCGGCGCCAAGCCGCGCCCGACCACGCCCGAATTGCGCCTCGCCGACCTCGACCGCGACGGGCTATCCGCCGAGGTCGTCTATGGCTGCCTGATGATCAACGATCTGATCGCCGACGCGGGACTGCGCGCCTGGGCGGACAAGACCTACAACGATTGGGTCGCCGATTTCGCCAAGCGCTCCGATCCGAACCGGGTGTTCCCGCTGGCGATCGTCCCGAACACCGACCCGGTCGAGGCGGCCGCCGAGGTGCGGCGTTGCGCCAAGATGGGTCTGCGCGGCGGCGATCTCGCCTTCAAGCGGATGACCCCGCCGCTCTATACCCACGAGTGGTACCCTCTGTGGGAAGCGGCGGCGGAGTGCCGGTTCCCGATCTCGTTCCACTCGACCGGCTTCAAGGCGTTGCGCGCGCCCGACACGCCGGAGATGGAAAAGCAGTACTTCACGCAGTGGCGGCTGGTGCGCTCGGCCCTCTTCCAGCTCGACACGATGGAGGTGCTGGTTTCGCTGTTGGCTTCGGGCGCCTGCGAGAAATACCCCGACTTCAACTTCGTGCTCGGCGAGTCGGGGGTGACCTGGCTGCCCTATGTCTTCGACCGCCTCGACACCGAGTATGCGGACCGCGCCAGGAGCCTCAATTTCAAGCTCAAGCCGAGCGACTATTTCCGCCGCCAGGGCTACGTCACCTATCAGCAGGACCAGTATCTCGACCCGATCATCCCGCTGATCGGCGAGGACAACATCATCTGGGGCGCCGACTACCCGCACCCCGACTGCATCTGGCCGAACTCGCAGCGCGTGCTCGACAAGAACCTCGCCCAGATCTCGCCGAGCGTGCGCCGCAAGATCACCAGCGAAAACGTGACCCGCCTCTACCACCTCGCCTGAACGTTACCTCGTCCCCTTCCCTTCCTCGCGACTGGGGAGGGAAGGGGCGGGCGCGCCTGCCAGTAAGAAAACGGCCTATCGTTTCGTCGAGTCATCCCAGGGCGTCGGCTCCGCCCGCGAGCCCTCGTCCCTCCCGGCCTGTGTACGCCGGCAGATAGGAATCGAGCAGCCCGATCGGCCCGAAGGCTGCGCTGACCCAGCGGTTCGCACGATCCTCGCGCCCACCCGGAGTCGCGAATGGCGGCACGTCGATCGAGGACCCGCCTGGCGTGCGCTAAGGGGCCGCCGGCGAGTTCTATCTCGCTTACTTCGCGATCCCGACGGCAACAAACTGTGCGGACTTTATCGCATGCCGGCTGCCTGAATTACCGCAGATCAACTTCACCGGCTCGCCCGACCTCACCTGACCGCGTATGCCAGCTCTGGCGGTGCGGCCTCCGCGCCATTATGCCACAGGAATTCGACACCGCGAGCCCGAAGGGGCATTTGATCGAAGGCGCTGCGGTCGGGGTCGCTAAGCGGTTGATGCGGAATTTAACCCAGCGTTAAAGCGATTCGCGTCCTCGCCAATCTTGTGCATATTATGGCAGTTGCGCCGAACCGCGCGCCGGCGCGCGGCGATCTTTGCGCCAACAGCTTTGGGTGAAGAGCATACGCGATGACATTGCCTGAGGGACAGGGACTCTACGACCCGCGCAACGAGCATGATTCGTGCGGCATCGGTTTCGTCGCCAACATCAAGGGGCGAAAATCGCACGACATCATCACGCGCGGTTTGCAGATCCTGGTCAATCTCGACCATCGCGGCGCCGTCGGGGCCGACCCGCTGGTCGGCGACGGGTCCGGCTGCCTCATCCAGATGCCGGATGCGCTGCTGCGCGATTGGGCGACGGGCCAGCGGGCTGACCCTTCCCGAGCCCGGCCGGTATGCGGTCGCGATGTGCTTTCTGCCCTGGGAGGAGCGGGCGCGCGCCATCGCGATCGAGCATGTCGAGGGCTTCATCGAGGCCGAGGGGCAAACCCTCGTCGGCTGGCGCGACGTGCCGACCGACACGACCGGGCTCGGCGCCAAGGTCATCGAGACGATGCCGTGGATCAGCCAGGCGATCGTCGCCTGCAGCCCCGAAATCGCCGATCAGGACGCCTTCGAGCGCAAGATCCTGACGATCCGCAAGCAGGCCCTGAACAGCGTCGCGGCATTGGCCGAGTACCACGGCATGCCGGCCTTGCGCGACCTCTACATGCCGTCCTTCTCGACCCGCACCCTCGTCTACAAGGGCCTGCTGCTGGCGCCGCAGGTCGGAAGCTTCTACGAGGATCTGCGCAACCCGCTGACGGTTTCGGCGCTGGCGCTCGTGCATCAGCGGTTTTCGACCAACACCTTCCCGTCGTGGCGGCTCGCGCACCCGTACCGGTTCATCTGCCACAACGGCGAGATCAACACGGTGCGCGGCAACGTCAATTGGATGGCGGCGCGCCGGCAGGCGATGACCTCGGAGCTGCTCGGCCCCGATCTCGCGAAGATGGTGCCGCTGATCGGGCCGGGACAGTCGGACACCGCCTGCATCGACAATGCGCTCGAGCTTCTCGTCATCGGCGGCGGCTATTCGCTCGCCCATGCGATGATGATGCTGATCCCCGAGGCCTGGGCCGGCAACCCGCTGATGGACGCGCAGCGGCGGGCGTTCTACGAATACCACGCCGCGCTGATGGAGCCGTGGGACGGGCCGGCGGCGATCGCCTTCACCGACGGCCGCCAGATCGGCGCCACGCTCGACCGCAACGGCCTGCGGCCGGCGCGCTACATCGTCACCGACGACGATCACGTGATCATGGCCTCGGAGGCCGGGGTATTGCCGGTCCCGGAGGAGAAGATCACCCGCAAGTGGCGGCTGCAGCCGGGCAAGATGCTGCTGATCGACTTCGAAGAAGGCCGCATCGTCGACGACGACGAGATCAAGCGCAAACTGGCCGCCGAGCATCCCTACGCGGAGTGGCTCGAAGCGACCCAGTTCAAATTGCACGAGCTGCCGGAACTGGCGGAAGAGCACGAGGAGGAGTTCTCTCGGGCGACGGTGCCGACGCTGCCCAACGACCCGACGACGCAGCTCGAGCAGCAGCAGGCCTTCGGCTACACGCAGGAGGACATCCAGTTCTTCCTCGAGCCGATGGCGCGCGACGGGGACGATCCGGTCGGCTCGATGGGCACCGACACGCCGATTGCCGCGCTGTCGAACCAGCCGAAGCTGCTCTACAACTATTTCAAGCAGAATTTCGCGCAGGTCACCAACCCGCCGATCGACCCGATCCGCGAGCAACTGGTCATGTCGCTGGTCTCGATGATCGGCCCGCGGCCGAACCTGCTTGGGGCACGAGGCCGGCACGCATTACCGGCTCGAAGTCTCGCAGCCGATCCTGACCGACGGCGATCTGAAGAAGATCCACGCGATCGAGAAATTGGTCAGCGCCTTCCGCACCGATACGCTCGACACGACCTGGGCGGCGGTCGAGGGTGCGGACGGCATGGCGCCGGCGCTCGACCGGCTGTGCTATGAGGCGACCCTGGCGGTGGAAGCCGGGCACAACATCCTGATCCTGTCCGACCGCGCGACTTCGGCCGAGCGGGTGCCGATCCCGGCGTTGCTCGCGACCTCGGCGGTGCACCATCACCTGATCCGCCAGGGTCTGCGCACCTTGACCGGCATCGTCGTCGAGACCGGCGAGGCGCGCGAGGTGCATCATTTTTGCGCGCTGGCCGGGCTACGGCGCGGAGGCGATCAACCCCTATCTCGCCTTTGCCACGCTCGAGCAGATGCGCGTCGAGAACGATCTGCCGCTCAGCGCCGAAGAGGTGCAGAAGAACTACATCAAGGCGGTCGGCAAGGGGATCCTCAAAGTCATCTCCAAGATGGGGATCTCGACCTACCAGTCCTATTGCGGGGCGCAGATCTTCGACGCGGTCGGTCTCGCCAGCGATTTCGTCGAGAAATACTTCACCGGCACGGCGACGACGATCGAAGGCGTGGGGCTGCGCGAGATCGCGCAGGAAGCGGTCGCGCGGCACAGACACGCTTATGGCGACAACCCGCTCTACGAGGACATGCTCGATCTCGGCGGCGATTACGCCTTTCGCCTGCGCGGCGAGGACCATGCCTGGACGCCGCAATCGGTCGCCAAATTGCAGCATGCGGTGCGCGGCAACTCGCTCACCGATTACCGGGCCTTTGCGGCGACGATCAACGACCAGAGCGAGCGGCACCTGACGATCCGCGGGCTGATGTCGTTCAAATTCGCCGATGAAGCCGGTGCCGCTCGACGAGGTCGAGCCGGCGAGCGCAGATCGTCAAGCGGTTCGCGACCGGCGCGATGAGCTTCGGCTCGATCAGCCGCGAGGCGCATACGACCTTGGCCATTGCGATGAACCGCATCGGCGGCAAATCCAATACCGGCGAGGGCGGCGAGGAGGCGCAGCGCTTCAAGCCATTGCCCAATGGCGACTCGATGCGCTCGGCGATCAAGCAGGTCGCCTCGGGCCGCTTTGGCGTCACGACCGAGTACCTCGTCAATGCCGACGACCTGCAGATCAAGATGGCGCAGGGCGCCAAGCCCGGCGAGGGCGGCCAATTGCCCGGCCGCAAGGTCGACAAGGTCATCGCCGGGGTGCGCTACTCGACCCCCGGGGTCGGCCTCATCTCACCGCCGCCGCACCACGACATCTACTCGATCGAGGATCTGGCGCAGCTGATCCACGATCTGAAGAACGCCAATCCGCGGGCGCGCATTTCGGTGAAGCTCGTCTCCGAGGTCGGCGTCGGCACCGTCGCGGCCGGGGTCAGCAAGGCGCGCTCCGACCATGTCACGATCGCCGGGTTCGAGGGCGGCACCGGCGCGAGCCCGCTTGACCTCGCTGACCCATGCCGGCTCGCCCTGGGAGATCGGGCTCGCCGAGACGCAGCAGACATTGGTGCGCAACGGGCTGCGCGGCCGCATCGCCGTGCAGGTCGATGGCGGGCTCAGGACCGGCCGCGATGTCGTCGTCGGGGCAATGCTCGGCGCCGACGAGTTCGGTTTCGCGACCGCGCCATTGATCGCCGCCGGCTGCATCATGATGCGCAAGTGCCATCTCAACACCTGCCCGGTCGGCATTGCGACGCAGGACCCGGTATTGCGCAAGCGCTTCACCGGCGAGCCCGAGCACGTCATCAATTATTTCTTCTTTGTCGCCGAGGAAGTGCGCGAGCTGATGGCGAAACTCGGCTTCCGCACCTTCAACGAGATGGTCGGCCGCGTCGACAAGCTCGACATGGTGCGGGCGATCGACCACTGGAAGGCCAAGGGGATCGACCTGTCGCGCCTGTTGTACCAGGAGCCGGCGAAGCCCGGGGTCGCGATCTACAATTGCGAGCGGCAGCAGCACCATCTCGACAAAGCGCTCGACAACGAGCTGATCGCCGAGGCGCAGCCGGCGCTCGACGAGCGCCAACCGGTGCGCATCGAGCGCCCGATCCGCAATGTCCATCGCACCGTCGGCGCGATGCTGTCGGGCGAGGTCGCGCGCCGCTACGGCCATGCCGGTCTGCCGCAGGACACGATCTGGGCGACGTTCCGCGGCAATGCCGGGCAGAGCTTCGGCGCCTTCCTCGCGCACGGCGTCACGTTGGAGCTCTATGGCGACGCCAACGACTACACCGGCAAGGGCCTGTCGGGCGGGCGGCTGATCGTGCGCCAGCCGCCCGAGGCGAGCCGCGAGCCGACCGAGAACATCATCATCGGCAATACCGTGCTGTACGGCGCGATCGCCGGCGAGGCCTATTTCGAGGGGGTCGCCGGCGAGCGCTTCGCGGTGCGCAATTCGGGCGTCGCCGCCGTCGTCGAGGGCACGGGCGATCATGGCTGCGAATACATGACCGGCGGCGTCGTCGTCGTGATCGGCGATACCGGGCGCAATTTCGCCGCCGGCATGTCGGGCGGCATTGCTTATGTCTGGGACCCGCGGGGCCGCTTCGCGAGCCTCTGCAATCAGAGCGAGGTCGAGCTCGAACCGATCGCCGCGGCCGAGCCCGACGACGATGCCGACCCGGACGACCGGCCGCGGCAGCGCGCGCCGAGCGTCCACGACAACGGCATGGGCGACCCGCTGCGCTTCGACGCGGCGAGATTGCGCATCCTGCTCGAGCGCCATCACCTGTTCACCGGCAGCGCCCGGGCGCGCGCCCTCCTCGAAGACTGGGACACTACGCTCGCATCATTCGTCAAGATCACGCCGAAGGACTACCGGCGCGCCCTTCTCGAATTGCAGGCCGAGCGGCAGTCCGCCCGCATCGAGGCCGCCGAATGATCGGCGCATTTGCGGCTCTGCCCCCATGGGTAAGCCGACCGGCTTTCTCGAGATCGAGCGCCGCGATCGCCCCTACGAGAAGCCGGAAATCCGCAGCCGCAGCTGGAAGGAATTCGTCAAGCCGCTGCCCGATGCCGAGAACCGCAAGCAGGCGGCGCGCTGCATGGATTGCGGCATCCCGTTCTGCCACGAGGGCTGTCCGGTCAACAACCTGATCCCGGACTGGAACAATCTCGTCTATCGCGACCAGTGGCGCGCGGCGCTGAAGACATTGCATTCGACCAACAATTTCCCGGAATTTACCGGCCGGATCTGCCCGGCGCCGTGCGAGGCGGCCTGCACGCTCAACATCGACGACAATCCGGTCACGATAAAGACGATCGAATGTGCGATCGTCGACCGCGGCTGGCGGGAGGGCTGGATCGAGCCGGCCGTGCCGGCGCGGCGCACCGGCAAACGCGTCGCGGTGGTCGGTTCGGGTCCGGCGGGGCTCGCCTGCGCGCAGCAATTGGCGCGCGCCGGGCACTCGGTAACGGTGTTCGAAAAGGCCGACCGCATCGGCGGTCTGTTGCGTTACGGCATCCCCGATTTCAAGATGGAGAAATGGCTGATCGACCGCCGCGTCACGCAGATGGCGGCGGAGGGCGTCAGTTTCCGCACCGAGGTCGAGGTCGGCGTCGATATGCCGATGGCAGCGCTGCTCGACGAGTTCGACGCCATTGCAATGACCGGCGGCGCCGAGCACCCGCGCGACCTCGAAGTCCCGGGCCGCGAGCTCGACGGCATTCATTTCGCGATGGATTTTCTGCCGCAGCAGAACAAGCGCGGGGCTGGCGACAGCGAGGAGCGCGCCGCGCCGCACGGTACGATCACCGCCGAGGGCAAGCACGTTATCGTGATCGGCGGCGGCGATACAGGATCCGACTGCATCGGCACCTCGGTGCGGCAGGGGGCGGCTTCGATCACCCAGCTGGAAATTCTGCCAAAGCCGCCGGAGCGCGAGAACAAGGCGCTGACCTGGCCCGATTGGCCGATGAAACTGCGCACTTCGTCGTCGCAGGAAGAAGGCTGCGAGCGCGACTGGTCGGTGCTTACCAAGCAAGCGATTGGGCAGGACGGGCGAGTGACGGCACTCGAATGTGTCCGCGTCGAGTGGCAAAACAACACCAACGGCCGCTTCGTGATGCAAGAAGTCCCGCACAGCACCTTCACCTTGAAGGCCGATCTCGTGCTATTGGCAATGGGGTTCCTCGGCCCCCGCCGGCCCGGGATGATCGAGCAGTCCGGTGTCGAGCTCGACCCGCGAGGCAATGTCCGCGCCAATACCGTCGATTACCGCACCTCAATCTCCAAAATATTTGCTGCCGGTGATATGCGGCGCGGCCAGTCGCTGGTCGTCTGGGCCATCCGCGAAGGCCGCCAATGCGCCCGCGCCATCGACGAATTCCTGATGGGCACGAGCCTGCTTGCCGCGCTAATGTAACCCGTCGCCCCCGCGAAAGCGGGGGCCCAGGGTCGCTCGCTCGAGCTGGCCGCCTCGGATTCCCGCTTGCGCGGGAATGACGTGAGTGGCAGCAATGGGGAGAATATGTCGGAAAATATGCGACGGACTGCATGCGGCGCTTGCAATGCTGCTGTCGACTGGCATCCGGCCCTGGCCGAGGCGCCGTCGGGGCCGCCGATCACGATCGGCTTCAGCATGCCGTTGACCGGCGGGCTCGCGGTCAACGGCACCTCGGGGCTGCTCGCGATGCAGATCTGGGCCGAGGACACCAATGAAAAGGGCGGGCTGCTCGGCCGCCCGGTCAAGCTCGTCTATTACGACGACCAGACCAACCCGTCGCTGGTGCCCGGCATCTACACAAAACTGCTCGACGTCGACAAGGTCGACCTCGTCGTCTCGGCCTACGGCACCAATGTCACGGCCCCGGCATTGCCGGTCGTGATCCAGCACAACAAGACGTTCATGGGTCTGTTCGCAATGGACGTCAACGAGGAGTTCCATTACCCGAAATACTTCTCGATGCTGCCGGTGGGGCCGGATCCGCGGGCGGCGATCTCCGAGGGCTTTTTCGAGATCGTCAAGGCCAATAAGGAGAAGCTCGGCCTGAAAACGATCGCGCTGGCGGTCGACGACGGGGAGGCGACGCGCAATACCGCCGACGGCGCGCGGGTCAACATCAAGAAGGCCGGCCTCGAGGTCGTCTACGACAAGACCTACCCGCCAACGACGACCGACTTCAGCCCGATCATCCGGGCCATCCAGGCGACTAGCCCCGACATCGTTTATTTCGCATCCTATCCGCCCGACAGCGTCGGCTTGATCCGCGCAATGCACGAGATCGGGCTCAACACCAAGATATGCTGCGGCACGATGACCGGGCCGCAGAGCACGTCGCTCAAGACATCGCTTGGTCCAATGCTCAACGGCATCATCACCTTCGACTGGTGGCTGCCGGCGCCGAAACTGCGGTTTCCCGGCGTCATGGAGTTTCTGGAGCGTTATCAGAAGCAGGCGGCCGGCAAGGGTGTCGATCCGCTCGGCTATTATCTCGCGCCTTGGGCCTATGCCGATCTGCAGGTATTGGGTGAGGCGGTCGAGCAAACCAAGAGCCTCGACCAGGACAAGATCGCCGATTACATCCGCTCCCATACATTCAAGACTGTGGTCGGCGATGTCGCCTTTGGCGAAAAGGGCGAGTGGAAAAAGGCGCGCGTGCTGACCGTCCAGTTCCAGGACATCGCCGGCACCAGCGTCGACGACTTCCGCGACGGCAAGGGCGAAGTCGTGCTGTGGCCGGATGAGTACAAAGCCGGCGAGCCGATCCTGCCCTATTCCTCCGTGAAACACTGAAGAACGGGTCGGGACACTCCGCGTCATCGCGCATCAACAGCGCGCCGCAATGCTTGGAAACCCGATGCGCCAAACCCATCGGGGCCAGCGGTCAGCCGACCGCGCACGACAGGCCGGATACCTGACCGCTCCACACCAAATGCCACCGCCGCCACAAAATCCTTGCCCAACGGGGGCCGTCCATACATGACGGGAGGAATTGGTCAATTTGTCACGCCGCCTCGGCAGGCCTGCGTCCTTGGAGCACCTCGCGGACCCCAGCCATGATCCGCGCGCGGTCCGGAAAGACATGACTTTCGAGGATGGGGCTATAGGGGATCGGCACCTGCAAGGCGCAGACCCGTTTTACCGGGGCCTGGAGCCGCGCGAACGTCGCCGCATCCTCGGTGGCAACGGCAGCAACCTCCGCCGAGAAGCCGGCCGTCGGCCCTGCCTCGTCGGCGATGACAAGGCGACCGGTCTTCTGCACCGAGCGGCGGATCGTCTCGGTATCCAGCGGCACCAAGGTGCGCGGATCGACGACCTCGACCGATATTCCCTCCTTGGCGAGTTCTTCGGCCGCGGCGAGCGCCTCGTGAACGAGCCAAGCGAGGGCGACAACCGTTACGTCATTGCCCTCGCGTTTGACGTCGGCCTTGCCGAGCGGGATCGTATAATCGTCCTCCGGCACCGGCCCCTTTCGCGTCATCAGGCGGTTCGATTCGAACGAGATGACGGGGTTGTTGTCTCGGATTGCCGTCTTCAGTAGCCCTTTGATGTCATAAGGCGTGGACGGGAGGAACATTTTCAGCCCGGCCAGATTCATGAACATCGAATAGGGCGACTGCGAATGCTGCGCGGCGAGTTGCGTACCGCCCCCGACGGCAGCCCGGTAAAGGATCGGGAAGGTCACCTGGCCCCCGAACATGTAGTGGATCTTCGAGGCCTGATTGACGATCTGGTCCATTGCGACAAAGCAGAACGTCACCTGCCGCCAGTCGACAATCGGGCGAAACCCGGAGCCGGCTGCGCCGATCGCCATGCCGGTCAGCGCCGCTTCGGTAATCGGCGTCGCTCGGACCCGCTGCGCGCCAAACTCCCTGATCAGCGGCCCAATGGGATCGGTTGACATGTAGAAGATCTTGGGATCGCGTCGCATCTCCTCGGCGACAGCCTCGACAGCGGCCTCGTTATAGGTCAGCTCGCGCATCGTCTCCTCCTCACATCAGGCCGCAAAGGCGTCTTCGGTCGCCTGCTCGGGCGTCGGAAACGGGCTGGCCTCGGCGAATGCGACGGCGGCCTCGAGGGCGGCCATGACGTCGCGCTCGATGGCTTTCATCCCGGCGTCGTCGAGGTCACCCTGCTCCCTCAGCTGGCGCTCGAGCTGCGCGATCGGATCCTTGCGCATCCACGCTTCGACCTCGGCCGGGTCTCGGGGATCGGCCTGCCCACGGCGCTCGGTATGGGCACGCTGGCGGTAGGTCTTGCATTCGATCAAGGTAGGGCCAGCGCCCGAGCGCGCCCGATCCACAGCGCGGTTTGCCGCCCGATAGACCGCGAAGATGTCGTTGCCGTCGACGACGACACCGGGAATCCCGTAGCCCGCAGCGCGCGACGCCACATCCCCCAGCGCGTGCGTCGCGGCGGCCGCGGTCTGCGCGGCATACATGTTGTTTTCGCACACATAGAGCATCGGCAGTTTCCAGGTCGCCGCGATATTGAGGCACTCGTGGAACGGCCCGGCGTTGGATGCGCCGTCGCCGAAAAACGAGACCGCGACCCCTCCCTCGCCTTCCAGCTGCGCCGCGAGTCCGGCGCCGGTGACGATTGCGATCCCGCCGGCAACGATCCCGTTGGCGCCGAGCATGCCGATGCCGAAATCGGCGATGTGCATCGAGCCGCCCTTGCCCTTGCAGTAGCCGGTTTGCCGCCCGTAGAGCTCGGCCATCATGCGGTTGAGGTCGGCGCCCTTGGCGATGCAGTGGCCGTGGCCGCGATGCGTCGAGATGATCCGGTCGCCGCGGTCGAGCGCGCTGCAGACGCCGACCGCTACCGCCTCCTCGCCGATATAGCAGTGCACGACGCCGTAGATCTTGCCGGCGAGGTAGTCGGCCGAGGCGCGCTCCTCGAAGCGCCGGATCGTCAGCATCCGGCGCAGCATCTCGCGCTGTGTGTCGGGCGGCAGGTTCGGCGAGAGGCTTTGCATGGGCTTGGGTCCCTCCGGGCCAGTCAGGGCTCTGCATGATGAGCCAGCGCCGGAGGGGTGGCAACCGGAACCTCGGCGCTGCGCTTCGTCGCGGCTTTCCCGAGCCCGGGACCCATGAGGCGACCGCAACCCGCAATTATGAATTGAATTGGTGAGCGCTGCTGCTGCACCTGCAGCGGATCGGCAGCAATACTCGCTCGGTGTTGAACCGCTGCCTGGATCCGGTGCCTGCGATACCCGACTTCTGGCCCCGTTTCGAGGAGCTCGCAGTGTGCAATGAGAATTGGTCAATTTTACGGATGAGGTAGGGTGCCGAGGCTCAATGGCATGGCGATCCCGAAGTCGGCTATGTGATTTGCGTTTGTCTTGTCGCCAGCTATTGTCATCAGCCGGTCCAACCCGAGAGGCCCCCATGCGTATCCGCCGAATTGCGGTTTCGGCCGCCTTTGCCGCCGGGCTTGCCGCTCTGCCGCTTGCGACCGCGAAGGCGCAATACTATCCCCCCTGCTCGCCGTTTCCGCTGTTCTGGCCTTTCTGTGTAGCGGGTGCCATCGTCGGCACGGCCGCGACAATCGTCGCCGCGCCGTTTGTGGCGCTCACCGCTCCCCCCTATTATTACGGCTATTACGGACGGCCCTATTACTGGCCGCCGCCCTATTACGCACCGGGATACTCCGCGCCGCCATATTATTACGGGCCGCGCTGAGCTCGCCTTCGCGAAGTACGGCGGTCTGATAACCTATTCGGCGAAACGCGGGAATGTCACTTCCTTCGCGAAGCGCCCGCGCGCCTCGCGCGCGAGGGCAAAAGGGATCAGGACCAAATTATTGAAATTTCTCGGTTCTAGGCTCGGAATACAGGCGATAACAGGCGGCCACGCGGGGATCGGCAGCGATCCGTCATCAGCAGGGCTCCGGCGCAAAATAGGCTGACCCTGTATAAGTTCACGATGCGTTCGGTCAAGAGCCATCGCTCGGTCACCCGTCCCGCCGGCATCGTGGCCAGCGCGGACGCTGATCGGCCGCTCTCGGCAGCGGTGGATGCGGCGACCGGCGAACCCGCTCGCATGTTGCCAGTCGGTCGAAACCCGATAGAATTGTAGCGACGGCTGATCAGGAGGATCGCCAAGGCGAAGGAGAACCGCGATGGCACGGACTTTTCAATTTGACGTCGATACCGTCGTCAATCAACTCAACCGAATTCTGCAGATGGAACTTGCCGCAGTCATCTACTACACGCATTATTCCTTTATGATCTACGGACACGCGCGGATTCCGATCACTTCGTGGTTGCGCGATAACGCGACGGAATTGCTGGCCCATGCCCAAGAGGCGGGTCAAATGATCATGCGGCTACACAAGAGGCCGGCTCTCGGTATCGCCGCGTTGCCGACCACCCAGCACAATACGATTGACGAGATCCTGAACGAATCAATACAGCGTGAGGAGGCCGGCGTTGAGCTCTATCGGGAATTACTCTCCCTTGTAAAAGACAAGTCCGTCGTTCTTGAGGAATATGCGACCCGCTTGGTCTCGGCGGAAGCCGTACATCTGCGAGAGATGGAACTTATGGCGATGCGGCGCGCACCCGACTAGAGCGGAGTAGCAGGGCGGTGGGTTTCCGCGACCGGCGGCGGCCGGAACCGGTTTACCGTGTTTGCTGTCGCGCAAGTCAGTCTCGAAATCGTCGGCCACGCGTTGTAGAAATTAGCTGCCGGCTAATCCGTCGAGCCGCTTCCCGCGCTGGCTGCCGCCGATGATCTCGCCAAATCCCCGGCGCCAAGACGTCCATTGCCGCGACCGTGCGGCCGTCGTCGTTCACCCGCATGTAGAAGGCTTTGACGTGGTGGCCGCGGCGCTCGATCGATCGGACCTGCGGTCGGAACTCGACCTGGTACTGCAGCAAAGCGAACAGCATGGATGGGGTAACTTAGTCGCCGCCATCCGCCGCATTGCCTCGATGTCCTCTATCTTGAGTCGGCGCTAAATTCGCCTCATTTGCATTTGCAGTCTGTGATCGGAGACCGTGGCGGTCGCAGATCGTGTCGGGGTGGGTCGAAAAAAGGGAACGCCTGAAAAATTTCCTAATAAGACAGGGTCGAGCAGGCGCACCCGAGTTGGTGCCCGGCGGCATTCGAGCGGAAGCGCCCGTTGCTCGCGACCGTGGCTTAGGATCCCATGCCTTGTCGGAATTGCATTTCGCGCCCACACTCGGCCTGCCGAGGAGCAAGGAACCCGTCGCGATGAAAAATGCAGCCCCTGCGCATGCCGGCCGTCATTTTCTGCAGATCCCGGGTCCGACCAATGTGCCGGACCGGGTGTTGCAGGCGATCGCGATGCCGACGATCGACCATCGCGGGCCGGAGTTCGCCGCGCTCGGGCAGGAGGTCGTGGCCGGTATGAAGCGGGTGTTCCAAACCGACGGCATCGTCGTCGTCTACCCGTCTTCGGGGACCGGAGCTTGGGAGGCGGCGCTGTCGAATACGCTATCACCAGGCGACCATGTGATCATGTTCGAGACCGGCCATTTCGCGGCATTGTGGCGGCAAATGGCGACGCGTCTCGGGCTCGAGGTCGAATTTGTGCCGGGCGACTGGCGGCACGGGGTCGACCCGGCACTGGTCGAGGGGAAATTGACCGCCGACCGCGAGCACCAGCTGAAGGCGGTTTGCGTCGTCCACAACGAAACCTCGACCGGGGTCACCAGCCGGATTGCCGAGATCCGCGAAGCGATCGACCGGGCCGGCCATCCGGCTCTGTTCATGGTCGACACGATCTCCTCGCTCGCCTCGATCGACTACCGCCACGACGAATGGAAAGTCGACGTCACGGTCGCCGGGTCGCAAAAGGGGTTGATGCTGCCGCCGGGGCTCGGCTTCAACGCGGTCTCGAAGAAGGCGCTGGCGGCACACAAGGCGGCGCGGCTGCCGCGTTCTTACTGGGATTGGGAGGCGATGCTCGAAACCGGCCGCACCGGGTTTTTCCCTTATACGCCAGCGACGAACCTGCTCTACGGGTTACGCGAAGCGCTCAAGATGCTGCTCGACGAGGAGGGGCTCCCGGCGGTGTTCCACCGCCACGCCCGCCACGCCGAGGCGACAAGGCGGGCCGTCGCCGGCTGGGGTCTCGAAGTGCTGTGCGCCGATTTGCGCGAGCACTCGAACTCGCTGACCGCGATCATCGTGCCCGACGGGTTCGACGCCGACCGGCTGCGCGAGATCATCCTCGAAACCTTTGACATGTCGCTCGGCACCGGTCTCGGCAAGTTGCGGGGCAAGGTGTTCCGCATCGGCCATCTCGGCCATTTCAACGATCTGATGCTGTGCGGCACCCTGGCGGGGGTTGAGATGGGGTTGCACCGCGCCGGCATTCCGCACCGCGCCGGCGGCGTCGCGGCTGCCGTCGCGTTCCTCGGCTCGGTGCTGTCCGATCTGGCGCCGGCGGCGTAACATCGGGGGGCTAAGCTCGAGGCCGAGGATTGTCAAATGCACAAAGAGCACTGCGAAGAAGCCGCCCGCCTGCTGTGCGCGGCGCGCGGCGGGGCGCCCGTTCACGAATTGCCGCCGAGGTGTCGGCCGCAATCGGACGCCGATGCCTATGAGATTCAGGAAGCGGTGATCCGCCAGCTTGGCGAGCCGATTGGCGGCTGGAAGGTCGGGGCGGCGTCGGCAAACAGCGCCGCGTTCTGTGCCCCGATCTGGATGAAAATGATTCGTCCGAGCCCGGCGTCCTACGACGCCAGGGAGCTGAGGCTCATCGGCATCGAGGCCGAGATCGCCCTTCGTCTCGGCCGCGATCTTCCCGCGCGCTCCGCAGTTCACGATCGCGCCGGGGTCACCGCCGGAGCGGCGCTGCATCCGGTCATCGAGATCGTCGATTCCCGCTATTCGGATCCGCGTTCGCTCGACCGGCTCTCGATTCTGGCCGACAATTTCTCGAATGGCGGGCTGGTCTACGGGGCGGCGATACAGGACTGGGAGAAACTCGACCTCAGCCAAACCAGGATTACGGTAACCGAGGATGGCGAGCCGTTTGCCGACAGCGCCGGAGGCACCGCCCGCGATCCGGTCGCGGCGCTCGTCGACTTCGCTAATCTGATGAACGGCCGGGGCGGGACGAAGGCCGGCACCTTTGTCACGACGGGATCGTGGACCGGCATGGTGTTCACCAAGCGTGGCACGCGGATCGTCGCCGATTTCGGCCCGCTCGGCCGCGTCGAGGTCGCATTCCCCGCCGACGAGTGACCAAGGCATCAGCCGCCGCCTCGAATACAACGGCGGCGTGTCGGCGGCCCTCAACCCTCGGCGAGGACGAGGCTGAGCCGGGTCTGGAAGAACTCCAGGGCTTCCGGCAGGTTGGACGAGACGCGCAGCCTCTGGCGGCCGCTCTGGACAATGAACTCGGCGGGGCGAGTTGGCGCGCCGGCCGTTTTTATGATGCTGTAGGCGGGTGCTTCGTGGGTGTGGCGAAAAACCGAGAACAACGCCATGCCGTCTCGGTGGTCGATCGCATAGTCCCGCCACACACCGCGGGCAACATGCCGGCTGTAGAGGCTTAGAAGGTGGTTGAGTTCGTGGCGGGTGAAATACAGCGTCCGATGCTTGGTCCGGTAATCCGCGAGCGCCAGCACCGTCGCACTTTTCCGGCTCATCGTTACCCATCGCCGTTTGCCGCTGTCACGCAGTCTTCACGATTTCTCTGGTGGCGTCCAGTCTGTCTGATATCGGCGTCGCCGGCCGGTTTGCTTCCGGTCGAATGAGCCGCTAAGGTAGGTTGGTTTAGGCCGGGGCCGACCGGGGCTTTTGTGAGCGATATTTTCCGCGAGATCGACGAAGAACTCCGTCGAGACAATCTGCTAAAGCTTTGGTCGCGTTACGGACGCTACATCGCGGCGTTGGCAGTGCTTGTGCTCGTCATCGCCGGCGGCATCGTGGCTTGGCGCGACCACCAGCTCTCCGAGCGTCGCGCGCAGTCGATGCGCTATTCGTCGGCCCTGTCTCTGGTGCGTGACGGGAAGGATGCCGATGCAGCCAAGGTCTTCGCGCTCATCGCGCAGGAAGGCGGTGGCTACGGCGCGCTCGCCGCGTTCGAGGAGGCCGAACTGCTGGCGAAATCGGGCGATCGCAAGGCGGCCGCGGCGGCCTATGACCATATCGCCGCGACCGGCGGGTTCGATCCGGTCTTTCGCCAACTAGCAACATTGCTTTCGGTCATGCAGGGGTTGCCCGACACCGATCCGCATTCGGTGATCGATCGCCTGGCGCCGATGACGTCGCCCGGCAATCCGTGGCGCTCCACCGCTCTTGAGCTGACGGCGGCGGCCCGGCTGGAGGCCGGAGACAAGAACGGCGCTCTCGAAGTTTACAAGACCCTTGCCGATGATCTCGCGGCGCCGCAGGGGACGCGCGCCCGAGCCGCCGAAATGGCCGCGGCTCTCGCCTCCTAAACCGATTTGGCTGTGCCAAGTCCCGCCGCAGGGCTTTTTCAATACCCATGATCCGATCCCCCATCGCGTTGTTGCTGTTGGTCTCCCTTGGGCTCGCAGGGTGCGGCTTGTTCGGCGACAAGAAGCAGCCGTTGCCCGGTGAGCGCATCTCCGTATTGAGCCTCGACCGGCAGCTCGAGCCCGATCCGGACGTGACGAAAATCCCGATCACCCTGCCGCCGCCCGTGGTCAACGCGGAGTGGCCGGAGCCCGGCGGCTACCCGAACCATGCGATGCAGCATCTCGCGCTGCCGGACACGCTCACCCAGGCGTGGCGCATCAGCATCGGGGAGGGGGCTTCCCGGTACACGCGAGTGCTGTCGCAGCCGGTGGTTGCCAAAGGCCGAGTTTACGCGATGGACGGGGGGGTCCAGATCAGCGCGGTCGACGCCGCGACCGGCAACCGGGTTTGGCAGCTCGATCTCAAGCCCGAGGACCAGCGCGGCAGTTCGTTTGGCGGCGGCGTCGCCTACTGGAACGACCGCCTCTACGTCTCGACCGGTTATGCGCAGGTCCTCGCGCTCGATCCGGCGGACGGCCGGGTCATCTGGAAGAGCACCGTTGCCGGCCCGATACGCAGCGGGCCGACGGTCTCGGATGGACGGGTCTTTGTGGTCACGGTCGACAACGAGCTGGTCGTGCTTGCCGCCGATGACGGGCGGCGCCTATGGAATCACAATGCAATTCCGGAAACGGCGAGCCTCCTGGGGAGCGCTAGCCCCGCCGTCGAGGGCGAGGTCGTCGTGGCGGCCTATTCTTCGGGTGAGCTCTATGCGCTGACCGTAGAAACCGGCCGGCCGCTGTGGTCGGACAATTTCTCCAATACCCGCAGCGTGAACGCCGTATCGAGCCTGGCCGACATCCGCGGCCGGCCCGTCCTCGACCGCGGCCGGGTCTTTGCCGCCAGCCACAGCGGGCGCCTTGCGGCAATCGATCTGAGGTCCGGGGAGCGCGCTTGGGAGAAAGACTTCGGCAGCACTCATAGCCCATGGGTCGCCGGCGACTATGTTTATGTGCTGTCGAACGACAACGAGCTGGTATGCCTGACCCGCAACGAGGGCAAGGTCCGCTGGGTACGCAAGTTTCCCAGCTATCAGGACGAGAAGAAAAAGAAGGACCCGATGACTTGGGCCGGTCCGGTGCTGGGCGGCGATCGGCTTATCGTATTGTCTTCGGCTGGCGACGCGATATCGGTGTCGCCCTATACCGGCGAGCCGCTCGGGCGCGAGGCGATGCCGGCCGGCGGCTATCTGGGGCCGGTGATCGCCGACAACTCGCTCTATGTGCTGACCGACGACGCGAGCCTGTCTGCCTACCGCTGACGCGATCGCCGGCGCGGGGCCGACGCTGGTGAGCTTTACGGTCGCGATACTCGGCCGCCCCAATGTCGGCAAGTCCACCTTGTTCAACCGGCTGGTCGGGCGGCGTCTGGCTCTGGTCGACGACACCCCCGGAGTGACGCGCGACCGCCGAGAGGGCGAGGGAAGGATTGCCGATCTGACCTTCCGGGTGGTCGACACGGCCGGGCTCGAAGAGGCCGCGCCCCCCACGCTCGCCGGGCGGATGCAGGAGCAGACAGAGCGCGCGTTGGCCGATGCGGATGTGGCGCTCCTCGTCATCGACGCGCGCGAGGGCATCACCGCGGCCGATCGACATTTCGCCGACTGGCTGCGCCGATCCGGCAAGCCGGTCGTGCTGTTGGCCAACAAGGCAGAAGGCCGCGCGGTGCTGCCCGCGATCGGCGAGGCCTATCGTCTCGGTCTCGGCGATCCGGTGCCGGTCTCGGCGGAGCACGGCGAGGGTTTGGGCGAGCTCTACGAACGGCTGGAGCCATTTTCCCGGTCCGGGGAAACTCGAGCCGGGCGGGTCCGGCAAACCATTGCAGCTCGCGATCGTCGGGCGGCCGAATGTCGGAAAATCCACCCTCGTCAATCGAGTGGTCGGCGAGGAACGGATGCTGACCGGTCCCGAGCCCGGGATCACCCGCGATGCGATCGCCGTCGATTGGATATGGCACGGCCATCCGATGCGGCTCGTCGATACCGCCGGGTTGCGTCGCAAGCCCCGAGTGGAGGGCAAGCTCGAGCAGCTTTCGGTCGGTGACGCGTTGCGCTCGATCCGTTTTGCCGAGACCGTGATCCTGGTCACCGACGCATTGCAGCCGCTGGAGCGGCAGGATTTGACGATCGCGCGGCTCGTCGAGAATGAGGGGCGCGCGCTGGTATTGGCGCTCAATAAATGGGACCTCGTAGATGAACCGGCGGCATTGCTGAAGCATCTGCGCGAGCGGGTATCCGTGTCGCTGCCGCAGCTTCAGGGCGTTGCTGTCGTCCCAGTCTCGGGGCTGATCGGTTTCGGCCTCGATGCGCTGATGAGAGCGGTCTCCGCCGCCGGCGAGGTGTGGAACCGGCGGGTCGCGACCGCCGATCTCAACCGCTGGCTGGCGACGGTCCAACAGCGCCACCCGCCGCCGCTCGTCGCAGGCCGTCGGCTTCGCCTGCGCTACATCACCCAGGTAAATACCCGACCCCCCACCTTCGCCCTCTTCGCCTCGAAGCCGGGCGAGCTCCCCGATTCTTATCAGCGCTATCTCGTCAACGCATTGCGTCGGCAATTCGATCTGCCAGGCACGCCGATCCGCATGATGCTGCGCAAGGGCAAGAACCCCTATGAGCCGAGGTGAGCCAGCCGCCACCCCCTCGGCGCTTCCCTGCATGACGGGAGAAACAGGGACTAAAATCGATCGGCAGGGCGCGACCGTGACCATTTGGACCACCGACGGCCGGGTCGGCACGATCACCGCCTTTGCACCCGAAGGTGCGGGTGCCGGCGATCTCGGGTCGGCCGATATCGATGGAAATGCCGCACTTTGAGCCTCACGCCGGCCTTGCGCGATCAGCAAATCGAGGCGAGCCTGGCAGCGACCCACGACTTCCGCCGCGTCGCTCACGTCTCTGAGCTGACGGGCTTGCTGTTCAGCTGCGCCGCCGGGAAACGATAGGAGGGGACCATGGATGTCGGCCTGATGATGATCTTCGCCAGCTACGGCTGGGACAGCATCGCTGACGATCAGGTTTGGGACGAGGATCTGCGCTTGGCGCGCCAGGCGCCGGGCCTAGGCTTCGACGCGTTGTGGTCGGCCGAGCATCACTTTTTCGACTATTCTTTCTGCCCCGACAATCTTCAATTGATGACTTACCTCGCGGGCGTGTGCCCGGAGATCGATCTCGGCACCGCCGCCGTAATTCTGCCCTGGCACGACCCGCTGCGCGTCGCCGAGCAGGCGGCGGTGCTCGACCTGTTATGCAAGGGCCGGTTGCGGCTCGGCTTTGGCCGGGGGCTGGCGCGGCGCGAGTTTGCCGCGTTCCGCGGCACGATGGACGAGAGCCGCGGCCGGTTCGACGAGGCGGCGCCGATGATCGTCAATGCGCTGCGCACCGGTTGGATCGAGGCCGACGGCACTTATTACCAGCAGCCTCGGGTCGAATTGCGCCCGCGTCCGAAATACAGCTTCGACGGGCGCATCTACGCGGTCGCCTCGAGCGAGGATTCGGTGGATTCGGCGGCGCGACTCGGCGCCCACATGGTGATGTTTTCCGACCGCCCTTGGCCGATGCGGCTTCCGGCTATCCAGCGCAACCGCGACATGCACCGCAAATATCACGGCATCGACGCCCCGACGATGATGATCACCGATTTCTGCCTCTGCGCCCCGCGGCTCGACGAGGCGGAGGCGCTGGCGCGCAAGCACATGGGCAAAGTTCGTCGAGAGCAACTTCGATCATTACGAGTTCCTCGGCGAGCACTTCGCCACCGTGAAGGGCTATGACGCTTATGCGCAGAAAGCCGAAATCGCCCGCAAAGGCGGACTCGAAGGCGCGGTCGAGGGCTTCATGAAGGCGGCTGTGTGGGGCACCCCGGACCGCATCCTCCGGGAATTGGAAGCTAGGCGCGAGGTGATCGGAGATTTCGAGCTGAACGTCTCGTTCCGCTTCGGCGGCATCCCTTACGAGAAGGCGGAGGCTTCGCTGCGGCTATTCGCCAGGGAGGTGCTGCCCGTATTGAAGAGCTGGCAGTCTTTGGCGGCCAAGACTGCGGAATAGAATTCAGCCAAACCACGAGCGTCAATGTCTGCCACGCCTCGCCCTCGTCGCAGTCTCCTCTATATGCCCGGCTCGAACCCGCGGGCACTGGAGAAGGCGCGTACGCTGCCTGCCGACGGGCTGATCTTCGATCTCGAAGACGCCGTGGCTCCGGAAGCGAAGGAGGGCGCGCGGACGATCGTCGCGGCGGCGCTCGCCGGGGGCGGCTATGGCGACCGCGAGCTGGTAATCCGCGTCAACGCGATCGACACGCCGTGGGGCCATGCCGATCTCGCCGCCGCTGCCACGATGCCGATCGACGCGGTGCTGTTGCCCAAAATCGAGAACCCTGACCGGGTGGCGTTGACTGTGTCGCTGCTCGACGCGTTCGGGGCTCCGGAGCGGCTCGCCGTCTGGTGCATGCTGGAGACGCCGCGCGGCATTCTCTATGCCCGCGAGATCGCCGCAGCAAGCCCGAGACTCGCCGCGCTCGTTCTCGGCACCTCGGACCTGACCAAAGACCTGCACGCGCTCCCGACCCGCGATCGTCTGCCGCTGATCACCTCCCTCAGCCTCGCCATTCTGGCAGCCCGCGCCCACGGGCTGGCGGTTCTCGACGGCGTTCACCTCGACCTCTCCGACGATGAGGGTTTTGCTGCCGCGTGCCGGCAAGGCCGCGAGCTCGGCTTTGACGGCAAGACGTTGATCCACCCGAAGCAGATCGCCGCGGCCAACGCCGCGTTCGCCCCGACCCCCGAGGAGGTCGAATGGTCGCGGCGGATCATCGCGGCGCACAGCGAAGCGGCAGCCGCGGGCAAGGGCGTCGTGCTCGTGGAAGGCCGGCTGATCGAAAACCTGCATGTGGAAAATGCACGCCGGCTATTGGCGTTAGCCGAGCGAGATCGAGCGGCTCTCCAGCGAGAAGTGAAGCGGCTGCTTGGCGAGCCTGCGTTGACACTCCCCGGCACGCGGGCTAATTCACAGCGGCCGACCGCGAGGGAAATCCGGAATTGCCGTAAATGAGATCCGCCGACCGGCCGCTTTCGCCGCACCTTCAGATCTACCGATGGCAACTCACCTCCGTTCTGTCGATCCTCCACCGCGCTTCCGGCGTGGCGCTGAGCGCCGGGACGATCCTGCTCGTGTGGTGGCTGGTTGCTGCCGCTTCCGGGCCGGAGGCCTATGAAGGCGTCCAGGATTTCCTCGGCTCCTGGATCGGGCTCTTGCTGTTGTTCGGCTGGACCCTGTCGCTGTTCTATCATTTGTGCAATGGCATCCGGCACCTCGTCTGGGACACCGGCCATGCGCTCGATCTCGGATCGACCTATATTGGTGGTTGGATTGTCGTCGGGGCGACCGCCGTGCTGACTTTGGTTGCCTGGATCGCCGGGATAGCTCGCTGGGTATCCTGAGATGATGGCATCGCGGATGCGCTCGCCGCTCGGCCGCGCGATCGGGCTGGGTTCGGCGAAGGAGGGGGTCGAGCACTGGTGGGCGCAGCGCATTACCGCGATTGCGCTGGTGCCGTTGAGCCTTTGGTTCGTGGCTTCCGTCATCGGCCTGGTCGGCGCCGATATCGAGACCGTGCAGAACTGGGTCGGCCTCCCGCTGCCGGCCATGCTGCTGGTATTGCTGCTTATCGCGACTTTTTACCACGCGTCGCTCGGGCTCCAGGTGGTCATCGAAGACTATGTTCATACCGAGCTCGCCAAGCTGGGCCTCGTCGTCGCCGTCCGCCTGCTCAGTTTCGGCTTCGCCGTGGCGGGGATCTTCGCAGTGCTCAGCATTGCCCTCGGATCGACGAGCTGATTGGAGCCCCGCATGCCAGCGGCCTACAACATTACCGATCACAGCTATGACGTGGTCGTCGTCGGCGCCGGCGGCGCGGGTCTGCGGGCGACATTGGGAATGACCATCGAAGGGCTGAGGACCGCCTGCATCAGCAAGGTCTTCCCGACCCGCAGCCATACCGTGGCCGCGCAGGGCGGGATCAGCGCCGCGCTCGGCAATATCGGGCCGGACGACTGGCGCTGGCACATGTACGACACCGTCAAGGGTTCGGACTGGCTCGGCGACCAGGACGCGATCGAATACATGTGCCGCAATGCGATCCCCGCGGTCATCGAGCTCGAGCATTTCGGCGTGCCGTTCTCCCGCACCGAAGACGGGCGGATCTATCAGCGGCCGTTCGGCGGGCACATGATGGAATACGGCGAGGGCGATCCGGCGCGGCGCGCCTGCGCCGCCGCCGACCGCACCGGTCACGCGATCATCCACACGCTCTATCAGCAATGCGTGCGCAACAATGCCGAGTTCTTTGTCGAGTATTTCGCGCTCGACCTGATCATGGACGAGGAGGGCGCCTGCCGCGGCGTCATGGCGTGGAACCTCGAAGACGGCAGCCTGCACCGCTTTCGCGCCCATCTCGTGGTCCTCGCCACCGGCGGCTACGGCCGGACCTATTTCTCCTGCACCTCCGCCCATACCTGCACCGGCGACGGCAATGCCATGGTGTTGCGCGCCGGCCTGCCGTTGCAGGACATGGAGTTCATCCAGTTTCACCCGACCGGGATCTACGGCGCCGGCTGCCTGATCACCGAGGGCGCGCGCGGCGAGGGCGGCTATCTGACCAACAGCGAGGGCGTGCGCTTCATGGAAGCCTACGCGCCGCACGCCAAGGATCTGGCGTCGCGCGACGTCGTCAGCCGGGCGATGACGATCGAGATCCGCGAGGGCCGCGGCTGCGGACCGGAGAAGGACCACATCCTCCTCCACCTCGAGCACCTCTCGCCCGAGGTGCTGCACCAGCGCCTGCCGGGGATTTCGGAGACGGCCAAGATCTTCGCCGGGGTCGACGTCACGCGCGAGCCGATCCCGGTGTTGCCGACCGTGCATTACAACATGGGCGGCATTCCGACAAACCACCACGGCGAGGTGCTGCGGCCGACCCGGGACGAACCGGACGCGACGGTGCCCGGGCTGATGGCGATCGGCGAGGCGGCTTCGGTCTCGGTGCACGGGGCCAACCGGCTCGGCTGCAACTCGCTGCTCGACATCGTCGTGTTCGGCCGCGCCGCCGCCCAGCGCGCCGCCGAGCTGGTGCGCCCCGGCACACCGCAAAAACCGATGTCGAACGGCGCCGGCGAGGAGGCGGTGGCCCGGCTCGACGCGGTGCGGCAGTCGCGCGGGCCCGCGCAAGACCGCCGAGATCCGCCTCGACATGCAGCGCGTGATGCAGACCAACTGCGCCGTCTTCCGCACGGCGCAAGTGCTCCGGGAAGGGGTCAGCCGGATCGACGTGGTGGCCAACAGCTTCGGCGAGCTCGGCATCTCCGACCGGTCGATGATCTGGAACACCGACCTGGTCGAAGCTTTGGAGCTGGAAAATCTGCTCGAGCAGGCCGTCGTCACCCTGCACTCGGCCGAGAACCGGACCGAAAGCCGCGGCGCGCATGCCCGCGAAGATTACCCCGAGCGCGACGACCGGAACTGGATGAAGCACACGCTCGCCTGGCTCGACGGCGATGGCGGGGTCACACTCGGCGATCGCCCGGTCCACCTCTTCACGCTGTCGAACGAGGTGCAGACCTTCCCGCCCAAGGCGCGCGTGTACTAAATGTAAAACCGAATGATCATCCGTGCTAACTTCGTCGTTCCCGCGAAAGCGGGGACTCAGTGCGGCGGCGCTACGGTGTCCGCCCCTGAAGGGCGGCGAGGCGCTTTCGCGGGGGCGATCGCCGTAGTCAGTGCGGCGCGAAGGCTGAGGACCGTCGATGGCCGAATTCACCCTGCCGCGGAACTCGAAAATCGGCGCCGGCAAGACCTTCGCCGGGCCGCCCGGCGCGACCCGGCTGCGCGAGTTCAAGATCTACCGCTGGAACCCGGACGACGGGAAGAACCCGGTGATCGACACGTTCGAGATCGATCTCAACGATTGCGGCCCGATGGTCCTCGACGCGCTGATCAAGATCAAGAACGAGATCGACACGACCCTGACCTTCCGCCGCTCGTGCCGCGAAGGGATTTGCGGCTCCTGCGCAATGAACATCGACGGCACCAATACGCTGGCTTGCCTCAAGGCGATCGAGGACATCGAAGGCGCGGTGCGGATCTACCCGTTGCCGCACATGCCGGTCGATCAAGGATCTGGTGCCCGATCTGACGCATGTCATTGCGCAATACCAGTCGATCCGGCCTTGGCTGCAGACCGCGAGCCCGCCGCCGCCCGACCGCGAGCGCCCGCAATCGATCGAGGAGCGCGAACAGCTCGACGGGCTGTGGGAATGCATTCTGTGCTTCTGCTGCACGACCTCGTGCCCGAGCTATTGGTGGAACAGCGAGCGCTATCTGGGACCGGCCGTGCTGTTGCAGGCCTATCGCTGGATCGCCGACAGCCGCGACGAGAAGACCGGCGAGCGCCTCGACGAGCTCGAAGACCCGTTCCGGCTCTACCGCTGCCACACGATCATGAACTGCACCCGAACCTGCCCGAAGAACCTCAACCCGGCCAAGGCGATCGCCGAAATCAAGAAGCTGATGGTGCTGCGCCGGTAAGCGCGAGAGATGCGCGTCGGCGGATCATCATCGATACCGATCCCGGCCTGGACGACGCCGTCGCGATCCTGCTGGCATTGGCAGCGGCCGAGGAACTGGAGGTTCTCGGCCTAGTCGCCGTCGCGGGCAATCTGCCGCTGGCTCAGACCGAGCGCAATGCGCGTCGGGTTTGTGAACTGGCTGGCCGTCCTGATGTCCCGGTTTATGCCGGGTGCGCGCGGCCGATTTTGCGCCCGCTCGCGACGGCTGAGCGGGTTCACCGTGAAACCGAACAAGATCGATTGTTGCTGCCCGATCCGACGATGGCGCTGCAGCCTCAGCATGGCGTGGACTTTCTCGATCGAGACGTTGCGCTCCGCCGAGGCCGGCACAATCACCTTGTGCGCTCTGGGGCCGTTGACCAACATCGCCATGGCGCTCGTCAAGGCGCCGGAAGTCGCTGGCAAAATCCGCGAATTGGTGGTCATGGGCGGAGCCTGTTTCGAGCTCGGCAATGTGACGCCGGCGGCCGAATTCAACATGCATGTCGATCCGCACGCCGCGGCGATCGTCGTCGACAGCGGCATCCCGATCACGATGATCCCGCTCGATGTCACGCATCAGCTGGTCAGCACGCCATCGCGCCTCGCGGCCCTGCGAGCTCTCGGCAATCGCTGCGGCCCGGCGGTTGCCGGGCTGCTGACTTCTTTCGAGAAAAACCGCCGCGCCAAATTCGGCTCGCGCGCCCGGGCGCTCCATGATCCGGCCGTGATCGCGATATCTGCTGCGCCCGGCCCTGTATCGGGGTCGCGATGTCAATGTCGCGATCGAGACGCAGAGCCCACTGACGATCGGAATGACGGTGGTGGACTGGTGGGGCGTCACCGGCAGAAAGCCCAATGTGCGGTTCATGAACAGCGGTCGATGCCGACGGCTTTTACGATCTGTTGACGGAAAAGCTGGCGCGCCTGCCTTAGCCGCTGAGCCGGGAGCCGCGAAACTCTCGTCCCCGGGTCGATGTCGGGTTCCTCGGTGCCCGAGCCTGCTTCCATGCTGCTCCTCGGCACTGGACTGCTCGGAGTCGGTCTACTGCGCCGCCGACGTACTGCGCCGCCGACGCCGTGCAGCATTTCGGCACCCGGTTTGACTCGCCCCGCTGCGGCCCTAGAATGCCCGTGCCGAACACCAAATGGGAGCAGGTCGATGATCTTTGAGATGCGGACTTATCGTTTGCAGCCCGGGTCGGTGCCGGAGGCCGAGAAGCGGTTTGGCGAGGCGCTGACCGAGCGGGTCAAGGTGTCGCCGCTCGGCGCGTTCTTTCATACCGAAGTCGGGCCGCTGAACCACATCATCCACATCTGGCCCTATGACGATCTGCAGCATCGGACGCGGGTGCGTTCGCAGTCGATCCCGAACTGGCCGCCGAAGATCCAGGAATTCATGGTCGAGATGGAGAGCAAGATCGTCAATGCGGCGCCGTTCTGCCCGGCCTTTACGCCGCGGCAGCACGGCAATCTCTATGAGATCCGCACCTATACGATGCTGCCTGGAGCCGCGCCGACCGTCATCGAGCGCTGGGCCGAGAGGATCGAAGGGCGGGTCAAGCTGTCGCCTCTGGCGGCGGCGGGGCATACCGAGCTCGGCCCGCTCAACCAATGGATCCACATCTGGGCCTACAAGGATGCGGCCGAGCGCTTCCGCATCCGCGACGAGGCCCGCGCAACGCGGTGCCTGGCCCCCAAATACTCGCGGTCAGTTCATCAAGCAGGAGAACATGCTGGTCGTGCCGGCATCGTTCTCGCCATTGCACTAGCTGCTGCATTACCCTCACCCACCAGCCCCCATTCTAACCCTCCCCCGCTTGCGGGGGAGGAATGGGAGGGGGACGAGCACAGCGAGGCGGGTGAGGGCGCCTCGCCACGCTCCATCACCTCGGCCCGAAGAGCCGGAAGAAATTGTCGAAGAACCCGCCGCCCGAGCGCGCCGGCGCCGCAGCCAGCACTCCAGCAGGCGGCAGCGGTGTGCTCGGCAGCGGGCGTACCGGCATCGCCTGGGTCGCCGTCAGCATGAAACGCCGCCAGGTCTGCGCCGGCAGCGAGCCGCCCGTCACCTTGTTCATCGGCGCATTGTCGTCATTGCCGAGCCAGACCCCCGCGACGAGGTCGGCGGTGTAGCCGATAAACCAGGCGTCACGATATTCCTGCGTCGTCCCGGTTTTGCCGGCTGCCGGACGCGGCAGTGCCGCGCTCTTGCCGGTGCCGTGCCCGATCACGGCGCTCAGCATCTGGTTCATGGTTCCGGTCAGCTCCGGCGTGACTACTTGCCCGACCCCCGAGCCGGTGCGGCGAAACACGATTTTTCCCGCGCCGTCGCGGATTTCGATAATGCCGTGCGGCCACACCCCGAGACCGCCATTGGCGAACGGTGCGTAGGCCGAAACGCAGCTCCAACAAATTGACCTCGTTCGTGCCGAGAGCAAGGCTCACCTCTGGCGCGAGTGGTGACGAAATCCCGAGCCGATGGGCAACCGCCACAACCTTCCCAAGACCGGCACGCTGTGCGACCTGGACCGCGATCGTGTTGACCGACTGGGCCAAACCTTCGGCCAAGGTCATCTCGCCTTGATAATGCCCGGTATAATCGCGCGGCTGCCAATTGCCGATGCGCATCGGCTCGTCGACGAACTGGTCGGAGGGTTGCAGTCCGGCTTCCAACCCGGCCAGATAGACGAACGGCTTGAAGGCGGAGCCCGGCTGCCGCTGCGCCTGGGTTGCGCGATTGAATTGGCTCTGGTCATAATCGCGGCCGCCGACCATGGCGCGGACCGCTCCATCCGGCGACATTGCGACGAGCGCGCCCTCCTTCACCGCCATTTTCCCGCCCTCGCGGGTGATGACGTCCGCGACCGCCGCTTCGGCCTGTGCCTGCATGCGCGGGTCGAGCGTCGTCACCACCGTCAAGTCACGATTGCCGGTATCGGCAAAATCTCCCAGCTGTTCGGCCACCCAATCCCCGAAATAGCGAGCGCCAGGCCGCGTAACCGCTACCGCAGCGAGCGAACTCCCACCGCTCAAAGCAGCCATCGCCTGACTGCTGGTGACAAACCCGGCATCGACCATTTTGGCCAGCACTTGCGCGGTCCGCGCCGTCGACTTGTCTGGGTCGCGAGCCGGGTTGAACCGGGTCGGTGCTTTCAACAGGCCGGCAATAGCGGCGCTTTCGTAGAGGGTCGTTTGCCTCGCCGATTTGTGGAAATAGCGGTGCGCCGCGGCATCCACGCCATAGGTGCCGGCCCCGAGGTAGACGCGGTTCAGGTAAATCTCGAGGATCTGGTTCTTCGAGAAGCGGTGCTCGAGCCACAGCGCCAGCAAGGTCTCCTGGATCTTGCGGGAGAGGCTGCGCTCGGGGGTCAGGAAGAGGTTCTTGGCGAGCTGCTGGGTTATCGTGCTGCCGCCCTGGACTATGCGTCCAGCGGCGATATTGGCGAACGCGGCCCGGACGAGCCCGATGGGATCGACCCCAAAATGGCTGTAGAAGCGGCGATCTTCGGTCGCGACGACGGCCTTCGGCAGGTAGGGCGACATCTCCTTCAGGGTCAATGGTTGCCCGAAGAGGTCGCCATAAGTCGTCAAGAGGCTGCCGTCCGACGCCAGGATCGTGACGCTCGGACGTCGCTCGGCGCGGGTGAGCTCACCGGTGTCGGGCAATGTGAGAGCGAAATAGCCGAGAACGACGCTGCCGACGATTGCCGTCCACAGGAGCAGCAACAGGCCGAGCTTGGAGGTTCGCCGCAACACTCCCTTGCCGCGAGCGCGTTGCCGCGGCACTCGCGTACGCGGCGGGCGGCTCCGCGGAGGTGGCCGGATGCGATCGGCGGGGTCGACCCGCAGCCTCGCCTCAGCCACCGGCTCCCGCCGCTGTCGTCTTGCTTTCCGACACCCCGCTCCCCCGGCCGGCTGATCCGGCATGCCTGCTCTCAATTATCAGGCAAACTGTGGCAGCGGTTCGACAACGAAATTAGCAGGATTTCCCGCTGCGCCGCAGGAACCTCAGGTCGAATGAATTCGTTGTCCGAGCAGGATGGCAGGTTACGAGTTTACTCGGAGGACGACGCATGGCTGACAGAAATGATGCCTCCTCGAGCATGATGACCCCGACCGGGGCGACGGTGCGGGCGCATTCGACGGCGGATACGGAGAGAGGATACGGCGGGAGCGTCGTCACAGAATTCCTGGACGCCGCCCGATCGGCAGCCGAATCGCTGCTGGAAGAACAGAAGCGCCAGATCGCCGATAGAATTTCGGGAATATCCAGCGCGCTGCGGGGCGCTGCGCAGCCGCTCGACAAATCGCAAAGCCGCGTCATTGCCCGTTACCTCCAAGAGGGGGCGACACAGGTCGATAGCCTTTCGCACACGATGCGCGAGAGGCACTGGGGCGAGCTGGTCGCCGACACCGAGGATTTCGCACGACGCCAGCCGACATGGTTTGTGCTCGGCGCTGTTGCCACCGGCTTTGTCGTCGGGCGCCTCTTATGGACCTCGACCGCCGGGCGGCGGCACGATGCCGCTCGGTCGTCTCCGAGCAGCGAACCGGCGCGCACGGTTACGGCGGCCGTATCGAGCGGAAGCGGCACCTCCGCCGGTGAGTTGACCGGGAACCCGCACCCGATCACCGGAGCCGTGGAGACCCGTTGATGCTTTCCGGTAACGGCCGCCTCGGGCCGGACGTCGGAGAGCCGCGCGTGCGGTTCGGACGTCCGGTTGCCGCGCTGCTCTCCGATCTCGCCGGCGAAACCAGTATGCTGGTCCGTCAGGAGATCGCGCTGTTCAAGGCGGAGCTCAGTGAAAAACTGACCCGCATGGGTGTGGGCGCGGCGGCGCTTGCCACGGGAGGCGTGATCGCCTTCAGCGGCTGGCTCGCGTTGCTTGCGGCAGCGATCCTCGGCCTCAGCCATGTTTTGGCGCCTTGGCTCTCCGCGCTGATCATCGGGGTAGTCGTAGTCGCGCTGGGCGCTGGGCTGGCGCTCTTCGGGAAGAGTCGTCTGAACGCCGACGCGTTGGTTCCGCATCGGTCGCTGAAGTCGCTTCGTGAGGATCAAGCTTGGATCCGGGATCAGGTCTCGTGATCCGCTCAATAGAAAAGAAAGGATCAGAAATGTTTACAAATTCACTGAAAGGCGGCGGGGTTGGCGAGGTAATCCAGACCAACCGCGTGCCGCTTACGTTGATTGGCATCGGTGTCGCATGGCTCGTGGCCAGCAACACGGGTCTGGTGGAGCGCGTTGTGAATGACGAGCGCGTCCAGGCGGCGCAACGCCGGATCGGCGAGCTTGCCGGGGACATCGGGATCGGTGGCGGTTCGAGCGAACGAATCCCGTGTGCCCGTTTTGGGGCCCAACGGCGAGCCGTTGACCCGCAACGAGTTCGGGCGGTGGCGATGGTTGGGTTCATCAGGCGGCCGGAGCGGCGCGCGGCGCCCTCAGCACGGTTCGCGATGCCGGCAGCGCCGTGCTCGACCGGGCCAGCGCTGCGGGCGATCTGGCCAACCGGGCCAGTAGTCAGGTGACGGAGAAGCTGTCGACCGATCCCTGGCTGATCGGCGTTGCCGGATTGGTTGCAGGTGCGATTTTTGCAGCGATCCTGCCGCCCACCAGAATAGAGCAGGACTATATCGGCGAGGCCCGTGACGGATTATGGAACAAGGCCAACGAGCTCGGCCACGAGGCTGCCCAGCGGGTCCGCGAACTGGCCGATTCCACGCCTGGGGCCACGACGCACTAGCCGGCCGGCCGCGCGCGATGATCCGGTTGGCGCTTGGGATGACCATGGGCCTGGGCTTGGTCGCGGTGCTTGCGCCCGGAGCAGCGAGAGCCCAGGTGCCACTGCCGCCCGAAATGGCCGAGATTAGGGGGTGCTTGTGTTTGCAGCAGGCGGTCTCGGCGCTTTCGGCGGACATGAACGCAAAAAAACAGGCGTTGGACACGGTTACGCGGCAGCTCGCTGACCTCGATTCGCAGCTCGCGCGCGAGCGATCGACACTGAACGTGAACGATCCCGACGCGGTTGCTCGCTATAAGGCGCTTCTTGAGCGGCACGATGGCGCCTATCGCCAGTCGATCGGGCCCATTCACGCGGACGCCACCCAAGCCACGGCGCGCTACAATGCGCGGGTCAGCGAATACAACGCCAACTGCGCCAACCGCCCGTTCAACTCGGCAATCGTGGCGCAGATGCAAGTCAATATGGTGTGCCCGCCACTGCAGTAGGCGGATGCGCCATCGGCACTTGCCATTTTAGCCCGGGAAAGCGCGCAGGTCTTTGCTCTTACAAGCGAACCGGAGCGCTCACGGGTGGGCGGCGGGAAAGCTGCGCGGGCCGGTGGCCGCGAGGAAGTCCCCAACATCGTTCGCATCCTGACGCGTTCGGGCACGATCAGCGGCGACCTCCGGATGGCGGCGAACCGCGCCGCGGCCGACATATCGATCCACCCGGAACTCGGGTCGATCGACATTTGGTCGGTCCGCGCCCTCGACAAGGCGTGGTATCGGGCCGCCGCGCCGCCGCAGCCGGCATCGAACGGATCAAGCAAGGGCTGGTGATCGAAACCCCGCAATGGGCGAATTTCTGGCGGTGAGCGAGAGGACGCCGTCGCACGGGGCTGAGGCGTGAGATATTTCCGCGTCCTTACAGGCGTTGGGGGTCGATCGAAATCGAAGCCGGAAGGTCGCTGCCGACGAAAATCGGCCGCAGAACGTGCGACTGAAAACGCCACAGCCCGTCGTCGCCGAGCACGCATTGGGCTTCGAAATCCGCAATCATGGCGGGCGGTCTTGTCCACTGAAAGGGTGGGCGGCCATCGGCGCGGTAGAGGCTCATCACCCCGACCGTCCGGACGCAACGCGCATCGTCCCGCAGCACCCGAAGATTGCCGACCAAGTGACGCGTGGTGGTGGTGCCGTGCTGTCGCCGCCGAGCATAGAAGGCACGGATCTTTTCCGGTCCTTCAAATCGGTTGTTGCCGACCGCGAAGAGCGCCTCCGGCAGATAAAATTCGTGCGCCTGGCTGCCGCCGTTGTGATCCACGTCGGCCCAGTAATTGGTCATCATCCGATTGAGCGCATACCACAGCGCTAGATCATCGGTGTCCAGCATTTGCCTTGCTTTCTCCCAAGATCAGCCGACATCTCCCGAGTTTTCCGGGACGGTGAGGGTCACATATTTTCCCCAGCCTCCTTGCGCCGGTTCGCGCGCCGCGTCAATCGGTATGCAACAGGACGCAAGCATCTTTAGAAACCGCCAGCCTCTTGCTTCTAATTTTCCCGTATTATCTTAATACGGTGCTGCGCGGCCCGCCTACGTGACGAGGAGGCGGACGGTCGGGTCTCAATATCTAGTGACGAGGACATACCCGATCTCGGCGGAAATTTTGCCGGTCTTGACGGCGTACCATTGCCACGGCTCGCCCGTCGCACGGACAGGTTGGTCGCTTGGCGATTATAGGCTGCGGCTTCTCAAGTTTTGAGCCGCATCAAGCTCCAGGCTGAAACCCTGCCGGCGTGCGCGAGGATCGGTTCCCTTGACCGGGGCCAAAGGAAGCCGGCAATCTTCAATGACCCGGAGAGCGCAATCTCGGCGCGAACAGAAGGGAGAAATGGCCAACAAATCACTACCGCAGGCAAGAGCATCGACCGGCGTAGCATGCTGCACGCCGGGGCGGCGGCTCTGGCGGCGGCAGGACCGGCGGTGCTGCGCGGAGCACATGCGGAAGCGCAGCCGCAACACAGAGGAGCTTCTCCGATGACGATCATCGATTCCCAGGTCCATGCCTATGAGGCGAACACGCCGAAGCGCCCCTGGCACAGCGTGCCGAACTGGCCCGATCACGTCACGGGCGACGAGATGGTGGCGGCGATGGACAAGGTCGGCGTCGACGGCGCGATCTTCATCTCCGCCTTCTCGATGTACCAGTACGACGCCAGCTATGCGGTCGAAGTGCAGCAGGCCCATCCCGGCCGGTTCGCGCATCGTCAAGCCGGTCAACCCGGACGATCCGGCGGTGGCCGATGTCATCGCCGACTGGAAGAAGACGCCGGGCGCGGTCGGCATCCGCATCATGCTGACGAAGGAGGCGAACCGCGCGCCGGACGACCCGGGCCTCGACCGGATCGCGCGCGCCGCCGCTCGCCACGATTTTCCGGTCAACGTCCTGTTCTGGGGCAATCTGGACGCGGGCACTGCGCTGATCGATCGCCATCCCGATACGCGCTTCATCATCGACCATCTCGGCATCATGCAGCCGCGCGTGCCGCCCGCGCCGCCGCAGCCCTGGGCCGATCTCCCGAAGGTGCTGGAACTCGCCAAGCGCCCGAACGCGGTGATCAAGGTCAGCGGCGCCTGCACGCTGTCCCGGGAGCCATATCCGTTCCCGGACATTTGGGACCCGCTTGCCCGCGTGTTCGATGCCTGGGGTTTCGATCGCTGCTTGTGGGGCACCGACTGGACGCGCGCCTTCGCCGTCGTCAACTACGAGCAGGCCGTCGAGCCCTTCCTCAAGACCGACCGCCTGAGCGACAGTGAGCGGGCGATGCTGATGGGCGGCGCCTGCGCCAAGGCTTATGGCTGGTCGCCGAAGAAAGGTTAGCGCTCCCGTTTGTGGGTGTATGGGGATGAGGGAGGGCAGCGTATGGCAGCGGACTACAGTATATGTCTTGGAACGGCTGGCTGGGGCGTATGGCACAGTCCGGATGCCGGAAAGTCGTGGACACGGCATCGCGCCCCGTTCCCGCTCAATAGCCGCATACAGGCATTAGTCGCCCATCCCAAGAAGGCGCATACCGTTTTGGCAGGTGGCGATACGGGCTTGTTCGTGAGCCACGATGGCGGCGCGCGGTGGGAGCGCATCGGTGCCAATGGGGCTCTCCCAACGATTTGGTCGCTGACCATCGATCCGGTGGATCCCGATATTCTCTTTGCCGGCACACGCCCGGCCGGGGTTTATCGCTCGCGCGATGGTGGACGGCAGTGGGAGGAATTGGCCGTAGACATCGCCCGCGAGTGCTCCATCGGCATACCCTTGGTGACCACCGTCAACGTCGACCCGGACGATCATCGTATCGTCTGGGCAGGGGTAGAAATCGACGGCGTCTTCCGCAGTCTGGACGGCGGGGGCACGTGGACGCACCTCGAGACGGGTTTGTACGATCGGGACATTCACGCCTTGACGATCGCGGCGACGAAGCCCAAGCGCATCTATGCCAGCACCGCGCGCGAGATGTTTGTCAGCGACAATCTGGGCGAGACCTGGCAGGCCTTGGGCATCAGAGAGAAGTGGCCGCTCCCCTATGCCCGCGGCATGGCGGTCAAGACCGATGATCCCGGCGTGCTGTTCGCCGGGTGCGGCGAGACCACGACGGGTGAAAAGGGCCACGTGCTCCGCACCACAAACTTCGGGGAGACTTGGGAGATCCTGCCACTCCCAACCCAGCCCAACGCCACTATGTGGGGCCTTGCGACGCATCCCGCTGACGCCAACCGCATCGTCGCATTCAGCCTGTTCGGCGAGGTCTACGTCACCGAGGATGCCGGCGCCTCCTGGCGCAAGATCGCCCGCGAGTTCGGCGAGATCAGGGCCGCGGTCTGGGTGCCGAACTAGCTTTTATCGCCGTAATGAAATTGAACAGGAGACAACGGCTCTGCTTCTGCTCTGACGCATTCGGATGATTTTAGTGTCAATTTAAATTTAGCCGTCATGCCCGGCCTTGAGCCACGGCTGTCCGGCTCCGGCGTGCAACTTGAAGATGTCATGACCTGTGGTGATTCCCGATCATTCGATCTGACCTCACGTCCATTGCAGAGCCAATTGCGCCGCATCCGGTTCTGGATCTGGTGCAAGGTTCAGCAGACGGTCGATGCGTCTTCGGTGCATCAGGTTGGTGCGTATCAGCCGGGCGAAAGCGAGCGGCGCTTGCACCGCCGACTGAGTGGCCTGAGCGAGACGCAGCAACAGGAAAGCAATCAGAGCCACGGCAACCTGGATGCGGACGGCGTTTTCGCCGGTTCCGAGGAAATGGCGGATCTTCAGGGTTTGCTTGACCCAACGAAAGAACAGCTCGATCGCCCAGCGGCGCTTGTAGAGATCGGCGATCCGTTGTGCCGGCGCCTCCAGATCGTTGCTCAGGATGCGCAGAACCTTGCCGCTGTCGAGCTTGACCCGCACCTCGCGCACCGGCTTGCTGAACGGGTTGAGCCGGGCCTTGGGGTTGACCTGGCGGGCCGGCAGATGGCCCACCCGATCGGACAACACGCTGCTATCTGCCGCAACCGCACAGTCACGGGCTCCTCTGAGCGGGGTATTGGATTTGAAGCGGGTCACAATCCGGCAGTCCGCCGCATCCAGCTTGGCCCACCAGCGGTAATCGTAATAGCCCAGATCGAAGACGTAAGTCGCGCCGGCCTCGATCGGCATTTCCTGAGCCGCCGTGATGTCGTTGACCTTGGCCGCGCTGACCACGGCATAGATCGGATGATCGGCATCGGGATCGTAAATCACATGCACCTTGGCGCCGCAAACCCCGCTCGAAAAGCGCGCCCATGCGGCGCTGGCCTCGCTGAGCCGCAGACCGGTGGAATCGATCAGATAGACGCTCTCGCCGAGCGCCCGGCGCAAACCGCGATGCGCCCGTTTCACCAGCTCCGCAAACAGGTCGGCAAACACCGCGCTGGGCCGTCCGGCATTGGCGTCGGCCAAGGTCGAGCGCTGCGCCGGCCGCACCCCCAGATGATAGAGCCGGGCCGCATGGCTGGCCAAACCGGTGACGATTTCGCGCAAGCTCGCCGCGCCCGAAAGCTGGCCGTACAGCAAGGCCACAAACTGGCTTTTCGTGTTGAGCCGACGAACCCGCAAATCAGCCCCGTGCTCGCCGACCAAGCGGTCAAAAACATCCCATGGTATGTGCTTCAACAGCTCATGAAAAACGCTATTCTGGTGGCGCATGGCATTGCTCTCCCGTTTCGTGTCCGGACCGTCGGCAAAACGTCCCAGACCGAGTGGAATCAATGCCATGCTCCGTGTCCAGCAAAACTCAACCGGACAGCCGTGGCCTTGAGCCGGGCATCCACGGAAACCGGCACAGCATGCGTCCTCAATGCGCGGATGCCTCGGGTCAAGCCCGGCATGACAGTCCGGTGCCCCATCTCCTCCAACCATTATCGAGGGACAGTCACCCGCGTAACGTCAAAACGGTACGCCGGCGATCTTGGCCTGTTCGTCGTCCGGCACCCCGGCCCTGCGGGGCGGCTGGTTCGATCGCCTTAACCCCCGCCTTCGCGAGGGCAGGCTTTTGCGGGTCGAAACCCCTTGCACATACATCTCCGCCAGCGCGCGCTCGAGCGCTGATAGGCCCCGGTTCCAGTCCCGGGTCGGTCGGAGAACCGCTCGGTTAGATCCTGCGATACCCGCACCTCCCGTCGCGCTAATGCTTGAACGTGTCCATCACGTTTATCGCGGCTGGGCCGAGCAGCACGATGAACAGCGTCGGCAAGATAAAAATCATCATCGGGATCGTCAGCAGGGCCGGTAGGCGCGCTGCCTTCTCCTCGGCGCGGGTCATGCGCGCGGTGCGCATCTCGGTGGCGAGGACGCGCAATGACTGGGCCAATGGCGTACCGAACTTGGCGGTCTGCTGCAATGTATTGACGACCCCGCGGATGCCGTCGGAGTCGGTTCGGTTGTTGAGATTGTCGAACGCCATGCGGCGGTCCGGCAGAAAGGTCAGTTCGGCCGCGGTGATGCCGAACTCCTCGGCGAGCTCGGGCCAGGTATTGCCGAGCTCACGCGATACCCGAACCAAGGTTGCGTCGAGGCTCAGCCCGGCTTCGGCGCAGATCACCATCAGGTCGAGCCCGTCGGGCAACGCCAGCTGAAGCTGCTTGGCGCGCTTGTCGGCGGCGTTCCTCAGATAGATCTTCGGTGCGAAAAAGCCGAACAGCACTGCCGCCATTGAGGGCAACACCGCGAATTGCGACGGCAGCGGCATCAGATGCAGCACGTGGGTGTCAGCCAATATCAGCGCGCCGAAGACAAACGGCAGGCTGATCTGCGCAAACAGATATCTCACCATCGCATCCTGCGATCGAAAGCCGGCACGTGCCAGCATCTGGCGCGCTTCGGCGGCGTGCCGCGAGCGCAGCAGATTGAGCCGCGTCACGGCCTCGCGCATCAATCCGACCGGTGTCCGACGGTGCGGGCTGCGGCGGTTCACGAGCGCCGATTGGCGCAGCGTTTCCTTGCGTTGGACGATCTGCTCGAGACGCCGCTCGAAGGCGCTGTTCGGCCGCAACGCCTGCCACATCGCGAAGAACATTACCAGGGTCGCCAGCGAGGCGAGCGCGACGATGACGTCGTCGAGCCCGATTCCCGCCGGCAGCCAATCGGCGATGTGAAAATCCTGAAGGCGAGTGTTCCTCATATCTCGAACCGCGCCATCTTGGTCATGATGCCGACCCCGGTGCCGAGCATTGCGAAAGCCAGGCCGTCGAGAAGAAAACCGCGGATATCAGTGTAAAGCGGCATCAGATAGTGCGGCGAGGTCAGCGCGAGCATCACGATGACCAGGACCGGCATGCCGGCCAGGATCATCGTGGTCGCCCGCGTTTCGCTCGACATGGCGCGCACCTTGGCGCGCATCTGCCGGCGCCGGCGCAGCACGTCGGCGAGATTGGCGAGGGTTTCGGCGAGGTTACCGCCGGTTTCGCGCTGAACGCTCAGCGCGATGATGAAGAAGCGAAATTCCGGTACGTCGATGCGGTTGGCGATGTCCCACAGCAGGCCTTCGAGTTCGCGGCCCATCCGCATGCCGGCCTCGACGCGACCCAGCTCGTCGCCGACCGGATCGCCGATCTCACGGCCCGCGCCAATGATCGCTTCGCTGATCGGCAGGCCCGAGCGGAGCGCCCGCACCATCAGGTCGATGGCCTCGGGAAACAGGCCGACAAAGGCGGCGACCCGGCGCTTTCCCATACGGCCGACCGCCATGTGAGGCAACGCGGTTCCGATCAGGAGCCCAACGAGCAGGCTGGCGACGACGCCGATCGGAGTGGTGCAAGCGAGGGTGATTGCGACCAGACAGAGCAATGCCCGACGGCAGTCATCGAATACTGGCCAACGCTGATCCGCCGCCCGGTGCGGGCGAGGCGGTGGGCGAGCATATCGCGGCGCGGCAGCCAATGCCGGGCAATGCGATCAATCTTGGGCGTGGCGCTTTGCTGCCGTGCAAGCGATCGGGTGACGACCGCTTCGACGGAAACGACCCCTTGCGCCCTATCGCGTATTCCGGCCAGACGCCGCTTGAAGCGCCGGCCGCTGGGGCCCTCGCTCACCGCATAGGCGACGAGGCAAAGGATAAATGCGAGACTGGCCGCGCAAGCGAGCGCGATCGACGTCTCCAGATCGAGCGATATGCCCATCTTTCAGGTCCCTCTCTGGGTGGCAAGCGGGCGGCCTCGGTGCCGCCGACGTTGACCCCGCGCAAGGTCAACCGTCACTCGCCTGCCTGTCGACAAAGCCGTCGTTGCAGTGATGCCTTTGGCCTGGGTCGTCGGACTGGCGTTCCCGCCAACCGCCGCGGCCAGCACGCCCGAATACCGGGCTAAAGTTAAGGTTCCGCCTTGAGGCCTGACAAACCCTCACGCGATGATCCGCCGAGTGTCGTTCGCGGGGTGTGCCTTCTCTCCGAGTCTTACAGTTTGGCGGCGATGGTGCTGAATGTCGTGCTGAGATTGGTGCCGACCAGCGTGAAGGCGGCAATTGCCGCGACCGCGATCAATGCGGCTATCAGCGCATACTCGATCGCCGTGACCCCGGACTCGTCTTTGACTAAATTCCTGAGAAGTCTGCGCAACGGAATTCTCCTTGTTTCAACAAAAGCAATCATGCCCAGGCTGCGATGAAATCTTTAAGTACCGGTAAACGAAAGTCAAAGTATTTGGTAGGTCCCGATTGCAGACAATCCTACCGTACACGGCCTAGCTATATGCATGTACCGAAAGCCTATAACAGGCCATCAAATGATCTCAAGAAGAGCGCGGTCGAGCCCGTAATACTCGGCTCGCGGCAGGAAGAACGGGCGAATTCCGCTTGAATTGAATACACCGCGTAATTTGCCGTCGGTCGCCTCGCCTTGGAACTGAAAGGTGAACAGCTCCTGGGTGGTGATGATATCGCCCTCCATGCCGACGACTTCGATGATGTGCGTGACGCGGCGAATGCCGTCGCGCATCCGGTTGACTTGGACGATCAGGTGGACCGCGGCGGCGATCTGGGTGCGCACAGCGCGCGACGGCAGGTTGATGCCGGTCATGCCGACCATGTTTTCGAGCCGGGTCAGCGCTTCGCGCGGCGTATTCGCGTGGATCGTGCTCATCGACCCGTCATGGCCGGTGTTCATCGCCTGCAGCACGTCGAGCGCCTCGGCGCCGCGGATCTCGCCCAGGATGATGCGGTCGGGGCGCATGCGCAGGGCGTTGCGCAGCAGATCGCGCATTGTGATCTCGCCGCTCCCCTCGAGGTTCGGCGGTCGCGTTTCCAGCCGCACGACATGCGGCTGCTGCAACTGCAATTCGGCCGCGTCCTCGATCGTCACGGTCCGCTCGGCCGGGTCGATCAGCCGCGACAATGCATTCAACAACGTCGTCTTGCCCGAACCGGTGCCGCCGGATATCAGGATATTGAGCCGACAGCGCGCGGCAATCTTGAGCAGGGTTGCCATGTCCGGCGAGATGTTGGCCTGCTGCGCCATCGTATCGAGAGTGATCGTCTTCTTCGAAAATTTGCGGATCGAGATCGCCGGTCCGTCGATCGCGAGCGGCGGAGCGATGATGTTGACTCGGCTGCCGTCCAGCAGGCGGGCATCGACGAGCGGCGTCGCTTCGTCGATGCGGCGGCCGACCCGCGTGACGATCTTGGTCGCCACGTTCATGACGTGGTCGTCGTCGCGAAAGCGGACGCCGGTGAGTTCGAGCTTGCCGCGCCGTTCGACGTAGACCTGCCGGGCGCCGTTGACCATGATGTCGGTCACGGTCTCGTCCTCGATCAGCGGTTCGAGCGGCCCGAGCCCAAGCATATCGGCGATCAGCGATTCGACGAGCTCGCGCTGCTCGACGAAGTTCAACTGGATCTTGGTTTCGGTCAGCAGATCCTTGACCCATCCGGTGAGCTGCGCTTCGAAGACGGCGCGGGGCATTTCCGCGGCGGCGGCGACATCCATATGTTCGAGGACGAGCGGCTGGATCTGCGCCTTTGCCGTCTCGACCGCCGAGCGGTTGGACCGCCGCGAGCCCCCATCGTCAGCACTGGCCGGGGTCTTGTTGGGTTCGAGAAGACCCTTGATCAACGCGGTGATCAGATCGCGGCGGACGATCGGGTCCGCTTCGGCCCCTTTGCGCACAAAATGGGCCTGGACCGCGGCATCGACGACCTTGGCGAGTTCGCCGCGGCTCAGAATGCTGATCCGCTCGGGACTTAGTTCCGCGGTCAGGCGAGCGAGCAGCTCTTCGCGCGCCAGAAGAAAGCGATCCTCATCGGAGAGGGTCCGGCGGTGAGACTGCGGTCGGCATCGGCGTGGGAGCGGTCGCAGGGGCGATCTCCGCCACTGGCACGGCAATGTCGATGTCCGGAGCCGTCGCGCGGCTATTGTCCGGGGTGGCCGGCGCGAGGGGCGCCAGTTCCGGATCGGGAGGATCCGCGAGCGGCTGCGCGCGCCGCGAAAGCACGGCGATGCGGGCGTCGAGCCCGTCTTCGGCCGCGGGGCGTTTGAAGAATGCTACCATAGCGATGGAAGGGCAAAGACCCGGCTTTTAGCAGCGGCCGGCGCGGGACCGACCAGCAGCGCCGTCAGCTGCCGCAATTCGCGCACGATCGCGCTGCGCGGCGCCGCGGCCGGCAGAGGCTGGCCGGAATTGGCTGCGGCACTGGCCGATTTGGGGTCGTAGGAAAGCCTCGCGTCGAGCGATTTGCCGATCCCCTTTTCGAACTCGCTCTTGCCGATCGGAGCGCGCTCGCCGCTGGCGCCCGCCTCGACGAGCCATAGCCGGGCCTGGGGCGCCTGCTCGCGGACCAGGGTCTGCAGCCGGATCGTGTCGCGCAAACCGGCGAGGCTGTGCTCGCAGAACACGACCACCTGGCTCGCGGCGGCCAGCACGACGCGGTGCATCGGGCTGACACCGCGCGGCAGATCGACCGCGACTCGGACGAATTTGCGGCGCAATTCGTGGAGCAGCATGTCGACCGCGCCGGCGTCGACGGCGACGTGCTGCGCCGCGGAGGCCTCGGCTGCCAAGACGCGCAAATTATCGCTGACCTTGATCATGGCGCGCTCGATGAACAAGCTGTCGATGCGCGAGGGCTGCTCCAGGGCCTCGCACAATCCGCTGCCCGGGTCGAGGTCCAGCTTCAAAGCGACGGTCCCGAAATGCAGGTCGAGATCGACGAGCGCGACCCGCTCACGCCGCTCGGTGGCCATTAGCCAGGCGCAGGAGACGGCTGAAGTTGTCGCGCCGACCCCGCCGCGGCTGGCGAGGAAGACGATCACCTGTCCCAGCCCGTCGGAGGTCGTTCCCAACGAGGCCGAGGTCTTTTCCAACATCGCGGTCAATGCTTCGCGGGTCGACGGCTTGACCAGATAGTCGCTGGCGCCGGCCGAGAGCAGATCGCGGAACAGAGCGACATCGTTGACCGTGCCGAGCACGACGAGCTTCAGATCCGCGCCGCCGACCGCGCGCGCGGCGCTGACCTCGGCGATCGGCGCGGCCGATTCGCCGAGGTCGATCAGCAGGATGCGTGGGGCTGCACCGGAACGGATGCGCCGCAACGCTGCATCGAGCGTATCGGTGAGGGTGAGCTCGTCATCCAGTTGCAGCTCACGGATGATCCCCTGGATGCGATCGATCGTCGACGGCTCGTGGAGGACGGCGAGGATGCCCTCGCGCTCGGGCTTCAGCGCGGCATTGGAACGCGATGGTTTCATTACTGGGCTCCGGCTCCCACTCCAGCTCCGGGGGCCCCGCCACCGCCGCCACCGGCTCTCGCCTCCGCCTCCGCCACCGGTCGCGGCGGCAAATGGCGAGGCTGTGGGCGCGGGTGGCGGCTTGACCCGATCAGTCAAGTAGCGCTGGACCGCGTTGACGGCGGGCTGGGCCTCGGCTGGCGCGAGCGTCCTTCCGCTGACGAGGTCGGCCGGGCTGGCCACCATCAGTCCGAGATTGGTCGTGTTGGCGCAGCCGTAATTGCTGCTAAAGCGCGTTGCCGAAATCGTAGCTCAGCGATTGGCTCCAATTCGGGCAGGTCGGCAAGGTCACCGCGTAGCGGCCGACCGAGACGATCGCCTGATTGGGCGGCACCGTGTCGAGCGCCAGCGTTCGGGTGACGATGCCGTAGCGCAACAGCTCGCGTGAAATTGCAGCGGCGCGTTGCTCGGCGAGCCCCGGGGCGCCGGCCGCGGCGATCGCTACGCGATCGGCCGGTCGGATGCTGCCGCTGAGCACCCACCCGTCGAGTCTGCGAAGCTCACCCGGGGTCAAGTAAGCAGATCCGGTTGCGAATGTGAGCTCGCGCCGGCTCTCGGCGCCGTCGACCCGCAGCTGGTCCGGGGCTTCGCTCTTGGTGTATTCGGTGACGCACGCCGCGAGCCCCAACATCAGCAGGACAGCGATCGGGTAGATGCGGGTTCTCATGACTTTGTCCTCCCCTCAATCCAGTCGGAAGCCGCCCGGACCAATCAGACCCTTGCCGCCGGCGTTGAGCGGGCCAGACGCGGGTCCGGGCAGTCCCTGGCGGTATTTGTCGCTGAACAACACCCGCTGCCCATCGCTCGGCAGAACGAGGCCGTCGGTCGGGGCGGCAACCCGCGTCTGCACCGGTTGGACCAGATAGGGAGTGACGATAATGACGAGGTCGGTCTCGCCGCGCTGGAAGCGGTCCGAGCGAAACAGCGCGCCCAGGATCGGAATATCGCCGATCCACGGGACCTTGGAGACGAGCTGCTGGGATGTGTGCATCAGCAGGCCGGCGAGTGCAAAGCTTTCGCCGCTGCCGAGCTCGACCGTGGTTTCGGCAGTGCGGAGCGTCAGAGCGGGTATCGTCACGGTGGCGGTCGATGTGAGCGGCACCGATACTTCGCCGACAGTCGTCAGCTCGCTGATTTCGGGCCGGACGCGCAGGTTGAGGTGCTGTGCGTCGATGATCGTCGGGGTGAAGGAGAGGCTGACGCCGAAGGTCTTGAATTCGACCGAGATCGTCGGAAAACCCCCGGTAGAGCTCGAGGCGCCGGAGACCGGGACCGGAAATTGCCCGCCGGCGGTAAAGCTCGCGGTCTGGCCGGACATCGCGGTCAGGTTCGGCTCGGCAGAGCTCGTGATGAACCCCTCCTGCTCGAGAGCATCGATGGTGGCGATGGCGGCTTGCCCAACCATCTTCCCGATCATTGAGGGTAGTTGGTGACGTTCGCCCATGATCGTGACCGGGTTGGCGGTCGCGAAACTCACGCGAATTCGGATTTGCGACTCATTCGTGAATGCCTTGGTCCAATTGACCCCGATCTCGTTCAACTTCGATAACTTCGACCTCGGCGATCCTCACCCGCAGATTGACCTGGTTCGGGGTGGCGACGGTCATCCGATTGATCACCTGCGAGCCCTTGGCCTCGCCGGCGATCGAGGCAGCGAGCGCGCGAACCTTTTCTGCTTTGCCGGCATCCGATGCTATGCCGCTCAGCACCAGATTGCCGTCGACCGAATCGGCCGAGATCCGCTCGCCCGGCGCCAATTGCCGGAGCGAGGAGCGCAACCGCGAGACGTCGTGCTCGACCCGGACCGGCGAGTTCAACAGTACGCTGTCGCTGGCATCGACCGCATAGATCACGGTCTCGCCGGGCGCCTTGGCGCTGATGTAGATCAGCGAGGGCGACTTGACCTGAACATCGGCGATGTCGGGATTGGCGATGAAGACCGTCGCCGCCGGGGCGGAGAGTCGGATCAAGGTGCCCTTGTTGACCTCGAGCACGATCGGCGCGCCATTGGCCGCCACCTGGCTGGCGCCACCGCGCAACGGTCGCGTCGCGTTCTGCGGTGCGACGGCCACGCCGCTGCGCCCATCGGCGGTCGGCGCTGCGGTCTGGGCCGCCGCGGGCGGGCCGCCCAAGGCGGCGAAAATCAGCGATCCGGCAAGACCGGCGAGCGGCAAGGCGCGCATCAAAGACCTCGAGACGCAGGTTGCGACTCGCTACTAGTCTCCGATTTGCCACTTCCGTGCAATACGGTGACGACATCCGCGTTAGGGTTATCCTTTTGGGTGAATGGTTTTGGCAACAGCCGGCTGACCTCGCTGTCGAGGGTGAAGGTGCCCGACCCGGCGTTGTCGGCAGAATCGGCGGCAGCCTGTTCGCCCGGCGGAGTGGTCAGGCTGCGAAGACTGAGCGACAACTTGCCCATCTCGCTGGCGACCGCGATGACCTCGCTCTGCTTTGGCGTTACTTCGAGCGTCGCGGTGTGGGCGATCATCGCCTCGCCCCCTTTGCTGTCGAGCTTCTGGTCGACCGCCAGCACCCGCACATCGTGCAGCACCGTCTCCGATGCCTGGTGCTGCACCCCCTCGCCCTTGCCGCTGCTCGCCGACAGCGGGTGCGTGATCAGGATGTCGACCTCGTCGCCCGGGAAGACGAAGCCGGAGATCCCAGAGGTGGCGGTGACCGGCACCGACACGGCCCGCATGCCGGGGCGCAGCACCGCGGCGAGAAAGCCGCGGCTGCCGGGCGCCACGATCTTGCCTTCGGTAATCGGCTCACCGGGCCCGAACGGGTCGCGCGCCACCCAGCCGGCGAGATCCTCAATGGTCTTGGCTCCTTTTTGGATATAGGCGTGGTCGAGGCCACCGTCGGGCCAGGTCTGCCACGAAAGGTCCGCCGGTTTCAGGATCTGCCCGCGGGGAATGGCGCTGCGGGCGACGAGGACGGATTTCTGCACAGGGGGCGGCGGCATCGGCGCGGCCTCCGCCTCGACGGTGCGTTGCTGCACTAGCCAGGAGCGCACCAGCATTGCGGTGCCGCCGGCCAACAGGATGGCAACCAGGAACAGGATCGCAGTGCGGGCGCGCATCGGGCTGCCTTCAGCTGAGGTTGGGCGGGATCGTCACGATCAGGGCGGCGCCGGCGATCGCGACGCCGTACGGCACCGGCACCCGCTTTGCGGGGCCGGCCGCCGCCGCTGGGGCAAAGACGGCGCGCAGCGCCAGCGGCGACACCAGAGCGAGGGCCAGGAGGCCGCCGAGGACCGCGGTGACGATCAGCAGCGTTGGGGTCTGACGGGACCCTGCCCACAGGGTCGCCGCGGTGAGCAGCTTTACGTCGCCGCCGCCCATCAACCCGCGGGAAAACAACAGCGACCCGCCGACGAATACTGCCGCCGCGCAGAGGGCAGCGCCGGCGCTGCCGGAGAGGGATATGTCGGCGGTCGACGCAAGTTGGAGCGGCCACAGCGTGCACAGTCCCATGACCACCGCGTTCGGGATCACCAGCCGGCGTAGATCCTCGACGGCGGCGATCAACATCAATCCGGCAAAGCCGGCGAGTGGCACAAGGTGAAGCTGAAGCGACATGCAATCTGGGCCATGATCGGTGCGGGCCCACCCTGCCCGCCGAGTAGTTAAGGAAGCGATAATCGTATTTAGCTCTTTCGTGGCTTACGGAGGCCTGTTGGAAATATAGGCCGGTGATGGATTGACCTGCCGCTTTCGCGGCGATGACCAATGACCTAATTAAAATCGTCGATTCCGTCCCGCGGCACCGCAGTATGCGTGTCAGTAATGCGTATCAATGCGACCCTGGCAGTTCGCCGCAACCGTTACGGCCTCTCTCTGCCGCTGATCTTTGGCCTCGGCCTCTATGCCCTTATCGCCGGGCACGGCGGCGCGGTGTTGCACGATCCCGACACCGATTTGCACATCGCCGTCGGGCGTTGGATCATCGCGCACGGTGCGGTGCCCCACCACGGCATCTTCTCGGGGACAATGGCGCAGGCGCCCTGGGTAGCCCATGAATGGCTGGGCGAAGTCCTGCTCGCCGGGTTGTTCGACACATTTGGCTGGGCCGGTCTGGTGGCGGTAACCGCCCTCTGCGCCGCCGCGGCGGTGGCGATGCTGCTGCGCCAGCTGCTGTGCAGCTTCGTACCGGTGCACGCGATGATCGCCACGGCGCTCGCCATCACCCTCGTCATCCCGCATGTGCTGGCGAGACCGCATGTCTTCACACTGCCGATCCTCGTTGCTTGGGTGGCGCAGCTGGTAAGGGCGCGCAGCGAGAACCGGGCGCCCGCGGCTTGGCTCGCCGCGCTGATGGCGTTGTGGGCCAATCTGCACGGCGGCTACCTGTTCGGGCTCGGCCTCGCGGGCCTGTTGGCCGCCGAGGCGGTGCTGCTCGCCCCGGATTGGCGCACCCGGCGCCGGGCGGCGGGGGGCTGGGCCTTCTTCGGCGTACTGGCGGTCGGTGCGGCGCTCCTCACCCCCTATGGCGTCGCCGGGCTGTTGCTGCCGTTCCGCCTCACCGGGATGAGCTTTGCGATGGGGCAGCTGGTCGAATGGCGCAGCCCCGATTTCCAGTCCTTCGAGCCGCTCGAACTGTGGCTCGCCGTCGCGCTGTTCGCCGGTTTCGCGCTAGGCTGGCGGCTGCCGCCGACCCGGCTGTTGATGCTGTTGTTGTTGTTGCATATGGCCTTACAGCATCGCCGCCACGGCGAGCTGGTCGGCCTTGCCGCCCCGTTGCTGCTCGCCCCGGCGCTCGCCCCGCAGCTGAGGGCATTGCCGGCCGGCCGTTCGTCCGGTCCGGTCGACCGCAGCCTGGCGGAGCTGGCAAAGCCGGCGTCCCTTCGCGGCGTCGCGCTCGCCGGCGCCGTACTGGCGGCGGTCAGCGCCGCGCGTGCTGCACGGCGCCGCGACCCGCCCGGACGTCGCGATGCCGGCGGCCGCGCTCGCCGCGGCGGAGGCGGCGCACGTGACCGGCCCGATCCTCAACGATTACGGCTTTGGCGGCTACCTGATCTTTGTCGGCATCCCGCCCTTTATCGACGGGCGGGCCGAGCTTTACGGCGACGAATTCATCAAGCGCTATGTTCAAGCGATGCTGCTGGAGAGCGACGAGCTGCCAAAGCTGCTGGACCAGTACGGCATCGCCTGGACATTGATCGCGCCGGAGCGCCCCGCCGCCCTCCTGCTCGACCATCTGCCGGGCTGGCGGCGGCTCTACGCCGACGACGTCGCCGTCGTCCATGTGCGGACCGACCCGGCACCGCCCTGACTGCGGGGATGACTGTCCCCGCGGCATTCTGACGCGCGCTTGGTCCGGGGCCCTCGATCGCCGAGCGTCGCATACGCCCGGGCTGCGTCAGAACTAAAGATGGATTGGCGAGGCCCCGGCGATGCTTTTCTTCGGCAGGAAAATTACATGGATTTACTTCTTTACCCTTCGGGTGCCGCTCACCGCAAAAATTAACCCTAAGGAAACTCTTTTAACAATCCGTTAAAAACAGTTTGCTTTTGCGTCAGTTTTGAGTCAGAAACGTGTCACAAACCAACGTTTACCTGAGTAAATCCGCGTGGCGCTGCGAAATCGGAGCACTTTTCCCGGTTTTCGTGTGGAACTTGCGAAAATGCAAACACATGCCGAGGCTTCCGACCGTTGTGTTGTAGACGCCGCAGAAGCGCTCTCGTCAGGCGGATGCCGAATCGAAACCTCCGACGTGGCCGACACCGATCCCGAGCTGTTGGACGCCGCTGCCTTACGCGGCTCGGATGGGCCGGACTGCCAGAGCCGTGGTGGCCCGTCTGCCGAATACTGGCAGCAAATTGAGAACGAGATCCCGTTCTTGCGGCGCACGGTGCGCCGCTGGCACCGCGAAAAGGCGGACGCCGACGATCTCGTCCAGGATACGCTGGTGCAGGCGCTCGCCAACGCGCATCTCTGGCAGCCGGGTACCGATCTGCGCGCCTGGCTGTACACAATCATGCGCAACCGCTTCCTCGCCGGGGTGAACAAATCGGCCCGCTCGGCGTCGGCGCTGAAGGAAATTGCCGAACCAGCGCCGACGTCAACGGCGCATGCGAGCGAACTGCGGCTATTGTTGCGCGACCTAGGCGCGGCGCTGCTGCGGCTTTCGAGCAACCAGCGCTCGGCCGTCCTGCTGATCGGCGTCGAGGGCAAATCCTATGCGGAGGCGGCGCAGAGCATGGGAACCTCGGTAGGCGCCGTGCGCTCGCACCTGTCGCGCGGCCGAGACCGGCTGAAAACCGCAGTGGACGGGACCGACACCAGACCGCCCTTCGCCCCGCGCCCCGCCGCGGCCCCGCCCGCGGCTGCCCGGCCCGCCGTGGCGCCGCCGCTCGCCGCTTCGGCCGGCGATTGACCGGGCTTCGCTCGCGCCGGGTGGCCGCGAGCCGCCGCTGCCTCATCCTTCCTGATTCTGCAAGGAAACAACTGGCAGGCAGGGCTTGGGCGCCCCCGAGCCCTTTGACATGAGGCCAGTTATCGGCGAGAAAGCATCTCATCCTGAAGAAGCCAGGCCTGGGTATCAGAGCGCCTGAATACCAACCGATACGGCGATTTTCGGGTTCGCGAAGTTTTCCGAGAGCAGCGCCTTCGTTTGAACGTCTTGAATCGCCTCCCAAATTTTCGTTCCTCAATACCGCTGGTCGATCTCAAGGCACAGCGTCAGGCGATCGCCGAGGAGATCGAAGCAGCGATCGCCAGGGTTGTCGAGCGGTGCGACTTTATCCTTGGTGAAGAAGTATCCCTGTTCGAAAGCGAGTTTGCCGAATATTGCGGCGTTCCGTACGCGACCGGCGTTGCGAGCGGAACGGATGCGCTTCACCTCGCCTGCCGCGCGCTGGACATCGGTACGGGCGACGAAGTGATCGTGCCGGCCATGACTTTCGCCTCAACTGCCTTTGCCGTTTCGCTGACCGGGGCGCGGCCGGTCATCGTAGATGTGCGGGAGGGTGACGCGTTGATCGATCCCGAGAAGATCGAATGCGCTATCACTTCCCGGACAAAGGCGATCATTCCGGTTCACCTGTACGGCCAGTGTGCCGACATGGCAGCCGTTTGTGCTATTGCCCGCGAGCATTCACTGGCCGTCATCGAAGATGCGGCGCAAGCCCACGGCGCAGTTTACGCCGGCAAACGCGCCGGTAGCTTGGGTGACATCGGCTGCTTCAGTTTCTATCCCGGAAAGAACCTGGGCGGTTATGGCGATGGCGGACTGGTGACGACCGCCCGCCGCGACATTGCCGAACGCCTTCAGCTCCTGCGGAACTGCGGCTCACGGACAAAATACCATCACGAGGAAGTCGGTCTCAACAGCCGGCTCGACACCCTGCAGGCCGCCATCCTGCGAGCGAAGCTGACGCACCTCGAAGAGTGGAATGCCGCCCGGCGGCGGATCGCCGCCCATTATGACGAGGCGTTGCGGGGGATATCCGAGGTCCATTGCACGCCCCACACATCCGGCAGCATCCTTCATCTCTATGTGATCCGGCTGGCTGGCCGCGACAACGTTCTGCGAGCCCTCAATGCTCGAGGGATCGGCGCCGGGATCCACTACCCATTCGCCCTGCACGAACTGGAAGCCTACGCCTCGCTCGGATATCGGGCAGGTGCGTTCCCGGTCGCCGAGAACTGGGCTCGCCAATGCCTCAGTCTTCCGATCTATCCCGAGCTCACTGCCGCGCAAGTCGATTTCTGCATCGTCGCACTCGAAGCCGCTTTGCAGGGCGAGGACGCCAGGTGAGCGGTTAGCCCGGTTACCATGTCCTCGGCAGCCGGCATATTTGTTCACCGCTTAGCGCTTTGCGAAAGCGACGAGGTTGGCGCCGGCACGCAAATCTGGGCTTTCGCGCACGTCATGAAGGGGGCCGTGATCGGGCGGGACTGCAACATCGGCGACCATGCCTTCATCGAAACCGGAGCCCGCATCGGCGACCGGGTCACTCTAAAGAACCAGGCGATGGTGTGGGACGGGGTCGAGATCGGAGATGATGTGTTTGTCGGTCCCGGCGTCAGCTTTACAAACGATGTTTGCCCGCGTAGCCGCCGACTGCCGCTGCCGGCTGTCGCCTCCGATTACCGAGCCAAGGCCGGATGGCTGGTGCCGACTCGCGTCGAGAATGGCGCGAGTCTCGGAGCGCGGTGCGTGATCCTGCCGGGCGCTCATATCGGCGCCTATGCGATGGTCGCGGCCGGCGCCGTCGTCACCCGCGAAGTTCCGGCACATGCGCTGGTGGCGGGCGTCCCGGCGAAGCTTATTGGTCGGGTCTGCCGATGCGGCGCAAGACTGGTAGCGGAGCGGTCAAGGGTTTGGCACTGCCCGCGATGCCGGGAGAGATTTGAGGAGCACGGGGCGAAGGGGTGCACAAATCTTGCGAGGTGCTGCTGACCGCTCTCCCCTTCAAGGTGCCGGGTCTCTTCACGGCCTGACGACGCGGTAGATGCCGAAGAAGCTGCCGGTCGTCAACAGTTGAAGTTCTTTGATCTCAGGTTTCGGCGCTCGCCCAAAATCTATCCAAAGGACGTAATCGAAGGTCTCCGGCCAATTTCGCCAGTAAGGAGGTTCGACGTTGAATAGATCGAAATCGTCACGGAGACTTTCCGTTTGCCGCGGATCGCTTTCCATCAACTGTTCGGGCGTTATCGGGCCCCAGCCCCCGAACTGCGTTATTTGACTGTCTCTCGGTGTCACCTCCAAAGTCTTCCACCCGGTGAACAGGCATGGGACGAATACCGCGCGATCGATCACCGCGAGGGACGGCATATGAACAAAGGAATGTGGCTGCAACTTCGCAAGAGCTTCCGGTATTCCGGGCAAGTGTAGGCTGTCCTGCGGTATCGGCTCCTGGACGACTAGCAGTCTCGCTCCTGGTGCAATAACCGCAGACGCGGTTCTGAACTCGCCAAACCAGCGGTCATAGTCACGCCAAGCTTGCGAGACGGTCCAGACCCGCACGCCCAACACGCCCAAAGCGATGGCCGCAATCGGCAGCAAGACGCGCTTGCGCGACGGCTCAAATCGTGTGCTGGCGATGATCACAAAGGGGAGCATGACGGGCAACCTGATATCGGCGAACCAGCTCCCGCTGATGACGCGCGGCATCAGCAACGAGGCAATAACCATCGCTGCGATCGGCAGACGCATCTCGGGTGCGAGTTTCAATGAGCGCGTGACAATGGCGATGCCCAGAAACGAGAAGATAAGCGGCCCGAGAAATTGGTCAAATCCGGGGGCGGGCACAAACCCGAAAATAAACGGCGAGAACAGAGCATAGATTTTTGAAACGATGTAATGGTTGTAGGTGGTCACCGATACCCTGCCGGGGTGCAAGCTCACGTAAAAGATCAGGAATCCCGGGACAAATTGGAGGCAGATGGCGGACCACCCAATCAAGCTGCTCAGCGACATCCGCCGCAGGTTGGCCCGGCTTCCGAATTCATAAGAGATGACCGAAAGGCCGTAGAGCCCGAAGGCAAACAGGTGCAGCAGACAAAGCAAGGTCGCGACAGCGGAGAAACTCAGGATCCGCGAACCGGCTCGCCAGTGCCGAGTGGCAATCCAGCCGCTGAAAGCGAACAGGTAGACACCGGTCGCGAATAACGTCGGAAAACCCCAGAACAATTCGGCGTTATAGACAAACAGCACTGACCAGATCGGCCATATCCCGACCCGCCCATAAATGGCGCGGTGCAATGTCGCGGTCCCCCCGATCAGCGCCCCCATCATCAGCGCGATGAAGACCCGACCGGCCTGCTCGACCGTCATCACTGTCGAAAGAACCGGTACGATGAGATCCATCGCCAGATCCGGGAGCAGCCGCCAATGGACGGTGTAGTTGCGGGCCAGCTCCGGAATTTCTGCGCCATGGACAAGTATCCACATGCGCGCGAGATGACTGGGGTAGTCGACGAGCGGCGGTACCCGCACCCAGAGCAGCGGCGAGAGCGTGATGGAGCCCAAGAGCTATGTAGAGCGCCGCATGCAGCGCCGTTCTAGCGACGCTACGGACGGAGCCTTGGGCAGGCCCGGCACAGTGAACGGCAAGAGACATCGCGTTGGACTTTTCGGTTCGCATACCAGCGTCGGAAGGCAGCTTCGTGCCCTGTAGATGATGATTATAAAATCCTTATTACTCCTTAACCATTAGTTTACACGCAGCGGGGATAAGTGTATCAATGGATCCCGTTGCGCAATCGCGGTGGATCGATTGCATCGTGCTTGCAACGCAAGTCCGGCGGACGCCGAGCGCCGCACCGTTCGCAATTCAAGTTCGAGCCATTAATAAGCCAGTTTGCGATCTGCGACATCCAGCCCGACCCACTCGCTGCCAGCCGCGTAATCGACAGACTGAGATAGAGCGACCTGAAGGCAGGTAATTGTCATGACCGAGAAGCAAAATTTCATTAGATCGACCTATCCTTCATCATCGGACTATCTCAACGAGCTGGCACGTCTACGTAACCTTTATCGGAGCAGCCCGATCCCGGGCGAGGAGTTTATCGATCAATTCGCACTCTATGCGACGCCGGCATCGCTGCGCCGATTTATCCATTTCGACAGGCTATATCAGAAAATCCTCGATCTGCCGGGCCTGATCATGATTTTCGGGGTGCGCTGGGGGCGCGATCTCAGCACATTGCACGGTCTGCACCAAATTTACGAGCCGATGAACCATACAAGGCGAATTCTCGGCTTCGATACGTTTGCCGGCTTTCCCTCGGTGACCTCGCTCGATGGCAGCACGGCCGTGACACAAGCCGGTGCCTATAGCGTCACGGAGGCTTACGAGGAGCACCTTGCCGAGGTCCTAGCCGTCAAGATGCGGCTCGGCAGCTATGCCCATATCGAGCGCTTTGAGCTGCTCAAAGGCGATGCCGCCGAGCAGCTGACGCAATATCTTGAAAAGCACCCGGAGACGATGGTCTCGTTCGCCTACTTTGATCTCGATCTCTACGAGCCGACCAGGGCCTGCGCCGAAATGTTGGTACCTTATTTCGCCTCCGGCGCGGTGATTGCCTTTGACGAGTTTATCCACCCCGTATTCCCGGGAGAGACGGCTGCGGCGCGACAGGTATTCGGAAACGGTGCGCGGTTTCGGCGGGTCCCGATGGTCGGACCCGGCCATTCCTCATACTTGATTTTCGACGGACCGCGCGATTGCCGTTAACAGATCGTCTCGATCGGATTCACCGCGCTGGCGGCCAGCCGTCTTGTCAATCCTCGCGCCACAGCTCGAAATCGGGGCCGAGAAGGGCTGCCAGATTGGCGTTGGCGGCACGGTAACGCTCCGCGAGCCGGCGCCGCAGGGACGGAGGCAAAGGCTCGCGCCGGGCGGTTTCCGCTGCATTGACGCGCCCTAGGGCGAGCGCCGTCTCGGGGAGTTCGGCTACCCCGAGAAAACGATGGAAATCCGCGGCGACGCTCTCCCGCCGCGCCGCCACGTCCTCCTGCCGCAGTACCAACATCTGGGAACGCGGGAAACGCCTGAAAAAGCTAGCAAGGTGCTCGGCGTAAAGCCCCCTTGAAAAATAGGCGTGGGGGCGCGCATAACGCAATCGTGGCGCCAGATCCCGCTCGCGTTGCTCTTCGAGCGCCAGCGCTCGTTCAAAAGTCTCGGTCTCCAGCCCGTTCTGCCTTGACCACAGGTAGTTGGAGTAGGCGCGGTCGACGGGATTGCGAAGCAGGAAGATCAGCTTCACTCGTGGCAATACGCGAGAGATGCGTTCAGCCGCTTCGGGCGCCTCCAAATAGTTGGTGCTCTTTTCACCAAGCACCCGGCCGGCAGGGAGTGGGTCGAACCATTTTGTCGAATAATAATCCACGCCGCGTTGCCACAACTCGTCGACGAGGAAGAATTTGGGCTCCGGCACCATCGGCTCGGCCATCGCGAGCTGCGGATGGCGCTGGGCGAGCAGGTAGAGCCAAGTCGTACCCGAGCGCGGCGCCCCGGCGATGATGAAGTCCGGGAGACGACGAAAGGGTTCAGGCATGGAGAGTTCGGCGATCCCCGTGGCGTTGCCGGTTGCCGCGCTCCAAATCGTCGGCGGCCGTATCCGCTGCGATGAAATAGAGCGGTCGCCGGGTCGATTCCACGTAAATGCGCAACAGGTACTCACAGATCGTACCAAGTATCATGAAAACTATTCCGAAAAATAAGGAGAGAATAACCATTATCGTGCTCCAACCGGGCAAGGGGCTGAAAAAGACCGCATTGAGCAAAAAATATAACGCCGCGATGAAGCCGATTAGCGAAAAGAAAGCGCCGAGTAGTGTCACGGCTCGGGGAATCGTCCCAGAGAACCCGATCAGTCCGTCGTACATGGATTTGACCATGCGGCCGACGGACCAAGCCGACCGTCCGATGGCGCGGCGCTGACGATCGTATTCCACCACCGCTTGCTGGAATCCCGTCCAAGCCACCAGCCCGAAGATCAGCCGGTTGGCCTCACGCATCTGGCGCACACACTCGACCACTTTGCGGTCCATCAGCAGAAAGCCGCCTGTGACGAATTTTGATCCTTTAGGCATGGCAAAACGCCGAAGGAGCGCCTCGAACACCTTGCTGGTGAGAACGCGCCAGCGAGAGTCCTCGCGCATCCGGCGACGACCAAACACCACATCGGCACCTTGGCGCCAAGCTTCGACGAAAGCGGGGATGGCCTCCGCTGGGTCTTGCAGGTCGGCCGGAAGGATCGCAACAGCATCGGCATCGCAGAGGTCGAGTCCAGCGGTTTCGGCCGCGTGCGCTCCAAAATTCCGGGAGAGACGGAGCCCACGGAACCGCGGGGATGCGCGACACTGCTGCTGGATCAGTTCCCAGGTTCCGTCGGTGCTCCCGTCATCCACCAACAGGCAACGGTATTCGACGTCCTGTCGAGAAAAGAGGACCCGCTCCACAGTCTCGATGTAGATGTCGAAGGACTGCTCCTCATTGTATAACGGCGTAAGGATCTCAACTATCGGATAAACCACAACATTCTGTCCCAGCAGCCATCGTCAGACGGTGGAAGACTTACTTTGCGGCGATTACGACGTGGGACCGGGGAAAGCAACCGGTGTGTGCTAGACTGATCAAGAGCTGATGTATGGGGGCGAGTTGTGCTTCGCTTTCCGGCCCCAGCCTGTCCAATTTGGACAAGAAACTCAGCAGAAGCGAAAAGGCAGAAATCCCACCGGCTTCGACGATATCAAAGCCTTGCGCCGCGACAAGGGCATGGAGCTCCTCACGTGCAAAACATTTCGTGCGGACTCGATGTCCATCTTCTCCGTCCCACATTTCTCGACTGCGGACCGTTTCCAGCATTGCGCCGACGCCACCGTAATACAGGAGGCTCGTGAGCAACGCGCCCTCATAACTCCGATCAGCCAAAATCAAACGCGCCTGCCGTCGCATCACACGTCGGCACTGGGCCAGTCCTTGTTCGTAATCCTCGTTCAGATAGTATAGCGATTCAATCGCCTGGACCCGATCCGCCGTGTCATCGGCGAGCGGCAAAGCCCTCGCGTCGCATTCGATCAGCACGACACGTTCGACCCACTTCCGGTGTTCTGCCAATATTCGCGTCCGCAACCGGGACAGTGCTGCCGCAGTCGAATTCGACGACTACCACGCGCTTGAAGCCCCATTGCAACCACGGAACAGCATTTCGACCGTCACCACCTCCCACATCGACTACCAATATGTCGTGATCATCGGGCGCAAACTGGCGCAGATAATCATGATACACCGGCGTATCGAGCGCCGTCATCGCGTAAGGGACGGCAGAGCGTTCGTGAAAATGTGCCCCGCCGATGGTGCGGTAGTACTCCGTCGACGGGTCCCTCCGGGGCATATTGAAGCGCAGGATGCCTTGATCGATCCGCCCAATCGGCTGATCGGTCGCCCGGAGAATCCTGCCCTCGCATCGCAACGGCCCACCGCCGGGGCTTGCCAGCACTTCCCATGCCCACTCAGGTATTTGATCCGGCCCGCTCGACCCCGTATGTACTTCCGTCATTATTCTGCCACTCAGTTCTGCCAGCGCCAGCGATCGCGGCAGAAAGCCCGCGCGCCCAGGCTTTCCTTAAAGCCTACAACTCCATCATTGAAATGTACGGTCGACGCGCTCGGGCCCATATCGAGGTAGCGGTACCCTCGCTCACCCAGAGCATCGATGACCTCAGCCAACAGCACCGTAGCACCGTGATCCGCGCGGTGCGTGGCGCGGTCGCATAAATAGAAAGTGACGCAGATATTGCGATTGAGAATGAACAGAAGCATGCTGGCGATCACAATCCCACTGAGATGGGCGGACCAAATGCGTAAATGACCAGGCACGCGGTCAAACAGGCTTCGGATCTCAGCAGGCGTATGCGTGGGCTGGGCCTTCAATCGGGCATGCGTCTCTGCCAAGAGCTCGAGAAATCCTCTTAGCCCATCAATACCGCTCTCGGTTACTGCGACGCCCTTTCGCCGACATGCACGGACATAGCGGCGCTGGCGTTCTCGAAATAATCGCTCGTAGTGGTTAGATTCCTCGCGATGAAGCGGGATCAGCAACGGCATCGATCGATGAACAAGCTGAAAACCTCGCACATGCAGGGCGAATTCGATGATTTGGTCCGGTTCATCATGATAAATCGGCGGGGGCAGCGTGATCTCGATTCCCCGCCATCCCGCAGTATTACAGTAGAGCTGCAGTTCCTCTACCAGATGCATACATGCCTCTGCTGGCAGCGACTTTTTCACCGCCGGACCGCCAATCGACGCACCGGCGAGGGAAACGAAGATGCCATCCGCCGAAAGGGCGCCCGGGATGACTGCCTCGATGCGGGCTCCCCGAAATGCTACAAGATGATGAAAATCATATTTGCCCGGCGGATGATAATCGAGGAAGTCGAGGTCATGGAAAAGCGTCCCATTGTTTGAGTCTTGGAGAAACGCTTTCCACGCGGCGGCATCCTCGGGACGAAAGGGCCGAATGACCCACTCGTTCACGCTTGGCCTTTCATTATTTGACCGTGCCAGATTGGCTTTATTTACATCCACCGAGGTCGAGACCTCCATCGCTGATTTACGTCGCCTAGCGTAGCCGTAGGAAGGCTTTTTGATGCTACGTGTGCGAGCAAATCCAATACCATCGACCGAATGCCGCGGCCGGAAAACCGCGCTTCGAGCAGCCTTACCTGGTCGTGGTAGAAGGCTTTGGACGTCATGTAGTGCCGATCAGACGCGGCATTCAGATACAACATGTTGGGATGCAAGTTTATGACCTTGAGCCCGGGCTGCTCGAGCTGCAATCGGCCGATGTCGAACCCGGTGGCCCCGGTTTTGAGCTCGAAATGATCGGCAAAATAAATTGGCAATTCCAGGACGTCGAATTCCTTCCATATCGGCTGCAAGCCGGGGATCAGCGGCAGCTGGTAGCTGCTGTCGTATTCGAGGCCGAATTCCCGGTACAGCGGCATCATCAGCGAATCGTAGAATAAGCTGTGGCTGCGTGCGCCCTTTGCCTCCGGCGCGAAATCCAGCGTCGTTCGCAGCACGTGGCGATAGAGGTCCCCCTCCTCGATTTCCGCTATTGCCGCCGGACCTATCCTGGCGCCGAGTTCCCTCAATGTGGTTCCGTTGCGCCGATAATTGGGGTGAAGGCCGCGCTCATGCGGTCCGACGTCGACGCCGGCATGGGTACAGAAGAAAGTCGCTCGCACTCCATGCATGTCGAATAAATCGCGGACATCCTGCAGCACCGCGGGGTGTGCCCACTCGACGTCGACCGTAAAGCAGATCGTTCCCGCGTCACCCGCCATTGCGAGACCCCTTCGCGATATCGCCGCATCCGGGGAGCAGCGTAATCGCCGCTGCAATGCCGCCCACCAGCGGCGTCGTCAGTCCGAACATCACGGAAGTCGCCGCCACTGCCGCCGGATCGGCGTGGACCAGGCTAAAGGCGGCGACCAAAGCACCCTCGCGCACACCCCACCCGCCCAGCGAAATCGGCAGTGCCGAAACCAGCAGCACCGGCGGCACCAGAACAATACAGTCCAGCGCCCGCAAATCGGCACCGATCGCCGAGCCGATAATATAGATCAGCAGCACGCCGAAAAGGCTCGAGCCGATACCGAGCGCCATCGCCAGGAGGCCGATCTTCCCCGAACGCAGGGTGATCCGCAAGTCGCCCGCCACAATGGCTAGATGGCGCCCGAGCCAAGGAAGGCCATAAGTCAGCGAATAAGCCAAGAGCAGTCCGACCATCGTCATTGTCCCCAATGCGCAAAACGTCAATGTCAGAAAGGGCGTGACGCTGCCTATCATTTCGGCAATGACCGGGACGGTCGGGATGACCAGCAGAGCGAGGGCGGCAAAGCCGAGCAGACGGTCGCAAATGACCGAGCGTGCTGCGGCGGCCGCCCCCGTCGATCGGGAAAGCAGCACGGTCCGCGCCACATCTCCCCCTACCGAGGACGGCAGCACCTGGCCGATTAGGCAGCTGTGGCCTAGGAGAAGCGCAAGCGGGCCGAACCCGATGGCCTTGCCGCCCAGGATATGGATAACGAGCTGCCAGCGCCACACCAGGACGCCGAACTGCGCCATCACGACAAGGCCCGCCACGCCGAGCGCCAGCGGAGCGGCGCGGCCGATCAGATCAACGACAGCCCCGAGATCGATCGAGCGAAGGACCGCCCAGAACGCCAGTAGGGTCACCACCCAGCGCGCCGCGATGATAAATTTGCCGCGCGGCAGGCCTGGCAACCGCCAGGCGCGACGTGCCGGTACCGGACAGGGAACCGGGTGGAGAGTGCGGGGCATCCGATCAGGCCCTGGCCGTCTCCGTTGTGACGAGGTCCAGCGCGCTCAGCACCCGATCCTGCTGCTCCGGCGTGAGTTCCGGGTGGATCGGCAGCTGTAATGTCGAGGCCGCCGTACTCTCGGTCAACGGCAGGGAGGGCGCATCCCGCCGATAGGGCGGCTCTAAATGAGAGGCCATGATGCCGCGGCGTGTCGGGATCCCCATTTCGAATAGGCGGTCCATGACGGCGTTGCGCGACAAGCCGGCGTCCTCGCGGAGCCGTACCTGATAGCTCTGCCAATTGTGAATCAGCTCCGGCGGGACATGTGGGGCGATGAGCACGGGGTGCCGGGAAAGATAGGCGCCGTAACGGGCGGCGGCGGCGCGCCGCCTTTCCAGGAGGCAGTCCAGCCGGTCCAGCTGGGCAAGGCCGATCGCCGCCTGAATATCGGTGATGCGATGGTTGTAGCCGATTTCGGGGTAGCTCTCGAACCGCGTCGGCGGGCCTGCGTGACGGGCATAGTCGGACAGCGACATGCCCTGATGGCGCAACCGCCGCAGGCGCTCGGCGAGCGCCGCGTCATCGGTGGTGATCATGCCGCCCTCGGCGGTGGTGACAACCTTGCGCGCATGCAGGCTGAATACGGTCACATCGGCCAACGCCCCCACTGGCCGGCCTTTGTTGAAGCTGCCAAAGGCGCAGGCGGCGTCATCCAGCACCCGCAGCCCGTGCCGGCGGGCCAAACCGCCGATCGCGTCGATGTCGCACGGCAGTCCAAGCTGATCGACCGGCATGATCACCCGGGTGCGCCCGGTGATCCGGCGGGCGGCGTCGGCGGGATCGATGTTGTAGGTGGCGGGGTCGATCTCCGCGAAGACCGGCGTTGCCCCGACATGACGGATGACGTTGACCGAGGCGATAAAGGTCAGCGACGGGACGATCACCTCGTCGCCGGGGCCGATACCCCAGGCGTGCAACACCAGAAAGGCGCCGGTCGTCCAACTGGAGACCCCGATGGCGTGATCGGCGCCGCACAGCCTGGCAAAGCGGCGCTCGAATTCGGCAAGGCGCGGCCCGCCCACCACCCAGCCGCTGCGCACCACTGCCGCCGCAGCTTCCGCTTCGGCCTCGCCAAAGCAGGGGCGGCTGAACGCGATCGGCTCGCTCACCCGCGCATCTCCGCGCTCTCCGGAACCGGCAGCTCATCGCCACTGTCTGCCGGGAGGCGCCAGTTGCGTATATCTTCTTCCAGAAGCGCGGCAGGATCGGGATGGGCCGCGCGGAACCAGTCGATATAGCGGCGCAGGCCCTCTTCGAGTTTCACCTCGGCAACAAAACCGAGAGTTTCGCGCGCGAGGCGGATATCCGCCTGCAGGGTCCGGACATCGCCCGGGCGGGGCTCGATGAACCTCGGCGCAAGGGCGGGCGTGCCGCACAGTCGTGCGATCGCTTGCGCCACCTGCCGCACCGTGACCATCTCGCCGCGGGCAATGTTGACGGCGCGGCCGACAAGCGCATCGCAGCTCCCGGCGAGGGCGATGCCGCTGACGGTCTCCGTTACATAGGTGAAGTCTCGGCCGTTTTCGCCCGTGCCGAAGATCACCGGCGGCAGGCCGTTTAGCACTCGTATGACAAAGCGGGGGATCACCTCGGCCAAATCCCCGCTCGTGTGCTCGCGCGGACCGTAGGTGTTGAACGGCCGGACGATGATCGTCGGCAACCCGTAGGTCTGCCAGTAGGCTTTGGCGTAGTGTTCACCAGCGAGCTTGGCGGCGCCGTAAACCGTAGCCGGTTCGCATACGGTCGTGGTTTCGACGAGGGGGTCGCGCCCGCAATTGCCGTAAACCTCCGATGATGAACAATAGATGAAGCGCCCTACTCGCCGCCGCCGGGCGGTTTCGAGGAGGTTCAGGGTTCCGGTGGCGTTGACCTCGTGATTGTGCAACGGCTCCCCCAGCGAGCGGCGCACGCACTGCACGGCGAGATGGAAGACGACAGCGCTTCCGGCCATCGCCGCCTCGATCGCCCGTCGATCGAGGATCGAGCCCTGCACGATCCGCACCTCGCCTCGGCTCTGCGCCTCGCTCAGATTGGCGCGCGTGCCTGTCGAGAAGTCGTCAAGGACGGTGACCGCCCAGTTCTCGGCCACGAGATGGTCGACCAGGTGGCTGCCGATGAACCCTGCCCCGCCGGTGACCAGGCAGCAGCGGGTCATTCGGCGGCACGCCGCAGCGAGGTAGCGGTGCGCAGGCTGCCGTCGAGCGAGGATTGCGCCCGCTCGAGCATGTCGATGATCCGCAGTCCTTTGCGGCCGTCCATGATCGAACGCTCCCGGCCGGTGATTACCTTGCCGAAATGGGCCACCACTTCGGCCAACGGCTCACAATCCGACACGCGCGGCGCGTAGATGTCGCCGATCCGGTAGCTCGGCATGATATGACTGCGTTGCTCCTCCTGCTGGAACGAGATGCCGCTGTCATAGATCTTGAGCTTTTCCTCGCGGTTCAGATCGTCCCAGACCGCCATCCGTTTGCTTCCGCCGATCGCGATGCGCCGAACCTTGACCGGCGACATCCAGCTCAGGTTGAAATGCGCGATGGTGTTGGAAGCGAAATGAACCGTGACATAGGCGATATCGGGCAAGTGAGGGTTGACGTGGCAATATCCCGTCGCTTCGACGTGGAGCGGATCTTCGTCGAACAGATAGTCCATGATCGAGAAATCATGCGGTCCTAGGTCCCACAACACATTGAGGTCCGGCTGGAAGAGGCCGAGATTGACCCTGAGGGAATCATAATAGGAAACCGCGCCGAGCGAGCCGTTCTGATGCAGCTGGCGCAATTTCCCGACCGCGCCGTGGAAGAGATATGTGTGGTCGACCATCAAGGTGACGCCGTTACCTTCGGCTAGCGCGACCAGCTCTCGCGCCTCTGCCACGCTGGCGCACATGGGTTTTTCGACCAGGACATGCTTGTCGCGGACGAGCGCCCGGCGCGCCAGAGAAAAATGGGTGCCGGCGGGGGTGGCGATCGCCACCGCCTCGACCTCGGGGTCGTCGATCAGCTCCGTCCCATCGTCATACAACCTGATTGTCGAACTCGTTCGGCGAACCCTATCCCGCGCGCTGTCCCGGACGTCGGACACAGCCACGACCTCGAATCTCGGATCGCTCGAAAAAGTCCGAAGCAAGTTCTGGCCCCAATAGCCGTGACCACAGAGCCCGACTTTGACGATGCTCACACTATCTGCCTCGTACAGTCGGTTCCGACCTCATGCACGGCCCGGCTCTCGCGCGATGGTTCTTGGGGAGCATCCCGGAGCGAACGAGCAAGTAGTCTTTCTACACTAAAGCTGCGCGCTACTCAAGTGACGCCGATTTGAGCGACGGCAATTTTGATCAGGGTTAATTAATGGAAGATCTGAAGCTTTTGAATTAGTCTGCCAAATCGCCGCCTTCCCACGACCCCATACCACGGTAGATATTGCGATGTCGATGCCCGGACGCAGCCGAAATCTTTCCCGGATGCCGCGATCATGAACGCCGCGTTCGGGAGCGTCCGCACCGCTTTCTGTTGGCGGATGGAAAACAAATTCTTCACCGAGCAGCGCATCTTGGTGTGCGCATCGACCGCCGCCGTCGCCTACGCGATCGGCTTGGTGTGGCGACTGTTTCGGCACGAATGGGTTTTTGGTGCTGGGGGCAGCCCGAGGTGTATCGATTTTACCTCGATGTGGGTGAGCGGGAGCTTCGCGGGATCGAGCGATCCTGCCCGCATGTACGACAATTCGGCGTGGTCGGCTGCCTGGAAAGGTTTAACGGGTCTAAGCGACTGCATCCTCGCTCAAGGCCATACGAGTTATCCTCCAATATTGTTGTTATTCACCTATCCTCTCGGGCTGATGCCATATGCGCTCGCTTTCCTGGTGTGGATGGTCGCCACATTTCTACTTTATTTGGCGACGGTTTACGCGATTGTCCCGCGCTCGGCGGCGATCATCGCGGCACTCACACCGTATACTTCGCCATTTAATTTTTTACTCGGTCAGAACGGTTTCCTCACCGCCGGGTTGATCGGATTGTCGCTCGTGTTTATCGAGCGCCGGCCGTGGCTGTCCGGAATATTTCTCGGCTTCCTGACATATAAGCCGCAGTTCGGGGTTCTCTTCCCGCTCGCGCTGGTCGGCCTCGCGTAATTGGCGCGCCCTCATCAGCGCGACAGCCTCGAGCCTGGTAATCGGCTTGGCGACAGCAGTCGTTTTTGGTCATCGGACCTGGCCGTTCTTCGTCGGGTCCCTGCTCGACCGCAATGCGGGGTTAGGCTCGGATCAGGTCGAGCTCAGCCTCCAATCGGTCCTTGGTCTGCTCCATTGGGTAGGCGCGAGCGCAGGAATGTCGTGGGCGGCGCACTTGGCCGTTGCCGCTGCTCTTGCGCTGACCATATGGCTCATCTGGGCCAAGCAGATCCCGCTTTCTTTGAGGGCAGCCGCTCTCTGTATCGGCTCAGTTATGTTCACCCCTTACGTGCTCGCCTACGATCTCTGCATCCTGTCGATCGCCGCGGCCTTTCTCGTCAGCGACTGCCTCGCCCGCGGATTTCTCCCCGGCGAGCGGATCGTGATGCTCCTGTGCTGGGCCGGTCTCTTCCTCCCGGCGACCCCGATTGCGCCGATCATCTGCGCCGCCCTTCTCCTGCTCGTTGTTCGACGGATCGTCGTGGGCCGCGGCTTCAATTCGAGCGCAATCGGCACGAGGCAATTTTCTGAGATGAAGCTTGTCGGCGGGGATTGATTCACCGATCGGTGTTTGTCGGTTCGTGATGGCCATCTAAAATTGATGAGCATCCGAGCATTCCAAAGCAGCCATCACCGGGGTTGTCAAACGATGAGATTTTTCTTGCTGAAGGAGGTCGTAGGGGCCAAGCCAATGTCTCGGCGCTAATCGAGGCAAAGCCAGGTGAATTTCACGAACGTTCACGCCAGCCGAGCAAATGCCCCAGCGCCGGAACTTCCGGCGCTTACATCGCTGCGCGGGATTGCCGCAGTGTGTGTGCTGCTTTTCCATAGCAGTTTTTATGCCTATCACTTTGCGGGTGGCGCGCTGCCTTCGCTCTGGCGCCGTGGATACCTCGGGGTCGACCTATTTTTCTTTCTTAGCGGTTTTGTGCTGACCCATGTCTACGGACGCCGCTTCGTCGAACAGGAAAGCTGGCGGACGATCCGCAGATTTTTCTGGGCGCGGTTTTGCCGTATCTATCCCGCGAGCTTTTTTACAACCGCCGTATTTGTATTGGCTTATACTGTCGGGAGGCTGCCTTTTCCCTCGGACGCCTCTTTCACGAAGCAGCTGGTTGCCGCATTGCTCCTGCTGCAGGTCCCGTGGTTGGACGATATTGTCATCAACAGTCCGTCCTGGTCGATTTCGACGGAGTTGTACGCCTACCTGCTCTTTCCTTTTGTCGTCCCGCTGATATGCCGGCTGAGTGGCGGCAAAGCTGCGATATTCGGAATCCTGCTGCTGCTGGCGGTCGCCGCCGATCACACGGTCTTCTCGCACGACCAGCAAAACTTCGGTTGGGGAGCACTCATCCGCGCGTTGCCCGAGTTCGTGGTCGGAGCTTTTGCCTATCGCTTCTACAGCGAAGGTATCTTTCGCCGCTTCTGGGAGAAGGATGCCACCCTGATCGGTATTTCGATAATTATCGTCGCCGGTTTCCTTGCCGATGTGTCCGATGGCGCGATTGTTGTATTGCTGTTGGCGCTTCTTCTTGCCTCGGTGTGGAATTCGGGAAAAATAACAGATTTCCTCAATGCCAGAACACTGCGCTTTCTCGGAGAAGCATCGTACTCGATCTATATCTTTCAAATCTTACCGTTTACGGTTGCTGTGAGCCTTGCTGGAATGTTCGTTGCCCACGGGCTTGGCGGCGCCCGATTTCAAGTGATCGCCACATTGTTTGCGATCGGGGGCGGCCTGCTGGTGCATCGTCGCGTGGATACGCCCATTCGCGCCGCGCTCCGCCGCCTGCCCGATCGCCTAGTGGTCTTCACTGCTGCCGGTCGGGCGGCGGCGACCGGCGCCACACCTCCCGCCTCGGCCGCGATGCCTGAGCAGGATGGATGACGATGGATTGGCGCCGGACAGGGCTTTGGCACCCCAGGCCGGCGCAGTCAGGACAAGATAGGGTAGTTGAGTGCCCAAAGTATAGAAAGGGGTGCCGCCCGGTCGGTCTCTTTATCAGCGGTGGGCGCCCGTCGAGTCATTTCTAAATCGGGCACTCGACGGCTCTGATTGCCGGCACGGAGATGGGTGTAAGCGGACACGGGACCGCCGACCCCATGGGCCAGCCTACCGGCACGGATCTCCTCAGGCTCTGGACTGCGTCTTACGCCCTGCTCAGCGGCGATGAACGCGCGATTTAGACCCGATGCGTTTTCCGCGCTGAAACCGGCTGTCACACAACACTACTTTCCTTGTCGCGGTGCCGATTGGCCCCGTTATCAATGCCGCCCGCCTTTTTCCGACCCTTCGCCGGCTATTCGAAGCCGCAGGCTTGGTCAAGTTGCACCACCTGTCGCGGCTAATAATTTCGAGATGATTAGCTCATTCAATGGTCGAAATCGGCCGCCTCCCAGGTTGCAAGGCGCGCACGGCGAAAGGCAAGGGTTTGAGCGCAAGTTTCGGGGTTATAGCCGCCACCGGAGGGAATGCTGCCGCGGAACTACCGGGCCTTACCTCGTTAAGGGGCATCGCGGCGGTCATGGTGTTGCTTCACCATTGCAGTTTTCTGGCGTGCAATTTCGCAGGGGGTGCTCCGCCTTGGCTCTGGCGCCGTGGATCGCTGGCGGTCGACCTATTTTTCTTCCTCAGCGGTTTTGTTTTGGTCCACGTGTACGGCCGCCGCCTCGGCGAACATCGAAACTGGCGAATGATCGGGAAATTTCTGTGGGCGCGGTTCTGCCGCATTTATCCCGCGAGCCTTTTCACAGCCATCTTGTTCGTATTGGCGTTCACCGCCGGACACCTCCCTTTTCCCGCCGAAGCTTCTTTCACCAGCCAGCTCATTGCTGGATTGCTCCTGATGCAAGTGCCGTGGTTGGACGATGTCGTGATCAACGGCCCATCCTGGTCCATATCGGCGGAGTGGTATGCCTACCTGCTCTTCCCCTTCATGGCCCCGATGGTTTGCCGGCTGCGCGGCCGTCCTGCCTTGGCACTTTTCATCGTGCTGCTGATCGCAATCGCCGCCAATCACACGATGTCCGTCTTCGTGTCCGGCTGGGGGGCGCTCGCCCGTGCATTGCCCGAGTTCACGGTCGGCGTTTTCGCCTACCGCTTCTACAGCGAGCAACTCTACAGGAGAATCTTAGTGAAGGATGCCACTCTGATTGGCGTGGTTGCGATCATTGTCGCAATGTTTTTCGCAGGCGCACCTGACGGCCTCATCGTGATACTCCTGTTGGCCTTTCTGCTGGCCTCGGTGTACAATTCGGGTCGAATGGCCCGAATCATCAATGCGAGACCGCTATGCTGGCTCGGGGAAGTCTCATACTCCGTCTACATCTTTCAAGCGTTTCCTTTACTGGTCGCCGTGAGCCTCTCCGGAGCACTCGTCGCGCACGGTTTTGGCGGCTTCCGATTTGAAGCGATCGCTGCATTGTTCGCGATCGGCAGCGGTGCGATGGTGCACCGCTATGTCGATGTGCCGGCCCGCGCCGCGCTCCGGAGATTGCCCGATCGGATCATGGCTTTCGCCGCCGGCGATCGCGCGCCGAAGGTCCGCCTCATATCTCAGGCGCCGGTGAGGGTGCCGGAGCGGGATCGATGAGCATCGGCTGGACTGGCGTCGGGTCTGGGCGATCCCAGCCAGCGCGGGGTTAGGCTAAATGGAAATAGCGGGGTGCTCAAAAGCGTCCGATAGCCGCCGCCCGGACCGCTGGTTTGTAATCGGCAGCCGCAGAACGCAGTCATTTCTCGCGATATTGCGCGAGGCTCCATGGCTGACGCGAGGTCGCGTAATCGGGTATTCGACGGCTCTCATTGCCGGTACGGTCGCGGTAATGACATGGGTGCTGAGCGGGCAAGGCATCGGCGATCCCGTGGGCCGGCCGGTCGGCACGGATTTCCTCAGACTTTGGACGGCGTCGTACTGCCTACTCAACGGCGAAGAGCGGGCGATTTATGACCCTGAGGCATTTTTCGCGCTGGAACAGGTTGTCACACTACCCGCTACGCCGGATTTCTATCCTTGGAATTATCCGCCCTCCTCCCTCCTCGTCGTATCCCCCTTAGCGCTGCTGCCATATCTGCAGTCGCTCGCCGCTTGGCTCGCGCTCGGGCTTGCCGGGTATCTGGCGGCGCTGTGGCGGATTTTTCCGAAGCCGCTGACGCTGTGGGTCGGCCTCGCTTTTCCCGCCGTGTTTTGGACGGTTACGCATGGCCAGACCTCCTTCCTGACGACGAGTCTGTTCTGCTGGGGATTGCTCCAGCTTCCCCGGCGCCCCGCCCTGGCCGGCATCTTGTTTGGCGCTCTGACGTTCAAGCCGCATCTCGGCCTGCTGCTGCCGGTCGCCCTCGTCGCCGGAGGGCATTGGCGGGCGGTCGTCGTAGCGGCGCTTACAGCCATCCTTTCCGTGGGGATGTCCGTCGCTCTTTTCGGCGCCGGCGTGTGGGCGGATTTCCTCGCAAGCACAACCGATACTCGAAGCATGCTCGAGAGCGGCCTAAACTTTGGCCAGTATTACAAGATGCAATCGGTCTTCGCCGCCGCACGGCTTCTCGGATCTCCAATGCTCGTCGCATACGGTCTGCAAGCGCTTGTCGCACTCGGCGCGGCGGGAGCCGTTATATGGGTCTGGCGGCGGCCGACGGGCGACCCGGATATGAAGAACGCCGCGCTGATGGCCGCGACGCCGCTCTCGACAGCCTTCATTTTCGATTATGACCTGACGCTGCTGGCGCCCGCTATCGCCTGGCTCGCGCGCAAAGGTGTGACAGACACGGCGCTGCCCTATGAGCGCACCACACTTGTGGCTACTTTTCTGGCACCGTTTGTCTCGCGTGTCGTGGGTATGTACACGCACCTGCTCCTCGCACCGATTGGCATCGCAGCGTTACTGGTGGTGATCGTTCGACGGATTCATGTTGCGGGACGGGGTAATGGTTAAAAGCTGGGAAGCGTGGCCGTGAGGCTAGGTCTGCAAAGCAATGACTGACCAAGAAATGATCGAAAGCCGCTCACCAGGCTCGATCACCTTCCTGCAAGATAAACTGAGAATATTCGAAGCTTGGTTATTCACCCAGCCGCGAATTTGGCTCTATGGATCGGGTGCGGTTGTCGCTTATGGCATTGGTTTGGCCGCGCGACTGCTCCAGCACCGTTGGCTCTTTCAGGAAGACGGCACGCTGTCGTGCATCGATTTTACCACGATGTGGGTGAGCGGCATCTTTGCCGCGTCGAGCGATCCTGCGCGCATGTACGACGATTCGGCATGGGCGGCTGCCTGGAAAAGCTTGACCAGTCTGGAAGGCTGTCCCCTCGCTCAAGGCCATACCAGCTATCCTCCGATTCTGCTGTTTTTCACCTATCCTTTTGGCTTGATGCCGTACGTTGCGGCCTTTGCCGCATGGACGGTGGTCACGCTGCTGCTCTATCTAGCGGCGATCTACCTCATCGTGCCCCGACCGATCGCTATTTTGGCGGCGCTTTCGCCCTTCCCTGTGTTCTTCAATTTCTTTCTCGGACAGAATGGATTCCTCCTCGCCGGGTTGATGGGATTGTCCCTCGCCTTGATGGAGCGGCGGCCTCGATTATCCGGATTTATTCTTGGTCTGCTGACTTTTAAGCCACAAATCGGCATTCTTTTCCCGTTTGCACTTTTAGTCTCGCGCAAGTGGAGCGTGATAATTGGCACGGTCGCAACGAGTGTTGTTCTGATCGTCACATCCGTGGTTGTCTTCGGCCACCAAGGATGGCCGTCCTTTATCCATGCGCTGGTCGATCGCGGGCCAAGTTTGGCCCCTCGGCTAGAATCGGTGTATGGCTTTCTTTCGTTGGTCGGCACAGTCCGTCCATCGCGTGGGCCATACAGTTGGCCGTCGCTGGGAGCGTCGCGGCGATCGTGTGCTGGATATGGGCGAGGCCACTCCCTCATTCCTTAAAAGCTGCAAGCCTTTGCAGCGCGGCCGCGATGGCGACGCCCTATGTGCATGGCCACGACCTGTGCATCCTGGCGATAGCCGCCGCCTTCTTGGTCAAGGACGGCCTGGCGCGTGGGTTTCTGCCTGGCGACCGCTTGATCATGCTGTTCTCCTGGATCGTGATTTTCTTGGGTTTCCGAGATTTCTCCATTGGATGGGTCGCATGCTTGGCTCTTCTTGCGGTTGTTGTTCGGCGAGTGCCGAATTCGCGTGCCGGGCTTCACCACACCGTGCGTCCTCCCTCTGTCGTCGTGGACTGGGTGGGCCCTGTGCGATCCGGGGCGGACGGGTCCCATTGCCTCACCAGATAGAGGGGCCTCTGCTTCACTTCATCAAATGTCCGGCCGAGATACTCCCCGATAATTCCCAAAAAAATCAGTTGGAGCCCGCCAAGGAATAGAATCGCCACCAGCAAGGATGGGAAACCGGGAACCGGATTTCCCAAAATTACTGTCCTGATTGTCATATAAAATCCATATAGAATGGATAATATTGCGGTTATAAGACCGACATAGGTTGCGATCTTGAGCGGTCCGATACTAAAAGACGTAATCCCTTCAATAGAAAGATTCCACAGTTTCCAATAATCCCACTTACTTGCACCAGCATATCGAACATCGGGCTCGTAGAGCATGGGGATCTGACGATAGCCGATCCAGGCGAACAGGCCCTTCATGTATCGATGCCGCTCGCGAGCCTCAGCCAAAGCGTCGACCGCGCGCCGGCTGAGAATACGAAAATCACCGGCATCGACCGGAATGAGCTCGCCGCTGAGCGAGTTGATCACGCGGTAAAAGGCTCGGGAGGTAACTCTTTTTATCCGACCCTCGCCCGTCCGCGACGCACGCTGGCCGTAGACGACGTCGGTATCTTCCTCCTGCCAGCGCGCGATGAATTTGGGGATGAGTTCCGGCGGATGCTGGAGGTCTGCGTCGATCACGACGACGACATCGCCGCGCGCGTAGTCAAGGCCGGCCGTAAGCGCTATTTCCTTGCCGAAATTCCGGCTAAGATCGACAATGCCAATTGTGGGATCCGCTGTCTTCAGCGCGCGCAGCAGCTCCAGGGTGTTGTCGCTGCTGCCATCATTCACGAAAATGACCTCGCTAGGCATCGAGAGTTTTTGCCGAACGAGCGACAATCGCTGATTGAATTCCAGGATGACGTCATCCTCATTATATGCCGGCACGACAATCGATACGAGCCTGACCGGTTTTGTCACAGCTGGCCCCGGTAAAACCAATCACCGCCGAGGGCGCTGCACTCATGGCGTGGCAGTCCCAAGGCAGTCGTCAACTGCTCGCGATAAAAGAAGAACTGCACGTGCTCGTCCACGGTATAATAATAGGGCCGTTGCTTCGGCACGACGATAATCAGCTCGTTGCGTCCGACCCGTGTGAGCTCTTGCACCGCGCTTTCGAGGTGCAGGCAATGTTCCAGCGTGTGGGTGCAAATCACCACGTCGAACGCCTTGTCGGAAAATGGAATTGCGTCCACGGAGCCCCGCGCAAATTCGCCTGGAATCGGCTTGCCGGGAGCCTTCAAGTCCAATCCGTAAAGCACGGCCTTCGGATTCCTCTCGCCGATTGCGCGCAGAAGAAATCCGTTGCCGCAGCCTGCATCCAAGATTTTAACCTCCCCGCCGGGAACCGCGTCCAGAACCGCCTTCAAGCATCGGGTGTTCAAATCACTTTCACGGTTTCTTGAAATCGTGTCGATAGATTCATAGAAATGGACGTACTCTTCCGGAGTCATCGTGGCGATGCGGGATTTGAATTCCATTGCTTCTTTGACGAGTTTCCCGCGATAGGCGAACCAGTAAAATGGAAACATGAACCACCTTGCATCGCGGATGATCGGCGGGATCAACTCGTCGATGCAAAATCGAATTACATTAGTTGACGAACGGTTCATTTCTGAAGCATTGAGCAGTTTCGTCGCGGACGCGGATCATCCGGATTGTCCTGCGATCGTAGCGCGGAGGGTTTCCAAACTCAAATTTCCCTTGAGATATTTCTTTTTCCTATTCGACATTTCCTGATATGCGACAGAATTTTTGTGAGACGGATTCTCTGGCCGCGGATTGGTCCTTCGCCGGACGGAAAGCGGCGCCGCCGGGCGCTTTTCTGCGCGACGAGCGGCTTTGCCCGTCAAATTGGTTCGGATTGCCGATATGCTAAACGCCGTCGAGAGCCACCGCGAAGCAGCCGACCTCGATCGAAAACCTTCGGGGCCTGTGGACATCTTCAACAATCGGTGGCTCCAATCGTTCGGCTACGCCTTCGCTGCGCTCTACCTGCTGTATTTCGTCATTCTTTATCGAGCGGGAAGCTGGATCGTCGGCAGCAGCGGGCTGCCGATCTACACGGATTTCGGGGCTTGGTGGGCCGCCGGAATTCAGGCGCTGCACGGGAATGCCGCCGCATTGTACGATCCGGAAGAATTCGCCAAGATCCAGTCGGCGCTGTTCGGGCCCGGCGAAGCGTTTTATCCGAACTGGCCCTCGTATCCACCGACATTCTTTCTAGTGCTGGCGCCGCTAGCCTTGCTGCCGTACCGTTGCGCGTTCATCACCTGGGATGTGGTGACATTGTTGGGCTGCGTCGCCATCGTCTATTTGATCGTTCGCCGTCGAGCGGCAATCGCCCTTACACTGGCTGCCCCGTTTTCCGCATGGAATTTTATCGCCGCGCAAAACGGTTTCTTCACGGCGTCGCTGCTGGGTGCGTCGCTGCTTTTCCTCGAGCGCCGCCCGGTTCTGGCAGGCGTCTTTATAGGTTGCCTGACCTACAAGCCGCAATACGGCATCTTGTTCCCGGTGGCTCTCGTCGCTTCGCGTCAATGGGGCGCGGTCGCCAGCGCCGCGGCTACCGCAGCGCTGTTGGCTGCCGCCTCGGCGGCCCTGTTCGGCGCCGGGGTTTGGGTTGCGTTCCCGCACGGCTTTGCGGTGCAGGGCGAACTGAGCCTGGGGGCTGACCCGGACAGCAACTGGGGATATCTCCAGACTGCGTACGGCTTGCTCCGCAGCCTCCATGGTCCCGCCTACCTGGCGTGGCTAGTTCAAGGACTGTTTACTCTTGGTGGCGCCGTCATTGTTTGGATCGTCTGGCGGTCTCGGGTCTGTTACGAACTGCAGGCGGCAATACTGTCCGGGGGCGCGCTTCTCGCTACACCCTACGCGTTCGCCTACGACATCGCGGCAATCGTCATTCCGGCCGCTTTCCTCGCAAGCGACCAGCTGAGCCGAGGCTTGTCGCGAGGAGAGAAGACAATGTGGATCGTCCTGTTCGGCGCGCCACTTGTCGCCCTCGCGACTCTCGGAGACAATGCGGGCGGGACAACCTTCGGGGGTACGCCCGTCTGCTTATTCGCTGCGTTCACACTTTTTTGCGTGATCCTACGCCGAGTTATCGTCGTGCTGGCCGCATCCGGCGATCTAGCTAGTAGAGCTCAGTGATTGGAGAAATTATGCAGGCATCGCGGCTGCCGATCGTGAGTGACGCTCGACGGACCCTCCGCACCGGCCCACCCTTTGATGGACATCCCCCGGGCCTGCTCGGCATCTTCGCGGCTTGGCGGCTGCGTGCGTATTGTGGCGCTATTGCCATAATCTACGCGTTTGTTTTCATCTATGCCTGGCGGGGCGGAGGTTGGATCGTTACCGACGAGGGAGCCCCGATCTACACCGATTTTACGACCTTTTGGGTGGGTGGGATGCAGGCACTGTACGGGGATGTCGCCGCCCTCTATGATCCGGCCGAATTCCTGAAGGCCCAGACGGCGCTGCTTGGAGCGCAGGGTTTCTTGTACCCGAATTGGCCCTATCCGCCCACCTTCTTCTTGATAATTGCGCCATTTGCTCTGCTGCCCTATTTCTGGGCTTTCGTTTCTTGGAACCTCATAACGCTGAGTGGCTGCATCAGTGTAGTGTATCTAATAGTCCGGCGATCACCGGCCATTGCTCTCGTCTTGGCATCGCCCTTTACCGCCTGGAACCTTTTCTTTGGACAAAATGGGTTCCTGACGGCGGCGCTGTTCGGCGCGTCGCTGCTGTTTCTAGAGCGCCGGCCGGTGATAGCGGGCGTGTTCATCGGATGCCTGACCTACAAGCCTCAATTCGGTTTCCTGCTTCCGGTGGCACTCGTTGCCGCGAAACAGTGGCGCGCTCTCGCGAGCGCTGTAGCGTCTACCCTCCTCTTGATCGGCGCCTCCATCGCCGCTTTTGGTGCGCCCACTTGGGGAGCGTTCCCCCGAGGTATTTTTCAACAATTCGGGATGGTTCTGCAGGCGGCAGGGGTGCCCGAGTCCGAAGCAAACTGGGGAAATCTTCAGACCGTGTACGGTTCGATCCGTTATCTGCAGGGCGGTGCGATCTTAGGTTGGGTCGGGCAAGGTATCACCGCGTTGTGCGCTGCGACCATCGTGTGGCTAGTCTGGCGCTCGCCGGTGCGTTACGCCTTGAAGGCGGCCCTTTTGTCGGCTGCAGCGCTGCTCGCGTCACCCCATGCCTTTTCCTACGATCTGGCTGCACTTGCTATCCCGGTCGCCTTCATTGCAAGTGACCAGATCCGCTGCGGGTTGCTGAGGGGTGAACAAGCCATTCTGCTCACGCTGTTCGGTGCAACTTTGGCTCTGCTCGTAGCCTTCAGGGACCCGCCCGATGGGATCCCTTTCGGCAGCCTTCCGGCGATCGGGCCTGCCGTGCTGATAACGCTCCTCTACATCATTTTGCGCCGCGTTCTCGTCTCGGCGAGACGACAAAGTGGTTCCTACCGAAGCGTCCGGCCTCTCCATTCACAATTCGGGGACGCCTAGAAATTTTGTAAATTCTCTTGAGACGCCTCGCCTGTCCGTCGATTGATTCATCGGCAGGTAGCAAACGCTCGCCGGACAGCGACGTGGATCCTGTCGCCCACGTTCACCTTTAAGGATCTTGGCATGTTCGAGACGATGCAATTCTACGTGCTCCAGCTGATCAATCGGTTCCGTCGGAACGAGGACGGCGCAGCCATGGCCGAATACGCTCTGCTTGTGGCTCTGATCGCAGTGGTCGCTATAGTGGCCATCACAACCCTCGGCACCCAGGTCAGCACCCAGTTCAGCAAAGTTGCTTCCGCGATCGGCGGCGCGTAACGGTACCGGCCGTTGTGTGGTCGAGTGCGGTTTGGCCGCAAGCGACCGCGCAGCGTGCGCTGTCCCCCCTGTCGCCGCAGCGGGTATTAGGCCATCGTTCAAATGTAAGGGATCCCAATGAAGAAATTGCTTACGAGGTTCCGCCGGGGCGAAGAGGGTGCAGCCATGGCCGAATACGCTCTGCTTGTGGCTCTGATCGCCGTGGTCGCCGTAGTGGCCATCACAACCCTCGGCACCCAGATCAGCACCCAATTCAGCGCCGTTGCTTCCGCGGTAGGCGTCTAGCGGAACCGGCCGCCGCGTGGTCGGGAGCGTGGCCGAGTTCGGCTACGTATACCCATTTCACCCAGCGCCGGAGGTAACGTTGCAACTAGTGGTTCTCCTTCTCGGGATCGGCATATTTGCCGTCGTCGCGTACGGCGATATCCGAACGCGGCGCATTCCGAACGAGCTCATCGTCGCTATCCTCGCGCTTGCCGGCTTTAGAATAGCGCTGGCCGGAGACCCGAGCGCAGCGCTCTATACCCTCGCTGCGAGCGTCGCGCTTTTTGTCGCGACATTTCTCCTGTTCTGGCGTGGCCTTCTCGGTGGCGGCGACGTCAAGCTGATGGTGGCGACGGGATTTCTCATCGGCTATCACGATTTCTTTCAGTTTCTGTTCGTGATGGGCGTTTGCGGGGCACTGGTAGCACTCGCCGTTCTCGCGCGGAACAGGCTCGGGCCGCATCCGGAGAGCGCGCCGGCGCTGGAAAATCGGGAAACCCCTGCGCGGCTGACCATACCCTACGGCGTCGCGATCGCCGCGGCGGGGATACTGACCCTCCTCGTTCAATCCTTTCCGCTCGGGTGAGCCGCAATGCGCGCCAAGACGATCCTGACCGTTCTGTTTCTGATCTCGCTCGCGGTCGCGGTGATCGTGATCCTGCGCGCCATGCCGTCGCAGGTCGACGCCAACGCCAACGCCAGTACGCCTCAGGAGGAGATTCTTGTCGCCACGGTGCCGCTGGCGGCCGGTACGTTGCTGCGCGCGCAGGACGTGAGGTGGCAGTCGGTCACCCGCACCGTCGAGCACGGCGAGATCGTTCGCCCGTCCGACGCCTCCCGCCAAATCAAACCCGAACTCGATGAAGAGACGCGAGCCGAGGTCTATGGCGCCGCTGTCCGCCCGGCGCACGACACGGCGGCGGGTGAGCCGATCCGCCGCGGCAATATCGTCAGGCCGGGTGACCGCGATTTTCTGCAGATCGTGCTGTCCCCTGGAGCGCGGGCAATCTCTATCCCCGTCGCCACTGGCGGAGCGAGCACCGGCCTGTTGTTTCCCGGCGATCGCGTTGATGTGATCCTGACGCAGAACTTCAAAGGCGAGGGCGCGGCGATCACCCGCCGCTCGGTCAGCGAAACGGTCGTCGAGAACCTTCGCGTGCTGGCGATTGACGCCCTCGACGCAAAGGCGCCGTCGGGCAGTTTCGGCCGCACCGTGACCCTCGAGGTGACGCCCCAGCAGGCCGAGAAAATCAACGTTGCCACCGAGCTCGGCAAACTGTCGCTGACCTTGCGCAGCGTCAGTGGCCCGGACGGCGTGCTCGCCACCTCGACGACCGGTCCCGGTCCCGCCGCCGGCGTCAAGCCTACCTGGGCGGGCGACGTCTCGCCGGCGCTAGGCGGCGCAATGCCGGAGAAAGCGATCACGGTCCAGCAGCCGCCGGTCGAGGTGGTTCGCGGCTCCAAGCGGGAAGCGGTGAAGACGGAATGATAGGCGTGGAGCTTAGTCGAGTTCGGCCCCTCGCGCCGCGTTGGCGGATCGCGCAAGGAGCCAAATCATGAGGAGCGTTCTTGAAGCTCCCGCGCCGATCGAGAGAACGGCAGTCAGCAAGCAGCCGGTGGGCCGGCCTCCGTTTCTGGCCTTCGTCGCCGACGCCGAGACCGACAACCTTCTGCATGAATGCGTGACCCAGCTGGCGCTGGGTCAAGGCACGATAATGCGCGGCGGGATTGCCAAAGCCGTCGAGTACCTCGGCCAGCATCGCTCGCCCCACATCCTGATCGTCGACATCAGCGGCGTCGATCTCCCGGTATCGAGGATCAACGAGCTCGCCGAGGTCTGCGAGCCGGGTGTCGCGGTAGTCGCGATCGGTAACCGGAACGAGATTGGCCTATACCGTGATCTGTTGCAGGCCGGGGTCGCGGACTACGTCGTCAAGCCGCTCAACACGCAATTGTTGGCCAAGGCGCTGGCCAGCGGCCGGGCCCATACCGGCGAAGCGAGCCCGATCCATAAAAAGCTCGGAACGTTGGTCGCGTTCGTCGGGGCGCGCGGCGGTGTCGGCACGACGACACTGGCAGTCAACACGGCCTGGTACCTCGCCCACCGGCAGAGCCGCCGGGTTGCCCTCGTCGACCTCGACCTGCAGAATGGCGATTGCGCGCTGGCGCTCGACATCAAGCCGACCTCCGGGCTGCGCGAGGCGCTCGCCAATCCGCTGCGCATCGATAACACCCTGCTCGAGCGCGTGATGACGCCGGTCGGCGAGCGTCTGTTCATGCTGAGCTCGGAAGAGCCGCTGAGCGAGGATCTGCATTTTACCGCCGTCGCGGTCGAGACCCTCGTCTCGGCGCTGCGCGAGCAGTTCCATTATGTCATCGTCGACGTCCCGCGGATCCCGGCGCCGCCCTACCGGCGGGCGCTCGAGATGGCCGATTTCTGCGTCATGGTGGCCGACCAGACATTGCGCTCGGTGCGCGACACCGTGCGGTTGCGGGCGGCCCTGGGCGAAGGCGACAGCAAACGGCGTAATATTCTCGTGGTCAACCGCCATGGCGAGGGCGGGCGGCACGCCGTGACCTTGCAGGAGATGCAGCACGTCCTCGAAGCCAAGCCGAAGAGCGTGATCCCGTTTCAACCGACTTTGTTCACAACGGTAGCGGGCGGGACAAAGATCGCGGCGGCGCAGCGCGGAAAATTTGCCGATGCGATTGCCGCCCTCGCGCTCGAAATGTCGGGACGGCCGCCGGAGCGGCGCCGCTGGTGGAGGGCCGAGAAATGAGGTCCGCCGGGTTCGGCCGCCGCATTATGGAGCCGGTCGGGCACGAGCTCGTCCTCATTCCCAGCCAAGAAGCCCCGAGCGCGGCTCCCGAGCTCGCCAATCGCGACGAGTTGAAGGAGCAGATCCGCACTGCGCTGATGTCGCGCATCGACCCCTCGGTGGCCGGCCGCATCGCGCGCCGCATCCTCAGGGCCGAAATCACCAAGCTGGTCAGCGAGATCGCGACCGAGCAGCGCATTCAGCTCAACGAACTGGAGGAAGCCGCGCTCGCTGCCGAGCTGACCGACGACATGGTCGGGCTCGGGCCGCTCGAACCCTTCCTCGAAGACGACGATGTCACCGACGTGCTGGTCAACGGGCCGTCCGATGTTTTTATCGAGCGGCGCGGCAAGCTCGAAAAGACGACGGCCCGGTTTCGCGACGCCCAACACCTCGTTAGCGTCGCACAGCGCATTGCTGCCGCCGTCGGCCGGCAAATCGACGAGGCGAGCCCGATGGTCGATGCGCGGCTCGCCGACGGCAGCCGCGTCAACATCGTCTTGCCGCCCCTGGTGCTCAATGGCGGCACGATCTCGATCCGCAAATTCCCCAAGCATGCCTTGACGCTCGATGCGATGGTACGGCTGCATAATCTGTCACCCGACCTCGCCCATCTGCTGCAGGTCGCGGCCCGCGCGCGCCTCAATATTCTGATCTCGGGGGGCACCGGCTCCGGCAAGACGACCTTGCTGAACGCGGTGTCGCAGCACATCGATACCACCGAGCGAATCATCACGATCGAAGATGCCGTCGAGCTGCGACTGCAGCAGCCGCACGTCGTGCAGATGGAGACGCGCCCGCCCAACATCGAAGGGGCCGGCCACATCCCGCAACGCGAGCTGGTCCGCAACGCACTGCGGATGCGCCCCGATCGCATCATCGTCGGCGAGGTGCGCGGCCCTGAGGCCTTCGACATGCTGCAGGCGATGAATACCGGGCACGACGGCTCGATGACGACGGTGCATGCCAATTCGCCGCGCGATGCTCTCTACCGCGTCGAAAACATGGTGATGATGGCGAATTTGAGCCTGCCATTGAGGGCGGTCCGCATGCAGGTCGCGAGCGCGCTCAACCTCATCGTGCATATCGAACGTATGCGCGACGGTATCCGCCGCGTGCAAAATGTCGCTGAAATCGCCGGCATGGAAGGCGACACCATCACCGCCCGCGAGCTCTTCAGCTTCCGGTATATCGGCGAAAAGCGCGACGGCACAATCGACGGCGTCTTCGAATCGACCCAGATGCGCCCCGATTTCGTCTCCCGCGCGGCGCGTTTCGGCCTCGACCGGGAATTGTTCGACGCGCTCGGCATCGTCGGAGCGATGCGGGCATGACGCCGAGGATGCCCCTGACCCCGCATGCGCCGGTAGCGGCGGAGGCGGGGGCCCAGCGCCTTGGCGATGAGTGGATGAGGCGCCCCAAATTGCGTCGTCGTCCCGCTCGTGCGGAGAGGGTCGGGGCGACGGGCGAAGCATGAGCCAGCTCGTTCTTGCCGTCCTCGGCGGCGTCGCCCTGCTCGGGGCGGCGCTGTTCGCGGCGCTGCGCGCCGATCGCCGCAGGGAGAGCCGGCAGCAGCACTTGCGCGCCGTCGTCGCGGCGGGGCCGCGCGAGGAAGAGCCTGTCCTCTCATTGCGGCGGCCGTTGTCGCGCGCGGGAATGCGAGACTTGTTCGTGCTGTCGGCGCTGTGGGTGCGGCTCCAGGCAGCGTTTGCGGCAACCGGCGATCGGATCGGCCTGCCCCACCTGGCGGTGGCCGGGCTTTGTGCGGCGGGTGCGACAACCGGTTTCGTTTCAGGAATTATGGGATACGGTCTCGATCTCGCGATGCCAGTCGGCGTCGCGGCGGGATTTGGGGGGGCAACCCTGCTGCTGCGTCTCGCAGAAAGCCGGTATCAGAACCAGTTTCTCGACGCGTTTCCCGATGCACTCGATCTGATCGCGCGGGCGGTCAGGGCCGGTCTTGTGGTATCCGACGCGATGGACGTCGCGGGCCGCGAGGTGCGTCCTCCGGTGGGTCCCGAATTTCAGCGGACGCTGGAGGAAGTGCGCATCGGCGTCGATATCGACGACGCGATGCAGCATACCGCCGACCGGATCCGCGTGCCGGATTTCGGCTTTTTCGTCGTCGCCCTCAAATTGCAGCGGCGCACCGGCGGCAGTCTGGCCGAGACCCTCGCCAACCTCAGCGCAATCATCCGCCGGCGCAAGGAGATCCGTCTCAAAGCCCGCGCGCTGACCTCGGAGGCAAAAGCCTCCGCGGCGGTGATCGGCCTGCTGCCGATCATCGTCGGGTTGCTGTTGTTTCTTCTCAACCCAGAGCTGATGGCGCCTTTGCTCTCGGATCCGCGCGGCCGGTTTATGCTCGGCGTGGCGATCCTCAGCCTGATGACCGGGATAACGGTGATGGTCGTCATGATCAGGCGGAGCACGCGATAGTATGCCTCCCACCGAAACCCTGATCGACACGATCAAGTCCTACCTGACGATCCGGATCGGTCAGCTCGACCTTGGTCCGATAGCGACCGCGGTCCTGATCGCGGCTTTCGCCGCGGCGCTTTTGTCGGCCTTCTATCTTTGGCGCATCGGCACGCAGGAGGAACGCCGCGACCGGCTGGTCGCGCTCCGCGGCGCCGCGGTCGACCGAATGGTTCGTGAGGAGCGGCCCCGTTGGTACGAGCGGATCGGCAGAATCATCGCAGCGAGCCCGGCCGTCGGCAGGGCAGAGCAGCAAAGATTGCTCGGGGTTCTCGCCGCAGCCGGTATCAAGGGGCAGGCCAGCCTCTCCGGCTTTGTCTCGAGCAAGCTCTGCGCCGCCTTCGTGTGGGCGGCGCTCGTGTGGCTCTTCCTCGAATGGAGTAAGTGGTTTGCCGGATCGGCGACGATCCGTATCGCCGTGCTGTTTGGCGCGTTGCTGGTCGGTTGGCGCATCCCCGATTTTCTCTTGAAACGCTTGGTCGCACGACGGCGGTTGCGTCTCGAGGTGGGAATACCTGACGCACTCGATCTGCTGGTCATCTGCGCCGAGGCGGGACTCAGCCTCGATCAGGCAGTCGAACAGGTCAGCCGCGATATCCGCGCCTCCAACCGGGCGGTGGCAGACGAGCTCGCCACCACGGCCGCTGAAATGAGGGTGCTCTCCAATCGCGCGGAGGCGCTGGAAAATCTCGTCGAACGAACCGGTCTGAAAACCATGCGCAGCATCACCGCGACGCTCACTCAGGCGATCCGCTTCGGCACCCCGCTCGCCGAGTCGATGCGGATCCTCGCCGGGGAAATGCGCACCGAGCGCATGATGCGCATCGAAGAACGCGCGGCCCGCTTGGCGGTCCTACTCTCGATCCCACTCGCTCTTTTCATCCTGCCGTGCCTGATGATCGTGATCGGCACGCCGGTGGCGCTGCGGGTCATCGACACTTTATTCGGCGGCCAATAATGGCAATCAGGTGCGGCGCCTCTCGATCGGCATGGCCCGGCATAAGCTCTCGGGGTCTTGGGTCTTGGAAATCCCAGAATGTGACCTCCCTCGCCCCGCTTGCGGGGAGAGGGTCGGGGTGAGGGGCCTCTCAAGGCTGGAAGCTCGATAATTGCGGGGCAAGGATGAAAGGCGCGCCGAGCGGGCGCGATCGTTGCGGCGCGCGCTGACGCGCGCAGAATTCGCTTTGCGGACCCGCATTCGCGCTCGGCAACTCGGCGGCTTCAAATTTGTACGTCAGGAACCCATCGATCGGTACTACGCCGACTTCGTTTGCCGCGAACGGCGCTTGATTGTCGAGCTCGATGGCGGCCAACATTCGGGACACCCCGAAGACGAGCAGCGCGACAAGAACCTGCGCACCCTCGGTTATCGCGTCATCCGCATCTGGAACAACGATGTAATCGAGAGTTTGGACGGGGTTCTCCAAACGCTCCTGACCGAACTCGAAAAACAGCCCCTCACCCCGACCCTCTCCCCGCAAGCGGGGCGAGGGAGACAATCGGCGTAAATCGCGGGTGAACGCGAATGAGTTCGGGTAATCTCGCGGCGATGTCGGCACGGCGCGTCAAGTTCGACTTCGGGAAACTGCAGCAGTCGCGCGCCTACGATTTCTTAATGCGGCTGCCATTGCTGGGCTGGTCGACGTTTTGTGCGACATTACAGATGGCGGGGCTTGCCCGCTCTGTGCGCGAGGCGGATGCGTCGCTGCCATTCGCCGCCTATGCCGTCAACATGGCGATGCGGCTGTCGACGATCGCCTTTCTTCTGCTCCTTGCCGCCTCGGTCGTCCTGCGGGCGCGGCCGACGGGCAAGGCCCCGGGGCTCGAGCCGCGGTTATCCGCCCTTGCCGGCTCGTTTCTCGTCTATGCCATTCCGCTCTTTCCGCGCCGCGAATTGTCCGTGACTGCCGAGATGGTCTCGACCTTGTTGATCCTGTTCGGCAGTACGGCGGCGGTCATCGCATTAGTGAGGCTCGGCCGCTCGTTCAGCGTGATGACGGAGGCGCGCCGGCTCGTCACCTCGGGTCCGTATCGGTTTGTGCGCCACCCGCTCTATCTTGCCGAGGAGCTCGCGATAATCGGGATTTTCATCCAATTCCTCTCGCTTTCGACCGCACTGATCTTAGCCCTGCAGATCGCCTTCCAGCTGCGGCGGATGCACAACGAGGAAATCATACTGGCGGCAAGCTTTCCCCAATACGCCGCTTACCGGCAGAGGACTGCCCGTCTGATACCCGGGATCTATTGAATGAGCTGCGGCAGCGAGGGCTGAGCGCGGTCTCTCAGCACGGGTACTGCGCCGCCGCCGACAATGTCACCGTGGATATGTACGGGACCAGCGTTCCGACCAGCGACGTGAAATTATAGCTCGCCGAGACCTTTGTGTTGCCACCATTGCAAACCGGGTTCGTAACAGTGAAGTTCGCTACGGCCAGATGGGGGAGACCGACCGCCTGCGTCAGCGCATAGTTCTCGATCTGGCCCTGGGTGCCGCAGAGGGTGGTGTTGATCGCCGCGCACCGCGCCGCCGCCCCGACGGCATTATCGAGCGAGAGCTGTGCAAACATCAGCAATCCGCTTTCGATGACGCCAAAAATCAGCAGGACGAAAAGCGGCATTATGATCGCCATCTCCGGTATCGCGGCGCCGCAGCGATCCGCAATCAGGCGCCGGACCCGTTCCGCAATGCCGCGGAAGGTGTGTCGGCCGACCAAAGGAGCGCCGGCCGTTCGCCGGGTATTCCGCGTGTGGCCCGGCGTCACTGGATGCGCACCGTCGAGCTCGCGTTCAGTGCACCGGTGGTCGTGCTCATAGAAAACCAAGGGCCGGTCCACGGAAATACCCGTGTATAATTTGACGTCGCGTTGACCGTCACGTAGGTGCCGGCTGGACAGGCGGCGCCGGAGCAGGTTGTGCCGGCGCAGGTCGTCCCGCACGTCACGTGGGCGATCGAAAAATTGGCCTGAGGACAGCCGCAGAAGGTGCTCGGGGCGGGCGTCGCTTGGATCGCCGTCGCAAATCCGTGTGCGAGAGTGTAGGAATTCTGGACGGCGCTGGTGATGCCCGCCGAGTTGTAGCCGTTGACAATTGCGTAAATGGAACCGGCATCGGCGGCGGTTCCCACGACGGTTCGCTGGTACAGCATCAGCCCAAGATCGAACACGCCGGCAATCAGGAATATAAAAATTGGGCAGACGATTGCCATCTCTACCGTGGCGGTGCCACGGTCCTGCCTCCTCGCCGCACGCCACATCCTCTTGATCATGGGCTTTCTCCAGGGGTCAGGCCGAACCGGTCTCGAGCAATGGCAAGCATTACTCGACCAGCGAGGCCAGGCCCGTCCCGATCCCGACAATCGGGGACACCCCAGCCGGGCATTGATCGTCGATATAGGCAAGACCGGTTATATTTATCGTGTCGGCGATCATCTGCAGGCAGATATTGCCGTTCGCCGGTTGCAGGTTACCGACCGTGACGCCGAGAAAATTCAAGGCCTGCGCCGGAAAATAGAGCGCCCCAGTCACGGTCAGGAAGCTGACGCCCACGGTGAGATTACAGTTGGAGTTGGTGCAAGAGGGGGCGTTGCGGTCTTGGAAGATGGCCAGCCCTGCAGTCGACCCGGTCTGCGGGGCGGTAAGGTTGAGGCCATCGGCGCCCTGGGTATAGGTGGTGGCGTAGTTCGACCCGCTGCCGGTCAGGACGATCGTCGAATTCTGTCCGTTCAGATCGCCGAAAGTAATGCAGAGGCCGACATTTGCGCCCGCGCCGCTGCAGTTGCCCCCGCCGCCGTCCATGATGTAGGTGCCAATGCTCGTGCCTGTAGGATTCAGGGTCAGGTTGCCTCCCGTGACGTTGATCCCGCCCATGATCGTATAGGTTCCAGCGCCTAGGTTCAAGTCGCGCCCAGTGCAACCGCCAAAACCGAAGCCGCAGGCTATATTGCTGGTGTTAACGCTGATAGCGTAGGTCGTCGGAGTTGGTGGCCCGATGACATAGGTCCCGCCATCGAGGGTTATGAAGTTGCCAGTCCCGCTGACCGTGATCGCGGCGGTATTGGAGCCGCCTTGGATCGCGTCCGTCCCGCTCCCCATCGTAAAGGTGCCGCCACCAACAGAAATCGCAGGCTGGCCCGAGCCTTGCCCCAGGATACTGTTATTAGTCGATCCAATAGTTAATGTGCCACCGGTGACATTAATTGCCGGCGCCCCGGATCCACCCTGAATTGTATTAGTCCCGTTTCCGATAGTGATCGTGCTGGTGCTGCCGCTGAGAGAAATTGCGGGTTGGCTCGTCGCCTTATTGAAGAGTGTTCCGTTCTTGGTAATACCGAGGATCTGATAATTACCGGCATTCATGGTCAAAGTTGCGCCGTTAGCGACGGAAATTGCCGGCTGGGTGGTCGCCGAGGACAGAATCGTGTAATTGCCGGCCGGCGCAGTCACGGTGATCCCTGATCCGCTGATATTAATTCCCAAGTAGCAGCTATTGGGTGTCAGGGTCTTGGATGCGGTGATCGTCGTCCCCGGGGAACAGCTGGCAACTGAGGTCACCGGCGCGATCGTGGTCGCAGTCGCCGGCGTCGGAACCGTGCGCGAGGCGTAGGGGTCGGTGATTGGCGTGTACGGTGCCCCGGCGTTGGTTTTGATCGGGTGAGTCCAGTTGACACCGCAAATGAAGCATGAGTTGTTGAATGAACCCGCCAGGGTAGCCGTATAGGCGGTGAGCCCAACCAGGAAGCCCTGGAGCTCGAAAGAGTTAGCGCCTGTCGCGTTCGAGCCGATGCTGCAATTCGGCATGTTCAGATTGCTAAAGATCAAGGTCAAGTCAATTCCGGTGACATTGCCTTGGTCGAGCGCGAGCATGCAGTAGGTCTGGTGCGACACTTGGGCGACCGATTGCGCTGTGATCGTTGGGTTCCCTATTCCGACCGCTCTCGCGAATATCGCCGACTGTGATTGCGTGACCTTGACCTGGAGGCAATCGTCATTCCCCGCGGGGCAGGCCGTCGTCCCATCCGTGTAGGGGAAAGTGACGTTAACCGTGACGCCGTTCTGGCCGTTGGTGGCCCCGTGTTGTGCGGCGGCCGCCCTCGCCTCGGTGACGTATCCACCGACATTTCCCGCCGCGTACGCGACTGCGGCGCTGATCGCCGCGGCATCCGCCGCCCCCTGGAAGTTTCGCTTCGTCCAATACCAATAGCCGACATCGAACCCGAAGCCGGCGGCGCCGATCAACGCCGGCAAGATGAGCGCCGCCATTGCGGCGACCGCGCCGCATCGATTGCTTAACAAGTGGCGCGCCGCGCCAGCACCAAACATGGCAAGGTCCTTTTTTTGCCGCGCTCGCCTGTTGCGCTTCACTCGGTTAATAGTGATGGGTCACGACCCACCGCATCCGGCAAAAGCATCGACCAGACTGACGTGATGTCGAAATTTACGAAAATTTAAAATACTGCGGGTGTCGCGTCAAGCACCGATCGGGTCACACCACATCTTTAGCCAGTTCAAATTGTGTGAATTAACATCGATTAACGTTAACGAGGAACTTGGATATTACGGATGCTTAACAAAGTCGCGGATATAGCAACGGCCCAGCCGTTCCGCAGAACCATTTGAGCGGTGATAAAAATCCGCTCAAGACCAGTCAACGCTGAGCCCGGCCGGCGGGGGGCCGGGGTAACGTACGCCGCTTGTCGGCAGAAAAGCTGCCCGGCGGGCGCAGGATCACCCGAGCGCGACACCTGACCCCGGGATCAGCTCTACATGTGGGCGAGATTGCCAAGCACGGCGAGGCCGGAAAGCGACGCCGCGAAAATGATTGGCCAGCGCCGGCGCATGAAGCTGGCCGCGAAGCAAAGATAGGCTACGACCGCGAGTTTCGGCAACCACCAGGCGGCGCCGAGCTTGGCCTGCGAGAGCGCCATTAGCGGATTGAGCTCCCAAACCCCGGGGACCGTCAGCGCATGGTTGGTGGTGAGGATGTCGGCGATCTGCAGCGCGACGAACAACGTCAGGAACGCCCAATAGGCGCGCCACGGCTTCATTATGGATCGCGGCCGCGTATTCCTCATCGATGCCTCCATTATCAAGCATTCTCACCGACCTTGCGCTCCACTGCGGTAAGAAACGGTGAACCGCTATGATCATCAACGCTACTGACAGCGCGAAATCCCCTGATCTTATCATTAACTATCAAATTATGTCCGTTTAAGTATAAATATCGTTGAAGATTTTCCCTCGTTGAGCAAGGTCGGAATCATGCTCGGCGCTTCCGAGATCTACGGTTCTATTTGGGAACGTTAACGATGTATCATGAAGAATATGAGGCCGCAGTGGCCGCCTTTATCCGCCGCAACGGCGTTACGCGTTGCCCGACCGCCTGTGCATTGCCGACCCAAGCCGCTCCCCCCGCCGCCGATCAGGCCGCGCTGCAGCGTTACGCGGCACGACGCAGCCAGTCCCGCCGACAGCAGATCGCCGGACGCGACCGGTCGTTCTGGGCCGCCAAAGTCTTGGCAGGTCACGGTGATTAATGCGCTCGCACGGTCGGCGCCGGAAGCCCTCGCAATGAGCGACGACCTGCCGCCGCCGAACACCAAGCGCTGGGTGGTGCGCCGCAAGGCCGCCGTCGTCACCGCCGTGCGCACCGGCCGTATCACCCTCGAAGAGGCGCTGCAGCGCTACCAGCTGACGGAGGAGGAGTACCGGTCTTGGGAGCGCGCTTTCGAGCAGCACGGTCTGGCCGGCCTGCGCAGCACGCGCCTTCAGCAATATCGCGGTCCGCGACCGCCGCGCGGCCCGCGCTCGCGCCGCTGACCCGCGGCTTCCCGGTGGTCACCGAGAGCGTACCGGCTGCCGGCCGAACCAAGCAGACGCGCCGTGCAAGGCCGGCAACTCGCGGATAAAATCGGCGACAAGCGCCAGCATGACGCTGACCGACCACCACCAGCCGAGTTCGCGCAGCAGCCAAAACCCGAACCCGCCGCCCAGCGCCTGCCGCAGGCATTCGCCCCACATCAGGAGCACGATGACGATCGCGCTTCCGAGACAGAGCGCGCGCAGCTCGCGCCCGGCGGAGCGCGACAGCGCCAATAGGCCCGGCATGACGAGCAACAGGAAAATCCCGCGATATTCGACGCTCTGTCCGGCGAAAAAGCATCCGGCGATCACCGCGCTGCCGATCACCATGAAGACCCGCTCGCCACCAGGAAGCGCGGCGATGGCGGCGCGCAAGTCGCCGAAGCGTGACAGCCGGCGGCAGATCGCCAGCGACGCGCCGACCAGCCCGCCATAGAGGCCGGCGGTTACTACCCATGCGAGCGCCGCTGCAAAGCGCGGGGGCGCCGCGGTTTTTTCGATCAGCATGCCGATCAGAAACGGCAGGTTCTTCGCCGCGAACAAGTTGCCGTTATAGGATCCGACCGAGATCTCTGCCGATCCTCGTACGATCTCGACCTGGTACACCGCCCAGAAGACGGCGAGCGCACCTGCCGTCACCAGAGCGACGGCGGCGAATACAGCAATGCGCTCGCGGAAAAGGACGGTGAGCACCATGATCGGGTAGTATTTGAGGAGCGCAGACAACAGAGCGAGGCCATAGCCGATCATCCGCGCCGCCGGCCCGCGTTGAGCAAGGCAGCCCGCCGCCAATGCCAGCACAAACAGAATGACGTCGGCATTGGCGCGCTCCAATGCGAAAACCACCATCGTCGAAAGGGTCGCGCCCAGCACCAGCAGCAGTTCGACGCGGCGCTGCGGCGGCGGCAGCAGGCTCAGCGAGGCGATGAACACAAGATCGAGGGCCCACCCGACCGCAGTCGTGTTCGCCACACCCAATGGCACACCGGCGGCAGCCAGCCAGAGCGGCGAAGAGCCATATCCTCTAGACAACATATCGCACGGGTCAAACGAGACCACATCGATGCCCTGCCGCGTACATTCCCAAGCGGCCAGCCAACCGCTGATGTCGAGAAACGGGAACTGGAACGGCACTATCCCCCAGGATCGCAAGATGTCGTCGTACAGCTCTCTGTGCCCTTGCCGGTAAAGCCAGGATATTGCGAGAAAAACGGCAAGCGCCGAACCCGCCGGGACAAACCGGTAGAGCGCGGTCGCAAAGCCGCCTCTCCTCACGGCCTGACGACGCGGTAGATGCTGAAGTAGCTGCCGGTCGTAAGCAATTCAAGTTGCTTGAGTTGAGGTTTCGGCGCGTCTGCGAAATCGATCCACAAGACATAATCGAAGGTCTGCGGCCAATTACGCCAGTAGGGCGGTTCGCTGATCAAATTCGTATCGTAATCGCGAGTTTGCACCTGCCCCGAATTCGGAATTTCCATCAGCTGTTCCGGGGTAATCGGCGTCCAACCCCCGGTTTCTGATATTTCTTGATTTCTCGGAGCAACATCGAGCGTCTTCCAGCCGGTGAACATGCATGCGACGAAAGCGGAGCGATCGATTACCGCGAGGGACGGCATATGAAGGAAAAGCGCCGGCTGCAAGTTCGCCAGAATTTCGGGTACCCCGGACAAGCGTCGCGTTTCCGGCGGGATCGGCGCCTGGACGACAAGTAGTCTTGCTGCCGGTGCGATCACCGATGATGCAGTTCTGAATTCGGTAAACCAGCGGTCGTAGTCGCGCCAAGCTTCGGTCACGGTCCAGACGCGCACTCCCAGCACCGTCAACGCGACGGCCGCGATCGGTAAGACGACCCGGCTGGAGCGCGGCTCGAACCGCGTACTGGCGATGATGATGAACGGCAACATGACCGGCAGTCTGAGATCAACAAACCAGCTGCCGCTGATGACGTGCGGCATCAGCGCGGAGACGACAATCATCGCCGCGATCGGCAGACGCATCTCAGATGCGAGTTTGAGCGACCGTGTGACAATTGCGACACCCAAGAAGGTAATAAAAAGCGGCGCGAGAAGACGGTCGACTATGGCGACCGGCAAGAAACCGAAAATAAACGGCGAGAACAAAGCATAGGTTTTTGAAAAAGCGAAATCGCCGTAGTCGGTCACCGACAACCTGCCGGGCTGCAAGGTCGCATACCACATCAGGAGCCCAGGGATAAATTGGACGAAGATTGCAGCCCACCCAAGCAAGCTCCTCGGCGACACGCGCCGCAGGTTCGGTCGGCTACCGAATTCGTAGGCGACGACCGAGAGCGCATAGAGTCCGAAGGCAAACAGATGAAGCACGCAAAGGAGGGTCGCGACAGCTGAGAAACTCGAGATCCGAGCACCGGCTCGCCATTGCCGAGTGGCGATCCAGCCGCTGAAGGCGAACAAATACACGCCGGTTGCGAACAGCGTCGGAAAACCCCAAAACAATTCGGCGTTATAGATGAAAAGCACCGACCAGATCGGCCATATCCCTACCGACCCATAGATGGCGCGGTGCAAGGCCGCGGTCCCACCAATGAGCGTCGCCATCATCAGCGCGATGAAGACCCGACCGGCCTGCTCGACCGTCATCATTGTCGAAAGAACCGGCACGATGAGATCCATCGCCAGATCCGGCAACAACCGCCAATGGACGGTGTAGTTGCGGGCCAGCTCGGAAATTTCGCCGCCATGGACGAGGATCCACATGCGCGCGATGTGGCTGGGATAGTCGACAAGCGGGGGGACCCGCACCCATAGGAGCGGGGAGAGCGTGAAGGCACCCAGCGCGACGTAAAGGGCGACCCGCCATGCCGTTGCCGCGATACCGCGGAACAACACCGGGGACGGTTCGGAGCGCACAAGGGCGAGAGACATCGAGTTCGGAATTCTCGGTTAATTGACCGACGCGTTCACGTCAGCCTCGCTGGGCCTGAGAACGCGTAGCCGCAGCAGAATTGCCAGCGCTACCAGTTAGGCCAGCCCGCTTTCGGCCGCTCGCCTGAGAGAAACCGCATGAGGCGCGGTGTGCAGCCGGCAGCGCTCGACACGCCGCTACGAAGTCCGCGGGAGCATGCCGGCCGGCACCCGAACAACGGCATCGAGCCACCGATCAGCGAGGCCGTCAGAAGTCCGTTTTGCGCGGCGCGGGAGGTTGGTGACGCTCGACGGCGCGAAGGCCATCGAGCGCTTTTTTTCACAGCTTGGCGGCGATGGTGCTGAAGGTGGTGCTGAGATTGGTGCCGACGAGGGTGAAGGCAGCAATTGCGGCGACTGCGATCAATGCGGCGATCAAAGCATATTCGATGGCCGTGACCCCGGACTCGTCCCGGATCAGATTGGAAAGAAGGGTGCGCAAGCGGATTCTCCTCGGGTTCAGTAAAGTAATCGCAGATTGCGCCAGAATCTTTAAACAGAGGTAAATCGCCAGCCTCGATCAAAGCCGCGCGAGCTGGTCTTCGAGAGCCGCCAGACTCGCTGGCGAACGAGCCGTCGCAAAGCAGTCGACCTAATCGAGCGCGACCGCCATCGCGCGCGCCACCGGTGCGTAACCCTTCCACCCCAGCTGCGGGCTGAGCCAGACCAGGCGGTGAGCGCGCCACTTCAGCCGCCTGAGTTCCATCGCCCGCGCCTCCGGCGGATCGGTGTCGTACCCGTCGCTCATGACGATCACGACGCTGCGCCAGTCAAGTGTCGGCCGTTGCAGGTTTTGAGCGAGGCTGCAATCCGGGTCCCGCGCCAAACCGCAAGCTACCGACCCCCGGTGACCGCAGCCTGTCTGGCTTATATGGAGAGGATTAGGTCGCGGCCGGCCTACCGCGCGGGTGTCTCCGCCAACACACCGAGCAAGGCGCAGTCGCGTTAGGTTATCGCCCTCTCCTTGGCGACTCGGCGAGTGGTCGGGAGGTCGCCGCCATCCGGCGGCAGATGCCGCGGGTCCTTGGCTCCGGGGCCGCGATGGACGTGGACTTGCTTTGCCGCAAGCGGCGTTCCGCATTCCGAGCATACCATCACCGGATCGAAATCCTTGCCGCAGAGATCATGCGTGTGCAGCAGCGGCCGCCCCTTCTTTCCGGCCATGTGGGCGTCGCCCCAATGGACGATCGACATGACGATCGGGTAGAGGTCGAGCCCTTTCGGCGTCAGCCGATACTCATAGCGCGTCGGCCGCTGCTGGTAGGGCACTTTGGCGAGCACAAACTCGTCGACAAGCTTTTTGAGCCGGCTGGCGAGGATCGGTCGGGTGATGCCGAGGCGCTCCTGGAAATCCTCGAACCGCCGGACGCGCAAAAAGCAGTCTCGTAGAATCAGCAGGGTCCAACGGTCGCCGATCACCGAGACCGTGCGTGCCATCGAGCAATTTTCTTCACTGAGCTCGTTCCACCGCATGCATTCTTCCGCAATGCCTGTTAAGTCCCTCCAGTCATCATATATGGCAGCAGGTTCAGTATTCAAACTATCGAGGGATCGCGACGAGCTGGCTGCCGAACTTGAGTGGTCATTGCGAGGAGCGAAGCGACGAAGCAATCTCGGAGCCGCATAGCGCTTTTTCCTCCGCGAGATTGCTTCGCGGAGCCTGTCCTCGGGCGGCGCTTGCGCCGACCCGTGGGCTCGCAATGACGGCCGAACCCGACACAGCAATATCGGCTCTAGCAGGTCGACAGGATCATCTCCTCGACATCGCGCAGCCGGTCCTTGCCGAAGAAGATCTCGTCGCCGACGAAGAAGGTAGGTGAGCCGAAAGTGCCGCGCTCGACCGAGCGCTCCGTGTTGGCGAGCAATCGCGCCTTGACGTCGGCATTCTGGACCAGCTCGCCGAACCGCTCGGCGTCGAAACCAGATTCGAGCAAGGCGGCCTGCAATACCGCCGGATCGTCGAGCTTTTTGGGTTCCGACCACATCTGCCGGTAGATCTCATCGACATAGCGCTCGAACACGCCGAGCTGCTGTGCCGCGATGGCGCCGCGCATGATGCTCAAGGTGTTGACCGGGAAGAACGGGTTGTGCCGGAAGCAGGTGATGCCGTGGCGCTCGATGAAGCGCGCCGTCTCGAGACGCTCGTAGTCGGGCTTGTTCTTCACCCCGGCGAGGCTCTCCGCGGGCGACCGGTTGCCGGTCAGTTTGAAGACGCCGCCCAGCAACACCGGCACATACTCGAATTTCGTGCCGGTGCGCTGCTCGATCTGCGGGATCACCAGATGCGCCAGATAGGCGTTGGGACTGCCGAAATCGAAGTGGAACTCGACCTTGGCCATGGTTTCACCATTTCTCCGCAAAGGGCCGGATCTCGCGCTCGAACGACCAGGCGTCACGCGGCTCCTGATAGATCTGCCAATAGGCTTCGGCGACCGATTCCGGCCGCATCAGCCGGCCCGGATCGAGGTTGGCGAGGGCCGCCTCGCCCTCCCGCTCCTTGATCCGCTCGCGTACCCACGCGGTGTCGACGCCGGCGTCGATGACCAGATGCGCGACGTGGATATTCTGCGGACCGAGTTCGCGCGCTGCACTCTGCGCCACTGCGCGCAGGCCGAACTTGGCGCTGGCGAACGCGGCATAGCCGACCCCGCCGCGCATGCCGGCGGTGGCGCCGGTAAAAAAGATGTTGCCCCGGCCGCGCGGCAGCATCAGGCGCGCCGCCTCGCGACCGGCCAAGAAGCCAGCGTAGCAAGCCATCTCCCAAACTTTGCGGAAGACCCGCTCGGTGGTTTCGAGCAGCGGGAAATTGACATTGGCCCCGACGTTGAAAATGCACACTTCGAGCGGCGCCGCTTCGTCGGCGTCCTGAAGGAACGCGGCGATCTCTTCCTCCTTGCGCGCATCGAGCGAGCGGCCAATGATCCGCCCGCCCGCCGCCTCGACCTCGGCGACCAGCGGCGCCAGCTTGTCACCGTGCCGCCGCCCGGCGAAGACGGTGAACCCTTCCGACGCGAATTTCTTGGCGATGGCGCCGCCAATAAAATCACCGGCGCCGATTACTGCCGCGGCTGCGTTCCTGTGTTCCATTAGGGCCTTCTACATGCAGTAAGGCGTGATAGTTAGTTCTAAAAACAAACTTGTCAATTGAATTGTAGCCGCGACCACATCCGCCGGAGATGCGCGTCGAGAACCCCGACACCTCATGGCGTATCTCGTCACAGATATCGGCCAGACCGGCCCGCAGTTCTGGTGCTCGACAAGCTGATCATTGATCGGAATACCAGTTCGTGTTCATCTTTCGGCGATGCCGGTGAAGGGCCAAGGACAACCGAATGGGCGTCGTGAAGCGACAATTGCACCTCAACCTTTTCATTCACAGCCGTGGACACCACGAGGCCTCGTGGCGGCATCCGGCCTCGTCGCCGCAGGCGCTGACCGATATCCGCTATTACCAGGATCTGGCGCAGCGCGCGGAGATGGCGCTGTTCAACTCGATCTTCATCGCCGACCAGCTCGCGCTCGGAGAGGACGTAGCGCAGGCGCCGCGCATCTGGCTCGAGCCCGTCACCACCCTGGCTGCCTTAGCGATGGCAACGAGCCGGATCGGGATGATCGCCACGGCGTCGACCACTTATACCGAGCCGTTCAACCTCGCGCGGCAGTTCGCGTCGCTCGATCACATCAGCAACGGGCGCGCCGCCTGGAACATCGTCACTTCGTGGCTGGCGACGGCGGCGCGCAATTTTGGCGGCACCGGTCAGGTGAGTCACGCCGACCGCTATTCCCGCGGCGAGGAGTTCATGAGCGTGGTCAAAGCGCTGTGGGACAGCTGGGCGGAGGACGCAGTCGTCGATGACCGGGCGAACGGACGCTATACGCGGCCCGACCGCATCCGGCCGATCAACCACCGCGGCGATTTCTACCAGGTGGCCGGACCGCTCAACATGCCGCGCTGCCCGCAGGGGCGGCCGGTGCTGGTGCAGGCCGGATCATCCGATACCGGCCGCCGCTTTGCCGCGCGGCATGCCGATGCCGTGTTCACCGCCCACGTGGCAAAGGCGACAGCGCAGGATTTCTACGCCGATCTGAAGGCGCTGGCGGCGGCGGAGGGGCGGGACCCCGATCAGGTGCTGATCCTGCCCGGTCTCAGCCCGATGATCGGCTCGACCGAGGCCGAGGCGCAAAGCTTGGCGCGCGAGGTCGACGATTTGTGCGATCCCGAGGTCGGGCGCAAGCGCCTCTCCGGCCGGTTCGGCGGGCATGATTTCTCGCACCTACCATTGGACCGCCCGCTGGCGTCCGGAGGACTTCCCCGACCCCGGCTCGGTCGAGGCGGCGCGCAGCAGGACCGAGGTGATCCTGAACCTGGTGCGGCGCGACCGGCCGACATTGCGGCAATTGCTGAGCTACCTCGCTGGCGCGCGTGGTCATTTCACGGCGGCCGGTACGCCGGAGCAGGTGGCCGACCTGATCGAAGATTGGTTCACCGACGGTGCGGCGGACGGCTTCAACATCATGCCCCCGCTGCTGCCGGCGCAGCTGGACGTGTTCAGCGCCGAGTGATCCCGCTGTTGCAGCGGCGCGGGCTGTTCCGCACGGAATACGACGGCAAGACGTTGCGCGAGCATTACGGCCTGGCCTGGCCGAACAGCGCCTTTGAGGAGACTGCACCATGACTAAGCCCCAGGGCCCGCTGCAGGGCGTGAAGGTCGTCGCCTGCTCTACCGCGCAAGCCGGCACGGTGCCCTACATGCTGATGGCCGATCTCGGCGCTGAGGTGATCAAGATCGAGGTGCCGGAGGTCGGCGACAATTCGCGCGGCTCGACCGTCCTGCCCGGCATGCCCAGCACCTATTTCGAAACCAACAACCGCGGCGTGAAGAGCCTCACGCTCAACCTGAAAGCCGCAGAAGGCCGCGAGATCCTGCGCAAGCTGGTCGCGCAGGCGGACATCTTCGGGCAGAACTTCCGGCCCGGCGCGGCGGAGAAGAACGGCTTCGGCTACGAAGAATTGAGGCAAGGTGAACCCGCGGCTCGTCTACATGTCGATCTCGGGCTACGGCCCCAAGGGCCCGCACGCCGATCTGCCGGGCACCGATTCGATGGCCCAGGCGCTCGGCGGCATTGCGGAAGCCTACTCGACGCCGGGCCAGCCATTGAAGACCGGCATCGTCTCCGTCGCCGACGAGACCTGCGCGATCCTCGCCTTTGGCGGCGCGCTCGCCGCGCTGACCTATGCGCGCAGCACCGGCATCGGCCAGAAGGTCGATTGCTCATTGCTCGGCGGCCAGATCCGGCTGATGGGCTGGACCCTGACGACGGCGATGTGGCGCAACCGCGATCCGGTCACCGGCCAGGCCCGCGTCACCGGCACGCCGCGAGCGCCCCGGCCTCAGCGCCAGCTTCAACGACCGCGACGGCAAGCCACTGGTGTTCCAGCTGAACGGCGCCCGCAAATGGCGCGACGCGATGACCGCGCTCGGCTTTTACGAGGCCCTCGAAGAGGCCGGCTTTGGCGATCTCGGCGTGATCGTCTCGTCCGACGAAAAGCGCGCGAGCATTGCTGCGCATGCTGGACGAGTTGTTCGCGACGGGGCCGCGCGACGATTGGGTCGCGAGGCTGCGCGGCGCCGACATCGTCGCCGCGCCGATCAACACCTTGCTCGAAGCCTCCAACGATCCCGACGTGCTGGCCAATGGCTATGTGACCGAAATCGACTACCCCAAATACGGCAAGCGACTGAAGGTCCACGGCTCGCCGTGGCATTTCTCCGAAACTCCGCCGCAAATCGGCATCGCCCCGGAACTCGGCGCCCACAACGACGAAATCCTCGCCGCGCTCGGCTACACCCCGGCGCAGATCGAGGATTTCCGGGAAAGAAAGATCATTTAGCTCCGGCGAGCGTGCGCACCAAGACGCGAGCCCGCGCTGCGAGCGCGGATACTCGCAGCGCGGGCTTGTGCCACCAAAGATGGGGGAGCCGCCTCTTACATCAGGCAGTCGCCGTGAACAGGCGCATCACGGTGCCGCTAAAGGTCGCGCTGACCATCAGCAGCGCCGCGCCCACCGCCAGGAAGCCGACCAACACGAGGACCCCTGACCCCACAAAGATCAGCGACAGGATTCCCAACACGATCGCGGCGATCCCGACCAAAATTTCCATACCGCCGGCGGCAGCGGAACTTTGGTAGGAAAAGACTTGCGTCTCGCCTCCGACGGCTGCGCGCTGAGTGCTCCTCGGCCGCATGCTGATCGCGCCGCCGAGAAGCAGCGCACCGCCAAACACAATCAGCGCAGACGGCACCAGATACGGGGCATTGATCCCGACCAGTGCCAAGATCCCCAGCACGATGCCGGTAATTCCGCATAGGAGGTCGACCATCACGTCCCCTCCGAGATCGGGCATCGCAACCGTGTTGGCGGCCATCGCCTTTGAGACTTCCGCAGCGCTGTTGAAGGCCTGAACCATCAACCCGACGCCGATTACTATCGTCACGATAGACGCCAAAGCGCCGGGCGCCGTGCCAGCGAGAGCGATGATCGAAAGCACTATGACGGCGATCCCTGCGGCGCCCTCGGTCAACAAACCGACCGGCTCCACGTCGGTTGCAAGCGCTCTTCCTTCGAAAAACATAGCCATCTCAGATTCTCCTAATTTGACCGGTGTTATGCCCGCACTCCTCACGGCGGGTTTCGTACCGCCTTGCAATAGGAAAACGCCACAAGGTTAACGTGGTTCCAACCATAGCGTGCTTGTGGTTCTCAAGACTTAATGTTGGGTAGCCATATAGATATTAAACCGCAAGTAATCTGCAGTCAGATGACGTCAATTAATAATTTAGGTTGTTTTAATCGGATGTGAGCCCGCAAGAGCCGGACGCCTGTGGCGTGCCGCTGGGCTTATTCTCCTATTCCGGGAACCGTGTGATACGACGCGCGTTTGACCCACGAAAGAAGATGCGGGAGCCGGTGAATGTCGCGCGATCAGCGGCCCGACAGGACATATCCGGGTCGGCCGCGAGAACGCTGGGCGACCTCCGTTACGCGGGAAATTCAGCTCGAGCAAGGTCTCGAGGTTGCGTCGTGAGCGCCGACGCAACTGCCTCCGCAGTCGGGTTTGTGACTGCGCTCAGGAACGCCTCTGCCGCCTGGCCGGATGAGCTGTGGGCCGGGTCCGTCGCGTGGGCCGACGGGATGCTCCGCTCGTATTACGGCATCTACGAGTTCACCGATGATCCTGATTGCCTCCTGCGCGTTGGCCTCGGCCAGGCGCGTGCGCGTGTCTCCCTCTCCGACGGCACTGATGTCCATTTCGGTGAATTGGTAGGGACATTGCACTTCTGGAACGAGCACCTGCCCCGCTATTCCTCACGCGGCCCCGATCTTGGCTGGGCGTGCGCAGTTCGGGATCGGCTCAGGTATTCGCTTCGCACCTTCTCCGAATACGTGGAGGGCGAGCCAGCTTGGCGGGACGTACGCGCAATTCGTACCGAGACGGCTTTGCCGGCACGTCTCGGCGCCTCCCAAATCAAGCGCGTTTTTCAGCGTTATGGATTTGAACGGGTTCCCACCGATTCCTCGCTGCGGGCAAGGCTGCACGGCCTCGGCGAGTGCTTTGTGCTGTGGGGCTTGACGCGGGCGTTCAACCCCGCGGCATTGCCGCGGCAGCCATTTCTTCGCGATCGCCACGAGTTGTGGATCTCCAGAGCCACGCTGCGGCTGCGTTACGCCCGGCGCAATCGTCAGATCGGCGTTGAGGCGGCGCGGCGGCGCGGAGCTTGATGGTCGTCCTGTTCTGCGGGGCCGCCTGGGCGGCCCTGGTGCTCTACCTGTTGGGCCGCACATTGCGGCAATTCCGCGCCTATCGGCAGCTCGCTCTTACGGTGCCGAGCGGGCTTTCTGCTTTGCCTTCGGTCTCGATCATCGTGCCCGCCAGAAACGAAATACAGAACATCGGCCTGTGTCTCGACGGGCTGCGGGCGCAGAGCGGGCTCTCCGGTCGTTGGTCGATCATTGTTGTCGACGATGAATTCGCAAGACGGCACGGCGGCTGCGGTCGAGCGGTGCAGCGCCGAAGACTCCAGAATCAGGCTCGTTTCTGCCGGAGTGCTGCCCGAAGGATGGGTCGGCAAGCCGCATGCGTGCTGGCGCGGCGCATTGCTGGCCGATGGCGATTGGCTCTGCTTTGTCGATGCCGATGTGCGCGCCGCTCAGCAACTGGTTGCCGCCGCGGTGACGACGGCCGAAGCACAGGGCATCGACATGTTGTCGCTGCAGCCGCTGCAAGAGCTCGGCAGCTTCTGGGAGCGGACGATCATGCCCGCCGGGCTGCTCGTGCTTGCTTGCACCAAATCACTCGAGGCGAGCGCAGAGGATGCAGTCAATGGGCAATTCCTGCTGATCCGGCGGACGGCCTATTTCCAGGTCGGCGGGCATTCGGCGGTGCGCGCCGAAATTGCCGAAGACAAGGCGCTCGCCGTACGGGTCAAGAAAGCGGGTTTAGAATTGCGAGTGCTCGCAGCCGAACGCCTGGCCCGGACCCGAATGTACCGGAATTTTGCATCGCTTTGGGAAGGTCTGTCGAAGAACGCGACGGAGGTGTTGGGCGGCCGGATCGTCACATTGGCTGCCGGAGCAGCTGCGTTCGCCTTCGGCTGGACGTCGTTGCTGGCGACGCCGGCGATCATCATCGCCGCGTTCAGCGAGCCCTCGCCGGCCGCGGTGATCAGCACCGTTCTTGCCCTGGTCGGCTCGGCCGTCGTCATCGGCATCCAGTGCGCGACCGCGCGGCATTTCCGTATCCCCGCCGCTTTCGGCCTGATCTTCGCGCTGGGCTACATTGCCGTCGCGTGTCTCGCCTGTAAAGGCGTGCTGGTCAGCCTCAATGGGCGGGTCACGTGGAAACAAAGAACTTATCAGCTGACCAAGACCTCAGCGGAAGCCCCCTGAACCCGCGGAGCGGCCCGCCGGCGCGGCGCCGGTCGTTCGTCGGGGGTTGGGCGATCGCAGCGGTGTTGGCGGTCGTCGCGGTGCTGCTTTATCAGATCCGGATTGCGCTGCTGCCCTTTGTCTTTGCCGTGGCGGTCGCCTTCGTTTTGGATCCGCTGATCAGAGCCTTGCAGCAGCGTCTCGGGTCCCCGCGCTGGCCGATCGCGGCAACCCTGTTTGTTCTCATTCTCGTGATCCTGGGCGGGGCCGGCTATTGGATCGGAACCACTGCGGTGCCCGATTTGATGGATGTCGTGGCGCGCGCTCCGGAAATCGTGCGCCACTTCCTCGGCGAATTGATCGGAAGCGAGGGGATCACGCTTTTCGGACAGACCTATACGCCCGACAAGCTCGTGAACGCACTCGGAGGGGCGATGGCCGGAATAGTCGGGCTCACCGCCGTCGAGCGCGTCGCCGGGTTGGCCGTTTCGATCGTATTCGGCGGCTTCCTGACATTGGTGCTGATGCCCTATTTCATGATCTCGGCACCACGCCTCTCAGCCGGCGCGATATGGCTGCTGCCTCCCGAACGCAGGCGCTCGGTCGAGGATTTGCTGCCCAAGATTGTCCCGGTATTGCGCCGCTACCTGATCGGCATCTGCGTCGTCGTCTTCTACACCGCAGTGGTGGCTTGGATCGGCTTCGGTCCGGTGTTCCATCTGCCCAATGCCGTTCTGCTGGCACTGGCAGTCGGTATTCTCGAGCTCATCCCGGTAATCGGCCCGTTCGCTTCAGCGACGATCGTGGGCCTCGTCGCGATCCAACAAAGCGGCATCTGGGCAGCGGCTTTCCTGTTCGGGTTCGCCATCGCGCTGCGCTTGTCGATCGACAACGTCGTCGGCCCGATCGTGCTCGGCGAGGCGGCGCGAATTCATCCGGTCGTTGTGATCATGTCGTTTGTTTGCGGCGCGATCCTGTTCGGGGTCGTCGGTCTGCTGATCGCGGTGCCGGTGGCGGTATGCATCAAGGTGACGCTCCAGCAGTACTATGCCGAACCGATCGCCGACAGCGAGCCTCGAACGGATCGAGCTCGGCGCCAGCATGACCCAGTTTGAACGAAGCCCCACCGCCGGGTCGGATGTGCGTTTCCTGGTTGCAAGGATACGCGCGTGGGGATAAACAAAACCAAAAGTATGCAAGTGGCACTCAGCCCTTTTGACGAGGCCAGAGCGCGCGCGGTCGGGTGGCTGACCGCGTGGGATGCGCACGGCGCTCACCGGACCGCGACGGCCGGCGACGAGGCGGGCGCTGTTTGGCTCGCGCATGAGGCGGCCGGCCTCGGCGTCGAAGTGGGCACCGAGGTGTTCGAATTGGATCGGCTGGACCCGGTCGCCTGCTACCTGGAGCTGGACGGCGGACGCATCTCGGCGGTGCCGGTGTTTGACGCTCCCGCTACCGGCGCCGACGGCGTGACCGGGACCCTCAGCCGGAGCGGCCACGACGAGGCAATCGTCGTGGCCAAGCTGACGCCGCGGTCGGTTTACACCGGAGAATACGAGAGACTGCGCCGCGACACGGCGCACCGCGCTCTGGTGATCCTCTGTACCGGCGAGCGTCCCGGTATGGGGCTGCTCAATGCCGAACGGTTCCGAGATCCTTACGGCGCGCCAGCGATCCATGTGTCGAGCGAGGCGAGCGAGACCGTTCTCGCCGGTGCTGCACGCGCAGCACGAGCCCGAGTGGTCGCAGAAAGCCGATATGTCCCGGCGGCTGCCCGCAATGTGGTCGTTGCGATCGCCGGCTCCCGCCGCGCCTCGCCTCCAGTGGTGGTCATGACGCCGCGCAGCTCGTGGTGGCAGTCGACGGCAGAGCGGGGCGGTGGCCTTGTCTGCTGGCTCGAATCACTGCGCGCGTTGATGGCGGCCCCGCCCGCCTGCGATGTGGTCTTCGCTGCAAACAGCGGTCATGAGCTCGGCCATCTCGGTCTCGACGACTTCATGGCGCGCCGACCGGGGTGGGAACGCCCGATTGCCGAAGGGGGCGCTACCTGGGTACATTTCGGCGCGAATATCGGCGCCGCAGATGGCGAGCTCTCGTTGCAATCGGCGGGTGACGAATCTGCGCCAGCTGACCGAGAGTGAACTGGCTCGCGCCGGTCGAGCCCCCGACGTCGTCGCTCCCAAGACCCTCGTGCCCAGCGGCGAAACCCGTGACATCCACCGCGCCGGCGGACGTTACGTCACTTTGGTCGGCAGCAATCCCTTCTTCCATCTGCCGCAGGACCGCTGGCCGCACGCGGTCGATCCGGATGCCGTGACCCGCATTGCCGCGGCTGCGGCCGCGTTGGTGCTCAAGCTCACACGCTGACGGTGGGCCCGCAACCGCCGGCGGGCTACCAGAGCATCTCCTGCAAATTCGAAAATGGCGGAATCATGTTGTCGGGAACCGGCAGCATCTCCCGGTTCCAATCCTCCCACAGGAGGCGCAGCTCGTTCAGCAGATCGGGGCGCTTGCGAGCCATATTGCCGCGCTCGCGCGGGTCGTAGCCGATATCGAACAGGTATTCCTTGTCGCGTACCTTCAAATATTTCCAGTCGCCGCGGCGGACGGCCCGCTGGCTGCGGTTGGCCATCCGCCAGTAGAGGGTGCGCTCGCTGGGCGGCGCCTGTCCGGTCAGCACCGGCAGCAGATCCCTCCCGTCCAGCGGATGACCGGCATCGGGCACGACATTGGCCGCGGCCAGACAGGTCGCGGTCAGGTCCATCGTGATGCACACCTGATCGGTGACTTGGCCGGCTTTGATATGCCCCGGCCACCAGGCGATCTGCGGCACCCGCAGACCGCCCTCCAGCAGGTCCCATTTGCGGCCGACAAAGGGCCAGATGTTCGAATACCGCTCGCCGCCATTGTCGCTGGTGAAGATCACCAAGCGTGTCCTTGCCGGAATGCCGCGCCGCGTCGATGACCCGGCCGATCCCGGCATCGAGGATCTGCATCATCTCGCCATAGATGCGCGGGCTGCCGCCCTCCATGATTTCCGCCCGGTCGACCTCCCGCTCGCGCGCCGCCGCCTCGATCGAGGGGGCCGACCACGGCCAATGCGGCGCGTTGTAGTGCAAGCTGAGAAAATAGGGCCTGGGCGACCGGGCGGCGGCTTCCACGTAAGCGAGCGGCCCGCTCGCTCAGCAGGTCGGTGACATAGCCTGCCCGCTCGACCGGCAATTCGCCTTCGTAAAGGTCGGGTTCGCCGCCCTCGCCCTTATGCGTGTAGTAACCGGTGAACCCGCCCATGATGCCGAAGAATTCGTCGTAGCCGCTCTTCAGCGGCCCGTATTTCGGCAGAAATCCGAGGTGCCATTTCCCGATCAGCGCGGTGCGGTAGCCAGCCGCCCGCAACAGCAAAGGCAATGTCGGGAAGCCGGGCGGGATCCCCATCTCGGGCTCGTCGCGGTTGGCCGGACGCAGCGGCTCGACGAGGCCTAGCTTGAGGCGGTACTGGTAGCGCCCGGTGATCAACGCGACCCGCGTGTTGGTACAGAGCGGCGCATTGGCGTAGGCCTGCGTGAACCGCACCCCTTCACTGGCGAGCCGGTCGAGCGCCGGCGTCCGGTAACCGGTCTGTCCGGTGCAGCCAAGATCCGCGTACCCGCAGTCGTCGACGACGATGAAGATTATGTTCGGGCGATCCGGATTGGTCATAGCGGGCTCCTCGTGCACTACCCGAAGTCTGGACGCAACCCTGATTGCGAGCAAGCGCGGCCTTGGCGGAACACCAGCGCGCCCGACGACCAATAAATTAGCCAGGTTGAAGATGATGCCGGCGGCGAAGGCCGCCGCATAGAACCCCGCGTAATCATAAATCGCGCCGGCGAGCCAGCCGCCTGCGGCCATCCCCGAGCCGCTGCACAGCAGCACTGTCGGCACCCTCCACGACGCCTCGACGGCCGGGAACAGCTCGCGTATGGCCAGCACATAGGCCGGAATGATGCCGCTGAAACCCAGGCCAAAGGCGGCAGAGACGGCGAACAGGCCGGCTTCGTCCTGGGTCAGCAAAAAGCCGGTCATCGCGGTGATTTGGCATGCCGAGCCGGCGAGCACCGTGCGCAATCCGCCAATCCGGTCGGCGACAAAACCCCAGAATTGACGGCCGAGGAACGCGCAGGCCAACAGCACCGACAGCATTGCGCTGCCGCGCGTGACGGGAATTCCGACATCGCTGCAAAAGGCGACCAGATGACCTTGCGGCATCGCCATCGGAACGCAGCAGAGAAAGCTCGCCAGGCAAAGCAGGCCAAGCGCCGTCCGCGGTTTGAAGCCGAGGACCGGCGCGCCCGCCGCCGGCTCCGGCAGACCCCCGCCGGCTCTTGCCGCCTTGGGCAGCGCTCTGAACACCAGGAAAGCGGCGGGCAGGATCACAACAAGCACAAAGACCGCATAGAGCTGCATTGTGCGGCGCCAGCCGAACCATTCGATCGTGTGGCCGAACAGCGGCGCCCAGATCGTCCCGGCGGCGGCCTGCCCGCTCGCGATCAGCGCCAAGGCGGTCCCACGCCGCCGGTCGAACCAGCGCGCCACATAGACATAGAGCGGCGCATTGATCCCGGCGTTGCCGAGAAGCCCCATCAACAGCCCGTGGCCGAGATAAAGATCAATGCGCTCGCCGACGCTCGACAGCACGAGCCCGGCGGCGATCATCAGGGCCCCGAACATGACCGTCCAGCGCACGCCGACCCGCTCGGCAATCTGGCCCATCGCAATCCCGCCGACCGCCGAACCGAGCCAGGCGAGCGAATACGACAGCGCCGGCACCGAGCGGACGCCGCCGAATTCGGCCGCGATCGGCTTCAGCGCCACAATGGTGATGAGCGGCGCGCCGAAAGAAACGGAGAGGATGCCGAGCGCGGACCAGGCCACGAGCCATGAGCGCCGCGTCTCGATCGTCCCCGCCGCCGTCGCGCGGCCGGCAACACTCGCCGCGTCATTTACGGTTTGAGTTCAGCGCGGTCGCGTCGCATTTATCAGCTGTTCCGGCTTTATCGGCGTCGAATTCACCTCGACGCCGAACGCAGCCAAGGCGTCGCAGACGGCATTGGCGATGGCTGCCGGTGGCGCGACGGCGCCGCCCTCGCCCACCCCCTTGACGCCGAGCGGGTTGAGCGGCGACGGCGAGTGCTGGTGAACGATCCGCATTGCCGGGATGTCGCCGGCAGTCGGCAGCGCGTAATCCATCAAGCGAGCCGGAGAGCAACTGCCCGTTTGCATCATAGGCGATCCCCTCCAACAGAATGCCGCCGAGCCCCTGAGCGGCGCCGCCCATGATCTGGCCCTCGACCAGCATCGGGTTGACGACGACACCGCAATCATGCGCGACGGCGTAGTCCGCGATGCCGACGCGCCCGGTCTCGGGGTCGACATCGACAATCGCGACATGCGCGGCATAGCTCCAAGTGACCGTTTGCGGCTGCCAATAGCAAATCTCCTCGAGACCGGCATCGACCTCGGGCGGCCGGGTGATCTCCCAGCCGGGACGCGCGGCTTGCGCCACCCTGGCGAGGCTTACCTGCGCACCCGGCACGCCGACCACACCGACGCCACCGGCGCGCAATTCGAGATCGGCGGGCGCACATTCGAGGAGATGTGCCGCGATCGCAAAGACCTTGTCGCGCAGCCGGCCGCTGGCGGTGTGCATCGCCGCCGAGGCGGTAACGGTGCTGCGGCTTGCCATCGTGCCAAAGCCGATGGCAATTGCCGCAGTGTCGGCGAAGCTTAGAACAACGTCCTCCGGGGCGACTTTCCACAGATCGGCGATGACCTGGGAAAAAATCGTCTCCATGCCTTGGCCCTGTGGGGCAGCGCCGCATGAGACGTAAATCTTGCCGGTCGGGTCGATGCGGACAAAGGCGCTTTCGAACGGCCCGACGCCGGTACCCTCGATATAGCAGCCGATGCCGAGCCCGAGGTGGCGGCCCGCTGTCCGCGCCTCGCTCTGCCGCCGGCGAAACGCCTCGACCCCGCCGACCGCATCCAGCGCCTTTTGCAATGCGGCGGGATAATCGCCGCTGTCATAGACGATCGGCTCGCCATCCCGGTAAGGGATGCCGACACTGTACGGCATCTCGTCGGCGCGGATCATGTTGCGCCGGCGCACTTCCGCGGGCTCCAGGCCCAGGGTGCGCGCCACCAAATCGATGGTCCGCTCCATCGCGAAGGCGGCTTCCGGGCGCCCGGCGCCGCGGTATGGGGCGTTCGGGACCTTGTTGGTGACGACGATCCTGCCCGACGCCGCCAAATTCTCGATTTTGTAGGGGCCGGTCAGGTGGACGGCGGTGTTGTAGGCGACACCCGACCCGATCGGGTTCCACGCGCCGCAATCGACAATGTAATCGTCGCGCAACGCGAGGATATGCCCGTCACCGTCAAACCCGACCTCGACATCGTGCAATTGGTCGCGCGAATGCGTCGCGCTCATCAGGTGCTCGCTGCGCCCCTCGATCCAGCGCACCGGCCGGCCGAGTTTGCGCGCAAGGAAAGTGACCAGCAGGTCTTCGGGGTAAACATGCCCCTTGCCGCCAAACCCGCCGCCGACATCGAGCGCGATGCAGCGCACCCGCGCCTCGGGCAGACCCAACAGCGCGGCGGCTTCGCGCCGCACCCAGTGAACCACCTGGGTCGAGGACCAGATCGTCGCCGAGTCGGTGCGCGGATCATAGGCGCTGACGACGCCGCGGCACTCGAGCGGCACTGCGGCGTAGCGGTGGTGATAAAACCGGCGGCGCAGCCGGTGCGGGGCGCCGGCCATCACGGCGTCGACTTCGCCCCTGCCAACCGAAAACGCGCCGATCAAATTGGTCTGAAACCGGTCATGGACAATCGGGCTGTCCGGGCGCAACGCCGCCTCTGGGTCGACCACTGCCGGCAACTCTTCGAGGTCCCAGGTCACCCGTTCGGCCGCGTCTTCGGCCTGGTCGCGGCTCTCCGCGACAATGATCGCAATCGCCTCGCCGACATGCCGCACCTTGTCGTGCGCCAATAGCGGCTGCTGCGGATTGAGGAATTTATGCTGGATGACCGAGGTCCATTTGCGCGGCAACGAGATTTGCCCCTCCGGCACCGGCGGCAGCAGCTGCAACAGATCGGCGCCATTGAGAGCGAGCACCACGCCGGGCGCCGCGGCGGCGCGCGACAGGTCGACCGAGCGAATGCGCGCATGCGCTACCGGGCTGCGCACCAAAACGGCGTGCAACATGCGCGGCAGCACGAGATCGGCGATGAATTGCCCCTGGCCCCTCAGCAGCCGATGGTCTTCGCGCCGCAACAGCGAGCGGCCGACATAAAGGGGGCCAATGTCGCTCATGGTTAAGACCTCACTCCCGCCCGCGCGAGTTTGTGGGAATTGCTGAACCGGTCAAACGAGACCGACCCGCCGGGTTAAGCGGGTGCCACCGCCCCTTGCGATGTGTCGCTACATCTGGGACGGAGTACCGCAAGCAAGGGTAGGGCGGATGTAATCCGCCTTTTTTGCCTCCATGGGAATCCCCGCTTGTCGGATAACCGAGACAAGCAACCTTGCGATCAGGCTCTGGTATCCTGGCAAAAGACGGGGGATTACATCCGCCCTACGCCTGCTGGGGGCTTTGCACAATAAATCCATAAATTCGATCCCCTTTTTGTGCAACCAGTGATACTGCACAAAAAGAGCCGGAACCCGGCTCTAGGTGGGGGGAACGGTTGATCGATCAATTTGTCCTGATACCCCCTGATGGGTAATGCATGTAAACTACGCTATTCGCACCTACGAACGAGTGGGTTACGTCAGTAGGATAGGCAACTACTTGGGTTCCCTGAAATGGGATCTGCAACGGCGTTTGAGAACACTGATCAGTCGGGCTGCGCCGCATGACCCGACCCGAATTGCCGACGACTCGCACGACGACAGGAGCAGGGGCAGTCAGGTTAACAGATTCCGGATAAAGCTGAGGCAATTCGTTCTGCACAACGATCACTGCTGTTGGTGGGCCCATGCCGGTGTGAAGCTGTACCGTATATTCAGTCGTTGGGGCTGCCGGGTCGGATGCTATACCTACGAGGTCAACAAAGCCGGCTGAAAGCCGAACATAGCCGTTCGGCCCGACAGCCCCTCCATGCAGCCCTAGCAGCCATTGAGATAGCCTAGGCGTGACGCCTACACCGGGTTCGACCAGATTTGGAAGAACTGCCGGTGCAACTCCGACAAGATCACCGCAGTAGTAACTCACGGGCTGCGGTTGTTCGAGGTTAGCCACACTGTATGCCCTCTGGGTGGGTAGTCCAGAAGACGAAGAGCAGCCGACGAGGCTCCCGACAAGGATCAAAATCGAAATTGTTCTCGCGATAGGCATTATTCCCTCGCCGAAGGTTCGCCAAAAAAGCGAAACTACCCTTCTACCAAGGGGATGTCAAATAGGCGTCCTAGCCGACGCCCACCACCTAATCCTTTGGAGAGATATGAGAAACATTGAACTTCTCACGGCGGCTCCGCGATAGATAACTGATCCGTAAATTCGCAACGAGCAAGCGTAGGGCGGATGTAATCCGCCATTTTTGCCTCCATCGGAATCCCGCTTGTCGGATAAGTGAGACAAGCAACCTTACGATCAGGCCCCGGCATCCGGCAAATAAGATGGCGGATTGCATCCGCCCTACGCCTGCTGATTCGCTTCGCGCGGGTCGGCATGGCGTGAGGATCACCGGAAAGACCCCGAACGGATCACAAGTGGACCAAGTCGTGGCGCTCGCGATACTGAACAAGCCGAGTGTCGATTTCTGCGGCTATTGGCAGCGGCACGCCCATTAGGAAACTGGGGTTTCACTCCTCAGCATCAAAGTCGGTTTGAAGATCGGCCGAGATTAACTCAAACAACTTACGCACAACCTCTGGAACAACGGGCTTGCGTGCTCTCGATTTGCCATGCCAAAAACAGGTAACATGGCTTTCAAGATTTCTTCTTTTCAGCAAATCACGAAGTTTGATTAGTCGCTGCAAATCTCCAGGCGCTGGAAACAATAAAGAAAGCAAGAAGCCGACATGATCCATTAAGTCGTTTCCAGGGATCAATTTGTCTGTCGACAAATACCAGACAGTGTGGCGTCCGTTACCGTTCTTTCTCGTTATTTTTGTGGGCTGGATATGCAAGAGTTGCGAAATTTGGTCTGGATCCAACCGTTCGCCAGCGAAACGCAGTGTAGCAAATGCCCTGATGGCATCTGAGTGCTCAGATTTCATCGTGGATGTTGCCAAGCCGCTCGCCGTTTTCGTCCGTGACCGAGCCGTCATCGTATATGAACACCCGATCCGTGGCACCAAGGTTGTTCGCCGCCTTGATCTTGTGGATCGCTCCTCGCAGTTGCCACCGCTCGATGCGAAGCTGATCGCTAACGGCCCTGGTAGGGTTTCGTCTCAGCTTGTCCCAGATTAGGCGAGCCATCTGGGAGCTTGTAGCGTTTTCGTCGAGATCAGGTAAACGCCATTGGTGCGCGTCGGATGCCCGTTATCGTGCTCTTTCCGTCATGAATGGGTCTGCATCGCAGCCAAAAACTCGTCCAATCATCACCCGGCGCGCCTTGCCGCTAGGCCCTTATAACAAGCGTAGGGCGGCATGTAATCCGCCATTTTGCCTCTATCGGAATTCCGGCTTGTCGGATAAGCGAGACAAGCAACCTTACGATCAGGTCCCGGCATCCCGGCAAATAAGACGGCGGATTGCATCCGCCCTACGCCTGCTGTGCTATCGACGCTTGTTGCAGTATCCTGGCGTGCGATGTGGTGTTCGGGAGGCGGTGACCATGGAGATCGATACCGAGCGCGTGGACGCGGCGGTTCTTGCGCTGCTCCTGCTCGGTCTGCATGACGGTTGTCGCGTATGGAAGGGGTTCGATTGGGACGCAATGGAGCGGCTGCACAAGAAGGGCTTCATCTCCGATCCGGTAGGAAAGGCGAAGTCGGTCATCCTGACCGAGGAGGGACAGCGCGAGGCTGAGCGCCTCTTTGCCGAGATGTTCGCCGCCGCGCCGGTTGGCACGCACGCTGCTAAATCAGCAACACTAAAATTGCCATAATGTTCGCATCTCATTAACTTCGGGAAAGGCGCCGATGCGGGGCGCCGGGTGAGCGGACGAGGTGGAGCAATGGCTGTTATTTGGCTGCAGAAACAGCCAGGAGAGCTGCGGGGAGAACCGAGCCTGATCTGCACCTGATAAAACAGGTGGAACAGGTGACGATGCTCCATGCTTCGATTAAAACGCCGCTATGATGGGAGCGATGAAGGCATGCGGCGCGGATAGCCCTGGGAAGACAGCCATGCAGCCGTTGCGGAGTTTTCTGTTTGCGCCGGGGAACCATGCGCGGCGGGTCGAGAAGGCGCTGTCGCTCGACGCCGACGCGGTGATCCTCGATCTCGAGGATGCGGTCGCGACCGCCGAGAAGAGGGCGACGCGCGAGGCGGTGATCGCGGCCCTGGTGCGCCCGCGGCGAGCGCTGTTGTATGTCCGCGTCAATGCGGTCGACACCGAGTTCTGTTACGGCGACTTGGCGGCGATCGTCCGCCCGGGGCTCGACGGCGTCATTCTGCCGAAGGTCGAAAGCGCCGCAGGGCTCGCGACGGCCGACTGGCTTCTCGCGCAGCTCGAGCGCGAGCAAGGGCTGGCGCCGCGCACGATCGACCTGGTCCCGATCATCGAGACTGCGCGCGGCCTCAACCAAATCGACGCGATCCTCGCGGCCGGCACCCGGGTCAAGCGCGTCGCTTTCGGCGCCGGCGATTTCACGCTCGATGTGAACATGGCGTGGAGCCGCGGCGAGGCGGAGCTGGCCTATGCCCGCGCCAAGATCGTCACCGCGTCCCGCGCCGCCGGCATCGAGGCGCCGTTCGACACGGTGTGGGTCGATCTGGCGGATGAGGAGGGGCTCGAAGCGTCGGCCCGCACGGCTTTCGGGTTCGGCTTCCAAGGCAAGATGTGCATCCACCCGAACCAAATCGCGGTCGTCAACCGCGTCTTCACGCCGAGCGAGGCGGAGATCGCCTTCGCGGAGCGGGTCGTCGCGGCCTTCGCGCGGGCCGAGGCCGAGGGCAGCGCGGCAATCCAGCTCGACGGCAAATTCATCGATTACCCGATCCTCTACCGCGCGCAGCGGGTATTGGAAAAGATCGCGGCGATCCGCGCGCGGGAGCGGCAGTGATGACAAAAGCTGCGGCCGGTCCGCTCGACGGCGTCACCGTCCTCGATTTGTGCAGCTATCTCGCCGGCCCCTATGGCTGCACCTTGCTTGCCGATCTCGGCGCCACGGTGATCAAGATCGAATCACCGCAGGGCGACATGCTGCGCCAGTTTCCGTCGAGCCTTGCGGGCGAGAGCCGCTTCTTTCTCGGCACCAACCGCGGCAAGCGCGCGCTCGCGCTCGATCTGAAGCAGCCGGAAGGGCTGGCGGTCCTCCACAGGATGGTCGAGACCGCCGACGTCCTGGTCGAGAATTTCCGGCCGTCGGTGCCGGCCCGGCTCGGCATCGACTACCCGCGGCTCAAGGCGATCAACCCGCGGCTCGTCTATTGCGGGCTGACCGGCTACGGCGACAGCGGACCGTTGAGCGAGAAGGGCGGCTTCGACCAGGTCCTGCAGTGCCTCAGCGGGATGGCGGTCTTTCAGGGCGGCGGGGCCGACAAGCCGCAGGTGGTGCTGGGCTCGGTCCTCGATTATTTCACCTCGGCGCTCCTCGCCTACGGCGTCGCCGCCGCGCTGTTCAAGCGCGAGCGCAGCGGCGTCGGGCAGTATCTGAGCCTCTCACTGCTGCGCAGCGCACTGACGATCCAGGCCGGGCCGTTTTGTCTGGGCCGACAGCGAGGGCCGCGAGGCCGCACGCGATTCCGGCGCCGGCGGGCTGACCGGGATCCATCCGACGAAGGACGGGTTTCTCTATATCTCGGTTCACTCGAACCATTTCTTTGCCGCGCTGTGCGAGCTGGTGGGCCTGCCGGAACTGGCCCGCGACCCGCGTTGCGCGACGATGCGCAGCCGCGCCGCGCATGCCGCCGAGCTCGTGCCGGAATTGCGCGCTGCGCTCGCCGAGCGCAGCGCCCTCGAATGGGAGGAGATCTTCGGCGAGCGCGTGCCCTGCGCGGCGGTGCGGCCGATCGAGGACATGTTCGATCATCCCCAGGTTGTCGCCGAAGATCTGGTCGCCACGCTCGATCATCCGGTCGTCGGCCGCTATCGCACAATGACAAAGCCGATCAAATTCGCCGACACGCCGGGGCCCCTGCCCTCCCCGTCCCCGACCTTCGGCCAGCACAGCGACGAGATCCTCGCCGCGCACGGCTATTCGGCCGCAGAGATCGCGGCGCTGCGCGACCGCGGCGTCGTGAAATAAGGGGGCCTAATGCTCAGATTCATACGGTTGATTTACCGGGATGCGTCGCGTTCTCGCTTCCCGGCGAAGGCCGGGACCCATGTGTGGCATGGGCACCGGCCTTCGCCGGTGTGACGCAAACTTTGATGTCAGCCTTAGTTCGCTTTGGCCGAGTGACATCTTCTGAATGGATCTGAACACTAGAGCGCTACCCTTACTCCGCGGCGGCGCGGCGCTTCGCAGGTTTCGGCCAGCGCGCGGCGACGAGCGGCAAGACCTCCTCGATCAGGCGGCGGGTCTGGGACAGCATCTCGTCGTCGCCGCGGGCGGCCGGGCGCAGGATAAATTTGGAGATTCCGGCCGCGACATAGGCGGCGATGCGCGCGACGACCGCCTCGGCGTCGCCGATCGCGAAATAGCGCAGCGGATCGCGGCCGGTGCGCTTCTTGTAGGCTTCGAACAGCCGGTCGAGACCGGGATCGTCCGCCCGGCCGAAGCGGAACGGGATGCCGGCGCCGTAATGGTCGTCGTCGATCGCGCGGCCCTCGGCGGCTGCGGCCGCGCGGATGCCGGCGATGACGTCGGCAACCTGGTCCGGCGTCTCGGCGCCCGCCTGCCAGCCGGTGCCGAACCGCGCGGTGCGCCGGATCGCCGCCTCGGACGAGCCGCCGATCCACATCGGCAGATCCGGCTGCACCGGCTTTGGCGAGATCGAGGCGCCGGAAAGGTGGTAATGAACACCCTCGAAATCGACCGCTTCCTCGCGCCACAGCCGGCCGATGATCTCCAACCCTTCGTCGGTCTTGCGGCCACGCGTCTTGGTGTCGAGGTTGAGCGTGCGCCATTCCGGCGCGAGCGGGCTGCCGATGCCGAAAGCCGGCAACAGGCGGCCTTCGGACAATACGTCGATCGTCGCGCATTGCTTGGCGAGGAGGACCGGGTCGCGGAATGCCAGCGAGAGCACGTTGACGCCGAATTTGAGCCGGCGGGTCCGGCCGGCGAGCGCCGCCATGACCGACATGCATTCGAGGATCGGCTCGCGGCTGACGATGCGGTCGGTCTGCCACAGCGAGTCGACGCCGCCCGCCTCGCACAAATCGACCCAGCGCCAGAACCCGCCGACGCCGGAGAACGGAAACTCCATCAGGCCGAGCCCGATCGCGACATTCCTCGGCATCGTGCCCTCCTCTACCGGATTGCAGTAAAAGAGTTATTACACGACCCTCGGCACCGGCGGGTAGTATTGCGGCGCTTCGGCACGGTCGAACATTCCGTAATCACGGATCACGCGAACGCAGCGGTGGCGAATATCCAGGCCGCCATGCAGCGAGCCTTCTGCAGCCGCCCCATCACGCCACGATGTAAGGAGAATAAATTTTGCCGGTTGGACGATGCTTTCGAAGACATCCCAGTCGAGAAGACCGGGATGGGCTGTGTCGAGTCCTCCGAGCCGGGCGGCAATAGTGCCGGCATCGGGTCCGGCCGGGAGACCTTCCGGAGCAGCTTCCGACAATGCGATCAGCTTGGCCGCGGCCGCCGTCTCGTCAAACCGCTGCTCGCGAAGAACCTGGCCGGCAGGCAACCGGTTATCGGCGGTGATCTCGCCGACCCGGAGATGATAATCGCCAAAGACCTCGGTCCGGCCCTTTTGCTGAACTTCGTGATGACGGGCGCGGGTCCGCCAGCGGATCACCGCCTTCTCGTCCCGCCATATCGAAAGCGACAACAGCCAACCCTTACGGCGGAGGCTGGAGAAGCGCTCGTTGTCGATAAACCCGTCGATCTGTTCCAGCTCCGGCCGCAGCAGTTTGGCGTAGCCGAGATAGGCGTCCCACTGTTCCGGCTTCGGGTTCACTTCGAAAATCACGGCGAACATCATCTCTGCTCCTGATGACGATGTATCGTTCACTTGGCGGGCGGTCCAACGCGATCAATACGGCGAATTCCGTAGTATCGCGCGATGACATCGCGGCGGCGCAGGCTTAATTTGCCGGCATGGAAGCAATTCAGCCATCGCTCGCCGAAGTCGCCGCGCTCGTCGGCAATCCCGCTCGTGCCAACATGTTGACGGCGTTGCTCGACGGCCGCGCCCTGACAGCCACCGAACTCGCCTCTGCCGGCGGCGTCGCGCCGCAGACCGCGAGCGGCCATTTGGCCCGGCTGACCGAAGGCCGGCTTCTCACCCTGGCGAAGCAGGGGCGGCACGCCTATTACCGGCTCGCCTCACCGATGATCGGCCGGATGCTCGAAAGCATCATGGCGGTCGCTGCAGACGGGCCGCCGCGCTATCAGCCGCGGTGGCGCGGAGGCGATGCGCTGCGCAATGCGCGCACCTGCTACGACCATCTGGCCGGGCGGCTCGGCGTGGCGCTGGCCGATGCGCTCGTCGAGCGCGAACAGGTCGCGCTCTCGGAGGATGGCGGCATCGTGACTGCGGCCGGGGAGGCGTTCTTACGCAGCTTCGGCATCGAACTGCGCGAAGCGGGTGGAACGCGGCGCGCATTCTGTCGGCCGTGTCTCGACTGGAGCGAGCGCCGCACGCATCTCGCCGGCGTCCTCGGCGCTGCACTCGCAACGCGCTGCTTCGAGCTCGACTGGATCAGCCGGATACGTGACACCCGCGCAGTGCTTGTCACGGAGAAGGGCAATCACGGGTTCGCCGAGACATTCGGCATCGCGCCCGCCGCCTGAGGCTTGCGTCGGGCGGACGAGTTGTGGCCCGATCCTGACCGATTGGTCGGGAGGGCAGCGAATGCGAGTGTTCACGACACTGCCGCAGGAGGATCTGCGCAGGGTCGCGCCGGCGGCCCGTATGATCGAGGCCGAAGGCTATGACGGCGTCGCCTCGATGGAGAACAAGCACGACCCCTTTCTGGCGCTGGCGGTGGCGGGCGCCGCGACCGAACGCATCGAATTGCACACCAGCGTCGCGATCGCCTTCGCCCGCACCCCGATGGCCGCCGCCCAAACCGGCTGGGACCTGGCCGGCGCGACCGGCGGCCGCTTTGTCGTCGGTCTGGGCTCACAGGTCAGGGCCCACAACGAGCGGCGCTTCTCGGTGCCGTGGACGCCGCCGGCGCCGCGCATGCGCGAATACGTCCAGGTCCTGCGCGCAATCTGGCGTTGCTGGAAAACCGGCGAAAGGCCGGCCTACGAGGGCCAGCACTATCGTTTTACCTTGATGACCCCAAACTTTGCGCCGGAGGCGATCGACGCGCCGCCGCCCCCGGTGACGATCGCCGCCGTCGGTCCGGCGATGCTCAAAGTCGCGGCCGAGGAATGCGACGGCGTCAAATTGCACGGCTTCTGCACCCGCAGATATATCGAGGAGGCAGTCATGCCGCGCCTTGCCGAGGGGCTCGCGAAAAGCGGACGCAAGCGCGAGAATTACGAGATCTCGGGCGGCGGCTTTCTCGCCACCGGCCCCGATGACGCGACAGTCGCGCGGATGTTCGAGTGGGTGCGCGAGCGCGTCGCCTTCTACGGCTCGACCCAGGCCTATTGGCCGGTATTTGCAGTGCACGGGCTCGAGGATCTCGGCCACAAGCTCAACGCGATGACCCGGCAAGGGAAGTGGAACGAGATGGCCGCCGAGGTGCCCGACGATGTCGTGCATCTGTTCGCCGCGGTCGGCCGCTACGACCAGATCGTCAACGCCATCACCGAGCGCTTTGGCGGGCTGACCGACGCCTTGAACGCGCGCGCCGGTGCGGCGCAGCCGGGTCCTCTGCCGCGCGATCTGATCCAGGACATCCGCCGCATACCGCACGCCTTCCAAGGGTTCAGGGGCGACGACGCCTAAAGCGGCAATTTTTCCGACCGAGCTGTCTCCGCCAGGGTTGATATCCCGACCACCACGTATGCCGTGGGCTCAGGTCGACGCTCATTCAGGCGCGGCGCACGCCATAGAACAACGCGAAACAACCGGGCAGGACGTCGGTCAACTCCTTCCGGTACGCCGCCGCTTGCCAGTACTCGCCAAGCGGGATGAAGGGCACGTCTTCCCAGAGCTGCTTTTGCAGATCGACGCAGATCCGCTTTTGCTGCTCCAAATCGGCCGTATCGAGCCAGGCGGCGCGCAATTGCTCGATGCGCGGACTGCTGGCCCAGCCGTTTATCGGCTCCTTGCCGTCGGTGCGAATGGCCAGGTTGCCGAAAGGATGCACGTTCGGCAGAGAGCGGTCGATCAGGGTACAGAACATGTTATGGCTACTCTTGTCCGGCGGGCCTTGATTGTTGCGGCGCCGGACAACGTTGGCGAAATCAATCTCCAGCAGATCGACGTTCATCCCGGCGCGCCGCAGCTGCTCGGCCCCGGTTCGTGTCAGGTCGCCGAGTTCGCGGACATCGGTCGGCGCCATCACAACGATTTTCTCACCCTTGTAGCCGGCCTCCGCCAGGGCCCGTTTGACGGCGGCATAGTCGCGCGGGCTGCGCAGCACCTCGATGCCGACACCGGTGGCGAACGGCGAACCGGTGCCGAACAGACCGACATCGTCCCGCCAATTGTTACGGTCACTGCCGGCGATCGCCGACATCGCCTCGGCCTGATCGACTGCGCCAAGCAATGCTCGCCGTATCGCCGCGTTGTCGAACGGCGGATAGCGGTGGTTGAAGGTCATGATTCCGTTCGCCGTCGCGAAATGCGAGACAACGGTGATGTTGGGATCGCCGCTGACCTGGTCGACGAGATCGCGCGGCGGGAGCTCCCACCAGTCGATCTCGCCGCGACGCAGCGCGGCCGACGCCGAAAACGGATCCAAGGTCAGCCATTCGACCCGCTCGAAATGCGCCACCTTCGGGCCGGCGGTGAACCCGACCGGGCCGCCCGCCCGCGGCTGATACTCGGCAAATCGCTCGAAGACCGCGCGGGCGCCGCTGACATGCTCGTCTTTGAGGAAGCGGTATGGACCGCTGCCGACCACCTCCGCTACAGGCTTGAACGGCGACTCCGCTGCGAGACGCTCCGGCATGATCGCAGGCATGTTGCCGCCGGGCCCAGCAAGAGCCTCCGGGAGGTGCGGGAATGGGCGCTTCAAGCGAAACCGCACGGTGCGGTCGTCCGGCGCCGACAGGTCGGCGGTCGCGTCCATCAATGCATTGGCGAAAATGACGCGGGGGGCGAAGCGGCGGATGCTGGCGACAACGTCCCCCGCCAGCACCGGTTCCTTGTCGTGGAATCGCTGCCCGTCGCGCAGCCTCAAGGTCCAGGTCAACCCGTCCTCCTCGACGGTATGGCCCTCGACCATCTGCGGCTGCGCCTTCCACTCCGTGTCGATGCCGTAGAGCGTATCGAACACGAGATAGCCGGAGTTTCGCGTCGGCCGCGCCCCGGTGACGACCGGGTCCAGTATCGTTAAATCCGAGGTCGGGACGAAAACCAGGGTTTTCGCGCGATCCGCTCGCCCGAGTCGGGGCGCCGCACTAATCGAAAAAGTCGCCGCGGCGGCGGCTTTAAGCAGATCGCGTCGTCTCACAGCGGCTTCTCCCGAAGCTTGCAAACCGCGGGGCCAATTTCCCTGAACAGCCTGGCGTAATGCGGCGAGCAAGGCACAGCAGTGCTCTCCGTTTCCAGTACGTCCGCCGATGAGCAGCCCGACACAGGATTGCGCCTTCTCCTGTACTTAGCAATGACAAACCCGGCCCAGGGCTTCGGCGGAGCAAGGTCCGCCTATGGGCAAATCCTACGTTTTGAGCGCGGTGGCGACGACGACGCCTTAGGGTCCAGCCCGTGTGAAAACCCACCCAGACACCGCCAGCCCGTAATATTTGATCTGATGTGCTCCTGATCTCGCAATGATGATCCGTGAGGTGGCCTATTACTTTCCAAATATTTTTCATTCGGGTGCAGAAACTAGGTTTTCCCACAGCCTGGGTCGAATCGAGCTTTCAGATCTTTGCGGCGAGAGCTAGAGGAGAGCGTACCCCGCCACTGTTCGAATGAAGCGCTCCACCACGGATTCGTCGTGGTAGTAGTGCACGCTGGCGCGGACCGGCGCGTCTAGTCCGCGCACCGACAGATCGAGCACGGGCGCGCGCGGCGAGCGGGACATGTGGACGTTGATCTTCATGGCGGAGAGGCGTTCGCGGGTCTGACCCGGCATTTCGCCCTCCTTGAGATTCGCCCTCCTTGAAAGGTGGCGATGCCGCACTGCGCCCTGAAAGAGGCGCCTCACCGCGGCTGTTGTCCGAGGTTTTTGAGGCGTTCCGCGGCGGCGGCATCACCGAGATCGCGGGCTCGACGGTACCAGGACTCGGCCTGAGCAGGATCGCCGGGGTTGCCGCGGACACGCGCACGATCGAGAAAGTTGGGATCGAATGTCGCACCCAGCCGAAGCGCCGCAGCGCTGTCGCCCGCGTCGGCGGCGCGTTCGTAGAACGATCGCGCCGAAGCAATGTCCCCGGCGCTGAGGAATGCGTCTCCGCGAGTTACCAGCGCGGCGATGTCCGCCGTAGAAAGGTGCTGGCCCGCCGGAGATTGCGCCGGCGGATGAGGCGCTTGCGGCGTCGCAGCAGCGCCCGGCATAGCCGGGGCTGCGACGGATGGGTTCGGCTGCGGCATCTGCTCAGGCTGCGACGGAGCAAGTGTCGGTACAGCCGGTGCTGCTTGCGGGTTCGGCGGCTCTGGCGTCGGCGGAAGGGCGGCAGCAGAGGGGGCGGCATGGGGCGCCGGCTGTAGCGGCGCGACGGTCGGCGAGGGATTGCCGGCCGGGGGATTGCCGACAGGAGGGACGGATCGCTCATCCGGCGTCTTCACATCCGGGATCCCGACATAATGCAGGACCAAGGATGCCCCGACGCCGATCGCCGCGAGCGCACCCAGCACGGCCAAACTCCGAAAGAAAATGGGCCGACGATGGCGCGTCTCGTCTTGACTGTGCCGCACCGCGAGCTGATGGCGAAGGAAATCGATGCCTTCATCGTCGCCAATCTCATCAAAGCGCAACTGCAGCACGAGCGGCTCTCTGAGAAACTGCAGTGCCGCCTCTTCCAGCCGGACGAGAAATCCTCGGCACGCAAGAAGCACCCCGGCCGCGTTCTGCCTTGCGCCGCGTATCGTGGCGCAGATCTCGCCGAGCTGTTGATCGGAGAGCCGCTCGGCTTCGTCGAAGACGAAGAGCGGGGCATCCGTCTCGGCCGTGTCCGATATTGTTACTGTCCCGCCACCTGCGGGCAGCGTCGCCACGACAGAGCCGGCGCGGGACACCTCCTCGCCGGTGAGTTCCGGCCCGCAAGAGATGCCGATCACCCTATGACGCGACCCTGCCAGCTTGCGGAGAGCCTGTGAGAGAGGTTGCGGGTCCGCCGGCGGATCACCGGTGACGAGAACAAGGCTAGTCTTGCCGCCTAGGGCTGCAAGGATGCGGCCGGCAATAGACAGGTAGTGCGGCTCGCTCGCGAGATAACTGGAGGCCGCCTCGACCGAGGCAGCCCCGTCGGAGGCGTTAGATGCGGCCGCAGGCATTGCTATACGGCACTCCCAAAGCGAGGGAACTGGCGAGGCTCACTACGGCTCCGTCGCGAAGGCTCCGCCGTGTACCGCGCTGCGTCGAAAGCCGCTGGGTTCATTCACGAGGATCCTGACCGCAAGTTTAGCCGTATGTCCGGCGGCTGACAAAGGTGTTGCGGTCGGGCTCGCCGCCACGCGAGGAACGAAACAGGAAAATGCAGCGCTCTTCATCACCCCATTTCGGACGCGCGCGCGTCGGCCGCTTCCAGCGCAATACTTGATGGATATGCGATATGGCACGCGCAACCACGGCTAATTAGGTCTTTTTATTCAAACGAAATACTTTCCGGAATGAAGAAAATCCGGAGAGCGCAGTATAGGAGGAACCACATGATTCGCCACTCGCTGATCGCCGCCGCCTTTCGCTCTCGCGACTGTTGCGTCTTCGGCCGTCACAGGCATTGCGGCAACTGCCAACGTCAACGGCAACCTGCACCACCGCACGGGTCGTGCACCACCTCTACACCTACGAGCCGGCACCGAGCCCCTATTATTACGGCCCGTATTATGGGCCAAGCTACGCTCCGGCCGCACCGATCACCGCTCTACCTGGCGCGGCAGTTTGCCTTGCCTTCTCTTTGATCGGAGCCTGTTGATAATCCTGCATCCATATTGTGCAGGAGCCTCGTCTGGAGCGGGGCTCCTTTGCTCTCCTCAGTCGTCCCGACTGCGGGTGAGCTCGTAGAGAGCGACCGCCGCGGCGTTTGAGACGTTGAGCGTCGCCTGAGCCGGGCGGGTCGGCAGGCGGGCGAGGAAATCGCAGCGGTTGCGTACCAGCCGGCGGATGCCGCCGCCTTCCGAGCCGAGCACGATCGCGGCGCGCTCCCCGATGTCGGTTTGGGCCAATGACCGCGGCGCGGCCTCGTCGAGACCGCAAATCCAGAACGCGGCTCCCTTCAAGCGATCGAGCGCGCGGGCAAGATTGACGACTCGCACCAGCGGCACGCTCTCCAGCGCGCCCGAGGCCGCTTTGGCGAGCGCTCCGGTCTTCGGTGGCGCCCCATGAGACGGGATGACGACTGCAAGCGCGCCAAATGCGGCCGCTGAACGCAACACTGCACCGATGTTCTGGGGATCGCTCAGCTGATCGAGGACGACGATGACCCACCGTCCGGGTGCCTGGCCGGCGGCCAGTATTTCCTCCAAATCGGGCTCGGGGAGCGGTTCGACTTCGAGCGCGAGCCCCTGGTGAACGGCGTGGCGCGGCAGGATTGCCGCAAAGCCGCTTTGATCGAGCACGGATATCGCCACTCCACCTTGGTCACCAACGTATGGGGGCCGCATCGCCCGCGCCCCGGCAACCAGAGCGGTCGCCTCTTCCTCATGGCCCGCAAGGACAACCAGGCGGCGCCAGCGTCGCTCGGGGTTGGCGAGGGCCGCAGCCACGGCATGCCGGCCATAGAGTAAAGCTTTGGCGCCGAAAGCCTTGCGGCCGGATTTACCCATGCACAGTTTCTCCATCTCGGCAAAACGGCGGCGGACAGCGCGCGCCGGTCTCGGACCGGCTGTGTGTCGCCGGCTGTGCATCGAAGGGCCCAGATTGACAAAGTCAAGCCGACATCTTATGACCCGCGTTCCGCTGCGCCGGGCGGCACGCGATCCGGAGGGGTTGCCGAGCGGTTAAAGGCAGCAGACTGTAAATCTGCCGACGTACGTCTTCGTAGGTTCGAATCCTACCCCCTCCACCAGCCCCCTAGGATCGCGGCAGGCGGGATCGCGGCAGCAACAAAGGCGTGGTGCGAGGTTAGGAGGGGCCATTCAGGCGGGTGTAGCTCAATGGTAGAGTTCCAGCCTTCCAAGCTGGCTACGTGGGTTCGATTCCCACCACCCGCTCCAGGCCGCCCCCTCTAGTCTCGGAAATAGGTCCTTACTCACTCTGGCGGAAAGCCATAACCAATGTCGAAGGCAAGATTTCAGCGGACGAAGCCGCACTGCAATATCGGGACGATCGGTCACATCGACCACGGCAAGACGACATTGACGGCGGCGATCACCAAGGTTTTGGCGGAGAAGGGCGGGGCGACGTTTGTGCCGTTCGACCAGATCGACAAGGCGCCGGAGGAGCGGGCGCGCGGGATCACGATCGCGACTGCGCATGTCGAGTACGAGACCGGCAAGCGCCATTATGCGCATGTCGACTGCCCGGGTCACGCCGACTATATCAAGAATATGATCACCGGGGCGGCGCAGATGGACGGGGCGATCCTGGTGGTGTCGGCGGCGGACGGCCCGATGCCGCAGACCCGCGAGCATGTCTTGCTGGCGCGCCAGGTCGGGGTTCCGGCGTTGGTGGTGTACATGAACAAGGTCGACATGGTGGACGACCCGGAACTGTTGGATCTGGTGGAATTGGAGGTGCGCGAGCTGTTGTCGTCCTACCAGTTTCCGGGTGACGACATCCCGGTGGTGCGCGGCGCGGCGTTGTTTGCGCTGGAGGGCCGCGACGCGGTGCTGGGGCACGATTCGATCCTCGAGCTGATGACGGCGGTGGACAGTTACATCCCGCAGCCGGAGCGGGCTATGGATCGGCCGTTTCTGATGCCGATCGAGGATGTGTTCACGATCTCGGGGCGCGGCACGGTGGTGACGGGGCGGGTCGAGCGCGGCGTCGTCAAGGTGGGCGACGAGGTCGAGATCGTCGGTCTCAGGCCGACCGCGAAGACGGTGGTGACCGGGGTCGAGATGTTCCGGAAACTGTTGGATCGGGGCGAGGCGGGCGACAACATCGGGGCGTTGTTGCGCGGCACCAAGCGCGACGAGGTCGAGCGCGGTCAGGTATTGGCGGCGCCGGGGTCGATCACGCCGCACACCCGTTTTCAGTGCGAGGCCTACATTCTGACCAAGGAGGAGGGCGGCCGGCACACGCCGTTTTTCGGCAATTACCGGCCGCAATTCTATTTCCGCACGACCGACGTGACCGGCACGGTGCACCTGCCCGAAGGCACCGAGATGGTGATGCCGGGCGACAACATCTCGATGGAGATCGAATTGATCGCGCCGATCGCGATGGATGAAGGGCTGCGCTTTGCGATCCGCGAAGGCGGCCGCACCGTCGGCGCCGGCGTCGTCGCCAAGATCATCAAGTGACGGACGCTTGCGGCCGTCATCCCCGGACTTGATCCGAGAATTTCGTCCCAAGTGCTGGGGTGCCCAGTTCGAGCCCGGGCATGACGTTCGAGATAGGAGTGTAGCTCAACTGGTAGAGCACCGGTCTCCAAAACCGGGGGTTGGGGGTTCGAGCCCCTCCACTCCTGCCACTACGTAACCGGGGTTCCTGGAACGAAATGAAGCAAGGCCCCATATGGGCCGAGGCGGTGTTGCCGCCCGAGGTAAGCAGGTTATGGCAAAGACGAGTCCAATCGAGTTTTTTCAGCAGGTTCGCCAGGAGGTTTCCCGCGTCACGTGGCCGAGCCGCAAGGAGACCATGGTCACCACGGCGATGGTGTTTGTGATGGTGTTTATCGCGGCCGTCTTTTTCTTCGTCGTGGATCAGGTGTTTTCCGCCGGCGTGCGGCTGATCTTCGGGCTGGGGCATTAGGTTTGGGACGCTAAAAATGGCGAACCGCTGGTACGTGATCCACGTTTATTCCGGATTCGAGAAGAAGGTCGCAGCCTCGATCCGCGAGCAGGCCGAACAGAAGAGCCTTTCGGAGCAGTTCGAAGAAATCCTCGTACCGACCGAGGAGGTGGTCGAGGTCAAACGCGGCGCCAAGGTCAGCTCGGAGCGCAAATTTTTTCCTGGCTACGTGCTGATCAAAATGGACATGAGCGACGAGACTTGGCACCTCGTCAAGAACACCGCCAAGGTCACCGGCTTTCTCGGTGGGCGCGGTCGGCCGTCGCCGATCAGCGACCACGAGGCGGCGCGGATCATGCACCAGGTCCAGGAGGGGATCGAGCGGCCAAAGCCATCGGTAACCTTCGAAGTCGGCGAGCAGGTCCGCGTCTGCGACGGCCCGTTCACGTCCTTTAACGGGCTTGTCGAGGAGGTCGATGATGAGAAGGCGCGGCTCAAGGTCGCCGTCTCGATCTTCGGGCGTGCTACCCCCGTGGAGCTGGAGTACTCACAAGTCGAGAAGGTGTAAGAGTTCGGCGCCGCGGGCGACAGAACTTGGAGACGTGAATGGCGAAGAAGATCGTCGGGATCATCAAATTGCAGGTGCCGGCGGGCAAGGCGAACCCTTCGCCGCCGATCGGACCGGCGCTTGGGCAACGCGGGCTCAACATCATGGAGTTCTGCAAGGCGTTCAACGCCACGACGCAGAACCTCGAACCCGGCATGCCGATCCCGGTGGTGATTACGGCCTACGCCGACCGCTCGTTTGCTTTCGTGACGAAGAGCCCGCCGAACAGCTATTTCTTGAAAAAGGCTGCCGGGGTCGAGAAGGGATCGCAAACTACCGGCAAGGGCCGGCCAGTGGGCCGGGTCACGATGGCGCAGATCCGCGAGATCGCCGAGCAGAAGATGCAGGACCTCAACGCCAATGATCTCGACGGTGCCTGTCGCATGCTGATCGGCTCGGCGCGCTCGATGGGCCTCGAAGTGGTGGAGCAAAACTGATGGCGAAGACCGGAAAGCGGTTGAAGAAAGCTTACGAGGGTATCGATCCGACTGTGGCGCGGCCGCTCGAGGATGCGCTCAAGCTGATCAAGGAACGCGCCTCGGCGAAGTTCGACGAGACCGTCGAGGTCGCGATGAACCTCAATCTCGATCCGCGCAAACCCGATCAGAACCTGAGAGGCGCGGTAATGCTGCCGCACGGCACCGGAAAAACCGTGCGGGTCGCGGTGTTCGCGCGCGGCGACCGGGCGAAGGAAGCTGAGACTGCCGGGGCGGACATCGTCGGGGCCGAGGATCTCGCCGAAAAGATCCAGGCCGGCCAGATCGATTTCGATCGGGCGATCGCCACGCCGGATATGATGTCGCTGGTGGGGCGGCTCGGCAGGATCCTCGGTCCGCGCGGCTTGATGCCGAACCCGCGGCTCGGCACGGTGACCCAGAATGTGACCGAGGCGGTGCAAGCCGCCAAGGGCGGACAAGTCGAGTTCCGTGCCGAAAAGGCCGGCATCGTCCATGCCGGGGTCGGCAAAGCGAGCTTTACCGACAAGGCGTTGGCGGATAATGTGCGCGCGTTTGTCGGCGCGATCACCCGCGGCAAGCCGAGCGGCGTCAGAGGCACCTACGTCAAGAAGGTCAGCGTCAGCTCCACAATGGGTCCGGGCGTCAGGGTCGAATTGTCGGGTTTGGCCGTGGAACCGCGGGCTTAGCCGCCGGATGGGGCCTGACGACTGATAGGAGATCGCAGTGGACCGAGCACAAAAACAAGGGGTGGTCGAGGCGCTGCAGCAGGAGCTTGCGGGCACTGCTTGCGTCGTCGTCACGCACCAGTCCGGACTCAATGTCGCGGAGGTCACGGTGCTGCGACGGCAGGTCCGCGACGCTGGGGCGAGCTACCGGGTCACGAAGAACCGGCTCGTCAAGCGCGCTCTTGCTGGCACGCCGTTCGAGCCGTTGTTGTCGCTGTTTACCGGCCCGACGGCGATCGCCTTTTCCGACGATCCGGTCGCGGCGGCAAAGGTGGTCGTCGCATACGCTAACCGCAACGACAAGCTGACGATCGTCGGCGGGGGCCTGGCGGGCCGGCAGATTGATGTTGCCGAAGTCAGGGAATTGGCCAGCCTGCCCTCGCTCGATGCACTGAGGGGCGGGCTCATCGGGTTGCTGCAGGCACCGGCGGCGCGCCTGGCACGAGTGCTGCAGGCACCTGCCGGGCAGGTGGCGCGGGTCCTGGCCGCCCATGCGGAAAACCAGGGCGGGAGCGCCTAGCCGCTTGCTCTTTCAGAGGCGTTGATTGGCGTTAGGAAACCGGGAGTAGAACATGACGGATTTGGCAAGACTGGTCGATGATTTGTCGGCCTTGAGCGTCATCGAGGCGGCGCAGCTCTCGAAGATGCTCGAGGAGAAATGGGGCGTCTCGGCGGCGGCACCGGTTGCGATAGCGGCAGCCGGTGGCGCGGCCGCGGCTGCGCCCGAAGCGGCGGTAGAAAAGACCGAGTTCGACGTAATCCTCGCGGCCATCGGCGAAAAGAAGATCAATGTGATCAAAGAGGTCAGAGCCATCACCAGCCTCGGTCTAAAGGAAGCCAAGGATCTCGTCGAAGCCGCGCCTAAGCCGATCAAAGAAGGAGTCAACAAAGAGGAAGCGGCAAAAATCAAAAAGCAGCTTGAAGACGCGGGTGCGACGGTTGAAATAAAGTAGGCCTGTCACGATATTGTATTTCCTCAGGCGGGCGTTCGTTCTCGCGCGGACGCCTGTCGTTCAGGTTTACGAACCGGGGCGCGAAGTCGTTCGCGCACCTCGGTTTTTGGCGTCTCAGGATCAGAAGGCTTGGCCGCCGGGTTAGCGGACCGCCAGCAGCTGATGAGAAATCGGGGCGATAACTGCCGCGCCGAGCCGCCGCTCGCGGTTCGGTAACTCTTACGCAATCGGGCCGCGCGACAGCGGCCTACACCGAGGAGCACGTATGACTATATCCTTCACCGGCAAGAAGCGGATCCGCAAGACCTTCGGGCGCGTTGCCGAAGTCGCGCCGATGCCAAATCTGATCGAGGTTCAAAAGAGCTCCTACGATCACTTCTTGCAGATGGGGGTTGTGCCGGAGCAGCGCGGCAATGTCGGGCTCCAGGAGGTTTTCAAATCGGTGTTTCCGATCCGCGACTTCTCGGAGCGCGCCCAGCTCGAGTTCGTGCGCTACGAGCTCGAAGCTCCGAAATACGAGGTCGACGAATGCCAACAACGCGGCATCACCTTCGCCGCGCCGCTGAAGGTGACGTTGCGGCTGGTCGTGTGGGATGTCGACGAGGACACCGGGTCGCGGTCGATCCGCGACATAAAGGAGCAGGACGTCTACATGGGCGACATGCCCCTGATGACAAAGAACGGCACGTTCGTCATCAACGGCACCGAGCGCGTGATCGTATCTCAGATGCACCGCAGCCCGGGGGTCTTCTTCGACCATGACAAGGGCAAAACGCATTCCTCGGGAAAATATCTGTTCGCCGCGCGGGTAATCCCCTATCGCGGCTCCTGGCTCGATTTCGAGTTCGACGCCAAAGACCATGTCTATGTGCGGATCGACCGGCGCCGCAAGCTCCCGGCTACTACCCTATTGCTCGCTCTCGACGATGCCGCGACCGAGCGGCTGCGGGCGGCGCGCAGCTCCGAGAGCAGGGTGCTGCAGCCAGGTGAAGCTATCGGCATGTCGAAGGAAGAGATTCTCTCCAACTTCTACGGGACGATCACCTTTCGGCGCGGCGATCAGGGATGGATGACGCCGTTCAGGGAAGAGAGTTTCAAAGGCAAGTTGGCGAGCGACTTGCTCGATGCCCGCACCGGCGAGGTCGCGTTGCCTGCGGGCGAGCGGATGACGCCGCGTGTCGCGAGGCGACTGCGTGAGCAAGGACTGACCGATGTGCTTGTCCCGGAGGAGGAGCTCATCGGCCGGTATTTCGCCTCGGATCTGATCAATGAAGAGACTGGCGAGGTTTATTTCGAGGCTGGCGACGAGATCACCGGCGGGACGCTCGCACAATTGACCGCAAGCGGCATCGAGGACCTGCCGGTGCTCGACATCGATCACGTCGGCGTCGGTCCCTACATTCGCAGTACGCTCGCGATCGATAAGAATGCGACCCGCGAGGATGCGCTGATCGACGTCTACCGCGTGATGCGCCCGGGTGAGCCGCCGACCCTGGAAACGGCGGAGGCGCTGTTCAACAGCCTGTTCTTCGACCCGGAGCGCTATGATTTGTCGGCGGTCGGCCGTGTCAAAATGAACTCGCGGCTCGGCCTCTCGACGGACAATTCAGTGCGCACCCTGCGCAAAGCGGACATCCTGGCAATCCTCAAGGTTCTGGTCGATCTTAAGGACGGCCGCGGCGAGATCGACGACATCGATCATCTCGGCAACCGCCGGGTCCGCTCGGTCGGCGAGCTGATGGAAAACCAATACCGCGTCGGATTGTTGCGCATGGAGCGGGCGATCCGCGAGCGCATGAGCTCGGTGGAGATCGACACGGTCATGCCGCACGACCTGATCAATGCGAAACCGGCGGCGGCGGCGGTGCGCGAGTTCTTCGGCTCGTCTCAGCTGTCGCAGTTCATGGACCAGACAAACCCACTATCGGAGATTACCCACAAGCGGCGTCTCTCGGCGCTCGGCCCTGGCGGGCTGACCCGGGAGCGCGCCGGCTTTGAGGTACGGGACGTGCACCCAACTCATTACGGCCGGATCTGCCCGATCGAGACCCCGGAAGGTCCGAATATCGGCTTGATCAACAGCTTGGCGACTTATGCCCGTGTCAATCAGTACGGGTTCATCGAAAGCCCCTACCGCCGAGTCGTTGGCGGCCGAGTAACCGACGAGGTCGTCTACTTGTCGGCGATGGACGAGGGCCGCTACGCGATCGCGCAGGCCAATGTCGAAACCGATGCCGAAGGGCGGATTACTGCGGATCTGACGAATTGCCGCAAGAGCGGAGATTTCATCATGACCCGGCCGGAAGATATCGACCTAATCGATGTCTCGCCCAAGCAGCTGGTTTCGGTCGCTGCAGCGCTGATCCCGTTCCTGGAGAACGACGACGCCAACCGCGCTTTGATGGGGTCGAACATGCAGCGCCAGGCAGTACCGCTGATCCGCGCCGAGGCACCGCTCGTCGGCACCGGCATGGAGGAGACCGTTGCCCGCAATTCCGGGGTCACGATCATAGCTCGGCGCTCGGGGATTGTCGACCAGGTCGATGCGACCCGCATCGTCGTTCGCGCGACAGAGGAGACCTCAACCGCCGCTTCGGGTGTCGACATCTACAATCTCCTCAAATTCCAGCGCTCTAACCAGAACACCTGCATCACCCAGCGCCCGTTGGTCAAAGTCGGGGATCAGGTGATGGCCGGCGACATCATCGCCGATGGCCCCTCGACGCAGCTCGGCGAACTGGCGCTCGGGCGCAATGTGCTGTGCGCCTTCATGCCCTGGAACGGGTACAATTTCGAGGATTCGATTCTGATTTCGGAGCGGATCGTGTCCGACGATGTGTTTACCTCGATCCATATCGAAGAATTCGAGGTCATGGCGCGCGACACCAAGCTCGGGCAGGAAGAGATCACGCGCGACATTCCGAACGTGGGCGAGGAGGCGCTGAAAAACCTCGACGAGGCGGGGATCGTCTATATCGGCGCCGAGGTCAAACCGGGCGACATTCTCGTCGGCAAGGTCACTCCGAAGGGGGAGTCGCCGATGACTCCGGAAGAGAAGCTTCTTCGGGCGATTTTTGGAGAGAAGGCGTCCGATGTACGCGACACCTCGCTGCGGCTTCCGCCGGGCGTGTCGGGCACCATCGTCGAGGTGCGGGTATTCTCGCGGCGTGGCGTCGACAAGGACGAGCGCGCACTGGCGATCGAACGGGCCGAGATCGAGCGGTTGGCCAAAGACCGCGACGACGAGCGCGCCATCCTCGAGCGCAGCTTCGCCGCACGGCTGAAGGAGCTGTTGCTCGGTCAGACTGCGGTCGGCGGCCCCAGGGGAATGAAGTCGGGGACCGAGATCACCGAGGAGGTGCTGGTCGAAAATCCCCCGGCGCTGTGGCGCCAAATCTCCATCCGTGACGACGCAAGGATGGCGGATATTGAGAGTTTGAAGAAGCAGATGGAGGATGCCGTCGCGGCGCTCATCGCGCGATTTGAGAGCAAGGTCGAAAAACTGCAGCGGGGCGACGAGTTGCCGCCGGGCGTGATGAAGATGGTCAAGGTCTTTGTCGCGGTTAAGCGCAAGCTGCAGCCGGGCGACAAAATGGCCGGCCGACATGGCAACAAGGGCGTCATTTCGCGCATCGTGCCCTCCGAAGACATGCCCTATCTGCAGGACGGGACACCGGTCGACATCGTGTTGAACCCGCTCGGTGTGCCGAGCCGCATGAATGTCGGCCAGATTCTCGAGACGCATCTCGGTTGGGCAGCGGCGGGTCTCGGTCGGCGCATCGGCGAGGTGCTCGCCAATGTGCAGCGCGGGTCAGCCGATGCGGAGCTGCGCGGCCTCGTCGGCGAGATGTACCAGGGCGAACAGAAGGCAGAAATCGATCGTCTAGCCGACGAGGATCTGATCGAGCTTGCCGGCAACCTCGCTCACGGCGTGCCGGTCGCGAGCCCGGTGTTCGACGGTGCTCGGGAGGAAGATATCATTGCGATGCTTGAGGGAGCGGGTCTCTCATCCTCGGGTCAAGTTACCCTGATCGACGGGCGCACCGGCGAGGCATTCGACCGCCCAGTGACAGTCGGCTACATCTACATGATGAAGCTGCACCACCTGGTCGATGACAAGATCCATGCGCGATCGATTGGTCCGTACAGTCTCGTCACGCAGCAGCCGCTCGGCGGCAAGGCTCAGTTCGGTGGCCAGCGGTTCGGCGAAATGGAAGTTTGGGCATTGGAGGCCTACGGTGCGGCATACACCTTGCAGGAGATGCTGACGGTCAAGTCCGACGACGTCTCCGGCCGGACCAAGGTGTATGAGGCCATCGTACGCGGTGACGACAATTTCGAGGCCGGCATTCCCAAATCCTTTAACGTGCTGGTCAAGGAATTGCGGTCGCTCGGCCTCAATGTGGAGCTCGAGCAGCACGGCTACTGAGAACCGCCTGCGTAAGTCCTTTTGCCTTTAATCGTCACCCCCGCGAAAGCGGGGGCCCAGGGCGTCCGGTTCGGTGCCAGTGGCCCTGGGTGCCCGCTTTCGCAGGCATGACGGCGTTCGTGACCGAAAGGGATCGTGTATGAACGAGTTAATGAATATCTTTGGCCAAGTTAGCGGGCCGCAGAGCTTCGATCAGATCCGGATCTCGATCGCCAGCCCGGAGCGCATCCGCTCATGGTCCTACGGCGAGATAAAGAAGCCGGAGACGATCAATTACAGGACTTTCAAGCCGGAGCGCGATGGGCTGTTCTGCGCTCGGATCTTTGGACCCATCAAGGATTATGAATGCTTGTGCGGCAAGTACAAGCGCATGAAATACCGCGGCATCATTTGCGAGAAATGCGGCGTCGAAGTCACCCTCTCCAAGGTCCGGCGCGACCGCATGGGCCACGTCGAGCTCGCCTCGCCGGTCGCGCACATCTGGTTCCTCAAGTCGCTGCCGAGCCGCATTGGATTATTGCTCGACATGACGCTGAAGGATCTCGAGAGAGTGCTTTATTTCGAGAACTACGTCGTGATCGAACCGGGGCTAACCCCGCTAAAGCAGCATCAGCTGCTTAATGAAGATGAATATCTGAAGGCCCAGGACGATTACGGCGACGACCAGTTCACGGCCTCGATAGGGGCCGAGGCGCTGCGCACGATGCTCTCGGCCATCGATCTCGCCGATGAGAAGGAGAGGCTGCGCGACGAGTTACGCGACACGAACTCGGAGGCGCGCCGCAAAAAGCTCGTTAAGCGGCTGAAGCTCGTCGAAGCCTTCATCGAATCCAACAGCCGGCCGGAGTGGATGATCCTTGAGGTCGTCCCGATAATTCCTCCGGAATTGCGGCCGCTCGTGCCGCTCGACGGCGGGCGATTTGCGACTTCCGATCTGAACGACCTTTACCGACGCGTGATCAACCGCAACAACCGCTTGAAGCGGCTGATCGAGCTGCGCGCGCCCGACATCATCGTGCGCAATGAGAAGCGCATGCTGCAGGAGGCGGTCGACGCGCTGTTCGACAACGGCCGGCGCGGCCGCATAATCACCGGAGCCAACAAGCGGCCGCTCAAATCGCTGTCGGACATGTTGAAGGGCAAGCAGGGCCGGTTCCGTCAGAACCTGCTCGGCAAGCGGGTCGACTATTCGGGTCGCTCGGTCATCGTGGTCGGTCCCGAGCTCAAACTCCACCAGTGCGGGCTACCAAAGAAGATGGCGCTCGAGCTGTTCAAGCCGTTCATCTACTCGAAGCTCGAACTCTATGGCCTTGCCAGCACGATCAAGGCGGCCAAACGCATGGTCGAGAAGGAACGGCCGGAGGTCTGGGATATCCTCGAGGAGGTGATCCGCGAGCATCCGGTTCTGCTGAACCGGGCGCCGACGCTCCACCGGCTCGGGATCCAAGCGTTCGAGCCGGTGCTGATCGAGGGCAAGGCGATCCAGCTGCATCCGCTCGTTTGCACTGCCTTCAACGCAGATTTCGACGGCGACCAGATGGCCGTGCACGTGCCGCTGTCATTGGAGGCGCAGCTTGAGGCGCGCGTCCTGATGATGTCTACCAACAACATTCTCAGCCCGGCGAATGGCAAGCCGATCATTGTGCCGTCGCAGGATATCGTGCTGGGCCTCTATCACATCACGATGGAGCGCCCGGGCGAAAGGGGCGAAGGCATGCTGTTCAGCAGCATCGGCGAGATCGAGCAGGCACTCGAATCCGAGGCAGTCTCGCTGCACGCCCGTGTCAAGGCGCGCTTCCACACTGTCGATGCCGACGGCAAGCCGATCAGACAGCGGGTCGAGACCACCCCCGGGCGCATGCTGCTGTCGGAGATCCTGCCGCGCAACCCGGCGATCGGCTTCGATCTGATCAACACCCTGTTGACCAAAAAGGAGATCAGCAACGTCATCGATCAGGTCTACCGGCACTGCGGCCAGAAGGAGACAGTCATCTTCTGCGACCATCTGATGTCGCTCGGCTTCCAGCAGGCCTGCAAGGCCGGCATTTCGTTCGGCAAGGACGATTTGATCGTGCCCGAGGAGAAGCGCCGCCTGGTCGGCCAAGCGCAGGAACAAGTGAAGCAGTATGAGCAGCAATACCAGGATGGCCTGATCACCCAGGGTGAGAAATACAACAAAGTCGTCGACGTGTGGTCGCGCTGCACGGACCGGGTCGCCGAAGAGATGCTGAAGAAGATCCGCGAGCCGCAGCCCGGCGAGCCGGTCAACTCGGTATGGATGATGTCGGATTCCGGGGCGCGCGGCTCGGCGGCGCAGATCAAGCAGCTCGCCGGCATGCGCGGGTTGATGGCCAAGCCGTCGGGCGAGATCATCGAGACGCCGATCATCTCCAACTTCAAGGAAGGGCTGACCGTCCTCGAATACTTCAACTCGACGCACGGCGCCCGAAAGGGCCTCGCCGACACGGCGCTTAAGACCGCAAATTCGGGTTATCTGACCCGCCGGCTCGTCGATGTCGCGCAAGACGCGATCATCACAGAGGAAGATTGCGGCACAACGCGCGGGCTCATGACGAGCGCCGTCGTCGAGGGCGGCGAGGTCATCGCGCCGCTCGCCGACCGCATTCTCGGCCGCACCGCGGCAATCGACATCCTCGATCCGCTGAGCGGCGAGGTCGTGCTTCCGGCGGGCGCATTGATCGACGAGGATGCCGTCGACCAGATCGAGCGGGCCGGGATCGATACCGTGCCGATCCGCTCGGTGCTAACCTGTGAATCCCGCATCGGCGTTTGCGGCAAGTGCTACGGTCGCGACTTGGCGCGCGGTACCGTCGTCAATATCGGCGAGGCGGTCGGGGTGATTGCCGCGCAATCGATCGGCGAACCCGGCACCCAGCTGACGATGCGCACTTTCCACATCGGCGGTGCCGCGCAACGCGGCGCCGAGCAGTCTTCTGTCGAGGCGGCCTTCGATGCCAGGGCGGAAGTGAAGAACCGAAACGTCGTGATCAACTCGGCCGGCGTACCGGTGGTGATGGGCCGCAACACCGAGATCGTTCTGCTGGACGAAGCAGGACGAGAGAAAGCCCGACACCGAGTTCCGTACGGCGCGAGGCTGCTCGTCGACGACGGGGCCCAGGTCAAACGGGGTGACCGACTCGTCGAGTGGGACCCCTACACGATCCCGATCATCACCGAGAAGGACGGCATCGCGCATTACGTCGATCTGATCGAAGGCCTGTCAATGCGCGAGACGGTGGACGAAGCGACGGGCATCTCCTCGAAAGTGGTCGTCGACTGGAAGCAGCAGCCGCGCGGCAGCGATTTGCGGCCGCGGATCACGTTGCGCGACGAGGAGGGCGAGGTGCTCACCTTGGCCAACGGGCTTGAGGCGCGCTACTTCATGTCGGTCGACGCGATCCTCTCGGTCGACAGCGGGGCACACGTCAAGGCTGGCGACGTCCTTGCGCGCATCCCGCGTAAATCCTCGAAGACGCGTGACATCACGGGCGGTCTGCCGCGTGTCGCCGAGCTGTTCGAGGCGCGCAAGCCGAAGGATTTCGCGATCATTAGCGAAAGCGACGGCCGCGTCGAATTCGGCAAGGACTACAAAGCGAAGCGGCGTATCATCGTTGCGCCGACCGAGGACGATGGTGAACCCGTCGAGTACTTGATCCCGAAGGGCAAGCACATCAGCGTGCAGGAAGGCGATTACATCGAGAAGGGTGACCTCCTCATGGACGGCAACCGGGTGCCGCACGACATTCTGCGGATCCTCGGGGTCGAGGAGTTGGCGAGCTACCTGATCAACGAAATCCAGGAGGTCTATCGGCTGCAAGGTGTGCGGATCAACGACAAGCACATCGAGGTGATCGTCCGACAGATGCTGCAGAAGGTGGAAATCGCCGATCCCGGCGAGACCACGTTCCTCGCCGGCGAGCAGGTCGACCGCTCGGAGTTCGAGCTGGAAAACGCCAAGGTCGAGAGCGAGGGTCTGCGGCCGGCGGAAGCACGCCCGGTGCTGCAGGGCATAACCAAGGCGAGCCTGCAGACGAACTCGTTCATCTCGGCTGCTTCGTTCCAAGAGACGACACGCGTGTTGACCGAGGCTGCAGTCTCCGGCCGGATCGATGAGCTGACGGGTCTCAAGGAAAACGTGATTGTCGGGCGGCTGATCCCGGCAGGGACGGGCAGCGTCATTGCTCGGTTGCGCGAGGTGGCGGCCGAGCGCGACCGCGAGCTCGCTGCGATCGCTGCGAACGAAGAGCCCGCTCAACTCGTCGAAGCCGAAAAACAAACGGCCTAAGACGGGCCCGGCGTCCCCCGTGCCTATCGAGCGCAATGCGTTCCATGGCAGGGGGACTTGACCGGGTTGGTTTGGATCACTATTAATATTGGCCCATCCCGGGGCTGGCCGTAGCAAGCCGACTAGACGCAGCCCTATATCGCTCACCGGCTCGGCGCTTCTGTGAGGGGGCGCGCAAAATTTAGGTACGGAAACTCATCGACCCGGCGGCGCGATCGCCTCGGGCGATCGCGCGTTTGACGAGGTCGCAACGATGCCGACGATAAACCAGCTGATCCGCAATCCGCGGAGGCCGGAGGTGGCACGCAACAAGGTTCCTGCGATGGAAGCCTGCCCGCAGAAGCGGGGGGTGTGCACGCGGGTCTACACGACCACGCCGAAAAAGCCGAATTCCGCGTTGCGCAAGGTGGCGCGCGTGCGCCTGACGAACGGGTTTGAGGTCACGAGCTACATCCCCGGCGAGGGCCACAATCTTCAGGAGCATTCGGTCGTGTTGATCCGCGGCGGCCGAGTAAAAGATCTGCCGGGGGTGCGGTATCACATCATCCGCGGCACGCTCGACACCCAGGGCGTCAAAGATCGGCGGCAACGCCGTTCGAAATACGGTGCCAAGCGTCCGAAATAAGGAGGCCGGTCATGTCGCGCCGCCGCGCCGCGGTCAAACGCGAGGTCTTGCCGGATGCAAAATTCGGCGACAGCGTATTAACCAAGTTTATGAATTGCTTGATGTACGAGGGCAAGAAGTCGGTCGCAGAACGCATCGTCTACGGGGCTTTCGACCGCATTGCCAAGCGCAGCGGACAAGACCCCCTGCGGGTTTTCCACGATGCGCTCGGTAATGTGCGACCCGCCGTCGAGGTCCGCTCGCGCCGAGTCGGCGGCGCCACATATCAGGTTCCGGTCGAAGTGCGAACCGACCGCAGCCAGGCGCTGGCCATTCGCTGGCTTATTTCGAGTTCGCGCGGGCGCTCGGAGAACACGATGGAAGAGCGGCTTTCGGGGGAACTGCTCGACGCCGCCAACAATCGCGGTGCCGCGGTGAAGCGGCGGGAGGATACGCATCGCATGGCCGATGCGAACAAGGCCTTCTCTCACTACCGCTGGTAAGCGACGAAGCAGACCACGACCGACACACGATTTCTTTGAGGGCGCCCGCCTCGCGTGGCGCCGGCGGAGTTGCTTCATGGCACGCACGACACCTCTCGAGCGGTACCGAAACATCGGCATCATGGCCCATATCGATGCCGGCAAGACGACGACCACCGAGCGCATCCTCTATTACACCGGCCGCGCCTATAAAATGGGCGAGGTGCACGAAGGCACCGCGACGATGGATTGGATGGCGCAGGAGCAGGAGCGCGGCATCACGATCACCTCGGCCGCAACCACCTGCTTTTGGCAAGATCACCGCATCAACATCATCGACACTCCCGGCCACGTAGATTTCACGATCGAAGTCGAGCGCAGCCTGCGTGTTCTCGACGGGGCTGTCGCGGTATTCGATTCGGTCGCCGGCGTCGAGCCCCAATCCGAGACCGTTTGGCGCCAAGCCGACAAATACGGGGTCCCGCGGATCTGCTTTGTCAACAAGATGGACCGGATCGGCGCCGATTTTCCTCGCTGCGTTGCGATGATCGAGGATCGGCTGGGCGCCAAGCCGGTGGTGTTGCAATTGCCGATCGGCGTTGAGAGCGACTTTGTCGGGATCATCGATCTCGTCGGTTTTCGCGCGATCAAATGGCGCGACGAGACTCTGGGAGCAGAGTTCGACATTGTCGAACTTCCGCCCGACATGGTCGGGCAGGCCAAGGCCTTCCGAACAAGGCTGGTCGAAGCCGCGGTCGAGCAGGACGACGCGGCGCTCGAAGCTTATCTCGGCGGCGAGGAGCCGAGCGAAGACGCGCTGAAGCGGTGCATCCGCAAGGGTACGCTCGGCGGCGTCTTTGTTCCGGTGCTGTGCGGTTCGGCATTCAAGAACAAAGGGGTTCAGCCGCTGCTCGACGCGGTGGTCGACTATTTGCCGGCGCCCACTGATGTCACGGCGATCAACGGCATCAGGGTCGGCTCGAAGGAGCCGGTCGTACGCCGTTGCTCGGATGACGAGCCGTTTGCCGGGCTCGCCTTCAAGATCATGAGCGATCCGTTTGTCGGCTCGCTGACTTTTGTACGCATCTATTCGGGGGTTATTTCCGCCGGTACTCAGGTCCTGAACAGCGTCAAGGGGACGCGCGAGCGGATAGGCCGCATGCTGCAGATGCACGCCAACCGCCGCGAGGACATCAGGGAAGCCCGCGCTGGAGACATCGTCGCGCTCGCCGGGTTGAAGAACACCACGACGGGCGACACCCTGTCCGACCCCGGCGATCCGGTCGTGCTCGAGCGGATGGAATTTCCGGAGCCGGTCATCGAGATCGCCGTCGAGCCCAGGACCAAGGGCGATCAGGAAAAGATGAGCCAGGCGCTCGCCCGGCTGGCCACCGAGGACCCGTCTTTCCGGGTGACCGTCGACCACGAAAGCGGTCAGACCATCATCAAGGGGATGGGCGAATTGCACCTCGAGATCATCGTCGACCGCATGAAGCGCGAATTTAAGGTCGACGCCAATGTCGGCGCGCCGCAGGTGGCCTACCGCGAAACGATCACTCGCACTGCAGAGGTCGATTACACCCACAAAAAGCAGACTGGCGGAGCCGGACAGTTCGCACGCGTCAAACTGCGGTTCGAACCATTGCCGCCGGGGTCAGGCTTTGCCTTCGAAAATGCGGTGGTCGGCGGCGCCGTGCCGAAGGAGTATGTACCTGGGGTCGAGAAAGGTCTAAAGGCCTCGACCGAAACCGGTGTGCTCGCCGGCTTCCCGGTGATAGATCTGCAGGCGACATTGGTCGACGGCGCCTTCCATGACGTCGATTCGAGCGTGCTCGCCTTCGAGATCGCGGCCCGCGCCGCGTTCAAGGAAGGCGTCATGAAAGCCGCGCCGAAGCTGCTCGAGCCGATCATGCGGGTCGAAGTGGTGACGCCAGAGGAGTATATGGGCGACGTGATCGGCGACCTGAACAGCCGTCGCGGCCAGGTCACCGGGATGGACACGCGCGGCAATGCGCGGGTCATCGATGCGATGGTCCCGCTCGCCAATATGTTCGGATACGTCAATACTTTGCGGTCAATAAGTCAGGGCCGGGCGCAGTACACGATGCATTTCGATCATTACGAGCAGGTACCGCAGGCGGTGGCGGACGAAGTCCGCGCCAAGATGGCTTAATAATCCAGGCTTGAAAATCCAGCCGGGCTGGATCGGACGGAGAAGAAGGCAATGTCGAAGGCAAGATTTCAGCGGACGAAGCCGCACTGCAATATCGGGACGATCGGTCACATCGACCACGGCAAGACGACATTGACGGCGGCGATCACCAAGGTTTTGGCGGAGAAGGGCGGGGCGACGTTTGTGCCGTTCGACCAGATCGACAAGGCGCCGGAGGAGCGGGCGCGCGGGATCACGATCGCGACCGCGCATGTCGAGTACGAGACCGGCAAGCGCCATTATGCGCATGTCGACTGCCCGGGTCACGCCGACTACATCAAGAATATGATCACCGGGGCGGCGCAGATGGACGGGGCGATCCTGGTGGTGTCGGCGGCGGACGGCCCGATGCCGCAGACCCGCGAGCATGTCTTGCTGGCGCGCCAGGTCGGGGTTCCGGCGTTGGTGGTGTACATGAACAAGGTCGACATGGTGGACGACCCGGAACTGTTGGATCTGGTGGAATTGGAGGTGCGCGAGCTGTTGTCGTCCTACCAGTTTCCGGGTGACGACATCCCGGTGGTGCGCGGCGCGGCGTTGTTTGCGCTGGAGGGCCGCGACCCGGAGCAGGGGCACGATTCGATCCTGGCGCTGATGGAGGCGGTGGACAGTTACATTCCGCAGCCGGAGCGGGCGAAGGATCGGCCGTTTCTGATGCCGATCGAGGACGTGTTCACGATCTCGGGGCGCGGCACGGTGGTGACCGGGCGGGTCGAGCGCGGCGTCGTCAAGGTCGGTGACGAGGTCGAGATCGTCGGGCCTCAGGCCGACCGCGAAGACGGTGGTGACCGGGGTCGAGATGTTCCGCAAATTGCTCGACCAGGGCGAGGCGGGCGACAACATCGGGGCGTTGTTGCGCGGCACCAAGCGCGACGAGGTCGAGCGCGGCCAGGTATTGGCGGCGCCGGGGTCGATCACGCCGCACACCCGCTTTCAGTGCGAGGCCTACATCCTGACCAAGGAGGAGGGCGGCCGGCACACGCCGTTTTTCGGCAATTACCGGCCGCAATTCTATTTCCGCACGACCGACGTGACCGGCACGGTGCACCTGCCCGAAGGCACCGAGATGGTGATGCCGGGCGACAACATCTCGATGGAGATCGAATTGATCGCGCCGATCGCGATGGATGAAGGGCTGCGCTTTGCGATCCGCGAAGGCGGCCGCACCGTCGGCGCCGGCGTCGTCGCCAAGATCATTAAATAACGGCGAACTGAAGAACGAGCGCGCGGCAGTAGGATTGGAAGTAGCAAATGGCGACCGACAACCAGAACATTCGCATTCGGCTGCGGGCCTACGATCACCGCGTGCTCGACCAATCCACCAGCGAAATCGTCAACACGGCCAAGCGTACCGGGGCGCGGGTGCGGGGTCCGATCCCGCTCCCGACTAAAATCGAGAAATTCACCGTCTTGCGCTCCCCGCATGTCGACAAGAAATCGCGCGAACAATTCGAGATCCGCACCCACAAACGCGTGCTCGACATTGTCGACCCGACTCCCCAGACCGTCGACGCACTGATGAAACTCGACCTTGCCGCCGGCGTCGACGTTGAGATCAAGCTCTGAGGATGGGGCGATGCGCACCGGTTTGATTGCCCGGAAGCTCGGTATGACCCGAGTCTTTACCGACGAGGGGACCCACGTCCCGGTGACGGTGCTGGTGGTCGACAACTGCCAGGTCGTCGCTGTGCGGACCGAGGACAAGGACGGCTATACGGCAGTGCAGCTCGGCGTCGGCAACGCCAAGACCAAGAACGTCTCGAAGCCGCAGCGCGGTCATTTCGCCAAGGCAAAGGTGGAGCCGAAGGCGCGCCTCGCCGAGTTCCGTGTCTCGCAGGGTGCCTTGCTGGAGGTTGGTGCGGAAATCACCGCAGCGCATTTTCTCCCGGGCCAGTTTGTCGACGTTATCGGCACCAGCATCGGCAAGGGGTTCGCCGGGGCGATGAAGCGGCATAATTTTGGCGGCTTGCGCGCCAGCCACGGCGTCTCGGTCTCGCATCGCAGCCACGGCTCGACCGGCCAGCGGCAATCGCCCGGAAAGACTTTCAAAAACAAGAAGATGGCGGGCCATCTCGGGGCCGAGCGGGTAACGACGCAGAGCCTCGAAGTGATTGCGGCCGATGCCGAGCGCGGCGTTTTGATGATCAAGGGGTCGGTACCGGGAAGCCCCGGCGGCTTCGTGCTGATCAAGGATGCGGCCAAGCGCAAGGCTCCCGGAGAGCTGCCGTTCCCGGCGGCCCTGCGTGAGATGCCGCCCGCCGCCGAGAGCTCGCCGGGAGCAACCTCCTGATGAAGCTGACGGTGCGCAATCTCGACAACCAGGAGATCGGCGATATCGACCTCGCCGACGAGGTATTCGGCCTGCCGGTCCGCCGCGACATCCTCGCCCGGGTCGTCAACTGGCAACTGGCAAAACGCCGCGCCGGAACCCATAAGACAAAGGGGATCAGCGAAATCCAGGGGACGACGAAGAAACCCTATAAACAGAAGGGTACCGGGCGCGCCCGTCAGGGCAGCTTGCGCTCACCGCAGTTTCGCGGCGGTGCGGTGATCTTTGGCCCGGTCATACGCAGCCATGAATTTTCGCTGCAGAAGAAGGTCCGCAAGCTGGGCCTCAAAACGGCGCTGTCCGCAAAGCAGCGCGAGGGCAAGTTGATCGTGATCGATGCGGCCCGGGTCGACGAGGCGAAAACCAAGGTGTTGCGGGCGCGCTTCGAGACGCTCGGCTGGGACTCGGTGCTCATCATCGACGGGCCCAGCAGTCGACGAAGGCTTCATGCGCGCGGCCCGCAACCTGCCGCGGGTCGATGTGCTGCCGCAGCAAGGCGCCAACGTTTACGACATCCTGCGCCGCGACACGCTCGTTCTGACGCGCGGGGCGGTGCAGCACCTCGAGGCGCGCCTCAAATGAGCCGGTTTCGCGTGATTGCCGCGCACCGCCACGCGGCTCACGCGGCAGCAAATGTACGACATCATCCGCGGCCCGGTGATCACCGAAAAGGCGACGAACGTGTCGGAACACCGCCAGGTGATTTTTCGCGTGCCGTTGACCGCCACCAAGCGCGAAGTGAAGGCGGCTGTCGAAGGGCTGTTCAACGTCAATGTGACCGCGGTGAACACGATCCGGGTCATGGGCAAGCTCAAGCGGGTTCGTGGCCGACCGGGCCGGCGTTCCGATTACAAAAAAGCGATCGTGACCCTTCGCGAGGGTCAGCGGATCGACGTGACGACAGGCATTTGAATCGCTGGAATCTGAGCCGTGGCACTGAAGACATTCAATCCGACGACACCGTCGCGCCGCCAGCTGGTGATCGTCGACCGCAGCGAATTGTGGAAGGGAAAGCCGGTCAAGTCCTTGACCGAGGGGCTGCGCGGCAAGGGCGGCCGCAACAACACCGGCCGCATCAACGATGCGCTGGCGCGGCGGCGGCAACAAGCGGCGCTACCGGATCGTCGACTTCAAGCGCTCGAAGGTCGATGTGCCGGCCACCGTCGAGCGGCTCGAATATGACCCGAACCGCACCGCTTTCATTGCGCTGATCCGTTACCAGGACGGCGAGCTCGCCTACATCCTGGCGCCGCAGCGGCTCAAAGCAGGCGATACCGTCGTCTCGGGCGAGAGGGTCGACGTCAAGCCCGGCAATACGATGCCGATGCGCAGCATGCCGGTCGGCACGATCATCCACAATGTCGAGATGAAGCCCGGCAAGGGCGGCCAAATCGCTCGCTCGGCTGGGACTTACGCCCAGCTGGTCGGCCGCGATCAGGGTTATGCGCTATTGCGCCTCTCTTCCGGAGAGCTGCGCATGGTGCGCTCCGAATGCCGGGCGACGATCGGCGCGGTTTCAAACCCCGATCAGCAGAACATCGTGATCGGCAAGGCGGGCCGCAGCCGCTGGCTCGGCCGCCGGCCTTCGGTGCGCGGCGTCGCGATGAACCCGATCGATCATCCGCATGGCGGCGGCGAGGGTCGCACCTCGGGTGGCCGGCATCCCGTCACGCCGTGGGGCAAGCCGACCAAGGGCAAGAAGACCCGGCACAACAAGGCGACGGACCGGCTGATCGTGCGCCGCCGCCACAAGCGATAGCCGACGGGAGGAAAAGCTTGGCACGCTCGGTATGGAAGGGGCCGTTTGTCGACGGCTATCTCCTCAAAAAGGCGGAGGAGGCGCGTGGGTCGGGGCGCAACCAGGTGATCCGGACCTGGTCGCGCCGGTCGACGATCTTTCCGCAATTTGTCGGGCTCACCTTCGGCGTCTATAACGGGCACAAATTCATCCCGGTGCTGGTCACCGAGAACATGATCGGGCACAAGCTCGGCGAGTTCGCGCCGACCCGGACCTTCTACGGGCACGCCGGCGACAAGAAGGCGAGAAGGAGCTGACATGGGTAAGCCCGCCGCCGAGCGCCGGCTCGCCGAGACCGAAGCGGCAGCATCGATGCGGGGTCTGCGCACGAGCCCGCGCAAGCTCAACCTCGTCGCGCAGACGATCCGTGGCAAGACTGCCTCGGCCGCGCTCGCGGAACTGACCTTCTCACGGCGCCGCATCGCGCGCGACGTCAGAAAGGTTCTGCAAGCGGCGATCGCCAATGCCGAAAACAATCACCAGCTCGACGTCGACCGCCTTTTCGTGAAGGAGGCGACGGTCGGCCGGGCTTTTGTACTGAAACGGTTTCACACCAGAGGCCGTGGGCGCTCGGCACGCGTCGAGAAGATGTTTGCGCATCTGACCGTGATCGTCCGGGAGAGCGCCGAGGAGGCTGAATAATGGGACAGAAGGTCAATCCGATCGGGCTTCGGCTCGGCATCAACCGAACCTGGGACTCGCGCTGGTTCGCGCGCAAGGAATACGGCAATTTGCTGCTCGACGACCTCGGCCTGCGCAAGTTCCTGCAGCGGCGGCTGAGCCAGGCCGGCCTCTCCCGCGTCGTCATCGAGCGCGCCGCGCGGCGCACGAGGATCACACTGCATTCGGCGCGGCCCGGCGTGGTGATCGGGAAAAAGGGCGTCGACATCGAAAAGCTGCGCACCGATCTCGCCAAGGTCACCAACAGCGAAGTCAGCCTCAACATCGTCGAGATCCGCAAACCGGAAATCGACGCGAAGCTGATCGCCGACGGCATCGCGCAGCAGCTGGAACGCCGCGTCGCGTTTCGCCGGGCGATGAAGCGGGCCGTGCAATCGGCGATGCGGCTCGGCGCGCAAGGGATCCGGATCAACTGCTCGGGCCGGCTGGGCGGAGCCGAGATCGCCCGCATGGAATGGTATCGCGAGGGCCGGGTGCCGCTGCATACATTGCGCGCCGACGTCGATTTCGGCTACGGCACCGCCAAGACCACCTACGGCGTGTGCGGCGTCAAAGTCTGGGTCTTCAAGGGCGAGATCCTCGCTCACGACCCGATGGCGCAAGACAAGCGGCTGAACGAAGGACAACCTGCGAGCCATGAGCGCGGCCGGCGCGAAGCGCTGGGGTGATGGATCATGCTCGCTCCGAAAAGAAGCAAATACCGCAAGGCCCATAAAGGGCGCGTCCACGGTCTCGCGAAGGGCGGGACGGAATTGAACTTTGGCGCCTACGGGCTCAAGGCCTCGGACCCGGGGCGGATCACGGCCCGCCAGATCGAGGCGGCGCGGCGCGCGATAACGCGCCACATCCGCCGCGCCGGCCGGGTCTGGATCCGCATCTTCCCCGATGTGCCGGTGTCGCAGAAGCCGGCCGAAGTTCGCATGGGCAGCGGCAAGGGTTCGCCGGAATTCTGGATCTGCCGGGTGAAGCCCGGCCGCATCATGTTCGAGCTCGACGGCGTGCCGGCCGATATTGCCCGCGAGGCGTTCGATCTCGCCGCCGCCAAATTGCCGATCGCAACGCGCTTCGTCGCCCGCCAAGGCGAGGAGGTCGTCTGATGAAGGCCACCGATGCCAGGGCCAAAACCGACGACGAGTTGACGGGTGAACTCGACGTTCTCGGCAAGGAGATCTTCAATCTGCGCTTCCAACGGGCGAACGGCCAGCTCGAGAACACCGCCCGGGTTCGGCAGGTGCGGCGCGACATCGCGCGCATCAAGACGGTGCTGGGCGAACGGCGCCGCGCCGCGCTCGGAGGAAAGATCTAATGTCGAAACGCGTCCTTCAGGGTGTGGTCGTCAGCGACGCTTGCGACAAGACGGTGATCGTTCGGGTGGAGCGCCGCGTGATGCACCCGGTCTACAAGAAATTCGTCACGCATTCGAAGAAATATGCGGCGCATGACGAGAACAACAGCTACCGCTCCGGCGATGTCGTGCGGATCGAGGAGAGCCGTCCGATCTCCAAGCGCAAATGCTGGGTCGTGATCGGCGGCCCGCCAGATGCGGCGCCGGGCCGCCGCTCCGCTCGCAGGACTCCCGAGCCGGTTGCGGCCGCGGCCGATGTGACGGAACTCGAACCGCCGGATGTCGGCATCGAAACCGCCGAGCCCGCGGAAGGTGCAGCATGATCCAGATGCAGACAAATCTCGACGTCGCCGATAATTCCGGCGCGCGCCGGGTGCAATGCATCAAAGTGCTGGGCGGCTCGAAACGCAAGACCGCGACGGTCGGCGACGTGATCATCGTCTCGGTCAAGGAGGCGATCCCGCGCGGCCGGGTCAAGAAGGGCGATGTGCATCGCGCGGTCATCGTGCGCACGGCGAAGGAGATACGCCGCACCGACGGCAGCGCTATCCGCTTCGACCGCAACGCCGCCGTGCTGATCACCAATCAGGGCGAGCCGATCGGGACCCGCATCTTTGGTCCGGTGACCCGCGAATTGCGGGCGCGCCGGTTCATGAAGATCGTGTCGTTGGCGCCCGAGGTCCTCTAGAGGGCGCGGAGCGGAGCGGGAACATGCCGAAGCTGAAGATCAAGAAGGGCGACAACGTCGTCGTCATCAGCGGCCGCGACAAGGGCAGGACCGGCGAGGTCTTGCGTGTCTTTCCCGAGCGAAGAGCGGCTCATCGTCCAGGGGGTGCACGTCGCGAAGCGGCATACCCGGCCGCGCATGGGCGAGCCCGGCGGCATCGTCGAGAAGGAGTTGACGATCCACATCTCGAACGTCGCGCATATCGACCCGCAGTCACGCAAACCGACGCGGGTCGGGTACAAGATTCTCGAGGATGGCCGCAAGGTCCGGTTCGCCCGCCGCTCGGGCGAAGTCATCGACAGGTGAAGGGATGGCCAGGGCGCGCCTGCACGAACAATATGAGACGACCGTCCGCCCGGCGCTGATGCAGGAGTTCGGGTACAAGAACCCGATGCAAGTGCCGCGCCTCGAAAAGATCGTGGTCAATATGGGTGTCGGCGAGGCGGTGCAGGACAGCAAGAAAGCGGAGGCGGCGGCCGCCGACTTGACCGCAATCACCGGCCAGCATCCGGTCATCACCAAGGCGAAGCGGTCGATCGCAACCTTCAAGCTGCGCCAGGGCATGCCGATCGGATGCAAGGTGACGTTGCGCCGCGAGCGGATGTACGAGTTCCTCGATCGCCTGATCACCGTGGCTCTGCCGCGTGTTCGCGATTTTCGCGGCATATCGGGCAGGAGTTTCGACGGGCGCGGCAATTTCGCCCTCGGCCTCAAGGAACAGCTCGTCTTTCCCGAAATCGACTACGACCGGGTCGATGCGACGCGCGGCATGGATGTCGTCATCGTGACGACGGCAAGGACCGACGCAGAGGCCAAGGCGCTCCTCAAAGCCTTCGATATGCCCTTTGCCAATTGAAAACTCGGAGATCTAGCTAGGTGGCAAAAAAGAGCTCAATCGAGAAAAACGCCAGGCGGACCAAGCTCGCCAAAAGCGTTGCCGCTCGGCGGGCAAGGCTGAAGGCGGTCGCGATCGACCGGACAGCGCCTCCCGAGGACAGGTTTGCGGCACAGCTGAAGCTGGCCGAATTGCCGCGCAACGCTTCCGAAACGCGGGTTCGCAACCGCTGCTCGCTTGACCGGCCGGCCGCGCGGCATATTACCGGAAATTCAAGCTGTCGCGAATTGCTCTACGGGAGCTCGCCTCTGCCGGGCTGATTCCGGGCATGGTCAAGTCGAGCTGGTAGGCGGGAGCGCGGCCGATGACGATGAGCGATCCCCTCGGAGACATGCTGACGCGGATCCGGAACGGGCAGAGGGCGCGGCAGGCCGTCGTCGCCTCTCCCGCCTCGAAGATCCGTGCCAATGTGCTCGAAGTGCTGAAGCGCGAGGGATACATCCGCGGCTTTACCCGCGAACATGTTCGTCCCGGCGTCTCGGAGCTGCGCATCGAGCTCAAATATGTCGATGGCGAGCCCGTAATTCGGGAGATTTCGCGCGTGTCGAAGCCGGGCCGGCGCATTTATTCGCGCATCATCGATTTGCCGCGCAGCTATAACGGGCTCGGTATCTCCATTCTGTCGACCCCGCGAGGGGTCATGTCGGACAACGAGGCCCGCGCCGCAAAAGTCGGCGGCGAGGTCCTCTGCCGCGTGTTCTGAGGTTCGCGATGTCACGTGTTGGCAAGCATCCGGTCGCAGTGCCGAGCGGGGTCGAGGTGCAGATGTCGGGGCAGACCCTGACCGCCAAGGGCAGTCTCGGCACGTTGCGCCTCGTCGTCAGCAACGAGGTTACCGCTTCGATCGCCGACGGCGCGGTCACGATCACGCCGAAGAACGACACGAAACATGCCCGGGCGATGTGGGGCACGACGCGGGCATTGGTGAACAATATGGTCACCGGGGTGTACGAAAGGATTTTCGGTCACTCTCGAAATCAATGGCGTCGGCTACCGCGCCGCGGTGCAGGGCAATACGCTCAATCTGCAGCTCGGCTACAGCCACGAGATCGCGTATCCGATCCCCAGCGACGTCAAGATCGTCTGCGAAAGGCCGACCCTGATCAGACGTCAGCGGCGCCGACCGCCAACGGGTCGGCCAGATCGCGGCCGAGATCCGCGCCTACCGTCCGCCGGAACCCTACAAGGGCAAGGGGATCAAATATTCGACCGAGACCGTCCGCCGCAAGGAAGGCAAGAAGAAGTAAACCGATGTCCGAGAAAGCCAAATCCCTCTTTCTGCGCCGGCGGCAGCGGGTTCGGCGCAATTTGCGCCGCGCCGCCAACAACCGGCCGCGCCTCTCGGTGTTTCGTTCCTCCAAGCACATCTACGCGCAAGTGATCGACGACACGACCGGACGGACTCTGGCGGCGGCCTCGACACTCGACGGCGGGCTGAAGACCAGCCTCAAGACCGGCGCCGACATCGCCGCGGCGAGCGCCGTTGGCAAGCTGGTGGCCGAGAGAGCCAAAGCGGCCGGGATCGCGCAGGTCGTCTTCGATCGCGGCGCTTATCTGTTTCACGGCCGGGTCAAAGCCTTGGCCGATGCCGCCCGCGAGGGCGGCCTGGATTTCTGAAGGGATCGGCATGGCACGCACACAGGCACGCACACAAGGCGACCGGCGCGGACGGGACGGCGACCGGCAGGGGCGCGAGCGCGAGGACAGCGAGTTCACCGAAAAGCTGGTCAACATCAATCGTGTCGCCAAGGTGGTGAAGGGCGGCCGACGCTTCGGCTTCGCCGCGCTGGTCGTGGTGGGCGACCGCAAGGGTCGGGTCGGCTATGGCTCGGGCAAGGCCCGAGAAGTGCCCGAAGCCATCCGCAAGGCCACCGAGCAGGCGCGGCGCGGCATGATCCGCGTGCCGCTGCGCGAAGGGCGCACACTGCATCACGACATCGTCAGCAGCTATGGCGCCGGCCAGGTGGTCGTGCGCGCCGCCAAGCCGGGGACCGGGATCATCGCCGGCGGCCCGATGCGCGCGATCTTCGAGGCGCTCGGCGTGCACGACGTGGTGGCCAAATCGATCGGCAGCCCAAACCCGCACAACATGATCAAGGCGACTTTTGTCGCCTTGGGCCGGGCGACCAGCCCGCGCGCGGTCGCGGCGCGGCGCGGCAAAAAGGTCGGCGAAATCCTCGGCCGGCGCGATACCGAACCTCGCGAGAACGCGTGATGGAGGGCAAGAGGACGGTCACGGTCGAGCAGCTCGGAAGCCCGATCGGGCGCAAGCCGGACCAGGAAGCAACCCTCAAGGGTCTCGGGTTGAACAAGCGGCATCGCCGGCGCGTTCTCGAAGACACGCCCGCGGTTCGGGGTATGATCAACAAGGTGAAGCACCTCGTTCGGGTGGTGGAAGAGGAGTAGAGCACCTCACCCACCAAGCCCTTCGGGCTCGGCCTCCCTCTCCCGCACTGCGGGAGAGGGGACTCCAGCGGAGCGCAGTGCGGGTGAGGGCAGACGGAACCGCACAGGATTAGGAATTAGGCGATGAAGCTCAACGAGATCAGGGACAATCCCGGGGCGCATTACCGCGCCAAGCGGGTCGGGCGCGGTATCGGCTCGGGCAAGGGCAAGACCTCGGCGCGCGGCGGCAAGGGCCAGACCGCGCGGACCGGCGTGGCATTGAACGGCTTCGAGGGCGGCCAGACGCCGTTGCATCGCCGGCTGCCGAAGCGCGGCTTCAACAACAAAATTTTCCGCAAAGATTTCAAGGTAGTCAATCTCGGACGCCTGCAGGCGGCGCTCGATAGTGGTAAACTGAAGGCCGATGGGACACTCGACGGCGCGGCGCTCGTCTCGTCGGGGGTGCTGCGGCGGCTCGGCGACGGTGTCCGTCTGCTGGCCAAGGGCGAGCTGCGCACGGCGATTACGATCAAGGTTGCCGGTGCCTCCGAGGCGGCGATTGCCGCTGTCGAGAAGGCCGGAGGCAAGGTCATCCTCCCCGCCGGACGCGAGAAGGAACAAAAGCCGGAGGACACCGCCTCGGCCTAGACACGGCGGCGCCGCTGCGGGCTATTTTGGTGAGGAATGGTAAATGGCGTCAGCCGCCGAACAACTCGCTTCGAGCATAAATTTCTCGGCCTTCTCCAAGGCGACCGAGCTCAAGAGCCGAATTTGGTTCACCCTCGGCGCTTTGGTGATTTACCGGCTCGGCACCTACATCCCGATCCCCGGGATCGACCCGGCGATCCTGCAGGACGTGTTCTCGCGCAACGCCGGCGGCATCCTCGGCATGTTCGACATGTTCTCGGGCGGCGCGCTCGGGCAGGATGACGATCTTTGCGCTGAACATAATGCCGTACATTTCGGCATCGATCATCATCCAGCTCTTGACTGCGGTGTCCCCAACTCTCGAAGCGCTGAAGAAGGAGGGCGAGAGCGGACGCAAGAAGCTGAACCAGTACACCCGCCTCGGCACCGTCCTGTTGGCGGCGGTCCAGTCCTATGGGATCGCCGTCGGGCTGGAGGGGATGCACGCCGGGGCGCAGTCCGCGGTGCTCGATCCCGGGCTGTTCTTCCGGCTGGTGACCGTGGTGACGCTCGTCTGCGGCACGGTCTTTCTGATGTGGCTCGGCGAGCAGATCACGGCGCGCGGGGTCGGCAACGGCATCTCGCTGATCATCATGGCCGGTATTGTCGCGAACTTGCCGCACGCGCTTGCTTCCACACTCGAACTGGGGCGAACCGGCGCGATCTCGACCGTCTTCATCATCATTTTTCTGGTGATGTCGGTTGCGGTTGTCGCCTTCATCGTCTTCATGGAGCGCGCGCAGCGCCGCATTCTCGTCCAGTACCCAAAGCGACAGATGGGCAACAAGATGTTCGGCGGCGACGCGTCCCACCTGCCGCTGAAAATCAACACTTCGGGCGTCATCCCACCGATCTTCGCCTCCTCGCTATTGCTGCTGCCGGCGACGGTGGCGAATTTCGAAGCCAACGGGCAGTTTGGCTGGATCAGCGAGATCACGGCCTACCTCGCACATGGGCGGCCGCTCTATATGGCGCTTTATGTCGGGCTCATCGTCTTCTTCTGCTTCTTCTATACGGCAATCGTCTTCAACCCGGAGGAGACGGCGGACAATCTGCGGAAATACGGCGGGTTCATTCCCGGGATCCGGCCCGGGAAAAATACCGCCGATTATCTGGACTACATCCTGACCAGGTTGACCGTCGTCGGCGCCGCATATCTCTCGGCCGTGTGCATCCTCCCCGAGATCCTGATCTCGGAATACTCGGTCCCGTTCTATTTCGGCGGAACCAGTCTGTTGATCGTGGTCAGCGTCACGATGGATACCGTGGCGCAGATCCACTCGCACCTGCTCGCCCACCAATATGAAGGCCTGATCCGGAAGGCTAAGCTGCGGGGGCGCCGCGGATGAACATCATCCTGCTCGGGCCGCCGGGCTCCGGGAAGGGCACCCAGGCCAAGCAAATCGAGCAGACCCACGGCATCGTCCAGCTGTCCACCGGCGACATGCTGCGCGCGACAACCGATTCCGACACCGAATTCGGACGCCGCGTCAAGGCCATCATGGATTCCGGCCAGCTCGTGCCTGACGGCATCATTGTCGAGATGATCGACCACCGGATCCGACAGCCGGACTGCGGCCGAGGCTTCATCCTCGACGGGTTCCCGCGCAACGTGCCGCAGGCGGAGGCACTCGACGCAATGCTCGCCGAGCATAATCTGAAGCTCGACCATGTGATCTTGCTCGACGTCGACGAGGCGGCGCTGGTCGATCGGCTGTCCGGGCGGTTCACCTGCACCCAGTGCGGTGCGAGCTATCACGAGCGGTACAACCGGCCGAGCCGCGAGGGGATCTGCGACGTCTGCGGCGGCAGCGAATTCGTCTGCCGCGCCGACGACAGGCCTGAGGCGGTCAAGGCCCGCTTTGAGGTCTATCATCGTCAGACCGCGCCGATCCTGCCCTATTATCGCGAGCGCGGCATTCTGCGTCGGGTCGACGGCATGGCCGACATCGACTCGGTTACGCGAGAGATCGAGAAAATTCTCGGGTGAGCCGCCAACGATCTTGATGGGGATCGGAATGATCGAGCCTTACACCGCCGTGGGGTTGATCCCGAGCTTCTGGGGCATTCGCCGCCGCGAAGACATCGAGAAAAACCTGGAGCACCTCGAAAGCCTGACAAAGGCAGCGTTCTGGTTGTCCAATCTGGACATCCGGGTCCGCCTCGTCGCCATACCCGAGGGTGCGCTGCAAGGGTTCAACGACGAGGTTCTCGATGTCGATCACACCGAATTTGCGCGCGGCTGCGCGATCGATATCCCCGGTCCGGAGACCGATCGCCTCGGGCGGCTCGCGCGCAATTGGGGCGTCTTCATCATGGCCCAGGCCAAGGCGCGTCACGAGGACTGGCCCGACCGCTTCTTCAACGTCGGCTTCGTCATCGACCCGGACGGCGCGGTCGTGCTGAAGCATTACAAGATTTCGGCGCTGTTGCCCTGCGAGCGCTCGATCTCGCCGCATGATGTGTTCGATTGGTGGGTCGAGAAATACGGCCGCACATTGCAGGCCTTCTGGCCCGTCGCCGACACCGCGATCGGGCGCCTCGGGATCATGATGGCGATGGAGGGCAACTACCCCGAGAACGGCCGTGGCCTCGCCCTCAACGGCGCCGAGGTGGTCTATCGCGCTTCCCTCCCCGCGCCTTTCACCGAGAACGGTTTTTTCGAGATCTCGAATCGGGCGCGGGCGCTCGAAAACAACATGTATATCGTCGCGCCCAATATCGGCGGCTATCACCTCTATCCTGACAGCGAGACGCCGATCGATGCCGGCGGAGGTCAGTCGATGATCGTCGACTACCGCGGCGCGATCGTCGGCAAACAGCGCGACACGAACGGCTCGACCTTCGTCGCCGGGGTCATCAACATCGAGGCGCTGCGGCATCATCGCCAATCGGCGCAGGTGACGAACTGGCCCAAGGACATCCGCGCCGAACTGGCGCAGATCATCTACGAGCAGCCGATCTATCCGAAGAACCTCTATCTCGACAAAATTCCCGGCCGGCACGCCGAGTACAAGCGGGACGTGATCGACCGGCAAGTCCAGCTGATGCAGGAGCGCGGCATCTGGAAGCCGCCGGCAAGCGGTTGAATTGAGGTTGTGCCGGCTGAAACGCGGTGCGTCTCTCGATACGGCCGTGGAGCCCGTGCTCGGGCCGGCCACGAGATCGACGGGTGAGCAGGATTGTCTCGACCCGGTTGCTTCGATAACTTTCGCTCAGCGCGTAAGGGGGAGAACCCGGCATGGCGGTCATTGTTGGCACCGGCGATTACAAATACCGCATCGTCGAGGATTGGGCGAAGTTGCCGGACGGCTGGTCGTTCAAGGAAGTCGGCGCGGTCGGGGTCGACAATAAAGACAATGTCTACGTCTTTAACCGCGGCGAGCATCCGGTCATGGTGTTCGATCGCGAGGGCAATTTCCTGCGCTCATGGGGCGAGGGCCAGTATCCGCGGGCGCACGGCGTGCATATGGGGCCGGACGATTCGATTTATCTGACCGATGATGGCGGGCATTTCGTGCGTAAATGCTCGCTCGACGGCAAGGTGTTGCTCGAACTCGGGGTCCCCGGCAAGCCGGCCCCTTATATGAGCGGCGAGCCGTTCCACCGCTGCACCCATACCGCCCTCTCGCCAAAGGGCGAAATCTATGTCTCCGATGGCTACGGCAATGCCAAGGTGCACAAATATTCGCCGGACGGGAAGTTGCTGATGTCGTGGGGCGGCCCGGGCACCAACCCCGGCGAGTTCAACATCGTGCACAATATCTGCACCGACGCCGATGGCTGGGTCTATGTCGCCGACCGCGAGAACCACCGCGTCCAGGTGTTTGACGGCAACGGCAAATACGAGACGCAGTGGAACAACCTGCACCGCCCGTGCGGGCTCTACATGGATTATACCCGCCACCCGGTCTGCTATATCGGCGAGTTGGGCCCGGTCCAGCCGGTCAACCGCAACAGCCCGAACCTCGGCCCGCGGGTCAGCATCGTCGACAACCAGGGCAAGCTGCTGTCGCGCTTTGGCGACATGCACGCCGGCACCGCCCCGACCGCGTTTCTCGGCCCACATGGCCTCAGCGTCGACTCGCGCGGCGATCTCTATGTCGGCGAAGTCTCGTGGACGCAATGGCCGCAATTCTACCCCGACACGCCGCGGCCGGCTTACATCCGCTCGCTGCAAAAATACCAGCGCGTGCACTGAGGGAGAACGCAATGGCAGAGATCGTCGGCACTGGCGACTTCAAGTACCGCATCATCGAGGATTGGGCAAAGCTCCCCGACGGCTGGTCGTTCAAGGAAGTCGCCGCGGTCGGCGTCGACAACAAGGACAATGTCTATGCCTTCAATCGCGGCGAGCACCCGGTCATGGTGTTCGACCGGGATGGAAACTTCCTGCGGTCATGGGGTGAGGGCCAATACCCGCGGGCGCACGGCATCCATATGGGTCCGGATGATTCGATTTATCTGACCGACGATGGCGGCCATTTCGTGCGCAAATGCTCGCTCGAGGGCAAGCTGCTGCTCGAGATCGGCGTGCCCGGCAAGCCGGCGCCCTATATGAGCGGCGAGCCGTTCCACCGCTGCACGCATACCGCGCTCTCGCCAAAGGCGAGATCTACGTCTCCGACGGCTATGGCAATGCCAAGGTGCACAAATACTCGCCGGACGGCAAATTGCTGATGTCGTGGGGCGAGCCGGGCACCGGCCCCGGAGAGTTCAATATTGTACATAATATCTGCACCGACGCCGAGGGTTGGGTCTATGTCGCCGACCGCGAGAACCATCGGGTCCAGGTGTTCGACGGCAACGGCAAATACGAGACGCAGTGGAACAATCTGCACAGGCCGTGCGGCCTCTACATGGACTATACCCGCCATCCGGTCTGCTATATCGGCGAGCTCGGCCCATCGATGGCGGTCAACCTGAAGAGCCCCAACCTTGGGCCGCGGGTCAGCATCGTCGACCACCAGGGCAAATTGCTGAGCCGGTTTGGCGATCCGCATGCGAGCCTGGCGCCGACCGGCTTCATCGGCCCGCACGGCATGTGCGCCGATTCCCGCGGCGACCTCTATGTCGGCGAGGTCGCGTGGACCTTGTGGCCCGGGGCCTTCCCGGGCGAACCGAGGCCCGAGAATTTGCGCTGCTTCCGCAAGTTCGAGAAAGTCCACTGATCTTGGGAGGCCTCTAACCAGCGGGGAGACATGGGCCAGGTCAGTGTGCCGGTGAACGGCCGCTCCTACGCGATCACTTGTGACGACGGGCAGGAGACCCGCATCAGGCGTCTTGCGCAATATGTCGACGCAAAGGTGGCCGAGTTCGTCGGAAGCGTCGGTCAGGCGGGAGAGGCCCGGCTGCTGTTGCTCGCCGCGCTGGTCATCGCCGACGAACTCTCGGACGCGAACGACGCGCTCGAACGGGAGCGCAACCGCGCCGAAAACGCGTCAAAGGGAAGCGAGGAAACGGCAAGGCGGGTCGCGCCTATTGCGGCGGGGCTGCAGACACCCTAGCTTCCCTGATGCGGAGTGGGGCTGGGCGGTGCGTTAGGCCGCATGTTGCCCCGGGGCCGATACCTACCTCTTGGGGGCCGTCCCTGTCGAAGTCGTGGCTTCGACACATGGTCGCCCACCTGCTACGGCGGGCCACGGAGGAGTTGCACGCCGACGGCCGAGCCGGCTCCATTCCGCAAGATATTTCCCGCCTGGGGCGCCGCGTGAACATCCTGTTTTGTGGAGACGTCGTCGGGCGGCCGGGCCGTGAGGCGGTCAAAAAGCATGTGCCGGCCTTGCGCCGTCAGTTCGCCCTCGACCTGGTTGTCGTCAATGCCGAGAACGCGGCCGCGGGCCGCGGCCTGACCGAACGCCTCTGCGGCGAATTTTACGATGCCGAAGTCGATGTCTTGACCACCGGCAACCACGTCTGGGACCAGCGGGAGATCATCCCCTATATCGACCGCGATCCGCGGGTCCTGCGCCCGGCGAACTTCCCGAAGGGAACCCCCGGCGCCGGGTGGCGGCTCCACCCGGTCGGAGGGCAGAGCGTCCTCGTCGTCAATCTGATGGGCCGGCTGTTCATGGATGCGCTGGATGATCCGTTCGCCCGGCTCGAAGAGCTTCTCGCCGAATTCCGCCTCGGCGTCGATGCCGCGGCCATCCTCGTCGATTTTCACGCCGAGGCGTCGAGCGAAAAGATGGCGCTCGGTCATTTCGCCGATGGCCGCGTCTCGGCCGTCTTCGGGTCGCACTGTCACGTGCCGACCGCCGACAATCAGATCTTTCCGGGCGGCACCGCCTACCAGACCGATGCCGGAATGTGCGGCGATTACGATTCCGTAATCGGCATGCAAAAGGGCCCGGCGGTCCTCAAGTTCGTCACCAAGATGCCCGGCGAGCGCGCGCAAGTCGCCGAGGGCGAAGCGACGTTGTGCGGCATCCTGCTCGAGACCGACGACAAGACCGGTCTGGCCCTGTCGGTCGAGCCGATCCGCATCGGCGGCCGCCTCGCCCCGCACCTGCCGCAGCGCTGAGAGTTTCGATCTGCCAGCCCTGTCCCTGTTCCGCGATCGCCTGTTTCCCGGTGGACTGGGCAATGTCGTCCAGGCTTTTGCCCACAGGAACTACCGCATCTATGCGAGCGGGAACGCCGTCTCGCTGATCGGCGTGTGGATGCAGCGCGTCGCGGTCGGCTGGCTCGCTTGGACCTTGACCCATTCCGGCGCCTGGCTCGGCATACATCTCGATGGCCGAATTCTTTCCGGTGGTGTTTTTGAGCCCGCTCGCCGGCGCTCTCGCCGACCGGCGCGACCGGGTCGGCATCATCCGGGTGACGCAGATCGCCGGCAGCATCGAGGCAACCCTGCTCGCGGTTCTCGTCTACACCGGCGCCATCACGATCGAGCTGTTGTTCGCGCTGACCTTGCTTCTCGGCGTCTTCAACGCGGTGGCGCAGCCGTCGCGCCTGGCGTTGATCCCGACCCTGGTCGATCGCGCGGCATTGCCTTCGGCGCTGGCGATCAACGCGATCATCTTCAATTCCGCCCGCTTTCTCGGGCCGGCGGTCGCCGGCATCGTCATCGCCAAGGTCAGCGTCGGCGCCGCCTTTGCGGTCAATGCCGCAACCTACATCGTGTTTCTCGTCGCGATGGCCAATTTGCGCGGCATCCCGGCATTGCCGGTCGCCGCGACCCAGAGCGTCCTCAAGGCCTCGGCCGAGGCCTACGGCTATGCCAGCCATCATCCCGGCATCGCGCCGATGCTGCTGCTGTTCACGATCACGACGGTCGGCACGCGCGGCTTTGTCGAGCTGTTTCCCGGGTTTGCCGACAGCGTCTTCGGGCGCGGGCCGGAGGGTCTGGCGACCCTGACCTCGACGGTCGGCCTCGGCGCGATCTTCGGCGCCGGCTGGATGCTGCTGCGCCCGGCCATCACCGGGCTGACCCGCCTCGTGCTCGGCAACACCTTGATCATTTCGCTGGCGATCCTCGCCTTTACTCTGACGAACCAGTTCTACCTCGCTCTTCCCTGCGTCTTCGTCGCCGGCGCCGCGATGACGATCACCGGGGTCGGCGCGCAGACCCTGATCCAGGCGGCGGTCGATATTCGGATGCGCGGCCGGATCATGGCGCTCTACGGCATGATCTTCCGCGCCGGTCCGGCGGTCGGGGCAGTGCTGATGGGCTCGCTCAGCGGGCGGTTCGGGCTGCGTCTGCCGCTCGCCGTCGGCGCGCTCGTCTCCTGCGGCTTTTGGCTATGGGCCCGGCTCAAGCAAAGGCGCATCGCCGAGACGCTCGAAGCCGACCCGGTCGCGTTGTCGGCAAACACCGTACCGGCGGCGGCCGGGACCCAGTCATGACGGTCCCATATCTGTTCTGCTTCGGTTTCGGCTACACCGCGCGGGCACTCGCGCGCCGGCTCGCCGCCGAGGGCTGGATCGTCGGCGGCACCTGCCGAACCGAAGACAGGGCCACAGCGCTGCGTGCGGCGGGGTTTCCCGTCGAGGTCTTCGACCGCGACCACCCGATGCCGCGGGAAGCGTTGGACGCGGTCACGCATCTTCTGGTGTCGGTTCCTCCCGATGCCGCGGGCGACCCCGTATTGACGGTGCATGGCGAGGACATCGCGGGCATCAAAGGCCTCTGTTGGCTCGGCTATCTTTCGACGACCGGTGTCTACGGCGACCGCGGCGGCGGCTGGGTGGACGAGAGCGCCGAGCTGTCGCCGAGCGGCGAGCGCGGCCGCCGGCGGGTCGCCGCCGAAGCGGGCTGGCTCGATCTCTGGCGCCGCCGCGGCGTGCCGGTGCACATCTTCCGCCTCGCCGGCATTTACGGCCCCGGCCGCAGCCCCTTCGAGGCACTGCGCGCCGGCACGGCGAAACGCATCGACAAGCCGGGCCAGGTGTTCTCCCGCATCCATGTCGAGGATCTGGCGCATGTGCTCGCCAGCTCGATCAGCCGACCGCGGCCCGGGGGCGTCTATAACGTCTGCGACGATGACCCTGCGGCACCGGAGGCCGTCGTCGCTCACGCCGCAGCGTTGCTCGGCGTGCCGGCGCCGCCGCTCGTGCCATTCGAAGCCGCCGGGCTCTCGCCGATGGCGCGCAGCTTCTACGACGACAACAAGCGGGTGTCGAACCGGCTGATCAAGAGCGAGCTCGGCGTTACCTTGCGGTACCCGGACTACCGCGCCGGTCTGGCCGCGATCCTCGCCGAGGAGGCTTGCCCAAAGACTCGGCATCCGGCATCGTCCGACCAGAAGATCCGTCCGGCCTAGGGAGGAGATGGCGGTATGACGACTTACAACGTCTTGATCATGGGCGCTTCCTATGGCTCGCTGCTGGCAACGAAGCTGCTGTTCGGCGGGCATAAGATAACGATGGTGTGCCTCCCGGCGGAGGTAGAGGCGTTCAACGAGGATGGCGCCCGGGTGCGGCTGCCGATCAGAGGCAGAAAGGAGCCGATCGAGCTCGACTTCGCGCAAATTGCCGGGCAAGCTCGCCGCGGCCGGCCCCGGCGAGGTCGACCCAAGAGACTACGATCTCGTCGCCTTGGCGATGCAGGAGCCGCAATACCGCTCGCCCGGGGTTCGCGAATTGCTCGACGCGGTGGCGCGGTCGCGCGTGCCGTGCATGTCGATCATGAACATGCCGCCCTTGCCTTATCTGAAGCGCATCCCTGGGCTGAACGACCGACGCGCTCAAACCCGCCTACACCGATGCGAGCGTCTGGGACAATTTCGAGCCCGGGCACCTGACCTTGTGCAGCCCGGACCCGCAGGCCATCCGGCCGCCCGGCGAGAAGATCAACGTCCTGCAGGTCACCTTGCCGACCAATTTCAAGGTGGCCCGGTTCGACTCCGACAAATCCACCGCGATGCTGCGCGAGATGGAGGCGGACATCGAGGCGGCGCGCTACGATCCGGGCGACGGGCCGATCCAGCTGCCCGTCAAGTTGAAGGTCCACGACTCGATCTTTGTGCCGCTCGCCAAATGGGCGATGCTGCTGACCGGCAACTACCGCTGCGTCACAAAGGATGGCGCGATCGACATCAAGGACGCGGTGCACCGTGACGCCGCAGCTTCGCGTTCAGTCTACAATTGGGTCTGCGGGGTGTGCGAGAGGCTGGGCGCATCGGCGAACGATTTAGTGCCGTTTGAAAAATATGCCGCTGCCGCGAACGACCTGGTGCGGCCGTCCTCGGCCGCCCGAGCACTCAACAACGGCGCACCCAATATCGAGCGGACAGACCGGCTCGTGCAGCTGATCGGCGCGCAATACGGCATGCGCAATACGGTTGTCGACCAGACCGTCGCCCTGGTCGACGACAGGCTCGCCGCCAATCGAAGAGCCGCGGCCTAACCCTCGGAAACCCGCTTCGACGCGAGCGGATTGCGCGCGTTCAGCATCTATTTCGCGCTTTGGCGGTCAATGGATCGCGCAGGAGGTGCGGGTAACGCGGTAGGTCGAGAAATATCCGATCGTGTGGGTTGAGATGCGCAGGAACGCGTATTCGCTGAAACCGGGCTTCAGCTGGTCGACGACCTCGAGGCGGCACGTATTCCCCGGCAACAAGGTCACGGTCATCGTGCGCGTGCTTTGCGGATCATTCTGGACGCGCACGAGCCGGCCATCCGGCGCCATCCGCCAAGACGCATATGCCGCATCGTCACCGGAGCTGCTCAGCACCTGCATCATCGCATTTCGATCCTGATAGGGACCGGCGCTGCGGTTGCGACCCTCGGAGAGATTGCCGCCCCCCGACACCGTGATCTGCAGGTTGTGGTGCACGGCGATGCCGGGGTGAACTTCCGGCCGCACCATATCCATCACCAAATCATAGGTGAGATCGATCACCGTGTTCGCTGCAGCATTCCCGGCCAGAGCGCCGAATGCCGTCAACGCGGTGATCACGGACACCAGCAGCCGAACCGGTTTGCAATGTCTAACCATCATCGTGCCTGTCCGCCGATCTTACGCGCTGGGGTATTAGACATCGTGCGCTCTCCGCCATCGGGCCATTCTGCCCACGAACAATAGTCGGCTTCGCCTTCAAACAGCGCGAGGTAGGCGATGCCGCGCGGGCCGAGCCGGCGTGATTGCCCGCCCGGCGCTTGGGAAACCGCCCTCCCGTCTCCTGTTCCTCCTGTTTTATCTGGTCGAGATCAGGCATCGGCAACTCCTTCAATCGCAATGTCGCACCCGCTCACGGGGCCGGAATGACCGAGTGTATGATGCGATTGCGGCATTTACATGATTGTCTTTTTGCCAATCACCGAGGGGGCCGCGGGGAGTTCTTATGTTCTCCTGACCAAGTGGCAACGGCCTGGAATTCGGCAATATTCTCGCTGACCGGATTGAACGGTGCGTCCCGATGAACGCGGATGGCAACGGCGGATGCGGGCCGGCCTTTTCAATGGCCGCTCATCGACGGCATAGTCGCCGTGAATGGTGTTGGTGGTGTTGCCGTTGCATCCAAGAGATGCTGTAAATCACGGCTTGTTTCAATTCCTCCTTGGTTTCCAGAACGCCGAGCCGGACCCCACCTTATCCCGACTCACGTGTCGAGCGCGGTGCTGAGCCGCATAACGCTTATGGAAAATCACTGGCGCCGGTCGTCTGGAAAAAGTCGCGGTCTGGGTCTTATCGAAAATTAATCTCCTGCGGGTTAGCTTCACGCTTGGTTTCAAGGCTCGCAGCAATGCCGGACACAGACGCAAAAATACAAGCCGAATGGCAGTACCTTCATAGTTTTCGGCATCTCTGTCAGGATTTTCCTAGTCGTGAAATCCGAAAACATGAAGGGCCTGACTTTCTGATCACGACCAATGCGGGGCACACAATCGGCATTGAAATCGGTTGTGTGTACAAGGAGTATAGCAAACTGCTGAGCAGAGCGTCGAAGCAACAAAGGCGGCTATAACCGTCGCCGCGCGTGCGCACTGCGAGGATGTTTTGAAGTCTCGCCCTGCGCGCGAGCCGGTCAATGCGCGTCACCGTAACCACGTCGCCGGGGGCGAGGGCCTTGAGCATTTTGAGAAGCTCGCGTCGGTCGCTGTGCGCGCCCGTCACCTTCTCGCGGTAAATCTTGGTGCAACCCGCGCCGCGCAGCTGGTCAAGCTGGGCGTCGAGCGTCTGCCCGTAGGTGCTGACGCGGGCATAGCCGAGAGGGTGGTTTTGCGGGTGAGTTTTGGTCATAACTTACGGGAAGCGTAACTCGTTGACCGGGCAGGGTAAAACTTCCCGAAATTCTTGATTTTGCAACACGGGCCTCCGGTAGGAAGGTCAAACAAGGGAATACGCAGCGTTTGATTGCAGCCGCTCGGTCTAACACGCTAGCGGCTGCAATGGGGACGAACTCAAATCCAAAGGTGCTGTAGATTTCCTGATGAACCCGCTCGAAACGCCGGGCCTCTTCAAAATCGATGCGCCGAGCTTCGGTCGGGGTGATGAAGCCGAGATTCTGGATGAAGAAAACGCGCTTCTGATAAATCGCTTCCGATTCGATGCGCTTCAATTCGCCGGAAAGCGCCTCGGAGAACCGATAGCCCAGGAAAACCGTGAGTGCAGCGGTGCAGACTGCCGACCGGTCGTGAAAGTGGACCTCGTCCGGCTGGTGCGATGCTCGCAGCTGCCGCCGTCTCTGTAATTCAACAATCGAATCGATGAATGAGGAACATCTCCACGGTTCAGCGACGCCGCGCGCTTGCTCCAGAGCAATGATGTCGGTTGCGGCCTCCTCGACGACACTGAAACCATCAAGCTCCAATTGCCGAATGATCGCCGTCTTCCCCGCGCCGGGAGCCCCTGTCAGAATGAACCTCTTCATGCCTCGGTCATCTCTCTCACCATTGACGCGGCCCTGTGTTTCAGCTACAAACCGCCCATGATTTGCGCATTCCCACGCCTTGTGGCGACTACCGACTCGCGCGGCTTTGCCGTGGGGCCTGAGGGTATGCGCGTGCGCTGAACACCACCAACACGCGACCATACGGGGCCCCGCCGATACCGGTCGGGGCCCTTCCTTTTTGAGGGTCTCTCTCGGACATCGGCGGTGGCGCCGGGGACGGAGATGAGAGAGAACCAGATGGAACCGGTCGATCGAGCCGATCAGTGGCTTCGCGGTGCCGCAAAGTCCGGCATTGGCGCGGAGTTGCGGGCGACCTTGGCCCTCGCGGCACCGCTGGCTGCGGCCAATCTCGCGTTTATGGCGATGGCTGTCACCGACATGGTGATGGTCGGGCGTCTCGGCGCCCTGCCGCTCGCTGCAGCGGGGCTTGGCGCGATGCTCTATTTCACCGGCGGCGTCGTGCTGCAGGGAATCCTTTCCGCCGTGGCGCCGCTCGCCGCGCATGCACTCGGCGCCGGCGATCGCGCCGCAGCCGGTCGGATCGGCGGCGCGGGGCTGGCGCTCGCCCTCTTCTTGGCGCTGCCCTTCGTCGCCGCGCTGACGAGTTTGGATCGCGTGCTCCAATGGCTCGGCTACAACGCCGCGCTCGCCGCCGAGATCGGCCATTTTCTGCGGGCGATTGCCGGGGGCGGGCCGGCTTTTCTCGGCTTTGCGGTGATGCGCAGTCTGCTCGCCGCCCTGTCCCACACGCGCCCGGTGATGGCGGTGCTCCTCCTCTGCGTTGCCGGCAATGCGGGGCTGAACTGGGTGCTGATCTACGGCCATCTCGGCGCCCCTGCCCTCGGCGTCGCGGGCTCGGGCTATGCGAGCGCCATCAATCAGTGGCTGATTTTGGCAGGTCTGGCGCTGTGCGCCCGCATAATGCCGGGACTCGCGGGTTTGCGCGTGCTGCGCAACGCCTTCGCCCCGAGCTGGACGCCGATGGCGAGCATCCTTCGCCTCGGCCTGCCGATCGGTGGGATCATGGGTGTCGAGGTCGGCGTCTTCCTTGCCGCCGGCATCTTGATAGGCCTTTTGGGCACGGCTGCGCTCGGGGCGCACCAGCTCGTCCTCAATTGCGCGGGCATCAGCTTTATGGTGCCGCTGGGTCTCGGCCAGGCCGCCACCGTCCGCGTCGCCTACGAGCTCGGCGCCGGCCGGGTGCTCGCAGCGCGGCGGGCCGGCTTTGTGGCGCTCGCCCTCGGGATCGGGTTCATGAGCGCGACGGCGGTCGTGTTGTGGACCGTGCCGGCGGCCATCATCTCGGTCTATATCGACATCGCCGACCCGGCCAACCGCGCGACCGTCGAGATCGCGCGGCGTCTGCTCGTGATCGCCGCGCTGTTCCAGGTGTTCGACGGGATGCAGGTGATCGCCGCCGGTGTGTTGCGCGGCTACAAGGACACCATGGTCCCGATGCTGCTCGCCGGCTTCGGCTATTGGGGCGCCGGTTTCGGGGGAGGCTGGCTGCTCGCGTTTCCGCTCGGCTACGGCGCTGTCGGCCTATGGTGGGGCCTTGCCCTTGGGCTCGCCGTCGTCGCCATCCTGCTGACCCTGCGGCTGCATCTGCTCGCGCCGCCCGTGGCGCAAGCAGCCGAGGCGGTGGCGGCGCGATAGAGGGAAACGAATTGCCCTCTAGACTAACGCGGTTGCGGGATGATGCGCAGATAGGGGCGGGGCGCCTGCCAGCCGCCGGGGTATTGCTCGCGGGCCTGCTCATCCGAGACCGAAGGCGCGATGATGACATTGTCGCCCGGCCGCCAGTTTACCGGGGTGGCGACCCGATGCCGCGCGGTGAGCTGGCACGAATCGAGGAGGCGGAGCACCTCGTCGAAATTGCGCCCGCTGCTCATCGGGTAGGTCAGCATCGCCTTGATCTTCTTGTCGGGGCCGATCAGGAACACCGAGCGCACGGTGGCGTTGTCGGCCGGCGTGCGGCCCTCGGAGGTGTCGCCGGCTCCCTCCGGCAGCATGTCGTAGAGCTTGGCGACCTTGAGCTCGGGGTCGCCGATCATCGGGTAGGTGACCGCATGGCCCTGGGTTTCCTCGATGTCCTTCGCCCAGCGCGCATGGTTGCCGACCGGGTCGACGCTGAGCCCGATGATCTTGCAATTGCGCTTTTGGAACTCAGGCATCAGCCCGGCCATATAGCCGAGCTCGGTCGTGCAGACCGGCGTGAAGTCCTTCGGATGAGAGAACAGGATCGCCCATCCGTCGCCGATCCAGTCATGGAAATCGATCGTGCCCTGCGTCGTCTCCGCGGTGAAGTTCGGGGCCTCGGAATTGATTCTCAGAGACATGATGCTCTCTCTTCATGGCAGTTGGTTCCGGAACATTGGATAGCAGCGCAATGTCTGCCGCACCCTGGGCCTTATATTGGGGGTCGCCAGCTCGGTGGTGTGAGCTGCTTCACATTTCGCGTTAAAGAATTCAGCTTCTGCCGTAGCTGTCCTCTAATCTGATGATGTCGTCTTCACCGAGATAGCTCCCGGACTGCACCTCGATCAGATGCAGCGGGATCTTGCCCGGGTTTTCGAGCCGATGCGCGGTGCCGATCGGGATGTAGGTCGATTGGTCCTCGGACAGCATCATCTCCTGGTCACCGCGGCGGATCTTGGCGGTGCCCTGGACGACCACCCAATGCTCGGCGCGATGATGGTGCATCTGCAACGACAGCTTGCCGCCCGGCTTGACCATGATGTGCTTGACCTGCACGCGATGTCCGTTGTGCAGCGAGGTGAAGGTGCCCCAAGGGCGGTGCACGGTCGGCAGCGCATCGGCTTCGTCGCGGCGGTCCCTGACCAGCCGCGCGACGAGCTTCTTGACGTCCTGCGTGCGGTTGCGCGGCGCCACCATGACCGCGTCGGCGGTCGCGACGACGACCAGATCCTCGATGCCGATCGCCGCCACGAGCCCGGCCTCGGACCGCAAATAGCAATTGCGGGCGTCTTCGGCGACGACATTGCCCTCGATCGAATTCCCCTGTTCGTCCTTGGCGCCCATTTCCCAAAGCGCATCCCAGGAGCCGACATCGCTCCACCCCATGCTGGCCGGGACGACGGCGGCGCGCCTTGTATGCTCCATGACCGCGTAGTCGATCAAGTCGCTGTCGCAGGCGGCAAAGGCCTCTCGGCCGAGGCGGACGAAAGTCGCTGTCGCGCTGCGCTGTCGCCAGCGCGTTGCGACAGGCGGCGACCATATCGGGCCGCAACCGCTCCAGCTCGTCGAGATAGACCCTCGCCGGGAACAAGAAGATCCCGCTGTTCCACGAATGCTCGCCTGAGGCGACATAGGCTTGCGCCTGGTCCGGGCCGGGCTTCTCGACAAATTCGGCCACCGCAAAGACGCCCTCGGCGCCGTCCAGTTCACCGCCGCGCCGGATGTAGCCATAGCCGGTCTCGGCGCGCTGCGGGGCGATGCCAAAGCTGACCAGCGCACCGGCGCGCGCCGCGGTTGCGGCGCGTTCGACGGCGTCGGCAAACGCCGCGAGATCGCCGATCGTGTGGTCGGAGGGCATGACCAGCATCAGCGGATCGGGTTCCGCTTCGGTCAGCGCCAATGCGGCAATGCACGCCGCGGGGGCTGTGTTGCGGCCGATCGGCTCGAGCAGGAGCGCGCGCGGAACGGCCGCCATTCGCGCAATTGCTCGGCGATGATGAACCGATGCTCTTCATTGGCGACCAGCAACGGCGAGGCGAAGCCCTGCCGGTCGGCAACCCGGCGGACCGTCTGCTGCAACAGGCTGTCGCGTCCGAGGAGGCTCAGCAGCTGTTTCGGGTAGAGCGTGCGCGACATCGGCCAGAGCCGTGTACCCGAACCGCCGGACAGAATGACGGGGTAAATCATGCGACTTCCTCACGGCCCTAGGGACGGACGTACGCGTTCCTCGCGGATGCGCCGACGAAATACACCGTTTTTGCAACAACGCAAATGTTCCCCGGTCTTGCAAAAGAAAACCTTAATAGAAGGGAGCCCCCCGTCGGGCCGCGACGTTGATTAGAGCACGAGCTTCTGTGGCGGCAGCCAGCGCTGCGTGCGCAAGAGATCACGACGGCATGGGCGCGCTACGCCGAGGAGGTGATGCGGCATACTTCGGAGGCGAGCCGAGCCTTGCTGCGTGCCCGAACCTTCAACGAGATACTCGAGGTACACACCCGGCTGCCTCCGCTCCTCGCTGGACGGACTATCCGGCGCTATTGCGAGCAGGCGGCAGGCCGCCTCTGGTGACCCGCCTCAGGAATTGACGGACGAGTTGCGCCGGCTGAATTCGCGTTTGGTGAATATTGCTTTTGCAGCGCTGCTACCTCGCCCTGCCGGCTCTGCGAACGCGTTCCGGGCTGACGACTATCGGCTCGCTGAATTGTTCAGCGAGTGCCTTGACTTCGAACGGCGTGGCCGCCCGACCGCCGACCTCCTCGAAGAAAAAATCTAAATACTGCTCGATCCGGTTCAGGAAACCGTCGAAGATCGGCCTCGGTGCGCACATAAGGCGTATTACCCGGCGCCAGCGAGGGACTGTGATAGGCGAAGCTAAACACGCGATGACCTTTGCGCAACAAGGCGCGGGTGAGCCGACGCTGCTCCTCGAAAGAAATTCCTTCGGGCGTCAACGTGATGCGCTCGACTAGGCCGAGCCGCGCCAGGATGCCCGGCACATGCAGCGCCTTCAGGCGCTCGTTCATCGTCAAGGTATAGGCGACGTTCCCGGTATCGGCGAGCAGGCCGGTGTAGCCGATTGAAAGCGGGATTTCGAGCAGCTCCGGGTTCTTTCCGAACCAGTAGGGGCTGGCGCGGCAATGCGTGAAGTCGGGGCCAAATTTGCAGGTGAGATCGGTGCCCGGAACAACGCTTACGTCGATTTCGTAGCCGAGCTCGGCGAGGATACCGGCCGTTGCCCGCCCGACGCCGTATCGGCCCGCTTTGTAAATGCGCGGGCGCACTCCGATATTGGTTTGGATGCTGTGCGTCAGTTGGATGAGCTTTTCCCGTTCGAGCTCGAACGGCAGGTTGCCGGGATAGGAGTTCTCATCAGTAATCTGCTCGACCAGCGGCGGATTGTCCCAGGGCTGCAGGTGGGCGCCGATCTCGCAGGCGCCGGAGCGATGCAGATCGCGAATGAACTCGAAGGCTTCGGGCGTGCTGCTGACCGGAAAATCGAGGACGAAGGTCGGCCGCACGCCATATCTCTCGAAGATCCGTTGCGCACGATCCTGGCATTTGACCGAGCGTAACGCCCCTTGCGCGGCGCGGCCGGGCCGCCTCCCAGTCGAACTCGGCTTCGGTATCGACCACGACGACCAGCATCGGTCGTCTGCTCGGCCGGCCAGTGGATCGTCCTCCAGGTATTAGGGTCGAGCATGCCTCAACAGTAAGGTTCAACAGTTTGCGGCTGCGCCGGCTCCGGATCCGGGCGGCGCAAGCAATCGGTGGAAGCGCCGAGGGCTTCGAAAAAACCCGCGATGGTAACCGAGCGATAACACTGCAGCCTCAACTATGCCACATAGCGAGCCATACCTCACATCGCAAAACTTGCCGTATAATACTTAAAGGAGTTAACATTCCAGCCACAGCAGCAAAATTTCCTCCGGCGCTTGCCTGAGCCGCGACCGCGACCAGACGCGAATGTTCGCCGTAAAGACACGTCTGGAAGCGGTGAGCACCGCCGGTTCCTCCCTGACTTGCGAGCACGTCCTGCACGTCTTCCCGAGCTTTGGGATCGGCGGCGTACCATTGCGCATGGTTCGCATAATCAACCATTTTGGCAAGCGATTGCGTCACACGGTCATCGCCTTGGACAACAACTTCGACGCTGCGGCGGGGATTTCTGGCGATCTCGACGCTACGATGCTTGCCGGTGCGAGGTGCCAAACGGGGTGTGCTGCACAACTTGGTCGCCGCGATCTGTGGCGCTGCGCCGCCTGCGACCGGATCTCCTGCTCACCTATAATTGGGGGGCGATCGAATGGGCGGCGGCCAGCCGGTTCTCGCCGGTTTCCAGGCATCTGCATCTGGAAGCCGGCTTCAGCCTGGGCGAGGCGGATTCGCAGATCCCGCGCCGGGTGCTGTTTCGGCGATGGGCGCTCGCCCGCTGCGAACTCGTCGTCGTTCCCTCGCGCCAACTCGAGGATTTGGCATGCCGCGTTTGGCGGCTGCCTGTTTCGCGCGTCGCCTATATCCCAAACGGTGTCGATACCGCGCGTTTCGCCGCCCCGGTTTCTGATGGCGTGCCCGGCTTTACCCGCCGGCCAGGCGAAATGGTCATCGGCACAGTCGCCCCGTTGCGTCTGGAAAAGAATATCGGGCGTCTGCTCCGCGTTTTCGCCCTGCTCAAATTCCCGCATCCCTTGCGTCTGATCATTGCGCGGCGACGGGGGCCAGCGGGCCTCGCTCGAACGGCTGGCAGCGGAGCTCGGCATCGCCGACCGCGTCATCTTCACCGGGCAGGTTGTCCCCGAGGCGGTTCTTGGCACGTTTGACATCTTTGCCCTGTCGTCCGATACAGAGCAGATGCCAAATGCATTGCTGGAGGCAATGGCGGCGAGCCGCGCCATTGCAGCGGTCAATGTCGGAGATGTGAAGAAGATCGTGTGCGAGGATAACCGAGAGTTCATCGTTGACCGCGATGATGCCACGGCCTTTGCCGGGGCGCTCACCCGCCTCTTAGGTGATCCCGAAAGGCGCCGAGCCCTTGGATGCGCCAATCGTCGGCGAGTGGTTGAAGAATTCTCGCAGGAACGGATGTTTTCTGCTTATTCGCAGATTTTTTTCCCCGGCCGAGCACCCTGAGGGGGAACACGCCGGCGAATGGGCGGCTTTGTTCTCCTGCACAGCGCTCCTGGCGAGGACCGCTCGTCGGCAACAGGCGGCCGCGCTCGCGGCATTTGCCCGGATGGGGATGCCCGCTCCTCGTCTGCTGCAGGGCGAAAATTTTCTGTTGGCGGTTTATCCCAAACGGCAGGCCAGCGAGCCGGCGCTCAGGCAATTTCCCAATGGTGATTTTGTCTGCGCGTGCGGCACGCTGATCTACGAAGATATGATCGGCAAGGCGGCAGCGGCCGCGTTTTATCGCGACTGCCGTGGACGGTCCACACCGCGCGGCAAGGCGCTGGGCCATTATGCAGTGATCTTGCGCAAGGACGGCGAGACCGAAATCCTGCCGGACGGCTTCGGCGGCTTTCTCGTTTTTTACGACGAGGCTCGACGCGTCGCGTCGTCCTCGTTCCTGGCAATAGCTTCGGTCCTCGACCGGGTGACATTGGGCACTCAAGGCGCTTGCGAGTACGTCTTCAACGGCGTGGTGTCCGGCAATGCCACCGTGTTTGACGAGGTGTTGCTCGCACCGGTAAACGCGACGATCGCGGTGGGCAAAGATCGCCTGGAAATCCTGCCCCGCCGGCTCCCCACCCCGGCGACAGTCTCCGCCGAGCCGTTCGAGGCGACGATCGAGCACAGCATGCAGCTGCTCGACCGCTATTTCGCGGCGGTGGCGGCTAGTTTCGGCGAACGCGTCACCTGTGCTCTTTCGGGCGGCTACGATTCGCGACTCATCTTGGCATTCCTCCGCCGCCACGGAATCAGCCCGCGGGTCTATGTGTATGGCCCGCCCGGCGACAAGGACGTCAAGCTGGCGCGCGCCATCGCCGAGGGCGAAGGTTTTGCCCTAGAAATCGTCGACAAGGACAAGCAGCTGGCCTTTACCCCGGACGAGTTCGGGGCCGTCGCTTACGACAATTTTCTCGCGTCCGACGGATATACCTGGAGCGGCATTTTTACGAACGGAGCCGAACGCACACAGCGCGCCAGCCGAGTGAACGGCAATGCCGTGGCGCTCAATGGCGGTGGAGGCGAGATTTGGCGCAACTTTTTCTATCTGCTCGACCGGAATTATACCCCGCGTGAGATCCTGTGGTCCTTTTACAGTCAGTTCGATCCGGAGACCTGTACTGCCGCCTTTGACCAGGAAGACTATTTCCGTCAGCTCGAAGGTAAGCTCGAAACGCTGATTGGCTGCCCGCAGCCTTCGCTGCCGCGCCCCTTGGTCGAGTGGCTTTATCATTATTTCCGTTGCCGGGCCTGGGATGGGCGGATCAACAATATCAACAATTCTTACGGCTATGTGGCGCTGCCGTTTCTCGAGCCGGCGGTGACCGAGCATGCCAGCGTCATTCCGATCGCCTGGAAAAACCACGGCGCGTACGAAGCAGAGCTGATCCGCCGGGCCGACCCGCGGCTCGCGTCGTATCAGTCGGGTTACGGCCACGACTTCAGCGGACCGCCGCCGCTGGTGCGCCGCCTGACGGATTACGCCACCTATTTGCGTCCCCCTTGGCTGCGGCGCTTTGCTTACCGCGTGAAAAACCGGGTGCGGCGCCCCGCGGGATGGCCGGACTATCTGCAACAGGAATATCGCGACGCGGCATTGCCGGGCGGCGTCCAAATAATGACCGAGTTGTTCCAGCTCGACCGGGTCACCGATCCGGCACAAACCGCCCGGATTTTGTCCCTCGAATATCTGATCAGGCAGTTCGACGGACGCATCCGGGTCGATTTTCATCGCTCAGCTTTGCCGGGTTGCAAAAAATGTGCGGCATAGCCGGGATCTTCGATTTTCGCGGGCGCCGCGATGTGCGATCGTGTCCTGCTCCATCGAATGACCGAAATCATCGCTCATCGCGGCCCGGACGGCGACGGTTTCCACATTGCGCCGGGGATCGGGTTGGGGATGCGGCGACTGGCGATCGTCGATCTCGTCACCGGCGACCAGCCGCAGTTCAACGAAGACGGCACGGTGTGCGTCGTCTTCAACGGCGAGATCTATAATTTTCAGCCGTTGATGGCCGAGCTGACGGCGCTCGGCCACGCCTTTCGGACGCGCTCCGATACCGAGGTCATCGTCCACGCCTGGGAAGAGTGGGGCGAGGCTTGTCTCGACCGCTTCAACGGGATGTTCGCCTTTGCGCTGTGGGACGCGGGGCAGCGAGGCGCTGTTCCTGGCGCGCGACCGGCTCGGCGAGAAGCCGCTCTATTACACTACGCTGGCCGACGGCCGGCTGCTGTTCGCGTCGGAATTGAAGTCGCTGGCGCTGAGCCCGGACATCGACCGGCGGCTCGACCCGCAGGCGATCGAAGAGTTTTTTGCCTATGGCTACATACCGGATCCGCGCTCGATTTATCGCGGCGTGAAGAAGCTCGCGCCGGCGCACTCGCTGCTCGTCAGACGCGGCGAGCCGCCGCCGGAGCCGCGCTGCTATTGGGATGTGCGTTTTGTCGACGGCGGCACGATCCGGCGCGAGGAGGCCGAGGAGGAGCTGATCGCGCGGCTGCGCGAATCCGTCCGCATGCGGATGATCGCCGATGTGCCGCTCGGCGCCTTTCTTTCGGGCGGCGTCGATTCGAGCGGCGTCGTGGCGATGATGGCGGGGCTCAAGGCCGAGCCTGTCAGCACTTTCTCGATCGCGTTCGGCGCGAAGGGCTGGGACGAATCCGCCTACGCCGCCGAAATCGCCCGGCGCTATCGCACCGATCATCACGTCAAAGAGGTCGATCCCAATTCCTTCGACCTGCTCGACCGGCTGGCGACGATCTATGACGAACCATTCGGCGACAGTTCGGCGATCCCGACCTTCCGGGTCTGCGCCATGGCGCGCGAGAACGTCACCGTCGCGTTGTCTGGGGACGGCGGCGACGAGGTGTTCGCCGGCTATCGGCGTTATCGCTGGCATTGCTTCGAGGAGCGGGTGCGCCGCTTGGTGCCGGCGAGTTTGCGCCGGCCGTTCTTCGGCCTGGCCGGCGCGCTCTACCCGAAGCTCGACTGGGCGCCCCGCCCGTTGCGCGCCAAGGCCACGTTGCAGGAGCTGGCGCGCGATACGATCGAGGCTTATTTCTCGTCCGTCTCGATCTGCGGCACCGAGCTTCGCCGGCGGCTGTTCAGTCCAAGTCTCGCGCGCGAACTGCAGGGCTACGATGGCGTCGAGGTGCTGCGCTCGCATATGCGGCGGTGTGGCAGCGAGGACCCGCTGTCGCAGGTGCAATACGCCGATTTCAAGACCTATCTCCCAGGCGACATTTTGACCAAGGTCGATCGCGCCAGCATGGCGAGTTCGCTCGAAGCGCGGGTCCCGCTGCTCGACCACACTCTGGTCGAGTGGGCGGCTGGGCTGCCGTCGCATTTCAAGCTGCATGGCCGCGAGGGGAAGCAAATCTTCAAGACGGCGCTCGCACCCTATGTCGCAAAGGAAATCCTCTACCGCCCGAAGCAGGGCTTCGCCGTCCCGCTCGCCGCATGGTTCCGCGGCCCGCTGCGCCGGCGCCTGCGCGACACCTTGCTGGGACCGGTGCTGCGCGAGTCGGGCTTGTTCGACACCGGCACGATCGCCACCCTGCTCGACCAGCACCAGTCGGGCGAGCGCGACCACAGCGCCGCTCTGTGGACCTTGTCGATGATGGAATTGTTTCTGCGTCAGGTGGAGGGCGGCCGCCCCACCGAACCGGCGCCGCAGACCGCCCACACAATGGCCTGAGGTCCCCGCGCTGGCGCAAACCGCCGCGCCTGCGTTTCCGTCGCTCACCAGGATAGAGCAACAGTTTCCTGACACCTTGCTCAGCAGCAACGTAGTGTCACATCGCATCCCTCATGGCCCTGTAACAAGCTGAAAACAGCTTCGATTATCGCGGCAAAAAGTTCCATCACCTCTCATAGCGTAGCTGACCGCCGTTCTCTCATTCCATGGTATGTTGCGCCGATAAACAACGGAGGGACAGATGGCCCAAACGCACCTCGACATCGACACCGCTCTCAAGGCAGAACAAGAACGCCTTACCTCACGCAAGCAAGAACTCGAAACCGAGCTCACCGAGCTCAACAGCAGGCTGGCCCGGATCACCCGCTACTTCACGGACGAACCACAGCCATCATACCGACTTTCGCCATCCAGCCCGCGAACAGGAGACAGACACCCGCGCGGCTTCGTCCAGAACACGGTTCTGAAAACAATAACCGAGCACCCTCAAGGTCTCTCGAGAGGCGAGATTGTAAACTTGCTCGCCCCAGAAGGCATCGGCGAGCAGTCGATATCGAACAGTCTGAGCGCCCTCGTAGAAGCAAAAAAGGTCCTCCTCCCACAAAGCAGAGGAGGCAAGTATCTTTCCGCAGCAGCAGAGGTGCCAACCGCGCCGGATCAACCCAGCTCATGAGCCACCCATTGGGGCGGCCGGACTATATACTGGTCGGCCGCATAAAGTAGTTGTGTGCGTCAAGTTCAGCAAATTGGGCACGGTGAGCGAGCGCGGTTGAGGTTCAGGTAAGGGGAACATCGGTTTCCTTCTCCTCTGCTCCGCTGTACACGTTTCGCATTGAGCTTAAGATGCCCAAGGGAGGACTACTCATGATTGATCACTCTTGCGCAACCAAAGCAGCGCCGACTGAGAACCGTGAGATGCGTCGGGATCGGGCAGCGCCTTCGCGGCGCGGCCTCATGGCTGCGGGCGCGGGGCTGCTGGCCGGCGCCCCGGTTCAACTGCTCGCCGGTGAGGCCGAAGCCGCTGGGACGACGGCGACACTGGACCAGCTGAAGCGCGCGGAACGTGACCCGAGCCACCGCATTCTGCTGAAAGGCGGGATGGTGCTGAGTTTGGACCCTGGGGTCGGCGAGTTCGAGACCGGCGACGTGCTGATCGGCGGGAAGAAAATCCTCGCGGTCGGACGCAACCTCAATGCAACGGCCTCGGTCGTGGACGCCACCGGCATGATCGTCATGCCCGGCTTTGTCGATACCCATCATCACCAATACGAGACGATTCTGCGCGGCATTCTCGCCGACGGCGTCCTCGGCACGGCCAATGACGGCAAGAAAACCTATCAGGGGGTGATCCAGGGCATCTTCACTCCACTATATCAGCCTGAAGACGCTTACATATCGGAGCTCGTCGCCTCGCTGAACCAGCTCAATGCCGGGGTCACGACGACGGTCGACACCTCTCAGGTGTCGCACACGCCGGCGCACAGCGATGGCTGCATTGCAGGGTTGAAGGAATCAGGACGGCGCGCCGTCTACACCTACTCGCCAGGCCTCGGCCCGGGCAGCCAATACCCGAAAGATCTGTTCCGGCTGCAGTCGCAATATTTTTCATCCGCCGATCAGTTGCTGACCTTGGAGCTGAACGCAGTCCCCAACGCGGATAACTGGGCGCTCGCCCGGCAAGCCGGCGTCCCGATCATCTGCCATATCGTCGGAGACAGGTCGGGCAATTTCGAAGCGGTGGGCAAAGCCGGGCTGATGGGTCCGGATAATGAATACATTCATTGCACGCAGCTCAATGAGACCCACTGGAAAATGATTGCCGACACCGGCGGCAAGGTCTCGATCGCGCCCGCCATCGAGATGCAGATGCGGCACGGCATGCCGCCGCTGCAGACGGCGCTCGATCACGGCATTCAGCCGAGCCTCAGCGTTGATGTCGAGTGCAATATGACCGCGGATATGTTCTCGATCATGCGCGCGGCCTTCACCCTTCAGCGCGCCCTCGTCAACGAACGCTCGCTCGCCGGAGAACAGAACTTGCCGCCGCTCATGACCTGTCGCGAGGTCATCGAAATGGCCACCATCGCAGGCGCCAGAGCAGCCCATCTCGACCACAAAATCGGCACCCTGACCCCAGGCAAGGAGGCCGACATCATCATGCTCGCGACCGACCGCATCAACGTCTTCCCGCTCAACAACGTGCCCGGGACAATCGTGACCTTGATGGACACCAGCAACGTCGAAAACGTGTTCGTCGCCGGCAAGGCGATGAAATGGCACGGCAAGCTCGTCGGCATCGACCTGAACGGGGTCCGCCGCACGATCGAAAAATCGCGCGATGCGGTTCTCGCCCGCGCCGGTTATTCCTCCGACCGTTTTGGCACTTGCTGCTCGGGTTGAGTGGATCGGCGGTCTCTCGCAAACGCGTCTCAGTGCTCCGCACGGTCCCGCGCGCGGCGGCGCCGATCATGATCCCAGGCGGCGCGCGAATTTGGCCGTATCGATGACGGCGCGGGAATGCGACCCGGTGCCGATCTCCTTATCGCCCTCTGTCGCGCGCACGCGGAATTCGATCCGCCGCCCGTCGACTTTTGTGACCTCGGCTTCGCCGGTGACCACGCGTCCGACCGGTGTCGCTGCGAGGTGGCGGACATTAACTTCGGTGCCGACCGCGCTTTCGCCAGGGCCGAGATAGGTCTTGATCGCATTGAGCGCGGCATTTTCCATGACCATGATCATGACCGGCGTGGCGAACACCGCGGGCAGCATCGCGTCCTTGAACCGGTTCGCGAGATGCTCGGGCTGGACCAGCAGTGAGAATGAGCCTCTGGCCCCAAGGGGTATATGCTTCATGGCATGCGCTCCGGGAGGCTCGGTCCATCTGGGCGAGATTTCTAGTTCATTCATATCCGGGCGGCGGCGTGAAGCCGCCGATTTCATCGGCGAGCAGGCGGGCGAACTCGATCGTCGTCGGGTCGTCGCCCTCCGCCCCGATGATCTGCAATCCGACCGGCAGGCCCGCCGCGGTCAGGCCGATCGGTGCGGCGGTCGCCGGCAGGTAGGAGAGGCTCGCCAATCCGGCCCAGAAGCGCTGGTCGCCATAGGGAATCAATCGCCCGTTCACCGGGATCAGGCGCTGGTCGCGATCCGGATTATGGTCATGCGGGAAGGCGGCCGTAGCGGCGACCGGCGTCAGCAGTACGTCGAAGCGCTGGAAGAAGTCGCGCCAGGCATAACGCAGTTTATTGCGCGCCTCGTTGGCGATACCCCAGGCCCGGTGGTCGAGCGTGGCGCCCCGTGTCAATGTCGCTCGAAAGCTCATGTCGTCGGCTGCAATCGTTGCGGCGATTTCCCTCTGCGCTGCGAAATCCGCGTCGCTGATGCGCGAGGCGGTGGCCGCCCGCAACAGGGTCATGAACAGCCGGTGGTGCTCGGTATCCGCTATATCTAGGCGGGCATTCTCGTCGACCGAGGCGCCGGTCCGCGCAATCGCGGCGACCGCCGCGTTGAAACGCTCGCTCACACTGGCGTCGATCTCGCAGAGTGCCGAGGTCGCGCACACAGCCACCCGGAACTCGCCGAGCCTGCGGCAGCGCGGCGGCGGCAATTCGAGCCGCCACGCCGCCTGTTGCAAGACGTCCGGACCGGCAAGGACGCGCAAGGCCAAAGCGATGTCCTCGGCATGGCGTGCCATCGGGCCGACCACTGAGATATCGGTCGGCGTTACAGTCGCCGCGAGCGCATGGCCGCGCGACGGGATCACGCCCCAGCTCGGCTTATGGCCATAAACGCCGCAGTAATGCGCAGGATTGCGCAACGAGCCGGCGATGTCGCTGCCCGCGCCCAGGGCGGAGAGCCCGGCGGCCAGCACCGCGGCCTCCCCGCCCGAGGAGCCGCCCGGCCCGCGCGAAATGTCCCAAGGGTTGTTCGTCGTCCCGTGGATGTCGTTGTAGCTTTGCGAATCCATCAGCATGAGCGGGACATTGGTCTTCCCGAACACAATCGCGCCAGCCTGCAACAGGCGATCGACCACGACCGCGTTGCTCGTCGCGATGTTGTCCTTCCACAGCGGATTGCCAAAGGTGGTCGGCAAGCCAGAGACGTTGAACAATTCCTTGACCGTCATCGGGATGCCGTGCAGCGGCCCCCACACCTCGCCCCTGGCCAGCGCGGCATCGGCATCGCGGGCGCGTTGGCGGGCTGCATCGAGTTGCCAGGCGATGATCGCGTTGAGCGCCGGGTTATGGCGCTCGGCGCGGGCGAGGTAGAAGTCGAGCAATTCGAGGCAGCCGACACCGCGGTCGCGGATCTCGAGGGCTAGCTGCGTCGCGGAGCCAAAGGCGCGCATGTCCATCCCGCTTCCTCCCACGCCGTAACATGCCACCCTACCAGCAGTTCGAAGCGGATGCCAACCGCGCCCGCGGTGAACGGGATCTCCGCAGGGTTATTGCCGCGCGTACATTTGGAACATTATCGCATCGACAATTCGGTTCACGATGTGCCGCAAGGAAGAAGCGTTTAAGATCGGCACGGGGTTGTGCGAGAAGTGGAACTTGGGCGGGGCTTCGCCGGCCGCGCATCCGAGGATATATTTCCTTGAATGAGAGGGTGCCCGACGGCATCCTGCTGGGGAAAGCTGGGCCGCACGGCAGCCGCAACGCCGCCACCGAAAGGAACACCATGGACCACGCGGTGCAGGAAGCGACGGCAGCAACCCGGCAAACGACCGCGCAGCCCACGATTGGCGGCTCGGTTTACGTCAAACCGCAGGAACTTGCTTGGGGGCCGACGCAGTTTGACGGCATCTCGATCAAGGTGCTCTACGAAGACAAAGCAAAGGGCGAGATGACCTGCCTCCTGAAATGGGAGCCGGGTGCAACTCTGCCAATGCACAAGCACCCGGAGATCGAGCAGACCTACGTCATCGAGGGCTCGTTCTACGACCACGACGGAATCTGCCGTGCCGGCGAGTTCGTGTGGCGACGGGTTGGATCGTTCCACGAAACCCATTCCGACGAGGGTGCGGTTATCCTCGCGGTCTACCGCAAGCCGAACGTCTTCCAGCACAGTACCGGCTACCACCGCGAGAACGCTGAGTAGCTGCGACCCTGGCTTCTCGACCTGGAAAGGCAAATTTCCGGTGAGAGACTAACTGTCTGCTGGAGGGAGGTGGATTTCGAACCTTCGGTCCCCCGGCAGAAACAACGTACCGCTTACTTTGACGCAGGAGAGCTCGGGTGAGGTTGACCGAGATCAACCTGTTCGGTGTCTATGTCGCGCCGAAATCGGTGACGATAGAGGCGTATCTCGGCCAGCGCTGATCCGACAGCGGAACCTCTAGCCACATCGACCATCCATGGCACGACCTGGGCCGCAGGGTCTAACCAATGCATCGAGGATGATCTTCGATGCCCAGCTAACGAATGCGTTAAAGACTGCAGGCCTGCCGCTGCTGTTTGGCCTACGGCTGTGGGCTTCGGTGTGCCTCGCACTCTACGTCGCGTTCTGGCTGGAGCTCGACAACGCGTTCTGGGCGGGGACGACCGCAGCGATCGTCTGTCAGCCGCATCTCGGGGCCTCGCTGCGCAAGGGCTGGTTCCGCATGATCGGTACCGTGGTGGGCGCGGTGGCGATCGTGGTGATGACCGCCTGCTTCCCGCAGGACCGCGCCGCCTTTCTCCTGACCCTGGCGCTGTGGGGCGCCGCATGCGCGCTCGTTGCCACGCTTCTGCGCAATTTTGCGGCTTATGCCGCGGCATTGGCCGGCTATACCGCGGCGATCATCGCGAGCGACCAGCTCGGCGCCGTCGGCGGTCTGAACGGGCAAGCCTTCATGCTCGCCGTCTACCGTGCGAGCGAGATCTGCATCGGCATCGTGTGCGCCGGAATCGTGCTCGCCGGGACCGATTTGGGCGGTGCCCGGCGCCGGCTCGCCACGCTGTTCGCCGCCCTGTCGGCCGAGATCGCCGGCCGCTTCACCCGCACGTTGGCCACCGCTGGAGCCGAATTTGGGAACACCCAGGCGATCCGGCGCGAACTCGTCCGCCGACTCATTGCGGTCGACCCGGTAATCGATGAGGCACTCGGCGAATCCTCCCAGCTGCGCTACCACTCCCCGGTCTTGCAGAATGCCATAGACGGCTTGCTCGTTGCCCTTGCCAGTTGGCGCACGGCGGCGGTTCTCTTGTCGCGATTGCCGGAGGAGCGGTCTCGGCAAGAGGCGGGGGCGGTGTGGGCCGAAGTGCCGCAGCCAGTTCGCGAAAGCGCGGAGCAGGACGCGGCGGCGCGCTGGATCGCCGACCCGACCGGCCTCCTGCGGGTGTGCGACGCGGCGGTACCGAGGCTCGTCGCCCTTCCGGCGCGAACGCCGTCGCTGCGGCTGCTCGCTGATCAGACGGCTGCAGCACTGGCCGGCATCTCGCATGCCCTCAACGGGCTCGCCTTGCTCGTTGCCGATCCTGCCCAGCCGGTTGCTCGTGCTCGTGGTAGCCGACGCCTCCGCATAGCCGATTGGCTTCCGCCTTTGGTCAATGCCGGCCGCGCGTTCGTCGTGATCGGCGCCGCAGAGCTTTTCTGGATCGTTACCGCATGGCCGAACGGCGCGGGAGCCATGACCTTTGCCGCGATCGGCGTCATCCTGTTCGCGCCGCGCGCCGACCAGGCCTACGCTACAGCCATCGGGTTTATGATTGGGACCAGCCTTACCGCAGCTTTCGCTGCGATCGTCGCATTTGCGGTGCTGCCGAACCTCGAGAGCTTTGCCGCCTTCAGCCTCGCAATTGGCCTTGTCCTGGTACCCGCCGGCGCTCTGATGGCCCAACCCTGGAAGACCGCGATGTTTACCGCCATGGCGGCAAATTTCGTACCGCTGCTCGCGCCCGCGAACCCAATGACCTACAACACCGAGCAATTTTATAATTCCGCGCTGGCGATCGTTGCAGGCGTGGGTGCGGCGGCCGTTTCGTTTCGTTTGATTCCCCCGCTGTCGCCGGCATTTCGCACGCGCCGGTTGCTGGCGCTGACGTTGCGCGATCTGCGCCGCCTCGCGACGGGTCTGATCCCGCGGACGTCCGACGATTGGGAAGGCCGCATGTATGGCCGGTTCGCGGCGCTGCCGGATCAGGCGCAACCGTTGCAGCGCTCGCAGCTGATGGCGGCGTTCTCGGTAGGCAGCGAGATCATCCAGCTTCGCCATATCGCCTACAGGCTCGAATTGGATACCGTCCTCGACGATGCACTCGAAGCCGTCGCGGAAGGCCAGTGTGCCATCGCTGTCGCGCGGCTTGCCTCCATCGACCGAGTGCTCACCTCACGTTCGGACGCGAACCCGGCAGGTCTTCGAGCGCGCGGCCTCATCCTTGCAATCGCGAATGCGCTCACCCAACATGCCGCTTACTTCGACGCAGGAGAGGCCGGGTGAGGTTCACCGAGATCAATCTGTTCGGCGTCTATGTCGCGCCGATCTCGGTGATGATGGTTGCGGCCTGGCTGGTCACGATCGGGCTGCGGCGGTTCGCCGCCCGCTTCGGCCTGTTGCGCTATGTGTGGCATCCCGCCGTGTTCGTGTTTGCTGTCTACATGATCGTGCTCTCGTCGATCGTCCTCGTAGCGGCGCGCTGATCTTTCTATGTCCGAGGTCGAAGCCAAAGCGAAGCGCGAAACGGCAGCAAACAGTCCGACCGCCGTCTGGTCCCCCGACCTTCCTAGCCGCGACAGGCCCAGGCGGCGGCTGCGCATCCTTCCGCTGCTGATCACGTTGGCGGCGATCGCACTCGCCGTGGTGCTCGGTCGGGCGATGTGGGACGCCTATATGGGCGCGCCGTGGACGCGCGACGGCACGGTGCGCGCCTATGTCGTCACGATGGCGCCGGAGGTCGCCGGGCACATCGTCGAGCTGCCGGTCGCCGACAACCAGTCCGTGCATAAGGGCGACCTGCTGATGGTCATCGACCCAACCAACTACAAGATCGCCGTCAGCCTCGCCGAAGCCGCAGTGCAACAGGCGCAGGTCAATGCGCAGAACGCCGAGCGAGAGGCAAAGCGCCGGCAGGAACTGACGACGCTCGCGGTCACGGTCGAAGAAAAACAGACCTTTGCGAGCACCGCGGTCGCTGCACAGGCCCAATATCAGCAGGCCGTCGCCAATTTGGATCAAGCCCGCGTGAACCTCGAACGCACCCAGATCCGCTCACCGGTCAACGGCTGGGTGACGAACCTGCTGGCGCAGCTCGGCGACTACACCAGTGTCGGGACGAACGTGATCTCGCTCGTCGACGCCAACTCGTTCTGGGTCGACGGCTATTTCGAGGAGACCAATCTCGAGCCGATCCAGGTCGGCGACCCGGCCAGCATCAAGCTGATGGGCTACAGCCAGATCGTCCGCGGCCATGTCGGCAGCATCGCCCGCGGCATCAACGTCTCGAACGCGCAGCCCAACGGGCAAGGGCTGGCGAATGTCAACCCGATCTTCACCTGGGTACGCCTGGCGCAGCGCATTCCGGTGCGCATCCACATCGATCAGGTGCCCGAGGGTGTGGTCCTCGCTGCGGGGATGACCGCTACCGTGCAGATCGATCGGCGACCCCGCCAGCCGGCCAAATGAACCCGCGACCCGTTAACTGGGCGTACTACAGCGTGAGCTGGACGTGGAAGTCGAAGATCCCAAGTGCTCGGATGCGTCGATGTCGCGCCGGGGCGGACGTCACATTGGAGGCCTGGCCGAAAAACAGTGAGGGGATGGTTGCATGCAACCTCAGCATGTATGGTCCGCGGGCCTGGCGTACAGCCTAACCAAACCAGTGATCGTCGTGGTGATGGGTGTCTCCGGATCAGGCAAAAGTACGGTCGCAGCCCTGCTCGCGGGCTCGCTCGGCTGCCGATTTCAGGAAGGCGACGACCTGCATCCGCGCGAGAATGTCGAGAAGATGCGCCGCGGGACACCGTTGACGGATGCGGACCGGCTGCCCTGGCTCCGCAAGATCGCAGAGGAAATCGAGGGGTGGCGCGCGGGGGGCGAATGTGGCGTGCTGACCTGCTCGGCGCTGAGGCGATCCTACCGGGACATCGTCATCGGCGACCGCCACGACGTGGTGCTGGTCTACCTTAAAGGATCGCGCGATCTGATTTACCGGCGCATGGCCGCGCGGCCCGAGCACTTTATGCCGGTTGCCCTGCTCGACAGCCAGTTCGCGACATTAGAGGAACCCACGCCGGACGAGCACCCGATCATCGTCGATGTCGGCGGGAAACCGGCCGAGATCGCCTGCGAGATCGTGCGTCAGCTAACGAGCGCTCCCGTCAGCATGACGAGAACCGCTGAGGGAAGGGAACATGATCGCTTGGTCTACAGCAGCACCCGCAATTAGCGCCGCCTTCCTCGCCTCGCTGGTCGAGGCAGTCGAGGCATTCAGCATTGTGCTCGCCGCAGCGACCTTGCGCGGCTGGCGGCCGGCGGCGCTGGGTACCGCCGCCGGGCTGGGTGTGCTGGCGGGCATCGTCCTCTTGCTCGGCCGCTTCTCGATCGGGTCCCGATTTTTGCGCTGCAGCTCGCGATCGGAATTCTGCTGCTGCTCTTCGGCATGGGTTGGCTCAGGAAGGCCTCGTTGCGGGCGGCCGGTGTCATCCCGTTGCATGACGAGGAGGCCATCTTCGCGGCCGAAGCTGCCGAGCTGAGTGAAACGAGCGCGCAGGCGGCAGACGAAACCTCGGCTGGGCGGCCGGCGTAACAGCGCTCAAAGCGGTACTGCTGGAAGGGCTCGAAGTCGTCTTCATCGTGATCGCTGTGGGAGCCGGGCGCGGGCTGCTGGTACCTGCCGGCCTCGGTGCGCTCGCTGCTGCGCCGTGGTGCTCGCCGCCGGAGCAATCTCCACGGCCGTTGTCGCGAGTCCCGGAGAAGACTCTCAAATTCGCCGTCGGCGTCATGCTGTCGGCCTTCGGCGTATTCTGGACAGGCGAAGGACTTGGTATCGCCTGGCCCGGAGAGGATTTGGCGCTGCCTGTTATTGCCGCCTCATTCCTGGGTGCGGGCCTCCGCGCCGCTCCCCTCGGCCGCAAAGCTTGCCGCGGAGTTCGCCTGATGACGATGCTCAAAGAGCTCGCCGGCGAATTGATCGGCATGTTCTTTGCGGAGAAGCGGCTGGCTGTAGCGGTGCTCGCGATCGTCGCCGTGGCCGGATCATTGGTCGATTTTGCCGATCTCAATCCGCTGGTCGGCGGCGCGGTGCTGCTTTTTGGGTGCCTGATCCTGCTGATCGAGAACGTCTGTCGCGCTGCCAGAATGGGCGCTTAATCCCCGCGGTGATCGAGAAGGTCGAGGCGACGAGGCGATGGGTCCCGGCTTTCTGCACGGACCGAGTCCGTGGGCTGCAGAACAACAAGACGACATTGAGTATTTTGTGCATCCGAGGCTGAAAAAACCTCTTGGTCAGAGATTGATCCAGTTGTCGGGGGCGCAGCTGAACTGCAGCGCATCGAGCGCGACATTGCTGATCTGAGGGTTGAGGATCCTTTTGCGGGGCCGATCAACGCGGAACGTTTTATCTTCTGTACCAGCGTGCTTCGATTGCTGGCGAACCGGCCCAATTGAGCGCGGTCGAGCGGGCAATCGAGCGCGCGGTGCGGTTGCTGAGGAACCGGGGCGATCTCTACCTGCTGAAGGCGAATGTCGCCTTCAAGCTGCACAAGCTGGGCGATGTCGAGGCAGCTCTTCTCGCGATACCGACCGCCGGCCACTGTATGGAAGCATGCTTGCTGCGCGCCGATCTGGATCTTCAACATGGACACTACCGGGAGGCCGAGGCAGGGTACATGGCGGCAATCGAGACCGAGCGGTCGTGGAGTGGTCTTGCGCGCCTGGCGTATTTTCGCGGCAAGATGGGCTGATCTCGAAGGTGCCGACCGCCTCTATCGGGAGGCCGAAGACGAACTGACCGCGAAAGAAATGCGGTCCTATGCCTGGCTCGAAGTGCAGCGGGGTTTTCTCGCCTTCTCCCGAGGCGTCTACCAGACGCGCGATCTCATTATGAGAGAGCCGAGAGCGCGCATATCCGGGATACTGGCTGGTCGAGGAATACAAGGCCGAACTGCTCGGTGCCGAGGGCAGGCACGCCGAGGCGATCGAGCTGTTCTGAGTCGCTCGTCGCCGCCAATGACCGCCCCGACTTGCTGCAAGCGATTGCGGAACTGTGTGAGAATTCCGAGCGACCGGAAGCGGCGCGGCTATTGGCAGGGAAGGGCGCTTGCCGGGCTATCTGCAATCCGCGCAGCGCGGCGAAGTGCATTATTATCACCACCTCACGGACTACTCTACGCCGATGGTGGCGAAAGACGGCGCCGCGGCGGTCACCCTGGGCGCGCGCAGATCTGCAGCTGAGAGAGAATTTCGCGACGCAATCGGCTCTCGCCTGGGCGCTCTACCGCAATGCCGAATTAGACGAGGCGCGCGGCTGGATCGACCGGGCGCTCGCTTCGGGCGTCGTCGATGCGCATCTGTTGTTCCGCGCTGCGAAGATATACGCTGGGGCCGAGCGGTCGGGATTTCCTGGAACGCGCGAAGAAACTCGATCCGTTGGTCGAAAGTTTCCACCTGCATCATTCAACCGCCGCTCACGAAGCGAGGATCACGTCCGCCGCCTTTTCGGCGACCATGTAGACGGCGCTGACAATGAAGAACCCCGGAATGCGCGGGAATACCGAGGCGTCGACGACGCGCAGCCCTTCTGTGCCGTGCACCCGGAAATCGCCATCGACTACGCCCCCGCTGTCGCGCTGCCCGATCGGGCAGCTGCAGGATGCGTGATGGCCCCAGGCCGTGGTGCGCACATAATCCTTCAGCTCGTCGTCGCTCTGGCGCGTCTCGCCCGGCTGTTCCTCTTCGGCGATCGCGCCTTCGGCTTTGAGCTTTGCCGTCAGCTTTCGCGCAAAGCGGATGCCGGCGACGACCGAGTCGAGGTCCTCCCCCGCCTTGTCGCTGCCCTCCTCGAAATAATGGAAGTTGATCAGCGGCGTGTCGCGCGGGTCTGCGCTGCGCAGCACGACTTCGCCGGCGCAGTTTTCGGTATGCGCCTTCAGGATCGCCCAGGTCAGATAATTCGGCTTGGTGACGGCGAGCGAGGAGTAGCCGGGGAAATACCCGCCGAACAGCCCCACCAGCGCAAAGCAGAACAGATCCGGGAGCGGGCGCTCGGCGCGTGATTTGAGGATTGCCGCCAGCACCGCGCCATTGCTGGTGTAAAGGCCCTCGCGCTTGTCGGCCCATTCGCGATAGGCCTGGTCGCCATGGCTGAAGGTGACGCCTTCGAGGACGTTCCAGCGGTCGAAATTCATGCGGTTGACGACGCCGACCTCGTAGCGGTCCTGCAAATTCTTGCCGACCCCGGGCAGGTCCACCTTCACTGGAATGCCGAGCGGCTCCAATACGTCGCGCCGCCCGATGCCCGACAACATCAGGAGTTGCGGCGTGTTGAACGCGCCGCCGCAGAGGATGACCTCGCGCGTCGCCTGCGCCTGGCGGAGTTCACCCTCTGTGGTCGCGGGCTGGCCATGAGCGCGATAGAGCCGCTCGCCCTTCAGGTATTCGACGCCGGTCGCGCGGTTGTTTTGGTCGAGCAGAACCCGGGTGACGAGCGCGTCGAGTTCGACCCGGAGGCGGTCCGGGTATTTCTGCGCGGTCTCCAACACACGCTCGCGCGCGCCCATCCGTGCGTGACCACGCGTCGCGAGCGGTATGTAGCGCACGCCCACGGCATTTTCGGTCACCAGCCGCCAGTCGTTTGGATCGGCCTTGGCCTCGGCGAGGTCGAGAAGACGTTCGATCGGCTGCCCGATATCGTCGAACGCCTCGTGCGCCGACTGGAGCAATACCTGCACCAGCCCGAAATCGTGCACTGCGGCCTTTGGGATCGCGATCTCGGACTGCAGCCAGCCTTGCCAGCCATGGCGCGACGGGTTGGGGCCGGCTGCCGCCAGCACGCGCTCGAGCGGCCGGTAATGGCAGTTCTCCAGCCGTATGAAATACTGCCGCATTTTTTCGGCGTTCCAGGACGAATCGCCGGTCAGGCGAGCGATCCCGTCCCAATCCGCGTTGTGCGGATAGACCAGGATCATCGCGTTGTGGGCCGTACAGCCGCCCAGGGTTCCGGCGCGCGGGTAGAGCACTCCATCCACTGGGGAGCCCCGATACTCCTTGCGGTATTTCGGGTCCTTCTGCTGCATCTCGTCCGAGGCATAGTGCCGGACAAAAAAATCAAACCGCATCGCATCGTTCTCACTGGCGAAGCCATGGAACGACGGCACGTCATAATCGTCGGGCAGGCGGTTGATGCCGGGCTGGTCGTCATTGGTGCCCGACAGCTGCCGCGGATCGCCGCCCGCCTCCAGCAGAAGCACCGAGCGCCCGCCCTCGGCCAGCCGCGCGGCGAGCGTTCCGCCTCCGGCGCCGGAGCCGACCACGATGTAATCGAACGGGCCGCCGTTGTTCACTGGACCTCTCTGGCCGCTGTGCCGCCGGCAATGATGAGAGTGCGCTGGCTTCGGTGGTGTTACTTACTCTGCACGGTGTCCATCGCGCGTCCGACAGAGAATTGTCAGAACGTCTTCAGGAACGCGATCAGCGCGTTCTTGTCGGCGTCACCGAGGTTGGAGCCGAAGTAATGGCCGCGGTTGACGACATAATCCGGGCATTTGCTCAGTGCGAAGAGCTGCTCCCCGACATTCGAGAATACCTGGCGGGCCTGCTCGTCGGTAGCGCCCGGCGGCAATGCCTTCAAGTCGTGCACCAGCTGCACCACCACCTTCACCACCGCCTTGTCGTGCGCCAGGCGTTCGCGGAGATTTGTCGACTGCGGCAGCGGGTCGAAATTGGCCAGCAGATCGATCGGCGTCCCGGCCGGGATCGGCCCGATCTCGATCCCGCCCTGATCGAAGAGCTTCGGCGCGATCAACTGCAGCACATCCTGCGTGTCCTTGAGCACATCCGGCAGATAGCCGGTCGGGACGCGCAGCCAGCTCGTGACGTTGGTCCGGTCGATCACGCCGGGGATCTTGTCGCCCAGCACGGCATCCTTCTCGCGCTTTTCCGGCCACAGCATCTTGGTGATCGAATTGTTGAAGGAAGCCATGCGGGCTTCGACCGATGGGCTCTGGTCGAAGCGTCCGACGCTGTTGTTCAGCAGGAACGGCGCCGTCGCCCACACACTGACCAATGACGGCACGCGGGTGTAGCCGCGCCCGCCGGCCGGCATCTGATACTGCTGCGGCGCCCCGGTGAACGGGTTGTACACGGTGATCGCGCCGACCGAGGGCAGATCCTTGTACGAGGCCGAGGAGAAATTGTCCCAGATGTTGCCGGCGATTGCATTCGTCGCCAGCGGGGCGCAGGCATTGGTCTGCAGCAACGTCAGCGGCACGCGCATGTCGTTAGACATATAATTGTTGTCGAGGAAATCGTCGGCATTGACGATCTGCCGCATTTGCTGCTTGAAGTCGCTGGTCCGGGTCCATTCCCAATAACGGTTCCAGCAGTCGAGATAGCCGGAGCCGATGCATGTGGCAGGGTTTGTCGCGACCGGCGGCTGCGGCGCCTTGCTGGAATGGCAGGCCGCGCAATTTTCGGCAAAGACGGCCTTGCCCTTGGTTGACCATATCCGGGCGGGTCGTTCAGATAGGCGGCGCCGCCGGGCGCGTTCTTCAACTTGTGCGGATATGACGCCTTCAGCAGGAACAGCGCCATCGTCCGGGGTCTGCAATTCGGTAGCATCCCAATACGCCGAGTTGGCGCGTGCCGTCGTGATCTCGATCGGAGTTACCGGCTTGCCGCCAAGGATCGGGTTGAAATGGCGCAGCCATTCCTCGCTGAATAGGCCGATGTTCAGATAGACCCGGTTCAGCGCGCCGAGCGCGCCGACCGAATCGGCGCCGTCTTTCAGCACATGCGGCGTCCACACCGTATTTGGCGGCTGGAAAAACTGCGTCAGCGGGCCCTGAGTGATAAAATCGTTGAACTGCTTGTTCGCGAGGTTGTCCGGACCCAACGTTTCGTGGCCCCAGCGCTTGGCCGCCTCCAGCCGCGCCGAAAGGTTGTAGACCGCGTTCATCGTGCGCGGGTTGTTGATGTTGTCGCTCGACACCAGCGAGGTATCCAGCGAGCCGGGCCGCGCAGTATGCAGGAACTGGAAGAAAAAGGTCGACTGGTCGGCATTCCACGCAAAAATGCGGTCGACCCAGAAATACTGCGCGCCGACCAGCGAGCTCAAATTCTCCCATTGCGGCGCTTCGGGGTTCGCAGGCGGCTTCTCGGGGTTCGGGCCGACATGACAAAAACCGCAGGAAACTCCGACGCGATACGGACGCACCAGCTCCTTCGACAGGTAGTAGTTGGGATCGTTATAGAACCGCTCGGCATTCCATTCTTTTCCCGCCGCTTCGTCGAAGTCCGGATTGGGGAAGAGCCGCATTCCGACGATCCCCGTCGGGTATCCGTAATAAGATCCGGCCGGGATGTTCTTGCCGCGCGCGCCGACGGCGACGCCGGGGTATTTTTCCGCATTCTCGAAAGGATCGGGAGGGCAATTGGGATCGCGCACATCGAGCCACAGACCGTAGCGTTGTGGGTTCGGTCCGGTGGCCTTCGTAAAGCACGGCTCGTTGACCAGGCCGAAATAATTCCACCGATTGTCGCGGCTGTATTTCAGCCCGGGGTATGAGGAAAGGATCTTCAGCAGATCGAAATTTCCGAAGGTCAGGTTGGTCAGATCGTCCCACAGCCGGTCGTCGCCGCCGGTCCAGACGATCCACATGTTGCGCCCCTTGACCTCGTCGGGAGTGAGCGCAATGCCGCCATCCATTCCCCGAAAATAATCCTCGTCAGCCGCCGGGAACGACTGGGGCGACCGCCCCGCCTGCCGCGCCTCGTCAATGACCTGCGCGCCAGCCCCCGAGAGCCAGGCGCTCAGGGCGAAAAGACCGGTTGCCAGCAACAGACGCGATCCCCGCGAAAGGCGATGTGGCATTCGGTTCCCCCTCGGTGTGCCGGCAATTCCCGCGTCCCGGCCGCAGTCAACTCTTAACCATCCCAGACGCCCTCGCAAGCGGCAATTTTTGGGCTGAAAGCGGCATCGGGGTGTGGTGCGAAAATTAAGTGCGTAGGGCGGAAAAGCGCTAGCGCCTTCCGCCTCTCCCCAAGGCCGGGCATACTCCCATTATGCCGTTCCACATCGACGCCTGGGTCGTGCTTCCCGACCATATGCACTGCCTATGGACCCCGGCCTCCGCCGGGGCAGGCTATTGCCGGAAGGCGATGCCGATTTCCCGGGCCGTTGGCGCGCGATCAAGAAAGGGGTTTCGAAATCGGTACGCATCGGCGAGCCACGATCACCTGTCATGATTAGCCGGGGCGAACGCGGCATCCGGCAGCGACGATATTGGGAGCACACGATCCGCGACGATCGCGACTTCGCGGCACACATGCGACTACACGCATTTCAACCCAGTGAAGCACGGTTTGGTCAGCACCCGGCCGAGTGCCGCATTCCTCCTTTCGTCGCTGTGTCGCCGACGGGCTGTACCCGGCGGGGTGGATGAGCGGCAGCGGCGAGCCGCCAGAGAACGGTGGGCGGCGACGAGATCGAAAGGGCCAAGAGAGGCGAAGGCAAGACGTATCATTCGAGACCATTATTGTTCGCCGCAGCCCGATACGCAGACGACAGTTAGCGGCGGAAGGCGCTGCGCTTTTCCGCCCTACGCTTGCTGCCACCTGCTTTCAACCCGAAGCTGCCGCTGTGTTCTGTCGAGGGCAGTGACAGGGACCCTTTGCGGCCCGTGCTCCGCTGCCTATTTCTCGGCCCCGAGACCAACATCTCCTACGGCGACAAGGTTATCGGCGCCAACCACACGCCGCCGACCCGGGGCGCCGCGCGAGCGCAACGGTCGGCGAATACTTCAGCCGCTTCTGCGCGATTGAATGCTTCTGGGGACACAAAGAGCGAGCCGATCTGCGTGTCCGCCGCTACGGCCGCAAGAACACCGTGCAGCGCAAGCGGCCATCACCTGCGCAGCTGAGAGCTCAGCTTGCCGGGACCGGTTGCCAGCCGGTGTTGCATTGGGTCACATACGGGTAATAGCCGGCGGGGTCGGAACAGTAATACCAATACTGGGCGGCGTAGGGCTGGTAGCCGTAATCCGGATAACCGTCGGTGTCGGCATAGGGATAAGAATAATCCCAGCCGTAGGGCGGGTATAGGCCCCCCAGCCCAATCGCGAAACCGGCTCGGCCGCCGCCGAAGCCACGGTGGAACCCGCCGCCGTGGAACCCGCCGCCGTGGAACCCGCCGCCGTGAAAGCCACCGCCGTGAAAGCCACCGCCGCCGCCGTGAAATCCGCCACCACCGGCGCCGCCCTGTGCGGCTTTGGCCACGTCGGGTGGGGCGATCGTGGCAGTAAACAGCAGAGCCGCTGCAATACATCCCAGAGCCTCTGCGATCTTGGGCCGGGCTACACGGCCGCCCACCTGATCCATCGACCACTCCATCCAATCGTGTCACTGCTATGTCGCCATCGGATGTGTGGCTGCCGGCTCCGGCTGCCGAGTAAAATTTTTGTGAGTATGGGTGTATCGCCAGCGCATTCTGCCACCTCCAGAGGTGGATGCGATTTGATACAAATTTTTACGGGATGAAACTGCGTGCCCGGCAGTTTATCCGGCAGTTACCCAGCTCAGGGGGATAGCGAATGAACAAGACCGCGCAAAAGCCGAACCGAGTGACGGCGGTATTCCAAAATTCAAGACTGTCTTTCGACCTGGCGCGCGGCGCGACATTGGCCCAATTGGCCGAGCGGCTCGGCAGACTGGGCGAAGCCCATGGCGGTCTGCCGTTGTCCGTCGAACTCCGGGTGCCTGTCGAGACAGCACGTTAAGCCGGTAATGCCCAATCTCAATTAACGACCCGCCATTGGCCGCCCGCGTCCCGGCAGGCGGTCCCGTAACGCTCGGTCGCGCGATTGCCCGCGGGCCCGGTGGTCCGGTATTCCCGGCAATATTGACCCTGCGCATTGGTCCACCCGCGCCGCGGCGTGTAGGTGATCGACGGGCTCGCGGCAGGTCCGGTAGGAGTATACCCGCCTGACGGCTGATAGGATGTCCCGGGCGCCGGATAGGACGCCGGGGCGGGGTAGGGGGGCGGCGGGTAATAAGCCGGCGGCGGATAATAGGGATAAGGATAGGGCGGATAATAGAACGGAAACCCGATCGGAAAACCGAAGCCGAAACCGATAAACACGCGAGCTTCGGCTGGGGTGGGCGCCGAAGCCGCGGCGGCGAAGCCGAGCGCGGCAACAATCGCCACAGCACCCACACCCCGGCCAATCTTCGTCGTGATCATCAGGCACCTCTGAGTGTTCGTGAGCCGAAGTTAAGAATTTCGAGTCGAATATAATACGCAGCTGCAGCCTCAAATGTCCCTCCGCAGCCGGTTTCTCACTAGGCTCCGCGATCGCGTTGCGGATGATCGCCTGCCGCTGCGCGTGACTTTTTGGGACGGGGAAGTCTTCGACTTCTCTGCCAAACCGCGGGTCACGATCGCCCTGCGCACGCCGCGGCTGATGCGCTATTTCCTGACCGGCGACATCGCGGGGCTTGGTCGGGCCTATGTCGAGGGCGAGATCGATGTCGAGGGCCGCCTGCAGGATATCCTGCAGATCGGCATTGCGCTTGCCGAGCGGCTCGGCAAATCCTCACCGCTGCGTGTCCTGGCTCGGTTGGTCGGCTGGCGCCGTCGGCACAGCGTGGCCAGCGACGCGGCCGCGGTGCGCTATCACTACGACGTCTCCAACGACTTCTATCGGCTCTGGCTGGACCGCAACATGGTCTACTCCTGCGCCTATTTTGAAACCGGCGAGGAAGATCTCGACACCGCGCAAGAGCAGAAGCTCGAGCATATCTGCCGCAAGCTGCGGCTTCAGGCAGGCGAGCAGCTGTTGGACATCGGCTGCGGCTGGGGCGGCCTCTTGTGCTGGGCGGCGCAGCGCTACGGCATCGAAGGGGTCGGCATAACCTTGAGCGACCAGCAATTCGCCTATGCGCGCGAGCGCGTCGCCACGCAGGGGCTCACCCGCCATATCGAGATCCGCCGCCAGGATTACCGCGAGGTGCCGGGGCATGTGCTCTTTGACAAGATCGCCTCGGTCGGCATGTACGAGCATGTCGGTATCGCGAACCTGCCGGAGTATTTCGGGGTGATCGCGCGGCTGTTGCGGCCGGGCGGCATCGCGCTCAACCACGGCATCACAACGACCGACCGCGAGGGACACGCGCAGGGCCCGCCCGGCGGCGAATTCATCGACCGGCTGGTGTTCCCCGGCGGCGAGGTGCCGCACATCTCACGCGTCCTCTATGAAATCGCCGGCACGGGACTCGAACTCCTCGACATCGAGGACCTCCGCCCCCATTACCCGCCAACCTTGCTTCATTGGGCGCGCCGCCTCGAAGCGAAGCGCGACATGGCGATCAAAGCGGCCGGCATGCAGCGTTATCGGATCTGGCGGATGTACATGCCGGCGATGGCCTATGCCTTCGATCGAGGCTGGCTCTCGGTGTATCAGGTCTTGGCGCAAAAGAACCGCACGGATGGATTGGCGCCACGGCCCTGGACGCGCTCCTACCAATATCTGCCGGACGTATCCGCGCGGCTCACCAAGGGCTTGGACTGGGGCGATCTTTAAGCTTGCGCCGAGACGGAGGAAGGTTGCCCGACGGGCGCCGAGGGGCTAAGACGCGGCGGTACTCAGCAAGGAGAAACGGCCGTGGCGCGCGGAACCGACCAGCACAGGAACCCGAAATCCAATATCGAGATCGCGCAGGCCGCGGCCATGCGTCCGATCTTCGAGGTCGCCGAGAAAAAACTCGGAATCCCAGACGAGGCGGTCTCACCTTATGGCCGATACAAGGCGAAGATCTCGCTCGATTACATCCGCTCCCTTCCGACGCAGCCTTCCGCCAAGCTGATCCTGGTGACCGCGATCACCCCGACGCCGGCCGGCGAAGGCAAGACGACAACGACGGTTGGGCTCGGCGACGGGCTCAATCTGATCGGCAAGAAGGCGATGCTCTGTCTGCGCGAGGCAAGCATGGGCCCCTGCTTTGGCATGAAGGGGGGTGCTGCCGGCGGCGGCTACGCGCAGGTCGTGCCGATGGAGGACATCAACCTGCATTTCACGGGCGATCTGCACGCGATCGGCGCCGCCAACAATCTGCTCGCGGCAATGGTCGACAATCACATTTACTACGGCCTTGAACCCCGCATCGATCCGCGGCGGGTGAGCTGGCGCCGCGCGATCGACATGAACGACCGGGCGCTGCGCTCTATCGTCTCCTCTCTAGGCGGCGTCGCCAACGGCTATCCGCGCGAGGATGGGTTCGACATTACCGCCGCCTCGCAGGTAATGGCGACTTTTTGCATGGCGACCGACCTGCAGGATCTGCAGCGCCGGCTCGGCAATATCATCGTCGGCCAGACGCGCGAGCGCAAATCCGTGCAGGCGGCCGACGTCAAAGCCGCGGGATCGATGACGGCTCTGCTGAAGGACGCGATCGCGCCCAACCTGGTGCAGACCCTCGAGCACAACCCGGTTTTTATCCATGGCGGGCCGTTTGCCAATATCGCCCATGGCTGCAATTCGGTAATCGCGACGACGTCGGCTTTGCGGCTTGCCGATTACGTCGTCACGGAAGCCGGGTTCGGCGCCGATCTCGGCGCCGAAAAGTTCTTCGACATCAAATGCCGTAAAGCCGGGCTGAAGCCCGACGCGGCCGTCGTTGTCGCGACCGTACGCGCGTTAAAAATGCACGGCGGCGTCGCGCTCGACCAGCTCCGGCACGAGAATGTGGAGGCGGTCGAAAGCGGCTTTGCCAATCTGGCCCGCCATCTCGCCAATATTCGCCAGTTCGGGGTGCCGGCAGTCGTATCGATCAACCGCTTCAGCGCCGATACCGCGCGCGAGCATGCACGTTTGCAGGAACTGTGCGCGGCGGAGGGGGTCAAGGTGGTGATCGCCGACCACTGGGCACAAGGCGGAGAGGGCGCGGTCGAGCTGGCCCGTGCCGTCGTCGACCTGGCCGAGAGCGGGCGGACGCAGTTCCGCTTGCTTTATCCCGACGACATGCCGCTATGGGAAAAACTCCGCACCATTGCGCAGCGCATATACGGCGCGCGCGATATCGAAGCCGACAAAACGGTCCGCGACCAGTTTGCGCAATTCCAAGATCAAGGGTTCGGTCATTTCCCGGTATGCGTCGCCAAAACTCAGTTCAGCTTTACAACCAATGCCGGCGCCAAAGGGGCGCCGAGCGACCACATCGTGACCGTGCGCGAGGTGCGGCTGTCTGCCGGCGCCGAGTTCGTCGTCGCGATCTGTGGCGATATCATGACGATGCCCGGCCTTCCGAGGGTGCCGGCAGCCAACAATATCGAGGTGGACGCGGAAGGCCGGATCACCGGGCTGTTCTGATCTCGGTGGAGAGATTGCAAGGGGCCGAGCTGAAGGCTTGGCGGCGGTCGGAGCGGCAGCGCCTTTTGGCGCTGCGCACCGCGGCGCCGCCTCTCGAGCGCCGCCGCTGGGGCGGCGAGATCGAGGCGAGGTTGCGCGCGCTGCTGCTGGAGCGGCCCGTCATGACGCTTGGCGTCTACTGGCCGTTCCAGGCGGAATTCGATCCCCGGCCATTGATCGATTGGGTGATAGGGCAAGGATTTGCCGTGGCGCTGCCGGCCGTCGTCGATAAGCAGGGCCCGCTCGAATACCGTGCTTGGCGACCGGGCGAAGCTCTGGTCGACGGGGTGTGGAACATCCCGATCCCAGAGGTCCGCAAAGTCCTGCTGCCGCAAGCGGTGCTGGCGCCGCTCGTCGGATTTGACCGGCAATGCTTTCGGCTCGGCTATGGCGGCGGCTATTTCGACCGAACCTTGGCAGCCTTGTCACCGCGGGCGCTGGCAATCGGCGTCGGCTTCGAGATGTCGCAGATCGAGACGATCTACCCGCAATCATTCGACATCCCGATGGACGTCATCGTTACCGAGGCTCGAATCCGGCACTGTTGATCGTGACGATAGCGGCGCCTTCCGCGGGGAGCCCGGTGTTCACCACAGCCGGTCAAGAAATTCTCTCTTCTCTCAGTTTTGCACACTATATGACGCGATGCGGCCCTCGCCGGCCGGGCCGCACTGCGCGGAGCCGATGATGCCACACCGACAGCTCGACAGGCTGATGTGGGCGCAAGCCTATGAGGCCATGGAGCGCGCTCAGCGCCTCCACCGCCAATTCTTTCATCGCGCCCACACCGCGCCTTGCTGGGAAGCTCCGGTGGACATTTTTGAGACCGAGAATGCGCTCACGATCGTCATCGCGCTGCCGGGGGTGGACCCCGACCAGGTGCAGGTGACCCTCAGCGCCGGTGTGTTGATTGTCAGCGGCGAACGTCCGCTACCCGGCGAATTGAAAAATGCGCGGATTCACCGGCTGGAGATTCCGCACGGGCATTTTCAGCGCCGGATCGAGTTGCCGCCAGCGCGACTCGAACTCTCCGGCCGGCATCTCGCCAACGGCTGCCTGATGCTGCAGCTGCACAAGTTTTGAGGATATCCGCTATGCCTTTGGAGGACCGGGAACTACGCACCTCGGGCAGCGCCCCGCCCCCGTCGCCCGGTAATATCGATATGGGATCAGCCGCGGTCGCGGCATTGCCGGAGGACGCGCTGATCCTGATTCCGACCCGCAACCTCGTTCTGTTCCCCGGCACCGTGCTGCCGATTACGCTCGGTCGGCAGCGCTCCGTGTTGGCGGCGCAGACGGCGATGCGGCTCAACCGGACTGTCGGGCTGGTACTGCAGCGCGACCCCGGCATCGACGACCCGATCGCGGTCGATCTGCATCGCATGGGCACCGAAGCGAGCCTGCTGCGCTACGTGACGAGCCCGGACGGCGGACACCATGCGATCTGCCAGGGCGAGCGGCGCTTCCGCATTCTCGACTTTCTCGACGGCTACCCGTTTCTCGCCGCCCGGGTCGAACGGATCCAGGAGCCCGAGGAGACGACAACGGATATTGCGGCGCGGCTCCTGAATCTGCGCAACCAGGCGCTCGAAGTATTGCAGCTGTTGCCGCAGACCCCGGCCGAGCTCGTCAATGCCGTGCAATCGGTGCCTTCGGCCGCGGCGCTCGCCGATTTGATCGCGAGCTTCATGGACATCACGCCGCAGGAAAAAGAGGAGATCCTGGAGACGGTCGATGTCGAGCGCCGGCTGGAGCGCGTCTCGGAATTGCTGGCCTACCGCATCGAGGTTTTGCGGTTGTCGCGGCAGATCAGCGAGCAGACCAAGGGCAAGATCGACGATCGCCAGCGCGAATTCCTGCTGCGTGAGCAGATGCGGACCATCCAGAAGGAGCTCGGCGAGGGTGAGGACGCCAAGGCTCAGGAAATCGCCGAGCTGACGAAGAAGATCGCCGAGGCGAAGATGCCGCCCGAAGTCGAGGAGCACGTGAAGCGGGAGCTTGGCCGGCTCGAGCGGATGCCGGAGGCGTCGGGCGAGTACTCGATGGCTCGCACCTATCTCGAATGGCTGACCGAGCTCCCGTGGTCGGTCGAATCGGGAAAATCGGTCGACATCGCCGAGGCGCGCCGCATTCTCGACGCAGACCATTACGGTCTGCGAAAGATCAAGCGGCGCATTCTCGAATACCTCGCGATCCATCAGCTGAACCCTGGCGGCCGCAGCCCGATCCTGTGCTTTGTCGGTCCGCCCGGTGTCGGCAAGACCTCATTGGGGCAGAGCATCGCCAGAGCGACCGGCCGCAAATTCGTTCGGGTCAGTCTCGGCGGCACCCACGACGAAGCCGAGATCCGCGGACACCGCCGCACCTATATCGGGGCGTTGCCGGGGAACATCATCCAGGGGATCCGCCGCGCCGGCGCGCGGGATTGCGTGATGATGCTCGACGAGATCGACAAGCTCGGCCGCGGGATCCAGGGCGACCCTTCCTCCGCCCTCCTCGAGGTGCTCGACCCCGAGCAGAATTCGACTTTTCGCGACAATTATCTCGGCGTGCCGTTCGACCTCTCGAAAGTCATGTTCATCACGACGGCGAACGTCCTCGACAGCATCCCGGGGCCGTTGCGCGACCGCATGGAGGTCATCGACCTGCCCGGCTATGTCGAGGACGAGAAATTCGAAATAGCCCGCCGCTATCTTGTCGACCGCCAGCTCAAAGCCAACGGATTGACAGCCGAGCAAGCAGAGATCACCGACGCGGCGATCCACTCGATCATCCGCGACTACACTCGCGAGGCCGGCGTGCGCCAGCTCGAGCGGGAAATCGGCGCGGTGTTGCGCAACGCCGCGATGAGGATTGCCGAGGGCACCGCGCAGCACGTTCGGATCGAGCCGGAAGACCTGAGGGAAATCCTGGGGGCGCCCCGCTTTGAGGGCGAGGTCGCCATGCGCACCAGCGTTCCCGGCGTTGCCACTGGGCTCGCCTGGACACCGGTGGGCGGCGACATCCTGTTTATCGAGGCGACCCGGATCCCCGGCGCCGGCCATTTGATCCTGACCGGCCAGCTCGGCGACGTCATGAAGGAGAGCGCACAGGCAGCGCTGACCCTCGTCAAAGGGAGAGCAGCGGCGCTCGGGCTCGATCCCGCGATGTTCGAAAAGAGCGACATCCATATTCACGTCCCCGCCGGCGCCATCCCGAAGGACGGGCCGAGCGCAGGTGTGGCGATGTTCACCGCGCTCGTCTCGCTGTTGACCAATCGCACCGTGCGCAGCGACACGGCGATGACCGGCGAGATCAGCTTGCGTGGGCTCGTGCTGCCGGTCGGCGGCATCAAGGAAAAAGTCGTTGCCGCCGCCCGGGCATCTCTGTCGACGGTCATCCTCCCGGCGCGCAATCGCAAGGATTACGAGGACATCCCCGAGAGCGCACGCAACAGCCTGCACTTTATCTGGGCCGAGCGGGTCGAGGACGTCATCGAGGCGGCACTCGAGCCGGCCGCTCAGCACACCTCCGCCATGGCGGAGGTGGCGGGGGATTGAGATTGTGGGTCAGACTAGGTACGGATCTATCGCGTGGAGATTGTCATGAGCGAAGAAGCTGCAAACAACACGGGCATTGTGCTGCAACCGGAAGAGGGGCAATCGTACTGGCAGCCGATCTGGGCCAACGGCTATTCGATCGTCAAGCTGAGCCCCAAGAACGCCGGACCCGAGAACGTCGCGATGGGTGTGCAGGTCATTGCGCCCGGTGGGCACGTGCGCGAGCATTCGCATGACCCTAACCAGGAAATCCTGTTCTGCTTTGCCGGAAAAGGAACAATTTTCGTCGACGGGGTAGCGCACCCGTTTGTCCCGGGTACCACCGTCTATGCGGGACCGGGAGTGAGACACAAGATCATCAATAACGGGCCGGAAGTCCTGAAGATGACTTGGACCTATCTGCCGCCCGGCTTGGATGATTTCTTTGCAGCAATCGGCCGCCCGCGTCGGCCCGGCGAGCCGGCGCCCGAGCCCTTCGAGCGCCCCGCAGATGTGCACGCAATCGAAGCACGCACGGGTTACGGCCCGCCGATCGAGGGTTAGCCCCACGAGCACCGAGTTATCAAGTTCTAGTGACTTGCTGCACCTTGCTCGCCGGCTCTTTTGGCGATTCCTTCTTTTTCTGTTTGGGCTTTTTGGCCTCACGGGTCTTCCGCTTCTGCTCCTTGTTCGCCATCCCTTCCTCCTTCATAAGCTCCGGCTCGCCGGTATCTTGGCCTTGACGGGGGCGTCGGCCGGGCGGGCGATCTTGTCGAGGCACCCGCTCAGTTCCGGGCTCGGCCAAATGGGGCCGGCGGCTTCTTCATAGGCCTGACAGGCCTGCAGCACACCAAGATCTTCGTAAAGCGGGCCCGTCACCATCAACCCGATCGGCAGCCCATCGGAAAAACCGCACGGGATCGAGCAGGACGGGTTTTTCGTCAGGTTGAACACGTAGGTATAGGTCACCCAAGCCCACGCATTGCCCGGGCCCGGCGAACCGTCGGTGCGCGGGTCGGCATAGGCTGCCGGAATCGGCATCGTCGGCGACAGCAGCAGATCGTAAAAATCGAAGAACAGCCGCAGCTTTTGCCCCAGCGCCGCGCGCTGTACAACCGCCTCGACGTATTGCTCCTGGGTCACGGCCTCCCCGCGCCGGCACATTTCGACCAGGCCAGGGTCCATCAGCGCTACGGCTTCCGGTTTCTGCGCCCGCAGCAACGCCCAGAACCCGCCGAGGGCCAACGTCTGGAAAATCGGCATCGGCGATTCCGAAAACGGGTCCGCCTTCTCGACGACGGCACCCAGGTCGCCAAAGACTTGACCCGCCCGATCGATAGCCGCGCGGACCGCCGGTGCAGGCTCGGCGTAGCCGAGGGTCGGCGACAGCGCAATACGCTTGCCCTCGATCGAGCCGTCGCGGACGCGGTCGCGATAAGCGATCCCGTCATCGGGCAGGCTGTGCCAGTCGCGCGAATCGGGCCCCTTGATGGCGTCGAGCATTAGCGTCGCATCGCCGACGTTACGCGCCATTGGCCCGACGTGCGCGACATCGCCAAAGACTGAGGGCGGATAGGCCGCCACTCGCCCAAAGGTCGGCTTATGCCCGACAATGCCGCAGAATGCGGCCGGGATGCGGATCGAGCCGCCCGCGTCGGTACCGACCGCGAGAGGACCGATGCCGGCCAGCACCGCGGCGGCGCTGCCCCCGCTGCTGCCGCCGGGGGTTCGCTCAAGGTTCCACGGGTTGCGGGTGACACCGCTGAGCGGCGAGTCGGTCACCCCTTTCCAGCCGAATTCGGGGGTCGTCGTCTTGCCGAAGAACACCGCGCCGTTGGCGCGGAGCCGGGCGGGCACCGGGGCGTCCTCGTCCCAAACCTGGTTGGGATCGATCGTTCGCGAGCCCAGCAGACGGGGCCAGCCTCGGGTTAGCAGCGTGTCCTTCAGCGCCACCGGCACGCCGTCGAGAAGACCCTGCGGCTCGCCCTTTTGCCAGCGCGCCTCGGATGCGCGGGCCATTGCCAACGCCGTCTTCGGATCATAGAGGACGAAGGCGTTGATCGCGCTTTCATAAGTCTCGAGCCGCCGCAACGTGTGCTCGATGACCTCGACGGGCGACAGCTGCCTGCTTCGGTAAAGGGCGAGCAAGCGGCTCGCCGGCATAAAAGCGATATCATCGGCCATGCGGCAGTCCCCTCACGTCGTGACCACGACGTTCTGCAGCGGCTCGCCCCGGACGAAGCGGTTGATGTTGCCCGCCACCTCGGCCCAGCGCCGCGCCACCATGCCCTCGGTCCAGCCAGAGCAATGCGGCGTCATGATGACGTTCGGCAGTTCGTGGAACGGATAACGTGACGGGCGGCGTTCCGGATCGGTTGCGTCCGGATACCGCCACCACACATCGAGCGCCGCTCCGCCGATGGTGCGGTCGCGCAACGCGGCATAGATCGCGCCCTCGTCGACGACCGCGCCGCGAGCAATGTTGACTAGAAAGGCCGAACGCTTCATCAGCGACAGCCGGCGCGCGTCGATCAGCCCCTCGGTCTCCGGTCCGAGGGCGGTGCACAGCACAACGTAATCGCACTCGGCAAGCATATGGTCGAGTGCGCTCAGCGGAACGACTTGCTCGACCCCCCTCCCCGGCTCCCGGGTGCTGCGGTTCGCGGCGATGACGCGGCAGCCGAAAGCGGCGGCGCGGCGCGCGACCTCATAGCCGACCCGACCGAGCCCGACGATACCGACCGTGCTGCCAAGGATCTCGCCATGCGGCGCCCCGCTCTGCACCCAGCTGGGTTGCCAGGACGAGCGGGAGCGAAAGTCGCCCTCGATTTCCCTGAAGCGGTGGCTCCAGACCAGCATCACCATCAGGATGTATTCGGCGATCGCCGTCTCGTGGCCGAAGGCGTTGCAGACCGTGACCCGGGGCGGCAGGGCGGCGAGGTCGATCAGTTCGATGCCGGTGGCGACCGATTGCACCAGCTTCACACGTGGCGCCGGCGGGTATTTGGCGCGCCAGTGATTGGTGATGAGGATGTCGGCACCCGCTGCAGCCGCGGGCGATCGCATTAGCTGCTGCGGATCGCTAAGAATCTCGACACTCAGACCGGGTGGCAAGCGGTCCCTGATGCCGTTTGCCGTGTCGGCCGCGACGTTGCCGAGAAACAGCGCCTTCATTTTACGGTATGCGCTGCGAGGAAATCCTCGCGCACAGTGATGCCGAGACCGGGCCGGTCGGGGATTTCGATCTCCCCGTCCCGGACGGGGAACAACTCTTCGACGAGATCGTGCAGCAGCGGGTTGGCGCCGAGCGAGTACTCGACGATGAACCCGGCGGGCGATGCGGCGGCGACATGCAGCCCGGCGGCGAACGCCGGGGCGCCGGCCCAAAGGTGCGGCGCCAGCTTCAGGTTATGGGCGCTGGCCAGGGCGGAAATCCGCATCGCCTCGGTAATGCCGCCGCAGATCGCAAGATCGGGCTGGAAAATGTCGACCGCCGCCAGCATCGCCAGATCGCGGAAATCGTGCCGCGTGAATTCACTCTCGCCGGCGGCGATCGGGATGTCCGTCGCGGCGCGGACCTGGGCGCACCCGGCCTTGTCGTCGGCGGTCACCGGCTCCTCGAACCAGGCGAGGTTGCAATCCTCGACGAGGCGGCAAAACCGCTTGGCCTCGGCCACCGAGAAGGTGCCGTGCGCATCGCACATCAGCCCGCAATCGGGGCCGAGCGCGGCGCGGGCCGCAGCCACCCGGCGCGCCGAGTGGCGCGGATCGCTGTCGATGACGCCGATTCGCATCTTGACGGCGCGGAATCCGCCGGCCTCGACATATCCCAAGAGCTGCTCGCCGATCCTGTCCGGCCCCGCCCAGCCTCCGGAGGCATAGGCTGGCATCGTCGGAGACCGTCGGCCGCCGAGCAGGCGCCACACGGGGACACCGAGCGATTTGCCGAGAATGTCCCACAACGCGCAATCGATGCCGCTCAAGGCCGAGATCGTGATGCCGCGCCGCCCCAGCACCGGAAAGACCCGCCCTTCCTTCAGTGCGTAATGGGCGCGGCTCCCGTTGTAGAGAGTTTCCCACAACCGGGTAATGTCGCGGGGGTCTTCGCCGACCAGCAGCGGCGCGAACTCCTCGTTGATCATCGCGGTCAGCGCCTGGTTGGCCGCCATGCTGCCGACCTGGGCCTTGGCCTCGCCCCACCCGGTCAAGCCGCATTCGGTCTCGATGCGCACCACCGTCGCATCGAACGAGGTGGTCCGCCCGAAATCGCTGATGTGCTGTTTCTCGGGCGGGATCGGGATGTGCACCCAATTTGCGCTGACCGATTGGATCTTCATGGCTGCAATTCGACCCCGTGGGCAAGGATTGATCGCAGCAGCTTAGCTGGCCCTTTGGCTATCGGCTAGAACCAGATCGCCTTCGCGCCCCGGGCCGGGGCGCGGTCGCGTTCGTTTCGGCGGTAGGCCGGTCACCGCATCTGAGATGAGGCGCGCACATCGCCGCCAAGCTGCCAATTATTTACGCCAAGAGCGGGGGTCTTTTGTCCGTAGATCAGTCCGGTCGAACAGTTCACATAGGGTGAGTTCCAGGTATTGTTTGTGGTTTTGTCATACATGTCGGAGATGCACACCGAAGAGGCTTCGAGGTCGAGACCCTCCATAGTGTTGGCAAAGATGTAGCCCGGCCCGAGCGTAATCGCCGTTCCCGTCGTTGCGGAGGCGGCACCGCGAAGGGTGCTGAATTGAAGCTGTTCGAGATCCATCCCGGATCCGCCACCGGCGGAAACGCAGACCGCGTTTATGTCCCAGTTGAGGACATAGTTGAATTGACAGCCCGTCGCGAGTTGGCCGGCGCTACGATTGTTGACGATCAGATGGTCGAACTTCCCGGAGTTCTGAGGGTCGGAGAAATCGGCTTTGCCGAACACCACTGCGGGGCCGTTGGTGTCGGCGTTGACGAAAAGTGTCCCCTCCTGGTGAAAGTAGAAGCAATCCGTCGCGCATTCGATGATGAGTGCCGGCCCGCCCATAGCCGTCCCGTCGATCGTTGCGCCGCGGGAGATCAGTTCGAAGCCAGTATCGGCTTGGCGCGAATAGTCGATAACGAGCGGCGTTGTGATCCGATAGGTGCCGCGCGGCAAGACCAAGGGGAGATCGGCGGCGAGTGCCGCATCGACGGCGGCCTGCAGCGTCGGGTAGCACTTGGCATTCGCCTCGTCTGCGTCCGCTCCGCAATCCGTCGCCAGCGCCGATGTCGAGGCCAATCCCACGACCGCGAAAAGGGTGGCTCCAACAGCAAGGTAACCCATCTGCATCTCCCACACTCGGCACGGATATGCACTCCGGTGCGCGTTCCGTTCTATCCTGTGCGGGTTAATTCGATGTGAACGTACGGGGAACGCGGCAAGACGGCCCGGTAATTCTCCTCGCGTACGCTTTGACGCCCACGGTGGCCGAACAATATGTGTCTGATCGGCCTTGGAATTTGGCTGGGCAGCATGGCGCTCGAGGAATACAGACGCAAACGGGATTTCCGCAAGACGCCGGAGCCGGCAGGCGTTGCGGCCCGTCACGAGGAAACCGGCGCTGGGCTCTCCTTTGTCATCCAGAAGCACGCGGCGCGGCGGCTGCATTATGATTTTCGCCTCGAGCTCGACGGCGTGCTGAAAAGTTGGGCGGTGCCGAAGGGCCCGAGCCTCGATCCGGGGGAGAAGCGGCTGGCGGTTCATGTCGAGGACCATCCGCTCGATTACGGCGCGTTCGAGGGGGTCATCCCGGAAGGTGAATACGGGGGTGGAACCGTGCTCCTCTGGGATCGAGGCAGTTGGGTTCCGCTCAATTCGGACCCGGAGGCGGCGTATCGGAAAGGATCGCTCAAATTCACCCTCAAGGGCGAGAAATTGCACGGCAACTGGGCCTTGGTTCGGATGGGCGGCAAGGCCGCCAACGAGCGGCACGAGAACTGGCTGCTGATCAAGGAGCGGGATGAGGCGGCGATGCCGCAGAGCGGCGACGCCGTCGTCGCCGACAATCCGCTCAGTGTTGCCAGCGGACGGTCATTGGACGCGATTGCTGCAGATCGCGACTGGGTGTGGCATTCGAACCGGGAAGATAACGAAAAGCCGCCGGTGCAGACCATCGCGGTGCAAGACATTCCCGGCGCTCGCAGACGCCGAATGCCCGACAAGCTGCAGCCACAGCTCGCGACCCTTGCAAGCCAGGCGCCGGACGGACCCGAATGGTTGCACGAAATCAAATACGACGGATACCGCCTGCTCGCCCGGATCGAGGACGGTGAGGGCCGGCTGATCACTCGCGGCGGTCTCGATTGGACTGCCAAATTCCCGAGGCTCGCGCAGCGCCTCGGCGAACTGCCGCTTAAGTCCGCGGTGGTCGACGGCGAGCTCGTTCATTTGGAGCCGGAAGGCACAACGAGTTTTTCCGGACTGCAGGACGCGATCTCCAGCGGGAAAACAGACACACTGAATTTTTTTGCGTTTGATCTGTTGTACCGCGACGGCTGGGACCTGACCGGCGCAGCACTCGAAGTCCGCAAGGCTGCGCTTGCCGAGATCATTCCGCCAAACCAGCAAGGGATGCTCCGCTACAGCGATCACCAGGTCGGCCGCGGACCGGCGTTTCTCAGTCAGGCCTGCAATTTTGCGCTCGAAGGGATCGTCTCGAAACGGCGGACCGAGCCTTACCGATCGGGGCGGAGCCGCAGCTGGCTCAAATCCAAATGCCGCAATCGCGAGGAGTTCGTGATCATCGGCTATACGGATCCGGAGGGGAGCCGGGAGGGCTTTGGTGCGCTGCTCGTAGGTTACCATGACCCGCAGGGAAAATTGCGCTACGCGGGCCGCGTTGGCACCGGCTTCAACACCGGCCAGTTGATCGAGCTGCATCGACAACTCGAGTCTCTGGCACGACCGGATCCAACCGTCACCTTACCCAAAGGGGTCTCGCGCAAAGGCGTGCATTGGATCGAGCCGCGCCTCGTCGCCGAAGTCGAATTCGCGACGTGGACGGCAGATGCACTTGTGCGGCAAGCTTCGTTCCAGGGCCTGCGCGAGGACAAGGACGCCACAGACGTGGTTTATGATCCGAAAACACGAACCGCTGTGGAGCCCGCCGCCAAGCCCAAGAAAGCCCCGGCGCGGCCCAAGCAAGTCGCTTCAAAGAAGGCGGAAACCGACGAACCGGAACGCGCTCGCGACGGAAGCCTCACATTCGAAGGGGTCCGGCTGACCCATCCCGACCGTATCCTCTATCCCGGCACCAGCCTCACCAAGCTCGATGTCGCGCGGTATTACGCGGCGGTGAGCGACTGGGCCTTGCCGGAACTGGCGCACCGGCTCCTGACGTTGGTGCGCTCGCCGGCTGCGGGCATGAAGACGTTTTATCAGAAACATATCGGCGACGAAGCGCCCGAGGCGATCAAGCGCTTCAATATCGACGGCCAGGAAGAGCCGGAGATCTATCCTTACATCGTCGATCTCCCCGGCCTCATCGGGTTGGTTCAGATGGGGGTGTTGGAGATTCACCCTTGGGGCTCGCGCGTGAATAAGCTCGAGATGCCGGACCGGGTCACGATGGATCTCGACCCCGATGAAGGGCTGCCGTGGCAGCGGGTGACCGAAGCCGCGATCGATGTGCGCGACGCGCTCGCCGGGATCGGGCTCAAGAGCTTTGCGAAAACCACCGGCGGCAAGGGGCTGCATGTCGTCATTCCACTGACACCAAAGCTCGACTGGGATCAGGTAAAGGCTTTTGCAAAATGGATTGCCGACGGCTTCGTCGCGCAGCGCCCGGAAGCCTTTACTGCGAACATGGCCAAGAGGGCGCGGCACGATCGGATCTACATCGACTATCTGCGCAACGGCCGCGGCGCAACCGCGGTCGGCGCCTATACTCCACGTGCGCGGCCGGGCGCCCCGGTCTCGACCCCGGTCTCCTGGGAGGAGATCGAACGATGCGTGAGGCCCGACGAGTTCACAGTAGCGACTGTGCCGCAACAACTCGCGGCGCTCCCCGCCGATCCCTGGGCGGAGATCGGCAAAATACGCCAAACAATCAGCGCTGCGGTGCGGCGACAGGCCGGGATCTGATGTTAATGATTGCGACGGCCGATGCGATATGGCTTCGTTGAGAGTTCGTTTGAGGAGTGCGTCATGCCACGAGCCAGCTGGAACGGGTTTCTCCGCCTATCTCTTGTCAGCTGCCCGGTTGCTCTGGTCCCCGCCACGACCGAGGCGAAACGCGTCCGGTTCAATCAGCTCAACAGCGAGACCGGCAACCGCGTCCAGCAGCAGCTCATCGACTCCCAAACCGGCGAGGTCGTCGACCGCGACCAGATCGTCAAAGGTTACGAGTACGAGCGCGGCCGTTATGTGACGATCGACGAGGATGAACTGAAGGCATTGCAGATCGAGTCGTCGAAGATCATCGACCTCGAGCGCTTTGTCGACCGCGACGAAGTCGATCCGGTGTATCTCGACGCGCCCTATTACGTGTATCCGGATGGTGAGCTCGCCGCCGAAACCTTCCGCGTGATCGGTGAAGCGATGGAGCACAAGAACAAGGTCGGACTGGGGCGGGTGACGATGTCGGGTCGCGAGCGGCTCGTGCTGGTCGAGCCGCGCGATGGCGGCCTCGTCATGTCGACGGTGCGCAGCGCCGACGAAGTCCGCCCCGCCGATTTCGGCCCTCCGCCCAAGGGTGAGATCGATCCCGATATGGTGGGCATTGCCGAGACGATCATCGACCGCCGGTCGGGCGAATTCGATCCTACGAATTTCCGCGACCGCTACCAGGACGCTTTGCGCGCGCTCGTCGCGCAAAAGACCAAGGGTGAGGGTGTCGCACCGCGAGAAGTGGCTGAGCCGCCCAAGGTCATCAACCTCATGGACGCGCTGAAGCGCAGCCTGGCCCAGGAAGAGAAGGAACCGGCGCCGGCAAAGGAACCTGCGGGCAAGCCAAGCCGCACGCCGGCCGCTTCCGACCGACGCCAGCGGGCGCTGCTGCTGCCGGTATCGGGTGGACGCAAAAAGAAGGAGGAGTCTGAGACGCAGCCCGCTGCCCCTGCTGCATCGCGGCGCAGAAAGGCTTGAGACCCGCTAAACCGTGCCTAGCACGGCGCGTAAGCCGCTCTACAGTCACCTTTATTTCCAGGTGGTCTGCGCGATCCTGATCGGGATCCTGCTCGGCCATTTCTACCCGGCGCTGGCGGTCAAGATGCAGCCGCTTGGCGAGGCCTTCATCAAGGCCATCAAGATGCTGATCGCGCCGATCATCTTCTGCACGGTCGTGCACGGCATCGCCAGCATGAACGACATGAAAAAAGTCGGCCGCGTCGGGCTGAAGGCGATCCTCTATTTCGAGGTGGTCACGACCTTGGCGCTCATTGTCGGGCTCGTCATCGTCAATCTCTGGCAACCCGGCGCGGGCATGAACGTCGACCCGAACGCCATCGACACCAAATCGATCCAGAGCTATGCGACGCAAGCCAAGTCGCAGAACACCGTCGACTATCTTCTCCACATCATCCCGGCAACCGTCGTCGGCGCCTTTTCCGAGGGTGAGATCCTCCAGGTGCTGTTCATCTCGATACTATTCGCGTTCGCGCTTCACCTGGCCGGCGAACGCGGCAAACCGGTCTTGTCGGTCATCGAAAGCGCCGCGCAGGTCTTTTTCGGCATCGTCGGGATCGTCATGCGGGCGGCCCCGCTCGGGGCCTTTGGCGCAATGGCCTTCACGATCGGGAAATACGGGATTATCTCGCTCGTCTCGCTCGCCGAGCTGATGGCGGCGTTCTACACGACGTGCCTCATCTTTGTTTTTGCCGTGCTGGGGACGATCGCCCGATTGACCGGGTTCAGCATTCTGCGCTTCGTCCGCTATATCAAAGAGGAGCTCCTGATCGTGCTCGGCACCTCCTCCTCGGAGGCGGTACTGCCCCGCATGATCGCCAAAATGGAGATACTGGGGTGTGAGGAGTCGGTTGTCGGCCTGGTGATCCCAACCGGCTATTCGTTCAACCTCGACGGCACCTGCATCTATTTGACGATGGCGACTTTGTTCCTGGCTCAGGCGACCGACACCGCTCTGTCATTGGCGCAGCAGATCGGCATTCTCGCGGTATTGTTGCTGACCTCGAAGGGGGCGGCCGGCGTCACCGGCAGCGGATTTATCGTCCTCGCCGCCACCTTGTCGAGCGTCGGCACGATCCCGGTCGCCAGCATCGCGCTGATCCTCGGCATCGACCGCTTCATGTCCGAAGCGCGGGCGTTGACCAATCTGGTCGGCAACGGTGTGGCGACGGTCGTCGTCGCCAAGTGGGAAAACGCGCTCGACATGCCGCGGCTGCAACGGCACCTCACCGGCACCAGCGGTGCCGAAGCGGACGCGCCCGAAAAGGCTTTGGCCTGAATCACTTCCCAAGAATTCGGCGGCACTGCCTTCGGTCCGGCGAAGTACTCGCAGTGCACCGTCCCCGGCGGCCAATGCCGGGAGGCTGCTTCGGCTGCCCGCATCATGCCGGCTGGGCCGCAGTAATAAAGGTGGGTGCCGGAGCGGTATTCGCGCAACGTCGCCGCCAGATCGAGCCCCTTCGCCGGGTCGCCGCCGTCGTGGTGAAACTGCACCCGCCCTTGCGCGGCGAGGATTGCGAGATCGTCGAGGAACGCCGTCTCCTCGGGCGAGCGGGTGCAGTAGTGCAGACGGAAATCGGTGCGGCGGCGGCGCAATTCGGCGATCATCGACATGATCGGGGTGATGCCGATGCCGCCGGCGATCAGCAAATGGTGATCCGCCTCGGCGGACAGCGGGAAGTTGTTGCGCGGCGCCGAAGCCTCCACGATGTCGCCGACGCGCACCTCCTCATGCCATTCGCGGGAGCCCTGCCCCTCCGGCTCCCGCAGCACGGCAATGCAATAGCGGGCGCGTTCTGCCGGATCGTTGTGCAGCGAGAAGTCGCGCACCGGCCCGTTGCCGACCCGTACCGAAACATGCGCGCCGGCCGTGAACCCGGGCAGATCGCATTCGTCCGGGTCGACCAGCTCATAGCCGTTGATCCGTTGGGCCAGATAGCTGATCGACCGGACGCGCAGCAGCATGCTCCGAGAGCTCAGCGCGCAACCTCGCCCCAGGCGACATAGCGCCGGCGGGTCTGGCGCTCCCTTCCCTCTTCGACCATGCGGTCGGCCTGCGCTTCGACGAGATCGAGCACGGGGTCGCTGCCGACGTTCCCGAGACCGTGCACGCGGAGCAGAGCCTCGATCTCCTCGCGCGGACGGCCGCCGAGAAACGGCAGCCGATCGCCAATCGTGGCGTACTCGTTGCTGGTTCGGGCGTTCTCGTTTTGGTGCACCGAAAAGGCGGGGTCGAACTGCCCGTCGATGACGGCGAGCCGGCCGCCCGGCCGTAGCACGCGGACCCATTCGTCGATCGCCGCCTCGGGATGCGGCAAGGTCCACAGCACGTGGCGGCTTACGACAAGATCGAAGGTCCCGGCCGCAAACGAAAGCTGCTCAGCATCGCCTTCCTCGAAGCGGACCGACGCGCCCTGCTCCGCCGCCTTGCGGCGCGCCTCCACCAGCATTGCGGGCGCGAAGTCGACGCCGGTAACCCGGTGACCCCGCCGCGCAAGCTCAAGGCTCAGAAACCCGGTGCCGCAGCCCGCATCGAGCACGTCGAGCGCGCTGCGCCCGGCCAGCACAAGGTTGAAAATCCGGTCCCAGGCGGCGCGTTCCGCGACGGTGCGGATGCTGTGCCCGAAATCCTCGTCGAAATGCGCCGCCCGCTTGCCCCAATGGGCGGCCACCTGCTGCTTCACGGGGTCGGTCTCAACTGCACCCATCTGCAATACCTCCGCAATTCTCCCTCTCCGCCCTCGGGGGCGGAGAGGGTTGGGGTGAGGTGGGGGAACGCGCCAGGCTCGGAACGGCATGTTCCCCACCTCACCCTCCCAGTCGCTGCCGCGACCGGGCCCCTCCCTCTCCCCCTAAAGGGCGGAGAGGGGCAAAGGACTGCTCAACCCAAGCCCAGCCACCTCGGCCAATGCCTCCAGCTGCTCCTCATAGCGGGCGACCGGGTTGAGGAGGAGGTGGTTGGCGCCGGCGGCGACCAGCCCCTCCAGTCGTTCCCGGATTTGCTCCGGCGTGCCGTGGATGCCCGAGGCGTCCGTCCCTTCGGGATTGCGGTACACGACCGTGAACCACCGGTGCAATTCGGCGCGCGCGATCTCCGGCCGCTCGTCTACCGACAGAAACACCCGTTTCGAAATCGGGAAATTGGCCGGATCACGCCCTGCCCTCTCCAATGCCTCGCGCAACATAGGCACGGCTCGGATGAAGGCTGCGTTGCTGGAGCCGCCCGAGCCCATCCAGCCATCGGCAATCGCCGCGGTGCGGCGCAGCGCATCCGGGTGCCCCACACCCATCCAGATCGGCGGGTGCGGTTTCTGCACCGGCTTCGGCGCCATCGTGCCGTCCGCGAGCTGGAAGATGCGGCCCTCGAAATCGATCTCCGGCTGCGTCCAGAGTGCCTTGATCAGCTCGACCGCTTCCCGGAAGCGCCGCACCCGACCCTCCCGCGGGGTCTGGAATAGCTCGTAATGATGGTCGCGGCCGAGTCCCACGCCCAGAATGGCGCGGCCCTTGCTGACGTAATCCAGGCTGGCCCATTGATGCGCCACATGAATCGGGTTGTGCACCGGCAATACGACAACCGACGCGCCGAGCCGGACTGTCGTCGTGACCGCGGCGGCGTAGGTCAGCACCACCACCGGGTCGAAACAGAAGACGTGGTCGAGGGTATTCTCGGTCACCCACAAATCTCGGAACCCGAGGGCCTCGGCGCGCTGCGCGACCCGTCGCACCGTCTCCGTGTCGATCGGCTCGGGCGAGCGGTGCGGCAGCGCTACGCCCAACGCGATCTTGTCCTTCAGAGCCATCCGCTCGGTCTCCCATTAGACTCTCCGCCGGCCTTGAGCAAATCACTCGCTGTCCCGGCGAAAGCCGGGACCCACGGCCCGGTTGCTCCGAACTCGTCGAGCAATCGGTTCGCTCACCAACGTGACAGGCTCGTGCGGCGGAGCAATGGACCCCGGCTTTCGCCGGGGAGCGTTTAGTTTGCTTAGGCGTCAGGGCCGCGCGACCTTCTCGATCAGCTCGATCTGCGCACCGTCGGGCGCTTCGAGGAAGCAGACGCGGCGGCCGTTGTTCGGCGGCAATTCTTCGAGCACGCGTATCCCATTCTCGCGCAGCTTGGCCATTGCTCCGGAATAGTCGTCGGTATCGAGGGCGATGTGCTCGATACCGTAATGCTGCTCGTGATTTTGCGTCGAAATGAGGGTCGTGATGTTGAGCGTCAGCCCATGCAGGTTCAGCCGATGGCCGCGGCCCGGGATCTCGGCCACATAGGTCGCACCGAGGTTGTCGATATAGAACTGCATCGTCTGCTTGGGATCCTTGGTCTTGACATGCACGTGTTGGATCGCAAAGGTCATTGTGGCTATCCTCGTCATTCGCCGGCATCGCGGCAGCGTACGATATCGCGGTTGAGCTTCCGCGGCGAGCCTGTTCCTCGGAGGCGTTTTGCTGATCTCGCTGTTAAATGCAGCAAAAAAACAGCGAGATACCGGCCCTTGCCGCGGCGATCCTCGACTTTTTTTCGATTGAGGCACGACAATATCAGCGGCACTGCTCGCTGATATCCGTTGATATTTGCTGATAACGGGCCCCCCGCCTTGCAGCTGTCTTCAGCACATCCAATGACATTCGATGCATTTCGATCAATTTTCCATACATTCCGACACAGCGACAAATATCACGCAATTACAATTAATAAGTAGGTATTTGGCAATGCCGCCTTCCCGCTGTTTCCCTGCCAACTCTCCCGGCAGGGAAACCATTTTCCTTGCCGGCCAGTGCCGGGAATCCGAGCGCAAGCCTCTTATTTCGACCGCCTTTGCGGCTCCGCAGGAGCGGTTTTCGGCGCCAAAAATCTTTTTTGCCGGGTTTCCCTGCGCGGCAGGCAAAACGGCTACCCCGCGGCGCGGATCGCGACCTCTTTGATCTCGCTGCCGACGAAGGGCTCGTATTCGCGGAAATTGGCCTCGAAGCGCTGGGTGAGGCCGCGCGCGGTCTCGTCATAGGCCTGCTTGTCGGACCAGGTGCCGCGCGGGTCGAGCACCTCGTTCGGCACCTCGGGACAGCTTTCCGGCACGAGGAGGCCGAAATTCGCCTCCTTGCGGACGGGCGCCGCGGCGAGGCGGCCGTCGAGCGCGGCGCGCAGAAGGGCGCGGGTATGGGCGATCGGCATGCGGCTGCCGACCCCGTAGGTGCCGCCTGACCAGCCGGTGTTGACGAGCCAGCACTGCGCGCCGTGCTCGCGGATCAGGCCGCCCAGCATCTTGGCGTAGACCGCCGGATGGCGCGGCATGAAGGGGGCGCCGAAGCAGGTCGAAAACGTCGCCTCGGGGGCGTTGCCGAGCCCCTTCTCGGTGCCCGCGACGCGTGCCGTATAGCCCGACAGGAAATGGTACATCGCCTGCTCGGCGGTCAATTTCGCGATCGGCGGCATCACCCCGAAGGCGTCCGCGGTCAGCATCACAACGTTCTTCGGATGCGGCGCCAAGCCTTTGGGATCGGCGTTCGGGATGAACTCGATCGGATAGCAGGCCCGCGTGTTCTCGGTCAGGCTCTGATCGTCGACCTCGGGCATGCGCGTCTCGGGATGGAGCACGACGTTTTCGAGCACCGTTCCGAAGCGGGTGATGGTCGCATAGATTTCGGGCTCGTTGACCGGCGACAGATTGATTACCTTGGCGTAGCAGCCGCCCTCGAAATTGAAGATGCCCGTGGGGCTCCAGCCGTGCTCGTCATCGCCGATCAGGGTGCGCGAATTGTCTGCCGAAAGGGTCGTCTTGCCGGTGCCCGAGAGCCCGAAGAAGATCGCGCAGTCGCCTTTCGGGCCGACATTGGCCGAGGCATGCATCGGTAGGACGCCGCGCGCCGGCAGCACGAAATTGAGATACCCGAATACCGACTTCTTGATCTCGCCGGCATATTGGGTGCCGCCGATCAGAACCAGCCGTTCGGCGAAATTGACCAGGATGAATACTTCGGAATTGATCCCGTCCTGCTCTGGGATCGCGAGGAATTTCGGAGCGTGCAGGATCGTAAAGGCCGGCTCGAACCCCGGCAGTTCGTCGGCCGGCGGACGAATGAACATGTTGCGCGAAAAGAGGCTGTGCCAGGCGCTGTCGGTGACTACCCGCACCGGCAGCCGATAGGCCGGATCGGCGCCGGCGTAAAGGTCCTGGACGAAGACCTCGCGGCCCTGGAGGTAGGCGAGCAGGCGCTGATGCAGGCTGGCGAATTGGTCGGGAGAGACCGGCTGGTTGATTTTGCCCCACGCCACGGTGTCTTTGGTGCCCGGCTCCTCGACGATGTATTTGTCCCGCGGGGTGCGCCCGGTGAAGAGCCCGGTCGAGACCGAGAAGCTGCCGCCCGAGGCGAGTTCGCCCTCGCCCCGCCGCACGGCGTGCTCGTAGAGCACCGGCGCGGACTGGTTCCAGTGCACGGTCCCGAAGTGGTGCATGCCTTGCCGGTCGAGGCCGAAACGGCTCTTCTTTCCGGTCATCGAATCGTCTTTTTCATTAAACGCTTCCTCCTGCTGCGACCGAGCCTTTTTGTATCCGCACCACCGGCCCAGATTAGCGCCGTACCACAACACGGGTGACCATGTCAAAATTCCCTCAACGGACGCGTTATTTCCGCGCCTTCTGGGCGAGTTCGACAAGCGTAGCACTCGCCGCCGCGGAGGTCAGCACCGGCGCGTCGAAGTCGAGCCGGGCAGTCTCGCCCTCACGCTGCAGATCGGCGCCTTCGGGGTCGATCCCGCTCATTCGCCAATCAACCCCCGCGCGGCCGAGCAAACCCCGCGCGTAATCGGTGACCGCCTCGGCATGACGCTCGTTCATGTGCATGAGGATCGCCGGCTCCGCCGCGGCGAGAGGACCGGTGTCCGCGGTAAACAGCAGATCGTGGCCATCGATCCAGTGAATACGGCCGAAACCGGCGACTAGGTGCCCGCGTTCGGCGGCGACCTGATAGAGCCGGAAATCGGCGAAACCGGAATAAACGGCACTGGTCGGGTGATGCGCGGTGAAGCGCGCGAGAAGGGACGGATCCGCGACGACTTTGGCCTGCCCGATCACGGTCAGGCGCGGCCCGGTGAGCGGGTCCCGGTAGCCCGCGGTGCCATCGATCAATAGCGAGATCCGCGGATCGAACGCGATATTCCGGCTATGCTGCGCCAGGTCGGACAACAGTAGAAGCGGGCTCGCGTCGAGATCGGCGGCAATCAGGACGAGCGACGCATAAGGCGCGCCATGCATGCTGGTGGCCAGGGTTCCGCGCTGCGCTCGGCGCAGCAACCGCCGCCCGATTCTCGCAGGATCGCCGTCCGGCTCTGTTTCACGCATCCCGCAAGTGAGCCGAACCGGCTGGGCTGCGTCAAGCTGCGCCGTGGTGAAAAAGCGTCCGCCGCGATGCCATGCGTAGGTAAACAAAGCCGCTTACCTGGATTTTGCCAGGGGATAGCCCGCCCTTTGCCTGGCTAAAATAGGATCAATGGGTTTGCCTTTGCCGCATTCGGTCACATTTTACATTGCAGGGAAGACTCGCCTATCATCCGGCCGCTCAGGAGGATTTTGGGGGAGAAGGTGCCGAACACAATTGCTCTTGTCGACGACGACCGTAACATCCTGGCTTCCGTGTCGATGGCGCTCGAGGCAGAGGGGTTCGCGGTACGCTGTTACAGCGATGGCGCCGAGGCGCTTAAAGGGTTGAGTGCGCAACCGGTGGACATCGCGGTGCTCGACATCAAGATGCCGCGCATGGACGGCATGGAGCTTCTCGGCCAGTTGCGGCGGCAGAGCCACATCCCGGTCATTTTCCTGACCTCAAAGGACGATGAGGTCGACGAACTGCTCGGTCTGCGCATGGGCGCCGACGACTACATCAGAAAGCCGTTCTCGCAGCGGCTATTAATCGAGCGCATCCGGGCGCTGATCCGGCGCGGCGAACTCGCACGCGAGCGGGAGAACTCGCATGGCGAGCCGGTGATCGTGCGCGGGCTGCTGATCCTCGATCCGGCACGGCATCTGTGTACCTGGAAGGGTGAACATGTCGAGCTGACGGTGACCGAGTTTCTGATCCTCAAATCCCTCGCGCACCGTCCGGGTCACGTCAAAAACCGCGACCAGCTGATGGATGCGGCCTATGGCGAGCACATCTATGTCGACGACCGGACGATCGACAGTCACATCAAGCGTTTGCGCAAGAAATTCAAGAACGTCGATACGGATTTCGCGCAAATCGAAACGCTCTATGGCGTCGGGTATCGATACCGCGACCGTTGAGTCCGCCGCCGCGCCTGCGTCGTCTTCGGCGGTAGCCGAGCGTCCTTCCGCCTCTCGATCCCCCGCGAGAGCCGCGTCCAGTCCCGGCACCAGCGCCGATCTGCGGCCGAGAACCGCAAGGCGCTGGACGGTCTCTCCGCTGACGCGGCGCATTCTTGCCGTCAATGTCCTGGCGCTCGCTCTTCTTGCCGGCGGGTTTCTCTATCTCGGGAAATACCAGGCGAGCCTCATCGGCCAACAGATCGAGGCTTTGAAGACCCAGGGCGAGGTGTTTGCCGCTGCGCTCGGTGAGGGCGCGGTTCTCGAACTCGGTCGACGAGGGGGAGGTCCTGTTGCCCGACCTGGCTCGCCAGATGATGCGGCGGCTGGTCGCGCCGACGCGCACCCGCGCTCGGCTGTTTGACGTGCGGGGCGACATTATCGCCGACAGTCGAATCCTACGGGGGCCGGGCGACGCCGTGCAGGTCCACGAATTGCAGCCGCAAGAGAGGGAAGGTGCGGTTCTTCGGATCGCCGATGAGATATACGATTGGATTTCAATATCGTGCCACGCCACACCAGCTACTCGGTCTATCGTGAGAGCGCTTCCCCGCGCGCCGAGGATTATGCCGAAGTGGTGCGAGCATTGCGCGGCGAGACCGGCTCGGCGATCAGAAGCGACCCGCAAACCGGTGGACTGGTGTTCAGCGTCGCGATCCCGATCCAGCGCTACAAGCAGGTACTCGGCGCGGTCATGTTGTCGGCAGGCAGCGGCGAAATCGAGGAGGAGCTGAGAACAGTTCGCCTCGAGCTGCTGCGCATCTTCGGGGTGGCCTTGTTGGTCACCGTGCTGTTGTCATTCTATCTCGCGGGCACGATTGCGCGGCCGATCCGCCGGCTGGCCGCGGCGGCGGAGCGCACCCGCGGCCGCCGGGCGCGGATCGAAATACCCGACTTTACCCGGCGCGGTGATGAGATCGGCGATCTCTCGCGGTCGCTGCGCGAGATGACCGATGCGCTGTGGCAACGGATGAGCGCCATCGAAAGTTTTGCCGCCGATGTTGCGCATGAGATCAAAAACCCGCTCAGCTCCCTGCGCAGCGCGGTCGAGACTGCCGTCCGGATCGACGATGCGACAAATCAGCGGCGGCTGATGGCGATCATCCTCAATGACGTCCAGCGACTAGACCGTCTGATCACCGATATTTCCGACGCCTCGCGGCTCGACGCGGAGCTCGGCCGCGTTGAACTGGAACCAGTAGACATCGCAGCGATGCTGGGTACGCTGGCCGAGGTCCATGAGGCGACCCGGACGGACGGCGCACCTCGTCTGGTGCTCGCGATCGGCAAGGGCGATCGCGAACTCGTCGTGCCCGGGATCGAAACGAGACTGTCCCAGGTGTTCCGCAACATCATCGGGAATGCGGTGTCGTTCAGCCCACCGCTCGGCGAAATCAGGCTCACCGCGCGGCATGATGGCAGGGCGGTTGTCGTCACCGTCGAAGACGACGGACCCGGCATTCCCGAAGAAAAGTTGACGGCGATTTTCGACCGTTTCTACACCGAGCGGCCACTCGGCGAACAATTCGGGACGCATTCCGGGCTCGGGCTTTCGATCTCGAAGCAGATCGTCGAGGCGCATCGAGGCATGATCTGGGCGGAAAACCGCAAGGATGCGAGTAGTGCCACAATCGGCGCTCGCTTCTCTGTTCGGCTGCCGGCGGCTGCGTGACGATAACGGTCCCGACCGACCCCATTCTGGTCCACGCCACCGCGATCTCTATCAACGGACATGCGGTCCTGCTCCGCGGCCCCTCCGGAGCGGGAAAATCGGATCTAGCTCTGCGGCTGATCGATGGTGGGGCGCGTCTCGTCGCCGACGACCAGGTAGAGCTGGGGCGCACAGGAGAGCGCGTCATGGTCACGGCCCCGGCTGCGTTAGCCGGCCTGATCGAAGTCCGCGGAGTGGGTGTTCTCCGCGTCGAGGCAGCGGCGGAGGCGACGCTGGCATTGTTGGTCGACCTCGTACCGTCGGCCGAGGTCGACCGTTTCCCCGAAACGCGCTGCGAGGATGTGCTCGGGGTCGCGGTTCCGTCGATCGCTCTGTCTCCATTCGAGGCTTCCGCAGCGGCAAAGCTGCGTCTCGCGCTGCGCGCGTTTTCAGCCGACTCGGCGCCCGCTATAATCCGGCGATGATAACCGAAGGTGGTCACGCCGAGTGGAACCCCGCTGGAAACGCGGCGCCGGCCCGTGTGCTCCTGGTGACCGGAATGTCGGGAGCAGGGCGCTCGACAGCGTTGAAGACGCTCGAAGATATGGGCTACGAAGCCTTCGACAATTTGCCTCTCTCGCTCGTACCCGCTCTGATCGAGGGCATTGCGGCCGATGCGCGCGCGATTGCCGTCGGCGCTGATCTGCGCACCCGCGGCTTTGCCGTCGAGAGCATGCTCAAACCTCTCGATGCGGTTGTCCGCCGGACCGGCCGCGAGCTCAAAGTGTTGTTCATCGATTGTGATGACGAACCGCTGCAACGGCGCTATACCGAAAGCCGCCGGCCCCACCCCCTCGCCGGCGACCGACCCGTAACGGACGGTATTCGGCTCGAACGCCGAGTGGTTTCTGCCCTGCGCGACCGTGCTGATCTGGTGATTGATACCTCCAACCTGAGCGCCGCCGATTTGAAACGGCTGTTGACCGGCCATTTTATCCTGGCGGCCAGCGGTCTTCGCCTTTTCGTCACATCTTTCGCGTATCGCCACGGCATACCGCGAGATGCCGATCTGATCTTCGACGTGCGTTTCCTCCACAACCCATATTATGCCCCCGAACTGCGGCAGCTGAGCGGGCGCGATCTTGCTGTTGCCGCGTATATCGAGCGGGATCCGGACCTTGCGCCGTTTCTCGCCGGGTTGTGGCGGCTTTTGGAACCGCTGTTGCCGCGCTACGAACAGGGAGGCAACACCTATCTGACGATCGCCATCGGCTGCACCGGCGGCCGTCATCGCTCAGTTTACGTGGCGGAGAGGCTTGCGGCGCAACTCGGCGCCGCCGGGCTGCGGGTGGAGCTGGCGCACCGCGAGCTTGGTCAATCCGGCTCTCCCACTTTGGTCGCGCCGGGCGCGCTTCCCACCGCGAGCTGAACGGCAGCGGTCGTTCCAGCAGAGGGAATGAATGATCGGCATGGTTTTGGTGACCCACGGGCGGCTCGCGGCGGAATTCGTCGCGGCACTTGAGCATGTCGTCGGACCGCAGGCCCAAATCGAGGCCGTGTGCATTGGCCCCGACGACGACATGGAAAAGCGCCGCCAGGATATCCTGCGCTCAATTGCCGCGGTCGATACCGGCGACGGCGCCGTCTTGCTGACCGACATGTTCGGCGGCACCCCGTCGAACTTGGCCATCTCGGTCATGGACCGCGCCAGGATCGAGGTGATTGCCGGCGTCAACCTGCCCATGCTCATCAAACTTGCGAGCCTGCGTCAGGGTGAGAGCCTCGAACGAACGGTGCTCGGCGCCCAGGAGGCGGGACGCAAGTACATCAACGTCGCTTCTCAGCTGCTCAGCGACGCGCGCCGATGAGCGATCGACCTGCCGGCGAACGACCAATTCAGGATTCGAGCCCGCCGGCCGGAGCGGTTTGCCGCATTGCGACGATCTGCAACCAGCGCGGGCTTCACGCGCGCGCGGCCGCCCGGTTTGTCAAGACTGCCGGGCTGTTTAAAGCCGAGGTCTGGGTGCGCAAAAACGGCACAGAAGTCTCCGGCCGCTCGATCATGGGCTTGATGATGCTGGCCGCCGCGCCCGGCACGGTCATCCGGCTCGCCGCCACCGGCCCCGAAGCCGAGGCGGCGGTGACCGCGCTCGCCAAGCTCGTCGAATGCAAATTTGATGAGGATTGAGGAGGTCACCGGCTCTGCGTCGCAGAGCGGCGGACCCGAACAGCGACTGCCGGGGCTCGCCGTTTCCCCCGGAATTGCCATCGGCCCGGCTCATATTGTCGAGAGCGGCGATCTTCCGGTAGCTGAGAACCACATCCCGCAGAGCGAGATCGAAGCCGAACGACACCGCTTCGCCGAGGCGGTGGCGACCTCGCTGAAACAGCTTCAAAAGGTAAAGGCGAAATCCGCCGGGCTGCCCGGCTCCGCCGCCGAGGAAGTCGGCTATCTTCTCGATGCCCACCTTGCCATGCTGTCGAACTCACGGCTCGTCCGCGGCGTCGACGAGCGCATCGCCCGCACCCGGATCAACGCCGAGCGCGCGGTGCAGATCGAGATCGACGAAATCGCCGAGAGCTTCGCCGCGATGCGCGATCCGTACTTGGCGGCACGGATCGAAGACATCCGGGTCGTCGGCACGCGGCTGATCCGCAATCTGATCAAGAAGCCCTATGTCGCCTATTCTGCCGTGGCGGACGGCGCCGTCATTCTAGCCGAAGAACTGACCCCGGCCGATACCGCGCTGATCGACCCCGAGCGCGTGGCCGGTTTTGCGGCGGTCTCGGGCGGCGCCGAAAGCCACACCGCAATCGTCGCACGAGCGCTCGGCCTTCCGGCGGTGCTCGCGGTACCCGGTCTGCTCGATCAGGCTCGGGCGGGTGTCACCGCGGTGATCGACGGCATTGAAGGCTGCGTGATCATTGACCCGTCCGCCGAGACGATCTGCGACTACGAGGCCCGGCGCGACGCGGTGGCACGCGAACGGCGAGGTCTGGCGCGCCTGCGCAGGCTTCCCGCGATCACCCGCGACGGGGTCGAGATCACCCTCGAAGGCAATCTCGAATTGCCGATCGAGCTGGGGCAGGCGTTGGCCAACGGTGCGATGGGCCTCGGACTCGTCCGCTCGGAATTCCTCTACATGAACCGCGACGACTTGCCCGGCGAGGAGGAGCAATACGCGGTTTTCTCGGCGCTGGTGCGCGGCATGGACGGAAAGCCGGTCACCGTGCGGACCTTCGACCTCGGCGGCGAAAAGATCGCCCGGTCGCTGAGCGGCCACAGCATCGAGCCGGCGAACCCCGCCCTCGGCTTGCGGGCGATCCGCCTGTCGCTGCAGGACCGCCGCCTGTTGGACCCGCAGCTGGCGGCGATGCTGCGCGCCGCCAGCGAGGGACCGCTGCGCATCCTGTTGCCGATGATTTCGACGGCCAGCGAGATCCGCCGCGTGCGCGAGGCAGTCGATCAGGTCGCACGGCGGCTGCGCCGGCGCGGCGTGCGGGTGCCCAAGGTAATGCCGCCATTGGGCGCGATGATCGAGGTGCCGGGTGCGGCGCTCGCCGCCGACGCGCTCGCCGCGGAGGCCGATTTTTTCGCGATCGGCACCAACGATCTGATCCAATACACGCTGGCGATCGACCGCAGCGACGAGCAGGTCGCCCATCTCTACAACCCGCTGCATCCGGCGGTGCTGCGGCTGATCCAATTCGCGGTCGAGGCGGCACTGCGCCGCGGCATGCCGATCAGCATATGCGGTGAAATGGCCGGCGAGCCGCGCTTTGCCGCTCTCTTGCTGGGCCTCGGCCTGCGCAACCTGTCGATGGCGCCGCGCAACATTCCGCGGCTCAAGCAACGCATCCGCAGCCTCGATATGGTCGCCGCGACGCGCCGGGCGCGGGCCATCATGGACCAGTCGGACACTGGCCGCATCGCTGCCCTCCTCGACGACTTCAACACCGTCGCCTGGCCACACTAAATCGCTGCGCCGCGCGGTGGCCGGCGATCCCGGAACGCCGCTTTAAGTCAAATCGCAAATTGAGCCGGTGGACGCTCGCCGCTGCACCTGCAGCGGCCGCCGTCAGTGACTATATCGCGCGCGAACCTGTGCTATCTTCGCCGCAATCGTTGGTGGTGGGAGGCGCGACGAAAGGTGCAGCGCGATGCAGGCTGACCGATGGCTTTATTGGATAACGGTCGGGATGGCTTCGCTCGCCGGGGCCCTCGTCGTTGCCTACATCATCCTCGTGCAAGACAACCGGGCGGTGCAGGCGGAGGTCAACCGTCGGCAACAATTCATCAATCAGAGCACCCAGCTCGGCCGCATCAACGAGGCGCTGATTCGTGCACTCGCTGCTACCGCGGTGAGCAACCAGGACGACAAGCTGCGCGATCTGCTGGCCGATAACGGGATTACAATCAATGCGTCGGGGGAGCCGGTCCCCTCGGCAAGCGCCGCGCCCGAGAAAACCGCCCCCACAGCAACCGGAAAGCCCCCGTGATGATGACCCGAAGTGGTTCCAGCGTTCCGGAGCCGGGGGGATGGTGGCTGCCCGTGGTCATCGTCGCCGCGTCATTTTTTGTGCTGCTTGCGTTCGAGACGGGCTACGCGATCCACGACCGCGACGCACTGGCGGAACAGCAGCGGTTGCAGGAACCGGCCGTGCAGGAGGCGATCAAGCTGCGCCAGAAGCTCGAGGCGCTCGCCGGCAAGACCGCGCAGCTCGCCGCCGATGGCGACGAGGGCGCCAAGGCGATTGTAGACCAGATGAAGCGCCAAGGCATTACGATGTCCCCGCCAAAACAGTAGGCGGCTGCCCGGCGTCGCGGGGCTTGACAGCGGCCAGGCGGCACGTGGAGATGCCCCTAAGGCGGAAATGCCCCCGAGGAGGAACCGACCATGCTCGACGGCTACATCTACAACGCCCTGCGCACACCCTTTGGCCGCCACGCCGGCGCGCTCGCCCGAATGCGGCCGGACGACATGCTCGCCGCGGTCGTTTCCGAGGTCGTTAAGCAAAGCCCGTTCGACCCGGAAAAGATCGAGGATGTCGTCGTCGGCTGCGCCAATCAGGCGGGCGAGGACAGCCGCTGCGTCGCACGTCACGCCGGGCTCTTGGCCGGATTGCCGATCGAGGTCGCCGGCTCGGTATTGCAGCGCAATTGCGGCAGCGGGCTCAATGCGATCGTCATGGCGGCGCAGGCGGTGACCTGCGGCGAAGGCGAAATCATGGTCGCGGGCGGGGTCGAGAGCATGAGCCGCGCGCCGTTCGTCATGAACAAGGCGGAGACCCCGTTCAGCCGCGACGGCCGGGTTTTTGATTCGACGATCGGCGCGCGCTTCCCGAACCCGAAGATCGAGCGCCAGTTCGGCGCCGACACGATGCCCGAGACCGCCGACAATCTGGCGCGCGATTATCAGATCACCCGCGAGGCCTGCGACGTGTTCGCCGCCGCCTCGCAGCGCAAATACGCCGCCGCCAAGGCCGATGGCTTCTTCGAAGGCGAGATCCTCGCCGTCGAGGTGCCGGGCGGCCGGGCGGGGCCGGTCAAGGTGGCCGAGGACGAGCACCCGCGCCCGCAGACCGATCTGGCCGCGCTCGCCCGCCTGCGGCCGCTGCAGGAGGGCGGCGTGACGACCGCCGGCAATGCCTCCGGCATCAATGACGGCGCGGTGGCGATGATCGTCGCCAGCCGCAAGGCGGGCGACACTGCCGGGGCCGAGCCGCTCGCCCGTGTCGTCGCCAGCGGGGTGGCGGGAGTGCCGCCGCGGATCATGGGGATCGGCCCGGTCGAAGCTTCGAAAAAGGCGCTCGCACGCGCTGGCCTTAGCCTCTCCGACATCGACGTGATCGAGATCAACGAAGCTTTCGCAGCTCAAGTGCTGTCTTGCCTGCGCGGCCTCGAATTGCCGTTCGACGACAGCCGGGTCAACATGAATGGGGGCGCGATCGCGGTCGGCCACCCGTTGGGCGCCTCGGGCCCGCGCATCGCGCTGACCGCCGCCCGCCAATTGCAGCGCACCGGCGGCCGATACGCGCTCGTCACGATGTGCGTCGGCGTCGGCCAGGGCATCGCCGCGGTGCTCGAACGGGTCTGAGATCCTTCCGCGCGAGAACGGCCTCCCCAGATAGGAGGCCATGAGTTCCATTCCGACTTTTGCCACGCGCCCGACCTTTCTCGGCCTCGAGCGCTCGAACGCCGACGCCGCGATCCGCATCGGCGGCATTCCCTTTCGCCGTGCGCCTCGCATTGCCCGAGAGCGGCGCGGGATACGACTTGTCCGGCAAATTCGGCGCGCTGCTCGACGAGGCGGTCGAGCTGCTGCGTGCGGCCCGGCCGCATGCCGCCCGTCTCGGCATCGCGTTCCACGTCGGCTCGCAGTGCCTCGCGCCGGATGCCCATACGCGGGAGGCGATCGCGAGTTGCGGCGTTCCGGTCGGCATCGTCGATGTCGGCGGCGGGTTCCCGGTGAGCTACCCCGACATGGCACCGCCGCTCGCCGACTACATCGCGGCGATCGAGGCTGGCACCGCCGCGCGGCCGGCGCGCGTACGGCTGTGGACCGAGCCCGGGCGGGCGCTCATCGCGGGAGGCGGGTTGGTCGTGCTGCAGGTTCAGCTACGCCGCGGCAATACTCTCTATGTCAACCATGGAGGGTACGGCAATCTCAGCGAGGCCGGCGCCCTCGGCTTCCGCTTTCCCGCGCGCCGGATCGGCTCGGCGACGCCGATGATCCGGTGGAGGGGTTCGCCGATTTCGCGCTGTTCGGGCCGACCTGCGACAGCGCCGACCGGATGCGCGGGCCGTTTCGGCTCCCCGCCGACATGCGCGAGGGCGATTGGGTCGAGCTCGACCAGCTCGGCGCCTATCTGCGCATCGGCTTCAACGGCTTCGGAGCCGCCGACCTGGTCGAGGTCGCCGACCTGCCGATGCTGCCGACCCCGGGTCACCAATAAGGCGCGATTCCCTCACCCACCAAGCCCTCCGGGCTTGGCCCCCCCTCTCCCGCGATGCGGGAGAGGAGCTTTGAGCCGGATGTTTTGTTGCATCCTAGCCCCTCTCCCGCACCGCGGGAGAGGGTGCCGAGCGCAGCGAGGCGGGTAAAGGTCCGTCAGTCTGCGATCATGGCGGGGCGGCGGTCGCGGAACGGAGTGGCCTTCTCGAAAGCGTCGGCGACGCGGAACAATGTCGGTTCCTGAAACGGTTTGCCGACGAGCTGGATCGCCACCGGCAGCCCGCCTTCAACGAACCCGGCGCATACCGAGATCGCCGGGTAGCCGGCGACGTTGAACGGCATCGTAAAGTTGGGCGGGCCGAACAGGTCCCATTTCGGCACGGCGTCGATTTTCGCCGCCTCGGCCGGTTGGGTTGCGGTCAGCACGACATCGAGCCCCCGCATCGCCGCCTGCAATTCGGCACGAAGCTCGCGCCGCCGCCGCACCGCTTGCACGTAGTCGACGCCCGTGACAAAGGCGCCGAGCATCAGCCGGCTGCGCAGCCGCTCGCTGAAATCGCCGAGCCGGGTGCGCGCCCATTCCTCATAGGCCGCCGCACGCTCGGTGATCGAGATCAACGAGCCGCAGGCCAGCCAATCCTGCAACGGCGACACCTGCACCTCGCGGATCTCGGCGCCGAGCTCGCGGAACGTGCCGATCGCCCCAGTGATGCCCCGCTGCGTGCCGTCGCTCACTTTGTGATCGGTTTCGTGGAAATGGTGAATGACGCCGATCTTGAGGCCTTTGATGCCGCTGCCGAGCTGAGCGGCAAAGTTCGGGATCGGACGCGAGGCGCTGGCCGGATCGCGCGGGTCGTGGCCGGCGAGCGTCTGCAGCATCAGCGCGCAATCCTCGGCCGTCCATGCCATTGGCCCGATATGATCGAGGCTATATGCGGCCGGCGCGACCCCGGCGCGGCTGACGAGGCCATAGGTCGGCTTGATGCCGGCGATGCCGCACAGCGCCGCCGGGCCGCGGATCGAGCCTCCGGTGTCGGTACCGATCCCGCCGAGGATCAGCCCCGCCGCCACTCCGGCGCCGGTGCCGCTGCTGCTGCCGGCGGTGAAGTGCCCGGTGTTCCACGGGTTCCGAGCCGGCGGCTTGGGCAGATCGAAAGACGGGCCGCCATCGGCGAATTCATGCGTCGTGGTTTTGCCGATCAGCACGGTGCCGGCCGCCGCCAGTCTCTCGGCGCAGGTGGCATTGGTGTCCGGGATGTTGTCCTGCAGCAGCTTCGACTGGCAGGTCGTGGGTATCCCTTTGGTGTCGACGATGTCCTTGAGGCCGATCGGGATGCCGTGCAGCGGCCCCTTCGGGCCATTGGCCATGATCGCCGTTTCGGCGGCGCGCGCGTCGGCCAACGCGCGCTCCTCGGTCAAGTGCACAAAGGCGTTCAGTTGGCCGTCGAGCTTGTGCACGCGATCGAGACAGGCCCGCGTCAGCTCTACCGGCGAAAGCTCCTTCGCCGCGATCGCCCGGGCGGCCCCGGCAATCGTCGGGATCGCGCCGCTCATGTCAGATCCTCATCGGTGAAGTCATAGACATGCGCCGGCTCCGCCATACGGCCGCGCGGCTTGCGCACCCGCTCCGCCATCGCGGCAATGCCGGCATAGACCGTCTTCAGCTCGGCCTTCTGCTCGTCGGTCAGATCGAGCCCGGCACGGGCGAGCAGAAATGCTAAGGCTGCGTCAACGATGTCAGACTGCACGGTTATGTCCTCCTATGCGATCGGGCCTACGCGCTTACCCGCTCGGCAGCCGCCCACCGCGGCCGCGGGGCAGCGTGTGAAGTTTTAACTCGACGGGTTTGCCGAGCCAGATCGCGTAACTGCTGTGGTCCTCCACCGCGTCGTTGGTCAGCGGGTGGACCAGAACGTCGAGCCCGTCGCGGTTCAGCATCAGATGCGGCACGACACCTTCGAACTGGTCGGGCTTGAAAATGACCAGGACGTTGGCGATCGGGTGTGGCCCAACCGGCGTGTCGCGGAAGCCGTCGATCTCGACCGGGAACTTCTCGGCGAGCGCGGCGGATACTCGCTCGGCGACGGCGCGCGTCCCTTTCGGGTCGTAATAGATGTGGGCGTGATAGCCCAGGTTGCCGACGGATTGCGCGGTCTTCTCGGTCATCAGGCGCTCCTTGTTGGCTTTACAGCGGCATGCGGCATCTTTCCACAGCGGTACTCGGAAGTCGATTCAGCTGACGGAGCCTCACGCGGCCATCCGGGCGGCCGGCCGGCGGACCATGTCGGCAGCCTTCTCGCCGATCATGATCGTCGCGGCATTGGTGTTGCCGGAGACGACCGTCGGCATGATCGAGGCGTCGGCGACGCGCAGCCCGTCGACCCCGTGCACGCGCAACTCGGCATCGACCACCGCCATCGGGTCGCTGCCCATCTTGCAGGTGCTGGTCGGGTGATAAACCGTCCCGCCGCGGCGCCGCGCGTAATCCAAGAGCTCTTCGTCGCTTTCGACCGCCGAACCGGGCAGGAATTCCGCCTCGATGAAGCTTTGCATCTGCGGGGTCGCCAGTATCCGCCGGCACAGCTTGAGGCCGGCGACGATCGTGCGCTGGTCGGTCTCGGCCGCGAGATAATTCGGGTGGACCGCCGGGGCGTCGAACGGATCGGGGCTCTTCAACTTGATCTCGCCGCGGCTTTCCGGGCGGAGCTGGTAGGCGATCATCGTGAACCCGGAAAACCGGTGCAGCCCGTCCTGCGGCCGCTCGGCGCTGAACGGCGAGATCGAGCATTTAACGTCGGGCGAGGCGAGCTCGGGGCGGGTGCGCGCAAACAACGCCGCCGGCGAGCTGATCATCGACAGCGGGCCGCGGTGGAACATGTAATATTCGAGACCGGCCTTCAGTTTGCGCGCATTGCTCAGCATTACGTCGTTGACGGTGATCGGCAATTTGCAGCGGAGCTTTATTGCGGCCGAATAGTGGTCCTGCAAACTCTGCCCGACACCGGGCAGGTGATGCACGACCGGAATGCCAAACCCGGCCAGGTGTTCCTGCGGCCCGATGCCGGAGAGCATCAGCAGTTGCGGCGAGTTGACGGCTCCGCCGCACAGGATGACCTCGCGCGCGGCGCGGGCGGTGCAGAGCTCGCCGTCCCGGCGAAATGTCACGCCGACCGCGCGGCGGCCTTCGAACAGGATCTTCTCGGTCAAGGCCCCGGTGACGACAGTGAGATTGGCGCGTTGCATTGCCGGGCGGAGATAGCCGACGGCAGTAGAGCAGCGCTTTCCGTTGCGTGTCGTCGTCTGGTGGTAGCCGACGCCGTCCTGGCTGGCGCCATTGAAATCGTCATTGCGGCGAAAGCCGAGATCGGGCCGTGGCCGCAATAAATGCCTCGCAGATCGGGTGTTGCGCGACATCCGACACGCAGAGTGGTCCGCCGGTGCCGTGGAAGCTATCGGCGCCGCGCGTCTGGTGCTCCGAGCGTCTGAAATAGGGCAGTACATCGTCGAACGACCAACCGGTATTGCCGAGCTGACGCCAATGGTCGAAATCTTCGGCCTGGCCGCGGATATAGACCATGCCGTTGATCGACGAGGAGCCGCCGAGCACCTTGCCGCGCGGCCAGAACACGCGGCGATCCGCAGCGCCGGGGTCGGGCTCGGTCTCGTAGCACCAATTGACCGACGGGTCCGCAAAGGTCTTGCCAAAGCCGAGCGGTATGTGGATCCAGCGGTTGCGGTCCTCGCCGCCGGCTTCGAGCAGCAGGACCCGCGTCGCCGCATCTTCGCTGAGCCGCGCCGCGACTGCGCATCCGGCCGACCCTGCGCCAACCACGATGAAGTCGGCCTCGATCTGGTTCTGCTGAGTTGTCATAAGCGTCTCCTCTTCCGAGCAAAAACCTGTAGCATAGTAGCCCCTCTCCTGCACCGCGGGAGAGGGTGCCGGGCGGAGCGAGGCGGGTGAAGGTGCGCGCCGCGAGTAGACCCTCGCCCTCCCAGCCCTGCCGGCCGGGTCCCTCCGTCTCCCGCGGTGCAGGAGAAGGACTGATCGGGAGGAATTTCATCGATGACACGAACCGTTGCTCGACTGTTGGCCGAAAGCCTCGAAGCGCACGACGTGGACCAAGTCTATTGCGTGCCGGGGGAGAGCTATGTCGGGCTGACCAGCGCATTGATCGAACGCAATTCGATCCGTGTCATCGTGTGCCGGCACGAGGGTGGCGCCGGCTACATGGCTGTGGCCGACGGGCGGCTGCGCAATCGTGCCGGAGTGGCGATGGTCTCGCGCGGGCCGGGGCTGTCGAACGCGATGGTCTCATTGCATTCGGCCTATCACGACGCAACGCCGGTCGTGATGCTGGTCGGGCAGGTCGAGCGCAGGGATTTCGGCCGGTTGGCGTTGCAGGAGCAGAACTATTCGCGCCTGTTGTCCGATGTCACAAAGCTGGTCATCGAAGTCAACCAGCCGGAGCAGGCCTCGGAGGCGATCGCCCGCGCCTTTCATGTGGCCGAGAGCGGCACCCCCGGCCCAGTCGCGGTAATATTGCCGGAAGACATTTTCGACGAGGAGACCAATGCCGAATTGAATCCGGCGCGGCCGCGCGTCGTCGCGGGGCCGCGCACAGAAGACCTCGACCGGCTGGCCCGGATGTTCGCCCAGGCGGAGCGACCCCTGGTTCTGGTCGGAGGCGCGCTATTGGCCGACGCTGTCCATGACAACGCCGTCTTCGCCGATCTCAACCGGTTCGCCGAAGAATGGGTATTGCCGATCAGCCCGACGCATCGACGGCCGCAATTGTTCGACGCGACACATCCAAATTACGGCGGCTATATGGGTATTCGCGTGCCGCCGGCGCTGATCGGCGAAATGAAGCGCGCCGATCTGATGGTCGCATTGGGCGAGCGCATGACCGACACGATCAGCCAATCCTACAGTTTCCCAACGGCGCCGCAGCCGCAATTGCCGCTTGTGCACATCTGGCCGGACCCCAATGAGGTGGGCCGCGTCTGGCGGCCCGATCTCGGCATCCCATGCAGTCCATACGAGGTCATCAAAGCGCTGTTGCGGCGCGGTGCTCCCGCCGATGCGGGCAAGCGCCGCGGTTGGGTCGATGGGCTGCACACCATCCATCGCAAGCTGCTGGCCAAGGAATGGGAGCCCACCGGCGACGGCGTGAATTTCGCTGCGATCGTCTGCGAGATCGACAAACACCTGGCGCCCGACGCCACAGTCACGACCGACGCCGGGAATTTCGGCAGTTTTGTTCATCGCTACATCGGCTTCCGCCAGGGGCAGATCTTTCTTTCCTCGGTCGTTGGCGCGATGGGCTCCGGCATGCCAATGGCGGTGGCGGCGGCATTGCGCCGACCGGGAACCCAGGTAGTCGCCTTCCTCGGCGACGGCGGCGCATTGATGATGGGCAACGAGATCGCCACCGCCTGCCAATACGGCGCCAACCCGATCATGATCATCTCCGACAATGGCATGTACGGCACGATCGGCATGCACTCCTACGTGCGCTACCCCGAGCGCGCGTTTATGGAAGGCACAAAGCTCACCAACCCCGATTTCGCGCAATGGGGCCGCTCCTTTGGCGCCGCGGGCATCACGATCCGCAGCGAGGCAGAAGTCGCCGACGGCATCGCCCGGGCGTTTGGGGTCAAAACCAAGCCTGTCGTGGTCCACTGCCTGACCTCGGCAATCCAGATGAGCGCGTGGCGCCGCTATACCCGCTCCGATGCACTGCCGTGATGCGGGTCGCCAGACTGATCTTCTCCGCCGCGGATGTCCGCCGCAAACTTCGCGCGGTGAGCGCATTAGCCGAGAATGCCGGCGCCACCGATCATGAGCGGGCCAATGCGGCGGCCCTGAAAGCGCGCCTCCAGCAGCGGCTCAAGCAGGCTGGGGAACCGGCGGGCGACTGGACGGACAACGCCTTCCGGCTCGGCAAGCAACTGACGGAATTGAGAAAGGCTGTGTCCCCCGCCTCTCCCAAGGGCGACTGGACCGACAACGCCTTTCGCTCGGGAAGGCGCTGCGCCGCGGCTACAAGAAGTGGTTGTAGGGGAAGGGGTCGGCGGGATGCGCTTGCCGGGAGTTGTATCGGGCGGTGGGCGACCCTATCATCCACTCGCGCATTGATGCGAGGCAGCCCTCATGGTTCAGATCGCCGAACTCGACACCGTTCCGGAAACGATCGAAGCGACGCTCAACTACTTTGTGAATACCGGCGCAACGCCCGTCACAGTGGTCGGCGCGCCCGGCGCGACGGATTTGCGATCCGGCGGCGGGGGATCGGACCCCCGGCAGGTCGTTCTGCGCAACGGCCGGCCCGATGCCGACCGCTTCGCGCTGGAACGCGACGGCTTCCGCTTTGTGCATCACGACACCAAGGTCACGGACTTCTATGACGAGGACGAGATCCGCCGGGTCTATTACCCGGAGATGGAAGCGCTGGTGAAAGCCGAGAGCGGCGCCAGGCGCGTCGTCGTCTTCGATCACACCTTGCGCACGCCGGACCACGATCTGCGAGAAGCCGCGAAGATCCGCGAGGTCGTGCGCCGCGTGCACAACGACTATACCGAATGGTCGGCGCCGAAGCGGGTGCGCGACCTGCTGCCGGACGAAGCCGACGAACTGCTGCAGCGCCGTTTTGCGATCGTGCAGGTGTGGCGGCCGATCCGTCGCCCGGTCGAGTGCTGGCCCCTGGCGATCGCCGATGCGCAAAGCCTCTCGCCGGCCGATATGGTGGTGACCGAGCGCAGATATCAGGATCGCATCGGGCAGACCTCGGCGATCACGTACAACCCGGCGCACCGCTGGTACTGGTTCCCGCATATGCGGCCCGACGAGGCATTGGTCTTCAAGGTCTACAACTCGCTGAAAGACGGCCGCGCCCGGTTCACCGCCCACACCGCTTTCGACGACCCGATGACCCCGCCGCACGCCCGGCCCCGCGAAAGCATCGAAATCCGAACCCTCGCGTTTTTCTGAGGGTTGCGTGTACGTCGGGACGCAGATCCGGCCGCGCGACGATGCGGATTACAGGGTCTGGGCGCAGCTCGGCGTTACCCATGTCTGCGTCGATCCGCCCGGCAATCCGCATCACTGGAGCCTCGATGATCTGAACCGCCATCGCGAGCACGTCGAGTCTTCGGCCTCTCGCTCGACATGGTGCAATTGCCGTTGTCGTCGCGGCCGATCGAAGAGCAGGAGAGCCCGCACATCCTGATGGGCAAGGATCCCGAGCGGCAGCGCGAGATCGACAGCATCTGCGCGCTGATCGAGCGTCTCGCCGCCGCCGGCATTCCCGCAGCCAAATACAATCTCTGCATCATCGGCATCCCGCGCACCGAGCGGGAACCAGGGCGCGGCGGTTCGCGCAACGCCGCCTTCCGCTGGAGCCGCGCCGACCACGGCGCCCCGCCGACCCGGGCCGGCATCGTCTCTGAAGAGGAGAACTGGGAGCGTATCGATCGTTTCCTCGCCGCAATCGTCCCGGTAGCCACTGCCGCGAAGGTGCGTCTCGCCTGTCATCCGCACGACCCGTACACGCCGCCAGGCTACCGCGGAGTGACCCGGGTGCTCGGCACCGTCGAGGGGCTGAAGCGGTTCGTGCAGATGCACGAGAGCCCCTATCACGGCCTCAATTTCTGCCAGGGCACCGTCGCCGAGATGCTCGACGACCCAGCCCGTGAGATCTTCGACGTGATCCGCTGGTTCGGCGAGCGCAGCAAGATCTTCAACGTGCACTTCCGGAACATCAAGAGGCCGCAAGCTCGACTTCATGGAGGCCTTCCCCGACGAGGGCGACATGGACATGCCGCGCTCGCTCGCCGCCTATCGCGATGTCGGCTACCCCTACATGCTGATGCCCGACCACGTGCCGCAGATCGACGGCCGCGACCCTTCGGGCGTCGCTTTCGCCTATTGCTACGGTTACATCCAGGCCCTCATCGACGCGCTCACGCCGCCGCACGACCGCTTCCACCATCCGGCGACTTCCTAGCCGCCGCCGCTCCCAGCCAGCCCGCCCCGCCGGGCGATGCATGGCACAACTGGCTGGTTTTGCTGTTTTCGCAGCAAATTATCAGCGAGGCAGATCTGGTTTTCCGCAGAAATCCTGGACCGCCGATGGTTTGGGGAACGTCAGAACAGCCACATTGTCGCTGTTCTGACGCTGTTGCCGCTGTGAAAAACAGCAAGAAAGAGGGTGCTAGCATCATAAACAATTCAAACTGTCCATCTGGCGGGATCGACACCGCCAAAGATATCAAAAGAGCCGCTAATTGTCAATTTATCAAATACGATTATAGCGATTGCATTGACCAGCTGCATCGTCGTTCTTCCGCTTTGAAGGCGGGCAACCGAGGGGGCCCCCGGGTGATGACGATCGCGATGTGGTGCTGCTTCTCCCCCTTTTCCGCCCACACCGATTTTGCGGAGCAGACCGATCGTGAAATCGCGCCGCCTCATTCGATCACCTCGTCGGCGCGACCCCCACCCTGACCCTCCCCCGCGTGCGGGGAGGGAATGGGAGGGGGCGAAACCGCATTGACCTCACTCGCTTGCGGGCGCCGACTAGGTGATTGAATGAGACGCCGCGAGTTGATCCTGCTGGTCGGCGGCGTGATGACCGCGTCACGCTAGTTGCTCCCCAGGCAAATCCGCCGGCTTGGCTCCCTCAAGTTTTTGTCCACATATCCGGCGGCGCGCCGGAACAACTCGACGATGTTCGCTCCATAAGCCATCGCGGCACGCCGGCCCGTTCGGCCGCGGGCCATAGCCAGTCGAGGTTCTCGTCGGTCATCCGCCACTGCCGGCGTCGAGCCGCTCATGCGTCCGGCAGGGTGAAGACGGCGCAGGGCGCCGCGATGCCGCGAAGCGCGTGTTCGCCCAGCGGCACCAGCGGCGTGGTAGTCTCGGCAGCGACGGCGCCCGAGATCAGCACCGACCGGCCGAGCGGCCGGCACAGCCCCTCCAGCCGGCTGACCAGGTTGACCGCGGGGCCGATGGCGGTGAAGTCCAGCCGGTCGGCCGCCCCGATATTGCCCCACAGTATCTCGCCGAGATGCAGCGCCGCGCCGAAGGGCAACGGCGGCAGGCCCTCTGCCTGCCGCACCGCATCGAGATGAGCCATGCCGGCGCGGGCGGCGAGGACCGCGCGCAGCGCCGCCTCGCAGGCCTCGGCGGGCGCGCCGGTGACCGGGAAGATCGCCAGTACGCCGTCGCCGATGAACTTCAGCACCTCGCCGCCGAAGGCGTGCACCGCCCCGGCGGCGCGGTCGAACCAGGCATCGAGGGCGGCGATCATGGCCATGGGCTCGGTCGCCTCGGACAGGGCGGTGAAGTCGCGCAGATCGGCAGAGAGCAGCACGGCGCGGATCGTCTCCCCGGTGCCGCGGCGCAGCGCGCCGGCCTGCACCCGGGTGGCACTGCGCCGCCCGAGATAGGCCTCGAGCAGCGCTGCCAGCGCCGCCCGCGCGGCCAGCGCGGCTAAGGGCGACGCGGCGAAGCGCGCGGCTTGGCGCAGCCGTTCGGCCTCGGCGGGGCAAAACGGCCGGGTCCCGGCCCAGCCCAGAACAAGACGGTCCGGGGCCGTGCCAACCGTGTCCTGCTGCACCGGGCCAAGTCCGGCCAGCCAGTCGCGCCCGGCTTGGCTGAGGGCACCGCCGGCGAAGCCCAGCGCCTCGATCACCGCCCCCGTCTCCGCCCGCCACAGCCAGGTGCGGCGGGTGATGATCGGATGCGGCACCGCCAAGGTCAGGGCGCCACCGGCCAGCGCCAGGCCATCGGCCAACAGCCTGCCCCCGAGCTCGGCCAGGAACCGGTCAGGGCCGGGCGAGGCGCCGGCCTCGTCCACCAGCCAGGCTAGAGGCCCAGGCAGATCCATTGGCAGATCCATGCCGCCATCATGCCGCCGCGGCCCTGGCCTGTCATCCGCGCCGCGGCGATGGCGCCGCCGGCCTCGTCGGTCTATCCTCGGGCAAGGTTACCGAACCGGCGCCCGTCCATCCTCCGCCACAGGCGGAACAGCCCATCGCAACTATGGGGAAGACCGATGCAAGAGGCCCTCGTCGTCCGCCGCGAGACGCACATCCCGGCGCCGCCTGCCGCGGTGTTCGCCCTCCTCACTGATCCGGAGAAGATCCTGCGCTGGATGGGAACCGAGGCGCAGGTCGACCCGCAGCCCGGCGGGCTCTATCTCGTCAACGTCACCGGTGCTCGCTTCGCACGCGGCTCGTTCCGCGAGGTGGTGCCGGTGCACCGCCTGGCCTACAGCTTTGGCTGGGACGGCAGCGACGCGGTGCCGCCGGGGTCGAGCCTGGTCGAGATCGACCTGATCGAGCAGCCGGATGGAACCTTGTTGCGCCTGACGCATACCGGCCTGCCCAATGCAGAGCAATGCGCCGGCCACGCGGAAGGCTGGGCCCATTACCTCGGCCGGCTGGCCGAATTCGCCGCCGGGCGCGACCCGGGCCCGGACCCCCGGCACGGCCACACTGGCAGGCAGTGACTGCTTTCCGCTCTCGATATCGCTGCACTCGAGCGTCTTGCATTTTCATCGCGAACGCCGGATCACGACCCCGGGTACAGCTTCGGTGCGTGGAGAACAGCCTCAGCCAAGGCGCCGAATGGAAAGCGCTCATCAGCGAGTACATCGGGAGTCGTTGAGAGCTGAATCCCACGAGGAAAATACGGTGGCGCTTCGGCGAAGGCTGCGTCTGTCATCATGGGTCAGTTCGCACTTAAGTCACCGCTAAGTCACCGCCGGGAGGGAGGCAATTCGAACTCTTGGTCCGCCGTAAGAGATCTCTGCCGTGCCGAGCCGATCAAGGTTCGCGACATACCCGATACGTCTCCAATTCGTTCCTATGAAACATAACGTGATCAACTAGCAGTTGGAAGGGCTTAGTCGACTGCCGCGGCGACATTGGCCCCTTCCGGATCGACGATAAAGATGCCGATGACCCGGAGGAGTGCACCCCGCTCGAGATTGGGTGACCGTGAGCCGGAGTAGCTCGTCTTGGGTAACGGTTCAACCGCGCTTGTCGTGAACCCCGACAAAACCTCGTTGAGGAGTTGGCACCCGGATTGGTACCGGACGGCTTGGCACCGGCCGGGACGGAACGGGATAGCAGCGTTCCCCGCTAGCCGGGAAGCCGCAGACAACAAGACTTCATGGTACGTGAGGTCACGGGCCGGGACGGCACCAAGCGCATTTCGAGACCGCACCGCCCCGTTCGACCGCTCCGGCACCTCTCCGCCTCCCTCGAATAGCCGATCACATGAAGGGCCGCGATCGCGGGGACGTTCCCTTTCGGGGTCGGCGGCCACTAAGATCGCAGCCGATTTCGGAGGAGAGGGGCGATGCCGCCAACCGGGGCAAAGGGGATCGGAGCAAAGCGGGTCGGCGTTATCGGGGCCGGCTTGGTCGGGGTGTGCGCGGCCAGTTGGCTGCAACGCGACGGCCACAGCGTTTTTTTGATCGAGAGAGACGAGCCCGGCCACGGTGCTTCCTTCGGCAACGCCGGATGCTTCAACGGCTCGTCCGTCACGCCGGTTGCGATGCCCGGTGTCGTTTGGAACGTTCCGGGCTGGCTCTTTGACCCGCTCGCCCCGTTGGCGCTGCGCTGGAGCTATCTGCCGGCGCTCGCTCCGTGGCTGCTGCGGTTCATCCGTGCCGGCACCCCGGAAAAGGCGCGTGCGGCGGCCCGGGCCTTGCGCCCGCTGGTCGGACCGACCCTCGACGCATTACAGCCGCTGGTCAGCGCGGCGGGCGCCGAGGACCTCGTCCATCGTCTCGGCCATCTCTACGTCTACCGCTCGGCCGAGAGCCTGGCGAAGGATCGGCTCGCCTGGGATCTGCGGCGCGAGAATGGGGTCGAGATCGACGAGTTCGACGCCGACGAATTGCGCCAACTGGAGCCCGCTCTGTCGCGCGACTACTTGCGCGGCGTGCTGGTCCGCGAGAACGGGCATACCTCGAACCCACTGGCGCTGGTCGAGCGTCTGGTCGAGCACTTCGTCCGCTCGGGCGGCGAGCTGGTGCGGGCGCGGGCGCACGGTTTTCGCCTCGAAGGCGGCCGGCTCGCCACGATCGAGACCGACACCGGCGACCTCACTGCCGATGCCGCGATCGTCTGCGCTGGGGCCTATTCGAAACCGCTCGCCGCAGCGCTCGGGGATAAGGTGCCGCTGGAGACCGAGCGCGGCTATCACCTGATGATCCGCGATCCCGAAACAATGCCGCGCATTCCGACCGCCGACGCCGACGGAAAATTCGTCGCGACGCCAATGGATACCGGGCTGCGCTTTGCCGGCACGGTCGAGCTCGCCGGTCTGGAGGCGCCGCCCGATTGGCGGCGCGCCCAGATCCTGCTCGAGCAAGGGCGCAAGATGCTGCCCGGCCTCGCCGCATCGCACCCGCAGGAGCGGATCTCGGTGTGGATGGGCCATCGGCCGAGCCTGCCCGACTCGCTGCCGGTCCTCGGCCCCTCAGGCGCGTCGCCCGACGTGATCTACGCCTTCGGCCACGGCCATGTCGGCATGACTTCGGCGCCGATGACCGGCAAGATCGTCGCCGAACTCGTCGCCGGCCGGCGGCCCTCGATCGATATCGCGCCATTCGCACCCGATCGGTTCGCTTAGCTGCAAATTCGCCGTATTCGCCGGGGTAGCTGAGGGGAGAGTTAATTAACTACGAATTTTAGGGAATTTTTGGTATTAATCGTGTAGTATCCCAAATACGAGGCGAATAACGCCGACGGATAACTTAAAGAAATCCCGTCGTGTGACTCGCCTATCATATTTTATTCACGCGAACGCGGATGCTATGGGCATGCAATGCTTCACGGTGTTTCGCACTCTTGGTGCGAACGCACGCCATCACCTTAAACCTGCTGTGCATCGCCTTGTCGTGCATCATGTACATCGCGCGCACCATATAATCGCGCATTCCGTCGTCGGGCCGATGCCCATTCCGGCAATGGTATGCATTGTTACCGGCCTCGCCGCTGTAGGGGTTGGCGGCCTCGTCGCGGAAGGCATGGGTTTTGCGCCACTTGCTTCGAAGGAAGTCACCACTGCGGTAAGCATTCCAGCCTCAAATGTCCCGAGTGATATCGGCAGGCTGTGGCTTTCCCTCTCCTCGTTTCATCCGACTGACATCGGCAGCTCGCTGGTTCCTCCTTCCGCATTTGACTGGAATGAGCTCGGCAGCTTGCCGGTTCCTCCGTCCACATTTGACTGGAATGAGCTGGGCAGCCCGCCATTTCCTTTGTCCTCATTTGACTGGAATGAGCTGCCAGAATTCTCCGTACTCATTTGATACGAGTGGGCCGGGCAGCGTGCCGGTTCCTCCAGGCCAGCCATCAGCGGTCCCTGAACCGACGAGCATTTCAGGTTTGGCCACGAGTCTGCTGGTGCTCGCAATCCTCCTTCAGCGCAACCAGGCCGTATGCGGACGCATCGTTTTAAGACAGGAGATCAGGCAAACCGGTCAATGCCGAGATCGTGTGATCGGGAGCGTGGCCGAGCTCCTCGGCGCGTCCGCGCAGCATGCCGAACATCGTGGCCGGAGCGCCCCCGCCACTGCGGCGGATCCAGGCGACCTCGAAACCGAAGGCCTTGGCGCCGACTGCGTCGAAGCTGTTAGACGAGACGAACAGCACTTCCTCCTTCGGCACGCCGAGCGCCGGCTCGACGAGGGCATAACAGGACGGGTCGGGCTTGTACGCACGGACACTGTCGACGCTGATCGCGGCCTCGATCCACCGGTCGAGCCCGGAATTTCGGACGAGTTCCTGGAGCATTCGCGGACTGCCGTTCGAAAGGATCGCGAGCTTGTGTCCGGCGAGCGCTGCGAGCGCCTCTTGGGCCTCGGGATAAAGTCGAGGTGGAGATATTTCTCCATCAGCGGATCACGGATCGCTTCATTGGGCTCGACCCCGGCCGCCCGCAATGCAAAGTCGAGCGCGGCACCCGTCACCTCCCAGAAGTCCGCATATTCTTGCATCAAGCTGCGCAGCCAAGTGTATTCCAATTGCTTCAGCCGCCAGATCTGCGTGATCACCTCGCCTTTACCCGGGCACAAGGCCTCGGCCTTCCCCAGTACAGATTGAACGTCGTAGAGCGTGCCATAGGCGTCGAAAACCAAGGCCCGAACCGTCATGACAAAATTCCTTTCCGCCAACGCGTCTTTAGGTCGCGAAGATCATGCGATGATCGGCTTCGGCAAACGCGGCGGCCGCCCGGTCGGCGATCATCCGGCCGGCGCGCAGGCCGATCACGCGATCGGCGAACCGGATCGCGAACTCGACTTGGTGCAGGCTGACGAGCACGGCGATCATGCGCTCGCGCGCGATGTCGCGCAAAATCGACAGAACACTCTTCGCCAATTCCGGATCGAGGCTGGCGACCGGCTCGTCGGCCAGCACAAATCGGCTCTGCTGCGCGAGGGCCCGGGCAATAGCCACGCGCTGCTGCTGGCCACCCGACAAGCTGTCGGCGCGCTGTGATGCGTAGGGCAGCATGCGGACCCGGTCGAGCGCGCCAAGTGCCAGTTGCCGATCCCGGTGCGGGAAACGGCGCAGCATCACGCGCCAAGTCGGCACTTCACCGAGGCGGCCGACCAAGACATTGTCGAGTGCGCTCAATCGTCGGATCAGATTGAACTGCTGAAAGATCAGGCCGATTTCGCTGCGCGCCATCGACAGCTGGCGGCCGCCCAGGGTCCGGATGGCATGTTCGCCCAGAAAAATCTGGCCGCCGTCGGATTGCGCGAGGCGCGTGACGCATCGGAACGGTGTGGTCTTGCCAGCACCGCTGGCGCCGAGTATCGCGACGACTTCGCCCGCCGCCACCTCGAAGGAGACGTCGTCGAGCACGACGCGGTCGCCGAACCGCTTGCTGAGCCTGAGGATGCGAATTGCCGGATCGGTAACCAATACCGCGGTCACACCAGTCGCCGCCACAGCCAGGCGCTGAACTGATCGATCGCGGTCACCATCGCAAGAATGATCAGGATGATCGTGAATAGCCGCGCGAAATCCAACAGGTCGACGCTGTTCTTTAGCTCCTGCCCGATCCCGCCCGCGCCGACGACCCCGAGCACGGTCGAGGAGCGGACGTTGAATTCCCAGACATAGAGCGTGATCGACGTCGAATTGGGCAGAATGTCCGGGAGCAAGGCGTAACTGATGACCTTGAGGCGGTTGGCGCCGGTCAGGGCCGCCGCTTCGAGTGGACCGGGCTCGACGGCCTCGATCGCTTCCGACCAGAGCTTCGCAATCGTTCCTATGGAATGAAGGCCGATGCCGAGCACACCGGCGAAACGGCCCGGGCCCAACCGCCGCGACGAACAGCAAGGCAAAAATGAAGGAATCGATCCCACGGAGAGTATTGAGAAACCAACGCATCGGCGTGTAGAGGAGCCGGCTCGGCGTGACGTTCTGCGCCGCGAGAATGCAGCACGGCGCGGCGATGAGACGCCGATGGTCGTACCGATCACTGCCATCGCTAGCTGTCTCGATGGCTCGCTCGATCAGGACACCGAGCTGGCTCGTGTCGGGCGGCCAGGCTTTGGCTGCCCAATGCGCCAGCTTCGGCAGCCCACTCCACAGACGGCCGACATCGAAATCGATGAAATAGAAAGAGAAGCCGTAGACCAGCAGCACAAGCAGGAGCGTCGCGACAAAGCGAACCGGCGCTACCGCTATCCAGGACCGCGCCGGATCCGGATAAAAGGCGCCGGCGACACCGGTCCTCATTTCTGGTTTTTGAGAGCTCCGACGGCGATGCCGGCGTCCTCGATCAGCTTGTAATTAGCGTGGCTCGATGCAATGAAGCCGGTGTAGTGCTTTGGTAAAATGGTTTGAGCCTGCTCATCGGTGATCGCAGTCACGATAGTCTGCACCTTTTTTGCCATAGCGGGATCGAGGCCGGCGCGCACTGCCAATGCATCATTGGGCAGGTCATCGGATGTCCAGACGATCTTGGTCGCTTGCGGCGAGATGGCGCCGCTCTCGATCATCGCGGTGCGGTTTCGATCGAAGTCGGTCGCGAGGTCGGATTGTCCATTGGCCACCGCGATCTCGTTGGCCGCGTGGGCGGCGCCCTCGTGATATTGGAAGTAGGTCTTGGGGTCGAGCCCGCGTGATTTGAACCAAAAGGTTGGGATGAGCCAGCCGGAGGTCGAACCCACATCGGCAAAGGACATACGCAGCCCGTTGCCGCCATCGGGCCATTTGTTGATCTGGAGGTCCGGCCGGGCGATCACGATCGCGTGGTAAACCGGTTTGCCGTCGTATTTTGCCGTGGCGATCGCGTCACCGGCACCCTGATTGTGCGCGATCACGTAGCCCCAGGGTCCCATCCAGGCGACGTCGACCTGGCCGCTGACCAATGCCACCGCGATGCCCGCCCAGTCGGTCGTCGCCTCGAGGGTATAAGTGACATCGAGCTGCTCGGCGAGGTGTTTGAAGAAGGGCTCGAAGGCTTTTTTGGTGTCGCTTGGCGTCGGTTGCAGCGGCCCGACCGCGAAGTGGAGGGTGTCGGCCGCCTGCACCGTTCCACTGGCGAGCGCCGACGCAAAGGCGAGCGTCAGAACTCCTCGGACGATGCGGCGGACACGGCTGCGATCCAAGTACATGTGCTTCCCCCAATAGCTGCAAAGATGAGCTGGTTCAGCCACTCGGCGGCACTCGTACGCCGGGAACGAGGAACAGACCCGCGATCGCCTTGAGGCGCTCGTCCTCGCTCGTCAGATACATGCTGCGCAAGGCAAAGATCGCCGTGCCGGCCGCGGTGTCGTTCCACAACCAGTCGCCGAGCTGCCTGCTCGACGGTTTGGCGGAGCCGAAGAGCGCGACCTCGATATAGGCCGCTTTCAGATCGTCGACCGCGAAGCGCAGGGTCAGCGGCGCGGACATTTCCGCGTTCGGGCTCTGCGGGGTTTGCCCCCGCAACCAGCCGGCCATGTAACGGCCTGTCTCGGCGATCGACAGCCCGCTGAGCCCGACGATCGTGCGCTCCCGCTCTTTCGCGGCGCGTCGATATGCGGCTTCGACCCGCGCGCTCTCGTCCTCCAGCGCAACCGCGAGCCGGCCTGCCGAGGCGCCATCGAGATCGGGCTTGGCGAACGGCGGCCGCCAGGTAGGGTCGGGCCGTTCCCGCGGATCGTCTTCGGGGAAATCCTCGATGATCACGGGACCGCGCTCGCTTTCCAGCAGGCGCAATGCCGCGAGGATCACCCGTTTCTGAAACGCGGCGTTGCCCGGCGGGCCGAAACGGCCGGCCCAGCTCGAACGGTACCCACAGGGCGCGCGGCGGCTTGGTTTTTTCGGTCTGCGGCCGAATGAGGCTGATCGCCACGGTCGGGATGCCCTCTTCCTCCAGATAATGCGCCAGCGCGCTCACGGCGCGCGTGCAGAGCGGTCAAACGGGAGAGAGCAGAACCGCGTCGACCGCGTCTGACTTCAGCCGAGACGCGACTTCGCGCGAATAGGGTTCCATTTGCACCGGATCGGTCGCGCCCATAAAGGAATAATGGGTCGCCGCTACCGATCCGATCACGCCCTCGGCGGCAAACTCGCGCAGGCGGTCGAGCGGGAACACGACGTTCCAGTCTTCTTGGAAGCCGCTGCGGTCGAGGTTGATCGAGATATGGCTGAACATGAGCTGATCGGGCCGCGTCTCGGACGGGATCACCCGGAAATCGGCGTCGCGTCCGCGGAACGGCTTTTCGCCTCTGACGACGAGGCCGGCGGAGGAGACGATCGCCACACGCCGCTCGGCCAGCGGCGGGCCGTTGACCCACGGCGTCGTCGTGAAACTCGGGCATTCGAGCTCGGCGTAGCGCTTTGCCACCGCCGAAGGTAGATCGGTCAATCGCGCCATCTCGCTCCCTGATGCATTTTCACCGGGCTCAACATCGCTGGCACGTTCTTGCGCGTCAATGACGGTCGCTTACATCGCCGCGATACCGGATCTAATTCAGTGGCGGTTTTCGCGCGGGAAGTCGTTACGCTGCTCCCGCCGCGATCATGTCGTAAGCCGGCAGCGTCAAGAATTCGGGGAAGGCCGACGCCTCGATCAGCTCGCTGAACAACTCGGCCGCCTTCGCGTAACCCGCGCCTCGGTTTGCAGCGCGCAGCTTTGCGAGCTCCTCGGCGAGCAGCTTGCGGCACAGCGCCGCGTCGATGGGGCGGCCGTCCTCGAGCCTGCGCGCCGTGGCGGATCCATTGCCACACCTGCGCGCGGCTGATCTCTGCGGTCGCGGCGTCCTCCATCAGATTGTAGAGCGGCACGCAGCCGATGCCGCGCAGCCATGCTTCGATATAGCCGATACCGACATTGAGGTTCTGCCTGAGCCCGGCCTCGGTGATCGTGCCCTCGGGAACCGCGAGAAGATCCGATGGCGGTGACCTGCACGTCCTGGCGCTTGCGGGCGATCTGGTTGGCCTGCGGCATCTCGCGGTCGAAGATTTCCTTGGCGATCGCCACGAGCCCCGGATGGGCGACCCAGGTGCCGTCGTGGCCGTCTCCAGCCTCGCGCTGCTTGTCGGCGCGCACCTTCTCCATCGCCGCTTCGTTTGCCGCGGGGTCGTCGCGGATCGGGATCTGCGCCGCCATCCCGCCCATCGCATGAACCTCGCGGCGATGGCAGGTCTTGATCAGGAGCAGGCTGTAGCTGCGCAGGAAGTGCGTCGCCATCGTGACCTGCCCGCGATCGGGCATCACGCAATTCGGGTCCTCGGCGAATTTCTTGATGAAGCTGAAGATGTAATCCCAGCGGCCGCAATTGAGGCCGGCGGAATGGTCGCGCAATTCCTAGAGGATCTCGTCCATCTCGAAGGCGGCCAGGATCGTCTCGATCAGCACCGTCGCGCGGATCGTCCCTTTGGGGAGCCCGAGCCTTGCCTGCGCGTGCAGGAAGACGCCGTTCCACAGCCGTGCTTCGAGATGGCTCTCCAGCTTCGGCAGGTAAAAATAGGGGCCGGTGCCGCGCGCCACCAATTCTTTCGCGTTGTGAAAGAAGAACAGCGCGAAGTCGAACAGCGCCCCGGACATCGGCTGGCCGTCGACGAGGACGTGCTTTTCCGGCAGGTGCCAGCCGCGCGGCCGCACGAACAGCACGGCGGTCTCGCCGTTCAGCGAATACTGCCGCCCCGTCTGCGGGTCGTCGAACGTGATCGTCCGGCGAACCGCATCACTGAGATTGGCCTGGCCTTCGATCAGGTTGTCCCAGGTCGGCGTATTGGCGTCCTCGAAATCGGCCATGAAGACATTGGCGCCGCAATTGAGCGCATTGATCACCATCTTGCGGTCGGTCGGGCCGGTGATCTCGACGCGGCGGTCCTGAAGGTCGCGCGGGATCGGCGCGACGCGCCAATCGCCGTCGCGGATCGCCTGGGTCTCAGGCAGGAAATCGGGCTTCCATCCGGCATCGAGCCGGCGCTGGATCTCGGCGCGGAGGGCGAGGAGGCGCCGCCGCTCCGCACCGAATTCACGCTCGAGCTCGACGGCAAAGTCGATCGCCTCGGGCGTGAGCACCTTCTCGTAGCCGGGCTTAATAGCCCCGCGGAGGGTGACGCCTTTAGGGAGATCGATTGTCAGCGTGGTCATGCACAGGTCTCCGGTGATAGGTTTTGGCTAGCGGCATAGCGCCGACGCGCCCCGCAATCATCGATATTGACGTCCGGGGTTCCCTCGCCGACTGCTTGTGATTGGCGCAGTTTACTCACGAAACTGCCGCAAGCGGCGATTCGATTAGAGCCGGGCCACAAAAATGCGGCCTCTGATTGATTGCGAGTCGCTCGCTTATTATCGCAACTGTCGCATCGACAATCGAATTTCGCAGACCGTATTGCGCCGCAATCGCTTGCACCAACCGGTCCGTGCGTTCGTGATACGACCATCTTCTGCCGCCCGCGCCCTACTCGCTGGCGCTACTCAGATCTTGTTGATCGCCGCAACGGTGGCGGGGCGGCAAACCAACTTTATCTTGTGTCCGCCGAGCTGCAGTTTGGTTCCGAGCAGCGAGCCGTAGGACGCGCCCAATATCAAAATTTTGTAAATGTTCATGCATTCACCGGTCGACCGGCTGTGCTGCTGACTGCGAGACGTCTCAGTGCCGGCAGAGAGCGGCTCACCGCCGTCATGACTTCAATCGGGGCCATAGTCCTTATTCCGCGTTGAATGTGATAAATCGAATAATCGCAATTGCAGCTGCCAAGACGAGCGGCAATGGGGCAATATCGCTGCAATCCTGTTGGCGTTTTCACAAACCGCAAACCAGTTTTGTAAAGGCTGTAAAGATGGCGCGTGTCCAGATCGGGCGGACGGTGCGGCGGCTCCGCACCGAGCGAAATCTGTCGCAGCAGGCGCTGGCCAACCGGCTCGGCATCTCGGCGAGTTATCTGAACTTGATCGAGCACGATCAGCGAACGGTCAGCGGCACATTGCTGATCAAGCTCGCCGAGACATTCCACCTCGACCTTGCCGCGCTTTCCGGGTCGCAGGAGCGCCGGCTCGAGATCGGGCTGCGCGAGGCTTTTTCCGATCCTTTGCTCGGCGTCGACGCGGTGCCGGAAGCCGAAATTGCCGCTTTGGCCGGATCGGGTCCGAATGCGGCGCGCGCAGTGCTCGCACTTTATCGCGCGTGGCGAGTCGCCCGCGAGGATGCCGGAGGCATCGCCCTCCCTTCGGGCCGGCGCATTCTGCTGCCGAATGAGGAGGCGCGCGATTTCTTCGACGACCGCGCCAACCACTTCCCGACGCTCGAAGAAGCCGCCGACGCGATCGCCGCCGCCTGCAGCGCTGCTCCGTCGGAGATGAACCACGCGATCGCCGAAAGGCTGCGTGAGACGCACGGTCTCACCGTCACTGTGCAACCGCTGGACGGGGTGCTCCGCCGCTTTGATCCCGAGACGCGCCGCCTTGCCCTCGCCGAGACGCTGCCGCGCGAGAGTCGGGGGTTCCATATGGCGTTCCAGCTCGCGCTCTTCGAAGCGCGCGACGCGGTCGAGACGGTGTTGCACAAAGCCGCGCCGTCTTCGGCGGAAGCGGCGATGCTGATCCGCGTGGGCCTCCTCAACTATGTCGCCGGCGCGATCCTCATGCCGTACGCCGCCTATCTCGCGGCAGCCAAGGATCTGCGCCACGACATGGAGGCAATGGCAGCGCGCTTCGGGGTTTCCTTCGAGCAAGCCTGTCACCGCCTATCCACGTTGCAGCGGTCCGGCGCACGCGGCGTGCCGTTCTTTTTTGTCCGCGTCGACCCGGCTGGGAATGTGTCGAAGCGCTTCTCGGCGGCGGGCTTCCCGTTTGCGCGTTATGGTGGGTCGTGCCCGCGCTGGGTCGTGCATACCGCCTTTTCGCAGCCGGGTGCCGTCCAGGTGCAAGTCGCCGAGCTGCCCGACGGCGACGCTTACCTCTGCTTCGCCCGGGCCGTGGCGCGGCCCGCGACACATTGGCGCGAACCCCGCCCGGTCCATGTAGTGGCGATGGGCTGCAGCGTGGCGCATGCCGAGGAGGTCACCTACGCCGACGGACTCGACCTCGAACGGGCCAAGGTCGGGATCGGCTTGTCTTGCCGCCTGTGCAATCGCTCGGACTGCCGCAGCCGGGCCTTTCCGCCGCTCGAGCACCGGCTCGCGCTCGACCCGCTGACCTCTAGCGCGACGCCCTACAGGTTCGAGCCGCGCGAGGGCTGATCGGAATGCCGCGCTGTGGCAAGGTAGGTCGAGGTAGATAAGAGGTACCTTATGACAGGCGGCGGCCAGCTTCCTCACTTGACGGATGACAGTACCCTGCCGGAGGAGGAGCGCGTTCTGCTGGGTCGCGCGCGGGCGCTGATTCCCGCACTCGCCGAGCGCGCGCCAGCTGCGGCTGCGGCGCGCCGCCTGCCGCCGGAGACGATCGCGGAGTATCACGCGGCCGGCATCCTGCGGATCCTGCAGCCGAGGCGCTTCGGCGGCATGCAGGGCCGGTTCAGCCTGTTCTCGCGCATCGTCGAGGAATTGACCTATGGCTGTGCATCCTCGGCCTGGGTCTATGCGGTGCTGGCCGAGCATCAGTGGATCATCGCCCAATATCCCGAGCAGGCGCAGATCGATGTCTGGGGCGATGATCCCGAAGCAGTCGCCTCGTCCTCGCTGGCGCCGCGCGCCGCGGCCAAGCGCGTCGCGCGGAGGCTGGCGGCTGAGCGGACGATATTCGTTCTCCAGCGGCTGCGACTATGCTCAATGGGCGATCCTCGGCGCCTTTCTCGGCGAGATGGGCGACCCGCGGCACATCGCCTATCTGCTGGCGCCGCTCGCCGAGATCGAGATCGTCGACGACTGGCAGGTGCTCGGTCTCGCCGGCACCGGCAGCAAGTCGCTGGTCTTGCATGATGTGTTCATTCCCGAGCACCGCTGCGTCATGGTCAGCGACCTCTTTGCCGGGACGCCGCCGGGCGCGTTGGTGCATCCCGAGTATCCGGTGCTGCGCGCGCCGCGCGGCTTCCTGGTGTCCTATTCATTGCCGCCGGTCGCGATCGCGCTCGGCCGCCGCGCGCTCGATCTCGCCTGCGCCGCGCTGGCGGGACGGGTGTCGCGCGGCGTGACCAAGCTGGCCGAATCCGAGGTCGTGCAGATGGCGATCGGCGAGGCCGCCACGGCGATCGACGTTGCGACCATGCTGCTGCACACCGGCCGCGAATCCAGCACCGCCGTGGTCAGCTCGGGGCGCAGGATCACCGAGGCGGAGGCATTGCGCGCCCGGCGCGACATGGTCTACGCGCAGCATCAGGTGGGCTGGGCGCTCGATCGCCTGTGCGAGATGAACGGCGCCCGCTGGGTCTATGACAGCGACCAGCTGGGGGCGATCCGGCGCGACGTGATGACGATCCTGACCCACCACGCCGCGAGCCGCCAGGCCGCCATGGCGCCGTATGGCCGTATGCTGCTGACTCGTGAGAGCGAGCAAAGGGGTAGCAGGTTTGACCGCGACCGGCATCGATGGGGTATGCTGTCCAGATGGAAGAGATTTATTGCTTTGCGGGCAACCCGCTCGACCGGGTGAGCCAGCGCCGCCAGGATGCCGGCTGGGTCGCGTCCTTGCTGGAAGATCCCGCCACGCGGCTGCTTCCGCTGCACGGCCTCAAGCCGCAGATTCGCCACTCTTCGGCGGCGGCGCTGGATTGGCAGAGCGTTGCGCCCGTGGCGCCCGCTGATCGACGACGGCAGCACCCTCATTCTTCTCGGCATGCGCGAGGGCCGCGCCTATTTCGCGCTCGACGCCAGCCGCGGCGGAGATCCCGATCCGATGGCGACAGCGTCGCGATGGATGCGCGCGCGGCCGCCCCGATGATCGACGGCGGCGAAGCGGCGATTCTCGCCGAGGCGCGCTCGCTGATCGATTGGCATGCCCGGCATCGCTTCTGCGCGCAATGCGGCACGCCGAGCGCTGTCGTGTCGGGAGGGTGGGTGCGCCACTGCCCGAACTGCAAGGCGCACCATTTTCCGCGCGTCGACCCGGTCGTGATCATGCTCGGCGTCAGGGGTGAGCGGTGCCTGCTCGGCCGCGGCCACCGGCGCCCCGGCGCCCGATTTTCCTGCCTCGCCGGCTTTATGGAGCCGGGCGAGACCCCGGAGGAGGCGGTGCGCCGCGAAGTCCTCGAGGAATTGGGCATTCATGTCGGACGCGTGCGCTATCTCGCCTCGCAGCCTTGGCCATTCCCGTCGAGCCTGATGATGGGCTTTCTCGGCGAGGCGCTGACCGAGGAGATCACGATCGATCCCGAAGAGCTCGCCGAGGTGCGCTGGTTCGAGCGCGAGGAGGTCCGGGCGATGGTCGAACGGTCGCGATCGGACGACCCGATCCCGGGTCTGCCGACCTTGCCGCCGCCGCTGGCGATCGGGCACCAGATCGCCCGCCGCTGGGCGTTCGGCATCGACGGCGTGTAGAGTCGAGACCCTCACCCACCATGCCCTCAGCGCGATTGGTCCCCCCTCTCCCGCGGTGCGGGAGAGGGTGCCGAGCGCAGCGAGGCGGGTGAGGGTCTCGGCAGGCCGGAATGGCCGACACCGCGCGCTCCTAGCTGTTTTGCTGTTTTTTGCAGCGAAAATAGAGCGATCGGCTTCGCTCCGCCGCGGAAATCCTGGGTTGGAGTGCCGCGGCCGGGCGCAGCAACAGCGGCAATTCCGCTGTCGGTTTGCTGTCTTCCGCTGTATCGGGAGCATGGCACAAGCTCAGGTCTTTAGCGGGGCGTATACCCATAAGGATCTGGAAGGCGTGCCGCCTGCGCGTCCTCCAATTGCCGGAAGCGATTGTCGAAATCGCTCGCGTCGATCGCCCGCAGAAAGCTTTCGATCATCTGCGACAGCGCGAACCCCTCGCCGAGGTGATGCCGCCGCGCCCGACCGCGTCGGCGACCGCCTTTGTCGGTTATACAATCAGCCGATCGCGACCTTGGGGACGCCATGAGCGATGACCCGACGGGACGCGAATTCGATGCCATCCAGTTAGTGGTATCGACTAAATGGAGGGACTCTGGCTGCCTTTTTCTCGTCGCCCCCGCGAAAGCGGGGGCCCAGGGCTACCGGCGCTGTGCCCGCCGCCCCCTGTTCCAGCCAGGGGCAAGCTCTGGATGCCCGCTTTCGCGGGCATGACGGTGAGGTGGGTGAATGCCGAACGTTAGAAGCCTACGATTGGAGCCCTGAGCGTGATTTCCTCGGCTGAAGATACGGCGCAACGGGTCGCGGTCGTGACGGGGACGAGCTCCGGCATCGGGCTGCACACGGCGCTGGGCCTTGCCCGCAGCGGGATGCGGGTCGTGATGACCGGCCGCGACCGCGCGCGGAGCGAGCAGGCGCGGCGGTGGGTCGCCGAGCGCTCGGGCTCGGAGCGGGTCGATATGGCGCTCGCCGATTTTTCGCGTCTCGCCGAGGTGCGGCGGCTGGCGGACGAGATTCTCGCCGGGCACGACCGGCTCGATGTGCTGGTCAACAATGCCGGCCTGTTTTCGCCGCAGTACCGGCTTTCGGCGGACGGGTTCGAGCTGACCTTTGCGGTCAATCATCTCGCGCCGTTCTTGCTGACCAATCTGCTGATCGACCGGCTGAAGGCGTCGGCGCCGGCGCGCATCGTCACCGTCGCGTCGGAAGCGCATCGCCGCAACCGCATCGATGTCGGCGAGCTGACACGCCCGCAGGATTGGACGATGATGCGGGCCTATGGCCGCTCCAAGCTCTGCAACATCCTTTTCACGCGGGAGCTGGCATCGCGGCTCGACCCCGACGAGGTCGTCGCCACCTGCCTTCACCCCGGGGTTGTCGCCACCGGGATCGGCCAGCGCGGCGGCCTCGCCGAACTCGGCTGGCGCCTGGCGAAGCCATTCATGCTCAGCCCCGAGAAGGGCGCCGAGACACCGGTATTTCTCGCCACGGTCCCCGACCCCACGCCGTTCCACGGCGGCTACTTGATTCGCAAGATCCTCGCCCAGCCCGACCCTGCCGCACTCGACAGCGACCTCGCCCGCCGTTTATGGGAAGAGAGTGCGCGGCTGGTCGGCTTATGAGGTGCAAGGATGATCCATTCCAGGCGTAAGTTTGTCTGCGGGGCGCTGGGTTCGGCTGCGGCAGCCGGAGTCTCGAGCCTGATTCCCAGAACCACCATCCGGGCGCAAACTTCACTGACCCCCGAGGCGGCGCTGCAGCAGCTGATCGACGGCAACGGCCGCTTTGCCGGAGGCCGCATGACCTCGTTCAACGAAGACCTGAGCGTATTGAGAGCAAAGACGGTCGACAAACAAGAGCCGTTCGCCGCCGTGCTGTCCTGCGCGGATTCGCGGGTGCCGGTCGAGCTGATCTTCGATCAAAGCATCGGACGTATCTTTGTTACCAGGGTTGCCGGCAACATCGCTACCTCGGCGGTTATCGCCAGCCTCGAATACGGGGCCGCGGTACTCGGCACCAAGGCGATCATGGTGCTGGGCCACGCCAATTGCGGGGCCGTCCATGCCGCGATTGAAGGCGAAGCGGTCCCCGGGCAGATCAGCACGCTCTATCCCTATATCCGCCCAGCTGTCGACCAGGCCGGCCACGATCTGGAGGCGGCGATCAAGGCCAATGCCCGGATCCAGGCGGCGTTGCTGCGGCAATCTTCGCCGGTTCTGGCCGATCAAATAAAACAAATCAACTCAAAATCGTCGCCGGATATTACGATTTGTCATCCGGCAAGGTCACTCTCCTGGATTAAGCTGCCTCCGATCAGCCGCAGTATTGTCGGGACGGAGCGGCAGAGTTGGAGTAGTTTACATCAGCTCATTGGTGGGGAACGC